>JAIOYF010000004.1 GCA_021741245.1 Paracoccaceae bacterium
CAACCGCCGCCTGCTTGAGCCCATTGGAAACATCCCACCCGCCGAAGCAGAGGAGGCCTTCTATGCAAACTTGAACACACTCGATATGGTCGCGTAACACGGACTAATTGGTCTCCGGCAAACCCGGGGCGGTTCAGTTGGGTGGCAGGTCAAGGGTGCGGGCAGCATCGTTGTGCAAGAGCTTCAAGACTCGGGCGACATGGTTTGCAGCAGAGGGACCATTCTTCTTCGTCACACGTTCATGTAGGCGACGAACGGTGTCACGGTCCATCTTGTCCATGGGCAGTTTGGCGAGGTGCTTCCACACTGGCTTGAGATGATCGCGATAGCTTCGCAACGTTGCGGGCTGAAGATCGTTTCTCCGAGTCTCTTCATACCTGCACAACACCTCTTCAAGCGTTGGCATCTTGCTCTTAGGCGTTCTCGGGTCCTCGCCACGAGCAAGCGCTTGGCGCAACTCTACCGAACGTGACCTTGCATTGGTGAGGGACATTTCATCAGCACGCCCCACGATGATGGAGATATAGCGCCCCGTGCCATCATTCACCCGCCCCACGTGTTTGAACGAGCAACTGGTCTTTCCAACAACGAGGCGCAACCCTGCCACCTCAGAATCATAGAGTTGCGTTCCGGGGGTGTGGTCTTCCATTGCCCTTCGAACCAGGGCTTGCGTCAACTTCTCTGGCATATCATTTTCCTGTCTATCAAAGCCATGCGTCAGGCCATTTCGGAGCCATGGCTACACATGGTTCAGAAAGGGCTGACAGGAAAATTGTGCATTAGATCAAATGCTTCGCGAACCATGAAATGGCTCCACATGACAACACATGGCGAAGATCGAACAACTTAAAATCTCCCGGCCGTATGGCCATGCCGGTTCAAGTCCGGCCGCGGGCACCAGAAACTCTTAAAAATTATAGATATTTCCGTGTGTGGGCGGGTGTTTTGATTGGTGAGCCAAACCTCTGGCCACATCGCATTCCAGGGCACCGCTGTCTTTGCCCTGTCCGCCGGGCGGCATGGGCTTTGTTTCGATGACAGTGGCCACTGTAATTCATGCCCCGCAAGGACGATGTCCCTTGGTTGTGACCGGACAGCCGATGCGGACGACCAAGCAAGAGCCACGAAAGATCAGCATTGCAAACAGGTGTTAGGCCTCAGCAACGCCAGTCTGTCAATTGTCGGCGATGACTATAAAGTGGATAACCGAAAGCAATCTTGAAGCAGAAAAGTGGCAGTCCGTAGGGGAGTCGAACCCCTCTTACCTGGTTGAAAACCAGGTGTCCTAACCGATAGACGAACGGACCGCGCTTTCGGTGAGCGGCTGTCTAATCATCCGCGCGCTGACTCGCAAGAGGAAAAATGCCTCAGATGGGTGCCGCATCTTCAAGGCGCAGCTGAACCTTTGTGCGCCCACCCCAATGGTTTAGCTCCAGCCGCCCGGCAAGGTGAAAACGACGGTGGCCGGGCTGTTCCAAGGCGGGGCCAAGCGGGCCGTCAAAGGCGCCAAAGGCCATGGCCTCGACCTGTGCGCCCATGCCATCGCCGAAGCTGAGTTTCAGGTGTTTCTCGCCGATCCGGCGCGGTGTGATGGCCACATCGGCAAAGGCAAAGCGCGGGGCAGGGGCGGCTTGGCCAAAGGGGCCAGCGGCTTCGATCTGTTCGACAAAGGCAGGGGTGGCGGCGGATGGCATCAGCAGGCTGTCGATCCGCAAGGCGCGCGGCCCCTCCAGCCCTGCGCCCTGCCGACCCAAGAGGTCCGACAAGCGGGCCATGGCGGCGTCCAGATTGTCGCGCGTCACGCTCAGGCCTGCGGCCATCTTGTGACCGCCGCCCTTGATCAACAGCCCCTCTGCGGCGATGCGCTGCACGGCGGCCCCCAGATCGACCCCGCTGATGGAGCGGCCAGAGCCCTTACCCTCGCCCCCCTCAAACCCGATCACGACTGCCGGGCGGTTGGTGGCCTCTTTCAACCGGGCCGCCACGATGCCCACGACGCCCGGATGCCAGCCCTCAGCCGCCGCCCAGACAAGCGGGGCGTCGAGCCCCCGCGCCTCGGCCTGCGCCATGGCCTCTTCACGCACCCGCGCCTCAATCTCGCGCCGTTCGGTGTTCAATTGATCCAGCCGCCCGGCAAGGGCTGCGGCCTCTCGCGGGTCTTGAGTGGACAGCAGCTTTGCGCCAAGATCGGCTTGCCCGATGCGCCCGCCGGCATTCACCCTTGGCCCAAGCACAAAGCCAAGCGCATAGGGGGTCGGGGCCTGGTCCATACGCGCGATATCGGCCAAAGCGGCAATTCCCACCCGCTCACGGCGGGCCATCACCTTTAGTCCTTGCCGCACAAAGGCGCGGTTGACCCCGATCAGGGGGGCGACATCCGCCACCGTGGCCAGGGCCACCAGATCCAGCATGCCCATCAGGTCTGGCCCTGCGACCCCGTCCAGCCGCAGGCGGCGGTTTGCCTCAACCAACAGCAAAAAGACCACCGATGCCGCACAAAGATGCGCCAGCGTCCCGGCTTCATCCTGACGGTTGGGGTTTACCACGGCCACGGCTGGCGGCAGCGTATCTGCGCCAAGGTGGTGATCCAGCACGATCACATCGCAGGCCGCAGCGGCAATGGGATCATGCGAGAGCGTGCCGCAATCGACGCAGATGATCAGATCATGCGCGGCCCCAAGGGCCTGCATGGCGGGCACGTTGGGCCCGTAGCCCTCATCAATCCGATCCGGGATATACAAGGTGGCCTGCCGCCCCATGGCGCGCAACCAGACGATCAGCAAAGCCGCAGAGGACCCGCCATCCACATCATAGTCGGCAAAGATCGCAATCCGTTGCCGGTCCCGCACCGCCGTCAGAAACCGCTCGGTCGCGGGCGCCATGTCCAGCAGGGCCATCGGGTCTGGCAGCAACTCGCGCAGGGCGGGGGCCAGATAGCTGTCAGCCTCGGCCGGCGCCACGCCGCGCTTGACCAGCGTTTGGCACAGGGCCATCGGCAGGCGGGTTTGCTGGGCCATGGCTTCGGCCAGACGGTCCTCTTCGACCGAAGGGCCTTCCCAACGGCGACCAAGGATGGAGTTTTCGACGGTAAGAAATGCGCGTGTGGTCATGGACCCGATGTGCCCGACGAATGTGTAAAGCGCAAGCCGGGGATGGCATTCCCACCCCCGGTTCAGGTCAAATCCTAGCGCATCGGGCTGCGATAGGTCATCCGGCGCACCGACCCGGTCTTGGAGCGCATCAGAATCGTTTCTGTCGTCAGATAGCCAACCTCGCGCTTGATGCCCGCCAAAAGGCTGCCATCCGTGACGCCGGTCGCGGCAAAGATCACATCGCCGCGCACCAGATCATCGCGGGTATAAACGCGGTCAAAGTTCTGGATCCCGGCCTTGCGTGCGCGGCCTTTTTCATCCTCGTTGCGGAACAAGAGTTTGCCAAAGAACTGCCCGCCCATGCATTTGAGCGCGGCCGCCGCCAGCACACCTTCGGGCGCACCGCCCGAACCCATATAGATATCGATGCCCGTCAGGTCCGGTTCGGCACAATGCATCACCCCTGCCACATCGCCATCCGTGATCAGGCGGATAGACGCCCCGGTGGAGCGGATCTCGGCAATCATCTCTTCATGGCGTGGGCGTTCCAGAACGCAGACCGTGATATCCTCGGTCGAACATCCCTTTGCCGCGGCAAGGGCCGAAACCCGTTCCGAAGGCGACATGGCCAAAGTCACGACGCCCGTCTTGAACCCCGGCCCGATGGCCAGCTTTTCCATATAGACATCAGGGGCGTGCAACAGGGTGCCGCGCGGGGCCATGGCGATCACGGTCAAGGCGTTTGGCATATCCTTGGCGGTCAGCGTCGTGCCCTCCAGCGGGTCAAGCGCGATGTCCACGGCAGGGCCCTTGCCGGTGCCAACCTCTTCTCCGATGAACAGCATCGGGGCTTCGTCCCGCTCACCCTCGCCAATCACCACCACGCCCGCAATATCGAGCAGGTTCAACTGATCGCGCATGGCGTTCACCGCCGCCTGATCCGCCGCCTTTTCATCGCCGCGCCCAATCAGTTGGGCACTGGCAAGGGCGGCAGCTTCGGAAACGCGGGCAAGGCCCAGCGACAACAATCGGTCTTGAAATTCGCGGGCGTCGGCCATGTTTGTTCCTTTTGGCAAAGACTTGCCGACCGATTACCCTGAGTGGCGGCATGGGGCAAGGATGGTGGCGCTAACGGGGGGGGCAATCCCGTTCCCTTCCATGGCCGTATGGTCCCATTGGTGCCAAATCAACGCTTGGGGTTCTGGGCATCAGACCCGAACTGGTGCGGAAAATCGCCCTGTCCGGATCAGCATGTGCAGCAAGATGCCGACCATCAGCCCGTTGAACACATGCCACAGGAAATGCGTGCCCAAGGGGAAGGCTGCGCAAAGATCGCGGTCCAAAGTGCGCAAGACCAAGGAGACAAGGAACACCGCAGTTGCCGCGATGATCCAAGGTGCGGCGGCGTGCTTGCGGCGCGCGGTGAGCACGGCAAAGATCACAAGGGCAAGCAGGGCCGGGCCATATTGGCCGGACCCGTTCAGCGGATCAGGCGACGGTGCCGTGACCGCCCCTTCCCCGGTTGCAAGCAGCCAGATGGTCAACACGGCACCTGTCACCACAAGGGTCCCGATCGCGGCCACCCGGCGCGGGGCCATACCCCCGATCACGCGCATGGCAACCAGCACAAAGACGGCAACAAAGCTCCAGATCGGAACCGTGTCGGCCAGTTCTGACCATGCGTTGGCAAAGGTGTGAAACAAGAACGATCCGACGCCGATCAGCCCGGCCATGACGATCAACACCCAGACGACAGGGCTTGTCACGCCACGCGCCCGTGCGCTTGCCGCGCCCCAAAGGGCGGCCACAATGAAACTGAGGTTAGACAGGGCGTTTACAGGCTCGGCCCAGAACAGGGCCGACGTCCGTTCGCAGTAAATATCAACCGCCGCAAACCAATCCAACCTGTTCCTCGCTGTGTCTGGTCCCTCAGACCTCTTCGATCCGAATGGCCACAGGGGCCCCGACCAGAACACCCGTCATCGCAAAGCTTTGCAAAGCATGGGAAATATCGGCAGGTGCGGCCTTGTGCGTCACGATCAGCACAATCGCCTTTTCGTCTTGGGTATTGGGCTGATTGATCTGGCGCATCTGATCAATCGAGATGCCGGCATCCCCCAAGGCGGTGGCGATCTTGGCCAGTGCACCGGGTTTGTCCAGCAGGGTCATCCGCAAGTAATAGGGGGCAGGGGTTGCCGATTTTGCCGGAACCGCCGCCACAAGCGACGCCGCTGGCCGCCCGAAGGTCGACAGGCGCAGACCGCGTGCCAGATCGATCACATCGCCCATGACCGCGCTGGCGGTCGGGCCTTCACCCGCGCCGGGGCCGCGCATGACGATCTGACCGACGCTGTCACCCTCCAGCACCACCATATTCGTGCCGCCCTGCAACTGGCCAAGCGGGCTGTCCGCAGGCACAAGGCAAGGGGTCATGCGTTGTTCCAGCCCGCGCCCGGACATCTGCGCCACGCCCAACAGCTTGATATGATAGCCCATGTCATCGGCAAGGGTGATGTCATCAATGGAAACGCTGCCGATCCCCTCCAACTCCACATGGTCAAAGGCGACTTGGGTTCCAAAGGCGATGGCAGACAGCAGGCTCAACTTGTGGCCCGCATCAATGCCGCCGACATCAAGGTTTGGGTCCGCCTCCAGATAGCCAAGTTGGCGCGCCTCTTCGAACACCGTCTCATAGGGCAGGCCCGCCGATTGCATCCGCGTCAGAATGTAATTGCAGGTGCCGTTCATCACGCCCATCACGCGGGTGATGCGATTGCCCGCCAGCCCCTCGGTCAGAACCTTGATCACAGGGATGCCGCCCGCCACGGCCGCCTCAAACCGGATCACGCAGCCCGCGGCCTCAGCCGCAAGGGCAAGGCCGTGGCCGTGATGCGCCAAAAGCGCCTTGTTGGCGGTGACGATATCTTTGCCTGCCGCAATCGCGGCTTCAGTCAGGGCGCGCGCCGGGCCCTCATGGCCGCCCATCACCTCAACCACAACATCCACATCGTCTCGAGCTGCCAGTGCGATGGGATCGGTTTCCCAAGCATAGGCCGACAGATCGGCATCGCGGTTTTTGCTTTTGTCGCGGGCAGATACGGCAGTGATCACAACCGGTCGTCCGGCCCGTGCGGCAATCAGATCGGCATGGCGCTGCACGATTTTGACCACACCAATCCCGACGGTTCCCAATCCGGCAAGACCGATACGCAAGGGGGTGCCAGTGGCTTGAGTGGCGTCAGGAAGACGGGCCGCGGTCATCGAAAAAACTCCGTCATTTGGTGTTCAAGCGCTCTTAGCCCGTCCTTTGGCGCAAGGCAACGTGTCGAAGGATCAAAGGCCGGGTTCCTGTGGGGTGCAAATTACATCCGGCGCAGACGGGCGGCACGGGCGCGCAATGCGGCGGCCCGCGCCTCAAGGGTGCCAACAGCGGCCTGACCGCTGCCAAGGGCGTCGGCCTGCGCCAAGATCCCCTCAACCGGGATCAACTTGGGGGCAGGTCCGCTTGCCGCCCTTGTTGCCGCGTCAACCTCTGGGAAGGTTGCACAGGCCGCCAGCAAGAGAAGACCAGCAAGCGCAAGGGTGGGGCGAGGGGTCTTCATCTCTTGTCGGCCAGCTTTCGTTTCGAACGTTTTAAGAAGGACCCAGAACCTCTACCGAAAAGGGCCGTCTTTGCCCGTCTGGTCGCGGGCACGGCCCCTGACATCGGCAGAGTTTTTCCGATTTAGAAAGATTTGTATATCCTTTGACTGCGGAAATACATCCAAAAGTAATGCCCCGATGTGGTCCAAAAGTGGGGGCCATTGCCTTGCCCTGTTTTGGGCTGCCGCCCAGCCGGGCTTGCGCCCCTTTGCAGGCGGACCGACAAAGGCATCGGGGTGGCCAAGGATGCTGCCATGCTCATTTGTGGCAACCCAAAGTCGGTTCTGTCTGGGCGTGTCGCCAAGGCCTCGCCTTGAAGATGATGAGCAGCCTCGACCTTTCGGAAAGGCTCCGCTAGATGCGGGGGGAACCGGAGCCGGAGTTTCCATGACAAAGACTGACGCCCCCCTTCCTGCATTGGCCGAACTGCGGCCATCGCCTCCACGCCGTTACTTTGGTGTGGCGGTTCTTGCGACACTGGGCCTGACACTGCTGTACACAGGGCTTCGCCATCCGGCCGAGAAATTTGGCTTGACCCTGTTCTTGGTTGGATTTGGTCTTTTGGTGGTCTGGCTTGCCCTGCGCTTGTGGCAATCTACCGAAGCCGGTTTGGTGCTGACCGCCAAGGATTTGCGGGACAGCAGCGGACGCGTCCTGACCACGGTTGAGCAGATCGTTGCCATTGATCGCGGGGTCTTTGCGTTTAAGCCCGCTGGTGGCTTTACCATTGTCACCAAAGACAAAGGCCCGCGTGCATGGGCACCGGGCCTTTGGTGGCGTGCTGGCCGCCGGATCGGGGTGGGTGGGGTGACCCATCGCCACGAAGGGCGCTATATGGCCGAACTTATCGTCGAGATACTGGCCGCCCGCCCAAAGGGCTAAGGATCCAACGCCCCGACCGGCCTTTAGCCGCAGGCGACCCCGTCAAGGCAGATGCGTGGCACAAAGCGGGGTTTCGTCACGATGAACTGCTCAAACTCGTCCTCGGTCAGATAAAGATCAAAGAACGGTGTGAACTCTGCCCGTGTTTCCACAAGAATGATCGAGTCCCCATCTGCCAGCATCGGGATTTTGTTCGCCAACGCCTGCAGCGACTCTGTCGTCAGTTGTGGCATCTCGCCATTGGGCGACCGCGACCAGTCGACCTCGAACCGGTCCCGAGGGCCGCTGAAGGTTACACTTGTCACCCGCAGTTTGACAGGAAGCTTGTCGCTGACCATGTATTGCAACACATCATGCATACCGTTCAGGTAGTTGTTCGTCACTGGCTGCATTTCACGCGTGATCAGATCCGAGATGGTGAAACTGGCCTTTTGCGTGGTGTTGAGGGAGCGAAACGCATCCCAATAGGTGTACATCCCAAAGATGCACCAGATGAAGATTGGCAGGGCCAAGACCACCTCTGCCGAAAGCGTTCCACTTTCCTGACGACGAAAGCATGTCAGGGCAGATCTGATTTTGTTGGCAAGATCGTTCAACATGATCTTTTCCCCTCTATGCTCAGGACGGTTCGTTGACGAAGGCCGAGTATGCCGCCATGCCAAATCCGCCTGCCGCGTCTTTTGGCAACAGCGCACCCAGACCCGTGGCCGGGAACAAGGGTTCCACGATCACGCAGGCGCGGACCAACATGATCTCGTTTTGCTGCCCAAGGGTGAACGACACAACGGGTTGGATTTCTTCGTCACGGTCAACGCAGCTGATCGGCTGGTCCGGCATGGCCCAGGTGTTTGTATCAATCGGCTGAAGTTCAATCATGATATTCGCGCGGCAATCTTCAATCACCGCCAGACGGTCACAGATTTCATCTTTCAGCGTATCCGAGCTTGCATCTTCCATCCGGCCCAGACGCAGGTCGCGCATGGCCATGTCCAACGCATGCTCCAGCATCACCGACTTTGTCATGATCAAACCGAGTTCGACCGCAAAGATGAACAACAGGAAAATGAAGGGAAAGGACATGGCGAATTCAACGGCTGCCAGTCCCTCTTCTTCGCGCCCGAAGGCGCGAAGTTTCTTGCGCATGAAGCGGGTCATTGGGTCAACCTCAACTGGCTGATGTTGCTGGCAATCGCCCGGAAGGCCGACTGGATCTCAAGCCCCGTGGCATCAAAGTAGTGGCCCGGAGTACTTGCGCAGGATTCGATCTGTGCGGCACCCCCCGAGGGGGCCTCGAAGGCGATCCCGTAAACAATCACATTGTTGTCGCGGGCCCGGTTACACACGGATTGCAACTGATCGTTCATGTCTGGCACTTCGGTCTTTGTGCGGAACATATCCATCGTGTTGTTGTATACGGTGGTGCTGTTGCCAAAGGCCCGTCCGTAGAGCTGCCATGCCACCCAGCTCATCCGCTGGCGTTCCCACATCTGGGGCCAGCTTTGCTGAACCGGGCTTGACGAGCCATATTGCCATGGCGAGGTGCGCCATTCGTTGCGGTGCGGAACCCAGTAGTCGTAGCTGGTGGAGCTGCGGTTGTGATAGATCGAATAGTTGCCGTCGCTTGCACGCCAGATTGGGGCGTTGCCACTGCGGTATCCGTCGTTCAGGCGCTCTTCGGGGAAGTGCTCACCATCGGTCATCAGCACCACAACCTTCATCGACTCGTCATCGACATAGTCAAAGGGGCGTCCGGAAAAGACGGCAGGCGTCTGGCCTTGGGTGATCATCCCAGAGATCACGTCGCGCGAACCCGGATCAAGCAAAGCCATGCCCCACTTCATTCCCGCATTGATCGAGGTGGCGCCCCCAGCTGTCAGGCCATTGATATGGGCCTGAAGCTGGTTGATGTTGTTTGTTGGCGCGCGCACCATGGTGTTGGCGTTTGGCATGCACCAACGGTTCGGCGCATAGGGAACGGCGGACGAGTTGTTTTCGTCCAGATAGCTCGAAGAGCGGGTCGTCGAGGAATAGGTGTCGACGTATCCGGTAACGGGCATAGCCAGTGACGTCGACATGCCCAAGCCAGAATAGACGCTGCTGGGCAGGTCGGAACAGTTGACGTTTGTCTCGCCGTGGTCCTCGGTCATGTTATACAGGTTTTGCAGGTACTGCGGCAGGTTCACCTGACCATTGTAAGGCACGATGCCAATCGAGATGCGGCCTTCGCCATCGGCCTCCAGCACGTTCTCCACAAATTCCGAAGCCGCGTTCTTGAGGTTGGTCAGCTTTGATCCGGCCATGGAGCCTGAAACGTCAAGCACCAGCATGATTTCGACGTTCGTGATCCGCTGTTCGGCAATCGACAGACCCTTTGCCTGCAACTGCATCTGCGAGGTTGGGTCCATAAGATCCATGAAGATCGGGTTCGTCTCGGCCTCTGCTTCGGCGCGGACATTTCGGAAGTTCAGGCCATTGGTCACAATAACAGAGGTCAGCTTGTCCCCAAGCCCGGCCTTGTCAAAGTAATCACGCACCACATCTTCCGAATCCAACTCTTGCGTCAGCGAGGCCGCGGCGAGGGTCGAGCGGTCGAGGGTTTGTTGCAATTCGGTACGGGTCGATTCAAAGCGCATGATATCCACGCCCATCCCGGCCACGACCAAAAGGATGATCAAGATCACTGCCGTGAACATCAAGATCGTCCCATCTTCTTCCCGCACGAAGTCACCGCTGCGGGAAAGCGGTTTTTGGGCAGCTATTTCGGTATCGCGGTTCATTTTCTCGTAACCCCTATCGCCTTGCAAAGCCGCCCCCACGGCCCGCTGGACACACGTCATCTATTGGACCAAACGGAGAGAGCGAGGCAAAAATGTGGCAAACAACCTTTTGCGGGCCCGCAGTACAGTCGTCTGGAAACGATCCAATGGTTGGCATCCTATTGTCTGAATTCGCGCAACATAAGATAGACAAAGGGATGTATGACATTCTTAGGAATTGACGAAACTGAACGGAATTCCCTGCGAATCGAATCATATTTTCCGCACTTGGCACAAGACTTGATGGATGAAAGTTTCACCTTTTGCCGTTAGGGTTAACGTCGCGCAGGTATTCTGCGCTTTGCCAGACAAGGAGAGATGGCATGCAAAGGGATGGAGAACCGACGTTTCGCGAGTCTGTCGACCTGATGTTCAACCGTGCGGTTCAGCTGATGGATCTTGGACCCGGCCTGGAAAAGAAGATCAAGGTTTGCAACTCGACTTACACTGTGCGCTTTGGTGTGCGGTTGCGCGGAAAGATTGAGACATTCACCGGCTATCGGTCAGTCCATTCCGAACATATGGAACCTGTGAAAGGCGGCATCCGCTTTGCCCTTTCGGTGAACCAAGATGAGGTAGAGGCGTTGGCCGCCCTCATGACGTATAAGTGTGCCTTGGTTGAGACGCCGTTTGGCGGGTCAAAAGGCGGGCTTTGCATCGACCCTCGCGCTTGGGAAGAACACGAACTCGAAGCCATAACGCGCCGCTTTGCCTATGAGCTGATCAAACGCGATCTGATCCATCCGGCCCAGAACGTTCCTGCCCCCGATATGGGCACGGGCGAGCGGGAAATGGCATGGATTGCCGATCAATACATGCGCATGAACACAACCGACATCAACGGTCGTGCCTGCGTAACCGGCAAACCACCCCATGCTGGCGGCATTCAGGGCCGGGTCGAGGCAACGGGGCGTGGTGTCCAATACGCGCTGCGCGAATTCTTCCGTCAGCCAGAGGATAAGGCCGCCGCTAAACTCTCAGGGGGTCTTGAAGGCAAACGCGTCATCGTGCAGGGCCTTGGCAATGTCGGCTATCACGCGGCAAAGTTCCTGTCCGAAGAAGATGGCTGCAAGATCACAGCGATCATCGAACGCGATGGGGCCCTCACCGACGAAAGGGGCCTGAATATCGAAGATATTCGACAATGGATGGTCAAGCACGGCACGATAAAGGGCTATGCCAACGCGACCTATGTTGAGGACGGCACGGTGCTTTTGGAAGCGGACTGTGACATCTTGATCCCCGCCGCGATGGAAGGGGTCATCCACAAAGGCAACGCGGGCAACATCAAGGCGCCTTTGATCATCGAAGCGGCGAATGGCCCGATCACCTTTGGCGCTGATGAGATTTTGCGCCAGAAGGGCTGCATCATCATCCCCGATATGTACGCAAATGCGGGTGGGGTGACGGTGTCCTATTTTGAGTGGGTCAAGAACCTGTCCCACATCCGCTTTGGTCGGATGCAGCGCCGCGCAGAGGAATCGCGCCATCAGATGCTGGTGGATGAGTTGGAGCGGCTGTCTGCCGACAAGGGCCTTGGCTGGACGCTGTCGCCGGGATTCAAGGACAAGTATCTGCGCGGGGCAGGGGAGTTGGAACTGGTCCGGTCGGGTCTCGATGACACCATGCGCACGGCCTATCAGGCCATGCGCGAGGTTTGGCACGGCCGGGGGGATGTCGAAGATCTGCGCACCGCCGCCTATATCGTCTCTATCGGACGGGTCGCGAGCAGCTATATCAGTAAAGGTCTGTAAGACCAGATTGGCAGAGCGTGTCATGGCCCGCTCTGCCCGCCACTGGGTGCCCGATACATTTCTTGTCTCCCCTGCGACGGCTTTGCTGGGGTGGCTAAAATGTCGCGGGACAGATGCGCCCAAAACCTTCCACATGCGACGTTTTTTGTCGCCTTTGGGAAAGTAACGCGAACTGCACGGTTGAATATTCCCCCTTGGCCCGTAACACTGTCGGCAACGGGGAAAAGGTCACGTCCATGCGCTATTCCGGTTTGAAGGTCATCACCGAAGGGCTTTTCGGAAACAAGGGATGGAAGCCTGCATGGCGCACACCCGATCCAAAGCCCGAATATGATGCCATCATCATTGGTGGCGGGGGGCATGGCCTCTCAACCGCCTATTATCTGGCCAAGAACCACGGGTTCACCAATATTGCCGTGCTGGAAAAGGGCTATCTTGGCAGTGGCAACATCGGGCGCAACACGACCATTGTGCGCGCCAATTACTTCTTGCCCGGCAACTCAGAGTTCTACAGCCATTCCCTCAAGCTGTGGGAAGGGTTGGAGGCCGACCTTAACTACAACGTCATGCATTCGCAGCGCGGGTTGATCAACCTGTTCCATTCCGACGGCCAGCGCGATGCCTTTGCCCGGCGGGGCAATTCCATGATCAATCAGGGCGATGATGCGATCTTGCTGGACCGTGAGGGCGTGCGCGAACATCTGCCCTATCTCGATTTTGAGCAAACCCGCTTTCCGATCTACGGCGGTCTTTTGCACCCGCGCGGTGGCACGGCCCGGCATGACGCTGTGGCATGGGGCTATGCGCGCGCGGCCGATCGGCGTGGCGTCGATCTGATCCAGAACTGCGAAGTGACGGGCATCGACGTCGAAAATGGCGTCGTGCGCGGTGTGCAAACCACCCGGGGTTCGATCCGCGCCAAAAAGGTGGCCATCGTGGTCGCAGGTCGCTCTTCGCAAGTGGCGGCCATGGCGGGCATGCGCCTGCCGATTGAAAGCCATGTGCTGCAAGCCTTTGTGACCGAGGGATTGAAGCCCGTGATCAACCATGTCGTCAGCTTTGGCATGGGGCACTTCTACATCAGCCAATCCGACAAGGGTGGTCTCGTCTTTGGTGGCGACATCGACTTTTACGCCTCCTATGCGTCGCGGGGCAACTTGCCCATGGTCGAGCATGTGATGGAGGCGGGAATGACCCTGATGCCGATGATTGGCCGTGCTCGGGTTCTGCGCAGTTGGGGGGGCATCATGGACATGACGCCCGACGGCAGCCCGATCATCGACCGAACCGATATCAGCGGCCTGTTCATCGATTGCGGCTGGAACTATGGTGGCTTCAAGGCTGTGCCTGCCTCTGGCTGGTGCATGGCCCATCTGATGGCGACCGGCGAAAGCCACCCGGTGGCCGAAAAATTCAAACTCAACCGTTTTGCGACCGGCCATATCCTCGATGAGGAAGGCACGGGGTCGCAGCACAACTTGCACTAAGGCAACAAAATGCGCCTCAACTGCCCCCATTGTGGCCCCCGTGACCGGCGAGAATTCTACTATTACGGGGCCGCCGCCTATCTTGACCGCCCCAGCCCCGATGCCCCGGCACAGGCATGGGATGACTACTTGCACAACCGCGACAACCCGGCCGGCATGACGCAAGACCTGTGGTATCACGAGCAGGGATGCACGGCTTGGCTGAAGGTGACCCGCAACACGGTGACGCATGAGATTATCGCTGTAGATGCAGTCGCCACACCCAAGGCGTCGGGGGGCATGGCATGAGGATTGATGGCAAAGGTCGCATTGACCGCACCCGCCCGCTGACCTTTGCGTTCGATGGCGTCAGCTATCCGGCGTACAAGGGTGACACACTGGCCTCGGCCTTGATGGCCAATGACGTGCGCGTGGTCGGGCGCAGTTTCAAATACCACCGCCCGCGCGGCATCCTGACCGCAGGCAGCGAAGAGCCGGGCGCTTTGGTCGAAATCATGGGGCCCGCCAATCAGACCCCAAACACCCGCGCCACGGTGCAAGAGGTGTTCGAGGGGCTGACCGCGCGCAGCCAGAACCGCTGGCCATCCTTGCGCTGGGATCTTCTGGGCATCAACGATCTTGCCAGCCCCTTCTTGTCGGCCGGGTTCTACTACAAGACCTTCATGTGGCCGCGTGCTTTTTGGGAAAAGATCTATGAGCCGCTGATCCGCCGCGCAGCGGGGTTGGGCAGCTTGTCGGGCCGACATGACGAAGGCACCTATGAAAAGGCCTATGCCTTTTGTGATCTGCTGATCGTGGGCGCGGGGCCCACGGGCCTGATCGCGGCGCTTGCGGCGGGGCGTTCGGGGGCCGATGTGATCTTGGCCGAGGATGCTGCCGAAATGGGGGGGCGTCTGCTGTCGGATGAGGGGCAGATTGACGGTGCCCCTGCACAAGAGTGGCTGGCCTCTGTTCTGGCAGAGCTGGCCTTGATGCCAAATGTCCGGCTGATGCCGCGCACCGCCGTGACGGGGGCCTATGATGACGGCACCTATGGCGCGCTGGAGCGGGTGGGTCTGCACCGCAGGCCGCGCCCAAATCTGCCGCGCGAATGCTTCTGGCGCATCACGGCGCGTCGCACCATTCTTGCCACCGGAGCGCTGGAGCGCCCCATTGCCTTTGCCGACAATGACCGCCCCGGCATCATGATGGCCTCTGCCATGGCGAGCTATCTGAACCGTTATGGCGTGTCGCCGGGCCGCAAGGTGACGTTCTTTGCCAATAACGACAGCGCCCGCGCCACGGCCCGCAGCTTTGTCGCGGCTGGCCTTAGCGTGGCCGCAATCATCGACAGCCGCCCCGACGCCCCGGATGAGGGGGATATTCCCGTCCACAAAGGCGCGGTGGTCATCGGCACCAAGGGCCGCCATGGCCTGCAAGAGATCACGCTGCGCACCGGGTCTGGCGAGGTTCGGCTTGAAACGGACGCGCTGGGCATGGCCGGGGGCTGGAACCCCAGCCTGCACCTGACCTGCCACATGAACGGCCGCCCGCGTTGGTCGGCAGAACTGGCGGCCTTTGTTCCGTCGCCGGGGGCTGTGCCAGGCCTTGTTGCGGCAGGGGCGGCCAATGGCACCTTCTCCACCCATGGCTGCCTTGCGGCGGGGCTTGCGGCCGCGCAGGAGGTGCTGACCGATCTTGGCCACAAGGCTGCCCCGGTCGACCTGCCACAGGCCGAAAACGCCCCCTACACCATCTCGCCGCTTTGGGCAGTTCCGGGCAAAGGCCGGGCTTGGCTTGATTTTGCCAATGATGTGACAACCAAGGACGTGGCCCTTTCGGCGCAAGAGGGCTTCTCCTCTGTCGAGCATATGAAACGCTACACGACCCAAGGCATGGCCCCCGATCAGGGCAAGTCGTCGAATGTGGCCGCCTTGGCGGTGCTGGCCGATGCCACCGGGCGCGGCATCCCCGAAACCGGAACCACAACCTTCCGCCCGCCCTTTGTGCCGGTGTCCATCGCCGCCATGGGGGCAGGGGCCCGCGCCGAAGGTTTCGCGCCACAACGATTCATGACCTCCGATCAGGCCAGCCGCGACCGGGGTGCCCCGATGATCGAGGCAGGCCTGTGGTATCGCCCCAGCTATTTCCCGAAACCCGGCGAGACCACATGGCGTGAGGCTTGCGACCGCGAGGTGGCCATGGTGCGCAACTCGGTCGGCATCTCGGATGTCTCGACGCTGGGCAAGATCGATCTTCAGGGCCGCGATGCGGGACGCTTCCTTGATTTCGTCTACACCAACACCTTTTCCACCCTGCCAGTAGGCCGGGTCCGCTATGGGGTGATGCTGCGCGAAGATGGGCATGTGCTGGATGATGGCACCACCGCGCGGCTTGGCGAAAACCACTGGCTGATGACCACCACCACGGCGGCGGCGGGCCTTGTCATGCGGCATCTGGATTTCGTGCATCAGGCCTTTTGTGCCGATTGGGATGTGCGGTTCATCTCTGTCACCGAACACTGGGCGCAGTTTGCCGTGGCGGGCCCAAAGGCGCGCGATTTGCTGACATCGGCCTTGGGGGCCGCACCGGGCCTGCCCTTCATGGGGGTGCGCGCGGCCACCATTCAGGGCGTTGCGGGGCGGGTGTTCCGCATCTCGTTCTCGGGCGAAGAGGGGTATGAGGTCGCCGTTCCCGCCCGCTATGGCGAGGCTTTGTTCCGCGATCTGACCGCCCGTGCCGAAACCATGGGCGGCGGTCTTTACGGGATGGAGGCCCTGAACGTTCTGCGCATTGAAAAGGGTTTCATCACCCATGCCGAGATTCATGGCCGCACCACGGCTTTTGACATTGGCATGGAAAAGATGGTCAGCGCCAAAAAGGACTGCATCGGCAAGGCTGCGGCCAGCCGTCCCGGCATGATTGGTGCGGCGCGCGCGCAACTGGTCGGCCTCAAACCCCTGACCGACAGCCCGCTGACGGCGGGGGCGCATCTGTTCACCCAAAGCGCGGATGTCAAGCGTGAGACGGATCAGGGCTATGTCACCTCGGTTGGCTATTCCCCCACCCTTGCCTCTTGGCTGGCCTTGGCCTTCCTCCATGATGGGCGCGCGCGGCACGGCGAAACGATCCGGCTCGTCGATCATCTGCGCAAGGTTGATGTGCTGTGCACCGTGACAGACCCCGTGTTCCATGACCCGATGGGAGAGAAACTTCGTGCCTGACCTCATCGCAAAACCCGCCCTTGGCGCGGCCCCGCTCACGATTGCGGGGACAACCCTGTCAGAAAATGGCGCAACCCAGATCACCGCCATCGCCCCTTACCCCGGATCGCAAGCCGCCCTTGCGCAGGCGCTCAGACCGCTTGGCCTTACCTTCCCGGCGCCAAACCAGTTCACAGAACACGGCGATGTGCGTCTGGCGTGGAGCGGTCGTGATCAGGCCTTCTTGATCGGGGGGGAGGCCCCTGCCGATCTGCCTGCCGCCGTCACCGACCAATCAGATGCTTGGGTCAGCCTGCAGATTGCCGGACCTCAGGCCCGTGCGGTGCTGGCCCGATACGTCCCGCTTGATTTGCGCGCGGCCTCGCGTGGCCAGTCACTCCGCTCGGCCCTCAACCACCTGCCCCTTTTGCTGATGGTCGAAGCGCCCGACAGCTATACGCTGATGACCTTCCGATCCATGGCCCGCACAGCTTGGGCTGAACTGCATGAGGCGATGATCAAGGTCGAGGCGCGGCTTGCCCTGACCTGACCCTTCATCTGTTCAAAAATATCCTCGGGGGGGGGCGCTTTGCCTTGCAAAGCGGTGGGGGGGCAGACAGCCCCCCCTTCGCCCTTCGTCACCAATGCCCGACGTTGCCCATGCTGGCCCATGGTTCTGCCGGCGCAAGCGAGCCGCCCTTTTGCAGCAATTCGACCGATATATTGTCGGGGCTGCGGACAAAGGCCATGCGACCATCCCGCGGCGGGCGATTGATCACCACACCATTGGCCTGCAAATGGGCGCAGGTGGCATAGATGTCATCCACCTCATAGGCCAGATGGCCAAAGTGGCGGCCATCGCTGGGCAGGCCTGTATCACCATCCCAGTTGTAGGTCAGTTCCACCGGGCACTCGGGCTGTCCGGGGGGCGACATGAAGATCAGGGTGAAGCGTCCGCCTTCGTTTTCATAGCGCCGTGTTTCTTCCAGACCCAGCAGCCGATAGAAAGCCAGTGATTTCTCAAGGTCCAGAACGCGGACCATCGTGTGCAGGTATCGGATTGTCATTGGCTGTCTCCCATGTGCCTTGCGCCAAACCATGGCGCGATCACCGCGTACCCTACCATCCCCGGTCACAAAGGCCAGAGGGCGCTGTCTATCTTGCGCCAGATGGGGGGACGATTGCGGGGGAAAGCTGGCGCAACACAGGCCATAAAGGCCATCTGATCGAGCCAGTGGAACGAACACCCCCCTTCGGTGCCAATCCCAAGCTGAAGTCCCCGCTGCGATTACCCAACCAAGCCTTTTTCCCGCAACTCGGCCATCGCCTCGGGCGAGAATTCTGCCTTTGGGCCGTCACCGCCGATCACAAACATCAACAAATGTTCCTGATCCGGTTCATCCCATGTCGCGTTCATGAAACGGCGCTGCACGCCCGGCGGAAAGGAGATCACGTCATAGGGGCCCAGCTCAAACACCTCCACGCGGCCATCCACCTCCCATGAGCATTCCCAGCGGCCTGTCATGGGAATGAAGGTCTCGTTGGTGTCGTGGTTGTGCATCATCGGGCCCTTGCCCGGTTTGGCTGTGCAATAGCCAAGGTTGAAGCCTTCGGAAATCTTGATGGCCGCGTTTTCGGCGGCATTCGACCCCACGGGGGACGACGTCGCCCCGCCAGCCCCTTTGGGCGGTTGAAAGCCGACGACGTTGAACAGCGTCCGCTTGGCGTCGGGGTGCTCACTGTCGGGCAGCCCGCCGCTAAAGCCCTTGATCTCGGAAAACAGCGCGACGCGTTTGCGCATTTCCTCTCGTGTTACGCGGATTGTCGGTAGCGCCATGTCATCCCTCCCTGAACGAACATTTGCCTGACACTACGAACGGCCAAGGGGGCTGCGCAACCGTTTTCGCGCAGGGGTGTGTCAGGGCACTGGGCGGGTTTGGCTGCAGGGTTGCGGGTTGCCGTCACGCCTTGATTGGGGAGTGTTGTCGAGGCCTTTCGCTTTGGCAATGGCCTTTGCTCGCGGGGCAGTCTTACAAAGATCCCGGATGCGTCTTTGTCCCGGCCACCGTTCTGCCCACCTTGGCCGTCAAAATCCCAAGGAAGTGGTCCAGAACTGGCGAGACATGACCTTTGCGATGCACAAGGGCCAGTTGCAGGCTGACCTTCAGATCGGCCACCGGAATAAAGCGCACGCCGTGGGGGGGGCGCCACATCTGGCTGGAATTGGCCAGTGCAATGCCCGCCCCGGCAGAGACCAGCGCCAAAATCTCGGTTTCTGCCATCAACTCGGCGATGTAGCGCGGGGTATATCCAACCGCCCGAAATCCGGCATGGATATCGTCAAAGAACTTGGGGCTGGCCCGGCGCTGAAAGCCGATCAGGGGCTGGCCTACAAGATCTGACAACCGCACCTCGGCCCGGTCAGCCAAGGCCGATCCCGCAGGCACCGCCAGCACCACGGGGTGACGTTCCAGCGCTATGGCCGTCAGATCAGCGGCAGGCAGCGGGTTGTAGATCAGCGCCGCATCCATCTCGCCCCGGCGCAGGGCGGCAAGCTGTTCTGCCGTGGGCAGGGCGGCCAAGGTCAGCTCAACACCCGCAAAGCCCGCCCGAAAGGCGCGGATCGCATCGGGCACAAGCCCTTGCCATGCAGCGGCCTCGATAAACCCCAGACGCAGCGCGCCGTGCAACCCGGCCGAGGCAGCACGGGCCGTGGCCACCGCGCGGTCAATCTGGCTGGGAACAGTGCGCAATTCGGCAAGCAAGGTCCGACCCGCCGGTGTCAGCCGAACACCACGTGGCAAGCGCTCAAACAGCTCCAGATCAAGTTCGGCCTCCAATTGCTTGATCTGGCGGCTTAATGCGGGCTGGGCCACGCGCAGGCGCAGAGCTGCCTTGCCGAAATGCTCGGCCTCGGCAATGGCAAGGAAATACGTGATCTGTCTTAACTCCATGTCGATTGATACCGGATTGGTATCAATTCTGCAAATATTTTGAATTGGAAATACTTTTTCGCCGGGTATAGCCTGATCAGATAAGCATCTGCTGGAGCGGCCATGACGGACGACGTAGCAACCCCTTATCAGGCTTTTTACCGCACGGCGTCGCGCCGGTCTGATCTGGTGTTTGCCTTGGCGCCTGCCTCTGCCCGGCTGCCATGGGCGCCTGAGGGGTTTCAGATCACTTATGGGCAGTCGATGGATGCGGTGACCCGCCTGCGCGACGCCTATGTTGCGGCGGGCTATGGCCGGGGATCGCGGATTGCCCTGCTGTTGCAAAACCGGCCAGAGTTCTTGCTGCACTGGTTGGCGCTGAACGCAATTGGTGCCTCGATCGTGCCGCTGAACGCCGACATGCGCCCCGATGAGATGCGCTATCAGCTTGTGGTGTCGCAGGCCGAGGCCGTTATTGCGGCATCGGGGACCGGGCATCTGGTGCAAGACGCACGTCCCGAAGGGGTTGCTGTCAGCCTTGCCCATGAAGCCCCGCCCCCCGCCGTGATCCGTCGCGCGCCCGATGGGGGCCATCCGCAGGATGAGGCCGCGCTTTTGTTCACTTCGGGCAGTACGGGCAAGCCAAAGGCCTGCATCTTGTCAAACGCCTACTTCCTCAATCTGGCGGAATGGTATGTCTCTATGCCGGGCGTGGCGGCGATGGAGAACGACCGCGAAATCTCTCTGACCCCATTGCCGTTCTTTCACATGAATGCGCTTGGCTGCACCGTCGTCGGGATGATGCTGATCGGCGGGGCGATTGTGCCGCTGGACCGGTTCCATCCGGATCGCTGGTGGGCCACGATTGCCGACAGCGGGGCCACAATCGTGCATTCGCTTGGCGTGATCCCGGCGATCTTGTTACAGCGCCCCCCAGTGCCCGAAGAGCGCACCCACCGTGCCCGGTTCACCTTTGGCCCCGGCGTCGATGCCCGCAACAAGATTGCGTTCGAGGCGCGGTTTGCCCTGCCCATCGTCGAGGGCTGGGCGATGACCGAAACCGGGGGGGCGGGCATCACCGATACTGCCGGGGTGGTTTATGAACCGGGGCGGCGCTGCATCGGCAGGCCAAGGGCTGGCATGGAATGGCGTGTGGTCAATGATGCGGGGCAGGATCAACCTGTCGGCGCAGCGGGTGAGCTGTTGGTGCGCAGTGCCGGGCCAGACCCGCGGCGGGGGTTCTTTTCGGGCTATCTGGGCGACCCCGACGCCACCGAGGCTGCATGGCAGGGTGGTTGGTTCCATACCGGTGATATCGTGTCCTGCGATACAGCGGGGCTGTTGTACTTTGTGGATCGCAAGAAAAGCATCATCCGGCGGTCGGGCGAAAACATCTCGGCGCTGGAGGTGGAGGCGGCCCTGATGGCCGACCCAGCCGTGCAATCGGCTGCCGTGACGCCTGTGGCCGATGCGCTGCGTGATGAAGAGGTGTTTGCCTTTGTCGTGCCGGTTGATCCGCACGACCCCGATGCCGATCAGTTGCTGGCGCGGTTGGGTCAGGGGCTTTCGTATCACAAGCTTCCGGGATGGCTTTTGTTTGCCAAGTCGCTGCCGGTCAGTTCCACCCAAAAGCTGCAGCGCGGTCAGATCAAGGCCGATGCGGAGGCCGCCATCCGTGCCGGCAACGCGCTTGACCTGCGCCATGCCAAAAGCCGCCTGCGCGTGACATCCTGAAAGGGCCTGATGATGACACCTGAAACCATCCTTTATGAGGCGACAATGACCGCAACCGGCGGCAGGCAGGGCCGGGCCGAAGCCCCCGATGGCAGCCTGACCTTGGCGCTGTCGGTGCCAAAGGGTCTGGGCGGGCCGGGGGGGGAGGGCACGAACCCCGAGCAACTCTTTGCCGCAGGTTATGCCGCCTGCTTTTTGGGTGCGGTCAAACTGGTCGGGCGGCAGCAGAAGATCTCCTTGCCGGATGACGCGACGGTCACGGCAACTGTGGGCATCGGCGGGGTCGATCCCGGCTATGCCTTGGCGGTTGAGCTTGGTGTTCATCTGCCAGGGATCGCGCCCGAGGTGGCCCAGTCCATCGTGCAGGCCGCGCATGAGCGGTGCCCCTATTCCCATGCGACGCGCGGGAATGTGGATGTGAAGCTGACGGTGGTCTAGCCCATGGCCCTGCCGCGCGGATATGATGGGGTTGTTCTGGCGGTGCCTGTGACCGTGCCCTATGTCCGCCATTCCACGCGGTCCGCGCAATGGTGGGTGGGCCGCGCCTTGGCCGCCCTTGCGCAAGCGTCCGGCATCAGCCACCACGAATTTGATGGGCTGTCGGTTGCCAGCTTTTCGCTCGCCCCCGATACCTCAATCGGCCTGACCCAGCATTTCGGGCTGTCGCCGCGGTTCATTGACTTTCTGCCCTTGGGCGGGGTGGCCGGGGTGGTGGGGCTGCGTCGGGCCGCACGGGCGGTGCAGGCGGGCGATTGCGATGTGGTGGCCTGTGTCGCCGCTGATACCAATGCGCCACAGTCCTTTCGCCAATCGCTGGAGCAGTTCTCGCGCTTTTCGCAAGATGCGGTTTACCCCTATGGGGCGGGCGGGCCGAATGTCAGCTTTGCCCTGATCGCGCAGGCCTTCATGGCGGCAACCGGGCTTGAGCGGTCGGATATCGCCCGCCTTGCTGTGGCGCAGCGGGAAAATGCCCTGCGCAACCCCGATGCCTTGATGAAAAAGCCGCTGAGTGTGGACGAGTATATGAACGCCCGCGCCATCGCCCCGCCGATCCATCTGTTTGATTGCGTGATGCCCTGCGCCGGGGCCGAGGCGTTTTTGGTCATGCGTGAGGCTGCGGCCCTTGCCCAAGGCCTGCCCTTTGTGCGGCTGACGGCGGCGATTGAACGGCACAATGGTTTTCCCACCGATCCAGTGATGCTGCGCGGCGGTTGGGCCCGCGATGTGACGGATCTGTGGGCCATGGCGGGGGTTGGGCCTGATGCGGTGGATCTGGTGCAGACCTATGACGATTACCCCTTTGTCAGCGCCATGCAATTTGCCGATCTGGGGTTTTGCGCGCCTGCGGCCTTGCCCGAATTCTTGCGGGGCCATGATTTCACCGTGATGGGCGATCTGCCACACAACACCTCGGGCGGGCAGTTGTCGGTGGGGCAGGCGGGCTGTGCGGGCGGGCATCTGGGGCTGGTCGAGGCGCTGCGCCAATTGACCGCCACGGCGGGCGCGCGTCAGGTCAAGGGCGCAAGGCGCGCGCTGGTGTCGGGCTTTGGCATGATCACTTATGATCGCGGCCTTGGCTCGGGCGCGGTTGTGTTGGAGGCGGCGTGATGCGCGACAAGAAGAACCCAACGTTGCGCACGCGCCACCCGCTGTTGCCCCCGGCAGCCCGCAGCACGGCGGCACATTTGCTGACCGCGGCGGCGGCGCAGGGTCGCTTTGCCCTGCCATGCTGCACCCAATGCGGGCGTTTTGCTTGGCCCATGCCCGAGGCTTGCCCCGAGTGTCTGGCCGAGGTGGCGCTAAAGGACGCGCCAAACGAGGCGCGCCTGATCTCGGCGACAAAGGCCGAAGTCCCGGCTGACAGCTATTTTCGTGAGCGCGCGCCGTGGTGGGTTGGGCTTGTCCAGATGGGCTGCGGTCCGCAAGCCTTGGTGCATCTGCACCCCGCCGCACAGGTGGGCGATGCGCTGGACATGACCCTGATGCTGGACCGAGCGGGGCAAGCCGTTTTGCACGCCGGGCCCATAGGAGGCGATATGACAACCGATCCCCAATGGCAGCATATGACAGCCGATCCGCGCGGGCGGCGGATCCTGATCACCGATGCGCGCCATATTGCCGCCCTGCCGCTGGCCATTGCATTGGCCGGGGCGGGGGCAGCGGCGATCTTTGCAGGCGTGCCTGAGATGTGGAAACCCTTACCGCAGCGCGAGGCCCTGTTGGCCGTGCCGGGGCTGGTTCTGGTGCCGCTGGATGTGACGTCGGACAGGTCTGTGGCGGATCTGGCCCATGATATCGGCGGCAAGGTTGAAATCTTGATCAACACTGCCGATCTGCCACGCCCCGGCGGGTTGACGGCACCAACTGCGCAGGCAGATGCGCGTGCGGCGATGGAGACGGTGGCCTTTGGGCTGATGCGGCTGGCGCGCAGCTTTGGCCCGCCAATGACTGCGCGCGGTGCTGATGGGCCGCTTGGGGCGGTGGCTTGGGTCAATGTGCTGTCGGTCTTTTCGCGCGCGCACCCACCGGCGCTTGCGGGTTACGGGGCGGCCCATGCGGCGGGCTTGGCCCTGTGCCATGCCCTGCGTGCCGATCTGGCAACAGGTGGCCTGCGCCTGATGACGGTGCTGACGGGCCCGACCGAGGATGACTGGTTCCAGACCTTTGACCCGCCCAAGGTCAGCGGCAAGGCGCTGGCCGCCGCGATTGTCGCGGGTTTGCAGCGCGGGCTTGAAGAGGTGAGCGTTGGCGATCTGGCCAAGGATCTGCTGCAACGCCTTGACGAAAACCCCAAGGCGGTTGAGCGGGCCTTGGCCTCTGGTCGGATATAGGGGATGGCGATGGATGTGCTTGCAACCCTGATTTCGGCACTGGCCTGCGGGCAGGTGCGCGTGGTCGATCTGACCCAAACCTTGACCGAGGATTTCCCGACCATCGTCTTGCCGCCCGAGTTTGGCCAATCCGCCCCCGTGCGGATCGAGCAGATCGCACACTATGATGCCGCTGGCCCCGCGTGGTACTGGAACAACCTCAGCTTTGGCGAACATACCGGCACACATTTTGATGCCCCGGCGCATTGGTTCACCGGGCGGGATGTGGCGCGCGGCACGGTCGATACCCTGCCCGCCGAGGATATGATCGCCCCGGCCTGCGTGGTCGATTGCACGGCAGGCTGTGCTGCGGACCCCGATTTCTTGCTGACCCGCCAGCAGCTTGAGGCATGGGAGGCCAGCCATGGCCGCATTCCCCAAGGTGCTTGGGTGCTGATGCGGTCCGATTGGTCGCAGCGCAAGGGCGCGGCCTATGCCGGGCTGCGCGGCGATGGCGCCCATACCCCCGGCCCGGATGCCGAGGCGATGCGCTGGTTGGTGCAAGAGCGGGGCATTTTGGGTTTCGGCACCGAAACGATCGGCACCGATGCGGGGCAGGGCGGCGATTTCACGCCCTCCTATCCCGCGCATCACTATTTGCATGGGGCAGGGCGCTATGGGCTGCAATGCCTGACCAACCTGCATTTGCTGCCGCCCACGGGCGCTGTGCTGCTGGCGGCCCCGCTTAAGGTGCACGCAGGTTCGGGCAGCCCCTTGCGGGTGCTGGCCTTGGTCACGGGGGATGAGGCATGAAAATCTGGTGGCAAAGCTTTATCGATGCGGCCTCGAACCCCGCCTATATCACCCGGCTTTCGGCCTATCTGAATTCCATTGCTACTGCAGGCACCACGGTCGAGGTGCATGGCATCTCGCCGCCGGACCGGGGGTTTTCGCGCCTGTCAGAGTTTCGCTGTGCGGTCATTGCGGTCGACAACGGGCTGGAGGCCGCCGAGCAGGGCTATGACGCCATGGTGATCGGGCATTTTCAGGACTCGGGGCTTTATGAGTTGAAATCGGCCGTCGCCATCCCGGTCGTGGGGACGGGAGAGGCAACCTTGCATCTTGCGGCGCAGATGGGGCGGCGCATCGGGCTTGTGACCTTGGATGATGTCTACCGCGCGTGGCATCTTGAACAGGGCGACCTTTATGGCCTGTCGCAGCGCATTTCGCATGTGGCGGGGATGAATTGCGACCCGTCTGATTTCGGGGCCTGTTTTGCCGGGGATATGGAGGCAAAGGCCCGCATGCTTGCAGTGTTTCGCACGGTGGCAGAGCCGATGGTGGCCGGGGGGGCAGATGTCATTGTGCCTGCGGGTGTGTTGCCCGGCCTGTTGATCGGCGGTGAATATGGATTGCGGATCGGTCATGCGCCGGTGATCAACTGTGCGGCTGTGGCCCTGATGCAGGCCGAAACCTTGATCCGATTGCGGCGGTTGAACGGTCTGGAACCGGCTGGAGGGCCGTTTTGTGCGCGGGCCCCGGCGCAGGCTGTCGAGGATTTCCGTGCGCTTGTGGCACGGGGGCGGGGCGCATGATCGGCGTGGCCTCGCCTTCTGCCCTATTGGCGCAGCAGGCGCAGATTTTTGCCACGCAACCCCTGTTCATCTTGCCCGAACAAGTGGCCAGCCTGTGGCAAAGCCCTCGTGACGTCTGGACCTATGCCGAAGTGGCGGCAGAGGTGACGGCACTGCGCGGCCTTTATGCGGGGGCCGGGTATCGCCACGGGCATCGCGTGGCGCTGATGCTGGAAAACCGGCCTGATCATTTCATCCATTGGCTGGCGCTGAACGGGCTGGGCGTCAGCGTGGTGCCGCTGAACCCCGATGCGACCGGGCCGGAACTGGCGTGGATGCTGCACCACGCGGGTGCCTGTCTGGTGGTTGCCTTGCCCCATCGCCTGCCGCAGGTATCGGGCCATGGGATCGCCGCGATTGGCGCAGGCGACGCGCCGCCCCCAGCCCCCGCGTCTTTGGCGCAGGTTGAGCCCGGCGAATGTGCGCTGATCTATACATCGGGCACAACGGGGCGGCCCAAGGGCTGTCTGTTGTCGGACCATTACTTTCTGACGTGGGGCCTGTGCTATGGCGCGCAACCCGCCCCGATTGCGCTGCAAGCCGGACAAGAGCGGCTGATGACGCCGCTGCCTGCCTTTCACGTCAATGCCATGGGCAACAGTTTCATGGGGATGCTGGCCACAGGTGGCGCACAGGTCATCGTTGACCGCTTTCATCCGCGCAGTTGGTGGGCCATGGCGCAGGCAACCAAGGCCACCTGCTTTCACTATCTGGGAGTGATGCCCGCCATCCTTTTGTCCCTGCCCGAGGGGCCGCAGGACCGGGCGCATCACTTCCGCTTTGGCTTTGGCGGCGGGGTGCATCCCGATCATCACGCCGCCTTTGAGACCCGCTTTGGCGTGCCCTTGCTGGAGGGCTGGGCCATGACCGAAACCGGGGGGGCCTGTCTGCTGGTATCTGCAAGCGCGCCGCGACATGTCGGCACGCGCAGCCTTGGCCGCGCCTCGCGCCCCGGCCCCGCGATGGAGACCCGCTTGATCGACGATGCGGGCCGGGACGTGGAGCAAGGCAAGCCGGGCGAGTTGCTGGTGCGGGCTAAGGGCGATGATCCGCGCTCGGGCCTGTTCTCGGGCTATCTGAATGATCCTGTGGCCACCGCCGCGATCTGGGCGGGGGGGTGGCTGCACACGGGTGACATTATGCGCCAAGGCCTCGATGGCACTTTGCACTTCGCCGACCGCAAGAAGAACATGATCCGCCGCTCGGGCGAGAACATCTCGGCGCTGGAGGTGGAGGGCGTGCTGAACGCCCATCCGATGGTCGCGCAGGCCGCTGTCGTGGCCGCAGATGACCCGATCCGTGAGGAAGAGGTGATGGCCATCATCGTGCCCAAGCCCGGCGCGGATGAGGCGGCACTGGCCCATGACCTGCTGGCGCATGTCGCGGCGCGCCTCGCCTATTTCAAGGTGCCCGGCTTTGTCGTGTTCCGCGATGCCTTGCCCGTCACTTCGACCCAAAAGGTGCGCAAGGCCGATCTGGGCGAGCTGTCACGACAGCCCATGGAGGATGCGCGGGCCCATGATCTGCGCATTCAAAAGCAGGCCCTGCGAAAGGCCGCAGGTTTGTAGGATAACGGTGAAAGGATGAATGTATACAGTATGCAAACGAAGAAAATACCGTAAACTGGCCCCAAAAGGCGATCAAGATCCGGAGTCGCAGCGCAATCTGCGCCATTCGGGCACGTAAATCCCAACAAGGAGAAACCCATGAAATTTCTAAAGCCTGCGGCCTTTGCCGCCCTGATGTCGGCGCTTGCACCCGCTGCCTATGCCGAAGACGTCATCAACGCCGTCCACTTTGCCCCGGCCCCCAGCGACTTTACCCAAGAGTTCTTGCGTTTTGTTGAGGCCGTGAATGAACGCGGCAAAGGTGTGGTGCGCATTGATGTAAAGGGTGGCCCCGAGATCATCCCCAACCCGCAGCTTGGCACGGTCCAGCAATCGGGCCTGATCGACATGATCCACACCCCGGCTGGCCTTTATCTTGAACTGGTGCCCGAGGGCGAGGTTCTGTCTGCCTCAACGGTCACCCCGGCCGAAGCCCGCGCCAATGGTGGCTGGGACCTGCTGGACAGCATCTATCAGGCCAAGGGCAATGCAAAGCTGCTGGCCCATATGGACGCCTCTGCCGGGTTCCATATCTGGACGGTGAACGAGCCAAAACTGACCGGCGATGGCATGCTGGATTTCGACGGCATCTTGCTTCGCGCCTCGCCGCTTTACAAACAACTGTTTGAAAATCTTGGGGCCACGTTCATCATCCAGCCCGCGCCTGAGGTTTATACCTCGCTGGAGCGGGGCGTGATCAATGCCAATGCCTATCCGGTGCTGGGCTATGCCTCCTTTGGCTGGGACAAGTTCACCAAATACCGCGTCGACCCCAGCTATTTCCGCATGGATGTGCTGATTTCGATGAACCTTGATGCCTTTAACGCGCTGTCGCCGGAATCCCAAAAGATCGTCGTCGATACGGCGATGGAGTTCGAACAAAAGAGCTATGACGAAACGGCGGCTTTGGCTGTCAAACTGGCGCAAGAGATGGTGGACAAGGGCCAGAAGGTCGTCACGATGACGGGCGAGGGCAAAGATCGTTTCTTGAAAACTGCCGCCGACGCATCATGGCAGCGGATGGAGTCGCGCGATCCGACCAATATCGCAAAGCTGAAAGAACTGTTCCAGTGATCTGAACAGGCGGCGCAGGTGCCGCGCCGCCCCATCCCTTGCCCTGATGTCCGCGCGGCATATGGGCAAGGGGGCCTGTCCCTCACGCTGGAATGTGGATGATGAAAACACTGTTCGATCTTTCCGGCCGTCTCAGCTGGCTTCTTGTTGCGCTTGCCCGTGTGCTGGTTGGGGCATTGGTCTTGCTTGTCGTGTCTGATGTGGCGGTGCGCAACGCAGGCATGAAGCCGCTGGGTTGGGCCGTCAACACCTCGGAGTTCTTTTTGCTTTATATCACCTTTTTGTCGATGCCTTGGCTGGTGCGGCGCAAGGGCCATGTTTTTGTAGAGTTTCTGCGGGTTGCCCTGTCGCCTGAACTCAGGCTTTTGCTGGCGCGGGTCGTCTATGCGGCCTGTCTTGCGCTGTGCCTTTATCTGACATGGGTGGCGGCAACTTCGCTGATCACAGCGGTACAGCGCGGCACCTATGAGATGCGTACCTTCGACATTCCCAAATGGGTGGTCTTCTTTCCGATGGTGCTGGCCTTTGGCCTCTCAGCGGTGGAATGGCTGCGTTATTTGCTGGGATATGACGATTTTTACGACCGCGACCTGATGGACGTGGGGGGGCACTAGGCCATGGATTGGTATTATGCCTTTGCCATCCTGATCTCATCGGTGCTGGTGCTGATGGGGCTGGGGGTGCCGGTCGCCTTTGCCTTTTTTGCGACGAATATTCTGGGGCTGTTTGTGTTCTTTGGCGGCTCTCGCGGTGTGACCCAGATGGTCTCCAACTTTTCAGAAGCCATCTCGACCTATTCCCTTGCGCCTTTGCCGATGTTTCTGGTCATGGGCAGCCTGTTCTTCCGCTCGGGCCTGGGCGACCGGGTGATCGAGGCGCTGGATCTGGCCATCGGCAATCTGCGCGGGCGGCTCAGCTATGTGACCTTGGGGGCGGGGGCGGTGTTTGCGGCCTTGTCCGGATCTTCGCTGGCCAATGCCGGAATGATGGGCAGCCTGATGGCCCCCGAGATGCTGAAACGGAATTACAAGCCGCACATGGCCTATGGGCCGATCCTTGGCGCGGGCAGTCTGGCTGTTGTGATCCCCCCTTCAACGCTTGGGGTTTTGCTGGGTAGTCTTGCACAGATTGATGTGGGCGCACTGTTGATCGCAGGGGTGATCCCCGGTCTGTTGCTGGTGGTGATGTATGGCACGCTGATCTTTACCCAAACCATGATCGACCCCGAGGCCGCCCCGCAATATGCCGTGCCCGAAACCAGCGGCTGGCTGAAGGTGAAGGCGATTGCCGCCAATATCTTGCCGATGGGGTTTTTGATCTTTTGTGTGGTGGGCACCATCATCATGGGCATTGCCACCCCGACGGAAAGCGCGGGGCTTGGCTGTATGGGGGTGCTTGCGCTTTTGGTTATCTATCGCAAGTTCAGCTTGGCCGTGATCTGGCAATCGCTTGATGACGCGGTAAAAGTGACGGGGATGACCTTTTTGATCATCACCGCCTCGACCACCTTCAGTCAGGTCTTTGCCTTTTCTGGCGCGTCAAACGGCTTTATCACGGCGCTGACCAGTTTTGACATCGGGCCCTACGGGATCTTGTTCTTGATGATCGTCGTGATCTTGATCCTTGGCATGTTCATGGATCAGGTCTCGATGATGCTGATCACCATTCCGCTGTTCATGCCGGTCGCGGGACAGTTCGGCTTTGATCCGGTCTGGTTCGGGTTGATGCTGCTTTTGGCCTATGAGATAGGGTTCACCACGCCACCCTTTGGCCTGCTGCTGTTTGTGGTTCTTGGCGTGGCCCCCAAGGGCACGTCGCTGACCACAATGGCCTTTGCCGCGGCGCCTTATGTGGGGGTCACGCTGTTGTTGATCATTCTTGTGGCGGCCTTTCCGCAACTGGCGCTTTGGCTGCCAAGCCTGATGGAGCGATAGCATGAGCTTTTCCCTCGTCTTGTTCTATGACGCCCAATCCGCCCCACCCCTTGGGGCGGATGAGGTGGCGGCCCTGCGGGCATTGCTCGCCGCTGTTCCCGGCGCGGTGGAGGCGATGATCTTCACCCCCGCCATGGCATCAGATGCCTATGTGGATGATGGGGCGGCCCCGCCGCTGGGTCTGCAACTGCAGTTCCCGACGCTGGAGGCGATGGAAGCCGCCTGCACCACGGCAAGCCCACTTGCGACACTGGGCGATGCAGTCCCGTCACTGGCGCAGGGTGCGGCCACGGTGCAGGCCTTTTGGCGGCGCAGTTGGGGCGTGGATGAGCCTGCGCTGCAAACCGCGCCGGGCGCGCAGCCCTGTTCCTATGTGGTGCATTATCCGGGGCCTGCGCAGGATCTGAACGCATGGCTGGACCATTACATCGCCGGGCACCCGCCGCTGTTTCAACGCCTGCCGGGCATCCGCGCCATCGAGATCTTGACGCGGGTCGACTGGGTCAGCCACCTCCCGATGCGCAAGGTGAACCATATGCAGCGCAACCGGGTGATGTTTGACAGCCCCGAGGCCTTGACCGCCGCGCTGCAATCCCCCGTCCGCCACGAGTTGCGTGCCGATTTCCACACCTTTCCGCCTTTTGAGGGCGGCAACTTCCACTATCCGATGTGGACGGAGATGGTGCCCCTGTGACCCAGATCGACCTTGCCCCAGATCAAACTTCCCTTGCCGGAGAGACGCGTGACTGAAACCTTTGCCATCAAACGCCAGCCCGCCCTTGCCGTGCAGGTCTATGACCAATTGCGCCAGATGCTGGGGGCACAGGTGTTTGAACCCGGTGCGCGTCTGGTGGAAGAGGATATCAGCCGCCGCCTGTCGGTCTCGCGCACCCCGGTGCGCGAGGCGTTGTTTCGGCTTGAACAGATGGGACTGGTTGAACAGGGCGACGGTGGCTTTCGCGTGCCCCGGCTGACCTTGCAAGATGTGCACGAGATCTTCCAGATGCGGCGGCTTTTGGAACCGCAGGCCGTGGCGGATATTGCCCTTGCGCTTACCGAGGCTGACATGCCCGCGCAACGCGCTGGGCGGGACCGCATGCTGGCCGCCACCACCGAGGAGGAGGCCGCCGCCGCCAATATCGCGTTTCGGGCGCTGTGGTTGTCGCATATCCCCAATCGCCGGATGCAAGATGTTCTGGCCCGGTTTGACGGGCAGGTTGTGCTGGTGCGGCGGGCAACCCTGCGCTCTGCGGCCGCACGGTCCCTTGCCACGGCGGGCGTCTGCGCCTTGGTCGATGCGTTCGAGGCGCGCGATCCGGTCACGGCCCGCCGCGTGATGGAAGATTTCATTGATGCCGCCCTTGCCTCGTTTGAAGAGGTGGTGACGGTGGCGGCCTTGGGTAGCCTTCCCCTTCAGACAGAAAGCAAGCCATGACAGTGCATCCGATCTATGGGCCCAACCGGTTCAAGCTGGGGATCTTTGCCGCCAATGCCGATGGTGGCCTGACCGTGACCAAGGTGCCCGAACGCTGGCCCGCAGCATGGGAGGGCGTTGTCGCGGCGGCGCGGATTGCCGACCGGGCGGGGATTGAGTTCTTTTTGCCCATTGCGCGCTGGAAGGGGTTTGAGGGCGAAACCAATTCCCGGCAGTACTCCTATGAGACCTTTACCTTTGCGGCGGCCCTTTCGGGGGTGACTGAACGGATCGGCCTGTTTTCCACCGTGCATGTGCCAATGGTTCACCCGTTGTTTGCGGCCAAGGCCTTGGCGACGGTAGATCAGGCCTCCAACGGGCGGGCGGGGCTGAACATCGTGGCGGGCTGGAACCCCGACGAATTCGCCATGTTCGGGCTGGAGCGGGTCGAAGCCCCCTATGATCAGGCAAGCGAATGGATCGAGATCATTTCGCGGCTTTACGCCCAGACCGAGCCTTTTGACCATGAGGGCGCCTATTACACGATGCGCAACGCCGTGACCTTGCCCAAGCCTGTGGCAGGCAAGCGTCCACCGGTTCTGAACGCAGCCTTTTCGCCACCGGGCCGGGCCTTTGCCGCCCAGAATGCGGATTTTCTGTTCACCACCTTCAAAAGCATCGCCGCAGGCAAGACCACGATCGAGGATATGGCGGCGCGGTCGTCCGATACAGGACGTCAGGTCGGCGTCTATACCACAACCCATGTGGTCTGCCGCCCAACCCGGGACGAGGCCGAGGCCTATTATCACCATTATGCCGTCACGATGGCAGATACTGCGGCACTGGATTACATGATGGGCAAGCAGGCGGCCAATGCCAGCAACCATGATCCCGAAACCTATCAGCTTCACCGAAAATGGTTTGCAGGCGGGGCGGGGACCTTTCCGCTGATCGGCACGCCACAAGACATTGCCGAACAGATGGTAGAGATGTCACGGGCGGGGTTTGCCGGAACCACGGTCAGTTTTGTCAATTTCGCGCAAGAATTGCCGTATTTCTGCGACACCGTGTTGCCGCTGCTGGTCAAGGCGGGATTGCGCGCATGACCGTGTTGTCCCAGCTTTTGGCCACCCTTGGCCCCGATGTGGTCACCCGTGGGGCCGCAGTCCCCGACCGCAATCGCCATGATTGGTCCGGGGACGCGCCGGTTGAACCGCTTGCCCTGATCCGGCCACGCAGCGTGGAGGAGGTGTCTGCCGCCCTGCGCATTTGCCATGCAAGCCACACCCCGGTGGTTGCACAGGGCGGATTGACCGGAATTTCTGGCGGGGCGATGCCGATTGCACAGGGTGTGGCCCTTTCGCTTGAACGGATGAACCGCGTGATCGACGTGGACCCCGGCCAAGCGACCCTGAGTGCCGAGGCTGGCTGCCTGCTGGAGGTCGCACAAAATGCCGCGACCGAACAGGGGCTTATGCTGGCCATCGACCTTGGCGCGCGCGGCAGTTGCACACTTGGCGGTGTCATCTCGACCAATGCGGGCGGCAATCAGGTGCTGCGCTATGGCATGACGCGCGAGCATGTCTTGGGCGTCGAGGTGGTGCTGGCCGATGGCACCATCTTGCCCGCGATGAACCGTCTGCTGAAGAACAATGTCGGTATCGACCTCAAGCACCTGTTCATAGGGTCCGAAGGGTTGCTGGGCATCGTGACCAAAGCGGTCTTTCGTCTGCAACCCCGCCCGACCCATGGGGCCACGGCCTTTGTCGGCTGTGCATCTTCGGGGGCGATGCTGGATTTGCTGCGCCGTGTGCGCGCGGCGCTTGGGCCTGATCTGATCTCGTTCGAGGTGATGTGGCCCAGCTTTTATGACATCATGCGCGAGGGCATCGCGGCCCCCCATCCGCTTGCGGAACGCCATGGTGTTTACGTGATCGTCGAGGCGGGGGGCTTTGATCCGCAGGTTCGCGACCGGCTGGAAACCTGCCTTGCGGATGCCATGGCGGCGGGGGCGTTGGCGGATGCGGTGATCGGGGCCAATCTGCGCGAAGACCGCAGCTTTTGGGCGGTGCGGGAATCCGTCACGCATTATGCGCGCATTCTTGGCCCGCTCACCGCCTTTGATATCGGCATCCCGCTGGATCGCATGGCCGCCGCCGTGGCCGATCTGGAGGCGGCCTTGCGGGCGCGCTGGCCTGATGTGCGGGCGTTGAGTTATGGCCACATGGGCGACAGCAACCTGCATCTGGTGGTCAATTGCCCCTCGGCTGTGGTGCAACCGTCCAAAGAGATCAAGGCGCTGGTCTATGGCATGACCCGCGACCTTGGCGGCACCGTGTCTGCCGAACATGGCATTGGCACGTCGAAGCGCGATGTGATTGGCTATAGCCGGTCTGCGGAAGAATTGGCCACCATGCGCGCCCTCAAGGCCACGCTTGATCCCCACACCATCCTCAACCCCGGAAAGAGCTTTTCATGACATCCCTGCGCGCGCGTATCGCCGCCGCTGCCCGGCCCGAGCAAGCACCGCTTCTGGGGCCCTTTCTGGCGGTGCCTGCCGCGATGGTGGTAGAAATCGCCTGCGCCTCGGGCCCCGATTTCGTCTGCATCGATATGGAGCATGGCCCGATCTCGGCCCAAACGGGCGAGGCGATGGTGCGGGCGGCTGCGCTTTACGAGGTGCCTGCCTTGGTGCGGGTGCCCGGCGTGGACGCCGTGGCCATCGGTCAGGCGCTGGATTGGGGGGCAGAGGGGGTTTTGGTGCCACGGGTGAACTCGGCCCAAGATGCCCGCCAAGCGGTGGATGCCGCGCGCTATCCGCCGAAGGGCAGTCGCGGGGCCGGGCCGGGCCGCGCCGCGGGCTATGGGCGGGCGATCCCGGCGGCGATTGCGCGGGCGCGCCGGGATACCGTGGTTGCCGTGCAAATCGAAACCCTGCCAGCCCTTGATGAACTGGAGGCCATTCTGGCGGTAGAAGGGGTGGACCTGTTCTTCATCGGTCCGGGCGATCTGCAATTGGGGTTGGAGGCGGCTGGCCGACCGGAACCGATTGGCTCGGTGATTGGCCAGATTTTGCAGGCCTGCCGCGAAAAGGGCAGGCCCTGCGGCCTTTTCGCAATGACGCGCGACGCCCTGTCGCCCTATGATGATCAGGTGGCGCTTGGGATCATCGGTTCGGATGCAACGGTGCTGATCGCAGGGTTCGACGCGATGTACGGCGCGTGACGCCGGGCGAGGGTCAGTCCTGCGTTGCCCGGCCCGCGCGGAACCCAAGCACCGCCGCCGAAAGCAGGCCGTTTCCCGACAGATAGCCGCTGTCATCAGACCCCGACACGCCGCAGGCGGCACCCCCCCCGGCCCAAAGATTGCCCAGCGGCGCGCCCTCGGGCGTCAGAACCCGCCCTTGGCCATCGGTGACAAGCCCGCCTTGGGTGTGAAACAGCGCACCAGTCACCCGCACCGCCGCAAAGGGCGGGCACAGGGGGGCGACGCCCGACAAGGGCCGACCAAAGGGATCGGCAGCACCGGATTTCGCGGCCTCAAACGCTGACAGCGTTTCTGTCAGCGCGGGCAGGGGCAGGCCCGTGGCCACGGCCAGATCGGCAATCGTTGCGGCGGTTTTCACCGCCCCTTGGGCTTCGGCATCGCGGAAATCCTGAAACTGGCGGGCGATGCCTGCAATGCGGGCGTCAAAGATCGCCCAAGCCTGCCCCTCGGGTTGGGCCAGCACGGCGCGGGCGGCCTCGGAGTAACCCTGCGCCTCATTCCAGAAACGCAGGCCGTGCAGGTTGACCTGACAGCCCCCCTCCATGATCACCGCCCATGAGATCAAGATGCCATGCGGATGGGCCACATTGCCATGTCCCTGATAGGCACCGGGATGGTGGATCGCGGCGCCAAGGGCGGCCCCCCATTGCATCGCCTCGCCCTGATGGCCGGGATGGCCGAAATAGAGCGCATCGGCAATCGCGGGCATATGCTGGGCGACCATCGCCTTGTTGCCGCCAAAGCCGTTGCAAGCAAGGATCAGACGGCCGCAGCCGATGCTGTCGACCGTGCCATCGGGGCGTGTGATCTGCACACCCGTGATCTGCGAACCCGTGGCATGAAGGGCGGTCACCCGCGCCTCGGTCAGGATGTCGATGCCTTGCCCCTCGGCCACGGCGCGCAATGCATCGATCAACTCGCGGCCCGAACGCGTCGGCAGGCCATGCATCCGCCGCGCGGAATGGCCGGGATAGGTGAAATCGGTGATGACCGAAAAGGGCAGCCCATGGCGATCCGCCAACCAGTGCAGAACCTCAGCCGCCCCTGCGGCGAGGGTGGTTTCAAGGGCGGCGTCGTTTTCGCCATGCGCCTTGGCCGCGATGTCAGCGGCGAATTGGGCGGGGCTGTCGGTGATGCCCGCCGCATCTTGCCAGCGGGTGCCCGCTGCCGGGATCAAGCCCGCCGACAGCGCAGTGGAGCCTGACGGAAGCGCGTCGCGTTCCAGCACCATCACCTCTTGCCCCGCCTCGGCAGCGGCAAGCGCCGCGATCAGCCCGCAGGCCCCCGCGCCGATGATCAGCGTTTCAACCTTTGCGTGAAAGGGAACCGTCGGCAGGATCATTTGCCGCCCCCTGCGAACTTAGCACCCGTTGCCAGCACCTCTGGCGTGCCGATGCAGGCATTCAGCCCGTCAAAATCAAACATCCGCCCGGCAAAGGGTGTGTTGGAGCCATGGGTGTGCAGGCTGCGGTAGTAGCCTTGGGCAGCGTGGGCCAAGGCGCGGACGATGCCGCCGGGAAAGATCACCAGATTAAAGCCCATGGCTTGCAGATCGCCCGCCGATTGGATGGGGGTGGCACCCCCCTCGACCATATTGGCCATCAGGGGCGCGCGGCCCCGCAGGGTTGTGGCCACGCGGGCCAGTTCATGCCCGGTGCGCGGCGCCTCGACGAACAGCGCATCTGCCCCCGCCTCCAGATAGGCCCCCGCCCGGTCAATCGCGGCATCAAAGCCTTCGACCGCGATGGCATCGGTGCGCGCGATGATCAGGGTGTCATCGCTGGCCCGCACGTCCGCCATGGCGGCGATCTTGCCTACCATTTCGGCACAGGAGATCAGGGATTTGTCGGCCAGATGGCCGCACCGCTTGGGGTAGGTCTGGTCTTCCACCTGCAAGGCATTGGCCCCGGCGCGTTCATAGGTGCGCATGGTGCGCTGGGCGTTGAGTGCATTGCCAAAGCCGGTGTCGGCATCAATGATCACCGGCAGCGCCACGCGGTCCCGGATCAGGGCCATGGTATCGGCCATTTCCGACATCGTGGTCAGACCAATGTCAGGGCGGCCAAGGCGCGTATAGGCGACGGCGGCACCGGACAGATACAGCGCCTCGAACCCCGCATCGGCAGCGATGGCGGCGGTGATCCCGTCATAGATGCCGGGGGCGACAAGGATATTGGGCTGGGACAGGCGGGATTTCAGGGTCATGCGGCACCTTTGAGCAGCGTCACAGCATCAGCGCAGGTCATTTGTTCAGTGACTGAGGCCAGCGAAAGCAAGGTCGCCTCGTGCACATCCTTCCGAAAGGCGGCGCAGCCATCGGTCAGGACAATGGTGTGCAACCCGCGCAAATGGGCATCGCGCAGGGTAGACGCCACGCCGCCATTGGTCACGATGCCGCCGACGATCAGCGTATCGATGCAGAGGTGACGCAAGATATACTCCAGCCGGGTTTGATAAAGCGCGGAATAATTTACCTTTTCAACGGTGTAATCGGCGGGCTTGAGGATATCTGTCAGGTCATGGCCAAAACTGCCGGGGGCAAAATCGCCCGTAGTCAGGAACGGGCGCAACCGGGCCAGATGGGGGGCGATCAGGGGGCCATCTGGCCCCGGCACCAAGGTGAACTGGGCCGAGATATAGACCCCCCCCACCGCGCGCAGCGCATCGCGCACCGGTGCTATGCGGGCGGGCAGGGCGGTAATGGCATCGGCCCCTTGGCCCGCACGGCCATAGGCGCCGTTTGGGTGCAGAAAGTCATTCTGCAAATCGATGGTCAAAAGCGCCGTGCGTTTTGGGTCCAGCGTCATGCGGCACCTGTGCGGGTCAAGATGACATTGCCATAGCTGTCGACCATGCCCGTCAGGCCCGGTTCGACCAGAATGGTCGTGTCGGGTTGTTCCAGCACGGCGGGGCCATCGATCCTTGTGCCGATGGGCAGGGCCAAGCGGTCATAGATCGCAGCCTCACACCAATCACCCCCCATATGCACGCGGCGCGTGGTGCGCGGGGTGACCGGGCCGGTGGTGGTGGGGGCAAGGGTGGCAAGGTCGAACTTTGGCCGCTCACCTATCACAGCGGTGCGCAGGTTCAGCACACGGCTGACCCCACCGGGCAAAAGCCGGCTGTAGACCCGTAGATAGGCCGCATCAAAGGCGACAGCGATGTCTTGCGGGGTGGGGGGCGTGACGGTGTTGCCGGTGATGGTAACGGGCAGTGGCACCGAGACGGTATGGGTTTGCCCGACATAGGCCATGTCCAACTCTACCGTCACCACCCGCGCGGCAAAGGCCCCGCCAGCGGCATCCAGCATCGCCTGACCCTGTGCCACGTGATCTGCAATCAGCGCGGCCATGGCCGTGCCATCGGCGGCGGATGTCAGGGTGTTCACGGTCTGCACGAAATCGGCCCGCATATCGGCAATGACGCAGCCCATGGCGCTGGTCACACCGGGATAGCGCGGCACGATGGCGCGTGACAGGCCGACCTCGGCCAACATCGCCCCGGCATGCAGGGCACCGCCGCCGCCAAAGGGCATAAAGGCGAAATGCTTGGGGTCATGCCCGCGTTCGATGCTGACCAAACGGATGGCCCCCGCCATGCGCGAATTGGCCACGCGGATGATCGCCTCGGCCGCAGCCTCGGTCGCAAGGCCCAAGGGCGCGCCGATATGGGTGTCGATCGCGGTGCGTGCCGCGGCGACATCGAGTTTCCCGCCCCCAATCGGGCGATCGGGGTCGATCCGGCCCAGCACGATATTGGCGTCGGTCACCGTGGGGCGGGTGTTGCCCCGGCCATAGGCCACCGGGCCGGGGTCAGAGCCCGCACTTTCCGGGCCGATGTTCAAAAGCCCGCCCTTGTCGACCCATGCAATCGAACCGCCACCGGCGCCGATGGTGGTGATCTCGATCATCGGCACGCGCACAACCATGCCGAAATCAATGCTGGTCTGCGCGGCCAAGGCCGCCTGTCCGCCCGCAATCAGCGCCACATCAAAGGAGGTGCCGCCCATATCGCCGGTGATGATGTCAGGAAAGCCTGCGGTTTGCGCGATATAGGCCGCTGCGATCACCCCGGCAGCAGGGCCGGACAGGGCGGTGCGCACCGGCAGGCGGCAGGCGGTATCCACCGCCATCACGCCACCGTTGGATTGCACGATCAAAAACTCGCCGCCAAAGCCCTGACCCTTGAGCGCGGTTTCAAGACGGCCAAGATAGCCTGACACCTCGGGCTGCAGATAGGCGTTCAGCGCTGTGGTGGAAAAACGCTCAAACTCGCGGATTTCGGGCAGAATTTCAGAGGAGGAGGCGACATGCGGGTTGGGCCAAACCTCACGCAGGGCTGCAACCGCCGCCTGTTCGTTGGCCGGGTTGGCATAGGAATTGACGAAGAGAACCGCCACCGCAAGACATCCCTGATCGATCAGGGTGCGGGCAGCCGCGCGCACGGCGTCCAAATCAACCGCAGTATGGATCGTGCCATCTGCCAAGGTGCGCTCGGGCACCTCAAGCCGCAGATCGCGGGAGACGACGGGCGTGAAATCCCCCCGCAGGCCCCAAGTGCGCGGGCGGTCGCGGCGGCGCATTTCCAGCACGTCGCGGAACCCTTGGGTGGTGATGACACCGATCCGCGCGCCCTTGCGTTCCAAAAGCGCATTGGTGCCCGCCGTGGTGCCATGCACGACCGTGGCAACCGTGCCCAGATCGGCCACGCGCTGGCCGATCCCGGCCAGAAATCCGGCCGATTGGTCGGGGCGGCTGGTGGGAACCTTGGCCACCTCGGCCTTGCCTGTGGTGGGGTCAAGCACAAAGATGTCGGTAAAGGTGCCGCCGACATCGACACCGATCATGATGCTGCCGCTCATGCTTTTGCTCCCAAGTCAGCCCTGCGCCAATCATGGCCATAAGCTTTGTCTGCCGCCTCTGAACTCACCAGACCCAATGCCACGTCGCGCGCAACGGCCACAGGGTCACGGGCCGGGGCGGGGCCATAGCCGCCACCGCCGGGGGTTTCCAGACGCACCGCATCGCCGCGTTTCAGCCGCATGCCGACCCCTTTGGACACCATCGAGGGTTCCGCCCAATCCTCCCCTTGCGAATAGGAAAAGCGGTTCAATGCGGCCTCTTCCCCGCCAGCCGCCCCTTTGGGCGCATGACGGCCACGTTCGCCAAACAAGAACACTTCGGCGCTTTGTTCCAAAAGCTCAATCTCATAGATCGCACCCAAGCCGCCGCGATGGGTGCCTGCCCCTGCGCTGTCGGGGCGCAGGGCCCATTGGCGGAACATCACGGGATAGGCGGCCTCCAGAATTTCAACAGGCGGGATCGTCGCGGTCGAGATCGGGGCATTGCCGTGGTTCAAACCATCCCCTTCCAAACTGCCACCATGGCCGCCGCCATAGAACGAAAACATCACCCAGCGCCGTCCATCGCGGCGATACCCGGCCAGCGACAGCGCGTTGATTGTGCCATAGGCATTGGCCACCACCAAGTCGGGGGCGGCCTGTGCCATTGCCGAAAAGATCACGTCGATCATGCGCAGAATGGTTTCGGTATAGCCGCCCGTGGGGGCCGGGAACTCTGCCGCAAGCAGGCTGCGGTCGGGGATGGTGATGGTCAGCGGGCGCATCACGCCTGCATTGGCGGGCAGGTTGGGGAAGATATGCTTGATCGCCACATAGACCGCGGCAATTGCCGTGCCTTTTGAGATGTTGACGGGCCCTGCGGTGGCAGGGGCGGTCCCGGTGAAGTCCAGCGACAAACGATCGCCCGACACCTCTAGCGCCACGGTGATCGGCAGGGGCGTGTCGGTGATCCCATCGTTGTCGAGGTAATCCGTGGCCTCCCACCGCCCATCGGGCAGGGCAGCCACTTCGGCCCGGATCAGGGTTTCGGCGCGGTCTGACAGCGCATCGAGGGCGTCACGAACGGTCTCGGCCCCATATTCCGCCAAAAGCGCATCCAACCGCCGCACGCCCAGATCCAGCGCGCCCAACTGGCCGTTCAGATCGCCTTGGGCCGAGGCGGGAAGCCGGGTGTTGCGCAAGATGATGTCGATCACATCTTGCTGCACCACGCCGCCGCGCATCACCTTGACCGGGGGCAGAACAAAGGCCTCTTGAAACACTTCGGTCGCTTGGGGGTTGTAGTTGCCGGGCACTGCACCGCCCACATCATGCCAATGGCCGACCGAGGCCAGATAGCAAAACAGTTTACCGTCATGGTAAAATGGCCGGACGAGACGCATGTCCGACAGGTGGGTGCCGCCGATATGGGCATCGTTGAAGATGTAGACATCGCCATCGGCCAGATCGCCATCGCGCGCCGCCTTGTCGATCACGGCTTTCACGGCAAAGGCCATCACGCCCACAAAGATCGGCAGGCCGGACTTGCCCTGCACCAAGGTATCGCCCGTGGCTGCGTGATAGAGGCCATGCGAGGCATCATGCGCCTCGGCGATGATGGGGTTGAAGGCCGAGCGGAAAAGCGTCGCGTCCATCTCATCGGCGATTTGCTCCATCCGACCGGACAGAACGGCAAGGGTAATGGGGTCGATCATTGGCCTTTCACCTCGGCAATATCATTCCAGACGTCTTGGCGCAGGATCAATCCACGGTCGAGTTCGAAGCGGTCGATAAAGCGGATGCCCTGAAAGGGCGTGCCATCGGGCCATTCGCCATGCAGCGTGCCAAAGCAATAGACCAACGTGCCAAAGGCATCATAACGGTCATAGGTCTTTTTGACAAAACGGTAGCGGGGTTTGGACCATGCGACTAATTCCTCCAGCGTGCTCATGTGGCGCGCACCGGGGAAGGTCATGGTGAAACCGGGGGCCAGAAGGGACTGGGCAGAGGGCAGATCGCGGGCCTCCATTGCCCCGAGGAACGCTTTCACCACCTGCACGGCGTCCGGGGCGGCGGGAAAGGGGCTGCGATGTTCGCCGCCGCGCAAATAGTTTGTTGCGGGCATGTCTTGCAAGATCACGGTCACCGCATCGGGTGCAGCGGGGATCACGCTGCGGACAGCGTCCGTCACGGCGCGGCCGAGCCTTGTCTTTGCGTGGCTGTCATAGCCTTCGAGGATCTGGACAGTGACAATGGGCATTTATGCCTCCCCTTACGCATGATTTGTATTACACATAATACAGCTTTGATATTTGTAACAAGACATTTTATCTTCTTGAGAGCAGACATTTCATTTGATTTGTCGCTGTCTATGCTTAGCATGCCTGCGAACGTTAACGGAGCACCAATGTCATGCAAACAGCGCGGACTGCGGCCGAAGGTGGCAAGGCGCAGCGGGTTTACCTGCTTTTGCGCGATGAGATTTCACGGGGCGACATGCCTCCCGGTGCGGTTTTGCCGGGCGAAATGCGGCTTGCCGTTCAGCATGGTGTCAGCCGGGTGACGATACGCCGCGCGTTGGAGGTTTTGGCGCATGAGGGGTTGATTGAACGCCGTGCGGGTTCGGGCACTGTTGTGACAACGCCGGGGCAAAGGGCTGAGGCGATTGCAGCCGATTTCACCACGCTGATGCCGCAACTGGTGCAGATGGGCCAGCAAACCACGGCCCGGCTTTTAGCCTATGCCTACACGCCCGCGCCCGCCATGGTGGCCGAGGCGCTGCACCTGCCCGACGGGGTGCGGGTGCAAAGGGCGGTGCGGGTTCGCCTGATGAATGGTGCGCCGTTTTCGCATTTGACCACCCATGTGCCCGAGCATATTGCGCAGAATTTTTCGGAAACCGACCTTGCCTCGACCCCACTGTTTCGTTTGCTGGAACGGTCGGGAGTGCAGGTGGACCACGCCAGCCAATCCATCTCTGCCAGCCTTGCCACGCCCGATGTGGCCGAGGCTTTGGATGTCTCGGTGGGCGCTGCGTTGATCGCGCTGACGCGGGTGGTGTTCGATGCCTCGGGGCGCGGGGTCGAGCATCTGGCGGCGCTGTATCGCCCGGACAGGTTCCGGCTTGATATGGTGCTGAACCGGGTTGGCAAGCAGGGCGCGCGGCAATGGGCTCCGGTGATTGTGCCCATGACGGGAGGGGCGGAGTGAAAACGCTGTTTGACAGGCTTTGGGATGATCATGTGATCGTCACCCGCGATGATGGTGCGGCCCTTTTGTGGGTGGATCGTCATTACGTGCACGAAGGCTCACACCACGGGTTTCGGGCCATTTCGGCGCGGGGGTCTGCCGTGGCGCAGCCTGCCTTGACGGTGGGCGTGGCCGATCACTATGTGCCGACCCGCGAGCGGCAGGCAATTGCAGACCCCGATATCGCCCGGATGGTGGCCACGCTGGGCGACAATGCAGCGGCCCATGGCATCCGGCTGTTTGGCTTGGACAATCCCGCGCAGGGGATTGTGCATGTGGTCGGGCCAGAGCAGGGGCTGACGCTGCCGGGCATGCTGGTGGTTTGCGGCGATAGCCATACCTCGACCCATGGCGCGTTGGGGGCTTACGGCTTTGGCATCGGGGCGACCGAGGTGGCGCATGTGCTGGCGACCCAGACAATCTGGCAAAAGAAACCGGCCCGTATGCGCATCACATTTACGGGCAAGGCAGGGCCGGGGGTTGGGGCCAAGGATATGGCACTGGCGTGGATTGCCCGCTTGGGCACCGATGGCGCACGGGGCCATGCCGTCGAATATGCGGGCGATGCCGTAAGGGCGCTTGGCGTTGCGGGGCGGTTGACGCTGTGCAACCTGTCAATCGAAGGCGGTGCGCGGTGTGGCATGGTGGCCCCCGATCAGGTGACCTTTGACTGGTTGCGTGGCCGCCCCTTTGCGCCCGCCGATTTTGACGCGGCCTGCGAAGGCTGGGCACAGCTTGCGACAGGTTCGGATGCGGTCTTTGACCGTGAGGTGACGATTGATATGGCCGAGGTTGCCCCCATCGTCACTTGGGGCACCAGCCCCGAAGATGCCCTGCCAATCAGCGCCACGCTTCCCGACCCCGCGCGTGAGGCGGACCCGGCCCGCGCCGCCCGCATTGCACAGGCGCTGGATTACATGGGCCTGATGCCGGGGCGGCCCTTGGAAAGTGTCATGGTGGATCAGGTTTTCATCGGCTCGTGCACCAATGCGCGGATCGAGGATCTGCGCGCGGCGGCGGCGGTGCTGGCGGGGCGGCAGGCGCGGGTGCCGGGGATGGTCTCGCCCGGATCATCGCTGGTCAAGGCGCAGGCCGAGGCCGAGGGGCTGGACCGCATCTTCATCGACGCAGGCTTGGACTGGGTCGGCTCTGGCTGTTCGATGTGTGTGGGGATGAATGGTGATCTGGTCGCCCCCGGTAAGCGCTGTGCCTCCTCTACCAACCGGAACTTTCGGGGGCGCCAGGGGCCGGGGGCGCGGACCCATCTGATGTCGCCCGCGATGGTGGCGGCGGCGGCGGTCATGGGGCATCTGGCCGATGTGCGGCCTTTGCTGGAGGGGCGGCTATGACGGGCTGGACCACGCATCAAGGCCGCGCAGTCGCCTTGCCGCTGGAAAATGTCGATACCGACCAATTGATCCCGGCGCGGTTCATGTCGGCGCCGCGGTCGGCGGGGTATGGCGGCTTTTTGTTGCACGACCTGCGCCGCGACGGGGAGGCTTTGCGGCCAGAGTTCCCCTTGAACCAACCACAGGCCCAAGGCGCAAGCGTTCTGGTTGCCCGGCGCAATTTCGGCGGCGGGTCTTCGCGAGAGGCGGCGGTTTATGCACTTGTCGATGCCGGGTTTCGGGTGGTGATCGCCCCCAGCTTTGGCGATATCTTCTCTGGCAACGCGGTGAACAACGGCTTGCTGCCCGCCCGTGTGCCTGAGGCAGAGGTGGAGCGGTTGCTCGCCGCTTGTCCGACCGAACTGGTTGTGGATCTGGAGGGGCTGACCATTGCCGGGGCGGGGGAGGAGATCGGCTTTTCCCTCGATCCGGTGTGGCGACAAAAACTGATCAATGGCTGGGATGATATTGACCTGACGGCGTCCCACAAGGCTGCGATTGCAGCTTATGCCGAGGACAGACGCGCGCGCGCGCCTTGGGTCTGGCCAAAGGTCTGACCTCTTTGCCCTTGGGCTAACATCCGCCACTTGTCGCAAGGTGTGGTGGTGGATAGTGTCAACTGTAGACAGTCATGCTTTAACGGAGTCCCCCATGGCCAACCCGCCTGCAGATTACGCCGGGGCATTCATGTCCGACCATGTCGTTGACCCCGCGCGGGCGGCATTGGTGATTGTCGATATGCAATATGCAACCGGCCATCCCACAGGCCCGCTGGCCATGAAAATGGCAGCCGAGGGCACACAGGCCACGACCGCGTGGCGCTTTGCGCGGATATCCGACCTTGTGATCCCCAACACCCGCCGCCTGATTGATGCGATGCGCGCGGCGGGCGGGCAGGTGGTCTATGTCACCATCGGCGCGGCAAAACCCGGTGCGCCAGATGCGCCGCTGCATATGCGCAAGTTCTTTGCCGATACCGGCAATCACCTTGGCGCGCGGGCCCATGAGATTGTCGAAGAACTGGCCCCGGAACCACAGGACCATATTGTTCGAAAGACGACCGTGGGGGCGTTTTCCTCGACCAACATCGACCATTTGTTGCGCACATTGGGGCGGCAAGACCTGTACTTCACGGGCGTCTCGACCAATATGTGTGTCGATACCACAGCGCGAGAGGCCGCAGATCGTGGCTATGCGGTGACGCTTGTGCGCGATGCCTGCGCCACCACGCATCAGGACTTGCACGAGGCCGCCTTGCGCAACTTTCAGCGGTTTTTTGGCCGGGTGCGCGATACGGATGAGGTGCTGGGCGAACTTGCGCCGCGCTGAACACAGGCCGCCATGCGGCCTACATCACGGGTCCCAAGACGTCGCGGAAGGCTTGTCAGATAGGGTTTTGTTGATGCCACGGCTTTCGGTCTGGGTTCGCAGACATCGACGGCACACTGGCTGAACACAAATTAAGAAAGTCGTCTTCGATAGGATGTTCACGTCACGATCCACATAGGATGATTGTGCCCGTTGCTTAAAAAAAATCGTGTGGGGGTACTTCAAATGATGTCACGCTTGGAAACGAGCCTGCAGCAAGACTGGTCATATTGAGCATTCTTCATGCCCAGATTGCTGTTCCCGTGGCACCAAGAAAGCCAACAGATCGATTGGACATTCTGGCGCGAGGGGGCGTTGGTGTAAGATCTCGGAAAAATGCGATGAATTCAAAATGCCGTTTGCCAAGGCAGCCGTACAGTTTTGCGTGCATGCAAAAGGCAGTGACACGTCGCCTGACAAGGGGCCTAAGGGCAGGGCCTAAGATTATCTTTCCTCGCAAGCAAAATGTGGTAAGTTTGTGGCGGTAGACTACGGGCGCGCGTCAATATTTTAAGACGCCAGTCAATTTCAAGTCAGCCACAATTGAACTTTTTTACTTAAGATGGAGACTGGAATGAGAATTGAAGGTAGGTTTACCGCTTTTTGTGCTGTGATTGCCTTGGGTGCAAGTCTGGCCGCACCGGCGGATGCAGCCACGATGCTGGTAACCGATGATAGTGGCTATACAGGTCCAAGCCTTGATCTTGGTCCTTTTGTGACCGGCGCTTACAATTTTACCTTTGGCCCCACCGCGCTGCCGGGTGGCATCACCTTTACCGCGTCGCCGGGCGGGGGCGGTAACTCTGGCCTTGGCTCCGTTATCGGTCAGGGAAGTTACGGGCTTGGCAGCAACGGCAATTTCGGTGGCGATGCAGTTTACATCGGCGTCGACTCGGGGACGGGATTTGCCCAGCTGACCTTCAGTTCGCTGATCAGCTCTTTCGGGGGCTATTGGAACTATGCACCGGCCAACGGTGGTGACAACGCGTTCATCGAGGCGCTTGATATCCTTGGCGTTAGCCTAGGCTTTTACGATCTTGAGGTCTTGGCCCCGATTTCGACCCCCGGTGGCTTTAACGAGTTCGCCTTCCGTGGGATCAGTTCCGATGCCGCAGATATCAAATCCATCCGCTTTGGCGGCAATTATATCTTGCTCGCCGGAACCCCGGATGGCAGCGTTGTAACGCCATCCGAGGTGCCTGTGCCGGCAAGTCTGCCCTTGTTGGTGGGCGGTGTCATGCTGCTGGCCGGCCTGCGTCGCAAACGCAAAGCCAAAATGGTCTGAAACCTGATTCCTGTGTAAGTACTCAAGGCCCGCGCAAAAACCTTGCACGGGCCTTTTGATATCGCAGCCATATTTGTCATGTCGATTTCGGCGGGGGGCGCTGACGCCCGGATGCCACTAAGGCGCGGGTTTCAGGCGGTTCTCGCCCGCCATATAGACCGCCACATCGCCAAAGAGGGGCCCGTTCAGGGTAAAGACATTGGCGTTGGATTTGACGACCACACTGCCATCCGCCCGGTGATAGGTGACCCGGAATTGTGAGGCGACCCGGCCCGCAGCGGTGTCGATGGTGTGAATAAAGGCATCATGCGCGACTGAACCGGGGTTTTCCCAGATATGGTTGAACATTGCCCCGATGGCGGCGTGGCCCGTGACCTCATCGCCATGGGTTTCCACATGGAACCGGCAATCGGGGGCCATCACCGACAAGATCATGGCCCCATCCCGCAGATCGACGCCGCGAAAATAGGTCTCAACCATTGCGGCCATATTCACCCCGGTCATATCACGATCCCCTCTGGCAGGCCTTCGCAATGGCGGGCAACCTCGCCCGGTGTGGTGATCCAGACGTCGTCGCGATGCGCAAGGATATGGTCCATTGCACGCCGGAACGCCCGCAGGCGGAACGGGTGGCCGATGACAAAGGGGTGCAGCACGACGGTAAAGACCAGCGGGCGGCGGGCCGATTGGGCCAGCATCTCGTCAAACTGGTCGATGATCATCCCCTCATAATCCTGTGCGGTGTGCTGGCGGAACACCAAGGCGGGGCTGTCGTTCACCTCGATCGAATAGGGCACAGACAAGATCCGCCCCTTGCGTGTGCGCATCCAAAACGGTTGATCATCGGCTGGCCAGTCCAGCAGATAGCGATAGCCTGCCTCGTGCAGCAAATCCGCCGTGACCGGGCTTTGCACGATATAGGGGCCAAGCCAGCCAGCAGGTGGGGCCCCAAAGACGCGCGTGATCTCTTCGGTTGTCTCGCCGATCAGGCGCTTTTCTTCGTCCTCGGGCATGCCGTCCTGACGTTCGGCGTTGGTGCGACCGTGGCCGATCACCTCATCCCCGCGCGCCTTGATCCGCTCCACAATATCGGGACAGGCGTCCAGCACCAGCGAGTTTACATTGTGCGAGGCGGGCACGCGCCATTCGTCCAGCAAGTCAAACATATACCAGATGCCGACCCGGTTGCCGTAATCACGCCATGCAAAGTTGCGCGTGGTTTGTGGCCCGCCGATGGCGGCACTGTCGCTGCCCATGCCGGACATGAACGCAAACTGCTCCACATTGTTGCAAATGCAGACCGCAAGCCGTTTGCCCCCCGGCCAGTCATAGACCGGGCGTTTGGAAAGCGCGGAATAGTCATAGCGGTCGTGTCCAGGAAGCTGCATCGGCGGCGCCTTTCGAATGGGGATCAGGTCTGGTGCAACTTGACAACGTCTGGGCGCTATCGTCAACTGTCAACAATCCGAAGAAGTTGAGGGAGTGCGCTATGAAGCCGTGGGATGGGGTCATTTCCGAGGAAGAGGAGCGCCGCTACGACGCCGCCGGCTTCGGGCGGTCGGGTGGTGTGGGCAAGCGGCCTGCGTTGCTGATCATCGATGTGCAGTATCGCACGGTGGGCACAGTGCGAAAGCCGTATTGGGAGGCGATCAAGGAATATCCCACCTCGTGCGGTGAGGATGGCTGGCGCGCCGTCGATCATATCGCCCCCTTGCTGGCCGCATTTCGGGCGCGGGGGTTTCCGGTCCTCTATCCGCATGTCGCCCCAAAGAATGCCGCAACTGATGCCGGGCGTTTGGCGCAAAAGGTGCCCGCAATCATGGGGATTGATGCCAAGGGCTATGAGTTTGTGGCAGAGGTTGCCCCACAACCCGGCGACGTGGTCTTGCCCAAAAAGCACCCTAGCGCCTTTTTTGGCACCCCGCTGGTCAGCCATTTGATCGATCTTGGCGTGGATACGCTTTACGTCACCGGATGCACCACAAGCGGCTGTGTCCGCTCGTCCGTGTCAGACGCATTTGCCTATAATTTCAAGGTCATCGTGCCGCAAGAAGCGGTCTATGACCGGTCGCCCACATCACATGCGGCAAACCTGTTCGACATGAATGCGAAATATGCCGATGTCGTCACGACCGACGAGGCGCTTGCAATGCTGCCTATGGGGGATCTGGCATGAGTGTGGAAGCCGTAGCTGCGGGCCTCAAGGGGCTGACGGAATGGTCATCGGCGTTGACATGGGCCGATGTTCCAGGGCCTGTGCGGTTGCGTGCCGCACTTGTTCTTTCGGATGATCTGGCCGCAATGGTTGCGGCACGGGACGAGCCGGAATTGGCTGCCGCACAGGTGGGCATCATGCGCTCGGCGGGGCGGGCAGAGGCGACGCTGTTCAATGCGCGCGGCGACCGGGCGGATCGCTATTCGGCGGCCACCGCAAATGGCTGTGCCGCCGATTGGTGTGAGCTTGATGGCGGCTATCGTCGGGTGATCTGCCATGCAGGCATTTATGCGCTGCCCGCCATTCTGGCGGAGGCCGAGGCCGAAGGGCACAGCGCCGAAGATGTGTTGCGCGCGCTGGTCATTGGCTATGAAACATCCGCGCGGGTGGCGCGTTGCTTTACCTTTCCCAACCTCGTGCTTCACCCCCATGGCAGCCTTGCGGCGATTGGCGCTGCGGCGGGCACGGCGGCGATCCGTCGCCTTGGGGCCGCAGATGCGGCGGCGGCGATTTCATCGGCGGCAACGATGGTGCTGCCCGGCCCCTATACGCATCCCATCAATGGCTCGCTTGTGCGCAACGTCTGGCCGGGAGTAGCGGCTTGGACGGGGATGCGGGCGACCGATTGGGCGCTTGCGGGTATTCGTGGCCTGCCTTCGGCGCTGAACGATGTTTATGTCGATGCCTTTGGCGCAACCGCCCATCCGGCGGAATTGACCGAAGGTTTGGGCGAGGCTTTTGCCCTGAGTGACGGCTATCACAAGGTCTTTGCCTGCTGCCAATACGGCCATGCAACGATTGAGGCCACGATCCGTCTGCGCGCGCGGGCCGATTGGCGACAGGTCGCGGGCATCCATCTTGACACGCATTACAAGGCGCGGGTCATGGACAACACCGATCCCGATACGACCATCGCGGGCAAATTCTCGATCCAGCATATCGCGGCCACGGCGGCGGTGCATGGTGAAGGCGGGGCCGAGGCGTTTTCAGCGGCTGTGCTGAACAAGCCCGAGGTGGCCGCCCTGCGCCACAAGGTGACGATGGCCCCCTTTCTGCCCGAACCCGTCTGGCCCAATGACCGCCCGTCCCGTGTGACATGGACCATGGCAGATGGCAGCACGGTCAGCGAAGAGGTGCTGAGCGCACGCGGCGGGCCTGACCTGCCGTTCAGCCCAGAAGAGATCCACACCAAAATCGCGGGTATTGTCAGCGGGCCATACCCTGCGATGCTGCCCGTGCTTGACCAAATCCTGACCCTCGACAAGGGCACCTTGTCACGGCCTTGGGCGGATGTCGTGGCACAGATGGTGGCGCGATGAGCGACGTTCTTGACCTTTTGGTGATTGGCTCGGGCGCTTGCGGCCTTGCCGGTGCGATTGCGGCGCATGATGCGGGACTGACCGTCGCCATCGTGGAAAAACGCGACCGCCCCGGCGGCAACTCGGCCCTGTCCACCGGGTCTATTCCGGGGGCGGGCAGCCGCTATCAGGCGGCGGCGGGGATTGTGGACAGCCCCGCGCAGATGATCGCCGATCAACTGGCCGTGGCAGGGCATCACGATGCCGATGATCTGACGACGCTGATTGCGAACGAATGCGCGCCGCTGTGTGAATGGCTGATCGAGGATCTTGGCGCGCGGATGGAGTTGATCACCGCCTATCGCCATATTGGCCATTCGGTGGAACGGCTGCATGCGCCACGGTCCCGCAGGGGCGCTGATCTGGTGGACGATCTTTTGCGCTTTGCCTCCGATCGCGGCATCTCGCTTGCGCTTGGCAATCCGGTCGATGACCTGATTGTGGAGGATGGCGCAGTGACAGGCGCGATGATCCGGGGCGAGGCCGTGGCGGCGCGCAAGGTGCTGATTGCCACCAACGGCTTTGCCGCAGACCGCGCCCTTGTGGCCGAATATTGCCCCGAGATCGCGGGTGCCGATTATTACGGTGCACCGGGCAGCACGGGTGAGGCGGTGCGCTGGGGCCGGTCCTTGGGGGCGGCGCTGGGGAATATGGGGGCCTATCAGGGCTATGCCGCCGTGGCCTATCCGCAGGGGCAGCTGTTGTCCTGGACCACGATTGAAAAGGGCGGGATTTTGGTGGGCCGCGATGGCCGCCGCTTTGGCCCCGAAGATGCAGGCTATTCCGGCTTTACCCCGCAAGTGATGGCACAGGGTGAGATGGCTTGGGCCGTTTATGACACGCGACTGCATGCCATTGCGATGGCGGAAGAGGAATATGCCGAGATGTCGGCCATGGGTGCGTTGCGTTGGGCAGACACGCCAGAGGCGCTGGCGCAGGCCGTGGGAATTGATCCGGCGGGGCTGGCAGAGGCGGTGGCGGGCTATAATCTGGCAGCCTCGGGTCAGGGCGCAGATGCCTTTGGGCGGCGCAATTTCGGGCACGCACCCCTTGTGCCGCCTTTGGCGATTGCAGCGGTGAAGCCCGGCCTGTTCCATACCCAAGGCGGGTTGATGGTTGATGCCCATGCGCGGGTGCGCCGCGCCGATGGCGGGGTGATCCCGAACCTCTTTGCTGGCGGTGGTGCGGCCGCAGGGATCAGCGGGCGGACGGGTGCGGGGGGATATGCCTCGGGCAACGGTCTGATCACGGCGCTGGTCTTGGGCCGTCTGGCGGGGCTGCGCGCGGCGGAGGAACTGGCGTGAGCCTGACGCCCACGCGCGCCATTGCGCAGGCCGCCGTCGCCCTGCGGGGCGATGATCTGCCAGACGTCGTCCTAAGCGCTGCAAAGCTGCATTTTCTTGATGCGATCGGGGTTGGCCTTGCCGCCTCCACCGTGCCGCAGAACGCCGATTGGGCCACAGCTTTGGCCTCGGTTGGCGGGGCAGGGACGGCCACGGTGGTGGGGCAGGCCACAGGTGCGCCGCCTGCGATGGCGGCCTTGCTGAACGGCAGCCGCATTCACGCGCTGGAATTTGATGACACGCATATCGCCTCGGTCGTGCATGGCTCTGCCGTGGCGGCACCTGCGGCCCTTGCGGCGGCGCAGGGTGCGGGGGCGGAGGGCGCAACGCTGCTCAAAGGCTATGTCTTGGCGTGGGAGGTGATGATCCGCCTTGGCCTGTCCGCCCCGGGGGCGATGCAGGCGCGCGGCTTTCAGGTGACGGCGGTGGCGGGTGCCGTTGGGGCTGCTTTGGCGGCGTCCCTGATCACTGGTTTGGATGAAGGGCGCACCGTCAGCGCCCTTGGCATTGCGGGATCGCAAGCCTCTGGTCTGATGGAGTTTCTGGCCGAAGGGGCCAGCGTCAAGGCGCTGCACCCCGGTTGGGCCGCGCACACGGGCCTGATCGCCGCGGCGCTGGCGCAGGGGGGCATGACAGGCCCGGCTTCGATCCTGGAAGGGCGGTTCGGGGTGATGGCCGGTTTCGCGGGCCTGCCAGATGCGACAGAGGCACTGAATGCGCAGATGAGCAGCCTTGGTGCGACATGGCATTTGCCGGATGCGGCCTTCAAGGCCTATCCTTGTTGTCACTATATCCATCCTTTTCTGGAAGCGCTGGAAACCCTGATCGCCCAAGGGCTGACCGCTGCGAACCTTGCCCAAGCCATAGCCCATGTGCCCCCGCCCGAGGCCCCGCTGATCTGCGAGCCTTGGGCGCGCCGTCAGGCCCCGGCAAGTGGCTATGACGCGAAGTGGGCGCTGGCCTATTGCCTTGCCGCGCGCTTGGCCAATGGTCCGCTGACGGTGGCTGATTTTGCGCAAGACCCCGATGCGCAGGCCGTGGCCCTTGCCCAACAGTTTGCATGGGTGCCCATGGTCGACCATGGCTTCCCCGCACGCTTTGCGGCCCGGCTGGATGTCGTGACCAAGGATGGTCAGACGCTGACCGCCGAGGTGCGCAATGTGCGCGGTGCGCCTGATCGGCCCATCGGTGCGGCAGAGGTTCAGGCCAAGTTCCGCGCAAACGCCGCACGGACCCTGTCCGCTAAGGCAGTGGCAGAGGCCGAGGCGGCGATCTTGTCGCTGGAAGTCCCCGGTTCCCTGACCGACCTGCGCCGCGCCCTTACATCATAAGGTTTGGCAAGAAGAGCGTCACCTCGGGGATCAGGATCAAGACGGCCAATGTGCAGATATCCATCAGCACAAAGGGCATCACCCCTGCAAACACGTCATTGAGTGTCAGGGGAACCGGGGAAGAGCTGCGCACGACATAGACGTTCAGGCCCACGGGTGGCGTGATCAGCGAAATCTCGGCCAGCTTGATCGAAATCACCCCCAGCCAGATCGGGTCATAGCCAACGCCCACAAGGATCGGAAACATCACGGGCAGGGTCATCACCATGATCGCTATGGCATCCAGGAACATGCCAAGGAACAAGAACAGCAGCACAAAACCCATCAGGTAGTAATAGCGTGGCAGATCCAGCGACAGCATGTAATTCGCGATTTCGGTCACAAGGCCGGTATAGGTCAGAAACCGGGCAAACAAGATCCCGCCAATCACGATGATAAAGATGGTAGAGGTGGTCAGCCCGGCCTCTTTGAACGTGTCCGCCAGCATCCGGCGGTTCAGCCTGCCCTTGAAGAACACGATCATAAAGGCGCCAAAGGCCCCGACCGCCCCGGCATAGGTTGGCACGAAAAAGCCAAGGTAGATGCCGCCAATGACGATGGCGAACAAAAAGCTGATGCCCCAAACCCCTTTGAGGGACGAAATCTTTTCACGCAGCGGAATCTTGATCGTCTGACGGGGGGCAAGCTCTGGGCGCAGGGTCACAAGGACATAGATGCCCACCAAGAACACGACCGCCGACAACAGGCCGGGGATCAGCCCGGCGATCAACAGGCGCGCAACCGATTGTTCTGTGATGATCGCATAGACCACCATCAGGATCGACGGCGGGATCAGAGAGGCCAAAGTGCCCGAGGCCGCGATACAGCCCGCACTCAGCCGCTTGTCATAGCCGAACCGCACCATCTCGGGCATGGCAAGTTTGGTAAAGACGGCGGCGTTGACAAGGGTTGATCCGCTTGCCGCGCCAAAGGCCGCCGAAGCAAGGGTCGTCGCCATCGCAAGCCCGCCGCGAAACGCGCCAAACCAGTTATAGGCCGCGCGGTAAAGGTCGGTCGTCAGCCCCGCTTGCGTCGCCAAAGAACCCATAAGGATGAACAGTGGAATGACAGCGAGGGTGAAGGAATTGGTGGTGCTGAACGGAATCGTTGCCATCTGCGCCAAGGCGGCATCGGGGCCAATGGCCAGAAAGATGCCGATGAACCCCCCAAGGCCAAGGGCGACGCCAATATGCACGCCAACGATGAGCATGATGCCCAAAAGCACAACAACAATCACACCGGCGGTTGCGGGATCAAGCATGGTCGGGATTCCTGACGTTCAATTGCGCAGTTCGGGGGCGGTGATTTCGGGGCCCGTAACAGGCGGCGGTGCGCCAGTGCGCACCCGAGACAGATCGATGATGAGGTCAAGAATCAGCCGAAAGATCATCAGGCCAACGCCGACGACCAGAAAAAGCCGGGCAGGCAGCAGCGGAAAGCGGATGGCACCAAAGGTCGCCTCGCCCGTGCGATATGAGAACTGCGCCTCGATCACCGCCTGCCACAGCATCAAAGAATAAAAGGCAATTGCAGCGATATTGGTGGCCACGTCCATTGCGGCCTGTGTTCGGGGGCCGCATCTGTCATAGACCAACTCTACCCGGATATGGGCGCGGCGCACCTGTGTATAGGCCAGGGCTCCGAAAACGATCAGAACCATCGTGCTTTCGGTAATCTCGCGCGGTCCGGGGACGGGGATCGAAAGAACCTGAGTGCCGACAATGTCAGCCACGCCAAGGAACATCGACATCAGCATCCCGATACCCCCCAGCAGCAGCACAACGATAGCCACACGCTCGGTCAGCTTGGCGATGGGTTCCACACCGGCCTCCTGCATTCGAAGTCAATTCAAGCAGACGGGCCGCACTGGGCGGCCCGTCGGGATTTCTTTTCAGGCGTTATTCGGCGACTTTGGCGCGCAGATAGGCTGCAACTTCCGCAGCTTCTTTGCCTTTGCCATTGGCTTCCATGCCGACAACCCACTCTTGCAAGACATCTGGGGCCATCGCACGCCATTTGTCGAGTTCTGCTTGAGGGATCGGTTTGAACGTTCCGCCCAGTTCCTCGATCTTGGCCTGAGCGTCATTTTCTGCCGAATCGATGGCCGCCATATAGGCTTCACCAGCTTTGCGGGCCTCTTCGATCATGATCGTCTGGATATCTTCTGGCAGGCGGGCCCATGTCCGTTCCCCAATGACAACGATATGGCCGGCAATCGCGAAGACGGGGCCACAGTTGTTCGGGGCCACTTCGTAGAACTTGTTGGCCAAGATGTTGCCGCGGTTGATGGTCGAATAGTCGATCGCATCGCGCTGCAGGGCCTCATAGACCTCTGGCACTGGAACGGTCACAGGCACAGCGCCGATGCCGGTCATCAGTTTGGGAATATCCGCGCCAAAGCTGCGCAGTTTCTTGCCCTTGAGCCCTTCGACCGTATCGCAGTTTGGATCTTTGCCGGTGAAGTAGTAGTCACCAAGGGGTTGGTGGAACAGGTATTTCACGCCATAGGTGGCGAGTTCTTCGGAAAATACCGGAAGGTCGTCCACAGCATCGAACGAGATTTCAAGCGCCTGCTTTGGCGTTTTGAACACAAAGGGGATCTGGAACGTGCGCCAGAAGATCAACTGGTCGGCGAAGTAGCCGGGCACCAGTGCGGCCATGTCAACCGCACCGCGGCCAGCAAGTTGCAGCAGTTCCGGGCCAGCCCCAAGGCCGCCTGCATAGGTGATTTCAATAGACACGCGGCCATCGGTACGGGCGGCCACGGCAGCGGCGAAATCGCGTTCGACCTGAAGGAAAGGCGTATCTGCCAAGTAATGCGCATAACGCAGCTTGAACTCTTGTGCCGATGCATCGGACCCGGCGCCCATCACGCCAAGCGCCGTCACCGCGCCAAGGACAAAGGTTAGTGATTTATTCATTCGTGGTCTCCTGTTGGTGGTGTCGTTTCTATTTGCCGCACGGTTCCGTGCAGGCCCGGTTTTTTGAGACATCTGAATTTGCGCAAGGACAAGTCCGCGTGCATCTTCGTCAACTGTTGACACTTTCGCTTCCCCGCAGTTCCTTGTCAATGTAATGATGGCATGTCGGGTCGTTGTTTCAAACAGGATTGCAGACAGGCGTTAGGGGGATGTCATGAATGAGGCAACACGGTCAGAAATGACGCGCGATGCGATGTCGGGGGCGGCGTCCGTGGATTGGCAGGCGATCCTTGACACAATGGCCACGCGACATTCCACCCGCGCCTTCGATGGCTCGGTGATTGATGCCAAGACGCTCGCAGATATCGTGCGGGACGGGACCGAAGCGCCGTCCTCGTGCAATCAGCAAAACTGGCATTTCATCGTTGTGACAGATCCTGCGGCAAAACGTGAGGCGCAAGATATTTCGGGCGGCAATGCCCATTTCGCGGATTGTTCGGCCCTGATCTATCTGTGTTTTCAGAAAGGCTGGACGCACGGCAATTTCTCGGTGGTGCAATCGGTTGCGGGTGCGGCCTATCACATGATGATCTCGGCCCATCTGCGGGGGTTCCAGTCGATCTGGAATGCAGGCATCGGCGATCAGGTGCGGTTGCGCAAGATGCTGGCGCTGCCGCAGACCTTTGACGTGATTGGGGCACTTGCCATTGGACGGTCGCGTGCGGATGCGCCCGCGATGAAGGCCCCGCGCCGCCCGGAGGGTGAGGTTTATTCCTTTGGCCAATTTGCCCGCGCTGATCGTGCGGTCTATCCGGTCAAGCCTGCTGCAGCCTATCCCTATTTCCAGATCCGCAACGACAACAACCCCTTTGCCCAATGGAACCCCGCACAATGGTCGCTGGATCAGATCGGCGATTTCCGGGGCTATTCGGTCTGGGCCAAGTCGCCCTTGCCGGGGGTCTATGTCTCGCGCAGGCAAGGCGAGGCGACGGCGGCGGAATTGGCTTTGTTGCCGGAATTCCCGGCCGGGGCCGAGGTGGCGGAACTGCTGCCATGGGGCGGCACCTATACGGTGGAGCTGCGCAAACGACTGGGCGCGGGCGTGGTTCTGCATGTCGACGATCTGTCGGACAACAACCTTTCCTTCGTGCGCGAACGTCTGCGGCAAGAGGGGGTCGCCTCAGATCAAACCCGGTTTGGCCTGATCGCAGGCGGGCGCTTGCCCCATGCGGATGCAAGCCTTGACGCGGTGGTTGCCCCCCAGATCCTTGAGCATCTGCCCGACCCCGAGGCGATGCTGGCCGAAATCGTACGGGTGTTGAAGCCCGGCGGCGTGGTCGTCGTCAGTGCGCGCAACCTGTGGTCCGCCTATGGTTGGCTGTGGACGCGCAAGGAAAGCCGCGCGCAGGTGCCAAATCAAGGCCCGTTCCGCCCGATCCCGGCCCCGCGCCTGCGCGGTTGGTTGGCGCAACGTTTCACAATCGAGGCTGAGACAGGCATTGGCAAAGGGGCCACGGGCGACGCCACGCTGATGGCGGGGCGGGCGCGTCTCTTCGCGCGCCTCTATGCAGCAAGGTGCCGCCTTGGCTAGAACCGCCTCACCCCAGTTTTCGCGCCACATAGCGCCCGGTGCCGACGCCATCCGCGGCAAGCATACCGTCGCGCATTACGCTGCGACCGCGTGCGATGGTGTGCACGACACGCACCCGCATCTCTTCGCCCTCATAGATCGAGCATCCGGCATCGGTGGCCAGATGCTCTTTGCCCACCGTCCAGCGGGCGTTCAGGTCGATCACCGCAAGGTCGGCATCGGCACCGGGGCGTATCACGCCCTTGTCCGTCAAGCCCATGGCGCGGGCGGGGGCGCGGCTGACCATGTCAATCATCCGGGGCAGGGGGATGGCGCGCTTGATATGCCCTTCTGTCAACAGGGCTGGCAAAAAGGTATCAAGACCGGGAAAGCCGGGCTGCGCTTTCCAGATGCCGCCGTCCTTGGAACTGGCCGGGCGGTGGATGTGGTCCGTGGCAATGGTGTCGATATGCCCGTCACGGATGCCTTGCCACAGGACCTCACGGTCCTCGGCGCTGCGCAGGGGCGGGTTGACCTTGGCCTGAACCCCGACCGGGCTGGTGATGTCATGGGTCAGGTAATGGATGCAGGTTTCGATGCTGACACTTGCCCCCGCTTGCCTTTGGCGCACAGCCTCGGTCAGCGCCGCCCCGGACGAGGTGTGAACCGCATGCACCCGCGTGCCGGTGGAGCGCGACAGCATCAAGATGCGCTGCAGCGCCTCGGCCTCCACCATCGGCGGGCGGGTGGCGTTCCACGTGGCAAGGCCACCCTTGCCCTCCGGGTCTGCCGCCATCATCCGGTCGCGCAGAACCCAAGCGATTTCGATATTCTCGGGGTGGGGGCACAGCACGCCACCATGGGCCGCCACGGTTTCCAAAAGGCGGAAGAGAAAGCCATCATCCGTGCCGGGCAGACCCAAGCGCGCGCCCTCATTGCCGCGAATGTTCATGAAAAGCTTTGCCCCCGGCGCCCCGCGCGCGATCAGGTCGGGCAGTTCGGCCAGCTGCGCCTCGGTTGCGATCACGAAGTGAAAGCCAAAGTCGATCCGCGCACCTGCCGTGGTGACCGCGATCAACTCGTCAAACACCGGGCCATAGGGGTCTGCGCTCATCACATAGGGGATGATGGTGGTCACACCGCCAAGGGCCGCCGCCCCGGTTTCGCTGGCCGCGTCGCCCGGCACCCGTGGGCGCGAGATGTCAGAACCGTGGCCAAGGTGGATATGCGCATCAACCGCGCCCGGAATGATGGTGAGGCCAGTGCAATCGATGACCTCGGCCGCGTCGCCGCCATCGCCGGGTGCTGCAATGGCGGCAATGCGCCCGTCGCGAATCAGCACATCGGCCTGAACCAGACCGCCGGGCAGCATCACCGCCCCGTTCGAAAGCCGCATATCTGCCTGTGTCATCGCCTGTTCCTTACCTTGCATGGGGGCCGCGCATGATCCGCGACCGTATCCCTTATTCCCCGATCCACGACCGCCCCCGCCTTGTCTGGCCCGGTGGGGCGCGTGTGGCGGTTTGGGTTGTTCCCAATGTCGAGCATTATGAATATCTGCCAGCCCGCGTGGCCCTTCGCAACCCCTGGCCCCGCATGCCGCACCCTGATGTGCTGGGCTATGGCCTGCGCGACTATGGCAACCGGGTGGGTCTGTGGCGGATGGCTGATCTGATGGACGCCTACGGCATTCCGTGCACCTTGTCGCTGAACATGGCGGTGTGGGAGCATTACCCCGAGATCCTCGACGCCGGGATGAAACGCGGGTGGGACGTGATGGCGCATGGGATGTACAACACCCGCTATCACCACGCCATGACTGGGGACGAAGAGCGCGCCGAGATTGCCGAGGCGATGGCCGTCTATCGCCGCCACACCGGGCAGACGCTGAAAGGCTGGTTCGCCCCCGCCGCGACCTTTACCTGGGCCAGCAGCGATCTGGTGGCCGAGGCCGGGATCACCTATTCCGGCGACTGGTATCACGATGATCAGCCCTGCGATATCACCGTGCGCAAGGGCCGTTTGATTTCCGTTCCCTATCAAATGGATATCAACGATGCGATGGTCTGGCGGCATCATTATGAGGCGGATGATTTTGCCCAGATGGCGATAGATCATTTCGACACGCTTTGGCGCGAAGGGGCGGATCAGGGGCGGGTGGTCTGCATTGCGCTGCATCCCTTCTTGATGGGTCAGCCGCAACGCATCCGGGCGCTGGAACGGGTCTTTGCCCATATCACGGCGCATGAAGGCGTCTGGCTGGCCACCGGGGCGCAGATTGCCGACTGGTATCTGTCGCAGCGTCCCCGCGCGGCAGGGGGGGCAGCATGACCACACCCGCGCCCGGCATGGACCACAGCCTTTATCCGTTTTCGGCGCTGCCCAACCGTCCGGCCCTGCAGTGGCCGGGTGGGGCGGGGCTGGCGCTTGGGCTGGTTGTGCATTTCGATTATTGGGAGATTGATCCCCCCCAAGGGGCCGTCAGTGACCCGCGCTTTGGCGATACTTTCGGGGCCTTCCGCCCAGATCAGCGCACCTATGCCTGGCGCGAATATGGCAACCGGATCGGGATATTCCGTCTGATGGAGGCGCTGGATCGGCATGGGCTGCGCGCCACCCTTGCCGCAGGTTCCGCCGCCATCGCCCGCTGCCCGCAAGTGATGGATGCCGCCCTGTCACGCGGGTGGGAGGTGGCAGCCCATGGCGGCTTTGCCACACAGATGATCTCGTCTGCCATGACGGCCGAGGAAGAGGCCGAGGTGATCGCCACCTCGGTCGACGCGATTAAGGCGGCGACAGGCCAGCGCCCTGTTGGTTGGATTGGGCAGGATTTCGGGGAAAGCACGCGCACACCCGATCTGTTGGCCAAGGCAGGGTTTCGCTATCTGTGCGACTGGCCGAATGATGATCAGCCCTATCTGATGACCACCACGCCGCCCATCTTGTCGATCCCGGTGCAGACCGAGCTTGACGATGTGCAATTGCTTTGGCACCGCCGCGTGCCCACGCCGCGCTATCCCGATCTGGTGGCCGAGGCGGCAGATGTCTTGCGGGCCGAGGGCGGGCGGTCCTTGATCCTTGGGCTGCACCCTTGGCTTTTCGGGATGCCGCACCGCATTCGCTATCTTGACGCCACGCTTGCCCGACTGGCGCAAACCGATGGCATATGGCATGCCCCGCTGGAAGGTATTTGTGACCATGTTCGTTCTGAATTCAGCAAAGGAAGCCCGGCATGACCGCCGATGATTTTGCAAGGCCGCTTGTTGCCACCAATCTTGCCAGCCTTGCGCTGGAACGGTTGGAGCGTGCGATCCTTGAAGGGGATCTGAAACCGGGGCAGCGCCTGTCCGAAACCGAACTGGCCCGCCGCTTCGGGATCAGCCGTGGCCCGCTGCGCGAGGCGATCGGGCAGCTTGAAGGGCGCAAGCTGGTGGAACGGGTGACCAATCAGGGCGCACGCGTCGTTTGGCTGTCACCGTCAGAGTTGATCGACCTTTTGGTGATCCGTGAAAGCCTTGAGGGCACCGCCTGCCGCCTTGCGACTGAGCGGATGACGGACGCCGAAATGGATGAATTGGACGCGATGCTGGAGGCGCATGCGGCCGACAGCACCTTGGTCGCGGGCAAGGGTTATTTTCAGGGCGCCGGGGAAAAGGATTTCCATGGCCGCATCGCGCGCGCCAGCGCCAATTCGCGCCTGATTACGATGCTGGAAGGGGAGCTTTACTCGCTCTTGCGGCTTTATCGGCACCGTTTGTCGATGCGGCCGGGCCGTCCGCAAGATGCGCTTGATGAGCACCGCGTGATCCTTGCCGCGATGCGCACCCGTGATCCCGACAAGGCGGAGGCCGCGATGCGCGCGCATATCAGAAAAAGTCGCTCCGCCGTGGCCGAACTTATGGCCGCTGAGGCGGATGCACAGATGAAAGACGCAAGTCAGACCGCGTCGTGACACAGAATTTGGTGGAGAATACAATGACGGAAGCAGGACTTCGCGGGGGAACGGTGGCCATGCGTCGCATTGCCCTGCGCGCAGCGCTGGAGCAGCGCGCGGCGCTTCTGGCTCCGGGGGCGGCGAATGCGCTGACCGCCCGGATCATCGAGGATTGCGGTTTTGAGGTCTGCTATGTCACAGGTGCGGGCATCGCCAATACGCTTCTTGGGGTGCCCGATGTCGGCCTTGTCACGATGACCGAGCTTGCCGGGACCGTCGAGGCGATTTCGGAAATCTGCTCTTTGCCATTGGTCGTTGATATCGACACCGGCTTTGGCAATGCGGTCAACACCTATCGCACGGTGCGGGTGCTGGAACGTGCGGGGGCCGCGGCCTTGCAGATCGAAGATCAGGTTTTCCCTAAGAAATGCGGGCACTTCGCGGGCAAGGCTGTGATTCCGGTTGAGGAGATGACCGCCAAGATCCGGGCGGCGGTGGATGCGCGCACCGATCCGAACCTTTTGATCATCGGTCGCACCGATGCGGCGGCGGTGGATGGGTTTTCCGCGGCCCTTGACCGCGCCGAAGCCTTTATCGAGGCGGGTGCCGATGTGACCTTTGTTGAGGCACCGCGAACGGAAGCCGAACTTGCGATGATCCCGGCGCGGCTTTCGGTGCCGCAGCTTGCCAATATGGTCGTAGGGGGCAAGACACCGCTGTTGCCGCAGGCGCAACTGGCCGAGATGGGGTTTTCCCTGGTCCTTTACGCCAATGCGCCCTTGCAGGCGGCGATGCGGGCCATGCATGACGTTTTGTCAGCCCTGCACCGCGATGGCGGCTTGGGCGCTGTGGTTGACCGTCTTGCCGGGTTTGAAGAACGCCAGCGGCTGGTCGCCAAGCATGACTACGATGCGCTTGAGGATCGTTACCGAACCTCTTGACCCGCCATCGAAATCTGGTCTTGCAAGGCGCGCGCATCGGGTGCGTCGGCAAGCGCCAGCGTCGCATCCCAGATCGCTTCGGCCCGGCTTGCCGCCCAAACACGGGTGGCAAGCGACAGGAATTTGGCGCGGATTTCAGGGACTGGATAGGGATCGGCCCAGTCGCCCCGGTTGGTCTGCGTCTCGGCCATCGCGCGCGTTCCATCGGCATAAATCACCGTCACCCGTGCCGGACGCTTGTGCGGAAGTGCGGCGGTCATCGCCTTGTCTTCGCGCAGCACGACCTTGGCCGCCAGCGCGCGGATCACGGGGTTTGCAAGGTTGGGTGCCGTGAAACTGCCAACCTCGGTCGAGCCATTGACCAAGGCCGTTGCCACCGCGAAAGGGACCGAGAACTTTGCCGCCAGCGTATTGCGGGGGGTGGCATCGTCCAGTTCCACGGCCAGCGAATAAGTTTCCACCTCGATCCGCGCAATCTGGGCGGGGTCGGGGGCCCCATCGCGGGCCACGATCATGGCCAGCGCGTCCAGCGTGGCATGGTTGTAGCGGCAGCAAGAGTGCATCTTGAAATAGTTGCGCGACACCTCCCACCGGTCGCCCAAGCCTTCGACCATGGCCCCCGTATCGAACCGGTCTGACACGACCTTGCCAAAGACTTGGCCCACGCCATCGTGATCGCCCTCGAACCCGGCGGTCAAAAGATCATGCGTCGTCAGGCCCATTTGCCCGCTGATCCCGGCATAGGCGTTGCGCACCGTCCCCCCCTCCAGCATCGTGCGGCGCGAGGTGGCAAGGCAAAAGCTGGCCGCAATGTTCATCGCATGGCGCATCCCCGCCGCATCCCGCCCGGCAAGCCGCGCCACCGCCACGGCAGCGGCCACTGTGCCCCATGTGCCATGCGGGTGCATCGCGGGGCGCAATTGTGTGGCAATGCCGATGCGGGCACCAACCTCATAGCCGATGGCAATCGCGCTCAGCAGATCGCGGCCCGAAACCTCCATGCCCCCGGCAAAGGCAAGGGCCGCGGGAACCGTGTGCATGCCGGGATGGCCTTTGCAAAACTGGTTGCCTTCATCCATCTCAAGCACGGTGCCTGCGGTGCCGTTCAGAAACGCCGCTCGCGCCGGATCGGCACGAAGGGCGGTGCCAATCACCACGGCAGTTCCCTGCGCGCCTGCGCTCAGGCGCTGCATTTCCGGCTCTGCGGCACCCCCCGCGATGGCGCCAAGGCAATCGGCAAGGATCAGCGCGGTGCGGTCGATCACCTCGGGCGGCAAGGCTGCTGACGGCGTGTTGGCTGCGAACTCTGCCACCTGATCAAGATAGTCCATCATCATATCCCTGCCTTGCATCTGCGCCGTATCGTATGCTTTGTTGTCAACTGTCGACAACCCCTCTCGACCAAGGAGTCCGCCTATGAAACGTGTCCTCGTGATTGTTCCCTTTCCAATGTCCGAGGAGAACCGTGACCAGCGGCGGGCGCAGTTGACAGCCGTCGAACTTGGCCCCGGCATCATGTTCGAATTTGAATCGGTGCGCGCCGCACCGCGCAACTATGTCAGCGCCGCTGATATGGCCCTTGCTGAAATCGGGGTGCTGGAGGCGGGGCTGTCGGCTCAGGCGCGCGGCTATGATGCCGTGTGCATCGACACGATGAGCGACAGTGGCGTGGCCGCCCTGCGCTCGGCGCTGAACATTCCGGTGATCGGGCCGGGGCGGGCCTCGGTCCTGACGGCGATGATGCTGGGCAACCGGTTTTCCATCCTCGCTATGTGGCCGCATTGGAAGCATCTTTATACCAAGACGCTGACCGATCTGGGTCTTTCGAATCACTGTGCCTCGATCCGATGGATTGATGCAACGCCCGACAATCAGGCGCTGATGGCGGGAAAGGAGGAGGATATCTTTCCCGCTCTGGAGGCGATGGCGCGGCGCTGTATCACCGAAGATGGGGCAGAGGTGATCCTGTTGGGCTCCACCACCATGCATCAGGCCCACGCCTATCTTGCCGCGCGCCTGCCGGTTCCGGTCGTCAACCCTGGCCCGCTGACCTATAAACTGGCCGAGGCGATGCTGGGGCTGGGCCTGACCCACAGCCGCGCGGCCTATCCCACATCGCTTGCGCCCAAGGATGACGTGATCCACGCCATGCTGGAGGCCGCGGCGAAGATCCCGCATTAAAGGGCAATCGGGTCCCCGGTTTAGGCAGTGCAGGGCCAGACGGGCCAAGGGCCGTTCCGATCGCGATGATCGCGGCCCGGACCACGCACCATCACGCCATGGCGCTGACTTGGGCCGTTTGCCGGGTTGTGGCCAAGCGTAGACCGGACGTTCCATCAAAGATATGGACCGCGTCAGGTGCAAAGGTCAGGCCGACCACCTCGCCCTCAATCATCGGGCGCTTCTCGGGCGAGGTGAGGCTGAGGGGAATATCCTCAAGCTTCAGGTGATAGACCCGGCCAGAGCCAAGTTCTTCGGCAAAATCAAACCGGGCTTTCAGCATGGCCCGCTCTGCCGGGGCAAAGGTCAGCTTTTCCGGGCGCAGACCGATCTGCACCAACTGGCCCGCCCCCGCGCGGGCAGCCCCCGACAGATCAAGGCTTTGCCCATCATCAAGCACGACCCTGTTTTGATCCGGACCAATGCGACCGGGCAGGAAATTCATCGCAGGGCTGCCGATAAAGCCAGCAACATAGATCGAGGCAGGGCGGTCATAAATCTCTTCGGGCGTGCCGATCTGTTCAATCGTGCCCTTGTTCATGATCACCAGACGGTCTGCCAGCGTCATGCCCTCATGCTGATCATGGGTCACAAAGACACTGGTTGCGCCAACCGTGTTGTGGATACGGCGGATCTCATGGCGCATCTGCACCCGCAACTTGGCGTCAAGGTTCGACAAAGGCTCGTCAAACAAGAACACCTTTGGCTCGCGGATGATGGCGCGGGCCATGGCCACCCGCTGGCGCTGCCCACCCGAAAGCTGTCCGGGTTTGCGGTCCAGAAACTCAGTCAGGCCAACCGATTTGGCGGTGACCTCGATCTTTGCCAGTCGCTCGGCCTTGGGCATGCCCGACACTTTCAGCGCATAGCCGATGTTTTCCGCCACGCTCATATGGGGGTAAAGCGCATAGTTCTGGAACACCATGGCACAGCCCCGCTCTCGCGGTTCCAGCGCATTGACCACCTTTCCACCAATCGCGATGTCCCCCGAGGTGATCTCTTCCAGCCCCGCAATCATGCGCAGCAGCGTGGATTTCCCACACCCCGAAGGCCCAAGGATCACGACGAATTCGCCATTGTGGATATCAAGGCTGACCCCATCCATGATGGTGGTCTTGCCATAGGTTTTGCCAACCTTGCGGATGTTGATCTCGGCCATTTTGTGCCTCACTTGTCGGTGTTGATCAGGCCGCGCACGAACCAGCGCTGCATGAAGATGACGATGGCGATCGGGGGCAGCATCACAATCAAGGTGCCTGCCATCGCATAGTGCCAGTTGGGCGTGCCACCGCCCGTGGTCAGCGCATCGGGCACAAGGTCCGACAGTTGCACCACGACCATGCCGTAATTTGCACGGTCAGTGATGACCAGCAGCGGCCAGAGGTATTGGTTCCACGCATAGACGAACATGATCGTGGCAAGGGCTGCGATATTGGTTTTTGACAGCGGGATCAGCACATCCCACAAGAACCGCAGCGGCCCCGCGCCGTCCATCCGTGCGGCCTCGACCAATTCATCCGGGATGGTCAGAAAGAACTGACGGTACAGGAAGGTGCCCGTGGCCGTCGCCACCAAAGGCAAGATCAGTCCGGTGTATGAGTTGAGCAGGTTCCACTCCAACGCAATCTCAATCCCCGACAGCCATGTGATAAGCGAGGTCAGTCCCGTTACATCCAGCAAGACCTGAAAGGGCTGCAAGGCATTTGCCGCCACCGCATAGGTCGGGACGATCCGCACCTCCAGCGGCAGCATGAGGGTGATGAAGATCAGCCAAAAGATCAGCATCCGCCCGCGATAGTTAAAGAACACAAGGCTAAAGGCAGTGATGCAGGCCAGCGTGATCTTGCCCACCACGACCCCTACAGAGACGATCAGGGTGTTGACGAATTTTGGCCCGAAATCAGACTCTTGCCATGCGGCCTTTACGTTGATCCAGAACTGATCGCCGGGCAAAAGTTCAATCGGGGCCGAGTTGACGGCCTGTAGCGTATGGGTGGCGGCGACAAAGGCCAGCCAGATCGGGAACAAGATCACCAGCAATCCGCTCAGCAAGATCACATGTGACAGGATATTCAGCAGGGGCGTGCGTTCGATCATCATGTCACCTCAGGTGTAATGCACGCGCCGCTCGACATAGCGGAACTGAACAAAGGTCAGCGCCATGACAAGCAGCATCAAGATGATGGATTGGGCGGCGGCCCCCGAATAGTCGAACCCGCGAAAGCCATCGGCGTAGATCTTGTAGACCATCAGATCTGTTGCCCGGAACGGCCCGCCACCCGTCAGCGTGTCAACGATGCCAAAGCTGTCGGTAAAGCTGTCAGTGATGTTGATGACCAGCAGGAAAAAGATGGTGGGGGTCAGTAGCGGCAATTGCAGATCCCAGATACGTCGCAAAGGACGCGCGCCATCCATGGCGGCGGCTTCGGTCAGGCTACGGGGGATGGATTGCAGCGCGGCCAGAAAAAAGATGAAGCTATAGGCCACTTGCTTCCATGCGCCGGCGATGACGACCGTCAGCACCGCTTGGGCGGCGGATTGGGTGGGGTCCCACAGGCCCGGTGCCACGGTGTTCACATAAGACAAGATGCCCGCGTTGGGGTTGAACACGAACCGAAAGGCAAGGCCAACCGCCGGGGCCGCAATGGCATAGGGCCAGATCAGCGCCACGCGGTAGGCCTTGTAGCCTGCCAATTGCCGATCCACAAACACCGCCAGCGTCATGGCCATGACCATCGCGAGGGCCGTCGTGCCAAGGGCATAGATCACCGAAACCCGGACAGAGGCCCAGTAGTAAGGATCAGACAGTACATTGCGGAAATTCTCGAACCCGACCCAAGTGTTGCCGCCGCCCCAAGGCTGTTCCAGCGTAAAGGCCCAATAGACCGCCTGCGCCGAGGGCCAGTAAAAGAACACGAAAATGATCAAAAGCTGCGGGGCCAACAGGGCCATCGCAACCCAACTGAACTTGAAATAGGCGCGGCGCATGGGCGACCTCCGGCAAGGGGAAAGGGCGCGGCAATCGCTGCCGCGCCCCGGTATTGGCTTATGGGAAAGACTTGCCAGCGTAGGTTTTGGCAAAACGCTTGAGGTTGTCGTTGCCACGCGCCACGGCAGTATCCAGCGCCTCTTTCATGGTTTTCTGACCGGCAAGGGCGGCTTCAACCTCGGCCTGCCATTCGGCACGGATCTGGATAAAGCTGCCCAGACGGATGCCGCGGGTCAGCGGGCCCGGCTCGGTAAAGGTCAGCGATTTCAGCGCGATGTCACGGTTGACATAGGGCTGGTTGTTGTAAAAGCCTTTTGCCAACAGGGCGTCATAGCCGGTCTTGGTGACGGGGATATAGCCCGTGTTCGACACCCAGAATTCTTCCGACTCCGGGGTGGCGAGGAAGGCCAGATAGTTTGCAGCGGCCTTGTATTCTTCGGCCGATTTGCCCGACAGAACCCAAAGCGACGCACCACCCACAACGGTATTGTGACGCGCACTTCCCTCATAGACCGGGATCATCTGCACATCCCAAGCAAAGGCGGGTTCCAATTTGTGAACGGTGTTGTGGTCCGCAATGGACGAGAAGAAGACCGAGCATTCGCCTTCAATAAAGCTGTCACGCGCAGACTTGCCCGATTGGGCGGTGCGGATCAGGGCAGAGCCTTCGCCGATCCAGCGCTGGATGTTTTCCATATGGGTCAGGTGCAGCGTGGTGTTGAACAGCAATTCGCTGTCCAGACCGTTGTAGCCGTTATCATTGGTGGCAACCGGAATGTTATGCGCCATCGAGAACTGCTCAAGGTCAATCCAGGTGGAGGGCGCATAGGCAAGACCGCAGTCTTGACCCGAGGCTTTGAGGGCCTTGAACGCGGCCTCCATGCCTTCCCAGGTCAGCGGCGCTTCGCTGATACCGGCTTTGGCGAATTGGTCTTTGTTGTAGTAATAGACCGGGGTCGAAGAGTTGAACGGCATCGAGAAAAAGTCGCCGTTTGACGCCGAGTAATAGTTGGCGATGCCGGGGAAATAATTCGCCCAGTCGATGGTCAGACCCGCGTCTTCCATCAGTTTCTTGACCGGATAGAACTCGCCCGACAGCATCAGGTCAGCCGTGCCCGCATCGAAGGACTGCACGATTGTGGGGTGCTTGCCTGCGCGGAATGCAGCGATGGTGTTCTGCACGGCCTTTTCATAGCCGTCCTGTCCCACGCACACAGCCTCATACTGGTCTTGGCTGGCGTTAAAGCGGTTGCAGGTTTCGGCCACGACCTTGCCCAGATCGCCTGTCAGGCCATACCAATATTCGAATTGGATCTTTTCAGCCGAGGCAGCCCCGGCAGATGCCAGAAGGGCCAGCGCAGCACTTGCAAGTTTGGTGTTCATCTTCCCAGTCTCCGTCATTGGGTTCTGCCGCTTGGAAGACCACGGCACGGGGTCGGCATGACAGGATTCGGTGACGTGATCTTGACTGATTTGTAAATTTTTAATAACGATATCAGTTACTTAAGATAAATCAGGAAAGCCCCGAAAAGGAAACCTCTTCGGGGCAGGGTCACTGGGGACAGGGGCGGTCAACCGTGGTTGAACAAACCGTCGGCAAGGGTCAGGTGACGCTCCAGATAGTCGTGGAAATGCACCACAACCCCGTCATCATCGGCCAAAACGACCGCCATCTGTGCGGGGCCCTCAAGGCGGGCTTGCGCGCCCGCTATTCCCGGCACATGGGGGCTGACGGAATAGTGGCTGCCCGCCAGTGTGGTCATCGGCAATCCGCGCCAGAAGCCAACCGTTGGCAAGTGAACATGCCCTGCGATCACCATACGAATATCGGCATGGCGGTTCAGCAGATCGGCGAAGCCTTCTGCGTCTTCCAAGGCGATGGCGTCCACAGGCAGCGACAGCCGATTGGCGTGGTGATGCATCACTACGATCACGGGTTTATCATCTGCCTCATCCAACACGGCGGCCAGCCAATCGCGCCTCCCTTGGCACAGGCGCCCACCAACAAGACCCGGCTCTGAGGTGTCAAGCAAGATCACCCGATAGCCCCCGGCATCTATGACCTTTGACACCCGGCCCGCCGGATCATCATGCGCAGGCCCCCAGACCGACAGAAACGTGTCCCGGTCATCATGATTGCCCAAGGTGATGTGATAAGGCAGCTGAAGGGCGGCAAGGTGGCTTTGGAGCACCTCATAGGCCGCAGTCTGCCCCCGATCTGCCAGATCGCCAGCGATCAAGACGAAATCGGCATTGGCATGGTCGCGGTTGATCGCCTCGATCCCCGCTGCAAGCCGCGCGCCCGTGTCCAGACCGTTGACGACGCTGCCTGCCGGGCCAAGGTGCAGATCCGACAGGACCACGAATTTCAGGCCGCTCATTGCGCAAGGCCCAGAGAGCGGAGGTAATTGGCTGAGGGGATCACGCCAGCCTTGTCGCGCAACTCGATGATCAGGCGCGGGTTTGCCGTGATGGCCCCAAGCGCCGCGAAAACCGACTCCCAGCGGATATTGCCATGACCCACCTGCCAGTGCCGGTCAGCATAGCCATCGGTGTCTTGCAGATGCACATGCCCCAACCGTTCGCCTGCGGCACGGATGTAGAAATCCACGGGCGGCGCGCCGGTTGATCCATGCGCGTAATTGGCGTGGCCCGTGTCTACCGACAACGCCAGTGCCTTCCAGCCAAGGGCCGCGCACAGCGTTGCGCGTTCGGCTGGGTCCTTGTCTTCGATGTTTTCCAGAACAAAGGTCACACCCATCCCATCTGCACGGGTCAGGGCGCCCTCCAGCGTGTCCCGCATTGCCTCTTGCATCCGCGCAGTATCCGAGGGGTAGAGGCCGCGATGATTGTAACCCCAAGTGGTCAGGGGGGAGTGGATGACCACCATCGAAGCATCCAGCGCCGCGCAGACATCCAGCGCCTGATCCATCCGCTTGCGCACCACGGCGCGCACATCGGGATCATAGCTGGCAAGCGAAAGGCCCCAGAACGGCCCGTGAATGCCAAGACGGCCTTCATGGCCATCCAGCAGGCGCTTGGCCTCTTGCGCGCGCGGGTGCCAATCGCCGTTCAGAACTTCGGCATCCACAAAGGATTGCAGTTCCAGATCGCGCGGCAGGGCGCGCAGCCAATCCGCATGGGCGGGCAGGTCTTCGATGGTCAGGGCAGCACCAAGAACAGGCAGGGACATGATTGTCACAACTCCAAAGGGTTAGCGGTATTTGTTGATAAAGGCATCGATGGGCAGGGCGCGGATATCGGGCAATGCGGTCTTCAGCCGGGCATGATCCCAATCCCACCACGCGATCTGTTGCAGCGCCGTGGCCTGCGGTGGGGCAAAGCGCCATTTGAGGTGCCGGGCAGGCACGCCACCGACAATTTCATAGGGGGCAACATCCTTTGACACGACCGCCCCGGCGCCGATCACGGCCCCGGTGCCAACGGTGACCCCGGCAAGGATCGTCACCCCGTGACCGATCCAGACATCATGGCCGATGGTGACCCAGTGATCGCGGCGCCATTGGAAGAAATCGGCGTCATCCTCGCCCAAGCCAAATTGCGCGGCGCGATAGGTAAAGTGGTGCTGACTGGCCCGCCATGTTGCGTGGTTGCCGGGGTTGATGCGCACGCCTTCGGCGATGGAGCAGAACTTGCCGATGGTCGACCAGACCACATTGCCGCCCTTGACGATATAGGAGTAGTCGCCAAATTCGACCTCTCGCATCGTCACATGCGCCATGACTTCGGTCCATTTGCCAAGCGTGCAATCGACCAGCACGGCGGTTTCATGGATGTTCGGCGCTTCGGTCAGCCGTTTCATCGTGCGCCCTCCCACGTGCCGATAAAGCGGCTGCGGATCTGGGCCGAGAGCCAGTCGATGATATAGACCATCGCGATGATCAAAAAGATGATCGACCATGCCTCATCCCAGCGATAGGCCCCGATCCGGTCGGCCAGCAAAAACCCGATCCCGCCCGCGCCGACGATGCCCAGAATGGTTCCCGAGCGAACATTGGATTCGAAGTTGTACAGTGTGATCGACAACAAGACAGGCCAGACCTGCGGCATCAGGCCAACCCGGATCGCCTGCACACGGCTGCCACCGCTGGCGACGACCCCTTCGATCGGTTTGGTCGAGGTGTTCTCGATCGCCTCGGCATAAAGCTTGGCCAGAACGCCGACCTCGCCCACGGCGATGGCCAGCACGCCGGGCAGGGGGCCAAGGCCAAAGGCCCGGATAAACACCAAGGCAAGGATCAGCGTTTCCAGCGCACGGATCATGTCAAAACCGCGCCGCACGCCAAAGCGCAAAAAGGGCAGTCGGTTGATGTTCTTGGCCCCAAGGAACGACAGCGGAAAGGCAAAGATAGCCCCCAAGAGCGTGCCCAGAAAGGCCATCGACAGCGTCTCGCCCAAGCCCTTGGCGATATCGGCAATCTCATCCCATTCGGTCCAGACCTTGGGCGGGAACATAAAGCCCAAGACCCGGCCCAAACGCTCTGACCCGTTCCAGATGCGCAGGGGCGAGAAATCAAAGGCGTAAAGGCACCACGCCACCAACAACACAAACCCGGTCCAAAGAACCGCACGGCGCAGCCGCACCTCTGGGGCAGGGCGAAAGGCCAGCGGCATCTGGGCGCGATAGCGGGCAAGATCGTGGTCCGAAACGCTCATGCCGTTTTCTCCATCCCGATAATGCGGTGGCGCAGCTTTTCCGACAGCCAGTCGATCACCATGACCGTCACAAGGATGATCAGGAACAGGGCTGACAGGTCGGTATATTCCTGAAGCGAAATCGCGGTGCGCAGCTCTTGCCCCAATCCCCCCGCGCCGACATAGCCGATGATCGAGGATGACCGGACATTGATCTCAAAGCGCAGGAGGGTGTAGCTGATGATATTGGGAATGACTTGCGGCAGCGCACCCCAGCGCATTTGATCGGCCCATGATCCGCCTGCCGATTTCACCCCCTCAACGGGCCGCATGTCGATGTTTTCATTGGCTTCGGAGTAAAGCTTGCCCAAGGATCCCATGGAATGGATCGCGATGGCCAGCACCCCGGCCATCGGCCCCACGCCAAAGGAAAACACGAAAATCAGCGCAAAGACCAATTCGGGCACGGTGCGCGAAATCTCCAGCACCCGACGGGTCAGCCATAAGATCACGGGCGAGGGGGAAAGGTTGCGCGCGGCCGGGAAGGACAGGATCAACCCGCCAATCACCCCGAACACGGTCGCCAAAAAGCCGATCAGGACGGTTTCAAGCAAAAGCCATGCCCAGATCTTCCAGCGCCAGAACCATTCGGCAAAGTCCGACCCAAGGCTTTCTGCGCGCAGAACGGGCAGGGTCTTTTCCAGATATTCGCCCAAGCGCGGCAAACCTGCCGCCAGAACCCAAGCCTCGGCCCGCGAACCATCCGCCAGCGTCACCTGTGTCACGCGGAAAAACCCCGAAAGCTCTGCCGTGGCCCATGTCAGCGCTGCCAGCACCAGCGCCACGATCCAAAAGCTTAGGCGTTGCCGTCTGCGGTGCAGGGCAAAGTCAGGGTTGAAATCGGCAGTTGTATAGGCCATCTGGTCCCGCCAAGAAAAAGGGGCGGTGCTTTGCTGCACCACCCCTTGCTGTTTCAGATCACGAACGGCGCTGCTTTTTCAGCCAGTCGCGCATGTCGATGATCCACTGATAGCGGTCGTGGTTGACCTCGACATAGCCTTTCTGGGTGGAGTTCTCGGCCCCCGACATTTCGGTAAAGGCGACCGGATCGGCGGTTGGCACGTTCATCACGGCGGCCTTCATCTCATCCATCAATCCCTGTGGCAGGTTCTTGCGGGCCGTGAAGGGGCCAGAGGTGATTTCGGGCGAGGTCCAGATCCAGCACACCTCGCCTGCGTTGATCATGCCCTTGGTGACCATCCGCTGCGGAATGCCGTTCTTTTCGTTGTTGATATAGGTGGCTGCAGCATCGAACTGGCCGTTGACCACACCGGCCACGCCCGCCTCATGGCTGCCCGAAAACGGGATGGCACCGAAAAAGGTCGAGGGCTCATAGCCTTGCTGCACAAGGTTATAGAGCGGCACGGCATATCCGCTGGTGGAATCCGGGTCGGCAAAGGCAAGGGTCTTGCCCTTCAGATCGTCCACCGATTTGTAACCACTGTCACAGCGCACCGCGATGATCGAGAAATACCCCGTGGAGTCGTCGTCCTGAATCGAGGTCAGCAGCGGCACCACATTGCCTTCGGATGCCGTGTAGGCCGCCGCATAGGCCGATGAGCCAAGGAAAGCGAATTCGATCTGGTTGGCGGCAAGGGCCTGAATCACGCCATCATAGTTTCCGGCGGTGAAAATCTCGACATCCACGCCCAGTGTCTTTTCCAGATATTGCTCAAACGGGGTATAGCGCGCGATACGGTCGCCTTCATTCTCGCCCGACAAGATGCCAAAGCGCACGATTTTATAGTCACTCTTCCAATCCTGCGCAAAGGCAGGAAGGGCGGCAAGCGCGATCAGAGCCGTGGTTGCAAACAGACGCATGGGGAAACTCCCTTTGGTTGAGGTCACGCCGAAACCTTGATCCGCGCTGCGGTCGAGGTGACGGCTTCCGAAAATTCTTGCAGCCCTTCGCTGCCATAGATGTCGCGCACGACATCGTCGGTCAGTTGGCGGGGCACGCCGTCGAAATAGACCCGGCCCGCGCGCATCGCGATGATCCGGTGGCAATAGGCCCGCGCGGTATCAAGGGTGTGAAGGTTGACCAGAACGGTCAGCCCATCCTCGCGGTTGATGGTCTTCAACGCCTCCATCACCCGCGTGGCATTGCCCGGATCAAGGCTGGCAATCGGCTCATCGGCCAACATGATGCGCGGCCGCTGCACCAAGGCGCGGGCAATGGCCACACGCTGTTGCTGCCCGCCCGAAAGGGTGCCCGCCTTTTGCAGGGCTTGCGGCAGCAGATCCAGCCGCTCCAAGGCACGCAGCGCCTCAGCCCGCTCCGTCTCGGAAAAGCGCATGGCCATGGACGACAAGAACCCATGGTCGGCCAAGCGGCCCACCAGAACGTTAGACAGAACATCCAGCCGCTCGACCAGATTGAACTGCTGAAAGATCATCGCGCAATCGCGCCGCCATTCACGCAAGGCGCGGCCCCGCAACCCCGTGATCTCGCGCCCGCCATAGGTGACCTTGCCCGCCGAAGGGTCGATCAGCCGGTTGATCAGCCGCAAAAGTGTGGACTTGCCCGCGCCGGACCGCCCGATGACCCCAACGAACTGGCCAGGGGCGATATCCAATGTCACACGGTCAACGGCCTTGGTTTCCCCAAAGCGCCGCGACAGATCGGAAAGGGTAAGAGTGCTTTGTTCCATGCCCGGCAGACTGGAGGGCTTGCGTAACCTGACCGCGTCATCCGAATGAATTTTCCGTCTCAGCTTTGCGACGGATTTCGGCGTGACTTTCGTCAAGCCGCAACAAAACTGTCACCCAAAGGTAGTGCCATCGTCATTCCGGGGCGGTAGTCATTCGGATGACTGATGTTGATAGGTCGCCCCTGAAGGGGACCAATGGGCCGCATTGGGCAGGCCCCTGCGGGATGGAGCACGCCACATGAACGCCATGAACCCAAACCCCGACGCAGTCATGATTGACGGTGCGCGGGTCGTGCTTGGGGACCGCTTTGAACATGTCTCCTTGCGGATCGAAGGGGGCCTGATCACCGGGATTGAGACCGCCGCCGATGGGGCAACGCGCGTTGATGCGCGCGGCATGGTGCTTGCGCCTGCGATGATCGACATCCATGGCGATGCGTTTGAGCGCCAGTTGATGCCACGCCCCGGCGTCATGCTGCCGATGGAGGCGGCGCTGTTGGAAACAGATCGGCAACTGGCGGCGAATGGCATCGCCACAGCCTATCACGCCCTCACTCTCAGTTGGGAGCCGGGCTTGCGGTCGGTGCAAACCGGGTGGGAGATGTTCGAGGCCCTGACCCGCCTTGCCCCGCGCCTGACAGTCGAAAACCGTCTGCAACTGCGGTGGGAGACGTTTTGCTTTGAGGCGCTGCCGCTGATCGAGGCGTCTTTGGCAGGCCCCCTGATGCCGTCGATTGCGTTCAATGACCACACCTCCATGGCTGTGCTGCATCCGGGCACGCCCCTGCAATCGCGGCCCTTTGATCATGATCCGGCTTTTCCCGTGGTGGATATGGACAGCGCGGCCTTTGCCGAAAAAATGGACGCAAGGGCCAAACGGTCGCATATGAGCGCAGGCGCGTTTGTCGATCTGATGAAGGTGATGTGGTCACGCAGGGCCAACGTTCAGCCTGTGATCGCCGATGTTGCCGCCAAGGGACGTGCCGCAGGTGCGCCGATGCTCAGCCATGATGACAGCCAGCCCGAAACGCGCAGCTTTTACCGCGATCACGGCGCGCGGATATCGGAGTTTCCGATGAACCTGCCCACGGCACAGGCGGCACGGGATGCGGGGGACTGGATCATCTTTGGCGCGCCCAATGCCGCGCGGGGGGGCAGTCATCTTGGCAGCCCCGGTGCGGCGGATATGATCCGGCTGGGGCTGTGCGATATTCTGGCCTCGGACTACTACTATCCGGCCATGCTTGCGGCGATTGCGCGGTTGCAGGCCGATGGTGTGGGCACGTTGCCCGATCTGTGGCGGCTGGTGGCTGACACCCCGGCCAAGGCGCTGAACCTGCACGATCGTGGGCGCATTGCACCGGGGATGCGGGCGGATCTTGTCTTGATCGATTGGCCCGAGGGCGGAACGCCCGCGCCGCGCGCCACATGGGTTGGGGGCAAGCCAGCCTATCGCGCCATGGCCCTTGGACAGGGATGATGCGCGAGGATGCCGAACGCTTTGACGGATTGGCCGAGGCTTACGCCGCCTTTCGTCCCGGCTATCCCGCGGCGGCCTTTCGCGACATATCGGCCAATGTGACCTCGCCTTTGCGGCGGGCGCTTGATCTGGGGGCGGGGCCGGGCAATTCCACCCTGTCGCTGCGCGAGGCCTTGGGGCCGGAATGGACCATCGCCGCAGTCGAGCCGGGGCGCGATATGCGCCGTGTGCTGGCGCGGCGTCTTGGGGGACAGAATGGCGTGATGATCCTTGACGCCTGCGTTGAGGCCTTGCCCCTGCCAACAGGTTTTGCATCGCTGGCAACGCTCTGCACCGCGTGGCATTGGGTGAACCCGATCCAAACGATGGCCGAGATGGCCCGCGTGATCGCCCCCGGTGGGGTGTTTGTGGTGCTGCGCAACGGACGCTTGCCCCATCCGGTGCTGGATGCCTTCACCGCCTATTTTGCAACGCTCAATCCGCAGGGCGAGGACCATGCCCGCCGTGAGGCCCGCAAACTGCCGGGACTGGATTTTCTGGCCGCCCAACCCGGCTTTGCCGATCCCAGTGCCGCGTCTTGGCCGTGGCAGAACGAGATGGAGTGTCAGGCGCTGATCGACCTGTGGCTAACCCGCGCCACCGCGTGGGAGGTGGTGCGCCGCGTGGGCCTGACCCGTGTCTTGGGCGACCTGCGCGCCCTGTGCGCCCAGCACATGCCAAAGGGCCAAGTGACCCTGCACTGGGAAACACAAGCGCAATGGGTGCGCCGGACCTGATCCCTCAGGCCGCCGCTGACAAGATCACCGATCCATCCGAAAAGATCTTGCGCCCGCCCCGGATGGTGGCGCGCACATGGCCGATCCCTGCATCATCGGCCACGATCAGATCGGCCCGCATTCCCGGCGCGATGCTGCCCCTGTCGGTCAACCCCAAGGCCCGCGCGGGGTTAGCCGACGCCAACCGCGCCGCCCCCGCCAAACCGCCCGGATCGGCCTTGGCCAATTCCAGCACGGCTGGCAAGATGGCCGAAGGGTGATAGTCCGAGGCAAGGATATCAAGCAATCCCGCCGCATGGGCCTGACGCGCCGACAGGTTGCCGGAATAGCTTTGCCCGCGCAGCGCATTCGGGGCCCCCATGGCGGTGGCAAGGCCGCGCGCCTGCGCCTCGGCGGCCGCTTCCAGTGTTACAGGGAATTCGCTGATATCTGCGCCAAGGCTTTGCATCAGCGCGACTTTTTCCACCGTGTCATCATCGTGGCTGGCCAGCCTGACGCCATGCGCATGGCACAGGCTGGTGATCGCGGCAATCGTGGCCATCAGATCGCCACCATCGGTTTTCTTGACCTCAATCCGGCGCTGCACTTCGGCGCGGGCCTCATCCTCGCTCAACTTGTTGTTCTTGGCCACGGTCTGGATATGCCGCTCCAGATCGCGATACTGCCCTTGGCCGGGGGTGTGATCGGTCAGCGAGACCAGATCGACAGTGCCTTCGCGGATCAACTCTTCGACCACGGACAGGGCATCGGGAAAGGTGATTTCAAACCGCGCATGAACCCGGTGATCAATGTTCAACCGTGCACGCATCTCCTTTAACCCACGCAGCATCGCCTTGGTGTGGTCATAGCTGCGCATGTGGCCGTAGGCGCTGCCGGGGTGAAAGCTGACGGCGGCATAGGCGGTGGTGATGCCCGCGACGACCAGCCTGCGGTCCAGATCGCGCAGACCCAGTTCCATCGGCATGCGCACATTTGGGCGGGGTTCCACCTCACGCTCGACCATATCGCCATGCATATCCACAAAGCCGGGCATCAAGAGCAGGCCCTCGCCGTGCAGCGCCGCGCCCGGCACTGGATGATCGGCCACCTCGGCAATCAGGCCATTCTCAATCCTGACCGATCCACGCGAAAGCACATGATCGGCCAAGACCACGCGGAAATCAGAGAGCCACATTTTCTACCTCTTTTGCCGTCAACAAAATGTTGCGGTCCACCATGGCCGCCACATCGCCGGGGTGGTGAAACACCCCGATCATGGCGACACCTGCCGCCTTTAACTCGGCCAACCGCGCCACCAGTGCCGCCCGCGCACCTGCGTCAAGCGAGGCTGTGGGTTCGTCCAGCAGCAACAGGCGTGGCGGTTGGATCAGGGCGCGGGCAAGGTTTACCTTTTGCTGCTCGCCCCCTGAAAAGCTGGTGGGATAGGCCCGCCAAAGGTCACGCTTGACGCCAAAGGCGGACAACCAGCGCCGGGCCTCTTCCAGCGCGTCGATCTGGGCCACCCCGGCCTTGCGCAGCGGTTCGGCCACGATTTCTTCGGCGGGCACACGGGGGCGGGCGATCAGGAACTGGGTGACAAAGCCCATGTCACGCCGCCGCAGAACCGCGATATCCACATCGGCCGCGCGGGCAAGATCGATCCGCCCCGCGTCATGGGTGAACCAGACATGGCCCGCCTCGGGCAAATAACTGCGCCAGATGGTGCGCAGCAAGGTGGATTTGCCCACGCCATTGGGGCCTTTGAGCAGCAAAAACTCGCCCGCGTTCAGGGTAAAGGAAACCCCCTCGAACGCATGCAGGCTTTGGCCCAGATGGTGCATGCGAAAGCTTTTCGACAGGCCCTCAACGCGCAGCACTTGCGTCCCGGTGTCAGAGTTTGGCATGGACAAGCTCCTGCGTGTAGGGGTGTTGGGGGTCTTGGAACACCTGATCGACCAAGCCTTCCTCGACCACACGGCCATGGCGCATCACCATCACCCGGTCGGCCATGGTGCGGATCACGCCAAGATCATGGCTGACGATCACCATGGTGATGGCGCGGTCCCGCTGCAGGCGTTTGAGGGTATCAAGCACCAAGGCCTGCACGCTGACATCCAACCCCGTTGTGGGTTCGTCCAACAAGAGCAGTGCCGGTTCCAGCGCAATCGCCTTGGCCAGTTGCACCCGCTGCTGCATCCCGCCCGACAACTGCCTTGGCGGGTCGTCCATGCGGGTCAGCGGGAATTCGGATGCCTCCAGCGCGCCCTTGGCCTTGGCCCGCAGGGTGGCAAAACTGCGCTCCCCCGCGATCAACAAACGTTCGGCCACGTTGCCCGAGGAGGAATGGCCCATCAACAGCCCAAGATGCGGGTTTTGATACACGATCCCGATCCGCCGCGCGCACAGCTGGCGGCGGGCGAAACGGTCAAGATCAAACAGATTGCCGGGCGTTTCGGGAAGGGCAAGGTGATAGGTGCCCGTATCGGGGGTATCTTCAAGGTTCATCATGCGCAAAAGCGTAGATTTGCCAGAGCCGCTTTCGCCGACGATCCCCAGAACCTCTCCCGGCCAGACGGTGGCCGCCACATCCTCAAGTGCCACGACAGCGCCAAAGCGGCGGCTGATGCCCGACATCGTCAGCAAGGGCGCGCCCGTAACCAGTTGCGGGGCCAGTCGTTCCATCACGGTCATGGCCGGAGCTCCCCGTTTTCATACCACATCGGGCCTATCTTGGTGGCCTCACCTTCGGCCTGCCGGATCGCCTTGATGCCAAGGTTGCTGTCGGATGCCTCAAACACCGACCCGCCGCTGTCTTGCGGGATTTCGTTCATGAACACCCCCGACAGGCCCGAGCGGTGGCAGGTCAGGCCCGCGTGATCTTCGACCTGATAGGGCACGTCGGAAAACACCAAGGGTTCAACCCGTGTAAAGGGCGGCACGGCATAAAGCCGCTTTTCGCGCCCGGCAGACAGCAGAGTCAGGTGGTGGGCCATGTGCAGCTTGGGCACATCCCAGCGCGGGATGGGTGACGGCGTCATCACATGCCGCCCGTTCACAAGGCTGGGGTAGGCCGCGCCTTGCACGATGCGGCCAGATCGGACCATTTGTTCGTAAAGCACCAACCACAGCCGCCCGTAATCGGCATCGGCATGCATCTGGCGCGCAATGCTCATATTGGGTTGCACCGGGCGCAAGGGTTCGGGGTTTGGCACTTGCAGAACCAACACCTGATCGTCGCGCAGGCGTTCCTCGGGGATGCGGTGGCGGCTTTGCAGAATTGTGGCCTCTAGCGTATCCCAAGTCTCCGCCGCGCCTGACACACGCGACAAGAACCGCCGGATGGAGGCTGCATTGACGCTGTCATCGGCGCCTTGGTCGATGACCTTGACGACGGACGCGGGCTTGATCAGCGTCAGCGTGACCTGAAGGCCCCCGGTGCCCCAGCCGCGCGCAATCGGCACCTCGCGGCTGGCATAGGGCATCTGGCAGCCGGGCACGGCAATGGCCTTGATGATCTTGCGCCGCATCTCACGCTTGGCCGAAGCATCGAGAAACCCGTAAGACATCGCGGCCCATGGCCGGGTAAGCGTGGCAAGGGTCATGCGGGCACCTCTTCTGTGGCCGGTTGCGCGGCCTTTGCCCCGCGCAGGGCATCCAGCGACGATTGAAAGGTGACGTAATGGGGCAGCTTGAAATGGATGCAAAAGCCCGACGCCTCCACCGGTTCGGTGTGGTAAAGGACGAACTCTTCTTCCACCGCTGATCCCTTTTCCGCACCCGGCGCGTTCAAATCCAGCGTGGCCCCGGCGATCACCTTGACCTCATTCCAACCAAAGGTTGCGCAAAAGCCAAGCTCCAACAGCCCCGATTTGCCCTTGGACGTGACCTCGGCCTGACTGACCTTGACCCGTCCTGCCGAGAAACTGGCCCCCGAGGGGTGGCGCACCATCACTTCGGCCTCGGCCAATCGCAATTCGTTCACCGTGGGGTGGGCATTGCCATAGCCACGCATGGCGGCATAGCCAAGTGCCAGAACTCCGCCCGTATCGGCGCGGGCCAGTGATTGCAGGGTATGCGCGCGCGCCGCCGGAAACAGCAGCGGCTCGCGCGTGACATCGGGAATGTCATCGGGGGCTATGGGCGCGCTGGGCCTGTCGGCCACCAGACCTTCGGCCTTTTGCCATGCGGCAAGGCTGGGCTGATGGGCCGGGGCTGGGTGGGCGGCGGGATCAACCGGGGGCGGGGTAAAGGGCGTGCCCTCTAGCACCTCGGTCGCAAGCAGGCGGTGGGCATAATCCAGCGTAGGCCCAAGGATTTGCCCGCCGGGAATATCCTTGAAGGCCGCCGAGATGCGGCGATGGGTGAACAACTCTTCCAAACGCACCGGGGCCGCGATGGCGATGCGCGGTTGTGTTGTCCGCCATGCGCGCAACAGCAAGACCGCCTCATAAAGATCGCCCCCCGACTGCGCGAGGGCAAGCGCAGCCAGATCCGGGTCGTAAAGCGAGGCCTCGCCCATCACCCGATCCACCAGCAAGGGCAGGGCATGGCGCAGACCTGCCACCCTATCGGCGGTGATCTGCCCCATTTCCTGCCGATACAGCCGTTCAGCCTGTTCTATGGCGCGCTCTCCGCCCCGCGTTGCAACATAGGCCATCAAAGCACCTTTACTGTGGTGGAGCGGGGCAGGCCCATGACGCGTCGCCCATCGACAAAGGCGATCTCGATCCCTTCGGGGTATCGGCAGCGGGCCGCGCGGGCGGCAAGGAAGCCGTCGGGCAGCCCGCCAATGCGCACATCGCAGGTGCCGTCAACGCCGGGGCCAGAAAGGCGCAAAGCCGGACCTTGCCCAAGTCGGGCAGGCAGCACCAAGGTTGCGCCCTGATCAGGGTAAAGTGCCGATCCGCCGGGCAGGGCCGTCAGAACCGCAAGCGCACGGTCGGCAGAAAGGCAAAAGGCGTGGTCAGCCAATGATGCCGAAACCAAGGTCGCCCCGGTTGTGGCCACAAGGCGCGCCAAGGCGGGATCATCCACCATGACCTTGCATTCACGGTCCACGAGGGCAAGGATCAGATCAGACAGACCTTCGGGCAGATCATGGATGGTGCCGGGGCGGGCCATGGCCCACATCAGCGCCTCAAAGGTGGCCGTATCGCGCTGGTCTTCGACAGTTGGCAGGGGTGCTGACATCAGAATGTCTCCATCTCGACCCGCGTGGCCTCTATCTGGCGCAGGCGGGCCTCGTCTTCAGCGTGCTGGATGCTGGCCTCTTGCGCGATGAACTCCAGCACCGTCGCATGACCCTGCGCCCTTGCCGCATCCAGCACCGCCATCGCCATGGCGCGTTCCAGATCGCGGCCAGTGATCATGCCATAGCCCTCAACATCGCCCGCACGGAGATGCGCCTCGGCGACCAAGACCTCGCCAAGGAAAAAGTCGGTGCCCTGAACCGTGTCGCGCAGGGGCAGCATCACCAACCCCGTGCGCGAGGTGACCACCTCAATAGTGCCAAGCGTGGGCAAAACCGCCTCGGCCACGGCCTTGATCCGCGCGGCGTCTGCGCGGGCCAGTATGGTCAACAGGGGGCCGTGGTTTTCGGAATGGCGTCGGTCAAACATCGCTTGCCCCTTCGTCCAAGGTATCAATGGTAAAGCGTACACGGTCGGCGGACCACACGGCCTCGGAATGGCCAATTACCCGGCCATCGGGGGTGACATCGGTTTTTGTCACCACCAAAACGGGCTGATCAGGGTGCTGCATCAACAGCTTTGCCTCCTCCTGTTCGGGACGACGGGCAAAAATCTCGGTCCGTTTGCGGAAATAATCGCTGATGCCTTGGGCGCTATAAACCTCGGTCACCGACAGCCCGCTTTGGCGTTGGGCGATCAGGTCGGGGAACAGATCTGCGCAATGCCATGACAGGCCAAGGTTCACCGCCACCCCATCTGCCAGACCTCGGCGCAGCAGGCGATGGACCAAGGCCCCTTGTGCCAGCCCCATCGTCTTTGCCACACGGTCAGGTGCGGGCAGTGTTTCGGCCATCAGATGCTCGCCCGATGGCGTCAGCCCCTGATCCAACAGGTTCTGGCGAAACCGTGTGCGACGCCCGATGGCATAACGGATCATCGGCGCACTTTCGACAAAGGTGCCGCGCCCCTGAACCACCCGCAACTTGCCCTCAATCGCAAGGGCTTGCATGGCACGCCGGACAGAATGACGGCCCGCCTCGAACCTGACGCAGAGTTCGGTTTCCGTGGGAAGCTGTGTGCCCGGCATCAACTGACCTTCGGCAATTTCGGCGGCGATGCCGTCGCGGATGATCTTCCAGTTTTCGCGCCCCACGATGCGGCCTTTCGCCTGAGTCATTCGAATGACCTGACTATGGCGGGCGCACGCGACAACTTCGTGACTCCCACCCGAAACTTCCATGACGCTACTGCAACCGTTTGCGAAGGCGGTCGGTCAGCCATTCCATGCCAAGGGCAAGGGCGAAGATGGCCAGAATGATCGTGCTGGTATCGCGATACTGAAAGAGGTCAAAGGCGACCTTGAGTTCCTCACCGATCCCGCCCGCACCCACCAGCCCAAGCACGACCGAAGAGCGCACAGCCTTTTCCAGCGCAAAGACGCTGGTGGTGATCAGGCTGGGCATGGCATCGGGCAAGATCGCCCCCAACAGCACGGAAAACCGACCCGCGCCAATGGCTTGCAGCGCCTCTTGCGGCTCTTTGTCTGCATCCTCGAACGCCTCGGCGAAGAAGCGACCGCCAAAGCCGACCGTATCGACAAGGATCGTCATCGTGGCTGTAACGGCACGCCGCCCGACGCCCCATCGATCAGCTTTGGCGACCCTGGAGCGGCTTGCGCCATTGAGGCAAAGATCACAACAAGGCCCAACCATCAGCACCAAGCCGATGTATGAAAGTCCGGCAATGCGGTGGGGCCGGTCTGGCTTGGACGGTATCGAGCAGATTCCGTTCGCAGTGCTTTATCTTCATCGCCCATCAAAACCGGGGTCAAACAGCCAGGTCCTTCGAAGGATGCGCCGGAGAAACTCTTGTTAAAATGCGATGATCGCTGTGTGACGCACTGCAAAGTGGCCCATCGTGTTGATGACATCCAAGACCAAAAGGGGCGGGCCTTGGATGTCAATGTCGGGTGGACCCGTTGCCTTGGCCTCAGGCCCCGGTCACGCGCCAGATCACGTCGCCCACATCGTCCGCCATCAAAAGCGACCTCTTGTCCGGGCCAATCTTGACGCCAACCGGGCGACCGTAGGAGACCTTTTCATCTTCGGACAAGAAGCCCCACAAGATATCACGCGGCGGGCCGGAGGGGCGGCCATTCGTGAAGGGCACAAAGATCAGCTTGTATCCACTGAGTGTTGAGCGGTTCCACGATCCGTGCTGGCCGATCACCATGCCATCGGGAAATCCGGGCAGCGTGCCTTCGGGCATCCAGCACAGGCCAAGCGAGGCAGTATGGCCGCCAAGCGCATAGTCGGGGGTGATGGCACGGGCAACAAGGGCCGCATCTTGCGGCACGCGGTCATCCACCGTCTTGCCCCAATAGCAATAGGGCCAGCCATAAAAGCCGCCGTCCTGAACCGAGGTCAGATAATCGGGCGGCGTCTCATCGCCCAGACCGTCACGCTCGTTCACAACAGTCCACAGTGTTTGGGTCTGGGGTTCCCACGCGGTTCCCACCGCATTGCGCAGACCCGAGGCAAAGATCCGGGCCTTGCCGGTGGCAAGGTCAAGCTCCCAGATCGCGGCGCGGCCTTCCTCGGCCTCCATCCCTTCGTCGCCGATATTGCTCAGCGATCCGACGCCCGCATAGATCTTTGTCTTGTCAGGGGAGGCGATCAGGCTGCGCGTCCAATGGCCACCCGGTTTGAAATCCACCAGCTTTCGGCCCGGCCCCGTCAGGCGCACGGCTCCATCCTCATAGGGAAAGGCCACGATCCCGTCCGTGTTGCCGACATAAAATGTACCATCCGCCAAGGCCATGCCAAAGGGCTGGTTCTGGTTTTCCACGAAAACTTCGCGGATCTCGGCCACACCATCGCCATCGGCGTCGCGCCACAGCGTGATGCGGTTTGCACTGACACCAAGCGCGCGGGCGCGGCGCAGTGTGGCTTGCATGGCGCGGTCCATCAGGCTTTTGGGCGGGTCGGATTTCATCAGCGCTTCGGCCACCAGAACGTCGCCATTGGGCAGCACTTCGATCCAGCGCGGATGCAGCAGGTCGGTCGCAAAGGCGTTGACCTTAAGCCCCGCTGCGGCAAAGGGAACCTGACCCGGTGCCCAGCCTTTCGCGGTTGGCATCTTGAGCGTCATGATGCCTTGCTTTTTCGCCTCGGGGATCGTCGGTGTTGTGCCCACAGCCTGTGTCGCGGGTGCCCCCATGCGACGTAACAATACCATAGTGCCACCGACAATTGCGGTCGCGCGTGCCATAAAGTCCATATTCTGCCTCGATGATTTTCAGCCACCAGTCTAGCGCAGCGCTCCTGCCGATTAAACATGGAAATCGGACCGTCGGAGTGCGGCCTTCATCCCGTCACAAGCAATTGTAACTATTGATCCTCTCTATGGGATCAATCGATTTTCCATGGGGACTTTGGACCATCTGGAAGCTAAGTTGGCAAAAGACCGTTTGCCAAAGATTCGAACCAAACCAAGGTACTGCGAACAGCCCGTGGCCGTTGGTTTGGCAGGCCTTTCAAGGGGGAAAGACAGTTCTTGCGATGATCCTTGTGTTTCGCCTTGGGTTTTTGGCGTTCTTGTTGCTTTTGTGGGCGCTTGCGGCGCAGCAGATGGGCGGCAATGTCGTGCCCAGCCCAAAGGCGACCTATCTGGCCGCAGGGCGGATGCTGGGCGAAGGGCGCCTGATCCGTGCCTTGGGCGATAGCCTGACCGTTTTCCTCAGCGGGTATGCGCTTGCGATTGCCGTGGGGGTGCCTATGGGCATCTTGATGGGCGGGTTTCGCGTGTTGGGCAAAACGCTGGAGGTTTATGTCTATGCCTTGGCTGCAACGCCGCGGGTTGCCTTTATTCCGCTGATCATCGTGATGCTTGGCCTTGGGGTCGAGGCAAAGATGTTCATCGTGTTTCTGGGCGCGCTGATGCCGGTCTTGATCAACACCTATGCCGGAGTTTTGGCTGCGGATGATGAGTTGATTGAGATGGCGCAATCGGTCGGGGCGGGCCGCATGCGGGTGTTTCGACGGATCGTCCTGCCCGGTGCGGTGCCGTTTGTGATCGTGGGCATGCGACTTGGGGCGACCATCGGCCTGATCAACACGGTGGTGGCCGAGCTTTATACATCGGTAAAGGGCTTGGGCGGGTTGCTGGCGATTTATGGCAATACTTTCCGGATGGCAGAGTATTTTGTCGTGGTGCTGATGCTTTCGCTGATCGGTGTCGTGGTTACTGAAAGCCTTAGATATTTGGAGCAGCGCGCATCGCGATGGCGTATAGTGAAATGACAAGACCGGTCAGCGGTCGAACCCCGGACAATTCATAGCGTCCCCTTGGGAGGAGTGACCAAATGAGATTTTCAGCGGCCCTTGTGATCGTGGCGGGTGTTTCGGCTGCTTTTTCTGCGCCGACTCCTACATTGGCGGAACCCTTCCGCCTGATCGTGACCCATCTGGAGCCACCCTTGGTGCCAAATTCGGTCATGGATCTGGCGCTGGAGCTGGGCTATTTCGCCCGTGAGGGGGTCGAGGTTGAATTGATCCGGGTTGAACAGACCCCGCTTGCCGCTGCTGCCTTGCTGGCGGGGGAGGGCGACATGGCCAATATTGGGGTGGATGCCGTCTTGCAGTTGCAGGTGCAGGGCACGACGACGCTCAAGGCCGTTACTTCGCCCAACAAGTCCTTGCCGTTCTTGATCGCCACCAAGGACAGCATCGCCACGCCCGGCGACCTTGTCGGCCACAGCTTCGGTGTCGGTCGGATCGGCAGTCTGGACTACGCGCTGAGCAATCGTGTGCTGGCCTCGGCTGGGGTTGCGATGGATGGGCTTGAGGTGGTCACTTTGGGCCAACCCAACATTCGGGCGCAATCCTTGGCGGCTGGTCAGGTTGATGCAACCACGATGTCCATCGGCACATGGTTGTCCCTGCCTGACAAAAGCGGATTGCATGTGCTGATTGCCCCCGATGCCTATTATGCGGCCGCCCCCGTGGTCAACAAGGTCAATGTGGTGCCCGAAGCGGTGCTGGTAGAACGCCGGGACGAGGTTGTTGCCGTTGTCCGGGCGCTTACCAAGATCTCACGTGATTTCAACCAAGACCCAAGCGCATGGTCTGCTGCGATGGCCCCCTTTGCCACCCAGATGTCTGCCGAAGCCCTGTCCGGCCTTGGCCAAAGCTTTGCTGGCGGGTGGAGCGTCAATGGCGGTCTGAACCGGGCGGAACTGCAATATACCCAAGATTGGGTTCTTGCCACCGATGATTTCAAAGGGGCGGCCCTCATCAGCCTTGACGCTTGGGTCGATTTCTCGATTGTTGATCAGGTGCTGGCAGAGATTGGCGTGGATCAGGGGTCGGATGCACCGCTCAGATGACGGGCCAGATGGAAGGCCAGTGTCTGTGACAGGCGGGCGGAATCCAGAGGCGGGCATTGTGTTTGATGCAGTCGGCAAGTCCTTTGCCGCAACACGGGGCGCCACCCCGATCTCGGCGATAAAGGACGTGTCGCTGACCATCGGGGCCGAGCAGTTCGTGGCCGTCCTTGGCCCGTCCGGGTGTGGCAAGACCACGCTTTTGCGGCTGGCCGATGGGCTGATCCAACCAGACGCAGGGTCGATCCGGATTTTTGGCAACCCCCCGCAACCCGGCCCCGATATCGGGTTTGTGTTTCAGTCTTTTCGTCTGATCCCATGGGCGACGGTCGCGCAGAATGTCGAGTTTGGTTTGATGGACCTTGATCTGACCAAGGCCGAGCGGGCCGACCGCGTCGCGCAGAATATTGACCTTGTCGGCCTGTCGCGCGCGGCGGATGCCTACCCGGCCACCTTGTCGGGCGGTATGCGCCAAAGGGTGGCGCTTGCGCGTGCGCTGGCCCCAGATCCAAGGGTTTTGTTGATGGACGAACCCTTTGCCAGCATCGACGCCCAAACCCGTGAATTGATGCAAGGTGAGTTGATGCGGATCTGGGCACAGCGCAAATCTACGGTGATGTTTGTCACCCACAGTGTGGATGAGGCAATCTTGCTGGCCGATCAGATTGTGCTTCTTGCCCCCCGGCCCGGACGGGTCGTGGAGGTGGTAAATGTCGACCTTGAGCGCCCACGCTGGACGTTTGATGCCCGCGCCGAACCCCGATTTATGGAGCTGCGTCGCCATTTGGCAGAGCAGATGCGAAAGCTGGTTTTGGCCGATCCATCCTCGGAATTCTTCGGACGCGACTTCGTGCCTCACTGAGGCTGATCCGGATCGCAAGAAAGAGGGATATCCCCAGTAAAATAAGATGCATGGCTGCAAAAATGACTCTTGCAATCAGCTTCTGCTTCGGTTGACCTATAGGTTCATTCACCTTTTCGCTTCTGCCAGAAATGCACTTTGAATTGGCCCCGTGGGCGACAGGTTTGAGACAGGAGGACATCATGAAGCCTACCATTTCGCGCCTTTCCGCAAGTCTTGCCTTGGCCGTCGGGATTGTGGCCACGACTTGGCCGATCCCTTCAGCATCATCCCCCGCACATGAAAGGTTGATGTCCCAAAACCCTGCCAGTGTACCGCAAGCGCCAGATCGTCTTCACCTTGCACAGGCCACGACTGCGGCGGAACGGCCAGCATCCTTTACAAGCGAGCAGGCGGATCGTGGAAAGAAAAAATATGACAGCGAATGCGCGGACTGCCACGGAAAAGACCTCAAGGGCGGGATGAACGGCGGGGCCTCGTTGCGCAGTGTGACCTTTACCCAGAATTTCGGCGAAGGGGCGCCCGCGTCGGCCTTGTATCTTTACCTGAGCACCCTGATGCCGCCAAATTCGCCGGGGCGCTATTCCCCCGAAACCTATGCCGATGTGATGGCCTATATCCTGAAACGGAACGGCTACAAGGAAGGTGCAGCTTTGCCATCGGATGTCGAGGCATTGCAAAATCTGGTCATCCAGAAATGATCGTCTACAGGCGCGGGGCAGGGGGCGGGCCTTTGGCCCGGCCCTGAGGATGGGCCTGTCGGATATCACGCTTCAACTCATCGCCTTTCGGGTGCTGTCTCTTTTGATCCTTGCGGCAGTGCAAGGCGGCATTGTCGCCGGGGTTGCAGTTCTGTTGGGGGACAAGGGCCCCGGTTATGATGGCCGTCTTTCCCTTTGGCCCAGCCGCCATATCGATGTGCCGGGTGCGGCTTGTTTGGTCTTGTTCGGTCTGGGGTGGTCAAGGCCCGTGGCCGTTGATGCCCAGCAGTTTCGCGGCGGTGTGGGCGCGGTGATTGTGGTCATCTTGGCAGGTTTCATCGGCCTTTTGGCCATGGCCGCATTGCTGAACGGGTTGATTTTACCGGCCCTGACGATGTTGCCGCTGACTGCCGGGCTTGGGGTGGCTGCGTTCTTGCGGGCCGCAAGCAGCCTTGCGATCTGGTGTGCGCTGTTGTCCCTGATCCCGATCCCGCCCTTGACCGGGGGGCTGCTTTGGCGCGCGTTTGGCATCGCCATTCCCCAGCGGGCACAGTGGCTTTTGGCGGCGGTTCTTTGCGTGGGCGTGGCAACGGGCGTGGTGCGTCAGGCGCTTGGCCCGGCCTATGCCATGGTGGCGATGATCATCATTGGGGACTGAGAAAAGCCCGATCTGTCAAAGCGCAGGGGCCGTGCCGCCTTGCCCCCAAGCGGCCACGCCGTAGCTTTGCAAAATGGCGGCCAGGGTGCCATCTGACTGAAGTCGCAAAAACGCCTCATCCACCTTGCGCTTGAGGGTCAGGTCACCCTTCCAAAGGCCAAAGACCAGATTGTAACGGGTCAACTCATCGGGCAGGGGGGCGGTCGACCAGCCATTCTGGGCCGCAATCCCGCCCGCCATCAATGCCTCTGTCACACCGGCATCCAGCGTGCCGCCCACAATGCCATCAACCAACGCCTGACTGTTGGGCACAACCCGGACTTTGACACGATGGCTGCCAAGGTATTTCGACAAATCAATTCGGTTCAACCCCGAGATCGCCGTCAGCGCCCCGATGGTCAGACCGTCAATCTGCGCCAAAGGCTTTGGCGCGATGATGGCCCAGCCGCTGACAGCATAGGGCGGGCCGGTATCAAGGAACGACCGGGTCATCAGCGAATCCACCACACCCCCCGCCAGCACTTGGCAATTGGCGCGCGTGATGGCCCAATTGCGCGGGTTGAAGTCGCGGCCAATGGCATCGTTGTGGGTGATCTGCAGATCAACCCCGATCTGGCCCGCCAGCGCGGTCAGGATTTCGATATCGACCCCCGGCTTTGCCGGATCACCCGTTACCAAGGGCGGATAGGTCGTGGGAACGCAGGCTTTCAACGTGCCAATCTTGCGGATTTCGGACAGCGAGGTATCGGGCGGAAGCAGCCCCACCATCAGCAACAGGCCGATGATAAGGGCGAAACCGCCGAACTCTTGTATCAGATGGCGCAGACGGTCCACCCCTTAGACCCGGCGAAATTCGTAGAGCGCCAGCGCGAACAGGGCCACGCCGGACACCGCCATGATCACAATGCCAAGGCGCGGGTCAAACTGGTTGAAGCCGATCAGCGCCCCCCGCAGGGCATCAACCGCATAAGTCAGGGGGTTCCACTCCACCACCGTCACCAACCAATCAGGGTAGACGACACGCGTCTGCGCCCGGCTGAGCGAAGGGTCGAGCGGAAAGACGGAGCTGGAGGTGAAATAAAGCGGCAAGATCACCGCATTGGAAAACACGCCAAAGCCCTGAAAGCTGCGGATATGATTGGCGATCACCACCCCAAGCGAGGTCAGCGCAAAGGCCAGCATCGACATCAGACCCAAGGCCTCCAGCACCTTTGGCCATGTCAGGCCAACATCGGCAAACTTTGCCAAAAGAAGCACAAGGCAGCCATGCAGCACCGCGACCGTGGCCCCCCCCAGCACCTTGCCCAAAAGGATCGTCCCGCGTGACAGCGGCGAGACGAGAACCTCACGCAAAAACCCGAACTCGCGGTCCCAGATCACCGACACCGCCGATTGCACCGAGGTGAACAGAATGTTCAGCGCGATCACCGCCGGAAAGATGAACTGAAGATAGGTAAAGGGCACAACAAAGGTGGCTTTGCCATAGACCTCGCCCCGGAAATAAGGGTTCAGGCCGATGCCGAGGATCACCACCCAAAGGATCGGGCGGCTGACACCGCCGATCAGCTGGCCCCGGTCGCGAAAGGCGCGTTTCACCTCGCGCAGCCACAGCCCGTACAGCCCGCCAAGCTGCACCATCAGCATTGAACGCTCGGTCACCGCCGCTGTCATCTTGTATGTTCCCCGCCCATTTTTCCAAACGCTTTGGTCTGTTCACGCGCGCCTGCGGCTTTGTCGCGGATCTCGCGGCCTGTCAGGGTCAGGAAAACTGATTCAAGGCTTGGCACCTCGATCGACAGGGCCCGGATGCGCGCGCCGTTTTCGGCCAGAAAACTTTCCGAAAACGCATCATCCGAGGTCAGGATGATTTCACCCTTGTCCGCCTTTGTCAGCCGCGCGACATAACGGGCGGCGATGCCATCGTAGTCGGCTTGGGTCTTTGGCACGATGCGCAAAAGCTGTTGGCCATAGTGGCGTTTCAGCGCCTCTGGCGCGCCATCGGCCAGAACTTTGCCATGGTCAATGATGCAGACCTTGTCGCAGGCCTCCACCTCTTCGATGTAATGGGTGGTCACCAGAACCGTGATCGCCCGCTCGGCCTGCAAACGGCGGATGTAGTGCCAGATGCGGTCCCGCGTCTGCGCGTCAAGCCCGACGGTCGGCTCATCCAGCAACAAAATCTCGCTGTCATGGATCAGGGCGCGGGCAATCTCCAACCGTCGTTTCATGCCCGACGACAGGGTCCGCGCCACCTTGTCGGCCCAATCGGTCAGTTCGACCAAGGCCAGCAATTCCTCGATCCGTTGCCGCCGCACGCGGGCGGGCACGCCAAAGACCAGCCCATGCAGATCAAGATTTTCCCGCACCGTCAGACGGTCATCAAGGCTGGGTTCCTGAAACACGATCCCAAGGCGGCGCCGCGCCTGCAACGGTTGGCGCAAGACATCGAACCCGGCAACGAAAGCCTGCCCGGACTCGGGTCGCATCAAGGTGCACAGGATATGCATCAGCGTGGTCTTGCCCGCGCCATTGGGCCCCAGCAGGGCAAAAAGCGCATTTTGCGGAACGGTCAGGCTGACCGCGTCAAGGGCCAGCGTCCGACCATATCGTTTCGAGACACCCTCAATCCTTATCGCATCGCTTTGCGGCGTGGTCATTGGGCGGCTGCCTCGCCCGCTACGGCTGGAAAGCCGAAGTCGTCCAAAATCCCTTGGATCGTGCCATCTGCCACAAGCGCATCAATCGCCTCATCCACCGCTGTGCGCAAAAAGGTCTGGTCAGACAGCAAAAGCGCCCCAACACCAAGCGCGGTTGGTGGCAGGGGGGCGGGATCAATCACGTGAAACCCGGCATAGGCGGGATCCTTGCGCTGTTTGGCCCAGAGGCTTGGGGCCCAGACAAGGGCGACATCCGCCGTGCCGTTCAGAACGGACTCAAGGCTCAGGTCATTGGAGCCCATGGGGTAAGTGGGCCAGCGGCTCTCGCGTGGTAAAGCGGTCAGGTATGACACCAGACGCAGATGCGCCGAGGTTCCCATCGTCGCCGCAATTGGACGGGTGGCCGCAACATCGGACAGGGCGTTCAAGGCGGGGTCCGTGGCGACAAAGACGTAATTCGCCTCGTAATAGGGGCGCGTCAGTGTCACCCAGTTGGGCAGGCCACCGGGGATCAGTTTGAACCCCATGTGAACATCACAATGTTCCAGCATGATGGCATAAATGCGGGTGATATCTTCGGTGACGATGCTGCTTTCGACCACATAGCGATTGGGCTCCAGCAAAAGCGCGCCAGCAACCGCATCGGCGATGGCTGCGGCAACCTCCCAATCGGCATCGCGCGTGTCGACGCAATAGCGCAGCTGCGAGACATCAAGCCTGCGGCCAATATTCCACTGGCCCGGCGCATAGGGGATGTCAAAGAATTCTGGTTCCTGGGCTGCCAGTGGGCGTGGGCCAGCGGGGCAAAAGGCCAGCGTCAGGGCCAAAACCAGTCCCGCCAGACGCGGAAACACGAAAGTCACGGGCACGTTCTGACCTCGCAAAGTCGCCCGGGCGGACTGAAATGGTCCAGTTCGCCCGGGCAGGGTTTCGCAATATGCCTATCCGATCAATCGGGAAGCGCGAAGACGTAGAGTGTCGCCGGGTTGTTTGGCGGCAGCTTTATTTCCGGGGTCAACGACTGCAGGCGGCCAAGGCCCGAGGCCCAGTTTGCCACGATGGCAATGTACTGCTTTCCCCCAGCCGAATAGCTGACCGGGAAGGATTCAAGTGAGTTGCTCAGGCTGCCACTGGTCCACAGCACAGCGCCGGTTTCATCGTCAAACGCCATGAACTTGCGATCAAGCGTTCCCACGAACACCACACCGCCTGCTGTGGGCAGGGTGGAGCTGGTGACCGGGGCGTGTTGGCGATACATCCAGCTGTCGGTCTGGTCGGTCAGCTTGATGGCGCGGACCTGACCAATGTTGCCATCGCTTTCCGGTGTTGGCACCCGCGCGAATGTGGCGCGGCCGCCGCTTACGTAAATCTCACCCGGATCAAGCGGTTGTGGGGTTGTGTTTGAGCAAAACTCCACCGTTGGCATATACAGGGTCTGGGTGCGCGGGCTATAGGCCGTGGCCTGCCAAGCCCGTCCGCCCGGATCTGCAGGGCAGTTGAACGTGGTCTGGCCGATGTGCGGAATGACCTCGGGGTTGATGGTCTTTTCGCCGGTCTTTTGGTCAATCGACAGCACCACGTTTTGTGGCACGGTCTCTTTGGCCCAAAGCCATTCGCCCGTGGTCCGGTCTATGGCCTCGATGATGCCGATCTTGCCACTGGTCACCACCATCTTGCGGTCCTGACCGTTGAACGGCAGGTCGATCAGCAAACGCTCATAGACATAGTCAAGGTCAAGCGAGTCATTGGGCAGATACTGGTGATACCATTTCAACTCGCCGGTCTTGACGTCAATGGCGAGGGTGGAGTCGGTATAAAGCGCATTGTTGGTTACATTCGGGTCCGAGCTTTTTGGCAACAAGCCGCTGATCTCGGCGATCCACGGATAGGGCTGGCCTACACCCGCAAAGATCAGCTTTTGATCGGGGTCATAGGATCCCGCGATCCATGCCGATGCGCCATGGCGGCTTTCCAGAGGGATGCCGTTCCAGCTGTTGCCTTCGGGCGTGTCGCCCCGTGCGATCGTGTGCACACGCCAGATTTCCGCACCGGTGTTCACATCATGGCCGGTGAAAAAGCAACCGCCGGGCTGGGCATTGCTGCACCCGGTCGTGCCTTGAACAATCACACCATTGGCGATGATCGAGCCGCTGGAAAAGGCAAAGCCTTGGTCCTTGTTGACCACTTGCTGATCCCAGACCAACTGGCCGGTCTTGGTATCCAGCGCGATCAGGTGGCCATCGCGGGTCGAGACGATCAGCTTGTCTTCATAGATCGACTTGGACCGCACGCCATTGGGGCTGACATCGTCGGGCAATTCGTGCTGATATTCCCAGATCAACTCACCCGTGGCCCCGTTCAGGGCCTGAATAAGGTGGGTGGAGTTCTGGATATAAATGACCCCGTCATGAACCAGCGGGGTTTCTTGTGTCCGGCCACCGGGCGTCATGCCCCAAGCCCAAGCCAGTTGAAGGTCTCCGACGTTTTCCTTGTTGATCTGGTCAAGCGGGCTGTAGCCCCAGCCGTTGTAAGTGCGGCGCCACATCAACCAATCACCATCAGGCGGGTTAAGAAGCATTTCATCGGTAACAGGCGTTACTTTGTCGATCACGCTGTCTTGCGCCATCGCATAAGAAGAGCACACGCCGAAAGCGAGTGCCGACAACATAAATAGGCTCTTCATTCCAGGCATTTTCATGTTTCTCCTCCCTTGGCCGAAACGCCATGTTTCGGCTCGACTGGAGCGCGATCAATTTGATTATTCGCAAAACGCTAGGCGTCAAATCGTCACACCAGTTCCAAGAATTTTGATGCTACGCCCCAGTATTTTATGAGTCAAAGACAAAAGATTTGGGTTGAAGGCGAGAAGGAGGCCCGCTCTGTGCGACGTCTTTATTATGTTTGAAACCGCTAAGTTCACCCTGATGCGCTTTGATTCGCAACAAACGGAAAAGCGACACTCATTCAAAGTGTTGCGGCATTTTTCTAGTGTTATTTCGAAAGGTGTGGCCGACACTTTTATAGATTTTTATAATTGCGTCTATTTGCAATCAGAGGCAGAGATTCAGGCTGGTTTTGGCGCAAAATAACATTGGTTGGGAACTGGTCAGAGATTATGCAGTCACGTGTGTTTCACGATCTGGACGCCAGAATCACCGCGCCCTGGGATGCTACTTTTCGCTCTGCTCGATGACGTCCCGAAGGCCCTCAAGCGTGGTGGTGTAGTGGTCGGCAAGCAGCGTGCAGGCAAGGGTGGCATTGCGTTCAATCGCGGCGTCCAAAAGGGCCTGATGTTCTGCGGCGGCGCCTTCGCGGCGCAAAAGGCTGGGGTGCACATTCATCGACAGGTTACGATAGCGCACTGCCTGATCCATCATCGAGGAACAGAACCCCAACAGCCAGCTGGAGCCGCAGCGGTCCAGCAAAAGCATATGGAACTCTTTGTGACGAGCCTCCCACTCCTCAGAACTTTCGGGGCCGGACTGCAGCGGCATGCGGCGCTGCGTGCGGGCAAGGCGATGAAAGCTAAGGACAAGCTGCTCTTCCCAAGCCTCATCAGCATTCTTGATCGATTCCGCCAGCGCCTTCGTTTCCAGCCAGATGCGGGTCTTTACCAATTCCTCAAGGTCTGTGATCGAAAGGGTCGCCACAAAGAACCCGCGTTGGCTTTTGCGTTCGACCAAGCCTTCGGACGACAGTCGGTTCAACGCCTCGCGGATCGGTGCGATGCCAATGCCGTAGCGGTCCGAGATTGCCTCAATCTGAAGCTTGTCTCCCGGAAACAACTCACCATTCAGAATATCGCGACGGATGCTTTCATGCGCCCGCTCCGACAGGTTTTTTCCATCGCTCAGGCCTTTGTCCGAAACATTCATCAGCCCACCCCGCCCGGCCTCTCCGATTTGTTCCAGAACACAAAGCGGCGCTGGACCCAGACGACCGTGAAATAGAGCAATAAGCCCAGAAGAGACAAGTACAGGATCAGGGCAAACACGCGCGGTGTGTCCATTTGACTGGCCGATTGGCGGATCAACGCGCCAAAACCCTTGCCGCCGCCCAGAAATTCGCCCGTGATCGCGCCTGCCATCACACCCACGGCTGCGATTTTCAGGCCCGTAAAGATATGGGGCAGGCCAGTCGGAAGCTTTAGCCGCACCAATGTTTGCAGCCGCGTTGCCCCCATCGCTTTGAACAGCATCCGTTCATTTTCTGACGCGGCATAAAGCCCCGCCGCGGTCGAGACGACGATGGGAAAGGTGGCGATAAAGGCCGCAAGGGCGACTTTCGACGCGATATCAAACCCAAGCCACGCGATGAACAGCGGGGCAAAGGCCACCTTTGGCATGGTGTCGATCGCCACAAGATAAGGCATCACCGCGCGTTCGCCGAATTTCGTTTCCCCCACCAGAACGCCAAGGGAAAACCCGATGGTTGTTGCGATCAAAAAGCCCCAGAACACGGTCTTGGTGGTGGTCCACAGCGCGACAAGCATATACTCGCCGCCGATCAGATTTTTGCCGACAAAGATCAGATCGAAAAACGTCTCTCCCGGTGAAGGCAAGATGATGGGCGAAACCCAAGCCATCCGCGCGGTGGCCAGATCCCAGATCGCCACCACAATGACAAACAACCCAAGCATCGCCACCCAACGCGGGATGCGGTCGATCAGGGCCTCATGTTCAACCCAGACTGTGTCTTCCTTCTGGGTGTCAGGTGCATCGGTCATACAAAGGCCTCCTTGCCCAGCAGGTCACGGATATGTCCGACAATCTCGCCAAAACGGGTGGTATTGATCATTTCAAGCGTGCGGGGGCGGGGCAGGTCGATCACGATCTCTTCGACGATCCGGCCCGGACGGGGCTTCATCACCAAGATGCGGTCCGACAAGATCACGGCCTCGGCCAAAGAGTGCGTCACGAGAAACGCGGTGGCATTGCGTTCGGCGCAGATGCGCTGCAATTCCATGTTCATGAAATCACGCGTCAATTCGTCCAGTGCCGAAAACGGCTCATCCAGCAACAAGACGGCGGGATCTGAAATCAGCATCCGGCAGATCGAGGCCCGTTGCGCCATACCGCCCGACAACTCCCCCGGATAGACCGTGGCGAAATCGCCCAAGCCCACCAGTTGCAACAAATCCATCGCGCGGGGGCGGGCGGCTTGTGCAGCGGCACGCCCCTCACGAATCTCGATCGGCAGAAGGATGTTTTCCACCGTGGTTTTCCAGGGCAACAGCGTGGCTTGCTGGAACATCATCCCGATATCGACACGCGGGCCGGTCACTGGCTTTCCTTCAAGCACCACGCGGCCTTTGGTGGGCGGCAAGAGCCCCGACATGATCTTGAGCAGCGTCGACTTTCCGCAGCCAGACGAGCCGACGACCGACACAAACTCGCCCTTGTGCAGGGTCAGGTTCACATCGGTCAGCGCAATCAGGCGGTTGCGGGCATAGGTTTTCGACAGCCGCTCGATTTCATAGACCGGCCGCCGTTCGGCAACCGGGCTTGGGGTCAGGGGACGGGGCTCCGCCATGCTCATCAGGCGTTCCAGCCTGCCACGAACTCATTGGAATAGACGGCAGACAGATCAGGCAGCGGTGCCGCCAAGGCACCCGAGGCCACGGCGCTGTCATGGATCTTTTGCCAATGCTCTGGCGGCTGATAGCCATGACCGTTGCTGATAAAGGCATCCGTCGGCGTCATCCGGTTGAGCACCCCATCATAAAGCGAGGCCGCATAGTCCTGCTCGCCTTCTTGTGGGTTGCCAGCCGCGCAATGGGCCAAGGCCTTTTCCTTGTTCGCAGGATCGGCGGCAAAGCGGGTGCCCATGACCAGCGCGCGGCCGAACTTGGGCGCAAGCTCTGGCATCGCGGCCATCTGGCTTTCCAACATGGCGATACCATTGCCAAAAAAGCCAAGATAGGCGTCAGGCGTGATCTCGCGCAGGTTCAAACCGCGGGCGGCCAGAATGGCCGCATCCGAAACCGCACCGGCATAAGATCCCACATCATCGCGCAAGAAGGCCACTGCCGCCGTGCCGCCATCGCCCACGGGCAAGAAGCTGTAGTCGGTGCCTTCTGCCATCCCAAGGTCCGTCATGATGGCTTTGCTGAAGGAAACCTCTGCCCCATCTGCCGTGCCGACACCGATCACTGTGCCTTTGAGGTCAGCCGGGGTTTGCGCCGCGCTGTCGGTTTTGACCAACAGTCCGAAAACCGATTTTGGATAAAGGTTATACAGGAATTTCACATCCACCCCACGCGATCTTGCGCCAAGGGTCGGCCCCGGTCCGGGCGCGCCGATATGGGCCTGCCCCGCCGACATTGCCTGCAGAACCGAAGACGATCCGTCAACGGCCTCAAGCCGAAGATCTAGGCCCTCTTGTGCAAAATAGCCTTCGCCCACAGCGACCCAATAGGGCAGCCATGTCAGGGCCGACGGGTTGGGAACGGCGAAGGTCACGGCGGTTTGCGCACGCACGATCGCGGGTGCCCCCATCACAAAGCCGGCAGCCCCCCCTGCAGCCAGCACACCAAAGCCGCGTCGGGTCAGTCTGGTCTTGGTCGTCATCCTGATTTCTCCTCCCTGTTTTTTGCGGGGACACCACGTTCAGAACGCGGAACGCGGCATGTCCTGATATGACGATATATGATTCTTGGCAAAAATCAAAAAAATATATAAAGTGATTGAAAGATGCATTTCGTATCTTGATCTGGGCGGCAATGCGCGAAACTCTGACGCGACCAAGACTCGTTTTATTGGTGCCTTGCCCCTGTGATCAGAACCCGACCGAACCCAGACAAGAAGCCACAGATAAGAAGGATGACGCCCATGGCGGCCTATGCCGTGACAGCCCCGGACCAAGTATTGCTGGACATCACCGGATCGGATGAGAAATTCCCGGTCCGACGGATTTATTGCATCGGCAAGAACTACCTTGCCCATATCCGGGAAATGAACGCCGATGAGCGCGATCCGCCGGTGATTTTCATGAAACCGACGGATGCCATCGTCAAGAATGGCGGTGATATTCCCTATCCGGTCTTTACCACCAACTATCACTACGAATGTGAATTGGTCGTCGCGCTGAAATCGGGTGGCTACAACATCCCCGTGGATCAGGCCGAGGATCATATCTTTGGCTATGCCGTCGGCCTTGATATGACCCGACGCGACCATCAGGCCGAGGCGCTGGCCAAGGGCTTGCCGTGGGAGGTGACAAAGGGCTTTGACCAATCCGCGCCCGTTGGCCCCATCACCCCGGTGTCAGACTGTGGTATTCTCAAATCCGGGCATGTGCGGTTTTCTGTGAACGGTCAGGTCAAGCAAGATGCCGATATCTCGCTGATGATCTGGAAGATCAACGAGATCATCTCAAAACTGTCTGAACAGCACAGGCTTATGCCCGGCGATATCATCATGACCGGCACGCCAGCGGGAGTTGGCGCTGTGGTCACGGGGGATGTGCTGGATTGCCATTTCGATGGGCTGCAGCCGATGCAGGTCAGGATCGGGGCAAAGGCGGCGTGACGCCTGCACAGCGCCTTGTGACCCTTGGCACAGCCACCTTGGCCGAGGCTTGGCCCTCGGCCCGCGTGGTGGCAGCGCCGCTGCGTGGCCTGTCCCCCGGCATGGCGATGGCGGGCCCCGCGCGGACCTTGCGGTGCCAGCCGGGCGATAATCTGGCGCTGCATCTTGCCATCGCCGCTGCCCGTCCGGGAGAGGTGCTTCTGGTCGATTATGGCGAAAGCCTTGCCTCTGGTCCCTTTGGCGAGATCATGGCGATTGCTTGCCAGATGCGGGGGATTGCAGGCTTGGTGATTGATGGCGCAGTGCGTGACAGTGCGCAGATCTCGGGCCTTGGTTTTCCCGTCTTTGCGCGGGGTCTGAACATCTGCGGCACGACCAAGCGAGATCGCGGCGCGCATGACATCACGCTGCGTCTTGGGGGCACCACGATTGCGTCCGGGGATATCGTCCTTGCCGACGCCGATGCCATTGTGGTGCTGCCAGCCGCTGATCTGGAGGCCGCCCTTGCTGCGGCCACGGCCCGCGCCGCGAAAGAAGCCACGATGATGGAGCGGTTGCGCGCAGGCGAAACCACCCTGTCGATCCTTGGATTGCAATAGGAGAGTAGTATGTCACAAACCATTGGAATTGCAGGAACGGGCCGTATGGGCACCGCCTTTGCCCGCCGCTTGATCGAGACGGGGCATCAGGTGTGGGTCTGGAACCGCAGCGCCGAAAAGACTGCCGCCGCGGTTGCTGCGGGGGCCACGGCAACCGATCTGGCCGGGCTTGCGGGATGTGAGGTGATCATAACCTCGCTGACCGGGCCGGACGGGGTTGCGGCTGTGCTGGATGGCTTGGTGGATGCTGGGATCGCGGGCAAGCTGGTGATCGAAATGTCCACCCTGCTGCCCGCCGATGCCGCCGCTTTTGCGGCCCGCGCCGATGCGGCAGGGGCCGCATTTGTGGATTGCCCCGTTGGCGGCACGGTGGCCCCCGCGCTCAAAGGGCAGCTTTTGGGCATGGCGGGGGGCACCGAGGCCGCCTTTGCCCGCGCCCGCCCCGTGCTTGACCAGTTGTGCCGCAGGGTGGAGCATCTAGGTCCCGCAGGATCGGGCGCAAGGATGAAGCTTGCCGTGAACCTGCCGCTGGCGACCTATTGGCAAACACTGGGCGAAAGCCTTGCGCTGTTGCGCGGCGCAGGGATCGCGCCTGACATGGCAATCAGTCTGATGGCCGACAGTTCTGCCGGGCCGACCGTGCTCAAGAACCGTGCGCAGGTGGTGGTTGATACACTCAACGGCACCGATCAACCCGGCACGTTCGATATCGCCGGATTGGCCAAGGACCTTGACTTGGCCTTGGCACTGGCTGCGGCCCAAGGGATCACGCTGCCGATGGCCCAAACGGCCCGTGCCCGCTATGCGGCGGCGCTGGAGGCAGGGCTGGCGCGCTTTGACGGCGCCAGCCTTGCGCGGTTGAGTGCCGGGGAATGAGCCTGCTTGACCCTGCCACGCTGCTGCCTCTGATTGGTGTGCTGGCCTTTGCAGGGGCGTTGATCGGGTTTCTGGCGGGGTTGTTCGGGATCGGTGGTGGCGCGATTTCCGTGCCTGTGTTCTATGAGGTGTTCAAGGCGCTTGGACATTCCGCCGAGCTGGCCATGCCGATGGCCGTCGGCACCTCGCTTGCGGTGATCATCCCAACGTCAATCCAATCGTCGCGCGGCCATTTCAAGCGCGGCACGGTGGATATGGATATCTTGCGCCTGTGGGCGCTGCCCGTTTTGGTCGGGGTCATGTTCGGGGCGGCGATTGCACGCTTTGCCGATCCCGAGGTGTTCCAGATCGTGTTTGTCGCGGTGGCGGCGATCAATGCGGCCAAACTTTTGTCTGGCGGGGCGGGCTGGCGGTTGCGTGACAGCCTGCCCGCACGGGGGGCCTTGCGGGCCTATGGTGCAGGGGTGGGGCTGATTTCGGCCCTGATGGGCATCGGTGGTGGTGCGGTGTCGAACCTTGTGCTGACCCTGCACAATGTGCCGATCCACCGGGCCGTATCGACCTCGGCCGGGGTTGGGGTGCTGATCGCGATTCCGGGCACCCTTGGCTATATGATCGCAGGATGGGGTCGGGTGGATTTGCCGCCCGATGCCATCGGCTTTGTGTCCTTGGCAACCTTTGCGCTGACCATTCCCACATCGCTTTTGACGACGCGGTTCGGGGTGCGTCTGGCGCATGGTCTGTCACGCCAAAATCTGGAACGGGCGTTTGGGGTGTTCTTGCTGGCGGTCTGCGTGCGTTTCATCTGGTTGATTGTCACGGGATAGGGAGGGCTTTGGTCTGGGCAGGGCCTTGTGTGTGCGCAAATCAAATGCGCGCAGGCGCAAGGCCATTGGCAAAGGGCTGCAACGGCAGATGCGATCCAATCGCGAATTGATGCAGTATGATTTTCTTGGTTTTGCATCGGCCTGCATTGGCCTTGCGCCGATCTTTTCAACACCGTTGCCGCATTTCTGGCCTAAATCCTTGAGGCCATTGGGGGAGGCTCGCTCAACTTGTCCCCAACACAATCGGTGCATTGACAGAATCAACAGAAGGCACGTCGCATGGGCACCAATGCTACAATGGTTCAAACTATGACAGCCCTGTGTCGGGACCTAGCCAAGACAGACAGCGCCAGTGAGGGTGCGGCGCGGCTGAAATGTGCGGGCCACTGGGGTAACCTGCACTCTGACTGGTCTTGCAGCCCACTTTCTGAAGCACCGAACTGAAGTACCGAACAGAACTCTTTGATGGATGAGGTATGACGTGACGCAGCCGGACATCACTTTGGAAATGATCGCTGCGGCAGAGCAGCTTGTGGGGGTCAGCTACAGCCCCGCTGAACGTCAGCAGATGCTGGACAACCTTGAGGGACAGATTGCCTCGGCCCTGTTGCGCAGGACCGTGCCTTTGGCCAATTCGGTGCCGATGGCGTTGCGGTTTGATCCGCGTTTGCCGGGCTTTGCAATGCCGCATGGGGCCGATGCGCTGCGTCTGACTCCTATCAGTCTCTCCTTACCCGAGGGGGCGGAGGACATCGCCTTTGCCCCGGTCAGCCATCTGGCGGCGTGGATCAAGAGCGGGGCATTGACCAGTCGCCGTTTGACGCAGATCTATCTGGACCGGATCGCCGCGATTGGGCCAAAGCTGGAGTGTTTTGCCTTTGTGACCGCCGATCTGGCACTGGCCGAGGCGGATGCCGCAGATGCCTTGACGCGGGCGGGGGTCAATCTTGGTCCGCTGCACGGCATTCCTTATGGCGTGAAGGATCTGTTCGACACCAAGGGCATTGTGACCGGATGGGGGGCAGAGCCGTTTCAGCACCGGGTGCCGGATGCGGATGCCGCGATTGTCACACGCCTGCGTGCAGCGGGCGCGGTGCTTTTGGGCAAAACGACGGTGGGGGCGCTTGCCTATAACGACATCTGGTATGGTGGGGTGACGCGCAACCCGTGGAACCTGAACGAAGGCTCCAGCGGGTCTAGCGCGGGGTCGGCCAGTGCGACGGCGGCGGGCCTGTGCGCCTTTGCCATCGGGACAGAAACGCTTGGCTCCATCACCTCGCCCAGCCAGCGCTGCGGGACAACGGGCCTGCGCCCGACCTTTGGTCGCGTGAGCCGTGTGGGCTGCATGGCGCTGTGCAACAGTCTGGACAAGGTCGGGCCGATCTGTCGCGGCGTCGAGGATACGGCGATTGTGCTTGCGGCCCTGAACGGGGCCGATATGAACGACCGCTCTACCATCGCGGCACCTTTCGTCTTTGATGCGGGGGCAAGTATTGCCGGGCTGACCCTTGGCTATCTGCCCGATGCGTTTGGTGACGGGGCCACGGCGGTCGACCATGCGGCCCTTGCCGCCGCGCGCGATCTGGGGATCAAAGTGGTCGAGGTCAGCTTGCCAGACCTGCCTTATGGTGCCTTGATGAACATCTTGTTTGCCGAGGCCGCGGCCAGTTTCGAGGACCTGACCCTGTCTGGGCTTGACGATACGCTGACATGGCAAGACGCCGCCGCATGGCCCAATGCGATGCGCAAGGCGCGGTTCTTGTCAGCGGTGGATCATGTGCAACTGGACCGCCTGCGCTATCTGGTGATGCAGGCCTTGGACGGGATTTTCACCCAATGCGATGTGCTGATCGGGCCGTTCATGACCGGGCCGATGCTGATCGCCTCGAACTACACGGGTCATCCGTGCCTGCATTTTCGGGCGGGGTTTCAGGATCTGGGCACGCGCAGCCCGGCCTCTCTGGCCTCTGGCAAGCTGACCACGGGTGAGGCGGATGACGCGGGCCAGACCTTTACCGTGCCACAGGGCATCTCGCTTTGGGGTCGGTTGTTTGACGAGGGACCTATCTTGAACCTTGGAATGGCGCTGGAGGGCGCCCTTGCCGTGGCAGACCGCCGCCCCGGATTTCCAAGCTGAGCAGACAAGCCTGCCCGCAATCAATGCGGCGTTTTTCCAACAAGGGCCGCGCAACGGCCAGCCAACATGGAGAGTTCGGAAATGAAACGCAGAGACTTTCTTCGCAATACCACCGCCGTTCTGGGAAGTGGGGTGTTCATGGGGGCAAGCCTGCCCTCGGCCCTGTTCGCTCAAGAGACGCCCGCAACCGGTGGCACCCTGATCTGGGGGCATTCGGAAACCACCCAGAATCTTGACATGCACCAGACCGGAACCGCGTCTTCGGGCCGTGTGTTGCAAAACATCCATTCATCGATTGTCACGGTCGACAAGGATCTGAACGTGATCCCGGGCCTGTGCGAAAGCTTTGAAGTGGCCCCTGATGGGCTGACCTATACCTTCAAGCTGCGGGCGGGCGTAAAGTTCCATAACGGAGCCACGATGACGGCGGCGGATGTGAAATACAGCTTTGAACGCTGCAAGGACCCTGCCACGGGGGCCGTGAACTTTGAGGTGTTCAATAACGTCGCTGCCGTTGAAACCCCCGATGACCTGACCGTTGTAATCAAGATGAGTGCGGTGAACGCGCCCTTCTTGTCGCGGCTTGCAGAAAACGGTGCAGGCGTGGTGATGCCGGTGGACAGCGGCCCGACCCAAGGCACCAACCCGATGGGGGCGGGCCCGTTCAAATTCGTCAGCTACGAAGTTGGCACCGTGGTCAAGATGGCCCGGTTCGACGATTACTGGGAGGGCCCGTCCTATCTGGATGCTGTCGAGGCGCGCGAGATCACCGAACCCACCACCCGCCTGACCGGCTTGCGCACGGGCGAGTTGCACATGATCAACGACATCCCGCTGGACCGCGTTGGCGAATTGCAGGCCGACGCGGGCCTGCAAGTGAAAACATGGTTCCCGCTGAACTTCGACTTCATCAACATGAACCACACGTTCGAGCCGTTCAAGGACAAGCGGGTGCGCGTGGCCTTTGACATGATCATCGACAAAGAGGCCCTGATGGAGGGGGCCTTGTGGGGGCAGGGCGCCACGACAGCCTCGCCCAGCTTCCCCACTTCGGCGGCCTATAATCAGGGTCTAAAGCCACGCGCGCAAGATATCGAGGGGGCCAAGGCCATGCTGGCCGAGGCGGGCTATCCCGAAGGCAGCCTGAACATCGTGTTCAAGGCCACCACCAACTATCCCTATCACATTGAAACCGCGCAGATCCTTGTCGAGTGGTTCAAAATGGCAGGCGTCAATCTGACCATCGAGCAATTGACCTGGGCTGATTGGCTAAGCCAGTGCTGGGTCGATAAAGATTATCAGATGACGATGATGAACTTCTTCACGCTTTGGGAAAGCGATTTTCTGTATTTCAGCGTGTGGAACTCCACCGGGGCCTTCAACTATCGCGCCATCAATGACCCCATCATCGACGATCTGACCGCCAAGGCCCGCATCACGGTGGATGATGCCGAGCGCGCCAAGATCTATCAGGCCGTGCAACAACAGATCTGGGATGAAGCCCACGACATTGTGTTGTGGTTCCGCAATGGCACCATCGGGGCGCAGCCTGCGGTCATGGGGCTGGATACGGTCGTGCATCCAAATGGCTCCAACCTGAACTTCCACAAGGTTTGGCTCAAGGCCTGATGCTTTCTTGCGGGCCCTGTGCGGGGCCCGCGTCCTTTCGCTTGGGGTGCTTCACATGGCCTATGTGCTGAACCGGCTTTTGTCGGTGATCTTGACGCTGTTCCTGATCACACTGGTCACCTTTGCCGTGACCAACATCCTGCCCGGCGACGTGGCGATGATGATCATGGGCACCCAATCCAACCCTGAGGCCTTGGCGGGGCTGCGCCAAAGCCTTGGCCTGAACGATCCTTTGCTGGTGCAATACGGCCATTGGGTCGGTGGCATGGTGACGGGCGATTGGGGCACATCGCTGATCTTCAAAAAGCCCATCATCGAATTGCTGGGGCAAAAGGCGCTGGCCTCGGCGATCATCGTGATCATGTCGATGACGATTGCCTTGGCCTTGGCGGTTCCCTTGGGCGTCTGGGCGGCTGTGCACCGCGACAAGTGGCAAGATACGGTCAGTTCTTCATCGGCCTTGATGGGGGTCAGCTTGCCCGATTTCTTTTGGGGCATATTGATGATCCTTGTCTTTGCCCGCTGGTTGGGGTGGTTCCCATCCTCGGGGTTTGTCGACCCATCGGTGGATTTCTGGGCCACCTTGCGCCACGCCTTTTTGCCCTCATTCGCGCTGGGCCTTGGTCTCATGGCGCATCTGACGCGGATGACCCGCTCCACCATGACGGGGATATTGTCGCAAGAGTTCATACGCGTGGCCCGCGCCAAGGGGCTTGCCGAGCGGACGGTGATCTGGCGCTATGCCTTGGCCAATGCCATTGGCCCCGTGATCACCATTGCAGGTTTGCAGATTGGCTATCTGTTTGGCTCCATCATCGTGATGGAAAGCCTGTTTGGCTATACAGGAATGGGCTGGCTGACCTATCAGGCGCTGCTCAATCGCGACCTGCCGCTGATCCAATACACGGTCGTATTCATCGCCGCCGTTGTGATGCTGACCAATCTGGCGGTAGACCTTTTGTACGTCGTCATCGACCCGCGCATTCGGTTGGGCTAGGGCATGAAGCGGTTCAAGACCACCAAGGGACTGATCGGGATTGTGCTGCTGTTGGTGATCCTTTTGGTCGCAATTCTGGGGCCTATGGTCATTCCGCCTGATGCCGCCACAGCGATGGATATGCGCGCCCGTCGTGCCCCCCCCAGCCTGACCCATTTCTTTGGCACTGACCAATTGGGCCGCGACATGTTCTACCGCGTGATCCTTGGCACGCGCACCTCACTGGAAATCGCCGTCTCGGCAGTTGTGATGAGCATTGTTCTGGGCCTGCCACTTGGCCTGATCTCGGGCTATTTAGGCGGCTTGATCGACAACGTGCTGATGCGTCTGGTCGATACGCTGCTGGCCTTTCCGGCCCTTTTGTTGGCGCTGACCATTTCTGCGGTGCTGGGGCCAAATATCCAAAACACCATCATCGCCATCGGCGTGGCCTTTACCCCCTATCTTGCCCGGATCATAAGGGGTGAGGCGCTGCGGGTTGCCCAGATGCCCTATGTCGAGGCGGCACGGTCCTCCGGCACCACCGACATCATGATCATGTGGCGCCATGTGCTGCCCAACATCATGCCCGCCGTCATTGTGCAAAGCACGATCAGCCTTGCCTTTGCGATCTTGGCCGAGGCGGGGCTGTCGTTTCTGGGGCTGGGCACGCAACCCCCCGCCGCCAGTTGGGGGCTGATGATCCAAGCCTCACGCGATCAATTGGACATCGCGCCATGGACCGCACTTGTGCCGGGGATGGCCGTGGCGCTGACGGTGCTGGGGCTGAACATGTTTGGCGATGTGCTGCGCGACATTCTGGACCCACGGGCAAAATGAAGGGATGGGCATCATGAAAGACATCGTCACGGTCGATCATCTGCGCGTCGAATTTTCCACCGATGATGGCCCTGTGATCGGGGTCAAGGATGTGTCCTTTGCCATCGCGCCGGGTGAGACGCTGTGTGTCGTGGGCGAAAGCGGGTCGGGCAAATCCGTCACCTCGCTTTCCTTGATGCGCTTGGTCGAGTTTGGCGGCGGCACCATCACCAACGGGGCGCTGAACTTCGTGCGGATGGATGGCACCACCCTTGATGTGGCGGCCGCCTCGCCGCAGGTGATGGGGGCTGTGCGCGGCAATGAGATCGGGATGATTTTTCAAGAACCGATGACGGCGCTGAACCCCGTCTTTACCATTGAGCGCCAGTTGACCGACGGCTTGATGCTGCACAAGGGCCTGAGCCAAGAGGCGGCAACGGCGCGGGCGTTGGATCTGCTGAAAAGTGTGCGCATCCCGGAGCCTGAGCGGCGGCTGAAGCAATACCCGCATGAACTTTCCGGCGGCATGCGTCAGCGGGTGGTGATTGCCATTGCCATTGCCATGGCCTGCGAGCCGAAACTTCTGATCGCGGATGAGCCGACAACGGCGCTGGATGTCACCATTCAGGCCGAGATTTTGGCCCTGATCAATCGGTTAAAGCGCGAAAACGGCATGGCCGTGTTGTTCATCACCCATGATATGGCTGTTGTGGCGCAGATGGCGGACCGTGTCGTGGTGATGCGCCATGGCAGCATTGTCGAGACAGGCACGGTCCAACAAATCTTTGAAAACCCGCAAGAGGATTATACCAAGGCCCTGCTGGCGGCTGTGCCCAAGCTTGGCGAGATGAAGGGCAAAGCCGCCCCGGAACGGATGCGCCTGATCGGGGATGAGGCGGCGCGCGCGGCCCAAACCGCCCCCAAACCCCGCAAACCGCAGGTCTTGCTGCAGGTCAAGAACTTGACCACCCGCTTTCCGGTAAAGGGTGGCATCTTGCGCCGCACAGTTGCGCAGGTGCATGCGGTCGAGGATGTCAGCTTTACCCTGAACGTGGGCGAAACCCTTGCCCTCGTTGGGGAATCTGGTTGCGGAAAGTCAAGTTGCGGCCGATCAATCCTGCGCCTGATTGAGCCCACAAGTGGCGAGGTCTGGATAGGTGGCCGCGATATCGGTGCGCTGAACCGCCAAGATCTGCGCCGCGCGCGCGCCGATATGCAGATGGTGTTCCAAGACCCCTTTGCCAGCCTGAACCCCTATCGGCGGCTTAAGGATCAGGTGGCCGAACCCATCCAGAATTTCGGTCTTGCCTCGGGCGCAGAGCTTCGGGACTGGGTCTTGCAGCTTTTTGACCGGGTGCGCCTGCCACGTGAGTTCATGAACCGCTTTCCGCATGAACTTTCCGGCGGGCAGCGGCAGCGCGTGGCCATTGCGCGCGCTTTGGCCGTGAACCCCAAGCTGATCGTGGCGGATGAGGCGGTGTCAGCCCTTGATGTCTCGGTGCAGGCGCAGGTGTTGAACCTGATGATGGAATTGCAAGAGGATCTGGGCCTGTCTTACCTGTTCATCAGTCATGACATGGCGGTGGTGGAACGTGTCGCGCATCATGTGGGTGTGATGTATCTGGGCCGGATCGTTGAAATCGGCCCGCGTGGATCGGTGTTTGACAACCCAAGCCATCCTTATACCAAATCGCTGCTTTCGGCGGTGCCGATTGCCGACCCGTCCAAGCGCCGCTTTGCGGAGGATCTGGCCTTTAAACCGATCAGCTCGCCCATCTTTCCGCTGGACCATCGGCCCGCTCTGTCTGTTTATACCGAAGTTGCACCGGGGCATCACGTCCTGCAGGCCTGAAGGAGGAACCATGCCGATCAAGAACCGTCTTTCCGAAATGCAGGCCGAAATCACGGCCTGGCGGCGCGATCTGCACGAAAACCCGGAACTGATGTACGAGGTGCACCGCACCGCCGCCACCGTGGCCGAAAAGCTGCGCGAATTTGGCTGTGACGAGGTGGTGACGGGCATTGGCCGCACGGGTGTTGTGGGCGTGATCAAGGGCAAGACCGATACGCGCGGCCATGTCGTGGGCCTGCGCGCCGATATGGACGCCTTGCCGATCTTTGAAGCGACGGGGCTGCCCTATGCCTCCAAGACCCCCGGAAAGATGCATGCCTGCGGGCATGACGGGCACACGGCCATGTTGCTGGGGGCCGCGAAGTATCTGGCCGAGACGCGCAATTTCGATGGTGCGGTTGCCGTGGTGTTTCAGCCCGCCGAAGAGGGCGGTGCCGGGGGCGAGGCGATGATCAAGGACGGGCTGATCCCGCGCTTTCGCATCAAGGAAATCTACGGCATGCACAATTCCCCCGGCTTGCCGGTGGGGCATTTCTCGATCAAGTCCGGCCCGTTTTATGCCGCGACCGATAATTTCACGCTGCATCTTTCGGGAAAGGGCGGGCATGCGGCCTATCCGCATCGGGCGGTGGACACCACCGTGATGGCCAGCCAGATCGTGATGACCCTGCAAACCATCGTCTCGCGCAACACCGATCCGCTGGCATCGGTCGTGGTGTCGGTCACCTCCCTGCGCACGGAATCTGATGCATGGAACGTGATCCCCGAGCGCGTGGAAATCCGGGGCACCGTGCGCACCTTTGACCCCGATCTGCGCAAGATGGCGGAAGAGCGGCTGAAAACCATCGTCACCAGTACGGTTCAGGCCTTTGGCGGCAGCGTCGATCTGGTCTGGAGTCCCGGCTATCCGGCGATGGTCAATGCCGAGCGGGAAACGGCCTTCGCGGCCGAGGTCGCGGCCAAGATTTCGGGCCCCCTTGCTGTCAACAGCGATTGCCCGGCCATCATGGGCGGCGAGGATTTCGCCTATATGCTGGAGGCTTGCCCCGGTGCCTATATTCAGGTGGGCAATGGCAACACCGCCGAAGTGCACCATCCCGAATACAATTTCGATGATGAGGTGATCCCCTTCGGGGCCTCATACTGGGCGGAACTTGTCGAAACGCGGATGCCTGCGGCATGAAAGGACACAGCGTGAACTGGTCAGACTATCTGGACGCCAACCAATCCCGTTTTGTGGATGAACTCCTCGATTTCGTGCGTATCCCTTCGGTTTCGGCGTCTGACGCGCATGTGGCGGATGTTGTTGCGGCGGGAAATTGGGTGGTGGCGCGGCTGCTGTCTGCGGGCATGGAAAACGTCCGCATGATGCCGACCGAGGGGCATCCGGTGGTCTACGGCGATTGGCTGCACGCAGGGCCGGGCAAGCCCACCATTTTGATCTATGGTCATTTTGATGTGCAACCCGCCGAACCCTTTGATCTGTGGCAAACCCCGCCCTTTGCGCCCGAAGTGCGCGATGGCAAGGTCTGGGGCAGAGGGGCCTCGGATGACAAGGGCGGCATGCTGATCCCGATCCTGTCGATCGAGGCGATGCTGAAAACCACGGGCCGCCTGCCCGTCAATGTGAAGGTGTTCTTTGAGGGGCAAGAGGAAATCGGCTCTCCCCATCTGCCGCCCTTTATCAAGGCCAATGGCGCGCTCTTAAAGGCAGATATGATTTTTTCCGCCGATGGCAGCCAATGGGGGGAGGATCAGCCCAATCTGATCACGGGGCTAAAGGGTCTTGTTGCGGCGCAAATCACCGTCACCGGGGCAAAGGGCGATCAACATTCGGGCCAACAGGGTGGCGGCATTGCCAATCCCATTCAGGGGCTGTCGCATATCATCGCCTCGATGAAAGGGCTGGATGGCAAGATCGCGGTTGCGGGGTTTTATGACGATGTGATCGACCTGACGATTGAGGATCGCGCCGCCATTGCCCGTGTGCCCTTTGACGAGGCGCAGTATATCGCGGACCTTGGGGTGCCGGATGTCTTTGGCGAAGAGGGGTATTCCACGCGTGAGCGTCTGTGGGCGCGCCCGACGCTGGAGATGAACGGCATCTGGGGCGGCTGGCAGGGCAATGGGATAAAGACCGTGCTGCCCGCACAGGCCTTTGCCAAGATCACCTGCCGCCTTGTCGCAAACCAGCGCCCGGATGACATTTTCGCCCTTCTAAAATCCCATATCGAGGGCCATTGCCCAAGGGGTCTGCGGTTGCAGGTGGACAGGCTGGCTGGCAGCGCCGATCCGTTCCTTGTGCCACCGGGCCATAATTCCAGCAGCGCCGCCGCCGAGGTTCTGACCGAGGTGTACGGCAAGGCCCCCTATATCACCCGCACGGGCGGCTCTATCCCTGTGATGACCATGCTTTTGAACGAACTGGGCGTTCATGCCACTGTTTTTGCCTTTGGCATGAACGACGAAAACCTGCACGCCCCGAACGAATTCTTCCGGCTTTCAAACTTTCGAACCGGGCAGACCGCCTATTGCAAGCTGTTGGAGCGGTTGGGGTAACAGGCGTTGTGGCTTATCCCATCCCTCGGGCGCATTTTCCGCGCCAGAGGGATGGTTTCACACGTGCAGGCGCAAGGAAAAGCCCCTATTTGGCGGTCAAGGCTGCCGACAGGTCGGCGTCTGTCCATGCTGGCTTTGTGCTGAACCGCTGCCGCACGTAACGTGCCAGCGCGGCAAGGTCCTCTTCGCCCAGCAAGGGAAAGCCGGGCATGGGTTTGACGAAATAGGCGCTTTCGGACGGAACAACGCCTTCAGTCACCACATGGTAAAGGTTCGCAGGCGTCGGCAGATTGACTGCGCTGCTTAGACCAAGGGGCACCATATCGGTGCCGTCCCGGTGGCAATTCTGGCAACTTTTCTCAAAAACCGCTTGGCCGGCGGCAAAACCCGGCGCCTCCGCGTTTGCATCCGCACTGGCGGCAAAGCTGCGAGCGGCCTCTGCAGCCGCAGGATCGCGTGCGGATTGCAGCGACAAGACATAGTCGGCAAGGGCGGTCGTATCCTCTTCGGGCAAGGCCGCTGTGTGGCGCTGTACATCCTGCATGGGGCCCGAAGCGATGCCATGGTCGGCATCCCAACCATCGTAGAAATAGTTCAGCAGCGCCTCTTGCGTCCACGGAACGGGCGCGGGGGAGGAGGCGTTCAGCGCCGGGGCATACCACCCCTCGACCACAGCCCCGGCATAGGGCCTGGCCGCATCTCGCGCGCCAAAGCGGTTGCGTGGCGTGTGGCAGGCGGCGCAATGGCCCAAACCTTCGGCCAGATACGCGCCCCGGTTCCATGCCTCATCCCGCGCCGGATCGGGCGCAAACGGGCCTTGGCACAGGTAAAGCAGGTTCCACCCGGCCATGGCCCGCCGGATATTGAAGGGGAAGGGCAGGGCGTCAGGCTGTGCCGGTTTCGCCACGGCAGGGCGCGACATCAGAAAGGCGTAGATTGCGGCAAGATCGGCGTCAGAGGTGTTGGTAAAGCTGTCATAGGGAAAGGCGGGATAAAGCAGGTGCCCATCCCGGCTGATGCCTTGACGCATCGCGCGGGTGAAAGCCACCTCGGACCAAGTGCCGATGCCGGTGTCTGGATCGGGCGTGATGTTGGTGGAATGGATCGTGCCAAAAGGGGTGGGCAAGCCAATGCCGCCGGAGAGGTCTTGCCCATGGCAGCTTTCGCAACCGCCAAAGGTGGCAAGGACCTCGCCCCTTGCCACCAAGGCCGCGTCAAACGATGCCGCGTTTAGCGGCGCTATGGGTGCGATCGCCCCGGCCCGCCCGGCCCAAACCCATGCGCCCCCTGTCGCCAGTGCGGCCAGCAGAATTCCCGATAGTACCAATCGCATCCGGCCTAGGCTCCCTTGTTCACACTGCTTTGCTCGGGCACTGCGATGGGTGCGCGCGTGCGCCAATCCCACGTCCGCACGGCTGCCCCGGATTGGGCGATGATCCAGATATCACTGGGGGCATTGCAAAAACTGTCGACGCCAAACCGCGCCCAATGGGCCATCTGCGCCTCAGCCGCGGTCAGATCATCAAACACTTCGCGTGCAACCTCGCCCTCCCATTCGGGCGATCTGAGGTAAGCCACAAGAAGATACATTGCCGCGACCACCCTTTCCAGAAACGCAAATCCTTATTTATAGATCTATAAATTAGCTTGCGCGACTCAGCGAGTGGGAGTCAAGCTGTTCTCACCAAGGTGAAGAATGGGGCCGCCTGACAGTGACCTTGGTGAATTTCTAAGCACTCTGTAAACCGGCAATAGCATATTCAACGGCGGCCTTACCAAGAATGCATCCCGCGGGATGTGGAGGGGAGGACTTACCTTGATTACCTTCAATTTGAACGGAACGGACGTCTCTGTGGACGCGCCAAACGGGGCGACGCTGCTGTCGGTTTTGACCAACCAGCTTGACGCGAATGGTCAGAAATTTGGCTGCGGCAAGGCCCAGTGCGGGGCATGCTCGGTCATGGTCGATGGCGAGCGTGTCATCTCTTGCCAGACGACGGCGGCATCGGCGGCGGGTCGCTCGGTCACCACGCTGGAAGGTCTGCGCGAGGATGGCAAGGCCAGCAAGTTGCAGCAGGCCTTCATCGACGAACAGGCCGCGCAATGTGGCTATTGCCTGTCGGGCATGATCGTCACGGCCCAAGCCTTGCTGGATGTGAACCCCAAACCCACAGAATCGGATGTGCGGGCGGCGCTGAATGGCAACCTGTGCCGCTGCGGCACGCATAACCGGATCGTGCGCGCTGTGTTGCGCGCGGCAGAGGAGGCCTGAGCCATGAATTCATCCCTAGTAATGGGCCGCAGAGGATTTCTGGCGGCAACTGGCTTCCTCGCCCTCAGCTTTGCCGTGCCACATGGTGCGTTTGCTGCGGGCGATTCCAAACTTCCCAGCGATCTTGAAAAGAACCCGATGCTCAATTCGTGGATTCGGATCAATTCAGATGGCACGGTGACCCTGCTGATCGGCAAGGTGGAACTTGGGCAGGGTGCGGTGACCATGGCTGCGCAATGCTGCGCAGATGAGTTGATGATTGATATCAATCGTCTGAACGTCATTTCCGGTGATACCCGCGTTTGCCCCGACGAAGGCACCACGGCGGGCTCGCAATCTGCGCCCTATTGCGCGCCAGCAGTGCAGCAGGCCTCGGCCGATGTGCGCCTTATGCTGACGAAGATGGCGGCGGAAAAACTTGGGGCCAAGATCGAGGACCTTGTGGTCGAGGATGGCATGATTTCGGCACCCGGCGGGGCCCATGTCACCTATTGGGAACTGGTGACAGGCGACGAGTTGAATGTGGCCGCGACGGGTGAGGGGCACCTCATCGACCCGATGAAATATCGTTATATGGGCAAGTCCGTCATCCGGCTTGATATTCCGGCAAAGATGACGGGCGACAAGGTCTTTATCCAAGAGACCAACCCCGAAGGCGTGAAATACGGAGCGGTTGCCCGCCCGCCAACCTATAAGGCGACGCTGGTCAAGGCGGATATCGACCGGATCAGCGCCATGCCGGGGGTGCTGAAGGTTGTGCAGAATGGCTCTTTCCTTGGCGTCATTGCCGACCATCAAGATCAGGCATGGGCGGCAGCGGTTGCCCTTGAAACCACGTCAGAGTGGAAGGTGGAAAGTGTACTGCCCACCTCGGACGGGATTTTTGATTGGCTGAAAACCACGCCAAGTGAGGTGACCGAATGGGTCAACACACCCCGTGTGGGCGGCGGTGATGCGGCAAAGGTGATCGAAAACGAATACATGCGCCCCTATCACATGCATGGATCCATCGGCACCTCGGCGGCGATTGCCCAAATGGGGGCAGATGGGGTGATGACCATCCACACCGCCAGCCAAAGCGTGTTCTCGACCGCCACGGCAATCCAGAAGATGCTGGGGCTGGAAGAGGGCAAGGTGCAATGCGTTCACACCCAAGGCTCGGGCTGCTATGGCCACAACAATGCCGACGACGCCTCGGCCGATGCCGCCCTTCTGGCGGCCGCCATGCCGGGCACGCCGATCAAGCTGCAATACACGCGCGAGCAAGAACACGCGTGGGAACCCTATGGCTCGGCCATGGTGATGCAGACCAAGGCGGGTGTGGATGCGGATGGCAACATCCTTGACTGGAACATGGAAATCTATTCGACCCCGCATGGCACGCGCCCCGGCGGCAATCCCGGCAACCTGCTGTCGGCGCGCTATCTTGAGACGCCGTTTGAAATGCCAACGCCCAAGGATGGCGGTGCGCCGAACTATGCGGCAACTCGCAATGGCATCCCGGCCTATACCTTCCCCGGCACCCGTGTGGCCACGCATTACATCACGGAAATGCCGTTGCGGGTCTCATCGACACGCGGTCTTGGGGCCTATGCCAACGTGTTTGCCATTGAATCCTTCATGGATGAACTGGCGCGCAATGCAGGCGCGGACCCGGTGGAATACCGGTTGCGCTACCTTGAGGATCCGCGCGCCCGTGACGTGCTGACCAAATGCGCCGAGACCTTTGGCTGGGACACATGGGAGGCACGGCCCGGTTTTGGTCGCGGCATTGCCTTTGCCCGCTACAAGAACCTTGCGGCCTATACGGCGGTCGCGGTTGAGGTGCAGGTGACCGCGCGCAACGGACGTGTGCGTGTGGTGCGGGCGGTTGCGGCCAATGACAGCGGCCAGATGATCAACCCCGATGGCATCACCAACCAAATCGAGGGCGGATTGATCCAATCGCTGAGTTGGACGCTCAAGGAAGAGGTGAAGTTCGACGATACCAAGGTTTTGTCGCGCGATTGGGCCAGCTATCCGATCATCACCTTTAACGAGGTGCCGCCCGTCACCGTGGCCCTGATCGACCGCCCCGGAGAGCCGTTCCTTGGCACCGGGGAATCGTCGCAGGGTCCAACCTCTGCCGCCGTGGGCAATGCCGTGTTTGACGCCGTGGGGGCGCGGGTCACCCGCTTGCCGATGACGCCAGACCGGGTCAAGGCCGCGATGAAGGCCTGAATGATCTTGCGGGGCCGAACGGTCGGCCCCGCAAACCCCGCTTTTGCGATTGGGTCAGGCTTGCTGAACCTCAATCGTCACATGTGACAGTTCGTGGATATGCTGCAGACGCGCCCGATAGGCGGCTGGCTGTTCCGGGTGCTGGGATTTCAGGGCAATGATTGCCCCGTGGTGGCCGGGCCCAAGTTGCCAGATGTGCAGGTCTATGATGCTGTCGCCCTCACGCGCCAAGGCCTCGGTGATTTCCTCGGGCAGCTCCTCATCTTGCGGGACGTAGTCGACCAGCACCGCCCCCGCCTGTTTCAGCAGGCCCCAAGACCAATGCGCAATCACTGCGGCGCCAAGGATGCCAATGGCCGGATCAAGCCAAAGCCAGCCATACATCCGCCCCGCCAAAAGGGCTGCAATTGCAAGCACCGAGGTCAAGGCATCTGCCATGACATGCAGATAGGCCGCGCGCAGATTGTTGTCGGTGGCCGCATGGTGGTGATGCCCGTGATCATGGCTGTGCCCGTGACCGTGCCCATGGCTGTGACCGTGGCCATCGTGAAGCAAGGCCGCGCAGGCAAGGTTGACCACCAAGCCGATGACGGCCACGATTGTGGCCTGACCAAAGTCGATGTTGACCGGGTTGCTCAGGCGCAAAAAGCTTTCCCACCCGATCAGCAAGGCCACGATGCCCAGCACAACCGCACTGGCAAACCCCGCCAGATCGCCGAACTTGCCGGTGCCAAAGCTGAAACGCGGGTTCTGGGCGTTCTTTCGGGCATAGGCATAGGATAGCGCCGCGATCATCAAGGCTGCGGCATGGGTGGACATGTGCCACCCATCGGCGACCAAGGCCATGGAGCCGTAAATCGTGCCCGCCGTGATCTCGATCACCATCATCACTGTTGTGATGCCGATCACGGCCCATGTGCGGCGGGCATTTCGATCGTGATCTTTGCCAAGGAAAACATGCCCATGCGGGCCATCCATCACGCCAAGATGGGCGGTTTCGGGGGCTGGGTGGTGATCGTGCATGTGACGTCCTATTTCAGGTAAGTGCGCAGGGCTTGTGCCAGATCGTCGGTGCCTTTGCGCCGGGTATCGGGGTCTGCTTCGTCGCGGATGTGATGGTTGAGGTGGTCTTCGATCAACTCTGCCGTAAGCCCGTTCATGGCCCCCCGGATCGAGGCCACCAGATGCAGGATTTTCCCACATTCGGCATCGTTCTCAACCGCACGTTCCACGGCCTCGATCTGCCCCTTTAGCCGACGGACACGGGCCAGAAGTTTGGTTCTGTCTGAAGCGAGATGTGACATGAGGGATTCCTATAGATATAGGGGGTATAGTTATAGTGACCCGCGCGCTTTATCAACCAGTGACCTCGCCAAGCCACTTGATTGCGGCCACGTGATTGCGGCCAAATGGGCTTTGTCCTTTGCCCGCGATGTCCTTGATTTACATCAGTGCGCCCGCTTGCCGGGTGGGTGACAAGGGACAGGCCGCGATGCGACCCCATTTTGGCGTTGCCTCGAAAGGAAGACCTATGCCCTCTACCGATCACCATGGCCGGGTTAGCGCCGTTCGCGGGGCAGTTGTCGATGTGTGCTATCCGCAGGGCGACCTGCCCGCGATGAACACCGCGCTGGTCGTGGACTGGGATCGCCCCGGCACGTTGATGCTGGAGGTTCAAAGCCATCTGGACCTGACGACACTGCGGGCGGTGGCCATGCAATCGACCACGGGTCTTGCGCGCGGGGTGCGTGTTCGCTCTACCGGGGATGCCATCACGGTGCCGGTGGGGCGGGCGGTTCTTGGACGTCTGGTCGATGTGACGGGAAGGGTTCGGGATCTGGGTCCGCCGCTCGCCGATGATGTGCCGTGCCGCTCAATCCACTCGACACCGCCGCCCCTGTCCACGCAAAGCACCACAACGGATGTGTTTGAAACCGGGATCAAGGTGATCGACCTGCTGACCCCCATGGCGCAGGGTGGCAAGGCTGCGATGTTTGGCGGGGCAGGTGTTGGCAAGACGGTTCTGGTGATGGAGTTGATCCACGCCATGGTCGAAAAATACCAAGGGATTTCCGTCTTTGCCGGTATCGGAGAGCGGTCGCGCGAAGGGCATGAATTGCTGACCGATATGCAAGGCTCGGGCGTTTTGCCACGCACGGTGCTGGTCTATGGCCAGATGAACGAACCCCCCGGTGCACGGTGGCGGGCCCCCCTGACGGCGCTGACGATCTCGGAATACTTCCGCGACACACGGCATCAGAACGTGCTGCTGTTGATGGACAACGTTTTTCGCTTTGTGCAGGCGGGGGCCGAGGTGTCCAGCCTTTTGGGCCGTTTGCCCTCGCGTGTGGGCTATCAGCCGACGCTTGCGACCGAGGTTGCAAAGCTGCAAGAGCGCATCGCCTCGGTGGCGGGGGCGGCGGTGACCTCTATCCAGGCGGTCTATGTGCCCGCCGATGATTTCACCGATCCGGCGGTGACGACGATCTCGGGCCATATGGATTGCGTGATTGTGCTGTCACGCGGGCTGGCGGGGCAGGGGTTTTACCCGGCGATCGACCCCTTGGCCTCATCCTCGACCCTGCTGGACCCCTCGGTGGTGGGGGATGAGCACTACCAGATTGCCAGCGAAGTGCGCGAAATGCTGGCCCGCTTTGCCGAGTTGCAAGACATCATCTCGCTTCTGGGGGTTGATGAGTTGGGCACGGCAGACAAACGCATCGTGACCCGTGCAAGGCGGTTGCAACGGTTCCTGAGCCAACCCTTTGCCGTGACCGAAGCCTTTACCGGCACCCCCGGCCAATCGGTCAGCCGCACCGACACTCTGGCCGGATGCCGCGCGATTTTGGACGGGGAGGCCGACACTTGGGCCGAAGCCTCGCTCTATATGGTGGGAACTCTTGCAGATGCCCGCACCAAAGAGGCGCAGAGCAAGGCAGAGGCGGCATGAGCAACGCAATGTCCCTGCGCATCGTCACCCCTTTGGCGATCATCCTGAACGAACCGGCGATCAGCCTGCGCGCGGTTGATGACAGCGGCAGTTTTGGCATCTTGCCCGGTCATGCCGATTTTCTGACCCGGCTTTCAATCTCGGTCGTCACATGGACCGCACAGGATGGAACCACGCATTACTGCGCGGTGCGGGGTGGTGCCCTGACCGTGCGTGGCGGAAAAGTTGCCATTGCCACGCGGGAGGCGGTGGTCGGTGATGATCTGCAAACGCTGGATCATGCCGTGCTGGCGCGGTTCCGCACCGAGCTTGACGAGGAACGGGTCGAGCATATCGAGACGACGCGCCTGCAGTTGGATGTGATGCGGCAAATGGTGGCGCGTTTGCAGCCAAGCCCGAAGCGGGTGGGGCAATGAGCACGCCAGATGAAAAAGACCCGCTGGTGCGTGAAGTGCGCCAAGAACAGGCAAGGCGGGCCGCGTGGCTGCGCGAAGGCGACGAGTCCGTCGGTCGGCGGTTGGCACAGATCGGCGTTCTTGGCTGGATCATCGTGACACCGATGCTGGGCGGGATCTTTGCCGGTCGTTGGCTGGATGCCCGGTATGACACCGGGCTGTTCTGGACCGCGCCCTTGTTGATGGTCGGTCTTGGGCTTGGGGGGTGGTTTGCATGGCGATGGATGGGCAGCAGATGACCGAAGCGTTGATCTTGATTGGCTGGCTTACAGGCGGCGTTGGGCTGGGCCTGATCTATTTCCGCCTTGTGCGGCACAGTGCCGAGGTGATGCTTTCAGGGCGGCGCGCTGGGCCGTTGATCGGGCTTGCGCTGGTGTTGCTTCGGATGGCGGGCTTGGGCGGGATCTTGATCATTGCCGCGATGCAAGGGGCCATGCCGCTTTTGCTTGCAAGCCTAGGCCTGCTGATCGGGCGCTTTGTGGTCATGCGGGCCGCAGGGGGCGGGGCAATCTGATGGACAATCCGCTGCAAACACTGCCCCTGTTCCAACTGGGGCCGGTGCCCATCATGCCTGCCGTTGTGGTGACATGGGCCATCATGCTGGTGATCGTGGGTCTGGCGATCCTTTTGACCCATCGCCTGTCGGTGGTGCCGGGTCCCGTGCAGGCGGCGGCCGAACTGCTGGTCACGGCGGTTGATGCGCAAATTCGCGACGTCACCGGGGCGGAACCTGCACCCTATCGCGCCTTTGTCGGAACCTTGTTCTTGTTCATCCTTGTCGCGAACTGGTCGTCGTTGATCCCCGGCATCACCCCCCCGACAGCCACATTGGAGACACCGGCAGCCCTCGCCGCACTGGTGTTTGTGTCGATCATCTGGTTTGGCGTCAAAGGCGCAGGTGTGGGTGGCTTTTTGCGCGGCTTTGCCCTGCCCAATCCGGCGATGATCCCGCTCAACATCCTTGAAAGCTTTACCCGCATCTTTTCGATGTTCGTCCGCCTGTTTGGCAATGTGATGAGCGGGGCGTTTGTGATCGCTATCGTCGGATCATTGGCGGCACTTTTGGTGCCGATCCCTTTGATGGTGCTCGACCTGCTGACAGGGGCCGTGCAGGCCTACATCTTTGCCATTCTGGCAATGGTGTTCATTTCTTCGGCCGTCAAAAAAGGCGCCCCCGAAAACAAGGAGACCTGAATGGACTATATAAAGATCGTCAGCATCATCTGCGCGGCCCTTGCGGTCTCTTTCGGCTCGATCGGTCCGGCGCTTGCCGAAGGCCGCGCCGTGGCCGCCGCGATGGAGGCCATCGCCCGCCAACCCGAGGCCGCCAATACCATCTCGCGCACCTTGTTCGTCGGTCTTGCGATGATCGAGACGACGGCGATCTACTGCCTTGTGATCGCGCTGTTGTTGTTGTTTGCCAATCCGATGCTGACATGAGCTTTGACTATTGGACCTTGGGCTTTCAGGCCGTCAATGTCCTTGTCCTGATCTGGCTGTTGCATCGGTTTTTCTGGAAACCAGTGTCGGGGATGATCGCGCAGCGGCAAACCAACGCTGCCAGTCTGCTGTTGGAGGCCGAGGCAACCCGCGCAAAGGCAGAGGCCGCCTTGGCCAAGGTTGCAGCCACACGCGACGGGTTGGCATCGGAACGCGAGGCGATGCTTGCCGCAGCACAGGCCGAGGCGAAGGCCACGCGCGCGACCCTGTTGGAAGAGACGCGGGCCGAGGTGGATACGCTGAACGACGCCGCCAAGGCTGCCAGACTGCGGGCGGCAAAGACGCTCAAGGAAACCGCCGTCGAGGATGCCCAAGGGTTGGCGGTGACCATCGCGAGCCAGCTTGCCGCGCGGCTGACGGGTGAGGCTGTCGAGGCGGCCTTTCTGGGGTGGCTGGAACAGGGCATTGCCGATCTTTCGGCGGACGAGCGGGATGCATTGGGTAAGGGGTCCAGCCTTGACCTTGTCTGCGCCACTGACCCCGATGAGGCAGCACAAGAGCGTATCAAGAGCGTGGTTGCCAAGGCCCTTGGCGCGGAACCGGAGCTGCGCTTTCGCACCGATCCCAGCCTGATCGCGGGGTTTGAGGTGCATAGCCCACATTTCAGCCTGCGCAACTCCTGGTCAGCCGACCTTGCCCGTCTGTCGCAGGCCCTTGCCGACAGTCGCAAAGACTTGCCCCCGCCAGATGAGACACAGACCGATGCCGCATGACGCCAATTGGATGAAACTGGCCCAAGACCGGGTGATGGCCACGGCCTTGGGTCCACATGCGGACCATCGGGGCCGGGTGGAAGAGATCGGTGACGGGGTCGCGATGATTTCGGGCCTGCCCGATGTGCGGCTGGATGAATTGTTGCGCTTTGACGGGGGGCAATTCGGCTTTGCCCAAGTGCTGGAGCCGGACAGGATCGGCTGCGTGCTGCTGGATGCCGCGCAGGCGCTGCAGGCAGGCGACGCCGTGCATGGCACGGGCGAAGTGGTGCGGGTGCCGGTGGGAGAGGGGCTGCTGGGCCGGATCGTCGATCCGCTGGGCCGCCCCATGGATGGCAAGGGGCCGATCCTGTCGACCGCCACCATGCCGATTGAGCGCGACGCCCCCGGCATTGTTGATCGTGATCTGGTGACAGAACCCGTGCAGACCGGGATTCTAGTGGTGGATACACTGTTTGCGCTGGGCCGTGGACAGCGTGAGTTGATCATTGGCGATCCGGCAACCGGCAAGACCACACTCGCCATCGACACGATCATCGCGCAAAAGGACAGCGACATGATCTGTGTCTATGTGGCGGTGGGGCAGAAAACCTCGGCTGTGCGCCGCGCCGTGGATGCCTTGCAAAGCTTTGCCGCCTTTGACCGCTGCATCGTGGTGGTGGCAGGGTCTGCCACGGCACCGGGTTTGCAATGGATCGCACCCTATGCCGGGATGTCGATGGCCGAGTATTTCCGTGACCGTGGTCAGCACGCGCTGATCGTGATTGATGATCTGAGCAAACACGCAGCGACCCATCGCGAGATTGCCCTGCTGACCCGCCAATCCCCGGGACGCGAGGCCTATCCGGGGGATGTGTTCTACGTCCACGCCCGTTTGTTGGAACGCGCAGCCAAGCTGTCACAAGCGGAGGGGGGCGGCTCCTTGACCGCCCTGCCCATTGCCCAGACCGAGGCGGGAAACCTGTCAGCCTATATCCCTACAAATCTGATTTCGATCACCGATGGGCAGATCGTTCTGGATGCCAAGCTGTTCAATGAGGGGCAGAAACCGGCGGTTGATGTGGGTGTTTCGGTTAGCCGCGTTGGGGGCAAGACGCAGGCCCCGGCCTTGCGCGAGGCCGCGAAATCCCTGCGGCTGGATTATGCGCAGTTTCTGGAGATCGAGTCCTTTACCCGCTTTGGCGGCAGTGTGGAGCCGCGCGTGCAGGCCCAATTGATCCGTGGACAAAGGCTGCGCGCCATTTTGCGTCAGCGCCAGCATATGCCGATGCGTCTGGCGGATGAGGTTGGCTTGGTTCTGGCGGTGCAGGCGGGGTTGCTTGATCACCTGACGCCGGACCAAATGGCCACATTCCGCGCGGCATTGCCCGAGGCGCTGAGGCGCGGGGCCAGCGACGCGCTGGGCCGTCTGAACAGTTCCGACAAATTGAGCGATGACGACAGGGCCTTGCTGCTTGCTGTGGTCCAAAAGCTTGCGCAAACTGCGGAGCCATCCGATGGCTGAGGCGAACCTTGGCAGCCGGATCGAGGGGATCCGGCAATTGGGCAGCGTGGTGCGCGCGATGACCGGAATCGCGGGTGCGCGGGCGCGCATGGCGCTTGGTCAGATTGCGGCCGTTGACAGCTTTGCCGAGACGCTGCGCGCGGCGTGGCAACAGGTGACGGCGACCCTGCCCGAAGACGATGATGCCCCAGCGATGCGCCCGGCCCTGATCGTGTTTTGCGCCGAACAGGGTTTTGTTGGCGCATTTTCCGAACGGGTGTTGGACACCTTGGGTGATATCGCAGAGGTCGATGTGTTCTTGATCGGCAGCAGGGGGGCGACAATCGCGCTTCAGCGCGGGATTACCCCCATCGGGTCCACCGCATTGCCCTCGCGTTCGGCAAGTTTGCCCAAATTTGCCGATCAGGTCTTGGGCCGGGTCTATGCCGCAAACCCTTTACGGGCGGTGGATGTGGTCTATCCAAACTGGCACGACAATCAGGTTGTCGTGATCCGCCGGGTGCTTTCCCCTATCAAGGCTGACAAGGGATCGGCCCCCCATCCGCCACCGCCGCTGACCAATCTTGCCCCTGCCAAACTTCTGGTGTCCCTTGGGCGTGACCTTGTCCACGCCGATCTGACCCGTGCTGCATTGCATGCCTTTGTGGCCGAGAATGAGGCCCGGATGCTCGCCATGTCCAACGCCTCACGTCAGATTGATGAGGAACTTGCAGCCTTGGAGGCGATTGCGCGCAGGGACCGGCAAGAGGCGATTACCGCCGAGATCATCGAGATTTCGTCGGGGGCAAGATCCAGCAAAGAGCAAGATCCCGCGCATCTTGCGGCCCGCACACGCGGGCGCTGATCTATGCTAGCAAGGCCCGGCCCCAAGGCGACTATGGTGCAAAAGTAGCCTGCCTGCCTTCCAGACATTTGGATACGCCACCCCGGATTTTCGGAGGCGATGGCTTGGCGCGTGGTCTTTCACCTTTTGGACCGCTCCTTTGTGACGTCAGTTGTTTCCCCTCAAACCGCCCTTGCCCGAAAGGAACCGCCATGAACTGGGATCAGATCGAGACCAAATGGACTGCTATGACCCGCCGTGTGCGCCCGGATTGGCCAACAGGGGGGCAGCGTGCTGCCCATAGAACCCAAGACGTTCCCGTTCCCCTCGTCGGTGCGGCGTCGGCTGAAATGCCCGCGAGCATTGATGGCGCGGCCTTGTCACTCGCCACCGTTGGGGAAGAATGAGCAAACTCAACACGATGAAGGGCGGATGGCGTGACCGCGTTCGGCGCGCCATCCAGTGGCCGGGCCAAGGCGCCGACCTTTGGCAAGACACCGCCGCCATCCGGTCGGAGCTGTTTGGCACCGAACGGCTGGAGCATCACGCCCTGTCTCTGGCAAAAGCACAGACCGTGGCGGTGGGCCGGGGGCTGCGGGTGCGCCCCCTGACCGCGCGGGTCAAGGACAATGCGGTTTTCTTGCTTGACGCCTATCGATCCTGCGCACGCAATCTGCACTCGGGCCGTTCGATTTCGCCTGCGGCTGAATGGCTGCTGGATAATTTCCATCTTGCCGAACAGCAACAGCGCCAGATCGCTGATGACCTGCCGCCCGACTATTATCGGCAGTTGCCGAAACTGGCAGAGGGCCCCTTTGCTGGCTATCCCCGCGTGCTTGGGGTGGCTTGGGCCTATGTTGCGCATACAGACAGCCTGCTGTCTGGGCCAAGTCTGGCGCTTTTCGTGAAGTCCTATCAAACCATCAGCCCGCTGACATTGGGCGAGCTATGGGCCATTGCGATCACCTTGCGGATCGTCTTGATCGAAAACATGCGCAGGCTTGCCGGGCAGATCATGCAGGCCAGCGAGTTGCGGATGGTGGCCGATACGCTTGTGGATCAGGTGCTTGGTGCCAAGAATGATCAAGACCAATCTGCGCTTCAGATTCTGCACGCGGCGACTGCGGATCTTGAGGGAGCCCCCCTGCATGAGGTGGTGGCCGCCCAGATCGCAAAGCGGTTGCGCGGCTATGATCCGACCGACACGCCCTTGCAGGCATGGCTGGAAGATCGTTTGCGCCAGCAGTCGACCCGCATCGAAACCGTGGTCCAGAATGCGCAGCTGCGCCAAGGTGCGTCGAACGTCACGATGCGCAATATCGTGACCAGCATGCGCCTGGCCTCTGAAATGGATTGGGCGGATTTCGTTGAAGATATCAGCCTGATCGATGATCGGCTTCGTCAAAGATCAGATTTTGCCACCCGCAACAGCTATCGCACGGCGATTGAGGTGCTGGCGCGCGGCTCAAACCTTTCGGAACTGGGGGTGGCCGATGCGGCCCTGACGTTCGTGGCGGGGAACGATAGCGTATCGCCAAAGGATCCGGGCTTTGCCTTGATCGGGCCGGCGCGGGCGGGGTTGGAGCGTGCGGTGGGTTTTGAACCCACGCTTTTGATGCGCCTCTCTCGCCCGCTTAGCCGTTTGGGCTTGCCGGGCTATCTTGGGGCCATCGCGCTTGCCACGGCGGCGGTGTTGGCGCTGGCGCTTTGGGCGGTTGGGGCCAGTGGTCTGGCGCTGGTCATTCTGGCGCTGACGGGGCTTTTCACCGCATCCGAGGCGGGGACCGCTTTGGTCAATCTGGCCGTCACCCGCAGCCTGAGCCCAAGTCCCTTGCCGGGCATGGATCTGGCGGCGGGCATCCCGCCAGACCTGCGCAGCCTGATTGCCGTCCCAGTGCTGTTGCGCAATCTGGACGACCTGCATGCCCAAATCGAGCAGTTGGAGGTGCACCATTTGTCCAGTGTCGGGGGGGCGGTGCATTTTGCCTTGTTGTCTGATGGGCCGGATGCCAACACAGAAACCACGCCAGAAGACGTTGTCCTGATTGCCGAAGCCAGAACCGCGATTGCACGGCTGAACGCCCGCTATCCCGCGATTGGGGGGGACCGTTTCTTGTTCTTGCACCGCCATCGCAAATGGAACCCCGCCGAAGGGGTCTGGATGGGGTGGGAGCGCAAGCGTGGCAAGTTGACGGAATTGAACCGGCTGTTGCGCGGAGATACCAACACCAGCTTCTTGCCCCAGACGACCGTGCCACAAGATGTTCGCTATGTGATCACGCTGGACGCAGATACGCGCCTTTTGCGCAATACGGTCGCGCAGATGATCGGCAAGATGGCCCATCCGCTCAATCACGCGGTTTTTGACCCCAGTCTTCAGCGGGTGGTCCGTGGCTATGGTATTTTGCAACCCCGCGTGACCCCCGCATTGCCGGTGGGCAGCCAAGGCTCACGCTTTCAGCAGGTGTTCTCCAGCCCCGGTGGGATCGAGCCCTATGCGGCGGCGATCTCGAATGTCTATCAGGACCTTTTCAGCGAGGGGTCTTTCACCGGCAAGGGCATCTATGACGTCGACGCTTTTCGGGCGAGCCTTGCTGGCCGGGTGCCGGACAATACCATGCTCAGCCATGATCTTTTCGAGGGGATCTATGCCCGCGCCGGATTGGCCTCTGATATCGACGTGGTCGAGGATTTCCCCACCCGTTATGACGTGGCCGTCCGGCGGCAGCACCGTTGGGTGCGGGGGGATTGGCAGCTTCTTCCTTGGATCGCCGGGGTAGGGGGCACGCGCCTGCCTGCCGTTGGCCGCTGGAAGATGATCGACAATCTGCGCCGGTCGCTGCTGGCGCCGTTCAGCATGGCGGCCTTGTTTGCCGGACTGCTTTTGCCGCTGCCCATGGCCATCGGCTGGACGGGTGCGGTGCTGGTGATGTTGGCGCTGCCGCAGGTGATCGGCCTGCCCTTTGCCGTGATGCCCGGTCGGGCGGGGATCACCTCACGCAGTCACCTTGCGGCCTTGTTGGGGGATGCACGGACGGCCTTTGCCCAGATTGTGTTTAACACTGCGTTTCTGGCCGACGCTGCGGCCCAGATGCTGGACGCAAGCCTGCGCACGCTGTTCCGGTTGGCGGTCAGTCGCAAACACCTTTTGCAATGGGAGCCTGCCGCCGCATCAAACACACGCGCGCGGCCCGATCTGGGCGGTCAGTATCGCCAGATGCTTGCTGGCATGGCGCTTGGGGTTGGCACCTGTGCCTTGGCACTTTTCCTTAATCCGGCGGCTTGGCCTGTGGCTTTGGCGCCGGCCCTGATATGGCTGGCAGCACCGGCCATTGCCCATAAGATCAGTCAATCATGGGTGCCGCCTGCGGCCCAGCCCCTTGGGGCCGAAAATACCCTTGCCCTGCGCAGCATTGCCCGCAGCACGTGGCGTTTTTTTGAGGCGTTTGTGACCGAGGACGACAATTTTTTGCCGCCCGACAACTTTCAGGAAACGCCGACGCCTACTGTGTTTCACCGCACCTCGCCCACCAATATCGGGCTTTATCTGCTGTCCACCACTGTTGCCCATGACATGGGCTGGATCGGCCAAACGGACGCCGTTGCGCGGCTTGAGCAGACGCTGAACACCCTGCAGCGGATGCCCAAGTTTCGCGGCCATCTGTACAACTGGTATGAAACCCGCGAGTTGCGCGTGCTGGACCCGGCCTACGTCTCATCTGTCGACAGTGGCAATCTGGCCGGGCACCTGATCGCGGTGGCGCAGACCTGCCAGGATTGGCAGGCCGCCCGCCCGGCAAAGGCCGAGCGTCATGCAGGTCTGGCCGACACCTTGGCGCTTGCCCGCAAAGAGGTGCCGCAAGCGGCCACGGAGCTTTCCACCCTTCTGGATCAACTGACCCGCGCGAATGACCGCCACGACAGCTTTGCCCAGCTTGCCGCCATGGCCCAAGCGGCCAAAGCGCTCGCCCAAGGCCATGCGGATGCCGAGTTGATGTTTTGGGTGCAGGCCGCTCTCACCTGCATTGCCCATCATCTTGAGGATGAAACGGCAGACAATTCTGCGCGGCTTGTCACCGTGCAAGCACTGGCCCGCAAGCTTGCCCTTGAGATGGATTTTGCCTTTCTCTTGCACCCTGAAAAGAAGCTGCTGTCGATTGGCTTTTCGGTCACAACCAATACGCTAGACCCCAATTGCTATGATCTTTTGGCCTCTGAGGCGCGGTTGGCCAGCCTGTTTGCCATTGCCAAGGGCGATGTCGAGACCCGCCATTGGTTCCGTCTGGGTCGATCCGCCACGCCGATTGGTGCAGGCTCTGCACTGATCTCATGGTCGGGCAGCATGTTTGAATATCTGATGCCTGCGCTGGTGATGCGTGCGCCCGTGGGATCGGTGCTGGAACAGACCAATCGCCTGATCGTCGAACGCCAGATTGCTTATGGCGCAAGTTATAGCATGCCGTGGGGGGTCTCTGAATCCTCATACAACGCGCGCGATCTTGAGATGACCTATCAGTATTCAAACTTTGGCGTGCCGGGCTTGGGGTTAAAGCGCGGGCTGAGTGCGAACCGCGTCATCGCCCCCTATGCGACGGGCCTTGCTGCCATGGTCGACCCGCGCGCGGCACTCCACAACCTTGTCTATCTGGAAGCCATCGGGGCCAAGGGGCGCTTTGGGTTTTATGAGGCGGTCGACTTTACGGCATCGCGCCTGCCGCAAGGGGCGAGCTTTGCCGTGGTCCGCAGTTTCATGGCGCACCATCAAGGCATGACAATCACAGCCATCGCCAATGCCTTGCAAAATGGCCGTCTGCGCCGCCGGTTTCACGCCGATCCGATCATTCAAGGCGTTGATCTCTTGCTGCAAGAGCGTGTGCCGCGTGATGCCACCCTTGCGCCACCCCGCGCCGAAGAGGTGTTGGTCGCGTCGGTCGAAACCTCGGACTCGCCCATTCTGCGCCGATTTGAGGCCAAAAATCTGACCGCACCAACCGGGCATCTGCTGTCGAATGGCCATTATGGCGTGATGTTGACGCCTTCGGGTGCCGGGTATAGCCGCTGGCGCAATCTGGCCATCACCCGCTGGCGGGCAGATGCGACACAGGCGGCATTGGGCTCTTTCATCTTTGCGCGCGATGTCAGATCGGGTCAGCTTTGGTCGGCCGGGCTTCAACCGACCGGGGCAGAACCGCTGCATCACCGGGCGGTTTTTTGTGAACATCACGCGAGCTTCGTGCACAAGGACCAAAGCCTGACCATGACCACCGAGGTTGTGGTTTCGGCCGAAGATGATGCCGATGCGCGGCGTGTCACGCTGACCAATACCAGCCGCCACGCGCGCGAGATTGACCTGACCTCCTATGCCGAACTGGTGCTGGCCCCGCCTGCGGCAGATCAGACGCACCCTGCGTTTTCCAAGATGTTTGTCGTGACCGATTACTTGCCCGAGTTGGGCGTTGTGATCGCGACCCGTCGCCGCCGTTCCCCCAGTGACTCAGAGGTGTGGGTCGCGCATATCGCCATTGTCGAGGGGGAAGAGACGGCCGAGATTCAATATGAAACCGACCGTGCGCGCTTTATCGGACGGGGGGGTAGTATCCGCGATGCCGCCATGTCGGAGCAACCCTTGTCAAACACGACAGGCACCGTGCTGGATCCCGTCTTTGCCATCCGCCGCAGGGTAAAGGTGCCTTCGGGGGGATTGGCGCGGGTGACCTTTTGGACCGCTGTTGCCGAAACGCCCGAGGCCTTGCTTGATCTGGTGGATCGCCACCGTGACCCCTCGGCCTTTGATCGTGCCGTGACCTTGTCGTGGACACAGGCGCAGGTGCAGTTGCACCACCTTGGCATCACACAGGCCGCAGCTGCCGATTTTCAGCGTTTGGGCGGCATGATCTTGCGCGGTGACGCACGCTTGCGCAGCCCGGCATTTCGCATCGAGGCAGGTGCCGGGCCGCAATCTGCGCTTTGGCCGATGGGTATCTCAGGCGATCTGCCGATTGTGCTGTTCCTGATCAGCGACAGTGAAGACAGGGTTGCCCTCAAAGAGGTGCTTGCCGCGCATGAATACTGGCAGATGCGGCAATTGGATGTTGATCTGGTGATCCTGAATGAGCGGGCCTCGTCCTATATCCAAGAGATGCAGATCGCCATCGAGGTTGCGGTGCGCTCGGCCCAATCGCGCCCGCACGCTTCGGGCCCAGAGGGTGCTGCCCAAGGCAAGGTCTATGCCCTGCGCTCGGATCTGATCAACCCCGAGGCCCGCGCCCTTTTGCTGGCGGTTGCAAGTGTCGTTCTGGTGGCCAGCCGTGGCCGCATCGGCGAGCAGATTGATGCCTTGGCCGCGTTACCCGAGCCACGGGCCAAGCCCGCTCCGGTCGCAGAACACCTGCCTGCACAGCGCGTGGCCGTACCAGAGTTGGAGTTTTTCAACGGAACCGGTGGATTTGCCGAAGATGGCCGCGAATATGTGACCATTCTGCGCGACGGGCAAACGACACCCGCCCCATGGATCAACGTCATCGCCAATCCGGGCTTCGGGTTTCAGGTCTCGGCCGAGGGCAGCGGTCACGTTTGGGCCGAGAACAGCCGTGAAAATCAGCTGACGCCGTGGTCAAACGATCCGGTGACGGACCCGTCGGGCGAGGCGATCTATCTGCATGATCTGGACATAGGTGCGCTTTGGACGCCAACGGCGCTGCCCATGCGTGGCGCGGGCGAGTATGTCGCGCGCCACGGCTTTGGCTACAGCCGCTTTGCCCATACCGCCCATGAGATCGAGGCGACGATGGTGCAGTTTGTGCCCATGGACGATCCGATCAAGATCACCCAACTGACCCTGCGCAACCTTGGGTCACGGCCACGACACCTGTCTGTGACCGCCTATGTCGAATGGGTGCTGGGGGCGGGCAAGTCTGCACAGATCATCACCGGCAAAGATGCACAAACCGGGGCCATTTTTGCGATCAACCCCTATTCCATGGCCTTTCCGGGCCGTGTCGCCTTTGCCGATCTGGGCGCGCAGACCAGCAGTCTGACGGCGGACCGGGCCGAGGTCTTGGGGCAGGGCGGCAGTGTCGCGGCCCCCCAAGGCATAGGGCAGGCCGCACTTTCGGGCCGCACGGGTCCCGCTCTTGATCCTTGTGCGGCACTTCAACAGCGCGTGACCCTCGCGCCCGGTGAAAGTGTTGATGTCACGCTCTTGCTGGGGCAGGCGGCGTCTGAGGAGGCTGCCCGCATCTTGATCGCGCGTCACCGCGCCGCCGATCCAAAAACAACCCTTGCACAGGTGCGCAAGCACTGGGCCGATCTGTTGGGCGCGGTTCAGGTGAAGTCTCCGGATCGGGCGATGGATATCTTGCTCAACGGTTGGCTTTTGTACCAAACTCTTGCCTGCCGGATCTGGGCGCGGGCCGGGTTTTATCAGGCAAGCGGGGCTTACGGCTTTCGGGATCAGTTGCAAGACGGCATGGCCCTGACATCCCTGCGCCCCGACATGACCCGCGCGCATTTGTTGCGCGCGGCGGGGCGGCAGTTTGTCGAAGGCGATGTGCAGCACTGGTGGCTGCCCCATTCTGGTCAAGGCGTGCGCACCCGCATCTCGGATGACCGTGTCTGGCTGGGTTATGGTGTGGCGCAATATATCGAGGTGTCCGGCGATGTGGCCGTGCTGGACGAAGATATCCCTTTTCTGGACGGGCCTGCGCTTTTGCCCGGCGTACATGATGACTTCTTTCAACCCTCGCAATCGGAGCACACTGCCAGCCTGTTTGAACATTGCGCCCGCGGCCTTGATCTGGCCATCGCGCAAACCGGGGCCAATGGCATGCCGTTGATCGGGACGGGGGATTGGAACGACGGTATGAACCGGGTGGGCGAGGGCGGGCAGGGCACCAGCGTCTGGTTGGGCTGGCTTTTGGTCGCGACCATCGGGCGAATGGCCCCCTTTGCCGATACCCGCGACAGGGCGCGCGCGGCGTGTTGGCGGGCCCATGCGGTTGCGGTCAGCGCGGCAATCGAGCGTGATGGCTGGGACGGGGCATGGTATCGGCGCGGCACCTATGACGATGGCACGCTGCTGGGGTCTGCCACATCGCTGGAATGCCAGATCGACAGCATTGCGCAATCTTGGGCGCTGTTGTCGGGGGCGGGCGATCCTGACCGCGCCCGAATGGCGATGGACAGCCTGACCGAGCGGCTGATCCGGCCCGATCCGGGGCTTGCGCTGCTGTTCACCCCGCCGTTCGATCAAACCACGCAAGAACCGGGGTATATCAAGGGCTATCCCCCCGGCCTGCGCGAAAATGGCGGGCAGTATAGCCATGCCGCCATGTGGGCGATCCTTGCGCACTGCCGCCTGGGCAATGGCACAGCCGCAGGGGAGTTGTTCGCCCTTGTCAATCCGATCAACCATGCGCTGACGCCGCAAGAGGCGGCCCGCTATCGGGTGGAGCCCTATGTCGTGGCCGCAGATGTCTATTCCTCCGCCCCGCATGAGGGGCGCGGCGGTTGGACGTGGTATACGGGGTCAGCGGGATGGATGTACCGGGCCGGGATCGAGGGGCTTTTGGGGCTGACACGGGCCAAGGGGGGATCTGCTGCTCTCGCCCTGCTTTCCCAAGGATTGGCCGCATCTGCAGGCCATCCTTGCCCAAGATGGTGGTCAGCTTTTGATCAGCATCAGCAACCCCGAAGGCCGCGGTCATGGGATTGTTGAGGCCACGCTCGACGGTGCCGACCTGCCGCTAAACCAAGGCAGCTTGCGACTTGCGATGCCAGCGACCCCACACGGAAAGGTGCGGCGGCTGAATGTGCGGCTTGGCGGGTCAAATGGGTAAGCGCAAACAAACGTCCGTGGGGACCAGTTTGAACGGCTTAGTAAAGCCCGCCTACGCGGGCACGCAAAGTGATCAGGGCCAGCACCGTATCAATCGTGGGTGTCGGTAAATCCGTGATCCGGCCCAGTTCCTGAACGGATTTCACAAGGGCGTCGATCTCCATCGGGCGATTGGCGTCAAGGTCTTGCAGCATTGATGTGCGATGCGCGCCAACGGCGGCCCCGCCGTCAATCCGGCGCTCCACATCAATCGGGAAGGTCACCCCCAAAGCCTCGGCAATGGCCTGCGCCTCCAGCATCATGGCGCGTGCCACAGACCGCGTGCCGGGATCGGTGCACAGCACATCCAATGTGGCATGGGTCAGCGCCGAGATCGGGTTGAACGACAGGTTCCCCCACAGCTTGACCCAGATCTCATCGCGCAGCCTTGGCCGCACGGGGGCCTTCAGCCCTGCGGCCTGCAGCGCCTGTGACAGGGCCGTGGCGCGGTCGGATTTCGATCCATCGGGTTCTCCCAAGGAAAAGCGGTTCCCCTCGATATGGCGGATCGTTCCGGGCGTGCTGACCTCTGCCGCCGGATAGACCACACAGCCCAGCACGCGGTCGGGGCCAAAGCCATCCCATTGCACATTGCCCGGATCGACAGAGGCAAGGCGCGTGCCCTCCAGCGCCCCACCGATCTTGTGGAAATACCACCATGGCACGCCATTCACGCCACTGACGATTGTCGTATTCGGCCCGATCAGCGGTTGCATCGCCGCCACGACAGGCGGCACCGAATGGGCCTTGAGCGTGACGATCACATAGTCTTGCGGGCCAAGGTCAGCCGGATTTGCGCTGGCGCGCACGGGAACGGTGACGGGGTCTGCGCCCTCTTCGATCAGGGTCAGACCCTTGTCAGCGATGGCGGCCAGATGCGGGCCGCGGGCCACGAGGCTGACATCTGCCCCGGCCATCGCCAGTTTTGCCCCGATATAGCCACCGATGGCACCCGCGCCGAAAATACAGATCTTCATCTTGCGTCCTTTGCCGGGCAATCAAACAGCTGCACCAAGCCCCAGTTTCTCGGCAAGTCCGATGCGCTGCAACTTGCCCGTGGCCCCTTTGGGAATTTCATCAAGGATGATGACGCGGCGCGGCACTTTGAAATCCGCCATGCGACTGGCCGCGAAATCGCGAATGTCACGCTCGGTTGCCGAATGCCCCTCACGCAGCACGACCGCCGCGCCGACCTCTTCGCCCAGCTTTGGGTGTGCCATGGCAAAAGTTACCACCTGCGCCACTGCCGGATGATCCATCAACACACCGTCCACCTCCAGCGGGCTGATCTTTTCGCCGCCCCGGTTGATGATCTCTTTCAGTCGCCCCGTCAGCGACAGATAGCCTTCGGTGTCCAAGGCCCCTTGATCCCCAGTGCGGAACCATCGCAATCCGCCTTCTACGAAAAAGTTCTTGGCATTGGCATCGGGGTTGCGTTCATAGCCGGGCGTGACGTTCGGGCCAGAGATGACGACCTCACCTGTCCCGTCAATCAGGCGATTTTCAACCTCATGCGCGATCCGCAAAAGGGGGCCTGCCGCCACGCCCACCGATCCGGGCTTTTGTGCGCCGGGGGTAAGGGGATTGCTGGCCATCTGATGCGCAGCCTCGGTCATCCCGTAAGCCTCGATCACCGGGGCGCCAAAGGTCGCCTCCAGCGCACGCATCACTTGGGCTGGCAAGGAGGCAGAGGAAGAGCGCAAGAACCGCAGCGGGGTTGCGGCAATCACATCGGCATTGCGCTCGGCCCGCGACAAGATCGCCTGATGCATGGTAGGCACGGCTGTGTACCACGTGGGCTGCGCATCTTTCATCCAGCCAAAGAATTTCAGCGCGTCAAAGCCGGGCGCGCACCAGATCGAGGCCCCGGCGCAAAGCGAGGCGCTGACCGCTGCGATCAGCCCATGGATATGGAACAAGGGCATCACGTTCAGGCAGCGGTCCGCAGGCGTCAGCGCAAGGGATTGCCGGATATGCCGAGCTGAAGCCGAAACGTTGGAATGCATCAACGGCACAATCTTGGGCCGCGAGGTGGTGCCCGAGGTGTGCAAGATCAGGGCTGTATCCTCCGCACCGGGACCGGCCCCGCCCGCCGGATTGTCGGCCAACGCACCTGTCAGCCGGAACTGACCCGCAGGCAGATCCGCCGAGGTTTCAAGCCGCAGAACCGCAACACCGCAGCTTTGCGCCGCCGCAAGGGCAGGGCCAGTATATCCCGCCGCCACAACAAGGGCCTTTGCCTTCAGATCGGCCAGATAAAACGCGTATTCATCCTCTTGATAGGCCGGGTTCAAGGGGGCGGTGACCGCCGATTGTGCGATGGTCACAAAGGCCGCCGCCATTTCTGGCCCATTTGGCAAGACGATGGCAACACGGTCTTGCGCACTGATCCCAAAGCCGCGCAATTGAGCGCCCACATTGGCCGACAGCGCGCGCAGAGCCCCATAGGTCAGCCAGTCACGCCCGGGTGCGCCAATGGCCAAGGAGTCTTGCGGATGCTGTGCAAAAATGTCTGCGATCATTGCCATTTATCTTGCCGTTTCTTGCTTGCGTAAAATCGAATGCAGCGCCCTAGCGCGCGGATGCATAGAAGGAAACCTTGCGCTCCAGATACCCTAGAAACTCTGAAATCGTGAAGGCAAGACCGAAAAGAACGATCAGCACGGCCCAGAACTCTTTCATCAAAAAGTTGCTGGAATAAAGCTCGAACAAGGCACCAAAACCTACGATGGACACCAGAAGTTGGCCGATGATCACCCCTTTGACCGCACGGATGATGCCGATGCGGACGCCGCCCAGAATCTCGGGCAGGGCGGCCCAGAGATAGATCTTGAAAAACGCGTCCAAGGGTGAGGCCCCAAAACTGCGCCCCATTTCAACCATGGAGCGGTTGATCTGCATCACCCCGGCGCGGGCGTTCAAGATGATGATCCAGATCGCGAAAAGTGTGGTGGTGATAACGATGGTCTTGGTCCCAAAACCGAACAGCACCATCAGCACGGGCACAAGGGCGGTGAGGGGCGCGCTGATGAAAATATTGACCCAAGGCAGCAGCAATTCATCCAAAAACCGGGTCTTGCCCATCAAGATGCCCACCGGGATGCCGATCACGATGGCAAACCCCACCCCCAGAAAGAACGCATAAGCCGTGGTGCCAAGGGCGTTTTGAAAGGGCGTGGTCTGGATCAGGCCAAAGAGCGTGACAAAGACCGCAGAAATCGGCGGGACGAAAAAGGTAAGGTCCATGCGACCCACCACCTCCCACAACGCAGCCCAAACCAAAAGGGACGACATCGCGGGCAATTTGCGACCAAATAGCATCATGTCAGATCACTCCACATAGCTGCGCAGCGAGGCCCAGATTTCATCCACGATATCAAGATACTCTGGGTCACGGCGAATGTTGTCGACACCCTTGCCACGGAAACTGGTGGGGCGGATGATCTCGGACACGCGGCTTGGGCGGGGCAGCAAGATCGCGATCTGATCCGAGACATAGACCGCCTCTTCGATAGAATGGGTCACGAAGATGAAGGTCTTTTTCTCATTTGCCACAAGGGCCAGAAGATCCTCTTGAAATTTGCGGCGGGTCTGTTCGTCAACGGCGGAAAAGGGTTCGTCCAGCAGCAGAACCTGCGCATCCACCGACAGCGCGCGGGCCAGACCCACGCGTTGGCGCATGCCGCCCGAAAGCTGATGCGGGAACTTCTTTTCAAAGCCTGCAAGGCCGACTTCGCGGATGTATTTCTCGGCAATCGCCTCGCGCTCTGACTTGGCCACCCCGCGCAGCTCCAGCCCGAAGGCCACGTTGCGCAGCACATTGGCCCAAGGCAGCAGGGCAAAGTCCTGAAACACAAAGGCGCGGTCGGGGCCGGGGCCGGTGACGGTCTTGCCGTCCACCTCGATCTGGCCCGCACTTTGCGGCAAAAGCCCGGCGATGATCTTGAGCAAGGTGGTCTTGCCACAGCCAGAGGGGCCAAGCAGCGAGGTCAACTCGCCGCGCGGAAACTCCAACGACAGGTTCTTGAGCGCCTGCACATCGCCATAGTTCTTTGAGACGTTGCGAACGGAAACGGCACTGTCCAATGCTGGGCGTGCGTCGGCCAAGGTGGCGGGGTTAATCTGAGACATAGCCACGGTTGTTCCCTTCGAACAGAGTATTTTCAAGCAATTCCAGCAGGTTCAGAAAAACCACAGCCAGAAGTATGATCGAGAAGATTGCAGCATACATGCTAGGGTAATCCGCAATCGACCGACTGTAGGAGATGATGTCGCCAACGCCCGTCGGGGTGATCTTCAACTCCGACAGAATTGCGCCAATGAAACCAGCAGACACGCCAAGCCGCAGGCCCGAAAAGATGATGGGCGAGGCGGCGGGGATGATGATCTTGGTCAGCACGTCGCGGTCGCTGGCAAGGAAGGACTTCGCCATATCCTTGATTGAGGCGGGTGTGTTGCGCACGGCGCCAGCGGTGTTCAGCACGATCACCGGCATCGCCATGATGCAGACCACAAAGACCTTGGACGTCAGGCCAATGCCGTACACCATCACCAAAATGGGGATCAGCGCGGCCAAGGGGGCCGCCTGCATGACCACGAATATGGGCGCAAACAGCCATTCAAACCGGGCGCTCAGCCCAATCCAAAGGCCCATGGCCACGCCCACGATGCCAGAGATGGCAATCCCAAGGACCAATGGTTTCAGGGTTTCGGCATAGGCCACAAAGATTGTGCCATCAAAGGTCATCTGGGCCAATGCGGTCATGGATTCCAAGAACGTCGGAAACGCATAGCTTATCGGGATTCGACCCGCGATCTCCCATGCGCCGAACACAATGGCCGCGCTGAGAAGTTTCAGGAAAAGCGAGCGGTTCTGCATGCAATTGGTTCCGGTCGTGACAAGAGGTGTGCGGCCCGCAGGGTGGGGCGGGCCGCGTCTGGTTGATGGGTTACTTCGCGACCGCGTCGAGTGGCGCGAAATACCAGAAGTCTTCGGCGTTCAGGGTCGCCGGGTCGCCTTCCAGCTGACCTGCCCCCGTGTACCACTCAAGATCGGCCTGTGCGGCGGCACGGCCACCGCCGTTCGGATCATAAAGCCCGCCTGCAACGGCGTCGGCGTAGAACCCGTCCAGCTCCGCCAGAACTTCGGCGGGAAGCTGGCCAATTGGCCCATCAGGGTTGGTTTCGCGGCGGATGATCGTCGGATCCTTGGCCATGTCTTGCCACACGCTGGCAAGCGCCTGCACAAAGATATCGACATCCTTTTCATTGGCCTTGATCCAATCGAGATTGGCAAAAAGCGCCTCGTCGCTGGCCTTTACCTCAAACATCGGCAAGGAGTGGAAGCGGTCGCCCGCCTCGGCCACGATCTTGTTCTTGTTGGAAAGATCAAGGATCGTCGCCTCTGCCTGACCTGCCAAAAGCGCGACCACGCGGTTGCCAGAGCCCGGCACATAGGACCGCTCGCCCAGTTTGATCCCCTCACGCTCTTCGATCACGTTGGCAATGGAGTCGGTGCCGCCGCCCCGCGAATGCAGCAAGATCGGCTTGCCGTCGAGATCCTTGAGTGAAGTATAGTCCATTGTCGTCACAGGAAAAAATACCAGCTTGGACAACTGAAAGATGATCCGGATCGGTGCCTTTGACCGCTGCATCGCGGCATAGGGCGTGCCAAAGCCGATATCCATCTGGCCACTCAACACGGCCTGAATGGCAAGCTCTTCATCGGCGAAAGCTGTCCATTCATAGTCAAGGCCATTTGCCTTGGCACGGTCAAGCGCGACAAAGAACGCCGCCAGTTCGTCCGACGGGGTTTCGGCAAGCGCGATGCGGATCGTTTCCGCATGTGCAGCCGATGCCATCAATGATGCCGCCAGTGTCAGGCCGGCCAGTTTCTTCAACAGGATCTTCATGGTTCTCCTCCCTGAGAATTCACGCGATGTTTTGCTCTGTTTCCGAAGCCCTTTTCGGGTTCTTTCTTCGGACCGAAATGCCTTACTCAAACCTCCCCAAACAGTCGGGCGGACACGGATTGAAGATGGGTCCGCATAGCCTCATAGGCGCGATGGGGATCGCGCGCCGCAATGGATGCCGCAATCGCGTCGTGCTGGGCAAAGCTGGGGTGGCCCTGCGACGGGCGCACCGTCTGGCGCTCCACATTGCCCCAAGCCACAGCGCGGCGCACTTCGTTCAACTGGTCAAACAGCGCCAATAACAGCAGGTTGTCACTGCCCTCGGCGATGGCACGGTGAAAAAGATCATCTTCGGCCTCGTAGGTTTCCCAGGTCGAGGCCGCACGCGATCGGTCCAAGGCTTGCTGCATCCGAAGCAGCGCGTCGCCTGAGGCATTTATGGCTGCCTCACGGGCGATGGCAGGCTCAATGGCCAAGCGTGCGCGCATCATCCGAAAGGGTGTAAGCTGACGGCCAAGTTGCACAGAGGCATCTGTGCCGTCTTGCTGGCTGCCATCGGCAACAAACGTCCCCTTGCCGACATGTCGCCAGATCAGGCCGTCACGCTCCAGCGCATCGAGCGCCTTGCGTAGCGTCGCCCGCGACATGCCCAATTCGTTCGTCAGGTCGCGCTCTGGCGGAAGCTTTACGCCCTGACCATAGCCGCCGTCCGAAATGAAGCTGCGAAGACGCGCCACTGGGTCGAGGGTGATGGACTTTTGTTCCGGCATCTGATGTCCCAAATTGGTCAACCAATTACGGCTTAATTTCCAGCGTAGGCGGAAAAATTTGGCAAATCAATGGTGGATTGGGTTGCGATATTGGATATTTTTTACATTGGTCTGGATTGATCTTGGCGAAGTTCTCCAATACCGTCAGGCAAAATGTCATTCCAAAGAGGTACAAGATGGCTGACTTCGTGATTCCCGCCCCCGCGACGCCCTCCATCCCGACAAGCGGGGGGGCTGCGTTTCCGGTGCGTCGGGTGTATTGTATTGGTCGCAACTACGCGGCCCATACCGTCGAGATGGGCGGTGACCCGAATCGCGAAGCACCGTTCTTTTTCCAGAAGAACCCCAACAACCTAGATGCCTCGGGCGAGTTTCCCTATCCGCCGCAATCCTCAGATGTGCATCACGAGGTGGAGTTGGTGGTGGCGCTGAAATCGGGGGGAACAAACATCAGTGTGGATGATGCCCTGAACCATGTCTGGGGCTATGCCGTGTCGCTCGACATGACGCGCCGGGATCTTCAGGGCGAGGCGAAAAAGGCAGGGCGCCCATGGGAGATTGGCAAGGCGTTTGAGCGGTCTGGCCCGGTTGGTCCCCTGAAGCCCGTGTCCGAAGTGGGGCATCTGACCGAGGGTCGCATCGAGGTGAAGGTCAATGGTGTTGTCCGCCAAGAGGGCGATCTGAATCAGATGATCTGGAAAGTTCCGGAAATGATTGCCTATCTGTCCGACTATTTCGAATTGCAGGCAGGCGACGTGATCATGTCGGGTACCCCCTCGGGTGTTGGCGCGATTCAGCGTGGCGATACGATGGATGCGATGATTGACGGGCTGGGCGTGCTGTCGGTCAAGGTGGTCTAACAGCTTAATCAGTGCAGAACCCACAGCCCAAGGTGGGTTCAGATGTGCAAGTGCAGAACGGGTCCCGATGGGACCCGTTTTGTTTTGGGAAAAGGGGGACCGAAGGGGCTGGGTCTTGCACCGCAATTGATGCCCCAATGGGTGCTTTTCTCAGGTCTTGTGCAGGGCTAAGGTGCCGCCATGATAGACAAGCTGGAAATGTTTCTTGCCCTTGCCCGCGAAAGCCATTTTGGCCGCGCGGCCGATAGTCTTGGCATCACCCAGCCCAGCCTTTCGGCGGGGATCAAGCAGCTTGAAGCGCAGCTCGGCGTGCAACTGGTCTGGCGCGGGTCGCGTTTTGGTGGCCTGACGCCTGAGGGACAGCGCGTGCTGCAATGGGCGCGCCAGATCGTGGGCGATACCCGCACCATGCGCGAGGAAATGCGTGCCGTGCGCCATGGCCTGTCGGGCAACCTGCGGCTGGCGGCCATTCCCACGGCCCTGACCGTTGCCGCCGATCTGACCGCGCGCTTTGTGCGCAAGAACCCCGGAGTGCGGATCACGGTACTGTCGGCCACCTCAATCGGAATCCTCAAGATGCTGGAGGATCTGGAGGTGGATGCCGGCATTTCTTATCTGGACAACGAACCGCTTGGCCGCGTCGTCAGTGTGCCGCTCTACCGCGAAAGCTATAGCTTTGTCTGTGCCGCCGGATCTGCCTTTGCCAAGCGCGCTCAGGTCGGCTGGGCCGAGATTGCGGCGGAGCCTTTGTGCCTGCTGACCCAAGATATGCAAAACCGCCGGATCATCAACTCCCATTTCCTTGAGGCCGGCGTGGATGTGATCCCGGCGGTCGAATCCAATTCGACCGTGGTCTTGATGAGCCATGTCGAGACCGGCGAATGGGCCACGATCCTGCCGCGCCGGGTGGCGGTGTTTCTTGCAGCCAGCAAAAAGGTGCGCATCATCCCGCTGGAGCAAAACGCGCCCCCCCATACGATCGGGCTGATCGCGCCATGGCGCGAACCCCATACGCCGGTTCTGACCGCCCTTCTGGCCGAGGCAAAGGGCCTTGCCGATTTGGTCGAGGGGCAGGTCTAAGCCCCCTTGCCCCGCGCCACACCTTTGGGCAGGGTGGCGCAAACACCGCAAGGGCGGGCAAAGGGGGGGGGCTATGCTTAAAGGGATCGACACACGGTTGAATGCCGATGTTCTGGGGGCACTGCGCGCCATGGGTCATGGCGACTATCTGGTTTTGGTGGATACGAATTTTCCGGCCGACAGCATCGCGCGCCAGACCGTCGCGGGGCGTCTTCTGCGGATGGAAAACCTGACATCTGCGCAGGCGGCACAGGCCATCTTGTCGGTTCTGCCGCTTGACACCTTTGTCGAGGATTTTGCCGGGCGGATGCAGGTCGTGGGCGATCCTGACGCGATGCCAGAGGTGCAACAAGAGGTGCAGGCCGAGGTGAACCGCGCCGAGGGCCAGCCCCGCCCCATTCCGGGCGTGGAACGCTTTGCCTTTTACGATCTGGCGAAGGGTGCTTATGCCGTGATCCAAACGGGCGAGCGGCGATTCTATGGCTGTTTCATGTTCCGCAAGGGCGTGATCGGGCCCGAGGGTTAAGCCATGGGCAAACCGATTGTCGTTCTGGGGATTTTCGTGGCGGATGCGGCCTATCGCGCGGATCGGATGCCGCATTTGGGCGAAACCATCCTTGGCCATGATTTCATGCTGGGGCCGGGGGGAAAGGGCTCCAACCAGTCGGTTGCCGCAGCGCGTTCGGGGGGGGATGTGCATATCGTCACGCGCCTTGGCGTCGATGCCTTTGCCGCGATGGCGCGGGATCTTTGGGCGGGTGCGGGCATCACCCCGCATGTGACCGAAGACCCCGAAAGCTATACCGGATCGGCCTTTATCTTTCTGGAGGCCGCAACGGGGCAAAACGCCATCATCGTGGCCCAAGGCGCCGCTGCCCGGATCAGTGTCGCCGATGTCGAGGCAAGCCGCCCCTTGATCGAAGCCGCGGGCCTGTTCATGACCCAATTGGAACAACCCCTTGATGCCGCCCTTGCGGGTCTGCAAATTGCCCGCGGGGCAGGGGTCACAACCATCCTCAACCCCGCGCCGGCAGCACCCCTCAGCGATAAGATGCTGTCCCTTGTCGATATCATCACCCCCAATGAGTCCGAGGCCGAGGGGCTGACGGGACTGCCCGTGACCACGATTGCGCAGGCCGAGGCTGCTGCTGATGCGTTGATTGCGCGGGGCGTTGGGGCGGCGATCATTACCTTGGGCGAAAAAGGGGTGCTTTACCGCAAGGGCGGCGAAAGCCTGCATATCCCGGCCCGTGCGCCGGGCCCGGTGCGCGACACCACAGGCGCGGGCGACGCCTTCAACGGTGGGCTGGCCACGGCCTTGTCCGAGGGCCTGCCCATAGAGCAGGCTTTGCGCTTTGGCTGTGCGGTTGCGGGCATTTCAGTCACGCGACCGGGGGCCGCCGCCTCTATGCCCACGCGGGTCGAGGTTGACGCCTTTCTGTCAGCCTAACTGTTGACGGGGGCATATGGGCGCTGCCCGTGTTACCAAACTTGCGCCGGATCGGGCAGGGGGATCGCGGCCAGCAGGTCGCGGGTATACTCCGCCTCTGGCGCGGCAAACAACTCTGCGGTGACCCGGTCCTCGATGATCCGCCCCTGATGCATGACGATGGTGCGGCTGCACAAACGCCGGATCACGCTTAGATCGTGGCTGATAAAGGCCAGCGTCAGGCCCAGATCGCGCACAAGCCCCTCCAGCAGGTTCAACACCTGCGCCTGACTGCTGACATCGAGCCCCGACACAATCTCATCCGCCAAGATGAAGTCCGGCTCCAGCGCCACGGCCCGCGCAATGCCCACCCTTTGGCGCTGCCCACCCGAAAGTTCATGCGGATAGCGCATGGCAAAGCTGCGCGGCAGGCCGACATGATCCAAGGCCCGGCCGACACGCGCCTCGATCGCGTCAAACCCGTGCAGCGACAGCGGGGCGGCAATCAGCCGGGCCACGGTATGGCGTGGGTTCAGACTGCTCATCGGGTCTTGAAAGATCATCTGGAACCGGCGGCGCAGGGGGCGCAGGTCGGCATCTGAAAGATGCGTGGTGTCATGGCCATCAAAGCTGATCTTGCCACCCGAAGGCTCCAACAGCCGCACCAAGGCACGGCCAAGCGTGGATTTCCCCGAACCCGATCCGCCGACGATACCGATCACGGCCCCTTTCTCGATCCCGAAACTCAGGCCCTTAAGGATCTCAATCCGACGCGCGGAGCCAAAAAGCGGCTTTGTCGTCATATCCGCCAAAGACAGATGCAAATCCTGCACCGTATAAAGATCAGCCATGCCAGCCCCCATCGGCTGCGGCCACCTCGGCCCGAACCGCCGCGATCACCGCCTCGGGAACCGGGGTCAGCGATCCAAGGGGATCGGTGTATTTCGGCGTCGCGGCCAAAAGCGCACGGGAATAGGCGTGGCGCGGCCCGGCGTAAAAGGCAGCGGTCGCGCTGTCTTCGACCATCAAGCCTGCATAAAGCACCGAAATCGTCTGGCACACCTTGGACACCACCCCCAGATCATGCGTTACAAACAACAGCGCCGTGCCGTGGCGTTCCTGCATCCCCTTGATCAGGCGCAAGATCTGCTTTTGCACGGTCACATCCAAGGCCGTTGTCGGTTCATCTGCCACGATCAGTTTCGGTTCCGCAGCAAAGGCCGAGGCGATCAAGATGCGCTGGCGCATCCCGCCTGACAGTTCATGCGGATAGGATCGCATCACCCGGGCTGGGTCGGCAATCTGCACCTCCTCCAGCAGTTCCAGTGCCCGCGCCTCGGCCCGGTTGCGTGCCCAGCCCAGAATATCCACCAGCCTGTCGGTGATCTGCGGCCCGATCCGGCGCGAGGGGTTCAGCGCCGTCAGCGGATCTTGCGGGATCAGCGCCGCCTTGGCCCCGATCACCCGCCGCCGTTGGGCCACGGGCAGCGCCAGCAGGTTCTGCCCATCCAGCCAGATCTCGCCCCCCGCCACCTCGACCGCGCGCGGCAAGATCCCCAGAACCGCCTTGCCGATCATCGACTTGCCCGCCCCGGATTCGCCGACAAGGCCACGCACCTCGCCCACCGAAACCGACAAGGACACCGACCGCAACAAGCGGGTCTGCTCCCCCTTGATGCGAAGCGACAGATCGCGCACCTCCAGAAAACTCATCTCAGCACCGGATCAAAGCGGTCTTTCAACCCTTCGCCCAATTGGCTGAAGGCCAGCACCGTCAGAAACAACGTCGCCAGCGGAAAGACCAGAACCCACCACGCCTGATGGATCGAGGCACGGCCTTCGGAAATCATCCCTCCCCATGTCGGGTCATCGGTTGAAATCGACAGGTTCACAAAGGACAAGATCGCCTCGACAATCACCGCAATCCCCATTTCCAGCGTCAGCAAGACGATCACGGTTGGCAAGACATTGGGCAAAACCTCGACCAACATGATGCCCAAGCGTCCGCGCCCGGCCACACGGGCCGATTGCACATAATCCATCGCCCCCTGCGCCATCGCCTCGGCCCGCACCACGCGGGCAAAACGGGTCCAGTCAATCACCACGATCGCGATGATGATCGACGACAGCCCCGGCCCCAGAACCGCGATCAGCAGGATCGAAAACAAAACCGGCGGGAAGGCCATCCAGATGTCAATCAGGCGCGAGATCACCAGATCAACCCAGCCGCGCATGAAACCCGCAAGCAGCCCCAGACTGGCCCCCAAAAGCGCCGTGATCACCCCGGCAAACAGCGCCACCGCAAGGGCGATGCGCGCGCCATGGATCATCCGGCTCAGCACGTCGCGGCCCAATGAATCCGTGCCCAGATAATAGCCCGGCTCTGCCCCTTGCATCCAGACGGGGGGCATCCGGCCCAGAAACAGATCCTGAGCCAAGGGGTCATGCGGAGCCACCCATGGGGCCAGCAGCGCCACCACAACCACCACCGCCAACCAACAGGCGGAGAGCCAAAGCCGCAGTCCGCCCTTGCGCCTGACCGCGCCCCGGCCATCCATCACATCAGCCATGACGCAGCCTTGGGTTCAGGGCCGCATAGGTCAGATCCACCAGCAGGTTCACCCCGGTGAAAATGACGGCAAACAAGATCACAATCCCCTGTATCAGGGGCAAATCCCGGTTGATCACCGCATCAATGGCCATATTGCCCAAGCCCTCATAGGAAAACAGCCGCTCGATGATCACCGTCCCCCCGATCAGAAAGGTGAATTGCACCCCCACCAGCGTCAGCGTCGGCAAGATCGCGTTGGGCAGTGCCTCGCGCAAGATCACATGGGTTTCGGAATAGCCCTTGGTCCGGCTCAGCGTCACATAATCCAGATGCATGGTTTCTTTCAACGATTGCTTCAGCAACTGCCCGATGATCGCTGCAAGCGGAATGGCAAGCGCAAGGGCGGGCAAAATCATATGGCCCACGATATCGACCAAAAGATCAAAGCGCAGCCGCACAAGGCTTTCAAACAGATAGAAATTCGTCACGAACGGCAGATCAAGCGACGGCGTGATCCGGCCCGAGATGTGAAAGACCGGCCAGAACACCCCCAGCCCAAGGATCAAGACCAGACCCCACAGGAAATCGGGCACCGACAGGGCCATCCCATTGCCGATGTCGATGGCAGCCTCTGTCCGCCCCCCCCGGCGCAAGGTCCCCAGCAGCGCCGCCATGCCACCCAAGACGATCGCCATCAGCAGCGCCATCACCGAAAGCTCCAGCGTCGCGGGCAACCGCCCCAAGACCAGCGCCAGAACCGGCTGTCGCGCGGTGATCGAAGTGCCGAAATCGCCCTGCAACACCCCACCCAGCCAGATCAGGAATTGCGCGGGGATGCTCTTGTCCAGCCCGTAAAGCGCGGTCAATCGCGCCACATCCGCCTCTGTCGCCCCCGGCGGCAGCATCATCGCAATCGGGTTGCCCGGCACCACGCGGATAACGAAGAACACGATCACAGCCACCCCAAAAAGGGTGATGGCCGTGGTCAGAAGGCGCATCAGGACGGTCCTGAACATCTGCATTGTGCCTGCCCGCCGCGTCTCTTCGGCGCGTCCCTTGGTTCATCTGTTCATAAATATCCCACAGGGGGGGCCGGGGGGACGTGAAGTCCCCCCGTCGCCGCCGGTGCCCCGCACCCGCGTTCCCCGCCTTGGAGCTTTGCCTCAGGCCCGCTTCATCAGATGCGGCAAGAGTGCGCCAGAGGCATGCGGCGTGACTACAACGCCGGGCGCGTGCAAGATGGGCTGCACATATTGCAGCAGCGGGATCACCAGCGCGTTTTCGGCAATATACCTGTCCACGCCCTTCCAGCCCTCGATCCGCTTCGCCTCATCGGCCTCACCCCACAGCGGGCCAATCATGCCGATCAGATCCTCTCCATCCCAGACCGAGTGGGGCGAGGGGCCGAACATGGCAAAGCCGGTAGAGGTGGTCGGATCGCCAACCGAATTGCCCCAGTTATAGAACGCCGCAGGGGCCAGTTGGTCAGCGGCGCGCAACTCGTAATGCTTGGCGATCTCATAGACCTCGATCTCGGCCTCGATCCCGACTTTGCGCCACAGACCCACGATAGCCTGAATCATCTCATAATCCTTGGGCTTGAAACCCTTGGTGGTCTGGATTTTAAATTTCACGGGATTGTCAGGCCCATAGCCGCTGGCCTTCAGGTATTCCATCGCCTTTTCGGGGCTGTATTCCACGCTGATCGAGGCATCAAAGGCGTCATATTCCGGGGTTTCCAACGTGTCGATCTTGACGCCATAACCCGACAGCAACCGATCAATGATCGTTTGTTTGTCAATCGCATGGGCGGCGGCCTTGCGCACGTTCGGGTCTGTCATCACCTCGATATCGTTGAGGAAAATCATCCCGATGTCCGAGATGGGGGCCGCGACGCCGGACAAGGCGCCGCCTTTCAGGCGGTCATATTCCTCATAGGGCATTTCCAAGGTGACATGGCTGTTGCCAGATTCCACTTCCGCCACGCGGGCGGCAGAGTCGGTTACAAACTTGATCGTGACAGTGTCAAAATCGGGCTTGCCGCCCCAGTAATTGGCATTGGCTTTCAGGCGGACAAAGGCGTTGCGCTCAAACTTGTCGACCATATAGGGGCCGGTGCCGATCGGGGCGGCCTCAAATCCTTCGGCCCCGACCTTTTCGTAATAGGCCTTGGGCAGCACATAGCCGGTCAGGAAATACATCCACTTAAAGATTGTTGGGTCAAACTGTGCCACATCGGCAATGACCTTGTTGCCCTCCACCCGGTGATTGGCCAGCGTGCCCCAGACAAACTGGATCGGGCTGCCGGTTTCGGGATTGGCCACACGTGCAAGGCTCCATGCCACATCCTCGGCGGTAAAGGGGCTGCCGTCGTGCCATGTGACGCCCTCGCGCACCGTCATCCAGACTTGCGTGCGGTCCTCGTTCCAACCCCATTCGGTCAGCAGGCCGGGGGCGGGCGACAGATCGGGCTGTTGCAAGATGTATTGGTCAAAAACCGATTGATAGAGGCCCTGAATGGTCGGGTTGACGGCCGAGGGGCCAACGGTCGGGTCCCAGCTTGGCAAGGGCACGTTATATGCAATTACAAGTTCTTCAATGGCCTGCGCCTTGGCGGCAAAGGCGCTTGCACCAAGCGCCGCAGTCGCGGCCGAAAGTTGCAGCATGGTTCGGCGGTTGAGTTTCATTGTGGTCTTCCCTGTTGTTTGTTTTTTTCGTTTTATGGTGGTCTTGGTTTCAGTTTCCGGCCAAGGATCGGGCAAGCAAAAAGCCTGATCCTGCCCCAGTTCCAGCACCGGGCCAGACGGCGGCCCCGGTCAGATAAAGGCCCTTTACAGGCGTGGTTCCATCGGCATGCCCGCGCGCGGGGCGGAACATAAAATGCTGGCTCAGGTGGTGGCTGCCACAGATTTGATCACCGCCCACCAGATTTGGATTGTCGGCCTCAAGTGCTGCAGGGCTGACGACATGCCGGGCAAGGATCTTGGCCCTTGTGCCGGGGGCATAGCGCTCCAGAATATCCAGCGCGCGTTCGGCAAAGGGCTCTGCGGCCTCGGCCCAGTTGGTGGCCGTGATCGCGCCCTTGGCGTCGCCCAAAATGGTGCCCGGTGCCATTCGCACCTGCACCCACAGCACATGCTTGCCCGCAGGCGCGCGACTTGGGTCAAAGACGGTGGGTTGGCCGACCACTAGGATCGGCTCATCTGGCAAAAGCCCTGCGCGGGCCTGCTGATAGGTGCGCGCCATCTGGTCAAGGCTGGGCGCAAGATGCACGTATGCGTGGGTTTTCAACGCCTCACCCGCGGCCCAATCCGGCAGGCTGTCCATCGCCAGATGGATCATCATCGTCCCCGGCGCATGGGTGAAATCTGCCATTGCACGGTCAAACTTGGGCGTGATCGCCCCGGTGAGTGCGGCCAAGGCAGAAGGCGAGGTTCCGGCGATAACTGCTTTATTCGCCGCTATTTTTCTTCCATCAATCAGCTCGATCCCAGTGGCCGATCCGGCCGAACGGATGATGCGCGCCACTGGGGCATTACACTCCACAACCCCGCCGCGCGCCCGGATCGCCGCGACCAAGGCGCGGGTCACGGTATCGGCCCCGCCTTGGCCAAGGACCATGCCAAAAGCCTGACCCGCCATCCCCTCCAGATAGGGAAACAGCCCACCTCCGGCGATATCAGGGGCATAGTCCAGATGCATCCCCCAAGCCCCCAGCATGGCCTGCACCTTTGGCGAACGAAAGGTCTGGCCCAGCCAATCGCGCGGGGATTGCAGCAAGAAGCGGCCCAGATCCATGGTGCCCGCAAGCCCTTGCTTGCGCAGCGTCGTGAACAAGAAAGAACCAAGCGACCGCGCCCGCATCGGGCTGCCCAAAAGGCCAAAGATCGCCTCGGCGCGGGTCGGAAAATCTGCCAGCAATCGCCCCCAGATCTGGGCATCTTCGGGCGAATGCCGGGCGATATTTGCCGTGGTTTCGGCAAGATCGGTTGACACCCCACACCAGCTGCCATCGGGAAAGGCACTGGCAAAGGGGCGGTTTACGGGCACAAAGCCAAGGCCGTGTTTTGTAAGCTCAGCCCCATGTGTTTTCATGAAAGCAGAGCCTGCAAACAGCGACAGGTTCATCGCCGCCCAGTCATGCCGAAATCCGGGCAAGGTATAGTCCCCGGACTTGACGGCCCCGCCCGGTTCCGCCGCCTGTTCAAACACTCCGACCGACCAGCCCCGCGCAGACAGGTGCAGGGCGCAGGCCAACGCATTGTGACCGGCCCCGATGAAGACTGCGTCGAAATGGTCAGCCATTCTTTCCCCCGTTGACGCAAGGATATTTGCAAACGCATATAATTATGTCTAGCATGATTCTGCATCCGATGGGCCACAATCGCCAGATAGATGGTGGCTTGGGCTGGGTCAGAAAGAACAGGCTCCGACGCGAGTGGGGCAAGACAGGGAGAGTGATGATGTCGTCTGAAAATGTGCTGTCGCAACTGGCCGGTATGTTGGCCAGCGGGGGGATCGAGGTCGTGGATTGCACGGGCGTGCTTGGCCCCGAGACGCCGCTGCTGAAGTTGCCCCCGGATTTCGCCAAAGACACCCCACCGATCAAGATTCACAGGATCAGCGAATATGATCAAGATGGGCCGTTCTGGGCATGGAACTGGCTGGAACTGGGCGAGCATAGCGGCACCCACTTTGATGCGCCGCATCACTGGATCACCGGCAAGGATTACGCCGATGGTTATACCGACACCTTGCCGGTGCAGCGGTTGGTGGCCCCTGTCAATGTTCTCGACTTCAGTGCCGAATGTGGCGCCGACCCGGATTTCTTGCTGACCATCGACCATGTCAAGGCATGGGAGGCCAAGCACGGGGCGATCAACGCGGGCGAGTGGGTGGTTCTGCGCAGCGATTGGGATTCCCGCGCCCATGACGAAGGGCTGTTCCTGAACGCCAATGAAACCGGTCCCCACACGCCCGGCCCAACCGCCGAGGTGATCAAGTACCTGCTGGACAAAGGCATCGTTGGCTGGGGCAGCCAGTGCATCGGCACCGATGCGGGGCAGGCGGGGGGCATGGACCCACCGTTCCCGGCCCATAACCTGCTGCATAAGCACAATTGCTATGGCCTCGCCAGTCTTGCCAATCTTGACAAGCTGCCCGCCAAGGGGGCGATCTTGATCGCAGCACCGCTCAAGATCAAAAGTGGCACGGGTTCCCCGATCCGCGCCTTGGCTCTTGTGCCGAGGGGCTGATGGTTGACCACGTCATCATCGGGTCAGGGATCAACGGGTTGGTTGCGGCCAGCCTGTTGGCGTTGAAGGGCCGCAAGGTTCTGGTGCTGGAGCGCGAGGGCGAGGCGGGGGGCTGTATGCGCAGCCGCCCGCTTTACCCCGGCTTTGTGCATGACCCGTTGGCGGCGACTTTTGTGTTGTTCATGACCTCGCCTGCGGGGGCCGCACTTGGGCCCCATTTGGCGCGGCATGGGTTTGAGTATTGCCACAGCCCGCATCCAACAGCCGTGCTGCGCCCCAATGGCGAGGCTTTGGTGCTGACCATGGATCAGGCTGAAAACATCCGTCGCCTCAACGCCTTGTCGGCAGGGGATGGCGATGCACATGCCGCTGTGGTGCAGGGCATCGCGGCGGATGCGCCGTTTTTGTTCGCGCTTTTGGGCAACCCTGCCTGGGATTGGAAGATGGCCCGCCTGATGTTTGCTCAGGTGCGCCAGCGCGGTTTGCGTGGCCTTGCCGCGTGGTTTGGGCAGGCGCTTGCACCCGCGCGCGGCTGGCTGGAGGGCGATTTCAAACACCCGACGGTGCAGGCGCTTTTTGCGCCATGGGTGCTGCACACCGGCCTTGGGCCCGAGGCCGCCTATTCGGCGCAGATGGGCAAGGTCATCGCCTTTGCGTTGGAGGCTGCAGGTGCGCCGATTGCCAAGGGCGGTGCCGGCGCTGCGGCGCAGGCTTTTGTGCGGTTGATCGAGGAACAGGGCGGCGAGGTGCGGCTGAACACCGATGTTGACCGCATCTTGGTGCAGGGCAAACAGGTCACCGGCGTTCGGTTGACCGACGGCTCTGACATCGCTTGCGCCTCGGTGCTGGCCTCGGTCACGCCGTCGCAGCTTTACGGGCGGATGCTGCAGGGGGATGCGCCAGCGCAAGACCGCGCAGCGGCGACAAGGTTCCGCCATGGGCGCGGCAATTTCCAACTGCATTATGCGCTGGATGCGGTGCCGGAATGGCTGTCACCGGGGCTGGAGCAGGTGGCGCTGATCCATCTGGCGGATGGGGTGGATTCTGTCTCACGCTCGGTGAATGAGGCAGAGCGGGGCTTGTTGCCTGCGGTGCCCACGATCTGTGTGGGCCAACCATCGGTGCTGGACCCCAGCCGCTGCCCAGCGGGCAAGGCCGTGCTGTGGCTGCAAATCCCGGATGCGCCGCGCATCATCAAAGGCGATGCGGCGGGTGAGATTACCGCGACGGATTGGGGCGCGGCCGCCGAGGCCTTTGCCGACCGGATCGAGGCCATTCTGTGCTGTCATATCAAGGATTTCAAATCGCTGGTGCTGAACCGCACCGCCTATTCGCCCCAAGATCTCAACCGGATGAACATCAACCTTGAAGGCGGTGATCCCTATGGCGGGGCCTGCACTCTTGATCAGTTTTTTATCTGGCGGCCCTTTGCCCATTCGACCAATGGCACGAGCGAGATCAAAGGCTTGATCCATATCGGGGCCAGCACCCATCCGGGGCCGGGGCTTGGTGGCGGATCGGGCTTTAACGCAGCAAAAAGGTTGGGCGCATGAACGACGAATCCGCGCCGCCGTCCCCACGTTTGGGTGAAATTGGCCTGACCAATTTTGCCCCCTACCTTATGAACCGGATCATGGGGCGCTATAACGCGTCCTTGCGCGATGATATGGGCGACATGGGCCTGACCACCCCCAAGATGCGCGCCCTTGCCGTTCTTTCGGTTGTTGAGGGCCCGCTGATCCGCGAATTGGCTGTTTACACGGTGACGGAACAATCGACCCTGAGCCGTGCGTTGGACCAGTTGCAGACCGAGGGCCTGATCCGGCGCGAGGCAGACAGTGCCGACAGCCGCGCCGTGCGGGTGCGGATTACCGATGCGGGCCGTGCGGCCTTTGACCGGTTGTGGCCGCATATGGCGGCGGCGCAGGCACGCATGTTTCGCGGCATTCCCGAAGATGAGCGCCGCGCCTTTGTAACCACGCTTCAAAAGATGCTGACAAACATCAGAAAGCACGAGATTTGATATGGCGGAACGTTCCTTCAAAGCAGAAGTCGAAGACCTGCGCAAAGGCGAAGGGGACACCTTTACGGGTGAGGGAATTCTGGCCATCACCAAGGCGCTGTTGGAAAACGGCGTGGGCTATGTGGGTGGCTATCAGGGCGCGCCGATCAGCCATTTGATGGATGTTCTGGCCGATGCCCAAGACCTGCTGGGCGAACTTGGCGTGCGGTTCGAGGCCAATGCCAACGAGGCGGCGGCGGCGGCAATGCTGGCAGCATCGGTGCATTATCCCATTCGTGGGGCCGTCACCTTCAAGGGCCCGGTGGGGGTGAACGTCGCCTCGGACGCGCTGGCCAACCTTGCGTCCTCGGGGGTGACAGGGGGTGCGCTGATCGTGTTGGGCGAGGATTACGGCGAAGGCTCTTCCATCATGCAAGAGCGCAGCCACGCCTTTGCGATGAAATCACAATTTTGGCTGCTGGACCCGCGCCCGAACCTGCCGTCCATCGTAAAGGCCGTGGGGGATGGGTTTGCCCTGTCCGAGGCCAGCAACTCCCCCGTGATGCTGACCATGCGCATCCGGTCGTGCCATGTGACGGGCAGTTTTGCCACGCGCAACAATGTGGCCCCGCCCTTGTCGGTGCGCGACGCGCTGTCAAACCCGCGCTCGGATTTTGCCCGCGTGGTCTTGCCGCCGATGTCTTATGTGCATGAGCAAGACAAGGTAAAGAACCGTTGGCCTGCGGCAGAGAAGTTCATTCAAGGCAACCGTTTGAATGAGATGTTTGGCACGGGCGGGCGGATTGGCATTGTCTGTCAGGGCGGCATGTATAACGGGGTCATCCGTGCGCTTCAGCGCCTTGGACTGGCCGATATCTATGGCGAGACGCAGATCCCGATCTATTGCCTGAATGTGACCTATCCGTTGATCGCCAAAGAGTTTCTGTGCTTTGCCGAAGGGAAAGGGTCGATCCTTGTCGTGGAAGAGGGTCAGCCGGAGTTTATCGAACAAACGTTGTCGACCTATCTTTACCGCGCGGGGGCTTCGGTCAAGTTGTATGGCAAAGGCGTCTTCCCGATGGCAGGTGAATATACCGGGGCGGTGATGCTGGAAGCGGTCGAGGGGTTCTTGCGGGCCGCTGCGCCCGAGATGCTGCCCGCCGCCGTGCGCGCGCCCAATCAAGACCGCCCGGCGATCCCGGACCTGACCAAGGCCGTGCCGATCCGTCCACCCGGCTTTTGCACGGGCTGCCCGGAGCGACCCATCTTTGCCGCGATGAAACTTGTGCAACAGGATCTGGGCAAGCATCAGATCAGCGCCGACATCGGCTGCCATCTGTTCGGCTCTTTGCCGCCCTTTGAAATCGGGGGGGCGACCATGGGCTATGGTTTGGGCCCTGCGGGCAACGGGGCTTTTGATGGGGGCGGGGAAAAACGCCCGATCTCTATCATCGGGGATGGCGGGTTCTGGCATTCGGGCCTGTCGTCGTCGATGACCAATATGGTGTTCAACAAATCCGATGGCGTTGTGATGGTGGTGGACAATTACTATTCCGCTGCCACGGGGGGACAAGATGTCATGTCCTCACGCGCCGAGAATGCGACCAAGGCCACAAACCATCCGATTTCGCAGGCGATGAAGGGCATCGGCATCAACTGGGTTCGGCAGGTGGATCGCACCTATGATGTGCCACAGTTGCGCAAAATCTTGCATGAGGCGCTGACCACCAAGGAAGAGGGGCCAAAGGTCATCATTGCCTCGTCCGAATGCATGCTGAACAAGCAGCGCCGTGAAAAGCCGTTGCGGGCGGCGGCGATCAAAGAGGGTCGGCGGGTCGAGGCGCCGCGCTTTGGCGTGGATGAGGCGATCTGCACCGGCGATCACGCCTGTATCCGTCTGTCGGGCTGCCCATCCTTGTCTTTGAAACGGTTGGATGATCCGTTGCGGGATGATCCTGTGGCCAGCATCGACCAATCTTGTGTCGGCTGCGGCAACTGCGGCGAGGTGGCGGATGCCGCCGTGCTGTGCCCCAGCTTTTACCGCGCCGATGTGGTGCACAATCCGGGCCGGTTTGAGGCGTGGTGGGCCCAAAAGCGGGCGCAGGCCATTGCGTGGCTTGTGGCCCGACGGGCGGCCAAAAGGTTGGAGTTTTCGGCATGACCATCCATGAAGTGCTAGAGCCGCGCCCCGTTGATCCGGCGCTTGGCGGCATCATAAAGCTGGCTGTGCTGGCCGTGGGCGGGCAGGGCGGGGGCGTTCTGACCGGCTGGATCGAGGCTTTGGCGCGGGCGAATGGCTATGCCTGTCAGGCCACCTCGGTCGCGGGTGTGGCGCAACGCACCGGGGCCACGGTCTATTACGTCGAGATGTCGCCGCAGACTGACAAGATGCCGATCTTTTCGCTGATGCCCGCGGCGGGGGATGTGGACATCCTGATCGCCGCCGAGATGATGGAGGCGGGCCGGTCGATCATTCGCGGCTTTGTCACGCCGGATCGTACGACCCTGATCGCGTCGACCCACCGCGCACTTGCGGTCAGCGAAAAGATGGTGCCGGGGGATGGCATCGCCTCATCCGCCGAGGTGATTGCCGCAGCCGAGGTGGCGTCGCGGCGCTTTATCGCGGCGGATTTTGACGCGGTGGCGGTGGGGGTCGGTTCAGTGATCTCGGCCACCTTGTTCGGCGCGCTGGCCGCGAGTGAGGCCTTGCCGTTTTCGCGCGTGGCCTATGAACAGGCGATCCGCGCCGGGGGCAAGGGGGTGGAGCCCAGTCTTCGGGCCTTTGCGGCAGGGTATGAGGCCGCATTGGCGGGTGGTGAGCCGCCGCAGGCCATGGGGGCGGCAGTTCCCCCGCAAGATCAAATGCCGCGCGGACCGCAGCGGTTGGTTCAGGATTGGCAGGGACTTTGCGCGCGGGCGGCGGCCCTGCCGGCCCCGGCTGTCGATATGGCCTTGGCAGGTCTGCGCAAGGTGGTGGAGTTTCAAGACACCGCCTATGGTCAGCTTTATCTGGAGCGGCTGGAGGCCGTGGCCGCCCGTGACAGAGCCCCCTTTGATCTGACGCGTGAAGGGGCGAAATACATCGCCAACGCTATGGCCTATGATGACGTGATCCGCGTGGCGGACCTCAAGACGCGGGGCAGCCGCTTTGTTCGCATTCGCGGTGAGATGGGGGTCAAGGACGGCAATGTGATGCAGGTGACCGAGTTTATGCATCCCCGCGCCGAAGAGATCGCAGGCATGTTGCCCGCCCGGCTTGGGGCGCGGATCGAGGCCGATCCGAAATGGATGGCGCGGCTGGATCGCTGGTTCAACAAGGGGCGGCGTTTGCGGACCGATGGCCTGGTGGCCTATGCGACGCTGTATGTCTTGGGTGGGTTGAAGCGCTGGCGGCTGCGCAGCCTGCGGCACAGCCATGAGGTGGCGCATCTTGAGGCGTGGTTGACCCGCGCCGTAGGCCATCTGGACAGGGATTATGCCTTGTCGGTGGAGGTCATTCGCTGCCGTCGTCTGGTCAAGGGCTATTCTGATACCCATGCGCGGGGTCTGTCAAAATTTGACCGTGTTCTGGCAGGCATCGAACTGGTCGCAGGCCGCGACGATGCCGCTGATTGGGCCCGTCGCCTGCGCGAGGCTGCCTTGATGGATGAAGAGGGCAAGGCGCTGGACGGTGCTTTGGCCACGATCCGCAGTTTTGCCTGACGGGGTTTTGCCCGCGCCAAGGCCTTGCGGCCATGGCGCGGGCTCCTGAAGGCGAGGATATGATCAGTGCAGGGCTGTGGCCAAGGCATTTGCCAGACGCTGAACGCCGTTGGTGGTTGTCATGATCCCCGGTGACAGGCGCAGGGTTTGGCTGCGGCTGTCGCAGGTGATCCCTTGGGGGCGCAGAGCGGCAACGATCCCGGCCGCTGGATGCGTCTCGGGGACCCGCAGCATGATTGACCCACCGCGCTTGCCTTCATCGCGCGGGGTCAGCAGGGGAAGGCGCATGTCATCTGCCATCTCGATCAACTGCGCGGTCAGGGCGCGGTTGTGCGCGAGGATCGCGCCATGATCCTGTGCCGCATGCCAATCCAGCGCGGGCAGGGAGGCCAGCGCCCCCATGCACCCCGGCGTGCCGCTTTCAAAGCGCCTGATGTCGGGGGCAAAGGAAAAGGCCGCTATGTCCCAATTGAACGGGTTTGGCTGGCTGAACCATCCGGCAAGCTCTGGCTGGCAATGGCCGATCAGGCGCGGCGAGACATAAACGATCCCCGCCCCCGGTGTGCCGCACATCCATTTGAGCGACGTCGAGATGGTAAAATCCACCTCGGGCGCGTGCACGTCATAGGGGATCAGGCCCGCCCCTTGGGTGATATCCGTCCCGATCAGACTGCCCATGCGGCGGCCATGCGCTACCATGCGCGGCAGATCAATACGGTGCGAAGTGGTGGAGGAAATCCATGTCAGCAACGCAAGGCCCACATCCGGGGTCCATGCATCCAGAAAATCCTCATCCTCGACAAAGGCCGCACCTTGGCGCAGGGGCACCGTGCGCAGGGCAAAGCCATAGCGGTCGGCCATGCTTTGCAGCAAGAAATGGTTCGAGGGAAAGCAATCCGCACCGACAAGGACCGTGCGCCCCTCAAGATGCCCTTTGGGAAGGGCGGACAGCACCATGTGAAAGCTTTGGGTCACGCTTTCGGTGGTGGTCACGGTTCCGGGCGCTGCCTTCAGGATGGCAGCCCATCGGTCGATAAAGCGCTGGCGCAGGGGCATGACCGCGGCCCATTGCGCATCATCGGGTGTGGCCCACATGACAGCGAAGTCGGCCATGGCGGCGGCGGTATCGCGTGCCTTGCCCGGATACATGCCGATGGAGTGATAGAGGAAATAAGCGTCGCCTGACATGTCTGGATAATCCCGGATTCAAACCGCGTGAAGGGTGAGGGCAATGCCTTGTCCCACGCCGATACAGGCGGTGGCAAGGGCGTGTTTGCCGCCTGTTTCGGCCAGACGGCGGGCGGCGGTGGCGGCGATGCGCGCGCCCGACATGCCAAGCGGGTGGCCCATGGCAATCGCCCCACCCTTTGCGTTCACATGTGCCGCATCATTGGGCAGGCCCCAAGCGCGGGTGCAGGCCAGCACTTGGGCGGCGAACGCCTCGTTCAATTCGATGACGTCAAAGTCTTGGGCCGAAAGACCTGTGCGCGCCGTGATCCGCGCCAAGGCGGCCACCGGGCCAATCCCCATGATGCGCGGGGCGACCCCTGCGCTGGCGCCATGGCCAATGCGGGCCAAGGGGATCAGCCCATGGTCCTTGATCGCGCGGGCGGAGGCGATCAGCACGCAGGCGGCCCCATCATTGACGCCACTGGCATTGCCTGCTGTCACGCTGCCACCCGCCCGAAAGGGGGCGGAAAGACTGGCCAGTTTCTCCAGACTGGTCGCGCGCGGATGTTCATCGCGGGCCACCGGTTCGGCCCCTTTGCCGGGCGGGGTGATGGGGATAATGTCGGCGGCATGCCAATCGGCGTCATAGCGACCCTGCGACAGCAGCGCATAGCGATCTTGATCCTCGCGGCTGATCCCGCGTTCGGTCGCCAGATTCTCGGCCGTCTCTGGCATGGACTCGATGCCATAGCGTGCCGCGATACCCTTGTGCACAAAGCGCCATCCGATGGTCGTGTCATACACCTCGGCCGCGCGGGAAAAGGCGGTCTCGGCCTTTGGCATGACAAAGGGCGCACGCGACATGGATTCGACCCCGCCCGCCAGCACGACATCTGCCGCCCCGTCGCGGATCATCCGGGCCGCGATGATCACCGAATCAAGCCCCGATCCACACAGCCGGTTGACGGTCGTGGCCGGTACGTCCTCCCCCAAGCCAGAGATCAGGCAGGCCATGCGGGCCACATTACGGTTATCCTCACCCGCCTGATTGGCGCAGCCAAAGACAACCTCATCCACCGGCAGGCCCGGATGTTGGGCCATGACGCCGTCGATCACATGGGCGGCCAGATCATCGGGGCGCAGGCGTGACAGCGCGCCGCCAAATCGGCCAATGGCGGTGCGGCGGTGGGTGCAAAGAAAGGCCTCGGTCATCTTACAATCCCGGCGCGGGCGCATAGCGCGGTTTCATCTGGTCCGGGGCCCGTGCGGCCAGATCGGACAGGGTGGCTTTGATCGCTGCAGACCCATGTTGGGCCAGCATCTCGAACGGACCACGTGGAAAATTGAGCCCCAGTTTTACGGCCGTGTCGATTCCCTCCGGGGTGGTCCCGCCCTCGGCCAGCAGCCAAAGGGCCTCATTGGCCAGTGTCGCCTCGATCCGCAGGGCAATCATGGGGTCCGCATGGGCCACAACCTCGGCCGGAAAGACAAAGCCCGCGCCCGTTTTGCGGCCCAGATGGCCACTGGCCACTTGGGCGCGCAGGGGGGCAAAGGGGAAATAGCGGGGGTGCCCGTCCATGGCGGCGTAAAGCCCTTCGGTCGCGGCAAGGTTGATATCGGCCCCGATCAGATCGATCAGGGCAAAAGGGCCAAGCCGGTAGCCCGCCGCCAGCATGGCCGCATCAATGCGGGCTGCGGGGGTGCCAGCCTCCAGCATTGCCAAAGCCTCGCCATAAAACGGGCGGGCGCAGCGGTTGACGATAAAGCCGGGGCGGTCGGGGGCAGTTATCACGGTCTTGCCCGCCGCCTCGGCCCATTCGCGCACCTTTGCCAGTGCCTGCGGATCGGTGCCTGCATGCGGGATCAATTCCACCAGTCGCATCACCGGGGCGGGGTTAAAGAAATGCAGTCCCAGCACGCGTTCGGGCCTGGCAAGGCCCTGTGCAAGCGATGTGACCGAGAGGGAAGAGGTGTTCGTGGCAAGGATGGAGTGAGGGGCCAAAATACCCTCCAGCCGAGCAAACAGATCCTGTTTTGCCTCGATCCGTTCCACGATGGCCTCGATGGCAAGCGCGGCCGTTGCGAGGCCGTTCAGATCCGGCACCACGGTGAAGTGGGCGAGGGTGGCTGCGGCATCCTCTGGCGATAATTTTCCGGCTTTGACCCTTGGGGCAAGGTTCTGGACCAGCCTGTCGGCGGCGCTGTCGCGCATCGGGGCATGGGTATCCGTGGCCAAGACGTCAAACCCGGCTTGGGCAAAACACTGTGCAATCCCAAGGCCCATCGTGCCAAGGCCAATCACGGCGATTGTCGTCATTTGCCTGACCTTTCGGCATTGTGGGATGGGGTTGATGCAAGCCCGTGTTCGGTGGCAAGCAAAGGCCAGAAGGCCTTTATCACGTTCAAGGGCCGCGTTTCCCCGACCACAGTTGTGCACCGATATTCTTGTTCCATGGGGGCATCATGCGCCGCGCCATGGAAATTTCAAGTCAAAAATTTCAAGCTTGAAATTGTTTGATCCCGGTGGCAGGCTTGCTGCAAGACAGGAGAGTCCGATGAGAATCCTATGCCTTGGCGGTGGCCCTGCGGGCCTGTATTTCGCGATATCGATGAAGCTGCGCGATCCGGGACATGAGGTCGTGGTTCTGGAACGCAACCGCGCCAATGATACCTTTGGCTGGGGCGTTGTGCTGTCGAATGACACGCTGGAAAAACTGGCGGCGAATGATCCGGTCAGCGCGGCCACGATCCGCGAAAACTTTGCCTATTGGGATGACATTGCCGTCATCCATGCGGGGGTGCGGACCGTTTCCGGCGGGCATGGGTTCGCTGGGATCGGGCGCAAGACGCTGTTGGTTTTGCTGCAAGAACGCGCGCGCGCCCTTGGGGTCGATCTGCGCTTTGAAACCGAATTCAAGACCGCAGAAGAATACCGTCAGGACTATGATCTGGTTGTGGCCTGCGATGGCATCAACTCTTCCGTGCGGCGCGAATATGAGGATGTGTTCAAGCCAAATGTCGATACGCGCCTGTGCAAATTCGTCTGGCTGGGCACGCATCAAAAGTTTGACGACGCTTTCACCTTTATCTTCGAGAAGACGGCGCATGGCTGGGTTTGGGCCCATGCCTATCAATTTGATGACACCACTGCGACCTTCATCGTCGAATGCACACAGGCGACGTGGGATGCTTGGGGCTTTGACGCGATGACCAAGGAAGAGACGGTGGAAACCTGCCGTCAGATCTTTGCCAGCCACCTTGGCGGGCATGAATTGATGTCAAATGCCGCGCACCTGCGTGGGTCGGCTGTGTGGATGAACTTCCCCCGCGTGATCTGTGAAACATGGTATCACGAGAATGTCGTCTTGATGGGCGACTCTGCGGCGACGGCGCATTTTTCTATCGGGTCTGGCACGCGACTGGCCTTGGAAAGCGCGATGGCTTTGGCGGATTACGTGCAAAGCGAAGACAGCCTCGCGGCGGCCTTTGTGCGCTATCAAGACGAGCGGCGTCTGGAGGTGTTGCGCCTGCAATCCGCTGCCCGTAACTCTTTGGAATGGTTCGAAGAGGTGGAGCGGTATCTGGACATGCCGCCACAGCAGTTCGCCTATTCCTTGCTGACACGCAGCCAGCGGATCAGCCATGAAAACCTGCGTCTGCGCGACGGGGCCTGGCTTGCCGGGGCCGAGGATTGGTTTGCCGCCCGCTCGGGTGGGCAGGTTGGGCAAAAGCCCATGTTCACCCCGTTTCGTCTGGGGGAGATGGCCTTGCATAACCGCATCGTCGTCAGCCCGATGGCACAGTACAAGGCGGTGGATGGTTGCCCGACGGATTGGCATTTTGTCCATTACGCCGAACGCGCCAAGGGCGGGGCAGGGCTGGTCTATACGGAAATGACCTGTGTATCCCCCGAGGGGCGGATCACGCCGGGCTGTCCGGGGCTGTACGATCCGGCGCATGAGGCTGCTTGGCGTCGGCTGACCGATTTCGTCCATGCCGAGACACAGGCCAAGATCTGCTGCCAGATCGGCCATTCGGGGCGCAAAGGCTCTACCCAACTGGGGTGGGAGGTGATGGACGCGCCCTTGGCTCAGGGGAATTGGCCACTGCTCAGCGCCAGCGCTGTGCCATGGTCGGGCAACAATGCTGCGCCAAAGGCGATGGACCGGGCCGATATGGATCGGGTGCGCGATGAATTCGTGAAGGCCACGGAAATGGCCGTGCGCGCGGGCTTTGACATGATCGAAATGCATGCCGCCCATGGCTATCTGATCTCCAGCTTTATCAGCCCTGTGTCGAACCAACGCGACGATGCCTATGGCGGATCGCTGGAAAACCGCATGCGCTATCCGCTGGAGGTGTTTGCCGCGATGCGGGCCGCATGGCCTGCCCAAAAGCCGATGTCGGTGCGGATCTCGGCCAATGACTGGGTTGGGGCAAAGGGTGTGACCCCGGCAGAGGCGGTGGAGATCGCGCGCCTGTTCGCGCAGGCCGGGGCAGATGTGATTGACGTGAGTGCAGGCCAGACCAGCACCCTTGCGCGGCCTGTTTACGGGCGGATGTTCCAGACGCCGTTTAGCGACCGCATCCGCAATGAGGTGGGTATCGCCACCATGGCGGTTGGCAATATCACCGAAGAAGACCACGCCAATTCCATCCTTTTGGCCGGGCGGGCGGATCTTGTCTGCCTTGCGCGTCCACATCTGGCCGACCCTTACTGGACCTTGCACGCGGCCATCCGCCAAGGGGACCAGACCGTGCAATGGCCGCTGCCCTATGAGGCCGGAAGGGATCAGGCGCAGCGCTTGGCCGACCGTGCACAGGAGGTGATCCGTGCCTGAAGGCTTTGCTGGCAAACGGGTGCTGATCACCGGGGGCGGCACGGGCGTGGGGGCCGACATGGCGCGCCACTTTGCCCAAGCCGGGGCCGAGGTGGTGATTGCCGGACGGCGGATGGAAGCATTGGCCGCCGTTGTGCGTGAAACGGAAGGGATCAGGGCGATTCAAGCCGATGTGACAGACGAAGCCTCGGTTGCCGATCTTTTCGCACAGGCGGGCCCTTGTGACATTGTCATTGCCAATGCAGGGGCGGCAGACTCCGCGCCCTTTGGGAAGATGACGTTGTCGCATTGGAACACGATGATTGCGGTCAATCTGACCGGCACCTTCCTGACCTTTCGCGAGGCTTTGGGGCAGATGCCCGCCACGGGGGGGCGGCTGATTGCCATCGCCTCGGTCGCGGGTTTGCGCGGCTATCCCTATATCGCGGCCTATGCGGCGGCCAAGCATGGGGTGGTGGGTCTTGTCCGCGCTCTTGGCGATGAGGTGGCGACCAAAGCCATCACCGTCAACGCGATCTGCCCGGGCTATCTGGACACCGAGATGACCGACCGCTCGATTGCCAATATCTGTGCCAAGACCGGCAAATCCGCCGTTGAGGCCCGCGCCGTTCTGGAAGCCGCCTCACCGCAAAAGCGGCTGTTTGATCCGGCCGAGGTGAGCGCAACCGCGCTTTGGCTGGCAAGTACGGCCGCGTGTGGTGTCAACGGCCAGACCATCACCATTTCCGGGGGCAGCCCATGAGTGACCAATCCAAACGCCGCCTCAAGATGTGGATCCGTCTGCTTGGCGTCACCCGTGCCACCGAAAATCACCTGCGCGAACATCTGCGGATCAATCATGCCACCACCTTGCCCCGCTTTGACGTCATGGCGGCCCTGTGGCGTAGGCGCGATGGTGTGACGATGAGTGAGTTGAGCCGGATGTTGCTGGTCTCGAACGGCAATGCAACGGCTGTGGTGGATCGTCTGGAAAAGGACGGTTTCGTGGCGCGCCGCCCATCGGAAACGGACCGTAGGACGGTTTATGTGGCCCTGACGGATGCCGGTTTGCAGGAGTTCGAGGGCCTTGCCGCCGGACATGAGCGAGAAGTTGATCGTCTGTTTGCAGAGGTCAGCGAGGCAGATCTGGATCAATTGACCGATATTCTAAAGCGTATGGGGGGGATCGCATGACCCAAATGGCAGGGCTTTCGCCCCAGCATTTCTTGTGGGAGGTGACGGACCGCGTTGCGGTCATTCGTCTGAACCGCCCTGATCGCAAGAACCCGCTGACCTTTGAGTCCTATGCGGAGTTGCGCGACACCTTTCGCGCGCTGCCCTATGCGACGGATGTTGATGTGGTGGTCTTTGCCTCCAACGGCGGAAACTTCTGTTCCGGCGGCGATGTGCACGAGATCATCGGCCCGCTGATTGGCCTGCCGATGAAGGACTTGCTGGCCTTTACCCGCATGACGGGGGATTTGGTCAAGGCGATGATCGCCTGCACCAAACCGATCATCGCCGCCGTGGATGGTGTGGCGGTAGGGGCGGGGGCGATCATCGCCATGGCCTCTGACCTGCGGGTGGCAACACCGGCCGCAAAATGCGCCTTTTTGTTTACCCGCGTGGGTCTGGCGGGCTGTGACATGGGGGCCTGTGCCATGCTGCCGCGCATCATCGGGCAGGGGCGGGCGGCGGAACTGCTATACACCGGCCGGGTGATGCGGGCCGAAGAGGGGCAGGCCTGGGGCTTTTGGAACGCCCTGCACCCGGCAGAGGCGCTTGAGGCCGAGGCGATGGCGCTGGCGCGGCGGCTTGCCGCGGGACCGACCTTTGCCCATGGTGTGACCAAGACGCAATTGGCGCAGGAATGGGACATGGGACTGGAGCAGGCGATCGAGGCCGAGGCGCAGGCACAGGCGATCTGCATGCAGACCCGCGATTTTGAGCGGGCCTATCGTGCCTTTGTCGCCAAGGAACAACCGGTGTTTGAGGGTGACTGACGCAGTAAAGGGGGCTGTCTGCCCCCCTCGCCGCGGTGCGGCTCACCCCCCGAGGATATTTAGGAACAGATGAAACCATGCCCGACCACAGCTTTCTGACCTGGCCCTTTTTTGAGGATCGCCACCGTGCCTTGGCCGAAGGGCTGGAGGAATGGTGTGGCACGCATCTGCCGGTGGATCATGGCGATGTGGACGCGGCCTGCCGGGTGCTTGTGTCGGGTTTGGGCGCGGCGGGCTGGCTGCGCCATACAGGGGCGGATGCAGGCGAGCGATTGGATGTGCGCAGCCTGTGCCTGAGCCGTGAGATTTTGGCGCGACATGACGGTCTGGCTGATTTTTCCTTTGCCATGCAGGGGCTTGGTATGGGGGCGATCAGCCTCTTTGGCCGTGCGGAGCAGCGTGAATGGCTGGCGCGGACCCGGTCAGGTCAGGCGATTTCCGGCTTTGCGTTGACTGAGCCTGCCTCTGGATCGGATGTGGCGGCAACGGCCACAACGGCTGTGGCAGAGGCGGGGGGCTGGCGGCTTGACGGAGAAAAGACCTGGATTTCAAACGGCGGCATTGCGGATGTCTACGTGGTCTTTGCCCGCACGGGCGAGGCGCCGGGGGCCAAGGGATTGTCGGCCTTTGTGTTGCCAGCCGATACTGCGGGATTGACGGTGGAGGAGCGCCTTGAGGTCATCGCCCCGCATCCCCTTGCCCGGTTGCGGCTGCAGGGGGTTCGTCTGCCGCAATCGGCGCTGATCGGACGGGCGGGCGAGGGGTTCAAGATTGCGATGTCGGTGCTCGATGTGTTCCGCGCCACTGTCGGGGCGGCGGCCCTTGGCTTTGCGCGCCGGGCCTTGGATGAGGCGCTGGACCGTGTGAAAGCCCGGCGTATTCAAGGGGCTGCCTTGGCGGAGATGCAGATGGTGCAGGGGCATCTGGCGGATATGGCCCTCAAGATCGATGCCGCGGCACTGCTGATTTATCGGGCGGCCTGGACCAAGGATCAAGGCGCGGCGCGGATCAGTCGTGAGGCCGCAATGGCCAAGCTTTATGCTACGGAAGCCGCGCAGGAGGTGATCGACATAGCCCTGCAACTGCATGGTGGCGACGGCGTTCGGCATGGGTCAGTGGTGGAAAGCCTGTACCGTGAAATCCGTGCCTTGCGCATCTATGAAGGGGCCAGCGACGTGCAGAAAATCATCATCGCGAGGAGCATCTTGTGATTTATCGTCGCCACATCCAGATCGAGTTCAATCATTGCGACCCGGCGGGCATCGTCTTTTACCCTCGATACTTCGAGATGACGAATTCGGTGGCCGAAAATTTCTTTCGCGAGGTCGCGGGCCAGTCCTATGCGGCGATGATGCGGGACCTTCAGGGCGTGCCGACCGCCCGGTTGGAAGCGGATTTTCATGCCCCCTCTCGCTTGGGCGAGGTGTTGGAGTGGCGTATGCAGCTGACACGACTTGGCCGCAGCTCCATCGATTTTGGCCTGCAGGCTTGGTGCGGCGATGAGCATCGGGTGACGGTTCGGCTTGTTCTGGTCTTTGTCGAAGGTCTTGGTGCGCCCAAACCTTGGCCCAATGACATGCGGGCTGCGATCACAGCATTTATGGAGGCACCTGATGCATGAGGTCTTGCACCCCAGCAGTTGGAAAGCGGCCCGTGGCTACGCCAATGGCGTCGCGGCCGAAGGGCGAATGGTCTTTACCGGCGGCATGGTTGGCTGGACCGGTGACTGTGAGTTTGAGACGGATGATTTTGTGGGGCAGGTCGAACAGGCGCTGCGCAACATCGTGGCCGTTCTGGCAGAGGCGGGGGCCCGCCCCGAGCACCTTGTGCGGCTGACATGGTATGTCACAGACAAGGCCGAATACCTGAGCAATCTGAAAGGCTTGGGCGCTGTTTACAAGGATGTGATCGGGCGCCACTATCCCGCAATGGCGTTGGTGCAGGTGGTGGCCTTGGTCGAGGATCGTGCCAAGGTGGAAATCGAAGCAACGGCCGTTGTGCCAAAGGAGGCGTGATGTTGGGACCGTCTGGCCATATCGACACATTCTCACGCGATCGCCTGCCTGCGCCGCAAGATTGGCCAGAGATCAATCTTGCCGGGTTTGATTATCCCGATTGGCTGAACGTGGCGGTGGAATTGACCGACAGAATGGTCGAACGGGGCTTTGGCGACCACACGGCATTGATCGGCAATGGGCGGCAGCGCACATACAAGGAACTGTCGGACTGGACCAACCGGATAGCGCATGCGCTGGTTGAGGATTATGGCGTAAAGCCCGGAAATCGTGTGCTGATCCGGTCGGCGAACAACCCTGCCATGGTGGCCGCATGGCTGGCCGCGACCAAGGCGGGGGCAGTGGTGGTCAACACCATGCCGATGCTGCGGGCGGGGGAATTGACGGCGATCGTGGACAAGGCTGAAATCTCGCATGCCCTGTGCGACACCAGATTGATGGAGGATCTGGTCACCTGCGCCAAGGGATCGGCTTTTTTGAAAACCGTTATCGGCTTTGATGGCACCGCAAATCACGATGCGGAACTGGATCGGGTGGCCCTGCGCAAATCAGTGCGCTTTACGCCGCCGCCGACGGGGCGGGATGATGTGGCCCTGCTTGGCTTTACCAGTGGAACCACGGGGGAGCCAAAGGCGACCATGCATTTCCACCGCGATTTGTTGATCATCGCGGATGGCTATGCGCGTGAGGTGCTGAATGTGACGCCCGACGATGTTTTCGTGGGCAGCCCACCCCTTGCCTTTACCTTTGGTCTGGGGGGGCTTGCTGTGTTTCCGCTGCGGTTCGGGGCAGCGGCAGCCTTGCTGGAACAGGCCAGTCCGCCCAACCTTATCTCGATTATTCAAGAGCATAAGGCCACTGTGTGCTTCACCGCCCCCACCGCCTATCGCGTCATGCTGAAGGCCATGGAGGACGGGGCGGATCTGTCCTCCCTTCGTGCGGCGGTCAGTGCGGGCGAAACCCTTCCCGCGCCTGTCTATGACGACTGGATGGCCAAAACGGGCAAGCCGATGCTTGATGGCATCGGCGCGACCGAGATGTTGCATATCTTTTTGACCAACCGCTTTGACGATCACCGTCCCGGATGCACGGGCCGCCCGGTCACGGGATATGAGGCGCGGATCGTGGATGAGGCCGGTAAGGGCTTGGCACGCGGTGAGGTGGGTCGTTTGGCCGTGCGCGGGCCAACAGGGTGCCGCTATCTGGCCGATGATCGGCAGAAGAAATACGTGCAAAACGGCTGGAACCTGACGGGGGACAGCTTTTGGCAAGATGAAGAGGGGCGTTTTCACTTTGCCGCCCGCTCCGATGATATGATCATCAGTTCGGGGTATAACATCGCCGGGCCAGAGGTTGAGGCGGCGCTTTTGTCCCATCCGGCCGTTCTGGAATGCGCGGTGATTGGCGTGGCGCATGAGGAGCGCGGACAAATTGTTCAGGCCCATGTGGTACTTGCGGCAGGTTCTGAAGGGTCTGATATGATGGTCAAGGCGCTGCAAGATCATGTCAAAGCGGTGATCGCCCCCTATAAATATCCACGCTCGGTGGTCTTTATGTCCACCCTGCCCAAGACACAGACGGGCAAGATCCAACGCTTCATACTGCGTGACGCAAACTAGTCTTGTCAGCTAGTATGCTGTTTAATTTATGATTTATAAATCATATATTTGGGGGTCTTTTCTCGTGTCATTTGTCAAGTGGGATGATCGGCGTTGTGCTGTCGGGTCTGATCGCAAAAATGTTCGAAAAGGGAAGTATTTTGCCGATTTCAGTGATCACCACCTGCAATGCGATTGGTAAAGGAAAACTCTGACCGCGACTTGGCTATCAGACTTTACATGTTGAAGAAGACTCGGTTGATTTTGGTTCGACAAAATTCCTGTGGACTCCAAACTGTTATCCCCTCCGGCACGATTCATTGGCGATTCATTTTCGCACAATATTTGGGCGTCATGCTTGCATTTTAATCTCTTCTTGAGGATGGGGCGCTTTCAGCCGCGATCTTGCGCTGCAAGGATTGAGATGCGCCGCCGCGCCAATCAGGGTTGCCGCTACGGGGGACCCAATGACAGCGCATTCCGCAGTAGCACCGATGCAGCGCAGCCGGGGAGAGGCGATGGTCTCTTTGGGCTTTCGTGCGGGTGCTGTGCGTATTGGGGTGTTGCGCCAAAAGGGCTCGGCCAAGGTGATCTTGCCGCATTGCGGGGAGGATCCAGAGGCGGTCTTCCTGAATACATCCGGCGGTTTGACGGGCGGCGACAGCTTGTCTTACGCGGTGGAGTTGGGCGAGGGCGTTGCCGCCACGGCCACCACACAAACCGCTGAACGCGCCTATCGCAGCACATCTGGCCTTGCTCGGGTCACGGTGGATTTGACGGTGGGACGGAACGGTTGGATCGACTGGTTGCCGCAAGAAACGATCTTGTTTGACCAAGCAAAACTTGACCGGCGCACGCAGGTTTCGCTTGGGCACAATGCGGGTTGTTTGCTGCTTGAGACGATTGTTCTTGGCCGTGCCGCCATGGGGGAAACTGTTTCGACCGTCTTGATGCGCGATTGGCGTGACGTGCGACGCGACGGGGTGCCGCTGATGGTAGAAAAGTTGTCGCTGACCCAAGGCAGTCTGACCAGTGGCGTCGCGGGTCTGGATGGGGCGCGGGCCTTTGCCTCGCTTGTGATGATTGCGCCAGATGCGGCGGATTTTCTGGATCCGGTTCGTAATCTGTTGACGGAACCCGGCGTCCAAGGGGCGGCCTCTGCGCTGGAGGGGCGGCTGATGCTGCGCCTGATGGCGTCTGATGGCTGGCCCTTGCGGCGTCAGATTGCCCGGTGTCTTGGCCTGCTGCGCCGGGGGCGTCCCCTGCCGCGCGTCTGGCAGATGTAAAGGAGAAAGCATGAACCTGACCCCCCGCGAAAAGGACAAGCTGCTGGTCAGCCTTGCCGCAATGGTCGCCCGAAACCGTCTGGAACGCGGCGTAAAGCTGAACCATCCAGAGGCGATCGCCCTGATCACCGACTTTGTGGTGGAGGGGGCCCGTGATGGCCGCAGCGTGGCCGACCTGATGGAGGCGGGCGCCCATGTGATCACCGCCGAGCAATGCATGGATGGTATCCCCTCAATGATCCATTCAGTGCAGGTCGAGGCGACCTTTCCTGACGGCACAAAGCTTGTGACTGTTCACCACCCCATTCGTTGAAGAAAGGCTAGAATGATGAAAAAGCTGCTTGCACTGGTCCCGACCTTTAGCCTTGCCCCGGCACTGGCGATGGCACATGACGGCACGCATGGCCTTGGCTTTGCGGTCGGACTGGCACATCCGCTTGGCGGATTGGACCATGTTCTGGCAATGGTTGCGGTGGGTCTTTGGGCCGCTATGGTTGGTGGCCGTGCCCTGTGGGCCTTGCCCGTGGCCTTTGTCGGCGCGATGGTTTTGGGAGGCGTCTTGGGGGCATCGGCGGTTATGCTTCCAGGGACGGAACCCATGATCTTGTCCTCGATCGTGATCTTGGGTGTCTTGGCCGCCTTGGCCTTGCGCCTGCCCATGGGGGCGGCTTTGGCTGTCGTGGCGGTATTCGGCCTGTTTCATGGCCATGCGCATGGGGCCGAAGGGCCGGCTGAGGGCCTTGCCCTCTATGCGGTTGGGTTTGCGTTTTCGACCATGGCCCTGCACGCCGCAGGCCTGGCGCTTGGTCTGGCGCTGAACGCCGTTTCAGCAAGATCTGTTGTGCGCGTTCTTGGTGCAGGAACGGCTGTCGCAGGCCTGTCTCTTGCTTTGGTCTAGGAGATAGAGATGATCCCCGGAGAGATTTTTCCCGCTGATGGCGATGTTATCCTGAATGCCGGGGCCGAAGTTACGGTCTTGATGGTCGCCAATACCGGCGACCGCCCGGTTCAGGTGGGCAGCCACTACCACTTTGCCGAAACCAACCCCGGCCTCGACTTTGACCGTGACGCGGCGCGTGGCAAGCGTCTGGACATTCCCGCAGGCACCGCCGTGCGATTTGAACCGGGCCAGATGCGTGAGGTGCGCCTGATCCCGCTTTCGGGGACGCGCACGGTTTTTGGCTTCAACGGCCATGTCATGGGCGCTTTGTAAGGACTTGAAAGAATGTCCATTCCCTTCAAGCCCTGCATGAATCGTGGCAAACGCTGTCCGACGGCCCGAGTGATGGGCATCAACACCCATAGCATGGGTCGGATCGCAACAAATTCCAATCTGACCTGCAGTGCCACCCTTGGCGCGGTCACCAAGATGAACGAGGTCTGAAATGGCTTATACCCTGTCCCGCGCGACCTTTGCCGATATGTATGGCCCCACCGTCGGCGACCGAGTGCGCCTTGGGGACACCGACCTGATCATCGAGGTTGAACGCGACCTGATTGCCGAACGCAGCGGGGCCGCCACCTTTGGCGCCAATGGCATGCTCTATGGTGAAGAGGTCAAGTTTGGCGGCGGCAAGGTAATTCGCGACGGCATGGGCCAAAGCCAGATCACGCGGGCGGCAGGGGCGATGGACACCGTCATTACCAATGCGCTGATCGTCGATTACACGGGCATTTACAAGGCGGACGTGGGCCTGCGCGATGGCAAGATTGCCAAGATCGGCAAGGCGGGGAACCCCGACACGCAACCCGGTGTTGACGTGATCATCGGGCCGGGAACGGAGATTATCGCGGGGGAGGGCAAGATCCTGACCGCGGGTGGTATGGATGCGCATATCCACTTCATTTGCCCGCAACAGATTGACGACGCGCTGCATTCCGGCCTGACCACCATGCTGGGCGGCGGCACCGGGCCTGCGCATGGCACGCTGGCCACGACCTGCACGCCGGGGCCATGGCATCTTGGGCGGATGCTACAGGCAGCGGATGCCTTTCCGATGAACCTTGCCTTTGCGGGCAAGGGCAATGCCAGCCTGCCTGCGGCCTTGGAAGAGCAGGTGCGGGCCGGGGCGTCGTGCCTGAAGCTGCATGAAGATTGGGGCACCACGCCTGCCGCCATCGATTGCTGCCTGACGGTGGCCGAGGCGATGGATGTGCAGGTGATGATCCACACCGATACGCTGAACGAGAGCGGATTTGTTGAGAACACCCTCAAGGCCATCGCAGGCCGCACCATCCACGCCTTTCACACCGAAGGGGCAGGCGGTGGCCATGCGCCCGATATCATCAAGGTGGTGGCCTCGCAGAACATCCTGCCCAGTTCGACCAACCCGACGATGCCCTATACGGTCAATACCATCGAAGAACACCTTGATATGCTGATGGTCTGCCATCACCTTGACCGCCGCGTGCCCGAGGATGTGGCCTTTGCCGAAAGCCGGATCCGGCGTGAGACGATCGCGGCCGAGGATATCTTGCACGATCTGGGGGCGTTTTCGGTGCTGTCATCAGACAGTCAGGCCATGGGCCGCGTCGGCGAGGTGGTGACGCGCACATGGCAAACCGCCCACAAGATGCGCCAGCAACGCGGGCGGCTGGAGGGGGAGCAGGGTGCGAATGACAATCTGCGCGTGCGCCGCTATATCGCGAAATACACTATCAACCCGGCCATCGTGCATGGCATTGCCGATCACCTTGGCAGTGTTGAGGTCGGCAAACGCGCCGATCTGGTTCTGTGGTCGCCCGCGTTCTTTGGGGCCAAGCCAGAGATGGTTTTGCTGGGGGGCGTGATTGTTGTGGCGCAAATGGGCGATCCGAATGCCAGCATTCCAACCCCGCAGCCCGTGCATACCCGGCCCATGTTCGGGGCCTATGGCCGCAGTGTGGAGCGCAACGCCGTCACCTTTGTCTCGCAGGCCGCGCAAGAGGATGGCATTGGCGCGCGCTTGGGCCTTGCCAAAGACACGGTTGCCGTCAAAGGCACACGCGGCGTGATGAAGGCTGATATGCGTCTGAACGATGCCACCCCGCAGATCGAGGTGGACCCTGAAACCTATGAGGTGCGGGCAGATGGCGTTTTGTTGACCTGCGAACCGGCAAAGGAGCTTCCGCTTGCCCAGCGGTATTTCCTGTATTGATGCTTGGCTGCCCTCCTCGGGCTGGTCGCGTGTTGCCCGATTGATCGACAGATCAGTGCAGCGATGCTTGGGCTGTCGCGCGCTGGATCGGCCAACCGGGTCTGGGGTTGCTTGCCAAGGATTGGACGGGAAGGCAGCGAACCGATTGCGTGATGCGGTCGCGCAAAAAGCGGCAGTCTTGCCGGATCTCAAGCGGCAAAAGGGCGGGGTCAAGAACCCTGACGCAAGTCTGCGCAACTTCGATCCGGGTCCATCGACCCTGCGGAATGGGTGTGGGAGAGGTCAGGATCGCCTCACGCAACTGTGCCTCACGCCGTTTCAGGCGCGCGATTTCAGATCGAACTTCGGCAAGGTCATCAGCAAGGCTCAAACGGTGCATCATCTGCTTCCTTTCACGCTTTGTTCCCTTCGAATGTCCGACAGATTGGTTAATGATCGGTATCTTTCTTGGTCTTTTCCATGACAATCTTCGTCTTTTGCCGCAGGCAAAGGCACGATCCATACCAACCCGCACAAAGGTGCCCAGATGTCTGATCTCCCCCCCGTTCGCGCGCTTTTGAAAAGCGCCCCGACCCAGTGCCACGATGTTGTCGTCCTCACCTACGATGAGCGTCTTTTGCGGCGCAAGCGCTTGGTGACCGTCCACGGCGAAGGGTTCATGGTCGATTTGCCCGAGGTCACGAACCTTGATCTGTTCTGGGGGTTTGAGCTGGAGGATGGCCGCTGCATTCAGGTTCTTGCCGCCGAAGAGGCGGTGCTGGAGGTGACAGGCCCTGATCTGGCGCGATATGCCTGGCACATTGGCAACCGCCACACTCCGTGTCAGGTCGAGGGCGGGCGGCTTGTCATCCGGGCGGACCATGTGTTGGAGGCGATGTTACGGCAATTGGGGGCAGGCGTCATCGCACGGCAAGAACCCTTTGCGCCCGAAGTCGGGGCCTATGGTGTTGGGCGGCCAATGGGCCATGACCACGGTCACATGCATGACCATGGCCATACCACCGCGCATGATCATAGTCATGATCATAGTCATGGTGTGGGGCATAGCCACGACCATCATCATGACCACGACCATGACCACAGTCACAGCCCTGCCATCGGTGCAACGTCGGCACAATGAAACCCGGCCTGCTGACCCTTGTGCAATGGCTGTCGCCGTCGTTTCCGACGGGTGGCTTTGCCTATTCCCATGGGCTGGAGGCAGCCATTGCCTCGGGTCGGGTTGTGGGGGCGGATGGGGTGCGCCATTGGCTTGGTGATGTCTTGGTGCTTGGGGCAGGGCGGCAAGATGCGATCCTTTTGGCCCAATCGTTAAAGCCGATGGCGGATCACGGAGCCTTGGATGATCTGGCGCGCGCGCTGCAGGTCAGTTCGGAACGGCTGCGCGAAACTCTTGAGCAGGGCACTGCCTTTGCCCGCACGGTGTCTGGCTTGACGGGCCGTGCCCTGCCGCCCCGCTGTCTGCCTGTCGCGGTGGGGGAGGCGGCGCTTCCGCTGGGCCTTGCAGACGAAGAGGTGGTGGGGCTGTATCTGCACGCCTTTGCCAGCAACCTGACCTCGGTTGCCATGCGGTTCATGCCCTTGGGTCAGGCCGAGGGGCAGGGCGTTCTCTCTGACCTTCACCCGGTCATTGCGGAACTGGCGGCGCAGGCCCCGCAGTGGCAGTTTGAGGATTTGGGGTCTTCGGCCTTGGGGGCAGATATGGCAGCAATGGAACATGAGACGATGGATGTAAGGATTTTCCGCACATGAGTAAGAACGGACCCCTGCGTGTAGGGATCGGCGGGCCGGTTGGCGCGGGCAAGACCACTTTGACCGAGCATCTGGCCCGCGCATTGGCAGATCGCTGTTCGATGGCCGTCATCACCAATGATATCTACACCCGCGAAGATGCCGAGTATCTGATGCGGGCGCAGGTTCTTCCGGCCAACCGCATCCGGGGTGTTGAAACCGGGGGCTGCCCGCACACAGCCATTCGTGAGGATGCCAGCATAAACCTTGCGGCGATCGCGGAACTTCGCAATGTGCATCCCGATCTTGATTTGATCTTGATTGAATCAGGGGGCGACAATTTGGCCGCGACCTATTCACCGGAACTGGCCGATATCACCATCTATGTCATCGACACCGCGGCCGGGCAGGATATTCCGCGCAAGCGGGGGCCGGGGGTGACGCGGTCGGATTTGCTGATCGTCAACAAGATCGACCTTGCCCCCTATGTGGGGGTGGACCCCGTGCTGCTGGAGGCAGACACCGCACGGGCACGGGGCATTCGGCCCTATGTCATGGCGCGTTTGCGGCAGGGCGATGGTCTGGATCAGGTCATTGCCTTCTTGCAGCGTGAGGGCGGTCTGGTTCTGGCCGACCCAAAATAGCGGGGGGCATGAGGTCCGCCATGCGCCCTTGCGCGCCTTTGCTACGCCGTTGCTGATCTTGTGCTGAAAACATACCCTGTCCCCAAAAGGGCGGTATCCCGTGCAGGGGCCGCCCTTTTCGTTTGTTTATTGATCAAACTGCAAGGGGGATAGGCTGCGATTCTCTTTTCTTGCGCGCAAATTGGGCGATTGCCTGAATATTGCGCAGAAGATGGGCAAAAACGCCCCGGAGTGAACACCTGTCGCTCTTGTTCGCCATCCGGTCGTTGCTGCTGTGCAGCAAGGCAGATTTGTTGGGGTGGCGAAGGGCCTTAGAGCCCCGTGCATAAAAAGAACAGATGTGCGGTGGCGGCCAAGATTTGGACGTCTGCCACCACCGCACGGGTGCAACAGCAACAGTTGCCATCTGAACATAGGGTGTCCTGCGGATCAGGAAAAGCCCGGTGCTCAAAAAGGTGGCCTCGATAGAGGGAAAACGGATGAACGGTATCAAGGGAATGTGGCTTGCGGGCGCTGTTGCGCTCGGCGCAAGCACCGCAATCGCACAAGAAGACACGATCAAAGTGGGTGTCTTGCACTCGCTTTCAGGCACGATGGCCATTTCGGAAACCACGCTGAAAGACACCATGCTGATGCTCATCGCCGAGCAAAACGCCAAGGGCGGCCTGTTGGGCAAGCAACTTGAAGCCGTGGTTGTCGACCCGGCCTCTGATTGGCCGCTGTTTGCGGAAAAAGCCCGCGAATTGATGACCGTCTCGAATGTCGATGTGATGTTCGGCTGCTGGACATCCGTGTCGCGCAAATCGGTTCTGCCGGTGATCGAGGAATTGAACGGCTTGCTGTTCTATCCGGTGCAGTATGAGGGCGAAGAATCCTCCAAGAACGTGTTCTACACCGGTGCTGCGCCAAACCAGCAGGCGATCCCGGCCACCGACTACTTCCTCGAAGAACTCGGTGTGCAGAAATTCGCGCTGCTTGGCACCGACTATGTCTATCCGCGCACCACGAACAACATTCTGGAAAGCTACCTGATCTCCAAGGGCATTCCAAAGGAAGACATCTTCGTAAACTACACCCCCTTTGGCCATTCTGACTGGTCGAAAATCGTGGCAGACGTTGTGGCCCTTGGCGCTGATGGCAAAAAGGTGGGCGTGATCTCCACCATCAACGGCGACGCCAACATCGGTTTCTACAAGGAACTCGCCGCCGCTGGCATCTCTGCCGATGACATTCCCGTCGTTGCCTTCTCGGTGGGTGAAGAAGAACTCTCGGGCCTTGATACCTCGAACCTTGTCGGCCATCTTGCCGCTTGGAACTATTTCCAGTCGGCTGACACCCCGATCAACGCAGAGTTCATCGCAAAGTGGAAAGCCTTCGCTGGTGAAAACCGCGTGACCAATGACCCGATGGAGGCCCATGTCATCGGCTTCAACATGTGGGTTCAGGCTGTTGAAAAGGCGGGCACCACGGATGTCGATGCCGTACGCACCGCGATGTATGGCCTTGAAGTGCCAAACCTGACCGGTGGCATTGCCAAGATGCTGCCAAACCACCACCTGACAAAGCCGGTTCTGATCGGCGAAATTCAGGCCGACGGTCAGTTTGACATCATCAGCCAGACGGAACCGGTCGCCGGCGACGCATGGACCGATTTCTTGCCGGAATCCGCGGTGCTGGAGTCTGATTGGGCGGCGCTGGATTGCGGAATGTACAACACCACAACCAAGACCTGCGTTCAGATCAAGTCGAACTACTGATCTTTTGGCCGGGGGCGGCGTGCCTGCCCCCGGCCTTTTGGGCCTCAAGTGCCACCCAAACTCCCCCAAGGTTTACATGCGCAACCTGATCCTCGCCCTTTTCGCGACGCTGTTTTTGGGGCTGCCACAGCTTGTCGCAGCCCAGACAGCACCGGCACAAACAGCTGCAGAGATCCTTGTCCAGAACCGCGATCTTGTGGAAAAGCCGTCCCGGCAGACCATCGGCCCGGTGATTGCCGCCCTTGCAAGCTCGGGTGATCCGCAGGCTGCCGTGATCTTGTCCGCTTGGGCCGACAAGGGGCTTGCGGTGCGCAAATCTGATGGTGCTTTCTTCTTGATCTCTGCCGCCCCTGACGGGTTCGCCCTGCGCACCCTAGATGGATCAGAGGCGGGCACGGCCCCTAAATCGGACATCACAGAGCTAAAGCCCAATTCAGGCGTGCGCGGCCTGATCGCCACGGCACTTGTGCGCTTCCAACTGTCAGATCCCGATCCGGCCGCGCGTGAGGCGGCGTTGACCTCCATCGCCCGTGATCCGACCGCGGATCATCTCGATCCCCTGCGCGCGGCCATCGACGACGAACCCGATGCCGCGCTAAAGGCGCAAAAGCAACGGCTTGAACGCCTTTTGACCCTGCGCTTTGATCCCGACAGCGCGGCCCGCATCGCGGCCATCAACAGCTTTTCCGGCGATCTTGGCCTTGATCTGCGCGCCGCCCTCAACCCGCTTCTCGTCACCACCCGCAACGTGGCCGAGCTTTCGACCACTCTGCCCGCCGATGCGATGCCGCTGCGCGTGGGCCGCGATCTGACCGAGGCCGAGGCTTATGACCTTTTGGTGGCCGCCAACCTCGCGCCCGCGCGACTGACCCGCGCGGATCTCAAGGTGGCGCTTCTGGCCAATATCACAGATGGCACCGTGGCAGGCACCCCATTGGCCGCTCTGAACACCCCTGCCGCCCGCGACGCCGCCTATAACGCGCTGGAGGCCGCCGGCACCGTCCCCGCAGCCGCCACCGATGCCGAAGTCACCGCCGCCGTCGCCGCCCATCAGGTCTACGAGACCTACGCCGAACCCGATGCCGCCGTGGCCGCCGCCGCCGTGGCTGCCCTCAAATCCATCGAGACAAAGCTTGGCCTGATGCAGGCCGCTGACCTTGGCCTTGATGCGCTCTCATTGGCCTCGATCTACTTCCTTGCCGCCATTGGCCTTGCCATCACCTTTGGCGTCATGCGGGTGATCAACATGGCACATGGTGAATTTATCATGTTGGGGGCCTATACCGGCTATGTCGTGCAACTCTGGATCACCAATTACACGCTCTCGATCATCGTGGCGCTGCCGCTCGCCTTTGCGGTCACATTTGTGGCAGGCGTCGCGATGGAGCGACTGGTGATCCGCCACCTCTACAAACGCCCGCTTGAAACCTTGCTCGCCACCTTTGGTATCTCGATTGCCCTGCAACAACTCGCCAAGACCATCTTCGGCACGCAGGCCCGACCGCTGACATCGCCCGCATGGCTTGACGGTGCGCTCACTTTCAATGATGTGGTATCGATCAGCTATATCCGCATCGCGATTTTCGTCCTCGCCCTCCTGTTCTTGCTGTTTTTCTTGTGGCTGATGAACCGCACAAGGCTGGGGCTTGAGGTGCGGGCCGTGACGCAAAATCCGTCGATGGCCGCCTCCATGGGCATCAACCCTGACCGCATCAACATGCTGACCTTTGGCTTGGGCTCGGGCATTGCAGGGATCGCAGGCGTTGCCATCGGCCTTTTCGCCAAGGTCACTTCGGAACTGGGCAATGATTACATCGTGCAATCCTTCATGACCGTCGTCGTCGGTGGCGTTGGCAATATCTGGGGCACGCTTGCCGGGGCGCTGTTGATTGGCGGTCTGCAAAAGGGGATCGAATGGCTCAACCCCTCCAACACCCTTGCTGCGCAGACCTATATGATCCTCTTCATCATCCTTTTCATCCAGTTCCGCCCAAGGGGCATCATCGCCCTCAAGGGCCGCGCGGCGGGGGACTGAGCATGACCTTTTCATCTGTTCATAAATATCCCACGGGGGGTGCGGGGGGTGTGAAACCCCCCGCTACGACGGCAGGACACTTAGCATGACCCGAACATTCCTGGCCAAGAGCCCCTCCGTCCTGATCTTCTTGTTGATCCTTGCGCTCTTCACCCTCGGCGTCACCCTTCTGTCCGAGGCTTATGGCGTGGCCTTCCTTTCCACGTCCTTCATCAAGACGCTGGGTAAGACATTGTGCCTGTGCCTTGCCGCACTCGCGATGGACCTGATCTGGGGCTATGCGGGCATCTTGTCGCTGGGCCACATGGCGTTTTTCGCCATCGGGGGCTACATGGTTGGAATGTGGCTGATGTACGCCCGGACTGAAGAAATCGTGGTTGCCGCGCTGTCGAATGAGACGCTGCCCGCCACGGCTGAGGAAATCCGCAACGGCATCGCAGGCCAGATCTTTGGTGTGGTGGGGGCGTCAGAACTGCCGCCGATCTGGATTTTTGCCCATTCGCTGCCGCTGCAATTGATGCTGGTGGTGGTCCTGCCCGGCCTCATTGCGCTGGTCTTTGGCTGGCTCGCCTTTCGCAGCCGGGTGACGGGGGTGTATCTCTCGATCCTGACCCAAGCCATGACGCTGGCCCTCGCTCTCTACCTTTTCCAGAACGATTCCGGTCTGCGCGGCAACAATGGCCTTTCGGGTCTGCAAAACCTGCCGGGTCTGGCGGATGTGTCCCAAGATAACCTCTCGGTCTGGTTCTTCTGGGCCTCGGCGCTGGCCCTTGGTCTTGGCTATCTGCTGGTCGCGTGGATCGTGTCGGGCAAGTTTGGCTCGGTGATCCGCGCCATTCGCGATGATGAGGCGCGGGTGCGGTTTCTGGGCTATTCGGTTGAGGGGTACAAGCTTTTCGTCTTTACCCTCACCGTCATCATAGCGGCGATTGCGGGCGCGCTTTACTACCCGCAGGCTGGCATCATCAACCCGGCCGAGCTTGCCCCCATCGCCTCGATTTACCTTGCGGTCTGGGTCGCCATCGGCGGGCGGGGGCGGCTTTACGGCGCGGTGATTGGCGCGGCGCTCGTCTCGCTCCTCTCGTCATGGTTCACCGGCGGGCGCGCGCCCAGCATCAACCTTGGGATCTATACCATCAACTGGGTCGATTGGTGGCTGGTGCTGCTTGGCATCTCCTTTGTGCTTGTCACACTGTTTGCGCCCAAGGGGATAGGCGGGCTGTTCGATCTGGCCCAAGGGCTGCGCAGGCCCGACCGTAAGGGCGCCCCCCTTGGCCCCGATGATGGGGCCCTGATGGAAAAGGAGGCGCGGGAATGAGTGCGCTTTTGGAGGTTTCCGGCGTTTCGGTCAGCTTTGATGGCTTTCGCGCGATCAACAACCTGTCGTTCAGCATCGGCCCTGCCGAATTGCGGGCCATCATCGGCCCCAACGGGGCGGGCAAGACCACCTTTATGGATATCGTCACCGGCAAGACAAAACCCGATGCGGGCAAGGTGCTGTGGGGCGAAACCTCGGTCTCGCTTTTGTCGATGTCCGAGGCGCAGATTGCCCGCACGGGTGTCGGGCGCAAGTTTCAGCGTCCGACGGTGTTTGAAGATCAATCGGTGACCGAAAACCTGATCATGGCGCTGAAAGCCAACCGCAGCCCTTGGGCCGTGCTGGGCTGGCGCGCGAAAGCCGCCGATCTGGACCGTGTCCGCGCCTTGGCCGAGGAGGTGGGTCTTGCCGATGCCCTGCCACGCAAGGCGGGGGAGCTGAGCCATGGGCAAAAGCAATGGCTGGAGATCGGCATGCTGCTGGCGCAGGAACCGCGCCTGTTGCTGGTCGATGAACCCGCTGCGGGCATGACATTGGCCGAACGGGAACATACCACCCGCCTGCTGGTCGATCTGGCCAAGACGCGCGCGGTGGTGGTGGTGGAACATGACATGGAGTTCGTGCGCCGCCTGAACTGCCGGGTGACCGTCTTGCATGAAGGTAGTGTTCTGGCCGAGGGCAGTCTGGATCATGTGACCGCCAACCCCGAGGTCATCGACGTTTATCTGGGAAGGGGCTGATCCATGTTGCAAACCAAGGGGTTGACCCTGCATTACGGCGGCAGCCAGATCCTTTACGGCATCGACATGCAGGCCACGGCGGGGCAGGTCACCTGCGTGATGGGCACCAACGGGGTGGGCAAGACCTCGCTTCTAAAGGCGTTTGCCGGAACGCATCCCCGGTCTGGCGGCACCATTACCCTTGCGGGGGAGGACGTGCCGCGCGTGCCGCCGCAGGGCATGGCAAAACGTGGACTGGCCGTGGTGCCGCAAGGGCGGATGATCTTTCCCTTGTTGACGGTGACCGAAAACATGGAAACCGCCTTTGCCCTTTTGCCCCGCGCAGAACACCGCATCCCGGATGAGATTTATGATCTTTTCCCAGTCCTCAAAGACATGGGCCACCGGCGCGGCGGCGATCTGTCGGGCGGGCAGCAACAACAGCTTGCCATCGCGCGGGCCATGATCATGAAGCCCCGTGTGCTGTTGCTGGATGAACCGACCGAGGGCATTCAGCCCAATATCATTCAGCAGATTGGACGGGTGATCGAATATCTCAAGGGCAAGGGTGATATGGCGATCATTCTGGTGGAGCAGTACTTCGACTTTGCCTATGGGCTTGCGGATCAGTTCTATGTCCTGAAACGCGGCGCGGTGGCGCTGGAGGGCAGCAAAGCAGACCTGTCCAAGGAAACCCTGCGCCAGACAGTGTCGGTCTAGCGCCATGCCTGTGGTCTAGGCGGTGCTGGGCTGGTCTTTTGCAACCTCTGCCTTGATCCAATCGACGAACTGGCCTGCATCGGGGTGGGTTTTGCCATGGTCGGATTGCAGCAGGTAGAAGGCCTCTTCTATAGGTAACTCCAAGGCAAAGGGCGCAATCAGCCGGCCAGTGGCGCGGTCTTTCGCGGCAAGGGAACTGCGCCCAAGGGCGATCCCTGCGCCCGCCGCCGCCAGCTCAAACGCCATCAGGGAATTGTCCATCTGCAACCCCTGGCCCGGATCGACGCGACCCGCGCCCGCGGCCGTCAGCCAGCGACCCCACCCCTCTTGATAACCCATGACGTGCAAAAGCTGATGGGCCTGCAGATCATCTGGCTGATCCAACGGCAGTCGCTTGGGCAGATCGGGGGCGCAAAGCGGCGTGATCCGCTCCCATGTCAGGCGATGGCTGGTGATGCCCGGCCAGTCGCCTGTGCCATATTGGATATCCAGATCAAAGGCCCCCTTGACCGGATCATCGTTCCATACGGTAGAGATGATGCGCAGCGTCCTGCTGGGATGCAGCGCAAGAAAACCGGGCAGGCGGGGCGTCAGCCAGTTGACGGCGAAAGACACCGCGCAGCGCAGGGTAAGAACCTCGGTCCGTCGGCGGCCAAACACCTCTCGCGTGCCCGTCGCCAACCGTTCCAGCGCATCTTGCACCTTTGGCAAATAGGCTTCGCCCGTCTTGGTCAGGTCCAGACTGCGGGGGCCGCGCAGGAACAATTGCTGGCGCAGGTGCAGTTCCAGTGACCGCACATGTTTGGACACCGCCGCTTGCGTCAGGTGCAACTCGGTTGCCGCATGGGTAAAACTGCGCAGCCGGGCCGCCGCCTCGAACGCGCGCAACCATGTCAGGGGGGGAAGGTCGGTGAACATCGGGCGTGCTCCAACGCGGTCATAACTTTTAGTAGGGGCAATGGCCCCGAATACGTCGTTTGACCAAAGGGCGCCAGACCCGTCATGTCACCCCATCACCAGAGGGCTCCCCACATGTTTTCCGTCTTTCCCACGGCGCGTCTGCGCCCCTCACCGTTCTACGAAAGTGCCGTTGCCGAAGGCATGACAGCGGCCAGCATCTATAACCGCATGATCATGCCCACCAGCTATGGCAACCGCGAGGCGGAATACTGGCGGCTGATCAATGGCGTGTCGCAATGGGATGTGGGGGTGGAGCGTCAAGTTCAGCTAAAGGGCCCCGATGCGGGCAAACTGGCGCAGATCCTGTCACCGCGCGATTTGTCGAAATGCAAGGTCGGGCAGGGCAAATACGTGCCCCTGTGCAATCATCGCGGCACCATCATCAACGATCCTATCGTTTTGAAACTGGATGAGGATTTGTATTGGCTGTCCATCGCCGACAGTGACATCTGGTTTTGGGCCAGCGCGCTTGCCGCCGAGCGTGGTCTGAATGTGGAGGTGTCGGAACCCGACGTCTCCCCCATGGCCATACAGGGCCCAAAGGCCGAGGATGTGGTGGCCCATGTCTTGGGCGACTGGGTGCGTGAGTTGAAGTATTTCTGGTTCAAGGAAACCGAAATCGCAGGCATCCCGGTGGCCGTCCAACGCTCGGGCTGGTCCAAACAGGGCGGGTTTGAGATTTACCTCAAAGACGGCACCAAGGGCACGCAGCTTTGGAACATCTTCAAAGAGGCGGGCCAGCCATGGGGCATCGGCCCCGGCGCCCCCGCCACGGCCGAGCGCACGGAAAGCGGCCTTGTCTCGGTCGGTGGTGATACCGATGACATGACCAACCCGTTCGAGGTGCGGCTTGGCAAATACGTCGATCTGGATGTGCCTGATGATGTGGTTGGCATCAAGGCGCTGCGCCGGATCAAGGCTGAAGGCGTCGCCCGCCATCAGTTGGGCCTGGTCCTAGAAGGCGGCGTGCCCGCCCCGCTTGGGTTCCACCGTGAGGATATTTTGCACGAAGGCGTCAAGGTCGGTATGATGACCAACTGTGTCTGGTCGCCGCGCATGATGTGCAACATTGGCTATGCGCTGATCTCTGCCTCGGTGCCCGCGGGGGAAACGGTGCAGGTGATGCGCGCGACTGGGCCGGTGCTTGCCAAACTGGTGGAACTGCCCTTTTTGTAAGGGGGGAAATGCGGGGGAGAGCGAGCGATGAAAGCAGAATTTGAGGCCATGCCGCGCGGGGCGGCAAACCATGTCGCCCTGTCGCCTTTGTCATTCCTGAAACGTGCCGCACAGGTCTATGCGACCCGGCCCGCCACGACCTATGGCAGTCAAGCCCACACATGGGCCGGGGTTGCCACGCGCTGCCGCGCGGTTGCGGCGGGGTTGGTGGCGCGGGGTGTGGGGCAGGGCGACGTGGTGTCTGTGCTGTCGCCCAATATCCCCGAGCTGTTTGAGCTGCACTATGCCGTGCCCTTGGCGGGTGGGGTGCTGAACACCATCAACACGCGGCTTGAGGCGGAAACGGTCGCCTATATCCTGACCCATTCCGACAGCCGCCTTGTGATCTGCGACAGCGCCTTGGCCCCGCTTTTGCGCGCGGCCTTTGCGATCAACGGGCGCGAACTGCCGGTGATCGATATTGTTGATGCTCAGGCAGGGGCGGCCCCCGGCTTTGGCCAATCCACCTATGCCGATTTGCTGGCCCATGCGCCGATGGAGTGGCGCGGGCCTGTGGATGAATGGCAGGCGCTGGCGTTGAACTATACCTCGGGCACCTCGGGGCGGCCCAAGGGTGTGGTTTATCACCATCGGGGCGCTTATCTGATGGCCATGGGAACGGTGGCGGGCTGGGCGTTGCCGTCAAACCCCACCTATCTTTCTGTGGTGCCGATGTTTCATTGCAACGGCTGGAACCACCCTTGGGCCATGGCCATCGTCGGCGGCCATATGGTCTTTACCCGCGACACAACGCCCAAAAAGCTGTTTCAGGCGATTGCCGCCCATGGTGTGACCCATCTCGGCGCGGCCCCGATCATCCTGCAAATGATGTGTGAAAGCGCTGATGCACCCAGTCAGCCGCTGTCTCCCGCTCTGAAAGTGCTGACCGCAGGCGCGCCACCGCCCCCTGCCATTCTGGAAAAGGCACGCGCTTTGGGTCTGGACGTGATGCAGGTTTACGGCCTGACCGAAACCTACGGCCATATCTCGCAATGTTTGTGGCAAGAGGGCTGGGAAGATCTGAGCCAATCGGAACAGGCCGAACGGCAGGCGATGCAGGGCGTGGCCTTTCCGATGGTCGAAGATATCCGCGTGGTGGACCGTGCCACGGGGGCGGAGGTGCCGATGGATGGCGCGACCCAAGGCGAGATTGCCATTCGCGGCAATACGGTGATGTCGGGCTATTACAAAGACCCCACGGCCACGATGGCCGCGTTTGAGGGCGGCTGGTTCTGGTCAGGCGATGCGGCGGTGGTGCATCCGGATGGCTATATCCAGATCCGCGACCGGCTGAAGGATGTCATCATCTCGGGCGGCGAAAACATCTCGTCGGTCGAGGTGGAGGCCGTACTTTATCGCCATCCTGCCATCATCGCCGCCGCCGTCGTGGCCCGCCCGCATGCACGGTGGGGCGAGGCCCCTTGTGCCTTTGTTGAGCTGCGCGCCGGACATGCCGTGGCCGCAGATGAGGTGATTGCCTTTTGCCGCCAGCATCTGGCCGGGTTCAAGGCCCCGAAATCCGTGGTGTTTCAAGACCTGCCCAAAACCGCGACGGGCAAGATCCAGAAATTCTTGTTGCGCGATGCGGCCCGTGCGATGGGACTGCAAGAGTGACCCTGCCTGCCATTTTCGCCTGACCTGACCCAAAGGAAGTTCCATGACCATCGACCTTCACGCCCTTTCCATCAAGAATCTTGCGCTTGATCTGCATGACGACGGTGTTCTTGTGGCCACCCTGAACCGTCCGGCCAAGCGCAATGCGCTGAACGCCGAAACGGTGGAGGAACTGGTCACCCTGTTTTCCGCCGTGCCGCGCGCCGGTGTGCGGGCCGTGGTGCTGGCGGCCGAGGGGGATCACTTTTGCGCTGGGCTTGATCTGGTGGAGCACCACCGCGAAGATCGCAGCCCGGCCGAATTCATGCACCTGTGCCTGCGCTGGCATGAGGCGTTCAACAAGATGGAATATGGCGGGGTGCCGATCATTGCCGCCCTCAAAGGCGCGGTTGTGGGCGGCGGGCTGGAACTGGCCAGCAGCGCCCATATCCGCGTGGCCGATGCCAGAACCTATTTCGCCCTGCCCGAGGGGCAGCGTGGCCTGTTCACGGGCGGCGGGGCAACGATCCGGGTGGCGGGGCTGGTCGGCAAGGCGCGCATGATCGACATGATGCTGACGGGCCGCGTCTACCAAGGGCAAGAGGCGGTCGATGTGGGCCTTGCGCAGCATCTGGTCGAGGGGTCCAGTTTTGACCGGGCACTGGATCTGGCCCGCCGCGCGGCGCAAAATCTGCCGCTGACCAATTTCGCGATTTGTTCGGCCATCTCGCATCTGGGCAATATGTCGGCCCTTGATGCCTCTTATGCCGAAGCCGTGGTGGCGGGCGTGGTCAATACCCAACCTGCTGCGCGCGAACGGCTTGACGCCTTTGCCAAGGGCACAGCGGCGCGGGTGCGCCCAACCCAATGACCCAAAGTCACAATGCAAAAGGCCCCGGCGTTTCCGCCGGAGCCTTTTTTGATGATCCGCGCAATGATCAGTTGGTTGCAGGTGCGGCCTCTGCCGGGGCAGGGGACAGCGACGCGATGAATGCATAAACGTTCTTTGCGTCTGCTTCCTTTGGCAACTTGAAGCTCATCAGCGACTTGGCGCCTTTGTCATCCAGCTTGGCTTTCAGGAACTTGGCCGGATCGGCCACATATTCGACAAAAGAGGCCTCATCCCAGACAAAACCGGTTTCGCCAAGCGCGACAATGGATTTGCCATACTTGAACCCTTCAAAGGTGCCAGCCACGCGGCCCGGCATGCCCCAAAGATCAGGGCCCACTTTCGCATTCTTGCCAGCAAGTACATTCCCATCGGCATCTTGAACAACGTGGCAGGTCTGGCACTTTGCAAAGACCTTGGCGCCGGCTTCTGCGTCACCCGTCAACTCTTCTGCAAAGGCAGGTGCGGCAATCGCAAATGTAACAAGGCTAAGGGCAGTCATAGTCAGTTTCATGGGGGGTCCTCCCGGTTTGTAGACGCATTCTAACATGTCCCTTTCCGAGCGAAAGGCAAGACAGGCCAAAAATTTCAGCACGTTTTCGCGAGATTATGCAACGGCATGCGCAAGGGCGCAGCGCTGCCAAAGCGTGGTCAATGCGAGAACAAGGTGATCGATGTCGTCATCCGAATGCAAGGGGCCGGGCGTTATCCGCAAACGCTCGGTGCCTTTGGGGACCGTCGGGTAGTTGATGGGTTGCACATAGATGCCCCAATCATCCATCAAGATATCGCTGATCATCCGGCACTTTACTGGATCACCGATCATCACCGGGGTGATGTGGCTGTCATTGGCCATGTGCGGAATGCCTGCTGCATCCAACCGCGCCCGAAGCCGTGCGACACGGTCGCGTTGGGCAAGACGTTCGCTATCAGACGCCTTGAGGTGCTGAATGGACGCGGTCGCCGCCGCCGCCACGGCAGGCGGAAGGGCTGTCGTGAAGATAAAGCCGGAGGCAAAGCTGCGGATGAAATCGCACAGATGCGCCGAGCCCGTGATATAGCCGCCGACCACGCCGTAAGCCTTGCCCAAGGTCCCTTCGATCAGATCGATGCGGTCAGCCAGTCCCTCGCGCTCGGTCACGCCGCCACCGCGGGGTCCATACATGCCAACCGCATGCACTTCGTCGATGTAGGAAAGCGCGCCATGTGCCTCACAAACTTCGACAATTTCGCGAATGGGCGAGATATCGCCATCCATCGAATACACGCTTTCAAACGCCACGATCTTGGGCCGATCGCCCACGGCATGCAGCTTGCGGTCCAGATCGCGCCAGTCGTTATGCTTCCACAACACCTTGTCGGCGCGGGAATGGCGGATGCCTTCGATCATGGAGGCATGGTTGCCTTCATCCGACAAGATCACGGCATTCGGGATGCGACTGCCAAGTGTGGAAAGAGCGGCCCAGTTCGAAACATAGCCGCTGGTGAACAAAAGCGCGGCTTCCTTGCCATGCAGATCCGCCAATTCGCGTTCCAGCAAGATATGGTTGTGGTTCGTGCCACCGATGTTGCGCGTGCCCCCGGCACCTGTGCCGCAGGTCTGAACCGCCTCGACCATCGCGTTGACCACCGTCGGGTGCTGGCCCATGCCAAGATAATCGTTTGAGCACCAAACGGTCACATCGCGAAATTCACCATTCTTGTGGTTTCCCGCCCTTGGAAAGGACCCGCAGCGTCGCTCCAGATCGGCGAAAACGCGGTAATTCCCCTCTTGTTTCAGGGTGTCGAGTTGGGTCTTGAAAATTGCGTCAAAGTCCATGGCTTACTCTTTCGGTCTTGCGCTTGTGGAAAGAAGGCATGCTGGGTCAATTTTCATTGATCCGGCACGCCCTGTGGGCGCATGATCTGCGGCAAGCGCAAACCATGGGAGGGGTCGATGGGTCTTGTAGCGGTGCTGGTCGCGGCGGCGGCCAGTTGGGTTTTGGGTGCGGTTTGGTACATGACATTGTCCAAACCATGGATGAAGGCAGCGGGCATCAAAATGGGGGCTGACGGCAAGCCGCAAGGCAACGGATCGCCGCTGCCCTTTGTGTTGTCGGCCGTTTGCATGATCCTTGTGGCGGGCATGATGAGGCATATCTTTGCCATGGCAGGCATCGCCACGCTGTCCGCAGGTTTGGTTTCCGGCTTGGGTATCGGGGCGTTCTTCATCGCCCCTTGGGTCATGATCAACAACGCCTATGCCATGCGACCCTTTCAACTGACGTTGATTGACGGCGGCTATGCCATTGCAGGCTGTGGGGTGATGGGAACGATACTGACCGCGATCTAGAGTGATCTCAAAGCACATTACGCTTGGCCTCCATCACCGCGGGGGCCGACGTTTTCCTCTCTGGGATCATCCAGCGCCACAGCTTTTGATCGGGCAGCGGGATGACCATGAACCAATGCTCCAACAGCGCAAGCAAGGTCAGCGCAGTCAGCAGGGTAAAGCCGATGACGGCGCCCTCGCTCGTGGCGCTCCAGATCCGCTCCATCCAGCAGGCCGAAGCAAAGGACAGCGCCGTGATGGACAGCGGGAAAACCGCGTTCATTGGGGCCTTGCGAAAGTGGCTGGCAAGGTGGGTCAGGGGCTGCGGCAAGAATTCGGTGTTGATCCGGGGCACCCCGAAGAACAGGTTCAGCTTGGCCGAAATGCGGGCGAAAAACAGAACGACGAATGTCCAGAGGCCAAAGATATTCGGCGCGCCATGCACGACTTTTGCGATGTAAAGCAGCGTCGCCAGCAACAGCACCTCGTGCCACAGGATTGTTCCTGTCGCGCGCAAGAACCGCTCCCACAGCGGGGTAAAGGGCGGGCAGGGGCGTGTGTTCGGGCCGGTTATAACGCCCGACAAAAACGCAAGTTCGATCCAGCCCCAGACCGCCAAAGCCGACAGAAATGCCAGATAAACCCCAGTCGCAGACTCGTCTGTCGCCGTTTGATGTAGGCCAAAGAGGCCAACAAACAGCAGCGGCAAGCCAATCAGCACCGACCAAAGATGCGCATCCTTGCCCGCATTATCCGCAAAGCGGACACGCCAAAGGATGATCCCGGTTGAAAACCACCACAGGAAAATGGCCGTAGCGGATGCAATCCAAGCGTCACTCATAAGATGCGGCCCCCCTGTTTCCAGAGGGGCCGCGCACGGCCACGGGACGCGCCCATCCCATGGCCGCAATCGCCGCCAAAGCAGCGAAGGCAAACGCCGCTGTCGCGGCGATATGCAAGTTTCCGATCAATAGATCGGCTCCAGCCGCACATTGACCGGCGGTGTGGTGTGCTTGACCGGAATCAGATACAGGCCCGCAAAAGCAAGGCCCGCGCGCGCCATGGCCGACAGATGGGCGATCTTGCCGCCGATGCCGCCCGCCTTGCGCGCCTTTTCCATGTCATTCATGGCAACCGTCATGCGCCGCAGACCGGGAATCCAGCGGGGATGGTCGATGTCCAACTCGATCGGGAAGACCTGACGCGCGATCGCGGATGTCTTGCGGTAGACCTCTTGGTCATACCAATCGATATCCACGCCAAGGGCATTGTGGAAATCGGTGCGGGCGTGGTCGCGGACCCACATCACCGAATAGACTGCCGTCAGGAAGAAGCGGATCCACAGCTTGTTTGCAAAGCTGGTGGTCAGTTTTGGGTCCGTCCGCATCAGCAAGGCAAAGGCTTCGCCATGGCTGAACTCATCATTGCACCATTCGCGGAACCATTTGAAAATGGGATGGAACCGCTGTTCAGGATGCGCCTCAAGGTGACGATAGATGGTGATGTAGCGCGCGTAGCCAATCTTTTCCGACAGATAAGTGGCGTAGTAGATGAACTTGGGCCGGAAATAGGTGTATTTCTTGGCTTTGGTCAAAAAGCCAAGGTTCACGGCGACCCCGGCTTCACGCAGGGCGTCGTTGATGAACCCAGCATGCCGCGCCTCATCCCGCGCCATATAGTTGAACAACTCGCAGATGTCGGGATTGTTGCCGCGCCGCTTCATCTCTTTGTACAGCACACAGCCTGAAAATTCGGCTGTGCAAGAGCTGACCAGAAAATCGATGAACTCGGCCCGCAGGGCAGGGTCCATACCATCCCAGTCGACCTTGTCCCAATCGGCGTTCTTTTTGAAATGGCCCTTGTTCGGGTCAGATTTCATCTGTGCGATCAGCTTGTCCCATTCTTCGCGCACCGGGGTGACGTCGATGCGGTCCATCTCGTCAAAATCGGTGGTGTAGAAGCGCGGGTTCAGAAGGGTGGTTTCGGTAGCCATCGCCGTGGTGTCAAACTTGCCCGACAGTTCGGCGTGCAATTCACCATGGGTGGTATCGTTTTCGGGTGTGGCATGCGCGTTCATACGGCCAACTCCTCGCTGAAGGAAAATTCGCAAAGCTCAATGAAGTCGAAATCGCCGGTCCAGCGAACCCACTGGCGTTCGAACCAATTGGCCCGCGTGATTGTGGCAATCCGTTCTTCGACGATCAACTCGCCGTAGGCCGCCATAACCGGCGCCCCATGGACCAGCACTTCGTCGCCCGGATTGACAACAGCGCCGTTGTTGAAACGGACATGGGCATGCAGACTTTCAAAGCGATGGCTTACTTCGACGGTGCAAGGCACCCGCTCAGTCTTTCTTGAAAAAATTCCCATTTGCGTGGTTCCCTATTTTGTTTGGTCGAGCAGCCGTTCAAACGCGGCTTTGTTATCACCCCCGAACGCGTAGAGTTCTGCGCTCCATCCCGTTTCGGGGTCTTCGGCCACAAGTCGGCCATTGTCGTAGCGGACCACCTTCATCGGCGGGTTGCCCTCTACACGTGCAGTCAGCCGGGCACGCGCCATAGCAGATTGGATAACAGTAACAAAACCGCCATGGGGAAGATCAAGCAAGACATTTCCGTCCATATCGCGCACAACAACGGCCTGTGCGGATTTTCCTTCAAGGATGAAGGACCGTTCATTCACGACTTTTGCCGCAGCAGGCACGCCCACGTGGGGGCGATTGGTGACGGTGCTGAAGGTCACAAGGGCCAGCGACGAAAGGGCAAGCCCCAACATGGCCCATAGCAACGTGCGGGGGATCATGTCTTTCTCGGGGTGGCTGCGATCAAACTGGCGATCGGCGAGGGTGCGAATCTGTGGCATGATCTATCCCCTATTCCGCAGCGACGGGCATGCCGCTTGGTGCAGCACGCGACACGACGGGTTCATTCAACTTGGCCTGTGCCGCGTCTGACAAAAGACGCGCAACATGGGTCGCATCGGCGATGCAGCGGAACGCGGGTTGCGTTTCGCGGGCAAACCATGGGCGCAAGTGGGGCCACAAAATGGCATAGGACAGGCGGACACCTTCGGTCAGTTCCATGGCAATCGTGCCGGTGCCATTGCTGCGCAGGTCAAGCCGGGCGGTGCCAATGCGGACGAAGGGAATGGTATAGGTCACGGGGAGGGCCGCGCCGATCCGCATGATCACACGGGCCGAGGTGATCGTGTAGATGCTGGAGCGTGCCTGTGCCCATGCCAACAGATAGACGACGGCAGGGCCCGCCACGCTGAGCGCAAGATAGGGCAGTGCGGTGGCAAGCATCAGGCTGGTCCCGCCATCGGCATAGGCACCACCTGCACGCCAGACCACGATGGCCAGCATATAGCCAAGGATCCAGTTGATCTTGTAGGCCCCGCGCGCAAGCGCCATGGCATCAGGCCGGCCTTGCCACAGGATCTCTTCGCCTTCTGGCAGTTTCGAGGGAATTCCGGGCTGTGTTTCGAAATCGAAATCCCGGTCGCGTTGACGATTGTTCTGGTCTGACATGGCAGACCCTCCGTTTCTGGGGGTAAGACGGGGCGGCGCGGGCGCGCGCCGCCCCCCTTTGGGTCAATGGCCGCGCTTACGGCCCTTTGCGTACATCCAGCCACCGGCGACATAGCCCGAGATCTTGTCTTCCTCGAGTTTGGTCACGGTCGCTTGGGATTTCGTGGTCGGAATGCCCTCGAACCGGTCCGAGGTGATCGCGTTGATGCGGACACGGTCGGACCAGATCTTGGCCATTGTCATCGGGATCAGGCGATGACCGCCAGAGTTCAGTTCAACCTCCAGATAGCGGACCATCTGTTCCGGGGCATCAACCCACATGTCCGAGATGCGGCCGACAACCTCCAGATCTCCAGCCTGAACCGGCAGGCCACGCGGGTCGCGCCCGGCGCTGACCGAAAAGCCTTGCGCCATCCGCATGGGCACGATCTTGGCATGGCCATGGCCGTCAAGCTCTGGCTCGTCCACGCGGGGGGTCCAGGACGCAGGGCCTACACCATCGTCCATCGCATCACCGGTTGGTGCATGCGGAAAGCCGTCAGAAACAGCGGTCCGTGCCATGGCAAGATCGGTGCGGCGGTGGGCTGCCTCATTGGCGGCAGAGGGCACAACAACGTTGCCCTTGCCATGCGGCAGTTGAAAGGTCTTGGGTTTGGGCAGCGGGAACGGGCCTTGATTGGGCGCAATCGCGCCGTCCTCAGTTTCCAGCGGATACCCTTCGCGCATATTCTCGGTCTGCAGATAGTAGATCAGCAGCGCGAAAAATCCCCAAAACAGCCAGATAGCAAGGCTCGCGAGGTCAAAGTTTCCGAAAAATGTGACGCCAACCATCGTTGTGGTCCTTCTCTGTCAGGTTGGGAATTCGGCGAGGCGCAATGCACCTGCGTCGGATACCGGTTGTTTGGACGTTAGGGGTGCCACTCGAACCAAAGGCCCAAGAACGGCAAGGGTTGCAAAGAGCATCCCGATTTCAAGATGATAGACAAAGGAATACCCAAGGGCGGGATCAGTCAATTGGCCAAACTGGCCACTGTCGCCCAGATGGGTGACAACGTCGCGGACAGTCCCGCCGACAAAGATCGCCGCACCTGCCGCAGTTGCCTGTGCGGCGCCCCAAGCCCCAAGGGCCAGACCCGCACCGGCGCGACCACGCGAGGGCATGGTCATGGCGGCCGTCAGCGTCGAAATGCCGAACAATCCGCCGCCAAAGCCAATACCACAGGCCCCGGCATAGAACATGAAAGTGCTTTCAAGGGGCGCTGCGAAGATCACCGCCGAAAAGGCAACGATTCCCGCCAAGATCCCGCGTGCCGCCATGCGATAGGGATCCATGCCCTTTGCCAGCCAACGCGCCGCCAGCAAAAAGCCGACCAAAGCGCCGACCGACCATGCGGCCGTCAAGAGTGTCGTGGCCCCGACCGACAGGCCCAGAATCTCGCCGCCATAGGGCTCCAGCAGCACGTCTTGCATGTTGAAGGCCAGCGTTCCCAGCACCACAACCGCCAAAAGCCGCCCCGCCGTGCCGCCCGACATCAGATCGGCCCAAGCATCGCGAAAGCGGGGACGCTCCTCTTCGCGCTCGGCCTTGGTCATGGGCGCAACCTTTTCTTGCTTCCACAGCGCGATAATGTTGAGAACCATGGTGGCCGCCCCGCAGCCTTGCACGACGCGCACGAGCAAAATCGGGTCGTAGTTGCGCAGTAAGGTGCCCACGATCACGGCAGAAACACCCATGCCCAACAGATACATGATATAAAGCACCGCCACCACGCGCGGGCGGGTTTCATCACTTGCGCGGTCCGACGCAAGGGCAAGTCCCGCCGTCTGCGTCATATGCATGCCGATACCCGTCATCAGAAAGGCAAGGGCTGCCAGCACTTCGCCCGCCCAATCCGGCCCACGGATCTGATCCCCCGACAGCACGATCAAGGCAAAGGGCATGACCGCAAGGCCGCCCATTTGCCAAAGGCTGCCAAACCAAAGGTAGGGAATACGCTTCCACCCAATGGCAGAGCGGTGGGTGTCAGACCTATGCCCCAAAACCGCGCGGAACGGCGCGACCAACACCGGAATGGCAATCATTGTGGCCACAAGCATCGCCGGGATCGACAACTCGACGATCATCACCCGGTTCAGGGTGCCCAGCAACAAGACCTGCGCCATGCCGACCGAAATCTGGAACAACGACAGCCGCATCAGCTGCGACAGGGGAAGGTTGTCAGAGGCCGCATCCGCAAAGGGCATCCACGCTGCCCCCAATTGGGCGATATGCTTCTTGCGCAAGATCACGGCCGGTACTCCAGGCATTCCGAAATGTAAAAGCCCCGGCTAACGCGCGAGACTTTGGTCAACCCCGGCCCTGCGATCTGGGCCAGTCGCGCATAGGCGTGTGGGATCATGGTGGGGGACCGGTCCGACCGTGGAAACAGCTTTCCGGCGGTGAAGAACGTCATCAAAAACGGTGTGCGCGGCGCCACGGTAAACACGATCGCGCTGTCGGTGCGTGCGCCCAGCCGTGCCAGCACCGAACCGATATCCTCGGCCCGGTAATAGATCAGACTGTCCATCGCCATGACAAAGTCAAACGTGCCATGGGCATCATCGGTCATATCGCCCGCAACAAACCGCACCTTATGCCGCAAGCTGGCATCAAGCCGTTGATCGGCAATGGAAATCAACTGCGGCGAGATATCAACCGCAACCACTTCTGCGCCCCGTGCGGCCAGTTCGGCCGTCATCAGCCCCGTGCCGCATCCGGCATCCAGAACGCGGGCTCCGTTCAGATCCTTTGGCAGACGATCCAGCATGATCGCCCGCATCCGATCACGGCCTTCGCGCACGGTCTGGCGGATGCGGCTGACCTGCGCATCCGAGGTCAGGCGCTCCCAAACCTTTGTGGCCGAGCGGTCGAAATAGTCTTCGACCCGGGCGCGGGTGGTGACGTAGTCGTTCATTCTCAATCAAACCCCAAAAGTTCGAAGATCTCGCGGTCAGGCAAGGGCGCAGGTGTGGATCCCGGCACCTGAACCGACCGCCACAGCGTATCGGCAAGACGCATGTATTCGGCCCGCGCCTGCACCACGTCTTCGGCGTCATCCATCTCGAACAACGTCTTCTTCTTCAGACGCGAGCGGCGGATGGCGTCGATGTCAGGCATATGGGCCAAACGGTTGAAACCGACGCGCTCACAATAGCGGTCCACCTCATTGGTCTCGCGCGATCGGTTGGCGACACACCCGGCCAATTGCACCTTGTAGTTGCCCGATTTCGCCTGCACGGCAGCAATGATGCGGTTCATCGCATAGATGCTGTCGAAATCATTGGCCGTCACGATCACGGCCCGGTCGGCATGTTGCAAGGGGGCTGCAAAGCCGCCACAGACCACATCGCCCAGCACGTCAAAGATCACCACATCGGTGTCTTCCAACAAATGATGCTGCTTGAGCAGTTTCACCGTCTGCCCCACGACATATCCGCCGCAGCCCGTGCCAGCAGGGGGGCCACCGGCCTCCACGCATTTCACGCCGTTAAAGCCGGTTGCGACATAATCCTCGGGGCGCAACTCCTCGGCATGGAAATCCACATCTTTCAGAATGTCGATCACCGTCGATTGCAACCGACCCGTCAGGGTAAAGGTGCTGTCATGCTTTGGGTCACAGCCGATCTGCAACACCCGCTTGCCCATCATCGAAAAGGCCGCCGACAGGTTGGAACTGGTGGTCGATTTCCCGATCCCCCCCTTGCCATAGACCGAAAACACCTTGGCGCCCTCGATCTTTACCCCGGCATCCTGATGCACCTGAACCGAGCCTTCGCCATCCATGCCACGCAGGTTCGGAATCTCATCTCTCGGGCTCATACTGTCGCCCCTTTCATCTGTTCATAAATATCCCGGGGGGTGTGGGGGGCTGGCCCCCCGCTTCCATCAGGTCCAAAGGCGCGCCACATTGTCATTCTGCTGCGATCCCTTCCAAACGATCTTCCAACTCATCCGCCGCCCGTTGCAGGGCTGCGAGGGTTTCCGCATCGGGTTGCCAGTAGTTGCGGTCCGAGGCTTCCAACAGCTTTTGGGCCATCCGGTTGCTGGCCTCGGGGTTCAGGGCGGCCAGACGCTTGCGCATGGCTTCATCCAGAACAAAGGTCTCGGACAGGCGCTGATAGACCCAAGGGTCCACTTGCGACGTCGTGGCAGACCAGCCCAAGGTATTGGTCACATGCGCCTCGATCTGGCGCACGCCCTCGGCACCATGACGCAACAGACCCTCGTAGAATTTCGGGTTCAGGCTGCGCGAGCGGGTTTCCAGGGCGATCTGGTCTTTCAGGGTGCGCACCTGACCCGCGCCTCGGGTCTGGTCGCCGATGTAAACCGGTGTCTCTTCGCCACCACGGGCACGCTTTACCGCCCGCGCAATGCCGCCCAGCGTGTCAAAGTAGTGGTCCACAGTGGTGACCCCAAGTTCAACCGATTCAAGGTTCTGATAGGCCAGATCCACATCCTTGAGCGCCTTTTGCAGCAGGGCCGCATTCTTGACCGGCTTGCCGTTCATTCCATAGGCAAAGGATTTGCGCGACTCGTAGGCATCGGCCAGCTCATCCTCCTCGCCAAAGGCGGAAGAGCCGACCAGAACATTGACGTTGGACCCATAAGCCCCCTCTGCGTTTGAGAAAACGCGCAGCGAGGCGGTCTCCATATCCACGCCCATCTGCTCGGCATAATCCAGCGCATGGGTGCGGATAAAGTTCTGCGACAAGGGCTCATCGGCTATCGCCGCCTTGAAGGCCGCTTCGGCCAGCATCCGGGTTTGCAGGGGCAACAGGTCCCGGAAGATGCCAGACAGCGTCATCACAACATCAATCCGTGGCCGACCCAGGTCCGACAGCGGGATCAGATCCGCCCCGCACAGGCGGCCGTAATGGTCAAACCGTGGGCGTGCCCCCATCAGGGCAAGGGCCTGCGCAATCGGCCCCCCATCGGATTTGATATTGTCCGACCCCCACAGCACCAATGCCACGGTGCGTGGCAGCCGCGCATGGGCATCCAACAAGCGCCGCGCCTGCGCCGCCCCATCCTTCATCGCGTAGGCGGTGGGCATGCGGAAGGGATCAAAGGCATGGATATTGCGGCCGGTGGGCAGGATTTCCGGCGCGCGGATCAGGTCTCCGCCGGGAACTGGGGCGATGAAACGACCCGAAAGCGCGCGCAAAATCGCACCAAGCTCGGTCTCTTCTTGCAACAACAGGTCCGCCTTGGCCCGTGCCTGCGGATCTTCAGGCATCAAAGACACCATCGCGGCCCGGTTCTCAGCCGTCATCTTGCGGCCGACAACGTGCAAGCCGTCGGTGATCAGCGCACCCTCGGTTTCCAGAAGTTTGACCCACAACTGATCGGGTGCCAGACCGTCAAGATCAACCGCCTTGGCTTGTTCTGTAATCAGCGCCGCAAGCTCCTCCAACTCCGGTGCATCGGGGGCCGAAGCACGCCAGCGCCCAAGGCTGTCCTTCAGGTCTGCCAACCCCTTGTAAAGTCCCGATTGTGCCAAGGGTGGCGTCAGATGCGTGATGGTGATGGCATTGGAGCGGCGCTTGGCCAATGTGGCCTCGGACGGATTGTTTGCCGCATAAAGATAGATGTTGGGCATCTCGCCAATCAGGCGATCTGGCCAATCGCGCGCGCCAAGCCCGGTTTGCTTGCCCGGCATGAATTCCAGCGCGCCATGCATCCCGAAATGCAAGATCACATCCGCGGAGAAGGTGTTGCGCAGCCACATGTAGAACTGAACAAAGGCATGGGTTGGGGCAAAGCCGCGCTCGAACAGCAGGCGCATCGGGTCGCCCTCATACCCAAATGTGGGCTGCAATCCGACAAAGACATTGCCAAACTGTTGCCCCAAGACAAACACACCACGCCCGTCGCTTTGAATGCGGCCGGGGGCCGGTCCCCAAACCGCCTCAATGACGTTCAGCGGGGGCGTGTTCTTCACGATATGCTCGGCCGTGACCAAGGCCGCCACATTGGCAGGCTGGCCATAGGTCGCGGCATTGCCCTTCAGAACGGCTTCGCGCAGGTCGTCCACGGTTTCGGGCACAGTCAGCGTATAGCCATCATTCTTCATGGCAATCAGCGTGTTGTGCAGACTTTCAAAGACGCCAAGGTAAGCTGCCGTGCCGGCAGCCCCCGCATTTGGCGGAAAGCCGAACAGAACCACACCCACCTTTTTATCGGCGTTCTGTGTCCGACGCAGTCGCACCATGCGTGCGGCCTTTTCGGCCAGGGACGCGATCCGCTCGTGACAGGGCGACATCGCCTTGCAGTCGGTTGTCGATTGGCACAGATGCCCGCAGCCCTGACAGCCATCTTGCCCATGGCGGCCCGCAAAGACCGTCGGGTTGGTCGCGCCATCAATCTCGGGCAGGGCCACAAGCATGGTGGTTTCCACCGGGCCAAGCCCGCCCCCCGAGGCCGCCCATTGGCCAAGGGTCTGAAACTCCAGCGGATGTGCTGCCAGATAGGGCACGTCCAGCGCCGCGAGCGCCGCCACAGCCGCCGGGCTGTCGTTGTAAGCGGGCCCCCCCACCATGGAGAACCCGCTCAGCGAAACCAGCGCATCAATCTTGCTGCCCTTCGGCCCCTGGAAATAGGCATCCACCGCAGGGCGTGCATCAAGACCCCCGGCAAAGGCCGGTATAACCGCCAGCCCCTGCGCCTCAAACGCGGCGATCACCGCATCATAATGGGCGCAATCCGACGCCAGAATATAAGAGCGCAGCAGCATCAGACCCACTGTGCCCTTCACCTCTGCCGGGCGCGGCAGGTCTGACAGATTGGTGGTGATGCGCTGTGGCAGGCTTGGGTGATAAAGGCCGACCTCTGGATAATCGATGGGGGCCTTGGCGGTCGCCCCTTTCCATCCGTCGCGCGGTGCATAACGACCCAGCAAAAAGCGGATCATCTGTTCCATATTGTCGTCCGAACCGCCAAGCCAGTATTGCATCGACAAGAACCAGGCCCGCAGGTCCTGCGCCTTGCCGGGAATGAAGCGCAAGATCTTTGGCAGGCGTCGCAGCATCGCCATCTGATCCTTGCCCGCCCCCGATTTTTCCTTGGACGGCTTCAGCTTTTTCAGCAATGCCATCGCCCCGCTGGCGGGCTTGGACATGTCCAGATCGCCCATCTTGGTCAGCTTGACGATCGCAGGGTCGGCAATCACCCCCAAGAACCCGTCCACACGCGGCCGCGCCGCCTGCAATTCGGGCAAAATGGCGTTGATATGTTCTTCGATGAACAACAGGTTTGCCACGACAAAGTCAGCAGAATTGACCGCCGCCTTGGCCGCGGCAAGCGCCGCTGGGTTTTCCGCCCATTCGGCGGCCGCATGCACCGAAACCTCGATCCCCGGAAAGTCCTTGGCCAGTCGGGGGGCAATGCGCGATGCAGGGCCTGCCGCATGGGCATCCAGCGTCACGATGACGAAACGATAAACCCCGTCGGCCTTGGCGGCCGCAGTCATTTCAGCCGATGTATAACCATCATCGCGCATAATGGGCTTTTGCCTCATACAGGGTTTCGACAGAGATCGCGACAACGCCACGATCGGCGGCGTAGCTTTCGGTGTTGCGCTTGGCCTTGCCGCGCACAAAGAACGGGATCTTCTTCAACTCACGCTCGGCCTCGGGCAGCCAGTGCAGGGCCACAGCTTCCAGCACCGCAGCCTCCGCCATCTGGGGCGCGTCCTCTGGCGTCATCTGTTCAAAAATATCCCCGCCGGAGGCTTCCGCGGTCTCAACCGGGGCCTCCGTTCGGGCTGTGGCCTTGGCTCCGTGATGGCTGGCGCCCGCCTCGTCATGAAACTCGAAATCCTCGCGGAACATGGTCAGCAGGTGCTCTTCCAGACCCATCACCAAGGGATGGATCCATGTGTCAAAGATCACATTTGCGCCTTCAAACCCCATCTGGGGTGAATAGCGGGCGGGGAAGTCCTGCACATGCACGGGCGAAGAGATCACAGCGCAAGGAATGCCAAGACGCTTGCCGATATGGCGCTCTTGCTGCGTGCCAAGGATCAACTCGGGGGCGGCCGCTGCAATGGCGTCCTCCACATCCAGATAATCGTCGCTGATCAGCGCTTCCAGACCATAGGCCTTGGCCGCAGCCCGCATCGGGCGGGCGAATTCGCGGTTGTAGCAGCCCATGCCGACGACCTCGAAACCGATCTCGGTTGCGGCAATCCGGGCGGCGGCCATCACATGGGTGGCGTCGCCAAAGATAAAGACGCGCTTGCCGGTCAGATAAGTGCTGTCGACGCTGGCCGACCACCATGGCAGGCGCAGTCCGCTTTCGTCCACTTTCGGCGATAGTCCGGTTATCCCTGCGACCTCATGCAAGAAATCGCGCGTGGCACCCACACCGATCGGCACGACCTTGGTCCATGGCTGGCCGCAAGACCGTTCCAGATAGCGCGCGGCCGACTCTCCGGTTTCGGGGTAAAGGAGCACATTGAAATGCGCCTGTCCCATCCGGGCGATCTCGGCTGGTGTCGATCCCAAGGGGGCCGCGACATTGACCTTGATGCCCATCAGCGCCAGCAGTTTCGTGACCTCTGCCACGTCGTCGCGGTGCCGAAAACCAAGGGCGGTCGCGCCAAGGATGTTGCAGGTAATCTCTTCTGTGCGGGGCATCGGCTTGGCAAGGGCCCGCACGATCTGATGGAAGGTCTCATCCGCGCCAAAGTTTTCCTTGCGCTGATAGCTGGGCAGATCAAGCGGGATAACAGGGCAGGGCAGGTCCAGCGCCTCGGCCAGACCGCCGGGATCGTCTTGGATGAGTTCCGCCGTGCACGAGGCGCCGACAATCATCGCTTGTGGTTTGAAGCGGTTATAGGCGTCGCGGGCAGCATCCTTGAACAGGTTTGCCGTATCGCCACCCAGATCGCGGGCCTGAAAGGTGGTATAGGTGACAGGTGGGCGGTGATTGCGCCGCTCGATCATTGTGAACAAAAGGTCGGCATAGGTGTCGCCCTGTGGGGCGTGCAGCACATAGTGCAACCCCTTCATGCCGGTCGCCACGCGCATGGCCCCCACATGGGGCGGGCCTTCATATGTCCAAAGCGTCAGCTTCATTCGGCGGCCTCCTGCGACAGCAAGGCCTTCCGGCGCAGGGGGCGGCTGAACAAACCGGCCAGATCGCCTGCCTGTTCATAGAAATGCACGGGTGTGAACACCAGTTCGATGGCCCATTTCGTGGTATGGCCCTTGGCCTCCAGCGGATTGGCAAGGCCAAGGCCACAGACCGTCAGGTCGGGCTTGGCGGCGTGCTGGCGATCAAGCTGCTTTTCAACATCCTGACCTTCGGAAATCACGGGGCCTTCGGGCAAAAGATCCAGATCGGGACCAACGATGCCAGTATGCAGATAGGGTGTGCCGACCTCGACCGGAACCATACCGCATTCGCGGGCCAGAAAGCGCGCAAGTGGGATTTCCAACTGGCTGTCGGGAAAGAAGAAAACCGATTTTCCGTTCAGCGTGCTGGCATGGGCCGCAACGGCCTTTTGTGCGCGGGCACGGGGGGCTGCGGTCACCGCCTCGAAATGTGCGCGGGTCACGCCAAATTCCTGTGCAACGGCCCAAAGCCAAGCGGTGGTGCCCTCTTCGCCAAAGGGGAAGGGGGCGGGAAGATGCGTCGCACCCCGACGGGTCAACGCGGCATGGGTATCGCCAAGAAAGGGCTGCACCAGCGCGAAGACCGTATTCGCCCCGACAGAGGGCGTATCGGCCGAACGCCGCGCGGGCAGCATCCGCACCGGTCCTACGCCAAGCTGCGCCAAAAGTGACAGGCATTGGTCCTCGACCACATCAGGCATCGCGCCCACAACCAGCAACTCCCGCGCATCGGTGGCGGCGAGGGTTGGCACCATGGCTGCAAGGCAGGCATCCTCGCCTTGGGTAAAGGTCGTCTCGATCCCCGAACCCGAGTAGTTATAGACCCTGACATGGGGGGCGTGTTCGCCGCTCAGCCGCTCGGCGGCCCGTGCAAGATCCAGCTTGATCACTTCGGACGGGCAGGAGCCGACAAGGAAAAGCTGCTTGATATCGGGGCGACGGGCCAAAAGGCGGGCCACTTCACGGTCAAGCTCTGCATTGGCATCTGCCAGACCCGCGAGGTCCTTTTCTTCCAGTATCGCGGTGCCGAATCGTGGCTCGGCGAAAATCATCACCCCGGCAGCGGCTTGCAACAGGTGCGCGCAGGTGCGGCTGCCGACCACCAGAAAGAAAGCATCTTGCATCTTGCGATGCAGCCAGATGATTCCCGTCAGGCCGCAAAACACCTCGCGCTGCCCGCGTTCCTTGAGAACCGGAGTCTCCCGGCAACCGCGTGACGGGGCGTCAAGGCTCATGCTGCCACCCCCTCGACCATACGGCGGGTTTCGGTCTCGGCATCTTCGGCGGCGGCATCAAGGCGCGCCATCCGAAGCTTCCAGATGAACTGTCCGGCGTTGATCACATAGGTCACATAAGCCGCCAGAGCGACCAGCATTTGCGCCGTCGGATCCAAGGATCCCGTCCACAGACCAAAGAGGTAAAAGGTGTGCAGCGCGATCACGGCAAAGCTGAACACATCTTCCCAAAAGAAAGCAGGCGCAAAGAGATACTGGCCGAAGACCACCTTCTCCCAGATCGCGCCGGTGACCATGATGATGTAGAGGAACGCGGTTTTGACCAGGATCGACACGGTCGCGGCCTCATAGCCGTCTCCGGTTATCAAAAAGCGCATGACGAGGAACAAGGACACCCCAAAGGCGATGAACTGCAAAGGCGCGAGAATTCCCTGCACAAGGGTCCATGATGTCGCATCCCTTCGTGCCCGCTCTTCGTCGGTGTAAAGGCGCTTGCGAGCTGGCTTGTAATTTTGTGGCTGCATAGGCGACCACCTCTCCCCTCGGTCGTTGTGAAGGATAGGTTAAACTTGACAGCAAAAGTGTCAACCTAAACTTACAAATTACTTTTCGCTCTCGCAGGCAGTTTTGGAAGCGTTTTTTTTCGGCAAAAGCCCAAAAAATCCAGCAAAAGAAGGGGTAAATCGGGGCGTCAGCCGTTTGGACGAAAAAGATCCATCGCAAGAGTGTCTATTTTATTTGACAATTCCGTGGCGCTGGAGGAGGTTTTAGAGGCGGGGTTGTGCGGTGTGTGCCTTCGCAGGCCAACCGACCCAAAAGCTGCCAAAGCGACGACCCCACCCGGGAGGATGGAATGCACGACGGTCTGTTCGAGTCGGCTGATCGACGCCTTGAAGGTGCGTCCATCAGCGTATCCAAATTTGCGGCCGAGGTCGTTGCGCGTTTGGTGGCGCGCGAAGAAGCAGGGGGGAGCGAGATTCGCGAATCGCTCCTGTCAAAGTTCGTTGTGGCCGTGAAGTCGGCGGATCCAAGGGCGCTGGATGGTTTGCGTCAGGAGTTTCGGCGTGCACGTGTGACGGCGGCAATTCTGGCGGACCTTTACATTCCCGAAGCAGCGCGCCGTCTTGGCCGCCAGTGGGATGAGGATGTTGCGACCTTTTCCGATGTGACGATCGGTGTCGCCCGCTTGCAGGCCATCCTCCGTGATATTGGCGCAGGGTGGAACGCTGATGAAGTTGCGCGCGGGCGGGAAGCGACGATGCTGTTGATCTTGCCTTCGGGCGAACAACACACCTTGGGCGCGATGGTTGTTGCAAGTTGGTTGCGTCGTCAGGGAATTTCGGTTTGTTTGCGGATTGCCCCATCTATGTCGGAATTGCTCTGTTTATTGGCAACACGGCGATTTGATGGGGCGATGATCTCAATCGCATGTATTGAGAAGCTTGAAGTTTGCGCCAAATTGGTGAAAACGCTCAAGGAGGCTTCGGGCAATTCGTTTCAGGTTGCAGTCGGCGGAGTTGCGTTGGACGAGATGGGCGAGCGTAGGGATACTCTTGGAGCGGATATCGTGACAAACGATCTGTCTGTTGCAATCGAGGTGCTTGGCTTTGGGAGGCGGACCTCAGCGACTGCAGGGTAAATTTTAACGCGGTTTTTGGTTTGTTCCACAAACCGCATATGGACGGATAAAGCGGTGACAACCGATGGACGGCACCTACTTAGTGGCGGAAGACTTCCGCTGATATCCCCGGATATTGTAAGCGATATCGTCGCATCTTCGGCAGATATAACCTTGCTTGTCTCCCCGGCAAGGCGGATTTTGTCTGTTTTGGTGAACCCCCATTATGACCTGCATGCGCAGACCGTGGATTGGGAAGGCGCAAACCTGCAGTCTGTGTTGACGCTGGAAAGCTGGAGGAAATTCGAGGCGCGACTTGCCGATATGGGCAACCATCGCAAGCGCTCTATCGTGCTGGAATTGAACCATGCGGATCGCGTCAGTTGGGAATTTCCGGTGCGCTATACCTTGCACCGTCTTGGGGAGGACGATTCCTTCCTGATGATTGGCCGTGACATGCGACCCATCGCAGAGGTGCAGCAGCAGCTTGTTGCGGCGCAACTCGCGCTGGAGCGTGACTATGAGGCACAGCGGGAAATGGATACGCGGTATCGGGTGTTGATGGAGGTCAGTCGCGACCCCATTATAATCGTCTCCATGTCGACGGGCCGGATTGCCGATCTGAACTCGGCGTCGGCATCCATCTTGGGGGCGGCGCGCGGTGAACTGGTTGGCGCAGCGATTGCGCAAGAGTTTGAAGGGCGACGTCGCGGCGAGTTTCTGGAAAGCATGTCGAACCTTGCCGTGGCGGAAAGTGCCGGTCCCATCGAGTTGACCGCCCGCCGGTCGCAAATAAGGGTATCGGTCACGCCAACCATGTTCCGCGCGGCCGGCGAGCGTTTGTTGCTGTGCCAGCTGGATACGGTGGAAACGGTGTCCACGCAGAATGACGAACTGGCCGGTAACTTGGTCAAGCTTTATGCCGAAGGCGTCGACGGGATTGTGTTTGCGGATGCTGACGGCATTATTCGGGAGGCGAATGAGGCGTTTCTGAATTTGACCGACAGCACCAACCTTGCGGCGGTGCGCGGCAAATCCTTGTCGGATTACCTTGCCCGTGGCGCGGTTGATCTGCGTGTCTTGATGGATAACGTCAAACGCACGGGCCAGTTGCGGCATTATTCCACGCGGTTGACCACCGATTTTTCGGGCCAGATTTCGGTCGAGCTTTCGGCAAGCTGGCTGAATGATCGCCCGCATCCGATGTTGGTCCTTGTGGTGCGTGATACAAGCCGTGTTGACACCATGCGCAGGCCCGCAGGTGTGCCCAACGAAGAGGGCATGCGCAATGTGATGGAACTGGTGGGGTCTTCGACGCTGAAGGACATCATCGCGGAAACGACGGATGTGATCGAGAAGATGTGCATCGAAACAGCGCTGGAATTGACCCGCAACAACCGGGTCGCTGCCGCCGAGATGCTGAGCCTGTCGCGCCAGTCACTTTACGTAAAACTGCGCAAATATGGGTTGCTGAACAAAGTCGGCGACTGATCGCAATGATTGCGTTGCAGGGGGCGGGGGCGCAGCTGCGCCCCCTTTTTCATGCGCCCCAAAACTGCACAAATCTATCGGCGGTGCAGGTGTAAGTCTTGTCGGAGAGGCCTGTTGCTCAGTGGTTTGAGAGGGGGCGGCAGGCTTTTGCGATGTGTAAGGGAAAAATTACACTTTTTGTCGGTCTAGGCCCTTGCTCGACTCTGGAATGTAATGTGTAATTGACACATGAGCGTAGCATCCATCATCGAACCCCGCCGTTACCCGCAGCCCAAAGCCATGTTGGTCTTGATCAAGCCCATTACATGGTTTCCACCCATTTGGGCCTATCTGTGCGGGGCGGTTTCATCTGGCATCCCATTGTCGGGAAATTGGCCAATTGTCATCCTTGGCATGGTGTTGGCGGGGCCCATCGTCTGCGGCATGTCGCAGGCCGCCAATGATTGGTGCGACCGGCATGTGGATGCCATAAACGAGCCCGACCGCCCGATCCCCTCGGGTCGTATTCCGGGGCGATGGGGTCTTTGGATCGCCTTGATGATGACGGTGCTGTCGCTGGCGGTTGGCTGGCTTTTGGGCCCCTGGGGCTTTGGGGCGACCGTGGTGGGCGTGATCGCCGCTTGGGCCTATTCGGCGGAACCTGTTCGGCTGAAACGGTCGGGCTGGTGGGGGCCGGGTCTGGTCGGGCTGAGCTATGAGGGGCTGCCGTGGTTCACCGGGGCTGCCGTCTTGCTGGGCGCCGCCCCACGGTTTGAGGTTGTGGTGATTGCCCTGCTTTACGCGCTGGGTGCGCATGGCATCATGACATTGAATGATTTCAAAGCTTTGGAAGGGGATCGCCAGCATGGCGTTCGCTCGCTTCCGGTGGTTCTGGGGCCAGAGGTCGCGGCCAAGATTGCCTGCACCGTCATGGGCATGGCGCAAGCGGTTGTGATTGCGCTTTTGTTCATCTGGGGAATGAAGTTTCACGCGGTAGCGGTGATTGCCCTTTTGGTGGCGCAAGTCGTCGCCATGGATCGGCTGTTCCAGAACCCCAAGAAATACGCGCCATGGTATAACGGCACCGGCGTCGTCTTCTACGTGACCGGCATGATGATCTCGGCCTTTGCGCTGCGGGGGCTGGCATGAAACTCAATTGGGTCCAGATCTTTCGGCTTGGTCTGGTGCAGATGTGCCTTGGCGCCATAGTCGTGCTGACGACCAGTACCTTGAACCGGCTGATGGTTGTGGAACTGGCCATGCCTGCGGTTTTGCCGGGGGCCTTGGTCGCCTTGCACTATGGCATCCAGATCACCCGTCCCAACTGGGGCTTTCGCTCTGACACCAAGGGCAACCGGACGTTCTTCATCATCGCGGGCATGGGCGCGCTGGGTCTTGGCGCTTTGCTTGCGGCCTTTGGCGTGGTCGTGATGCCAGATCAGACCATGCTTGGCCTGACCATTTCGATTGTCGCCTATGCGATGATCGGGGTGGGGGTAGGTGCCTCGGGGACCTCGCTATTGGCTTTGCTTGCGACGGCGACGGAACCCCGTCGGCGGGCTGCTGCAGCCACAATCACATGGCTGATGATGATCTTCGGCATTGCGGTCACCGCCGGTACGGTCGGGGCCTATCTTGATCCCTATACACCAGCGCTGTTGATGCGGGTGGTTGCGGTCGTCACGGCCGGGACATTCGTGCTGACGATCCTGTCGGTCTGGGGGGTTGAGCGGCGCGTTATTGCCGAACGTGAGTCTGAGGCCGCCCCATTTCGGCAAGGCTTGGCCGAGGTCTGGGCAGAGCCACGCGCCCGCGCCTTTACGCTGTTCATCTTTCTGTCGATGACGGCCTACTTCATGCAAGAGTTGATCCTTGAGCCCTATGCCGGCCTCGTCTTTGCGTTCTCGCCCGGGGAAAGCACGCAATTGTCCGGGGCCCAAAATGGTGGGGTTTTCGTGGGCATGCTGGCGGTCGGTTTGCTTGCCACCGGCTTGCGGCTTGGATCTTTGCGGACATGGGTGATCGCCGGTTGTATCGGCTCTGCAGCCTCGTTGATTGCGATTGCCATTCTGGGTGAGGTGCAGATCGGCCTTCTGACGCCCGCTGTCGTGGCCCTTGGCATCTTCAACGGCATGTTCGCCGTGGCGGCCATTGGTTCGATGATGGCGCTGGCGGGCGAGGGGCGCGGCAAGCGCGAGGGAACCCGCATGGGCCTTTGGGGCGCGGCGCAAGCGGTCGCCGCTGGCTTGGGAGGGTTGCTGGGGGCCGCTGCTGCCGATGTGTTGCGTATTTGGTTTGAAGTCGCGTCTGCCTTCGGTCTGGTGTTCTTTGCCGAAGCCGGGCTTTTCGTTGTGGCGGCGCTGATTGCCGCACGTGTGATTGATCATAACAAGGTCAGGTCCCAAGACGGACCCATGCCTATTGCCGTTCCGGGAGAGTGAAATGACCTATGATGTTTTCGTCGTCGGTGGCGGCCCCTCGGGGGCCACGGCAGCAGAAGATCTGGCACGCGCGGGCCATCGTGTGGCGCTTTTGGACCGGGCAGGGCGGATCAAGCCCTGTGGCGGAGCCATCCCACCACGCGCCATTCGGGATTTTGCCATTCCCGATGACATGGTCGTGGCGAAAATTGGTGTGGCGCGGATGATTTCGCCCACCGGGCGCTCGGTCGATATTCATATCGAGGGCGGCTATGTCGGTATGGTGGATCGTGAGCATTTCGACGAATTCCTGCGCGACCGGGCCTCAATGCATGGGGCGGAACGGCTGACCGGCACGTTCTTGCGGATTGAGCGGGACGCGGACGGCACCCATGTGGTCTGGCGCGACAAAACCTCGGGCGAGGAACGCCGCAGCCAGACGCGTCTGGTGATCGGGGCGGATGGTGCGCGGTCTGGCGTGGCACGGGCCGAGGTTCCGGGCGGCGACAAGATCCCCTATGTGATCGCCTATCACGAGATTATCAAAGCGCCCGAAGGCGGGTTTGCCGCGAATGACGTCTATGATCCAAAGCGCTGCGATGTGATTTATGACGGCAAGATCAGCCCAGATTTCTATGGCTGGGTCTTTCCGCATGGGGCGCATGCGAGTGTGGGCATGGGCACGGAAAAAGAGGGTGTTGACCTCAAGCAGGCCACCGCTGATCTGCGGGCCATGTCGGGGCTGTCGGGATGCGAAACAATCCGTCGTGAAGGCGCGCCGATCCCGCTTAAGCCGCTGGATAAGTGGGACAATGGCCGTGATGTTGTGCTTGCCGGGGATGCGGCCGGTGTGGTTGCCCCGTCATCGGGCGAGGGGATTTTCTACGCCATGGCCGGGGGCAGGGTGGCGGCCACGGCGGCGCAGGCCTTCTTGCGCACGGGCAAGGCCAAGGATTTGCGCATTGCCCGCAAGATGTTCATGCGTGAGCATGGCACGGTCTTTCGGGTTTTGCGCAGCATGCAAGACGCCTATTACCGCAGCGATGAACGACGCGAGCGGTTTGTGAGTCTTTGCCATGATATCGATGTTCAAAAACTGACGTTCGAAGCCTATATGAACAAAAAGCTAGTTCAGGCGCGGCCTCTGGCTCACCTCAAGATCGGAGTGAAGAATATGGCGCATTTGTTGGGGCTTGTTTCGCCCAAGTGGTCATGAACGCACATTCCCCTATGGAAGAGATGGTGCCCGCTTGGGTCGACGGGACATTGACTCCCGTCGGCAAGCTGGAGGTGCATCAACGCGGCTTGCGTCACAAGGCCGTGTCGGTCTTTGTGATTGAGGGGGCCCGTGTGCTGATCCAGCGCCGGGCGCTTTCCAAATACCATACGCCGGGTCTGTGGGCCAACACCTGCTGCACCCATCCGCGGTGGGAGGAAGACCCCGCCACGTGTGCTGTGCGTCGCCTGCGCGAAGAGCTGGGCATTACGGGCCTGTTGCCCGCATTTGCGGATCGGGTGGAGTATCGTGCCGAGGTTGGCAACAACCTGATCGAACATGAACTGGTCGATATCTTTGTGGCCGAGGCCCCAGTTGGTCTGCGCGTGATCCCAAACCCGGATGAGGTAGACTCCGTCCGTTGGGTGGACCTTTATGATCTGTCAGCGGAAGTTCTGCGCACACCCGACAAGTTCACGCCGTGGATGCGCATTTACATGACCCAGCATATGACCCGCATTTTTGGCGCAAACCTAAGCGCCGCGCGGTAACCGTGCATCAAGCTGCGGGCGTTCTTGCCCGCTCTGCCAGCCATGACAACAAAGGGTCAGCGACCGCATCTGCTGCTTCTTCATGCACAAGATGACCAAAGCCCGCAATTTCGGCATAGGTTGCAAGTGGCATATGCGCGGCTGCATCGCGTGACACCTTTACCGGCACCGCATTGTCCTTGTCTGAGGCAATGAGCAAGGTTGGCAAGGCCAAAGAGGGCAGTCGCGCCATCAACCCATCCAGACGCCACTGTGCCATCATTCCCAGTGTTCCCGCGACATGGTCTGCATCCTGCACAAGGCGCAGATATTGCGCCTGGCCCTCTCGGTCTAAGGGCGACCCCGTGCCTGTAAGCAATTTGTTGACGGTGGCAGCATTGCCCCAAAGCTTTGACGCGGCCATGGAGACAAAGGGGGTTGCCGCCAGAACCCGCGCCATCAGCGGGAACATGACCCCCGCAGCACCATCAAAGCTGCCAAGGGCCGCATTGATGCCAACTGCGGCCTGCATCGGCATAAGATCTGCCATCCGAAGGGCAATTGCGGCCCCAGCTGAATGGCCAATCACCGCCAAGGGGGCTGGCCCAAGGCTTAGGCATAGGCGGGTGGCATCTTCGGCCATTGCATCAAGCCCAAGCCTGCGCAATCCGCCCGCGCGCGTGCAGCCCTGACCCGGAAGGTCCGGCACGATCACCCGGTAATGCGGTGTCAACAGTGGGATCAATGCGCGAAAGGAATGGCCCGATCCGCCCGCGCCATGCAACAACACTACGGTTGGGGCCGCGGCATCGCCATCCTCGATCACCCACCAGTCATGCGGGCTGAGCCGCACACGGCGGGACTTTGCCCGATAGGGCCAGTCTTGCGGCAGGCGTGACGGATCCACCCCCCTAGTCCCCCAATGCCGCGCCCAACACACCCGAGATACGATGTGCGTCGGCACGTGGAAGCGCAAGATAGGGCGCATCCATCGTGCGGGCCAGTTCGGCAAGAGAGGGTTGGGGGCGATTGGCGGTGTCGATGATGATGGCAGGCAGGCCGTGGCCCCGGATGATCCGGGCCAGACGCAGCGCATCCTCTTCGGCAACGGCGCGGTCGGCAGACCCATCCAGCGCGATATTGCCCCGCCCATCGGTCAAGATGGCGATGGTTGGCGTCATCCCACGGGCTTTGGATTGTTTTGCGGTGGCAAAGGCCAGTTGCAGCCCTGCGGCAAGGGGCGTGCCGCCGCCACCGGGCAGGCCCTGAAGCCGACGCTTGGTCTGCACAAGGCTGCGGGTGGGGGGCAAGATCAACTCGGCCCCTTTCCCGCGAAAGGCCAAAAGCGCCACATGGTCGCGCCGCGCATAGGCCTGCGCCAGCAAGATCTCAATTGCCCCCTTCGCCTCGGACAGGCGCGCAAAGGCGGCAGAACCAGAGGCATCGACCGCAAAGATCAAGACCCGGTCCGAGGTTTCGACAAAGCGCTTCATGCGGATATCTGACGGGCGCACCAAAAGCGCGGCTTCCGGGCGATCGGCATTTGCCCGCCTCAGCGGTTGCCATGGGGCCGCTGCCCGCATCGTGGCCACCAGATCAAGCCGCCCGCCCGACCCAAGACGACCGGGTCGCGAGGGCAGGGGACGGCCACGGCGGTTTCCGCCCCGCTCGGCCCCGGTGCCGCTGGCCCCTTTGGCCGAGCGCACCATCCGCCCTGCGGCAAGGCGGTCCAGCAAATCTTGGGGCAGGGCGGCGCGTGCAGCCTCGACCAGCATCTCATCTGGAATGGATTGGTTGTCTTCTGTTTGCTCTTCGGGCGTATCTTGCGCGGTATCCTCACCGGGGGGCGGGGGGTCTTCGGGTGGCTGATCTTGCGGCGGTTGCTCAGACTCAGGCAGGGCGCGGTGGGCATAGACCAGTTCCGCCGCCTGTTTCAGATCATCGTCCGACACCTCCTGCCGGCCACCAAGTGCGGCAATGGCGCGGGCTGCGGCCATGGCCAACAGGGGGGCACGCAATGAACTGATGCCAAGTTCGGCCGCCGCACGGGTCAGGGCCGCCGCAAAGGCGGGTGACAGCGTGACCTTGGGCAACCGCGCCCGCGCCTGCGCCAAAGCCTCGTCATCGAATTCCAGCGCCTCGGTATCAGACCAAACCACGTCGGACAGATCGAGGAACAGGCCCAGCCGATCCACCAAGGCATTGGGCAGGCATTCGTCACTGTCCGCAGCCTCGTCCAAGGCCACCAAAGTATGGCCCGGCAGGTCGAGCGCATGGGAAAGCCGCGCGGACAGTCCGCCGGGGCAGCGCTCGGCCATGGCCAAAAGCAGCGCACTTGGGCGGTCAAGCAAACCCGCAGACTGAACCGTTCGCCCGCTCGACAAAGTCGCCGTCAGATCAAGCCCGCCATAAAGCGCCTCATCCCCAATTGTGGGATGCAGTCGGACAAGCGGCAAAGGGATGATGCCCAGTGATTGGGTGATCCGATCACGCACGGCACCAGCACGCGCGCGCAGCCACAGCCCCTTGATTCCGCTGGGATCAATGGCCAGAACCTCCAGCGTCAGGCGGGCACGGTCCCAACTCATTGCGGCAAACCCAAGGTCATGGCAGCACTTCGTCCACGCAGCGCACAACACGGGCGCCCGAGCCTGCCTCATCCAACGGATCGCGGCGCAAACGGTGGCTCAGCGACATGGCGGCCACGGCGCGCAAATGCGACCGGCTGACGGTTGCATCACCTTCAAAGGCCGCAAGGCCGCGCGCCGCGCGCAGCAGCGTCAACTCCCCCCGCAGACCGTCGGACCCAAGGGCGATGCACAGGGCCGCGCAATCATGCAAAACCGTGTTGGGTGTCTTTAGGGTGGGCAACAGCGCGCGTGCGCCAAGAATGCGGTCGCGCAAAGCATCATCTTGCACCCGCCAATGCGCCATAAAGCCATCATAGCCATTCTCATAGGTGTCCCGCCGCTGAATAACCTCGACCCGCGTCTCGATATCGCGCGGGCTGGTCACTTCGACCGAAAGACCAAAGCGGTCGAGCAACTGGGGGCGCAATTCGCCCTCTTCCGGGTTGCCAGAGCCAACAAGGACAAAGCGCGCGGGGTGGCGGATCGAAAGCCCCTCACGCTCCACCACGTTTTCGCCCGATTGCGCCACATCCAGCAGCAGATCGACGATGTGGTCTTCCAGAAGGTTCACCTCGTCGATGTAAAGATAGCCCCGGTTTGCGCGTGCCAAAAGTCCCGGCTCAAAGGCCTTTTCGCCCCGTGTCAGGGCGCGTTCGATATCCAGCGCGCCGACCACGCGATCCTCGGTCACGCCAAGCGGCAGGTCGATCACCGGGGTGGGTTTGCGGATCATCCGGCTGGAGGTGACGCCCGCCCAATCCGGGCAATCCTCGGGGCGCGCCGAATTCACGGGGCAGCCCTCCACAGCCTCAATCTCGGGTAGCAGCGCCGCAAGGGCCCGCACCGCCGTCGATTTTCCCGTGCCACGGTCGCCAAAGACCAACACGCCACCAATGCCCGGATCAATCGCCGTAAGGATCATGGCTTGCTTCATCGCCTCTTGGCCCACGATGGCCGAGAAAGGAAAGGGTTGGCGGCTTTTCTTGCGGGTCTGTTCCATGTGCTCAACCGGATGGGCAAGGCGAAGGGCAGGGTCAGCGGCAGACATCAGGCAGCATCCTTTTCACTGTGGAGATGGGCAAGGGGGTTCCCCCCGTCCCACTGGCCCGATGATCCGCAGACGCGGAAGCGGGCGTATAACTCTTCGGAAAACCATTGGCCATCCCGAACGGCGCGGATCGCGCGCCCATGGGGGCCGTTGCCACGGGCAAATTTGGCCATGGCCTCGGCATCGGGCCAGATCGAGAACGTGACCTGATGCAACAGCGGCACTTCGCCTATTCCGATCTTAAGGGCGACATTCGGATCAGACCCGATCATCGATTGAATATCGGGAACCCGCGACCAAAACCGCAGAACCCGTGACGGGCGCACGCTGGCCCGTGTCAGCGCGGCAAGGGGGCCGGTCTGATCGCCGCCGTCCTCACCATCTGGCAAGAACGGGTTCACCCCCGCCCATGACCCCCGCGCAGAGATTGGGCGCAGGAAGACGGTCCAATCCTCGACCGCCCGCTTGCGCCACCGCGCCCAGACCGGGCTTTGGTCAATCGCTTGGCGCGCGGTCTCTTCATCTGGCCACACCGCCATGATCGCCCAGACACCCCAATTGGGTCTGGGGGTAAAGCCATGGCCCGTGCCCGAGCCGCAGAGTTTCCAGAACAAAACCTTGTTCTCATGCCGAAGCGCAAGGCGCGCAGCCCCCATTTGGCCAAGCACCCAAAGACGGTCAAGAAGCCCGTCAAAACGGAAAAGGCTAAGGGTGGCAATAGGTATGGCGCGGTCCCCCAATTTTCGAAGTGTAAGTTTAGTCTGACATCTCGTGCAGACAAGGGGAAGTAAAAAACCATGGATTTTCCATACAGAAGCCTATTATTGTAAATTGAACTAGACAGGATGCGCGCCGCCCATGACAGATTCCCTCCCCCCTTCCGCCGAAACAACCGGCGCTTCTGCACAGGCCATAGTGATTGGCGCGGGCCTTGGGGGGCTTGCCTCTGCCATGCGCCTTGGGGCCAAGGGATATCGGGTCACGGTGATCGACCGGCTTGATCGTCCGGGGGGGCGTGGGTCCTCGATCACCCAAGGCGGGCATCGTTTTGACCTTGGGCCGACGATTGTGACCGTGCCGCAGGGATTGCGCGATTTATGGGCGGCTTGTGGGCGTGATTTCGATGCCGATGTGACCCTGCGCCCGATGGACCCCTTCTATGAAATCCGCTTTCCGGATGGTGAGACCTTTGCCGCCCGGCAAGATCAGACCGCGATCGAGGCCGAAGTGTCGCGGATCAGCGCCAAGGATTTGGGCGGCTACCGCAAATTCCTCAAGGACAGCGAGGCGCGCTATTGGTTTGGCTATGAGGATCTGGGCCGCCGTTCGATGCACAAGCTTTGGGATACGCTCAAGGTCATCCCAAAATTCGCCATGTTGCGGGCGGACCGTTCGGTTTACGGACATGCCGCGTCCCGCGTCAGGGATGAACGCCTGCGCTTTGCACTGTCGTTCCACCCTTTGTTCATCGGGGGCGATCCGTTCAACGTGACCTCGATGTATATCCTTGTCAGCCATTTGGAAAAAGCCTTTGGCGTGCACTATGCCATGGGTGGTGTTCAGGCGATTGCCGAGGCGATGGCGCGTGTGGTGGAGGATCAGGGCGGCGAAGTGGTGCACAATACCGAGGTGGATGAGATCGTCATCCAGAACGGTCGCGCGGCCGGTGTGCGCCTGACCACGGGTGAGGTGCTGCCTGCCAGTGTCGTTGTGTCAAACGCCGATGCGGGCCACACCTATGATCGGCTTTTGCGCAATGCGCCACGCAAGCGCTGGACCGGGCCAAGGCTGAAGCGCACGCGCTGGTCCATGGGCCTGTTCGTCTGGTATTTCGGAACAAAGGGTACGCGGGGCAAATGGGGCGATGTGGGCCATCACTCCATCGTTGTCGGTCCGCGCTACCGCGACCATATCAAGGATATCTTCATTCGCGGCAAACTCGCGGATGACATGAGCCTGTATATCCACCGCCCCAGTGTAACGGACCCAAGCTGCGCGCCCGAGGGGGATGATACCTTTTACGCCCTGTCGCCGGTGCCGCATCTGGGCCATGACAATGGCGTGGATTGGGCGGCGGAGGCCGAACCTTACCGCCAAAAGATGCTCCAGATGCTGGAGGAACGCCTATTGCCGGGTGTCACCGAGCATATCAGCGAAAGCCTTGTCTTTACGCCCGAAACCTTCAAATCGCGCTATCTGTCGCCCTATGGCGCCGGTTTCTCGATTGAGCCGCGCATTTTGCAATCTGCATGGTTCCGCCCGCACAATGTGTCAGAGGAATTGCTGGGGCTTTATCTGGCGGGGGCGGGCACCCATCCGGGGGCCGGGGTGCCGGGCGTTATTGGCACCGCCGAAGTGATGGCCCAATTGGTGCCCGATGCACCGCAAAGATCCGGGACCGGACTGACCAAAACCCTGAGGATGGCCGCAGAATGATTGATCCCACTGATATGCAGGCCTGCCGCGAGATGATCCGCACGGGGTCCTTGTCGTTCCATGCGGCGTCACGGCTGCTGCCAAGCCGCGTGCGCGATCCAGCGCTGGCGCTGTATGCCTTTTGCCGCGTGGCGGATGATGAGGTTGACGAGGGGCAAGACAAGGCGCGTGCCGTCTTGTCGCTGCGCGATCGGCTTGACCTTGTGTATCAGGGTTGCCCGCGCAATGCCCCTGCCGACCGGGCCTTTGCCGCCGTGGTTGAGGGGTTCGAAATGCCGCGCGCCTTGCCCGAGGCTTTGCTCGAAGGCTTGGCTTGGGATGCGGTCGGGCGGCGCTATGAGACGCTTTCCGGTGTGCTTGACTATTCGGCGCGGGTCGCCTCAGCCGTTGGGGCGATGATGTGTGTGCTGATGCGGGTGCGGGATGCGGATGCCTTGGCGCGCGCCTGTGACTTGGGTCTGGCGATGCAATTGACCAATATCAGCCGTGATGTGGGTGAAGATGCCCGCGCGGGGCGGTTGTTCTTGCCGCGCAATTGGCTGGCCGAGGCTGGCGTGGACGAGGCGGCGTTTCTGGCTGATCCACAGCCGACCGAAGGCGTTCGCCGGGTGACCGCGCGGCTGCTTGCGCAGGCCACGCAACTCTACAATCGGGCCGATGCGGGGGTTGCGGCACTTCCGCTGACCTGCCGCCCGGGTATCTTTGCCGCGCGCCACATCTATGATGGCATCGGAACGGAGGTGGCGCGCGCGGGGCATGACAGTATCAGCCGCCGTGCCCGGACCAACGGGCGGCAAAAGCTGGGTTGGCTTGTGCTGTCAACCGCGCGCACGGCCGTGTCGAGCGTGATGCCGCGCCCGGCAGCGCTTCACGCCAGACCTGCGCCAGAGGTGGCTTTCTTGGTAGATGCCGCCGCCCGCCGCCGTCCGACAGCGGCCCGGTCTGATGCGCTGTTGAATGTGCTGGCCCAGCTGGAGGCGCGCGATCGCGGCATGGCCTGACAGGGGCCTGACGGGGGCCAAGACCGGCAAGACTTGGCCTTTGCGCCGACCTGCCCTATGTGATGGGCTGGGCAGTTGCCGCTTGGGCGGCACCCGGCTAGGATGGGCGCTATGGATTTCTTGGTATTTTCGACCTACCTTATGGCCTGCGGTGCCGCGGCAGCGACGGGGGCGATGTTCAAACCCGACGCTTGGTATCGTAGCCTCGCCAAACCAAGATGGACGCCAAAGGACTGGATGTTCCCGGTGGCCTGGTCCTCGCTTTATCTGTGCATGTCATGGGCCGCGATGCGGATAGCGCTAGAGGCGGGCACCGACGCGCGCACGGGGCAGGCTTTGGCGCTTTGGTCGGTGCAGATTGCGCTGAACACCCTATGGACCCCGGTGTTTTTCGGGCTGCGCCGGATTGCGGCAGGGTTGGTGATCATCGCGCTGCTGTGGCTGGCGGTGGCGGCGACCACGGTGGCCTTTTGGCAAATTGACCCGGTCGCGGGCTGGTTCATGGCCCCCTATCTGGTCTGGGTCACGATTGCCGCCGCGCTGAACCGCAGCGTCTATTGGCGCAACCCCCAGCCCGTCGTCTAAGGGGGCGCTTTGCGGCCAGCAACCGGGCTAGTCGTCAAAGCGCCAATCGCGACGGCGGGGCACCCGCAGGGCCAGCATCGGCTTGAGAAGGGGTTGGCGAAACCGTGTCAGATCAAGGGCTTCATGAACGCCCGTGGTCATCTCGCCGTGGATCTTGGTTTCCACAAGTGACCGGGAATAGAACGGCGCGTCCAGCATGTTCAGCTTTTGGCGGGGCATGGTGCCCGGATCGGCGCGGGTTTCGCGGCGCACCTGCCAAAGACTGCGGTCAAAGCGGGTGCGGGGCGGGGCGGAAACTTCGCGGACCTCGCCGCTGGCGTCAATCTCCACCGCAAGGTCAAGCTGACTGCCATCCCGGCGCACAGCGTCATAGACACAGACCGCCCGGTCACGCAGGGGAAAGCGGCCCCATGTCCAGAACTGAAAATCATCTTCCAAGGCACGGTTGCCAAAATTGGCGTCAAAATAGCCATGGCCTTCCCAGACATTGCCTTGGCTCAGGTTGACAGAGATATGGGCCGTGGGGGCAAAGGGGCGCCAGATATGGGTCGCATCGGGCGTCAGCATCACCTCGGCGCCCGTCACGGCTTGCGGTGTCAGCACAATGCGCCCCCTAACGGGCGTGACCATGGGCGGGGCACCCCATTCATTGACATCAATCACCAGTTCCCGCCCGGTCCAATGCATCTTGCTGGGGCCGACTTCAAAGGTGTCTTGGCTGCGGCGCAGGGCCGGGCGGCCACGGTCCGTCATGGTGAACCGCCCCCCCGGCCCATAGGTGGCCACATTGATACAGCAATGATTCTGTGGGTCGCGCCGCCCGCTCCAGCGATACCACGGCGAAAACACCGAGCCGATGAAGCCGATCACCGAGAGGGCGCGCGTCCCGTCAGTGCTGACCCCATCGATGTACCACCAGGCATAACCGTCGGGGCCGACTTCGACGCGGAAATCCGGTCCCGCTTGATCGCCTCGGCCGCGTGCTGACCGGAGAGGGCTGCCATCGGCACCCCCGCGCCCGGATGCGCCCCGCCCCCCGCCAGATACAGGCCCGGAAGTGCCGTCTTCGCCTGTGGACGCTGAAACGCTGCCATCAACCCTTCGGGAGAGCGCCCGTAGATCGCCCCCTGTGATCCCGGATAGCGTTTCGCCAAGGCCGCTGGTGTGGTCAGGCTGTTGGGTGCCGGATCGGGGCTGAAGGTCAGGCCGAAGTCCTTGAGCCGGGAAAAGGTACGGGTGCGGCATTGGGCTTCCTCATCTGCATAGGGGGCAATGCCCGAAGGGGCATTCATAATGATTTCAAAGCGCTCCATCTGATCTTGCGGCGCGCCTGCGGCGCGGTCCTGCGCACAGATATAAAGCGTGGGGGCCTCTGGCATGCGGCCTTGGCCGATGGGGCCGAATTCGGCACGCGGGTTTTCGGTGAAGAAAACGTTGTGATGGATCAGGTCCGCACCATGGGGCCGTGCGGCAAAGGCCCAGACCCAGGCCGAAAGGCTGTGCGGCTGGGCGGCCTTTGCGGGAACGGCAGCAGCGGCCGCGTCGCCCAGATGCCCCTCGACCAAAGCGCCCGGATCGCCGTTAAAGACGCAATTGCGGCAGGGCAGGGTGGTGGCGCCCTCAACCTCAACCCCCGTCACGCGCCCGCCTTGCCGCACGATACGCCGGGCCTTTGTGGCATAGCGAAAGCGCACGCCCATGGATTGCGCCAGTTGGGCAAGGGCCAGCGCAAGGCCATGCATGCCGCCTTCAACCGCCCAGACCCCCGTCGCCTCGGCCCGCCAGATCAGGGCCAGAACGCCGGGTGATTTTCCGGGCCTGCCGCCGACATAGGTGGCATACCGCGCAAAAAGCTGCACCAATCTGGGGTCACGGAAATGCTGGCGCAGCAGACCTTCCAGCGTAACACCCGGAAGAAGTGCGGGCCAAAGCTGCGGACGCATGGATGCGATTCGGGTGATGGCGCGCGTGTCAGGATGCGGCGACAGCATGACAGGCTGTTCGAACGCGTCATAAAGCCCCTTTGCCAGCCGATCAAAGCGGATAAACCCCTCGGCCTCGCGCGGTCCTGCAAAGGCGCGAATGGCTTCGATGCTGGCCTCTGTCTCATGAAACAAATCAAGCGAGCTGCCATCAGGCCACCAATGCCGGGCAAGAATCGGTTGTGGGATCAATCGAATGTGATCCTCCATCCGCGCCCCGCCCAAGGCGAAAAGCGCATCAAACACGTGGCGCATGGTCAAGACTGTAGGGCCTGTATCCACTGGCCCTGCGTCCGAAGGAATGGCCCGTGCCTTGCCGCCCGGACCTTCGGCCATATCAACCACAGTGACCGCGCAGCCAGACGCCGCCAGCCGAATGGCAGCGGCGAGGCCCCCCATCCCGGCCCCGATCACGACAACTTTTTCGCGTGGCTCCTCCATGTTCGCGTGGCTCCTCCATGCGCCCATCTTCAACGGCCCAAGATGACTGTCCAGTCTGAATTACAATTATGTGTAAGTTTTTATTTACACATGCGCCGCCGAATGGCAGTCTGCCCCAAGAATAGGGTGGCAGACCGCAAAAGGCGGCTCCTCAGGGAAAGGCGCGATCATGGCACTGGACGGACGGATTGAGACCGCAATGATAGAGGCGCTGGCCTTGGCCCAATCCGGGGTGGCACCGCCAAAACTTGGGGCTGCCTTGCCCTATGCGGTCTTTCCCGGTGGCGCGCGGATCCGTCCGACGATTCTTGTCTCGGTGGCGCTGGCCTGCGGGGATGACCGGCCCGGTCTGACCAATGCGGCAGCGGCGTCGCTTGAGTTGATCCATTGCGCCAGCCTTGTGCATGACGATCTGCCCGCCTTTGATTCGGCCGATCTCCGTCGAGGCAAAGCCACGGTTCATCGCGCCTTTAGTGAGCCCTTGGCGGTTCTGACGGGCGACAGCCTGATCGTTCTGGCGTTCGAATTGCTGGCCCGTGCTGGTGCGGATGTGCCAGATCGCGCGCTGCGGTTGGTCAGCCATCTGGCGATGCGCACGGGGATGCCCTTTGGCATTTGTGCGGGGCAGGGATGGGAGAGTGAAGCGAAGGTGAACCTTTCGGCCTATCACCGCGCCAAAACCGGTGCCTTGTTCATGGCGGCAACCCAGATGGGGGCGATTGCCGCGGGTCAAGATGCCGAACCTTGGGAAGAACTGGGCGCGCGCATTGGCGAGGCGTTTCAGGTGGCCGATGATCTGAAGGATGCGCTGATGTCATCCGAAGATATGGGCAAGCCTGCCGGACAGGACGCCGTGCACAACAGGCCGTCAGCCGTTGCCGAATTGGGCGTCTCTGGCGCGGTGCGGCATCTGAAGGATATTCTTGGCGGGGCGATTGCCTCGATCCCGTCTTGTCCCGGCGAGGCGATGTTGGCCCAGATGGTCCGCGCCTATGCCGAAAAGATGACCCCAGCGCGCCTGACCTCGGCCAGAGGATAGTCCAATGGCGGATCTGCCGCTGGTGGGTGCCGGGTCATCCCAACGGGGCCGCGGACCCAGTCTTTTCACGCGTATTGCCATGTCACCGCGCTTTCATGCGCTGTGCGAACGCATTCCGGGCTTGCGCCATATCGCCCGATCCGAGGGGCGCGCGCTGTTTGATGTGGTGTCCGGCTTTGTGCAAAGCCAAGCCCTTTTCGCGCTTGTGGAGTTGCGGATTTTGCACCGCTTGGCAGACGGTCCTGCCGATTTGGCAGCGCTTGGCCTGCAAAGTGGTATCCCGGCAGACCGGCTTCGCATCTTGCTCCAGGCCGGGGCGGCGCTGAAACTGCTGCGCGAGAAGGCCGGGCTTTGGCATCTGACCACACGGGGGGCTGCGTTTCTGACCGTGCCGGGGCTGGAGGCGATGGTGCGCCACCATGATGTGCTTTACCGCGATCTGCGTGATCCGGTGGCGTTCTTTCGCGGTGAAACCACGCCGGAATTGGCGGGGTTCTGGCCCTATGTCTTTGGGGCCGGGGGGGCTGCGGATCCGCAGCTTGCGCAACGATATAGCCAGCTTATGGCCGACAGTCAGGGGCTCGTGGCCGCCGATACCTTGCGTCTGGTTTCCCTGCGGGACGTTGGGCATCTGATGGATGTGGGCGGCGGCACGGGGGCGTTCCTGGCGGCTGTGGGCCGGGCCTATCCTGATCTGCGTATGACCTTGTTTGATTTGCCCGCAGTGGTGCCGGGGGCGACAGAGCGGCTTTCCCCCTTTGTCCCGCGGGTCGCCATCTGCCCCGGCAGCTTTCGCGACGATCCTTTGCCAAGGGGTGCCGATACGATCAGCTTGATCCGGGTGCTCTATGATCATGCGGATTCTACGGTCACGGCATTGCTGCGTGCCTGCCATGACGCCTTGCCGCCGGGGGGGCGGCTTGTGATCTCAGAGCCGATGTCAGGCGGCGCGCATCCAGATGCGGCCACGGATGTGTACTTTTCTGTTTACACTTTGGCTATGCAGACCGGCCGGACTCGTTCCGCGCAAGAGATCACAACCATGCTGCGCGGCGCAGGATTTGAAACGGTGCAGAATAAGGGTTCTTTGCGGCCTTTTGTGACCTCATGCCTTTGCGCCACCCGGAGCTGACAAAAGAGATTTGCGCATTTCCGCAAAAAACTGTCCATTTAGTTTGACACTCCAAAATGTAAGTCTAAACTTACACTCAGAAAACAAAACCCTGCCAACCGCGACTCTGCGTCGCAGCTCGGCAGGGAAAGGGAGAAAACCACGTGAGAACGACCGCTGTCATCCTTTCCGGGCCACGCGACCTTGCCTTGGGAAATCTGGGCCTCAAGGCACCAGCGGATGGCGACATCGTGGTGCAGGTCCATCATTCCGGAATTTCGACAGGAACGGAAAAACTGTTCTATACCGGGACGATGCCGCCCTTTCCTGGTATGGGATATCCACTGGTTCCCGGCTATGAAAGCTTTGGCGAGGTGGTCGAAGCTGCCCCGGACACCGGCTTTCGCGTCGGCGAGTTTGTGTTCGTGCCGGGCGCGAATTGCTTCGAAGATAATGTGAAAGGCCTGTTTGGCGGCGCGTCGCGTCATCTTGTCACGCAGACGAGCCGGGTGGCGCGCCTTGATCGCGGGGCAGGGGCAGAGGGTGCGCTTTTGGCCCTTGCCGCAACCGCCCGTCACGCCTTGGCCGGGTTTAATACCGCCTTGCCGGATCTGATCGTGGGGCATGGCACGCTGGGCCGTCTGCTGGCCCGCCTGACCGTCGCCGCTGGCGGCAAGCCGCCAACGGTATGGGAAGTGAACCCCGCCCGCCGCGATGGGGCGATGGGATATGAGGTGATCGATCCTGCCGACGATCCGCGCCGCGACTACAAGGCCATCTATGATGCCAGTGGTGCCAAGGGTCTGCTTGACCAGTTGATCATGCGCCTCGCCAAAGGCGGCGAGGTCGTTCTGGCAGGATTTTACACCGAACCCGTCGCCTTTGCCTTTCCGCCCGCCTTCATGCGTGAGGCGCGCATCCGGATCGCAAGTGAATGGTCCCCAGATGATCTGGTGGCCACTCGAGCTTTGATCGAAAGCGGCGACCTGTCGCTTGCCGGTCTTGTCACCCACACCCGTACAGCCAGCGACGCGACAGACGCCTATCGCACGGCGTTTGAAGATGCGGACTGCCTGAAAATGATCCTTGATTGGAGCGCTGAAGCATGACCCTCGACATCCCGAACCTCAAAGATTTCGATGCCCGTCTGCGCGAGGAAGCCGCCGAAGAGCCAACGCTGGAGATCCCTCAGGGCGAGCCGACCAAGAAAACCCAGATCATCGCGATCTATGGCAAGGGTGGCATCGGCAAATCCTTCACGCTGGCCAACCTCAGCCATATGATGGCCGAGATGGGCAAGCGCGTGCTGCTGATTGGCTGCGATCCGAAATCTGATACCACCAGCCTTTTGTTCGGTGGCAAGGCTTGCCCCACGATCATCGAAACCTCGACCCGCAAGAAACTGGCGGGCGAAGAGGTCAAGATCGGTGATGTCTGCTTTAAGCGTGGCGGCGTCTTTGCGATGGAACTTGGCGGGCCAGAGGTTGGTCGGGGTTGTGGTGGCCGCGGGATCATCCACGGGTTTGAACTGCTCGAAAAGCTTGGGTTCCATGATTGGGACTTTGACTATGTCTTGCTTGATTTCCTTGGTGACGTGGTCTGCGGTGGCTTTGGTTTGCCCATTGCCCGTGACATGGCGCAAAAGGTCATCTTGGTCGGATCGAACGATCTGCAGTCGCTTTACGTGGCCAATAACGTCTGCTCCGCGGTGGAATACTTCCGCAAACTGGGGGGTAACGTGGGCATTGCGGGCCTTGTGATCAACAAGGATGACGGCACGGGCGAGGCGGCCGCCTTTGCCGAAGCCGTCAAGATCCCGGTCCTTGCTGCCATTCCGCAAGATGATGATCTGCGCAAGAAATCCGCGAACTATCAAATTGTCGGCTCTGCCGCCAGTCAATGGGGCAGCCTGTTTGCCGAATTGGCCGAGGCTGTCGCAGGCGCGCCGCCCGTACGCCCCAAGCCGCTGTCGCAAGACGGGCTGCTGAACCTGTTCAGCGCTGAAACAACGGGCAAGGACTTTGTTCTGGATCCGGCGACCGATGACGACATGCGCGGCAAATACGCGGGCGTCAAAGTCTCTCTCGAAGTGGTTTACGACAATGTTTGATCTCGACACCCTTGCAAAACTTGAAGAGGCACTGCGGGCCCTGCAGCAGAAAGCGGGGGCCAAGTGACCGAGACGCGCTACGATCAATCGCATGATACGCCCGTGGATGTGGGCCTGTCCCTGCCAGAGACGGCTGCCGTGCCTTCGGTCGATGGCATGGGGTGCCACGCGGGGGCCGATCAAATGGCTGCCGCCGCGCGGTCGGCTGGAAACAGCGAAATCCTTGATCGCTATGCGCGGGATTATCCGCAAGGCCCGCATGACAAGCCACAATCCATGTGCCCGGCCTTTGGCTCATTGCGGGTTGGCTTGCGGATGCGGCGTGTGGCCACGGTTCTGTCGGGTAGTGCGTGCTGCGTTTATGGCCTGACCTTCGTGTCGCATTTCTATGGTGCGCGACGCTCGGTTGGCTATGTGCCGTTCAATTCGGAATCGCTGGTTACGGGCAAACTCTTCGAAGATATCCGCGACGCGGTGCATGAACTGGCCGACCCCGATCGCTATGACGCGGTAGTCGTGACGAACCTGTGTGTGCCGACGGCCAGCGGCGTGCCGCTGCGTCTGTTGCCCAATGAGATCAATGGCGTGCGGATCGTTGGCATCGATGTGCCGGGCTTTGGTGTCCCGACCCATGCCGAGGCCAAGGATGTGCTGGCGGGCGCCATGCTGAACTATGCCCGCAAAGAGGTGATGGCAGGCCCCGTGCAGGCCCCCGCCGCCGGACGCTCTGACCGCCCAACGGTTACGCTTTTGGGCGAGATGTTCCCGGCAGACCCGATGATGATTGGCGCCATGCTGGCCCCGCTTGGGCTGGCCGTCGGTCCCGTGGTGCCTTGCCGCGAATGGCGCGAACTCTATTCCGCGCTGGATTCAAAGGTAGTAGCGGCGATCCACCCGTTTTACACCGCAGCCATCCGCGAGTTTCAGGCGGCAGGCCGCAAGATCGTGGGCTCCGCCCCGGTGGGTTATGATGGCACGATGGCTTGGCTTGCCGCGATTGGCGATGCCTATGGGGTGAACCCGGCACAGGTTGCTGCGGCCCAGAACGCCTTTGGTGGCGCGATCAAGGGGGCGCTTGCCGCCAACCCGATCAAGGGCCGGATCACGCTGTCGGGCTATGAAGGATCTGAGTTGCTGGTGGCGCGTCTGTTGATCGAATCTGGTGCCGATGTGGCCTATGTGGGCACGGCCTGCGGACGCAACGAATGGTCGGAACCGGATCGCGCATGGTTGGAAGACAAGGGCGTTGTGGTGAAATACCGCGCCAGTCTGGAAGACGACGTCAAAGCCATGCAGGCCTTGCAGCCAGACCTTGCCATCGGCACGACCCCGGTTGTGCAAAAGGCAAAAGAGCTTGCGATTCCAGCGCTTTACTTCACGAACCTTATCTCAGCACGGCCCCTGATGGGGCCAGCTGGGGCAGGGTCCTTGGCGCAGGTGATCAATGCGGCCATGGGCAACAAGGCCCGGATGGATGGCATGAAAGCCTTCTTTGAGGGTGTTGGCCATGGTGACACCGCCGGCATCTGGGAAGGCAGCCCCAACCTGCGCCCCGATTTCCGTGCCGCTCACCAAAAGAAACTCGACAAGCAGGCCCGCGCCGCCAAGGCGGAGGAGATGATATGATGTGTCTCTGGGCCCTGATGTCGGCACCGGGGGTTTCACACCCCCGGACCCCCGTGGGATATTTTTCAACAGATGATGTCGGGGAGGGTGTTGGATGCTGATCCAGGACCATGACCGGGCAGGCGGCTACTGGGGGGCGATCTATGCCTTTTGCGCCGTCAAGGGGTTGCAGGTGGTGATCGACGGCCCAGTGGGCTGTGAGAACCTGCCGGTGACATCTGTGCTGCATTATACCGATGCCTTGCCGCCGCATGAGTTGCCCATCGTGGTGACGGGTCTGGGCGAAGACGAGATGAGTTCGGGCACCGAAACCTCAATGGCGCGGGCCTGGAAAACGCTTGATCCGGCTCTGCCTGCGGTTGTTGTGACGGGGTCGATTGCCGAGATGATCGGCGGCGGCGTGACGCCTGCGGGCACCAATATCCAGCGGTTTTTGCCCCGCACGATTGATGAGGATCAATGGCAATGCGCGGATCGCGCGATGACATGGATCTTTACCGAGTTTGGCATGACCAAGGGCCGGATGCCGGTCGAGAAAAAGCGCGAAGAAGGGGCAAAGCCCCGAGTCAACATCCTTGGCCCCATGTATGGCACGTTCAACATGGCATCGGACCTGTATGAGATCCGCCGTCTGGTGGAAGGCATCGGTGCCGAGGTCAATATGGTGATGCCGCTTGGCGCCCATCTGGCCGAGATGCGCAATCTGGTGAATGCGGATGTCAACATCTGCATGTATCGCGAGTTTGGTCGCGGTTTGGCCGAGGTTCTGAGCAAGCCCTATCTGCAAGCGCCCTTCGGTCTGGACAGCACCACGAAGTTCTTGCGCAAACTGGGTGAGTTGCTGGGTCTTGACCCCGAGCCATTCATCGAGCGTGAAAAGCACTCAACGCTGAAGCCGGTCTGGGATCTGTGGCGTTCGGTGACACAAGATTTCTTTGCCACGGCGAATTTCGCGATTGTGGCAAATGAGACCTATGCGCGCGGCGTGCGCAATTATCTTGAGAATGATCTGGGTCTGCCTTGCGCCTTTGCCGTGGCGCGCGTGCCGGGCAAGAAGACCAATAATGAACAGGTGCGGGCCGATCTGAAAAAGCACCGCCCCCTGATCGTGATGGGGTCGATCAACGAAAAGATGTACATGGCCGAAATGAAGGGGGGCCACGGTCCTGCCCCGAGTTTCATTGCCGCAAGCTTTCCGGGCGCTGCCATCCGTCGCCACACGGGCACGCCCTTCATGGGTTACGCGGGTGCGGTCTGGATCCTGCAAGAAGTGTGCAACGGGTTGTTCGAAGCCCTGTTCCACATCCTTCCGCTTGGGTCCGAGATGGACAGCGCCGCTGCCACGCCCACCACGCTGCGGCGCGATTTCCCTTGGGATCTGGATGCGCAAGCCGCGTTGGATCGCATCGTGTCTGAACATCCGGTGTTGACCCGGATCTCGGCGGCCAAGTCCCTGCGGGATGCGGCCGAGAAGGCCGCGCTTGACCAAGGGGCCGAGCGCGTTGTGCTGGAATTCGTCGAAGCGCTGCGGGGCGATGCACGCCCCGTGGCGACACAAAGATCAAAAACGGACGATACCAAGGGAGGGACGACATGAGCGACCACACCGCAGGAAGCCATGACCATCATGCGCACCGCACCCCACGTGCCGAATTCTACGTTTATTTCTCGCTGATCTTCATCGTGGCGATCCCCTTGGCGACCATCGCCTGGGCCTGGACCACGCTGCGCGATCAGCGGTTCCCGGTGCATGGACCACTTGCGCGCGCATGGCGCGAAGCAGGGGCCATCACACCGGCCATCTTTCGTCCCTGAGGGGACGAAAGGCCAAGAATTTCCCGCCGGGCACCTGTCCGGGCGGGTCATCGCTTCGCCCTTCCGCAGTCACTTGCGGTGGGTGGAAACTCGGGGAGGCATGATGCCAAACCGTGAACCCGGCCGCAGGGGATGCGGCGTCAGTCTGCCAATCCGGAGGATAGAATGGCTGATAAATCCGACCTGAGCTTCACAGGTCTAACCGACGAGCAGGCGCAGGAACTGCACTCCGTCTATATGAGCGGGCTTTGGCTGTTTACAGTCGTCGCCGTAGTCGCGCATTTGGCGGTCTTCATCTGGCGCCCTTGGTTCTGAGGAGGATCAAAACATGTCCAAGTTTTATAAAGTCTGGCTGATTTTCGATCCCCGTCGCGTCTTTGTGGCACAGGGTGTTTTCCTGTTCCTTCTGGCTGCGATGATCCATCTCGTCTTGCTGTCGAACCCGTCTTACAACTGGCTCGACATTGCAGCGGCGAAATACGAACGCGCACCGGCTGAGTAATCGGTCCAGTCTCGCGGGCGGTAATCTTTGGGATCGCCGCCCGCGGATATCATAACGAATTCAAGACGGTCCCGCATGGCGCAGACGCGCCTAAGCTGGGGCTGCCTGCACATGGCGGAGAGGGAAGCATGGCACTGCTCAGCTTCGAACGAAAATACCGCGTGCCGGGCGGCACGCTGATCGGCGGGAACCTGTTCGACTTTTGGGTCGGGCCGTTCTACGTTGGTTTCTTTGGCGTCACGGCCTTTTTCTTCGCGGCGCTTGGCACGATCCTGATCTTTTACGGGGCTGCGCTGCAGGGGACATGGAACCCTTGGCTGATCTCCATCTATCCACCGCCGATCGAGATGGGGCTTTCTTTTGCACCCCTCGTGCAGGGTGGTCTGTGGCAAATCATTACCATCTGCGCGATCGGGGCTTTTGTCTCGTGGGCGCTGCGCGAGGTTGAGATCTGCAACAAGCTTGGCATGGGGTATCACGTGCCCTTTGCCTTTGGGGTTGCGATCTTTGCCTATATCACTTTGGTGGTGTTCCGGCCGATCTTGATGGGTGCATGGGGCTATGCCTTCCCTTACGGGATCTGGACGCACCTCGATTGGGTCAGCAACACCGGCTACACCTATGGCAACTTCCACTATAATCCTGCGCACATGCTCGCGGTCAGTTTCTTCTTTACGAATGCACTGGCCTTGGCACTGCACGGTGGTTTGATCTTGTCTGCGGCCAACCCTGAAAAGGGCAAGGACATGCGGACGCCAGATCACGAAGATACCTATTTCCGTGATCTGATCGGGTACTCTGTCGGCACGCTTGGTATTCACCGCGTCGGTCTTTTGCTGGCGCTGAATGCGGGCTTCTGGAGCGCGATCTGTATCGTGATTTCGGGCACCATCTGGTTCGATCAATGGGTCGTGTGGTGGGACTGGTGGCTTAATTTGCCCTGGTGGGCCGGAATTGAAGGAGGCGTCAATGGCTGAGTATCAGAATATCTTTACCCAAGTGCAGGTCAGTGGCGCGCCTGAAATGGGTCTGGTGGAAAATGTCGATCTGTCCAACCGATCCAGTGGGGCTACGTTTTCTACCCTTGCAGGCTGGTTCGGCAACGCCCAGCTTGGTCCGATCTACCTTGGCGCGATGGGGGTCTTGTCTTTGGCCTCGGGCGCGGTTTGGTTCATGCTCTGCGGCGCTTGGTTCTGGTATCAAGCTGGTTTCAATCCCGCAGTGTTCTTGCGCGATTTGTTCTGGTTCAGCCTTGAGCCGCCGGGCGAAGAATATGGCCTTGGCTTTGCGCCAATCGCAGAAGGCGGCCTTTGGCTGATTGCCAGCTTCTTCTTGCTGATCTCGGTGCTCTCGTGGTGGGTTCGCACCTATCTGCGTGCCGAGGCGCTTGGGATGGGCAAGCATGTGTGCTGGGGCTTTGCCTCTGCCATCTGGCTGTTCCTTGTGCTTGGTCTGATCCGTCCGATCATGATGGGGTCATGGAGCCACGCGGTTCCCTATGGCATCTTCAGCCACCTTGACTGGACCAACCTGTTCTCGCTGACTTATGGCAACCTGTTCTACAACCCCTTCCACGCCCTCAGCATTGCGTTCCTTTATGGATCTGCCCTGCTGTTTGCGATGCACGGGGCGACCATTCTGGCGGTTTCACGCTTTGGCGGTGACCGTGAGTTGGAACAGATCGCTGACCGTGGAACCGCTTCTGAACGCGCCGCCTTGTTCTGGCGCTGGACGATGGGGTTCAACGCCACGATGGAAGGTATTCACCGCTGGGCATGGTGGTTTGCGGTGTTGGTGACACTGACGGGCGGGATTGGTATCCTTCTGACCGGAACTGTGGTCGACAACTGGTATGTCTGGGCACAACAACACGGCTACGCGCCGGTGCAATAGGAGGAACACAGATGTCTGACAATTATTTCGACGAAGGACGCAAGGCCAGCCTAGCCTATTGGGGTCTTGGCCAGATGATGAAAGGGGCGGGCTATGCGGCTGCTTTTGTCATCGCGATTGGTCTGGTTCTGACAGTGGTCTGGGCCGTGGGCCAAATGTTGCCAGAGCAAAGCAAGCAAGCCCCATCGCCTTACGGTGCTTTGGAGCAACCGCTTGCCGCACAGGGCAATGACTTTGCTTGAGTGAAGATTGCCGGGGGCGACAGGATTGCCCCCGGACAAACAAGAATTCGGGCCAACGCCGGCCCGGATCCGGGGCACAACCACAGCCCGGTTCCCTTCCTGTTGGCGACAGGGACCTGGTGCCGTGTGGGAAGACGCCACACGGCCCTTTTTTATTCCGGCCGAAGGGAATATCCCCTCTGGCCTGCTCAGGAGGACGCAACCATGAGCGAGATGATCACATCCACACCCACGCTTGACCGTGTCTCGGGGCCGGCCGACCTCAAGGCCCTGACGGACGCCGAGCTTTGCCTTTTGGCGCATGAGTTGCGCCGCGAAACCATCGACGTCGTCTCCAAGACGGGGGGGCATCTGGGATCGTCGCTGGGCGTTGTCGAACTGACCGTGGCGATCCATTCAGTGTTCAACACACCGATGGACAAGCTGATCTGGGATGTGGGCCATCAATGCTATCCGCATAAAATCCTGACGGGTCGGCGTGACCGGATGCTGACCTTGCGGCAGGCCGGGGGTCTTTCGGGGTTCACCAAGCGGGCGGAGTCTGAATTTGATCCCTTTGGCGCGGCGCACAGCTCCACCTCGATCAGCGCGGCCTTGGGTTTTGCTGTTGGGCGTGAGCTGGGGATGCCCGTCGGCGATACCATCGCCGTTATCGGGGATGGCGCCATCACGGCGGGCATGGCCTATGAGGCGATGAACCACGCAGGCCACCTCAACAGCCGGATGTTCGTGATCCTGAACGACAATGACATGTCGATTGCGCCACCTGTGGGGGCCTTGCAGCGCTATCTCAATGGCATCGCGACCAAGGGACCCCTCGCCACGTTAAAGGCTGTGGCCGAAGGGGTTGAGGCACATCTTCCCGGCCCGATGCGCGATGGCGCGCGGCGGGCGCGGGCGATGGTCACGGGCATGCCCGGTGGCGCGACCTTGTTCGAGGAATTCGGGTTTGAATATATCGGCCCCGTCGATGGGCATGACATGCCGCAGCTTTTGGTCACATTGCGCGCCGCGCGGGCGCGGGCCACGGGACCGGTGCTGATCCATGCGGTGACGGTCAAAGGCAAGGGCTATGCCCCGGCCGAAGGGGCCGATGACAAATACCATGGCGTGGCCAAGTTCGATGTGGCAACCGGAATTCAGGCCAAGGCCAAGTCAAATGCGCCCAGCTATACGGCTGTCTTTGGCCAGCGCCTGACGGACGAGGCCGCGCGCGATCCGCGTGTTGTGGGCATCACAGCTGCCATGCCGGGGGGCACGGGGCTGGACGTGATGGCCAAGCGGTTCCCGGCGCGGGTGTTTGATGTGGGCATTGCCGAACAGCATGGCGTCACCTTTGCGGCTGGCCTTGCAGCATCGGGGATGAAGCCGTTCTGCGCCATCTATTCCAGCTTTTTGCAGCGCGGCTATGACCAGATCGTGCATGATGTGGCGCTCCAAAACCTGCCCGTGCGCTTTGCCATCGATCGGGCCGGACTTGTGGGGCAGGACGGGGCCACCCATGCAGGGGCATTCGACGTGGCCTTTTTGGCCAATCTGCCCAACATGACCGTGATGGCCTGCGGCGATGAGGCCGATCTGTGCCACATGATCGCCACGGCTGTGGCCCATGACAGTGGACCGATTGCCTTCCGCTATCCGCGCGGCGAGGGGGTCGGGGTTGAGATGCCAGAGCGCGGCGTGCCGCTGACCATCGGCAAGGGCCGGGTGATGGTTGAAGGGTCCGATGTCGCCATCTTGTCCTTTGGCGCGCATCTGTCGGAATGTCTGGTCGCCGCCGAGGCTTTGGGGGCCGAGGGGATTTCGGCGACCGTGGCCGATGCACGGTTTGCCAAACCGCTTGATCACGCCTTGATCGACCAATTGCTGCAAAACCATGCCGCCTTGATCACGGTTGAGCAGGGCTCCACGGGGGGCTTTGGCGCTTTGGTGCTGCACTATCTGGCACAAAGCGGGCAGCTTGAACTGGGCCGCGCGATCCGCACGATGGTGCTGCCGGATGCGTTCATTGATCAGGCGAGCCCTGCCCAGATGTATGAATGGGCGGGCCTGCAGGCCAAGGACATCGTGGCCACCGCACGTCAGGCCCTGCGGCGCGAAGGCGCGGCGGCGCGTGGCGGGTTGCGCGTGGTCTGATCGCCCCATCAACGCTGTGTGACATGCGGTAAACCTGACCCTGCAAAGGGCCTGTGCGCCCTTGCCAAAAACGGCTTTCCAAGCGACGCTTCGATCATTGGGCTTTGGCCCGGTCGAATGGTTTTTTTGGGAGAGCATCTGCGGATGTGGGATTTTTCAATTGGGCAGGCCTTGGGCTTGATGGTGCGCACGGCACCCTTCGTCCTTTTTCGGGTGATCGTCTATTTCGCCATCGCTGTGGCGCTGATGCTGGTGACAGGCACCGGGGCAGGGGTTGGCTATGGGGTGGGGGCCTTGGGTGATGAAGAGTTGCGCGCCCAATCTACCGCTTGGGGGGCGATGGGGGGATTTGGTCTGACGGCTGGCATCATCTTTTTCTTTCGCGATTACCTTTTGTATATCGTCAAGGCCGGACATATCGCCGTGATGGTCGAGGTGATGCAGGGCCGTGACATTCCGGGCGGGCAGGGGCAGATTGCCTATGCCAAATCGGTTGTGGCCGAGAGGTTTGGCACGGCAAGCGCGCTCTTTGGGCTGGATCGGTTGATCAAGGGGGTGGTCGGCGCGATCACCGGGCTTGTGCAGGGGCTTTTGATGATCCTGCCCATTCCGGGGCTGGATCGGATCATCGGGCTGGTGCGGGCCTATCTGAAAATGGCTGTGGGGCTGGTGGATGAGGTGATCTTGGCGCATCTGATGGCGACACGCGCGCCAAACCCATGGAAAGGCGCGCAAGAGGCGCTGGTGCTTTACGGCCAGAATGCCCGCCCCATGATGATCAATGCCGCATGGCTGACCGCGATTGTCTGGCTTTTGTCCTTTGTGGTCTTTGTGGTCATGCTGGCCCCTGCGGCGGCCCTGATGTGGCTTATTCCGGGGGAGTTCACGGCCGGCACATTCCTCTTTGCGGTGGTCTTTGCATGGGCGGTCAAGGCGGCGCTGATCGAACCCTTTGCCATCGCTTGCATGATACAGGTGTTCTTCAAGGTGACGGCAGGCCAGACGCCGAACCCGGAATGGGAGGCGCGTCTTGCAGGTGCTTCTGAGAAGTTTAAGGAGATGGGAAATCGCGCAATGAATTGGGCGGGGCGCGGCTTTGGCGCTGGGGCCACTAAACAACAGGAGAGTTGATCATGAAGCCTTGTGCGGGGGCCCTTTTGGCCCTCGGTCTGGGAGTTTGGCTTGGCGTTGGGGCGGCTTGGGCCGATGCGGTTCCGGTCACCTTTGCACTGGAGCCGGGCCATGAAGACAAATCCGTCTCGTGGTCGGCCACACCTCTGGATCTGCCGATGGATGTCGATATCATTGCGGCCATGATCATGGAACCGGGCCCCATCGCGGGTCCTTGGCAAGTGGCGCTGGAACCCGGCAGCTATCTTGTCAGCGCGTTTTCCGAGGCAGATGTCTTTGAACTGACCGTTGTGGTCGAGGCGAATGCAAACCAATCCTATAACGTGCCCGCCCTGAACCTGACGCAACAGGTGGCCTATCATTGCAAAGACGCTCCAATTTGCCGTCTTCAAGACGACGAAACGGGGCTTTCATTCGCGCTGCCGCAAGGCTGGGGCGCGGAACAGCCCTATTTCGCGGATCTGGGGACCGGAGAGGTGGCGGCAGAGGTTTCAGGCGTGTTCTTTGAGGATGTCGAGGGTGACGGGGCTGCCGTTTGGTTCTTGAACCCCGTCGATTGGATCGAAGACGACAATGGTCCCTGTCTGGAGGTCCCCATCGGTATCTTGTGCAGCTTTGAGATCGGGCCTGCGGCACAAGCGGGCTTTGACGTGATTGCGCCCAGTCTGGCGGTTGGTCCATCGGGACCATAGCCAAATGAATAGTCTACGGGAAACAATCCAATGTGGCGTTATCGACCGTTGCCCCTGACCGGGTTCTGTGGCAAGACAGGTCGACAGAAAACTAGACCAATGAGTTTAGCATGACAGATTTCCAGACCCGCCGCGTGATGATGGTTGACACTCAGGTCCGCCCGTCAGACGTGACCAAGTTTCCGATCATAGACGCGATGCTGAGCATTCCGCGCGAAGTCTACGTGCCGCGCGACAAGCGTGAGGCGGCGTATATGGGCGAGAATGTCGTGATCCGCGAAGGCCGGGTGGTGCTGGAGCCGCGCACCTTGGCCAAGCTTCTTGATGCGCTGGACATTCACCCGGGCGAGCTGGTCTTGGATATCGGCTGTGGCTTGGGCTATTCTTCTGCCGTGATCGCCCGCTTGGCAGATGCGGTCGTCGCCGTCGAAGATGACGCGGGAATGGCTGCCGAGGCAGAGCAGACGCTGGCAAATGAATCCGTGGACAACGCGGCCGTCATCGTCGGTCCCCTGTCCGAAGGGGCGGCAAAGCATGGTCCCTATGACGTCATCACCATTCAAGGTGGTGTTGAACAGATTCCTGCAAGCCTTTTGGCACAACTGAAAGACGGCGGTCGCATTGGCGCTGTCTTTATGGAGGGGGCCCTTGGCGTGGCCCGTGTGGGCTATAAATCAGATGGCAAGATGAGCTGGCGCTTTGCCTTTAATGCCGCAGCGCCGGTGCTTTCGGGCTTTGCAGCGACACGCGCCTTTACGCTTTAACACGTAAAGGCCAAGACGATAAATAAGGGTGCCCTTGGCTGATATGCTTTGGATGCTGCGCACCATAGGGAGAGATTGACGATGCGGACGTTCTTTGCGGCAAGCGTGATGGCCATTTCCGTTCTGGCAGCACCGATGGTGCAGGCAGAGACGCTGAGCGATGCCTTCACTTCGGCCTATCGTCATTCCAACCTTCTGGACAAACAGGCGGCAACGCTGCGCGCGGCGGATGAGGACGTGGCGCAGGCCATCGCCACGCTGCGTCCGGTGATCGAATATACGGTGAACTCTGGCTATGCCCGGTCGCAAACCACGGCGGGTGGCGCCTTTACCGATGGGCTCAGCACCAGTTTCGAATTGTCCGCCAGCATGATGCTGATGGATTTCGGTCGGCGTGCCTTGCGGATCGAGATTGCCCGGGAAATGGTGCTTGCCACCCGTGAAGCCCTGCGCAGGGTCGAGCAAGAGGTTCTGTTTGACGCAGTGGCGGCTTATGTTGACGTTCAGGTCAAGGGCCAGATCGTCAGCTTGCGCGAATCCAACGTGCGTCTGGTGACGCAAGAATTGCGTGCGGCCCAAGATCGCTTTGACGTGGGCGAGGTGACCCGGACAGATGTGGCGATCGCCGAGGCCCGCCTTGCAGCGGCCCGCGCGGGCCTTTCGGCAGCCGAAGGTGATCGTATGGTCGCGCGTGAGGCGTTCAAAGCCGCGACCGGCAGTTACCCGAAGAATCTTTCCGCCTTGCCCCGATCCCCACGTCTGCCGCAATCGATGGAGGCGGCTCGCAGTGTCGCACTCAAGACCAACCCCTCCATCTTGCAAGCACAGCGCAGCGTGACCATTGCCGAGTTGACCATCGAACTGGCAAAATCAAACTTCAAACCCACCCTGTCGGGCAGTGTCAGATCCAGCATTGCTGATACCGGCATTGAACGCCAATCGCTTGGTTTGGTGTTGAATCAAGAAATCTATTCCGGCGGCGCAACCGCGTCGTCACTGCGCAAGGCGATTGCCGGGCGCGATGGCGCGCGCTCCGATCTGTCGCAAACTGGCGTGATCATCGGTGAGACTGTGGGCAATGCTTGGGCCGCCTTGATGGTTGCCAATGCACAGGTGGAATCTGGCGATCGCCAAATCCGCGCCTCGCAAACGGCCTTCGACGGCGTGCGCGAAGAGGCAAGCCTTGGCGCGCGCACGACCCTTGATGTGCTTAACGCCGAGCAAGAATTGCTGGATGCACGGGTCACCCGCATTCAGGCCGAGGCGCAGCGTTATCTGGGCGTTTACCGGGTGCTGCAAGCCATGGGCCTGTTGACGGTGGAGCATCTTGGACTGGGCATTCCGACCTATGATCCGGCGCAATACTACAACGCGGTCAAGAATGCGCCTGCGCACTCCGCACGGGGCAAGAAGTTGGACCGCATCCTTGAGAAGCTTGGCAAGTAGCCGCTGTTTCGCTTCGTCGTGCCAAGGTAATTCACAAAGCATTAACGCCGGACGCGCCATTTTCTTGTTTATTCCGGCAAGCGGCAGTAGACTTTGTCTGAGAAGACGCCAGAACGGCCGGGTGCCCGGTCGTGACTGGGGCGGGCAATGTGGGCAGGGCAGACGGGCAGGAACGCAATGTCGGAACCGATGAGCAATCATGAAATAGAGGATGTCTTGTCCTCCATCCGTCGGCTTGTGTCCGAGGATCTGCGCCCCGCTCCGCGGCAAAAAGATCTGGTAGACCTTGTGGCCCCCCCCGAGGCCGAGCAAAAAACGACTGGCAAGCTGTTGCTGACGCCCGCCTTTCGGGTTGTCGAGACGCCGGCGGACGACGGCAATGGGGCAGATGAGCCGTTGCCTTTGCGATTGCAGACGCGGGCACCGGACGCAGATAAGGCGTCTCCTGCCAGCTTTGGCGATGCCGTTGATCTCGCAAGCCCTCACGTCGATGATCCAACACCGCAAGATGCGGATTGGGCCCGCGACAGCGATCCGCAAGACTGGGCACCGCCACGGTTGGGCGCGGCGGCATCACAGCCTCCAGCGGTGACGGCAGTTGAAGATGTCGTGTCAAAACTGGGTGCAGCCGTTTCGGCGCATGATGAGGAATGGGAATCCCCTGTCGGCGATGTCGACGCCCTTTCGTCTGCAGGCTGGTCGCAGCCCGTTTGGGACAAACCCGCCGACGTGCTACAAGACAGCGTAGATCCACCACCACCAGAGCCAGGCCTTGCCTTTGTGCATCGGGCGCGCACACCCGAACCGCAGCGTGAGGATTATATCGAAACCGCATCGGATGCCTTTGCGCAAGATGAAGGTGACGTCATGGATTGGGAAGACCCAGAGCCCGAGGAAACCCGGCCAAATCAACCGCGTATCGTCACGCCACCGCGTGAGCCTGCGCAGGACTGGGCAGATGCGGCAGAGGCGGCAGTGATGGAAGATCTGGCCCGAAACGTCGAACAAGAAACCAGTGGCCTTTTTGAACAAGGCGATGGCAGCATGACTTTTGATGAAGAGGTTCTGCGCGATCTGGTGCGCGATATCATTCGCGAGGAATTGTCCGGCGCCTTGGGCGAACGGATCACCCGCAATGTCCGCAAGCTTGTGCGTGCTGAAATCGCCCGCGCCTTGGCCGTGCGCGAATTCGAATAGTCCGATAGATCAAAACTGATCCATAAATCGGCGTGACCATCGGTCAGGGCCAAATTGAAAAGTATTTCTTGGCGTTCTGACCAATGGGCGTCACGGCAAGACACCGCCCCGATCTCGAAAGTAAAACGCGCCTGAAACAGGCGCGTTTTTACCTTCAAGCTACGAAATGTAACAGATTAGGCCGCTTCGCCCAATTCGTTTTCGATCGCATGGCGCCGCTCTGATTCTTCGCGCGACAGCGCGACAGAGGTGCGAATACCCTTGGAAACGAATTCCATCAGGCCCTTTACCACACGTTCATTTGGGTCAATGCCTGCACAGGACAGAACTTCACGGCCATCACGCGACCGCGCCCACCGTGCAATTTGTTCTGGCCCATTGCCATATTTCTTGTCGTCGGCGATTGCATCGTCGAGCGCAGCAAGAACAACGGCGGCAAACAACTTGCGCGCGCGCTGGCCCTGTTCGTAGTTGAAGGCTGTGCTGTCAACAAAACCCGTCATAACAATCGTCCTTTATTCTTGCTCTTGTCTTTTCTCAGGTTTGGCGAACCTAGACTATTGAGTTCGATTCGGCATCAACTGTTTTGCATTTCTGTCATGTTCATAACGCATAGGTCCGAGCGTCCATTACAGCATTTAGTCTGCTTGCCACCATCCGCCCGTCAAGATATAGGAGGCGCCTTGTAAACTTCAACCTTTTGACAAGGTTTTGTCCATAATGCCCAAGATCAACGGCAATGAAATCAAGCCCGGCATGGTGCTGGAACATGACGGCGGTCTTTGGGCCGCAGTCAAGGCCAATCATGTGAAACCCGGCAAAGGCGGCGCATTCGCTCAGGTTGAGTTGAAAAACCTGCGCGATGGCCGCAAGCTGAACGAACGCTTCCGCTCGGAAGACAAGGTCGAAGAGGTTCGGCTGGAAAATAAGGATCAGCAGTTCTTGTATGAATCCGACGGACGCTTGGTGTTCATGGATGCTGAAACCTATGAACAGGTGGAAATCGACGCCGAATTGCTGGGCGACCGCCGCCCGTTCTTGCAAGATGGCATGACGGCCACCGTGCGCTACTATGGCGAAGAGCCACTTGCCGTGTCGCTGCCGCAAAAGGTCAAGTGCCGGATCGTGGAGACAGAGCCTGTGCAAAAGGGCCAGACGGCGGCCAACAGCTTTAAACCTGCGATCTTGGACAATGGCGTGCGGATTATGATTCCGCCGTTTATCGCACAAGATGAAGAGATCATCGTGCACACGGAACTCATGGAATATTCCGAACGGGCCTGAGTGTCCCAGACAAACGGCGGGTGCGGGGGTGATCAGTCCCCTGCGCCAGCCGCATCAAGCAAAAACACTCGTGCATCGCCTGCCATCATGGGGCCAGAACTGCGGTCAAAGCGCAGATAGGCGATGGCTTTGCCCCCTGATTGGGTAAAAATCCGCCCGGCCTCTTTATCGCCTGACAGGATCTCGGTGCCAACGGGCGCTTCCCCCTCAATCCCTACCGTGACAAGGCCTTTGCGCAATTCTGTCTTGTGCTTCATGCGGGCGGTCACTTCCTGCCCGACATAGCAGCCCTTGCGGAAATCGACGCCATGCAGGCGCTCAAACCCGGTTTCCAGCAAATAGCTGTCCTCCACAATCAACTCGATCCCGGAGTCGGGGATGCAATGCTCCACGCGGATGGCATCCCAGTCGATCGTCGCCGGGCCACCTGCCAGACCATAGGCCCGCCACCCCAAGGCGCTGTGGCGCGGGTCGGGCATGCTGCCCGATGGGCCCGCGCCAAGGCCCCGCGTTACCTGCAGGTCCGTGGTTTGCAACTGCACATCCGCGCGCAGGCGATACATCATCAGCCGTCGCCATGTGGCCGCAGCAAGGTCTTGATGGATGTCGATCAACAGATGATCGGTCCCCTCGGGCCGGATCACAAAGAAATCGGCCAGATACTTTCCCTGCGGGCTCAGCAGTGCCGCCCAGATCAGGCCCGGCGCTTTTTCCAACGGCAACATGTCGTTGCTGATCAGCCCTTGCAGGAATTTGAACCGATCCGCGCCGGACACCGTCCAGACCACACGGTCCGCAGCGGTTTCTCCAAGCTTGCCTTCGGTCATTTTTCCGTCTCCTGATCCTTGAACTGAAGCGCATGCAGCTTTGCATAAAGCCCCGCCTTGGCAAGCAGTTCTTCATGCGTGCCAATCTCGACCGCGCGGCCCTGATCCATCACCACGATCCGATGCGCGCGCCGTACGGTCGCCAACCTGTGCGCGATCACAAGCGTGGTGCGCCCGGCGCTTGCGGCCTCCAACGCGGCCGAAAGTGCGGCTTCGGATGCGGCATCCAGCGCGCTTGTCGCCTCATCCAGCAGCAAAACCGGGGCGTCGCGCAACAAGGCCCGCGCAATGGCGATCCGCTGGCGCTGCCCGCCCGAAAGCGTGGCACCGCGTGGCCCGGCCTCTGTCTCCAGCCCGTTTGGCAGTTTGGCGACAAAGGCAGTGGCCTGCGCCATCGCAAGGGCCTGATCAATATCCGCCTGTGCCACATCCTTGCGGCCCAAAAGCAGATTGTCGCGCAACGGATCATCGAACAGGGCCGAATCTTGGGACACCGCTGCAAAAAGGGCGCGCTGATCCGACAGGGTCAGGTCCGTTGTGGGCTGACCCGCGATCTCAACCCGCCCCGATGCCGGATCGGCAAGCCCGGTCAAAAGGTGAAAGACCGTCGTCTTCCCGGCCCCCGATGGCCCGACAAGGGCGGTCACCTCGCCTGCCTCGGCCCGAAAGCTCAGCCCGTTCAGAACAGGCGTCTCGCCATAGCCAAAGGTGACATCCTCAAAGCTCAGGCTGGGGGGCAGGGTCAGGGGCGCGGACGCGCTGACCTCCGGGCGATGCTGCGCCGGGGTTTGCGCCAAAAGCGAAACGATCCGCTCCAAACTGGCCGAGGCCATCTGCCACATCCCGGCCATATCGCCCAAGCGGCGGATCGGCTGAAAGGTCAGCACCATGGCCGAGAAAAACGCCATGAACTCACCCGTCGTGCGTTCCCCCGTGGCCACCTCGCGCCCACCCAGCATCAGCACCGCCAGAAAGCCAAGCCCCGTCACCAGATCGACAAGCGATGGCAGCACGGCCTTGCCCGCCGCATTGCGCGTCTCGGCCCGCACGATCCGCTCCAGAATGGTGGCAAAACGGCTGTTTTGATAGGCCTCCATCCGGTTCAGCTTGATCGCCTGAATACCGTGAAAAATCTCATCCAGCCGTGTGGCACGCGCCCCGGCCTGATCGCGCAGATGCATCGCCTTGCGGCGCAGATACCGGCGCAAAATGGCGGCAGGCAAGATCAAAAGCGGGGTGCCGATAATGGCGGCCAGCGTCCATTGCGGGTCAATTGCAATCGCCACCGCCAGCAGGCCAACCAAGGCCACCATATCGCGCCCGACGCCTGCAAGCAGCGAAATCCAGATCCCCTGCACCGCCAGGGTATCGCCTTGCACCCGTTCAATCAGGGCACCGGGCGAATTGCGGTTGAAAAACCCCATGTCCAGCCGCAAAAGATGCGCCAGCAAATCACCTTGCATCCGTGCCGCCACCTGTTGCGAGATCATGGCAAGCAGGGTCTTTGACATCAGGCTGGTCGCGGCGCGCAGCGCAAACAGCCCGAATATCGCAAGGCCCACAGGCCACAGCACCGCGTCCCCCCCGGCGGCAAACACCCGGTCGAACAGCGGCTCCAGCATGTAAGACAACGCCCCAAGGGTGGAGCCCTCGATCACCATCACCGCAAAGGCCAGTGCCAGCATCGCCCTGCGCTGTGACAGATAGGCCCCCCAGAACCATCGGGCAAGCGATCCTGACTGCGGCGGGGCGGGGGGCTGTTCAGACAGCGGGGTCAGGGCAGGGGCCCTCCGGTTACAAGGAACGTAAACTCGATCCACGGCAGACTTACCCCAAAAGCGCGGGCGGCTGCAAGGCAGGGTCCTCAGAACCGTGTCGACCCACGGCGGTGTTGGAAAGCTGGGGGAAGGGGACTTCTTGCAAACGGCCCCCTTCTTTCCACCAACGCCCAATTGACGATCCCTGCGCTTGGCCCTAGCCATGACCAGCACAGCGCGAGGCACATGATGACGCATCCAAATCACCCACAGCCGGACTTGTCCCGGGGCCGCCCCTATCTGGCCATTCCCGGCCCTTCGGTCATGCCAGACCGGGTTCTGGCCGCGATGCACCGCGCAGCCCCGAATATCTATGCCGGTGCCTTGCCTGATATGGTCGCGGCAATGTGGCCAGACCTGCGGGCCGTGGCCGGAACGGCGCATCACGTGGCCGCCTATATCGGCAATGGTCATGCGGTCTGGGAGGCCGCAAATACCAACCTGTTTTCGCGTGGTGACACCGCCCTTGTGCTGGCCACCGGGCGCTTTGGCCTGTCATGGGCCGAAAGTGCCCGCGCCCTTGGGGTGAGCGTCGAGGTGATGGATTTCGGCAAATCCAGCCCGATGGATCTGATCCGCGTGCAAGAGCGTCTGGCCGCCGACAAGGGCCATGTGATCAAGGCCGTGCTGACCACCCATGTCGATACCGCAAGTTCCATCCGCACCGATATCCCGGCCCTGCGCGCGGCCATGACGGCGGCGGGACATCCTGCGCTTTTGGCGGTGGATTGCATCGCCTCGTTCGGCTGTGATGAATACCGGATGGATGATTGGGGCGTCGATGTCACGGTGGCGGCCAGCCAGAAGGGGTTGATGACCCCGCCCGGTATGGGCTTTGTCTGGTTTTCCGAAGAGGCGCGGCAGCGCTGTGCCACCTCGGATCTGCGCACGCCCTATTGGGATTGGCGCGCCCGCGCGCAACCGACCGAGTTTTGGCAATATTGGGATGGAACGGCGCCCACCCATCATCTCTTTGGCCTGCGCGAGGCGCTGACGATGATCTTGCATGAGGAGGGGCTGGAAAATGTCTGGGCCCGGCATGAGGCATTGGCCCGAAGCGTTTGGGCCGCGTTTGATGCCTGGGGGGCGGGCCATTCGCGCATCGGGCTGAACGTGGCAGACCCGGCCCATCGGTCACGCGCGGTCACCGCCGCACGTTTGGGCGCACCCGATGCGACCCGCCTGCGCGACTGGACCGAGCATCAGGCGGGCGTCACCCTTGGTATCGGCCTTGGCATGGCGGCCATGGATGATCCGGCTTGGCACGGCTATTTGCGCGTGGCGCATATGGGCCATGTCAACGCCCATATGACGCTGGGTGCATTGGCGGTGATGGAGGCGGGAATGGTGGCGCTGGATATCCCGCATGGTCCGGGCGCGCTGGATGCGGCGGTGCGTGCGATGATCCTGGGCTGAGGCACACAGGCAAGGGGCGGCACCCTGCACGGCGCCGCCCGTTCGCGATTATTTCGCGTGGGCCGCAAGCCACTCGGTCATCCAGGCGATTTCGGCTTCCTGGGCGGCAATCACCGCTTCGGCCAGCTTGCGCACCTCGGGGTCGGTGCCATGTTCCAGCACGATCTTGGCCATCTCGACCGCCCCTTGATGGTGCGGGATCATGCCTGCAATGAAATCGACATCAGCATCCCCGATATAGGCAATCGCCATATCGCTGTGCATCCGGGCATTGGCCTCCATGAACGCCATGGTCGCCGGGCTTTCTTGCCCGTTCATGGCTTGGCCGCCCATGTTATGGCCAGAGTGATCCATGGTCTGCGCCATCAGCGGAACAGACAGGGCAAGGCCGGCAAGGGCCGACAGGACGACAGTTCGGGTTATGGTCATTGGGGGCCTCCGTTAGGGTTGTCCCCTCATAATTGGCGGATATTGCTGACAAAGCAAAACACATTCCCGGCAGGTGTCGCGCCACGTCAGCAAAGACGTCCCGCCAAGGCCCTGCCCAAAACAGTGGCATTTGTCCACTTGCACAAGGAAGCGGCCCCACTGTGCACAGATGCGGCCTTGGCCTTGCCTTAAATTGCGCCTAGTTTGAGGTATCTTTTCCCAATCTGGCAAAGCCCATGTCCTGCCCATCCCTGCACCGCCCCGTAATCGGCATCATCGGGAACATGAACCTGCTGAACCAAAGCTATCCGGTCCATGCCGGGGGCACTATGAACTCTTGCGCCTTGGCCGAGGTGTCCAATGCCATGCCGATCATCATCCCCTCTGATCCGGCCTTTGTCAGCGTGGCAGAGTTGCTGGAGCTGTGCGACGGCTTCTTGCTCACGGGTGGGCGACCAAATGTGCATCCCAGCGAATATGGCGAGGAAGAGACCCCCGCGCATGGGGATTTCGACCGGGGGCGCGACGCGATCACTCTGCCACTCGTGCGGGCTTGCGTGGAACGTGGGCAACCCATCCTTGGCATTTGCCGTGGCTTTCAAGAGGTCAATGTCGCGATGGGCGGCACGCTTTACCCCGAGATTCGCGATCTGCCGGGCCGGATGAACCACCGCATGCCGCCCGATGGCACGATCGAAGAGAAATTCGCCCTGCGCCATACCGTGCGCTTTACCGAAGGCGGGGTTTTTCACCGCCTGATGGGCGCGCAAGAGGTTTTGACCAACACCCTGCACGGGCAGGGGATCAAGACCGCAGGCAGCCGGATCGTCATCGACGGCCTTGCCCCCGATGGCACGCCTGAGGCGATTTATGTGCGCGATGCGCCGGGCTTTACCCTTTCCGTGCAATGGCACCCCGAGTGGCGGGCGGGGCAAGACCCGGTGTCGCGCCCCCTGTTCGAGGCCTTTGGTGAAGCCGCCCGCGCATGGGCCGAAGCCAAGCATGCCCCCATGGCCCGCCGCGCCTGACCCGGGCAGCGGTTTCGGGGCCGATGCGTCATCAAACTTGTTCGCGCTAACGCAGCGACTATACTGCGCCCTCAGCGAGGTGCCCCTATGTCCCATTCCATGAAACGTTCCCGCGTCAACCAGATCATGGCTGCCGCAGATGAGATGATCCGCCATTACGGCTTTGTCCTGCCGCCCTTTGCCTATTGGTCGCCCGACGCCTTCAAGGCCAAGGCCCCGATGGCAAAACGCGTGATCAGCGGGCGCTGTGGCTGGGATATCACCGACTACGGGCAGGGCCGCTTTGACGATATGGGCCTGTTCCTCTTTACCCTGCGCAATGGCGAGCTGTCCGATCTGCAGCGGGGCGGCGGGATGTGCTATGCCGAAAAGCTGCTGATCAGCCGTCAGGACCAGCTTTCACCGATGCACACCCATGTGATCAAGGCCGAAGACATCATCAACCGTGGCGGGGCCACCTTGGTGGTCGAATTGTATGGCAGCGATGATGCCGGGAATTTTGCCAAGGATCGCGGCGGTCTGGTGCGCTGCGACGGGATGGAGCGGCGCTATGGCCCCGGCGAAAAACTGAAACTTGCTCCGGGCGAAAGCGTGACCCTGATGCCGGGCGATTGGCATGCATTCTGGGGCGAAGGCGGCGATGTCTTGATCGGTGAGGTCAGCACCGTGAACGACGATGTGACCGACAACATCTTTGTCGAACCCATCGGTCGCTTTGCCGATATCGAAGAGGATGAGGCCCCGACGCACCTTCTAGTCAGCGATTATGAGCGTTGGCTGGCCTGAGGAATGCGCTTGGGTATCTGCTCATTTCCCATGTCTAATGAGTAGGTTGTGGTGCAATCCTCCCATTTTGGTTTAACAAAAAAGGCCCCGCGCAAACGGGGCCTTTCCATCAGTAATCCGCGCGGCGCCGAACATCTTTCAGCGCCGGGGGGCAACTTAGCCTTGAGGGCACAGCCCGTTGACCAATGGCACAGGGCAGACCGGCGCTGTTGTGGTGGCGGCGGGCGGCGTCACAACCGGCGACGGATCAACCACCGGCATTGGCATGGCCGCCGGGGCCGTCGTCTCCGGGGGCACGACTGGCACGCTTGGTTGTGTGGTGGCCACCGGCGCGGTCACGGCGGCGGGAACACTTGTGGTGCCATTGTCCACAGCCACGCCCGGCAGGGCCGCGACAGGTGGCTGCGTCGTTGCGCCCGGCGCTACAGTGCCAGCCACGGGCGTAACCGTCGCCTCTTGATCAACCGTGGCAACCGCAGGTCTGGCGACCGGGGTTGGTTGCTTTTTCTTTGGCTGTGGTGGGGGCAGTTTCAGCCCCGTCGGCATGGATCCATCACGGTTCAACACCACAACCTTGGCGCCATCGGGCACACGGTTGTACAGATCCATCACGTCTTGGTTGATCATCCGAATACAGCCAGAGGAGGCGTTCTTGCCAATCGACCACCAATCCGGGGTGCCGTGAATGCGATAGCCATAGTCGCGCCCATTGGTCGTCAGGTAAAGTGCGCGCGCACCCAGCGGGTTCGTCGGGCCGCCCGGTTGGCCATTTTCCCATTTGGAAAGCTCGGGCTTGCGCTCGATCATCTCTTTGGGCGGCGTCCAGGTGGGCCATGGCTTGCGGTTGGTCACATTTGCCTCACCCGACCATTCAAAACCCGCCTTGCCGACGGATACGCCATAGCGGATCGCCTTGTTGGCCCCGGTGATGAAATACAGATGTTTCGCACCCGGATTTATGATGATGGTTCCAACCGGCTGGTTGGACACATATTCCACCTCTTGACGCTCAAACTCATCGGGCACTTTTTCGACCGGCACCGTGGGCACGCTAAAGCCGTTGTCCGACGTGCCAAGATACATGGCCGTGTTTTTTTCCAACGGCGCGGTGGCCGCCGCCGGCAGCACTGGCCCGGTCCCTTGGGGGGGTGTCGTCGGCACACAGGCAGACAACCCGGCGATCAAAGACATCCCAAGGGCAGCACGACGAAAGACGAGAGACATATAAGCAATCCTGTCAAGGTGGCCGAAGGGCCACAAATTTTCGACTTTAGGGTAGCTTAGGGGAGGTATGACGTCAAAGGGTCAAAGCGTTGTGCGCACATCCCAAAGTTCCGGAAACAGCCGAACCTCCAACATACGGCGCAAATAGGCCACACCCGAGGTGCCGCCCGTGCCCCGCTTGAAGCCGATCACCCGTTCCACGGTTGTCACATGATTGAACCGCCAGCGGCGGAAATAGTCTTCAAAATCAACAAGTTTCTCTGCCAGCTCATAGGCTTCCCAATGGGTGGAGGTATCGCGATACACCGTTTGCCAGACCTCACGCACCCTTTCATCTGACGCCCAAGGGCTGCGGGACGGGCTTGCGATCACGTCTTCGGGAACCGGCAGCCCCTTGCGCAATAAATGGCCCAAGGCCGCTTGATACAGGCTGGGGCGGGCCAGTTCGGCCTCCAGTTTCTCCAAGATATCAGGGCGATGCGCGTGCGGCTTCACCATTGCCAGATTGCGGTTGCCCACCGAGAATTCGATCATCCGGTATTGCCAGGACTGAAACCCCGACGATTCGCCAAGACCTTCGCGAAAGGTGGTGTAATCGGCGGGGGTCATGGTGCGCAAAACGTCCCATGCCGTATTCAACTGCTCAAAGATTCGCGAGATTCGGGCCAGCATCTTGAAGGCTTCGCGCACATGACCGGCCTCGATCGCCGTCCGGGCGGCGTCAAGCTCGTGCAGCGCCAACTTCATCCATAATTCGCTGGTCTGATGCTGGATGATGAACAGCATCTCGTCATGCGCCTGCGTCAGGCAGTTTTGCGCGGTCAGGATGCGGTCAATTGACAGATAGTCGCCATAGGACATGCGGCCATCAAACTGCATCTGGGCGCCATCTTCGGCGGGGTTGAACGGGCATTGCGACATTGGTTTTCTCCTGTGAATGGGGGGGGGATCAGGCGAAAACGACAGAACTTTCAGATTGGCTGATGGCGGCCCCCATCACACGCCACAACGCGGCCCAGCCTTGCGGGCGGCAGACGGGTGGCAGCCGCAGGGCAGGCTGGCCCAGTGGCGGCTGGGTGCGGGTCTTGCGGAACCCATGGGGCGTCATTGCGATCCCTTGACCACCCTGATGCCCCGACGTCCTGCCCAGCAACAGGCCAAAGCAGTGCCGCAATCTGACAGGGTGATATTGGGTTTGGGTCATCATGGGTGCGGGGGCGGCCCGTCGGCCCCGGTAGGGGCCCCGGCGGTCACGCCCGCAAGGTCCAGCGACATGGCAAAGCGGGTGAGTTTTTGATCGCCGATTTCGACCACCTCCGCCATGTCCACCTGCCAACCGCGCCTGCCAAAGAACCGACGGGCAAGGTGGCTTGCATGCACCGTCAACCGGGACAGGCCCAAGCCACGGGCATGGGCGATCAGCCCCTCATAGAGGGCGGCTGAATGGCCCTTGCCCATCACCTCGGGCAGCACAAAAGCCATATCAAGATAGCCATCGGGACACAGCGACATAAAGCCCGTGATCACCCCGCCCTCCACCGACACATGGCACCATTGATCCAACAGCTTGTCCGGCGTGGTCAGATCCACTTCGGGACTTGCGGCCCAAGCGGCACGTTGCGCAGGCGTATAGACGGCGGCGGCACCTTCGCGCACGGCGCGGTAGTAAACGGCCTTGCACGCCGCCCGGTCTTGGGGCTCGTAGGGCCGGGTCTGGATCATGTCACCCGCGCCCGCGCCATGAATTCGGGACGGTCCCATGCACCTGTCGCCATGATGTCCGCCAAGATCGCCACCGCCCCCGCTACATCGTCAAAGGTGGTGTAAAGCGGGGTAAAGCCAAAGCGCAAGATGTCAGGCGCGCGGAAATCACCGATCACCCCGCGCGAAATCAAGGCCTGCATGATGGCATAGCCTTGCGGATGGCGGAAACTGACCTGTGAGCCGCGCTTGTCCCCATCGCGGGGCGAGGCAAGGGCCAGATCGGGGCAGGCCGCTTCGACCCCGGCGATGAACGCCTCGCACAGCGCGATGGAGCGTGTGCGCACATCTGCCATATCGGCCATGTCCCAGACATCAAGGCTGGCCTCCAGTGCTGCCATTTGCAGAACCGGGGGTGTGCCCACCCGCATCCGCTCGATCCCCGCGCCGGGGCGATAGGCCAGATCAAAGGCAAAGGGCGATTCATGGCCAAGCCAGCCAGACAGGGCAGGGCGCACCACATCGGCGTGGCGCGGGGCGACATAGATAAAGGCCGGGCCACCGGGGCCTGCGTTCAGGTATTTATAGGTGCAGCCCACTGCAAAATCCGCGCCCGATCCGGCCAGATCAACGGGCAAGGCCCCCGCCGTATGGGCCAGATCCCACACCGTCAGCGCGCCTGCCGCATGGGCGCGGGCGGTCAAGCCCGCCATGTCATGTTTGCGGCCCGTGCGGTAATCGACCTCTGTCAGCATCAGCACGGCGACCGTCTCATCAATCGCGGCCTCCACCTCTTCAGGCGCAACCGTCTTGAGGATGTAATCGGGCCCAAGCGTCCGGCACAGGCCGTCGGCCATGTAAAGGTCCGAGGGGAAGTTGCCGGTGTCCGACAGAATCACCCGCCGCGTGGGCGTGAGTTCCAAGGCCGAGGCCAACGCCTGATAAACCTTGATCGACAGCGTATCGCCCAGAACCACGGTTCCCGCCTCGGCCCCGATCAGCCGCGCGATCCGGTCGCCAAGGCGCGCCGGTTGCTCCATCCATCCCGCTTTGTTCCAGCCCCGAATGATCAATTCACCCCATTCCTGACTGACCGTTCGCGCCACCCGTTCGGCCGCAGCGCGTGGCAGGGGGCCCAGCGAATTGCCATCCAGATAGATCACGCCTTCGGGCAGATGAAAGCACGCACGGGTGGCGGTGAAATCGGTGGTCATGGGCGTCTCCGTTTTTGTCAAACTGCCTTGGATTTGCCGCGCAATCAAACAGATCATGCGATAAGTTTCAAACTTAAAATTATTAAGCTCGATAAACCGCCGACCTCGGGTTGCGCCGCGTCGCGAATGAAATCAAACTGGTCGCAAATCTGGCCTTGGGCCGTTTTCGCAGGATTGCGCAAAATGCAACGTTTCTTGGCCATCTTGGACCTTCCGCCGATCTGGTTGCTGACGGCCATCGCCACGGTCGTCGGTCTGGACCTCGCGATTGCGCTGTCGCTCTTTGGGTCGGGCGGCCAGCTTGTCGGGGGGCTGTGCATCGCCTTGGGGCTGGGCCTGATGGCGGCGGCGGTGGTCCAGATGATGCTGCAGCGCACCAGTTTCATTCCCCGCCGCAACCCGAATGCGCTGGTCACGGGCGGGGTCTTTGCCCTGTCGCGCAATCCGATCTATCTGGGGGATGCCTTGGTTCTGGCCGGTGTGATCTTGTGGCGCGATGTGCCCCATGCCGTGCCCATTTTGCCAGCCTTCATGATGCTTATTCAGCACCGCTTTATTCTGGACGAAGAGCGCCGTTTGCACAGTGCCTTTGGCGCAGACTTTGATGAATGGAAGGTGCGCAGCGGGCGATGGATAAGCTTGCCAAAAGGATAGTTTTGCCTCAAGGCACCAGATATCTTTGAAATATTGTTGCGCAGTGATACATGAGCCGGGCATTCGTGCCGTCCGACGGCCCAAGACGGCGAAGAGACCACCTGAACAGCGGGGGAGAGACAGTGAAGATCGGGGCACCGAAAGAGATTTTTGAGGGCGAGAACAGGGTCGCAATGACACCTGATTCCGCGACCCAGCTGATCAAGCTGGGCCATACTTGCGTGATCGAGTCTGGCGCTGGCGCCAAGGCCGGTTTTTCCGACGCGACCTATGAAAAGGCCGGGGTCGAGGTGGTGAAAACCGCCAAGGCCCTGTTTGACGCGGCAGATGTCGTCGTCAAGGTGCGCGGACCAGAGGCGACCGAGGCCAAGCTGTTGAAATCGGGCCAGACCCTGATTTCCTTCTTCTGGCCCGCCCAGAACGCGGAATTGCTGGACCAGATCGCCAAACAGGGCGCCACGGTCGTTGCCATGGATATGGTGCCGCGCATCAGCCGTGCGCAAAAGATGGACGCGCTGTCGTCCATGGCCAATATCGCGGGCTATCGCGCCGTGATGGAGGCAGGCAACAACTTTGGTCGCTTTTTCACCGGTCAGGTGACGGCGGCGGGCAAGGTTCCCCCGGCCAAGGTGCTGATCGTGGGCGCCGGTGTGGCCGGTCTGGCCGCCATTGGCACCGCGACCTCGCTTGGCGCGATTGTCTATGCCTTTGACGTGCGCCCCGAAGTCTCGGAACAGATCGAATCAATGGGCGCGAATTTCGTGTTCCTTGATTTTGAGGACAAGCAGGATGGTGCCGCGACGGGTGGCTATGCAGCCCCCTCCAGCCCGGAGTTCCGCGAAAAGCAACTGGCCAAGTTCCGCGAACTTGCGCCAGAGATGGATATCGTGATCACCACGGCCCTGATCCCGGGCCGCCCCGCGCCCAAGCTGTGGACCGAGGATATGGTCCATATGATGAAGCCGGGCTCGGTCATCGTGGACCTTGCGGCTGAACGTGGCGGCAACTGCGATCTGACCGTGATGGACCAAAAGATCGTCAGCGAGAATGGCGTGACGGTGGTGGGCTATACCGACTTCCCAAGCCGGATGGCGGCACAGGCCAGCACGCTTTATTCGACCAATATCAGGCACATGCTGACCGATCTTACACCAAAGAAAGACGGTGTGATCGACCACAACATGGGCGATGACGTGATCCGTGGGGCCACGGTGACCCATGAAGGGGCGGTGACCTATCCACCGCCACCCCCCAAGATCGCGGCGATTGCCGCCGCCAAGCCCAAGGAAAAGGTCAAGGAGCTGACGCCAGAAGAGCGTCGCGCCAAGGAAACGGCCGAGTTCAAGCAGCAGACCCGCAATCAGGTTGGCCTTTTGGTCGGTGGCGGCGCGCTGATCTTGCTGGCTGGCCTGTTCGCGCCTGCCAGCTTCATGCAACACTTCATCGTCTTTGTGTTGGCCTGTTTCGTGGGCTTCCAGGTGATCTGGAACGTCTCACACTCGTTGCACACACCGCTGATGGCGATCACCAACGCGATCTCATCCATCATCATTCTGGGGGCACTCATGCAGATCGGCTCGGGAAGCTTCCTCGTGATCTTGCTGGGGGCGGCGTCGGTTCTGATGGCGGGCATCAATATCTTTGGGGGCTTTATGGTCACCCGGCGCATGCTTGCCATGTTCCAGAAGTCGTAAGGAGACAGGCGCAATGGAATACGGATTTACCACGGCGGCCTATGTTGTTTCGGCTGTTCTGTTCATCTTGTCGCTGGGCGGCCTTTCGGGGCAGGAAAGCGCCAAGCGGGCGGTCTGGTACGGGATATTCGGCATGGGTCTGGCGGTTGCGGCCACCCTCATCGGTCCCGGATCGGGCAATTGGTTCGTGTCACTGGTGATGATCGCCATCGGCGGCGGCATCGGCTGGAACGTGGCGCAACGCGTGCAAATGACCGAAATGCCACAGCTTGTGGCGGCCATGCACAGCCTTGTTGGCCTTGCGGCCGTCTTCATCGGCTTTAACGCCGAGATTGAAATGGTGCGTGTCGCTGCGATGCAGGCGGCAAGCGAACCCATGGGGCTTGAGGCGCTGACGGGCTTTGCCCTGAAGGTTGCCGAAAAAACCGCGACCGAGATCAATATCCTCAAGATCGAGGTTTTCCTTGGCGTCTTCATCGGCGCTGTCACCTTTACCGGCTCGGTCGTGGCCTATGGCAAGCTGGCCGGCAAGGTGGATGGCAAGGCCAAGAAACTGCCGGGCGGGCATCTGCTGAACGCGGCGGCGGCGATTGGCTCTGTCCTCTTGATGGTGATGTATTTTCAGGGTGCAGGAAGCTGGACGCTGATCGCCATGACGCTGCTGGCCTTCTTCATCGGCTATCACCTGATCATGGGGATCGGCGGCGCGGATATGCCGGTGGTCGTGTCGATGCTCAACAGCTATTCCGGCTGGGCGGCGGCGGCGATTGGTTTCTCGCTCTCCAATGACTTGCTGATCGTGGTCGGCGCGCTTGTCGGCTCCTCCGGGGCGATCTTGTCCTACATCATGTGCAAGGCGATGAACCGCAGCTTTATCAGCGTGATCCTTGGCGGCTTTGGCGGCACCACGGGCCCTGCGATGGAAGTGTCGGGCGAACAGATCGCCATTGATACCGAAGGTGTCGCGGCTGCCCTGAATGATGCCGACAGCATCATCATCATTCCGGGTTACGGCATGGCCGTGGCACAGGCCCAGCAGTCGGTTTCCGAACTGACCCGCAAGCTGCGCGCCAAGGGCAAGACCGTGCGCTTTGCCATCCATCCGGTGGCAGGCCGTCTTCCGGGCCACATGAACGTGCTGCTGGCCGAGGCAAAGGTGCCTTATGACATCGTTCTGGAAATGGACGAGATCAACGAGGATTTCCCGACAACCGACGTGGCCATCGTCATCGGCTCCAACGACATCGTGAACCCGGCCGCACAAGAAGACCCCAACAGCCCCATCGCCGGCATGCCGGTTCTGGAATGCTGGAAGGCCAAGCAGGTGTTCGTGTCCAAGCGCGGGCAGGGCACCGGCTATTCGGGGATCGAGAACCCGCTGTTCTATAAGGAAAACACGCGGATGTTCTATGGCGATGCGAAAAAGTCGCTGGATGCCCTGTTGCCGATGATCGACTGATCACGGCCCTACCGGTCAAAACCAAAACCCCCGCAAGGTGACTTGCGGGGGTTTTCATTTGCCAAGACTTCAGACCCTCAGCCGATGCGGCGGCCCTGCACCCAAACGCCGCGCACCGCCCCCGCTTGGCCCACGCGCCCCACGCGGATCGCATCCGCCCGCGCCCCGATGGCCAAACGCCCCCGGTCGGCCAGTCCCGTCGCATCCGCAGGCGCTGCCGTGACCGTGGCAATCCCGCGCGCCATATCGCCCCACAAATCCCCCAACATCAGCGCCGAAGACAACAGCGACGACGGAACATAGTCGGACGAGACGATGTCCAGCAGATCCGCCTCTGCCAGATCCTTGGCTGCCACATTGCCCGAATGCGACCCGCCCCGGATCAGGTTTGGCGCGCCCATCATCACCTTGATCCCATGGGCGCGACAGGCGCGCGCTGCCTCCAGCGTGGTGGGGAATTCGGCGAAATGCACCCCATGGCGGCCCGAAACGGCAACCTGTGGTTCCGTCGTGTCATCATGGCTGGCCAGCACCGCGCCATAGCGCCGCGCCTCGGCCACAGCCGTCGCCTCATGCAGCGCGCCAAGCCGGGCCTGAAGCGCCTTTTGTCCGGCGATATGGTCCTGAAACTCTTCCTCCGACAGGCCCTGCTTGCCACAGACGTAATCGCGCAGCTTGCTCACATCGCGAAACTGCCGCTCACCGGGGGTGTGATCCATCAGGCTGACGATACCGATCCGGTCATCTGGACCGAACTTTGCCATTTCTTCGATCAGCGTCTCGGAACAAACCTCGGCCCTCAGGTGCAGGAAATGGCTGATCCTGAGCGCCCCCTGGTCGCGCAGATCCAAAATCTCATTGGCCAAGGCCCGCGCATATTCGCCGTAATTGGTCTTGGTGTTCGACACGACTGACCCCACGCGCAGCGCATCAAACACCGTTGTAATCCCCACACTGGCCAATTCGGCATCATGGGCAATGATCGCCTGCTGATGCGGCCAGTTCACACGCGGGCGCGGCTCGATGTGCCGCTCCAGATTGTCGGTGTGCAACTCGATCAGACCGGGCATCACCAGATCGCCGCCGCAATCCATCGCCCCCGCAGGCACGTCCATGCCCGTGGCGATCTCGGCGATCCGTCCGTCTTCGATGCGAAGCTGGCCGCGAAGAACCTCGCCGGGCAAAATCAGCGTTGCATTGGCGAGAATGGTATCAGTCATGGTCAAACGTCCTGTCTTGCGGTCAGTGGGGAAAGGCGCTGCAATGGCATGGCTCTGTCACACGGTTGTGACAGGTGTGGGATAGGTCGCAGATTATGCAACAGTTCAAACGATATGCCGTCTACTTTGCCCCGCGCCCCGGCCCCTTTGCCGATTGCGCAAACCATTGGCTGGGCTGGGATACGGCCTTGGGCCAGCCCTTGGCGCAGCCGCAACTGGCGGGCCTGCCCGCCCCCGTGGCCGCGCTTACCGCCGATCCGATGAAATACGGCTTTCACGGCACGATCCGGGCGCCGTTTCGTCCCGCCGAAGGGCTGGGCCAGCCGCAGATCGAGGCATCGGTCGCAGCCCTTGCCGCGCGGCTGCCCCCGGTGGTCTGCGACGGGCTGCATCTGGAAAACCTGCACGGGTTTCTGGCGCTGACGCCCTTGGGCGATGAAACTGCCTTGCTTGATCTGGCGGCACGGGTGGTCGAGGGCACCAATGACCTGCGCGCCGCCCTGACGCCCGAGGAAATCGCCAAACGCCGCCCGCAAAGCCTGACGGCGCGGCAACGCAGCTTGCTCGATCACTGGGGCTATCCGCATGTGATGGAGGAATTCCGCTTTCACCTGACCCTGACCAGCCGCTTGGCCCCCGACTGGGCCGAGGTGACGCAAACCGTTCTGGCCGCGCATTTTGCCCCGGTGCTGCCACAGCCCTTTGTGATCGAGGATCTGTGCCTTTTTGGCGAGGATATGGCCGGTCGCTTTCACCTGCTGCATCGCTATCCCCTGTCCGGTTGAAGCGCCGCGACCAGACGTGCCACGCCTTGTGCCTGCGGTCCATCATTGACCACAACGCGTGGCGTGATGCCGTGCGGCAGGGCAAAGGTGGCACGGGCAAGGCGCTGGCCAATATCGGCTTGCGTCTCGCGCCCCCGGGCGGCCAGCCGCGCGGCCAGCACCGCATCGGGGGCGGTGACCAGGATCACCACCAGATCGGGAAACCGGGCCAGCGCCTCAGGCAGGGCCGCCCGCGATCCGTTGAACAGCACGGTGCCGGGGGCCCGGAGGGCCGCTGCGGGCAGGCCATAGCACAGGCCATGCGCCACCCAATCCAGCGCAAACTCCCCCGCCGCCTTGCGCTGCGCAAAGACCTCTGGCGTGACGCCGTCAAAATCCTCCCCCCCCGCATCCGACGGCCGGGTGATGACCCGGCGCACAAGGCGCAGGTCTGGCAGGGCCGCCATGGCCCCCGCAATCAGCGTATCCTTGCCCGCGCCCGAAGGGCCCACGATGGCAAAGAGGCGGGTTGCATCGCTCATGCCGCGGCCTTTGGCATGAACCCTGTCACATCAATCAAGCGGTCGCACACCGTGGCCCGCGCCGCCTCATCATGGAAAATCCCAAGGATCGCGGCCCCGCGCGCCTTGGCCTCAAGGATCAAATCCAACACCACTGCCCGGTTGACCGCATCAAGGCTGGCCGTCGGCTCATCCAGCAAGAGGGCTGGATAGCGATGGGCAAAGCCGCGTGCGATGTTCACGCGCTGCTGCTCCCCGCCCGAAAATGTGGTGGGCGACAACGACCACAACCGCTCGGGGATGTTCAACTGCGCCAACAACGCCGCCGCCCGTGCCCGCGCTGCGGCAGGCTCCACCCCCAGCTGCAAAAGCGGCTCTGCCACCACTTCGATCGTGGGCACCCGTGGCACCACGCGCAAGAACTGGCTGACATAGCCCAGCGTTTCGCGCCGCAAGCGGATGATCTGGCGGGGCGCGGCCTGTGCCACATCCAGATCACCGATCATGATGCGGCCCGAGGCAGCAAGATAGTTGCCATAGACCATCCGCATCAGTGTGGATTTGCCCGCCCCCGATTGCCCGATCAGCCCGACACATTCACCGGGGGCCACCTGCAAGGCCCCCCCTGCCATCACGGGAATGATGGCCCCACCTTGATTGTGCATGGTGAAGGTTTTGGAAAGGTTTTCAATCCGGATCATGGGCTTATACCTGCAAGACGGAAGAGACGAGAAGTTGTGTATAGGCATGTTGTGGATCGTCAAGCACCTGATCGGTCAGGCCCTGTTCCACCACATGGCCCGATTTCATCACCATCAGACGGTCAGCCAAAAGCCGCACCACGGCCAGATCATGGGTCACGATGATCACCGACAGGCCCAGATCGCGCACAAGCCCGCGCAGCAGGTCAAGCAGCCGGGCCTGAACGCTGACATCCAGCCCGCCCGTGGGTTCATCCATGAACACCAAACGCGGCGCGGTCACCAGATTGCGCGCAATCTGCAACCGCTGCTGCATGCCCCCAGAAAAGGCCGAGGGGCGGTCATCGATGCGGTCGGCGGCAATCTCCACCCGGCCCAGCCAATCGGTGGCCTTGGCGCGAATATCACCATAGTGACGCCCGCCAATCGCCATCAGACGCTCGCCCACATTGCCGCCCGCGCTGACGCCCATGCGCAACCCATCGCGTGGGTTTTGATGGACATAGGCCCAATCCGTGCGCGACAAGCGCCGCCGCTCGGTCTCGCTCATCGCCAGAACATCGCGCCCATCATAGGCGATACGGCCGAACTCGGGGCGCAAATGGCCGGCAAGGCTGGCCAAAAGCGTGGATTTGCCCGAGCCGCTTTCGCCCACGATCCCCAGAACCTCGCCGGGATAAAGGTCAAACGAGACATCCGCACAGCCGATCCGCGCGCCATAGTGCTTGGTCAATCCCGTGACGCGCAGAAGGGGGGTATCTTGAACAGGCTGATGAAAGGTCATTCCGTCACCCCCTCTGCGGCACAAAATCCTTCCAAGGATTTTGCAATTTTCTTCGAAGAAAATTGCGGCACGCCAAGGCGGCCGTGGTGGCCTGCCTCTTGGCGGGTGGCGCAAAAATCGGTGTCGGAACAGACATACATCCGGCTGCCCTGATCATCGGTGATGACCTCATCCAGATAGGACTCGGACGCCCCGCACAGATCGCAATCGTGTGGCGCTTTGCTGGCGACAAAGGGATGATCATCGAAATCAAGGCTCACCACCTGCGTATAGGGCGGCACGGCATAGATGCGTTGCTCGCGCCCCGCGCCAAACAGCTGGATCGCGGCATTGCCCCCCAGTTTGGGGTTGTCGAACTTCGGGATGGGCGAGGGGTCCATGACATAGCGCCCCTCAACCTTCACCGGATAGGCGTAAGAGGTGGCAATCTCGCCATGTCGGGCGATATCCTCATACAGCTTCACATGCATCAGCCCGTATTCTTCCAGCTCGTGCATCTTGCGGGTCTCGGTTTCACGCGGTTCCAAAAAGCGCAAAGGTTCCGGGATCGGCACCTGATAGACAAGGATCTGACCCTCACTCAGGGCCGTTTCGGGGATGCGGTGGCGGGTCTGGATCACGGTGGCCTCGGCCGTGGCTTCGGTCACCTCCACCCCTGCGGTGCGCTGAAAGAACTTGCGGATGGAGACCGCGTTCGTGGTGTCATCCGCCCCTTGGTCGATCACCTTCAGCCGATCTTCGGGCACCAAACAGGCCGCCGTCACCTGCACCCCGCCCGTGCCCCAGCCATAAGGCATCGGCATCTCGCGAGAGGCGAAAGGGACCTGATAGCCGGGCACGGCCACACCTTTGAGGATCGCGCGGCGGATCATGCGTTTGGTCTGTTCGTCCAGATAGGCGAAGTTGTAGGCTTGGTCGGTCATTGTACAGCCTCGCGCATTGCCATGGTTTCGGCCCGCAGACGGCGGACCAGTTCCAACTCGGCCTGAAAATCCACGTAATGCGGCAGTTTGATATGTTCGAGGAACCCCGTCGCCTGAATATTGTCAGCGTGATACAGCACGAATTCTTCATCTTGCGCCGGGGCGCCGCTGAAATCTTCGCCCAATTCCTTCCAACGCAGGGCGCGGTCCACCAGACTCATTGCGATCGCCTTGCGTTCGGATTGACCAAAGACCAGACCATAGCCACGGGTGAATTGCGGTGGCTCGGTTTTTGATCCTTTGAACTGGTTGACGGTTTCGCATTCCGTCACCTCGATCTCGCCGATCTCCACGGCAAAGCCGAGTTCGGGGATCTCCATTTCTACGGCCACCGCCCCGATGCGCAACTCGCCGACGAAGGCATGTGTGCGCCCATAGCCGCGCTGCGTCGAATAGGCCATCGACAGGATGAACCCCTCATCCCCGCGCGTGATCGCCTGCAGGCGCAGCGGGCGCGAGGCGGGCAGTTCCAGCGGCGTGCGCGTCAGGTCAGGGGGCGGGGTGTCATCGCGCGGGGCCTCTTCGATCAACCCGTCACGGTTAAGCATTTCGGTCACATGCGGCACCGGGCCTTGGGTTGCAGGCGCGGTCGCAACCGGGCCGACGCCGCCCTCGGCCGCCAGTTTGAAATCCAGCAAACGGTGCGTGTAGTCAAAGGTTGGCCCCAGAACCTGCCCGCCGGGCAAGTCCTTGAAAGTGGCGCTGACCCGGCGATCCACCGCCATTTCGGCGGTATCAATCGGGTTTGAGGCCCCATGGCGCGGCAAGGTGGTGCGATATGCGCGGATCAAAAAGATCGCCTCGATCAGATCGCCGCGTGATTGCTTGATCGCAAGGGCCGCCAGATCGGGGTCAAACAGCGACCCCTCGGCCATCACCCGGTTCACTGCCAGCTTCAACTGCACGCGGATCTGTGCAAGCGACAACTCTGACACCGCCGGATCGCCCCGGCGTTCCTCGGCCAGCCAGGCATGGGCATTGTCGATGGCGCGTTCGCCCCCTTTGACGGCGACATACATCAGAGGTCCTCCACATGGGTTGAGCGGGGCAGCCCTGCGATCTGGTCACCGCTGCACAAAAGCGTGTCGAACCCCAAGGGGAACAGCGCCCGATTGGCGCGAAACGCCGCCGTTTCGGGCAGGGACAGATGCACGGTCTCGCGGATGCCCGGCCCGGTCAGGCGCGGGCCCGTCGGGGCAAGGGCAGGCATCTCGACGATCAGGGTGGCGGCGCGGTCGGGGTAATCGGGGTCGCCAATGCGGAATTGATCAACGGGCATCAGTTCGGCCCATGTGCCCACCGCAAACATCGCGCCCTGTGCGGCACAAAGCGGCGCGCCTGCGTGAAAGGTCACCCAATCGCGCACCGCAAGGCAATCGGCAGCCCCGGCAAGATGCAGCGGCGTTGTGCCATCGCACAGCGTCAAGATCGCCACGCCTGCGGCGATGGACAACGGCGCAGGGGGGGCCGCTCCCTCCACCTGCCAGATCGTGCCGGGGCGGGCCATGGCCTCCAGCAAGGCGCGAAAGGCGCGGGCGGATTGGACGGGCGCTTCGGCAAAGCCGCCAAAAAGCGCCTCTGGCGCAAGGCCCATCGGGGTTTGGGGGTTGATGGTCATTGATCCTCTCCGCGTACCATGGTGAAGAAATCGACCTTGGTGGCCGCGGCCTTTTCGGCGCGTGAGGTGCGGCGCGCTGCGGCCTCGGCGGCCAGCGGGCCCAGAACCGAGGCCCGCATCACGCCCGCCCGGTCCGACTGCATCAGCGCATCCACCACCGCCGCGCGGGTGGCGTGATCCTTGTCGCGCCCCTGCACATAGGCATGGCCGACATGCGCGCCCTCGACCCGCACCGAACAGCGCGTCACCGTCATCTCGCCAAGGTTGAACGGTGCTCCCGTGCCCCCGACACGGCCCTGCACCATCACCGCCCCCACCTCTGGCGGGCGCAGGAATTCGACCTGCGGCATCTCGGGCACCAGCGCCGCAAGACGCGCGACGGGCGCTTTGGCCAGCAAAGACATCCATGCTTTGCGGTCCACGATCATTTCCGGGCTCTGGCTCATCAGGTCCTCGACTTCTTGCGGGTTTGTCTAGGTTACTATACAACTAGACAAATCATTACCAAGCGGTCACAGTCCCCGCAACGCAAAACTTGTGAAACTTTCGTAACAGGCCCCTATGACCCGCAGCGCGATCTGGAAATCCATTGCCGAAACCCTTGCCGCCGAAATTGCCGGGGGGCATTACCAACCGGGTGACAAACTCCCGACCGAGGCACAGTTTGCCGCGCGCTTTGGCGTCAACCGCCATACGGTGCGCCATGCGCTGGCCGCGCTGGCCGAGGCGGGCACTCTACACGCAAGGCGCGGGGCAGGGGTCTTTGTCGCCGCCCGGCCCACCGATTATGCGCTTGGTCGCCGGGTGCGCTTTCACCAAAACGTCGCCGCCAGTGGCCGCACGCCATCGCGCAAGATCAACCTGCTGGAAACCCGCGCCTGCAACCCGCGTGAGGCCGAGGCGCTGGATCTGGCCGTGGGAACCCAAGTGCATGTGATCGAAGGGCTGTCACTGGCCGATGGCCAGCCCTTGGCCAGCTTTCGCTCGGTCTTTCCGGCGGCACGCTTTCCCGATCTTCTGGACCACATGGCACAGACCCAATCGGTGACCGCTGCCCTCGCGGCCTGTGGGTTGACCGATTACACCCGCGCCTCCACCCGCATCACCGCCAAGCGCGCGCCTGCCGTTCTGGCCCTTGCGCTGCAACAACCCGAGGGCGCGCCTATCTTGCGCTCTGTCGCCATCAACGTGGATGCGGCAGGGGTGCCCGTTGAATACGGCGCCACATGGTTTGCGGGGGATCGCGTCACACTGACTGTCACGCCTGAGTAAACCGTTGATTCTTGTCATAATCCCGTTGCGAATCCAAGTTATCCACAAGCGCACCCCCTCCCGCGCCCTGATCGAGGTTCCATGCCCTGCTTTTTGCCCCCGACGCGCCTGATCGGCGCAACCGTTTTGCGTGACGGTGCCTTGCATCAGACCAGCCTCTCGCTTGCCGATGGGGTGCTGTCGGATGATCCTTGGGCCACCGTCGATCTGACCGGCTTTTTGGTCCTGCCCGGAATCATCGACCTGCATGGCGACGGGTTTGAACGCCATATGTCGCCCCGGCCGGGCGCGGCTTTCCCCATGGCGGCGGGCTTTGCCTCCTATGACCGTGAGGCAGCGGCGGCGGGCATCACCACGGCCTATCTCGCACAGGGCTGGAGCTGGGAGGGCGGCCACCGTGGCCCCGACCATGCCGAGGCGCTGGCGGCGGCGCTTGATCTCTATCGCCCCATGGCCCTGACCGATCTGCGCCTGCAAATGCGGGTCGAGACGCATCTTCTGGACCAGTCCGACCGCCTGCTTGACCTGCTGGCCCGGCACAAGATCGACTATGTCGTGTTCAATGACCATCTCGAAGAGGGCCTTCGGATGAGCCGCCTGCAGCCCGAGGGTTTTGGCCTTTGGGCGCGTAAACTTGGCCTGACGGCGCAAGGGTTGCTGACCCGTCTGGAACAGGCACAGGCGGGCGCGCGCATGGTGCCGCGCAACCTGTGCTACCTTGCGCAGGGCTTTGATCGCTTGGGCCTGCGCTATGGCAGCCACGATGACCCCGATGCCGAAACGCGCGAGTTCTATGCCATGATCGGCGCCCGCATCGCCGAGTTTCCAACCACCCGTCGCGCGGCAGCAGCGGCCCAAGGGGCGGATGATCCGGTGATCATGGGCGCGCCCAATGTGGTGCGCGGCGGCTCGCAAGCCGGCAATATCTCGGCCGCATCCCTGATTGCCGAGGGGCTCTGTGATGCGCTTGTGTCCGATTACCACCTGCCAGCACTTCCACTGGCGGCTTGGGCGCTGGTGGATCAGGGGCTGTGCGATCTGGCGCAGGCATGGGCGCAGATTTCCTCCAACCCTGCCCAGATCCTGGGGATGCAAGACCGGGGCCGCATCGCGCCGGGCCTGCGCGCCGATCTGGCCATCGTCAACGCCCAGACCCGCAGCGTCGAGGCGACGGTGACCCAAGGTCGGCTGTCCTATATGTCGGGTGAGGCCGCGCTGCGCTTCATGCGGCAACCCGCAGTTTTGCGCATGGCGGCGGAGTAAGGGGCGGCTGGTCGATCAGCCGCCATACTTCTCCAAAAACGCCTCTGCCTTCATCGCGCGAAAATCCATCAGCGCCGCACGCAGGCGCTCATGCGACCAATCCCACCACGCCAGCGCCATCAGACGCTCGGCAATCGCGGGGACAAAGCGCGGGCGCATGGGGGTGGCTGGCAGCCCCGCCACGATCATATAGGGCGGCACATCCTTGGTCACCACCGCGCCCGAGGCGATGACAGCCCCCGCACCAATCGTGACATCAGGCTTGATGATCGCGCCATGGCCAATCCATGTGTCCGGCCCGATCACCGTACGCCGCGATGCGCGCGCCACAAAGAACGCCGGATCATCCGTGGCATCCTCCCAGTAATAGCTGGAGCGATACAGAAAATGATGCAGGCTTGCGTGATCCATCGGGTGATCCGTCGGCCCGATCCGCGTCATCGCCGCGATATTGGCGAATTTGCCGACCGTTGTATTGGCGATATCCGACAGCCGGTCGCAATAGGCATAATCCTCAAAGGTGGAATTCACGACGCGAGAGCCTTGCCCCACCTCGCAATAGGCCCCGAACTGGCTGTTGGAAATCTCGCAACCGGGGTGGACAAAGGGGGCATTGGCCGAAAGTTTGGGCATGTCTGGTGTCTTTTCTGGGGGTCAGGGGGTGCGCGCGATACTGGCCCAAAGGCCGAAGCCTGTCAGGCTGCAAATCGTGATCAACTGTCGCCTTTGATCAGCTTTTTGCGCAGCCAGCCTGACAGCGTATCCATCGCCATGACCATCAGCACGATCAGCGTCATGTAATAGGCAACTTCTTCCCAATCCTTTTGGGTGATGATGGCTTGGGTCAGCAAAAGGCCGATGCCGCCGCCCACGATCGCCCCAATCACCGTGGCGCTGCGGGTGTTGGATTCAAGGAAATAAAGCACCTGGCTCAGCAACACAGGCGTCACCTGCGGGATCACCCCGAACCGCGCCCGAAGCAAGGCATTCGCGCCGGTGGATTTCAACCCCTCCACCTGTTTTTCGTCAATGTTCTCAAGCGCCTCCGAGAAGGTCTTGCCAAAGGAACCGGTGTCGGTGATCAAAATCGCCAAGGCCCCTGTCATCGGGCCGGGGCCAAAGGCGCGGCTCAGGATGATGGTCCAGATCAAGCCATCCACGCCCCGGATAAAGTCAAACACCCGGCGGCAGGCAAAGCGGATGCCCGACAGCGGCATGAAATTCGCCGCCGCGACAAAGGCCAAGGGCAGGGCGATGATCGCGGCCCCCATGGTGCCTAAGAATGCCATCAAGATCGTCTCAAAAATCGCCCAGACCACATCGCCATGACGCCACATGCGGTTGGTCCAGATATCAACCGCAATCGCCTCGATATTTGGCATGGCGGGGTTGACCCGGTCGCCCCACAGCGACAGCGCCACCAGATCGCCAAACCCCTTGCCGTAAAACGGGCTGTCGAGGGTGAAAAAGAACAACTCCCACCCCGGTTGGTATTTGAACGTCTCCACCTTGGACCGTGTGTAGGTAAAGCGGCCCGCATCGGTGGTGGTCGTCACCCGGTTGTCAGAGGCATTGATCCATTCGGGCAGTGGCTGGGGTGCGGTCAAGGTCAGTTTGCCGCCCTCGGGCTTGATATCCACGGTGCCATAGCCGGGCACCACATAGCGCGCGCCCGCATCATCATAAGTCACCAGATGGCCATCGCCCAGATCAACACGGGTGACACCGCCCTCAATCGTGACCCAATCTGGCAACATCCCCGCAGGATAGGTGCCCTTGTTCTCGCCCTCAATCGCGACTGTCACCTCACCATTGCGGTTGTCGCGGGTGACGTGGGTTTTATAGGACCAAAAGTCCGACAGCAGGATCGCCGCATTGTCCATCCGCGCCCGCTGCACGACGCCCATCACGTCAAAAGACACGGCAGCATACAGCAGATACAACAAGATCACGCCGGGCACGGCGAAAGCAAAAATCTTTTTGCGGGCAAAGCCTTGGACGATGGTGTTCACATCTGTCTGGGTCAGGGTTGCTGTGGTCATGGCCTAATGCCCCTTTACCAGACGATTGCGGAAATAGCCCGACAGGCGGTCGATCAGAACGATGGTCAGGAACAGCAGCAAAAAGATCGCCACCACCTTGTCATAGCGCCCCTGTCCCCATTGCATCGCCAGCTTCAGGTCATGACCGATGCCACCCTCACCGACAAAGCCAAGGATGGCACTGGCGCGCACGTTGATCTCGAACCGCAAAAGGCCATAGGACATCCAGTTTGGCGCCACCTGCGGGATCACCCCCAGCCACATCCTTTGCCCCCATGTCGCCCCGACCGAGGCCAGCCCCTCGATGGGCTTGAGGTCGGCATTCTCGGCCACTTCGGAAAACAGCTTGCCCAAGGCACCGCCCGTGTGCAGCGAAATGGCAATCACCGCCGGGATCGGCCCGCCACCAAGGATATAGATCAGCACCAGCGCGATCACGATTTCAGGAATGGCGCGCAAGCCATCCATCGTGCGGCGAAACAGCGGAATGGCGCGCGGCCAGCGGGCCAGCCCGCGCGTGGCCAACAGCGACAAAGACATCGCCATCAACGCGCCCAGCAGGGTGGATACAGCGGCGATATTGATCGTCTCGATCAATGAGGGGACATGCTCCCAGATCAACCCCGGCAAATTCGCCCGCTTTTCCCAACCTTCGGCCAGAACCTCGGATGGAAAGGCAAAGACATTGGGCAGACCGTTCAGAAACCCGCCCGCATTGCGATGCTCGGCCAGACTGAACCCAGAGGCCATCAGCGCCACAAAGACAACCAGCAACAGCCCACCATACATGCGCTTGCGGCGCACCATCTCCAGATAGGCGCTTCCCGTGGCCGTCAGCGGCGGCACGCTGTCCGATGTCTGTCTATAGGCGATGTCGGACATTGGGTCCCCCTGAAAAAAGACCGGGCCCCCCAAAGGGAAGGCCCGGCCGGTCGTCATGTAAAATCAGTTGTTTTCTTGCAGCTTGCGGGCCGCGATGATGCCAAGGTATTCGTCATGGCTGACGGGAACGAAGTCTTTCGCGTCGCCTGCCGCCACGCCATAGGCGCAGGTCGCGTCGGTTTCCCACAGATCAGCGGTGATCTGGGTGACCTTGTCCTTGACGTCTTGTGGCAGGGCTTTGCGCACAACCATCGGGCCTTCGGGGATCAGTTTCGATTGCCAGATCTGCACCAGATCATTCATGTCAACCAAACCGGCATCGGAAGCCCGGCGGAACGCGCCCGAGTTATAGCCGTCTTCCCAGTTGCCAAGGCCATCGCCCCAAGACACGCCAGCCGCGAAATCACCATTGGCAACGCCAACGATGGTCTGCTCATGCCCGCCCGAGAATTTCACTTCGCCGAAATACTCGTCCAGCTTGCCCAGATTTTCCTGAAGCTCGGCACCTGGGACCAGATAGCCCGAGGTGGAGTTTGGGTCGCCAAACGCGAAAACCTTGCCCTTGGCATCTTCGATCTTCGTGATGCCGCTGTCTTTGCGGGCAAAACCAAAGGAATAATAGCCGGTCGATCCGTCAAGGTTCTGCTTGGTCAGCGCAACCTCAACCGCCTCTGGGTCGGTCAGATAGGTCTTGGCATAGCTGGAGGCACCAAGCCATGCATAGTCGATGGTGCCGCCCAACAGGCCCTGAATGACGCCGTCATAATCGGCAGGGGTGAACACTTTGACGGGAACGCCCAGTGCCTCTTCCATTTTCGCGCGGAAGCACTCGTTCGAGGTCATGCGGTCTTGGGCGTTTTCGCCGCCAAGGATACCGATGTTGAATTCAGTGATGCCTTCTGCGGCAGCAACGCCGGAAAGGGCCGTGGTGGCAGCAAGGGCAAGAAGCAGCGTTTTCATGGGGGTCTCCATGCGGGTTATGGCCCCAAAGGCGGGGCCGGGAAAAATCAGGCCAGCATCTGCTGCGCATAGGCGCGGTCAGCGGCTGTATCGGTGGGGATTGCGGTGGAGGTTGCGGCCTCGTTGAACGAGGCATCCGCGCCATAAATGTCGCGCGCAACCCCGGTCGAAAGCTGGTCAGGGGTGCCGTCAAACACGATGCGCCCGTCGCGCATGCCGATCACGCGGTCGCAATAGCGCCGCGCGGTATCAAGGGTGTGCAGATTGGCGATCACCATCCGCCCATCCTCGACATTGATCCGCTTAAGCGTGTCCATCACGATCTGCGCATTCATCGGGTCAAGGCTGGCAATCGGTTCATCGGCCAGAATGATCTTGGGGTCTTGCATCAGCGCCCGCGCAATCGCCACGCGCTGTTGCTGCCCGCCCGACAGGGCCTCGGCCCGCTTGGGCGCCTGTTCGACAATGCCCAGACGGTCCAGTATTTCCAGCGCGCGCAAGATATCGGCGCGGGGCCACAGGTTGAACATGGTCTGCAAGGTGGAGCGGCGGTTCAAAATGCCATGCAGCACGTTAGAGGCCACATCCATCCGCGGCACCAGATTGAACTGCTGAAAGATCATCGCGCATTGGCTTTGCCACGACCGGGCCTGCGTGCCGCGCAACGACAAGATATCGCGCCCCTCGAACAAGATCTGGCCCGAGGTCGCGTCGTTCAGCCGGTTCATCATCCGCAAAAAGGTGGATTTGCCCGCGCCCGAACGCCCGATGATCCCCACAAAGGCAGGCCCGTCGATGCGAAAGCCGATTTTATCGACAGCGGCCTTTTGGCCAAAGATCTTGGTTACGTTCCGAACGTCCAGCACCTGCTACCCCCAATATCGTCTGAGGGCCGTCGTAGGCAGGTTTTGTGACGTTTGGTTTGCGCCCGTGTGAAATTTAGGTAACGCTTGGTGGCCTCAATTGCGCCAAACCGTCATACAAGCCGATTGCCGCGCAAAGACCCCAACAAAGTTTCCTTTGAGGTCAAAAGATGGGTCCGCGCCGCCGCTGTCGCAGCCTTTGTATCGCGCGATTCCAAGGCTGCGATGATGGCAAGATGTTCCCCGATCGCGGCCTCGTTCCGGTCGCGCTCCAGCTGCTTATCCCATTGATAGTGATAGTGAAAGATCAACGATATCACCTTTTGGAAGTCGCTGACGAAACGGTTGCGCACAACCGCGTTCAGCGTGGCGTGAAACTCTTCGTCCAGCCGCGAAAAATCGTGAAAATCCGTCTCGATCCGCCGCATCAGGCTGTGATGGCGCGCCCGAAGCGTGGCCAATTGCCCCCAGATCGGGTCATTGTCGGGCCGGGCGATCACGTTTTGCACCGCGTTCATTTCCAACAAGCTGCGAAATTCCGAAAGTTCCACCGCATACTCCGCCGTGAACCCCAACAGCCGCCACCCCCCGCGCGCGCGCCGCTCCACAAGGCCGAACTGGCCAAGGCTGGCCAGAAACTCCTGCAACATATGCGGCGGAACCGAGAATTGCTTGGCCAGTTGCGCTACGTTCAGCGGCGTATCGGCCGGCACGTCAAAGCGCAGCACCCAATCCAGAAACCGGCCCTCCAACTCTCGAAGGGTGATGTAATCATCCCGTTCGGGCAGGCGGTCCGGGGGCATCGGCGCGCGCAGCAGGCTTTTGCTGCGCCCCTCAATGGTGACGATTCCCGCCTCTTCCATCCGGCGCAGGGCCGCGCGCACCACCGTGCGGCTGACCCGGAGTGTTTCGGAAAGCTGTGTTTCGGGTCGCAAAGCCTCGCCCACGGGCAAGGGGGCCAGCAGATCCAGCAACTGATTATAGGCTGTGCGAAAGCGCGTGTCCGTGCGGGCCATTGGCGCGCCCCTGTTCTTTGAATAAATAAATTAAAAACAATTTACAGTCGCCGCGTCCTCTGTCTAGTGTTCTTTATCATAAAAGTCCGATGGCGAGGGGAGGCGCTGGATGATGGGTGAAACCATGCTATGCGGGACCTGCGTCACGCCGGGCCAATTTGAGCTGACAACAGCCGAACTGCCGCAAACAGCCCCCGAAGGCTGGGTTCTGGTTGATATCGCGGCGGCGGGGCTCTGCGGCACCGATTACCATATCTTTCAGGGCAAACATCCCTTTCTCAGCTATCCTCGCGTGATCGGGCACGAACTTTCGGGCCATGTCGCGCAAACGGCCTCCGGTTGGCAGGCGGGGGCGGCTGTGGTGATAAACCCCTACCTGTCGTGCGGCACCTGCCGGGCCTGCCTGCGCGGCAAACCCAATTGCTGCCAGCGGATCGAGGTTCTGGGCGTGCATCGGGATGGCGGCTTTTGCGCCCGAATCGCGGTGCCTGCGGGCAACCTCTATTTAGCGCGCGATCTGTCACCCGAGGCCGCCGCGATGGTGGAGTTTCTGGCCATCGGCGCCCATGCCGTGCGGCGGGGCGAGGTTGGGCCAGAAGACCGCGTGCTCGTCACGGGCGCAGGCCCCATCGGCCTTGGCGCGGCCCTTTTTGCCAAGGCGCGCGGCGCGACCGTCTATCTGCGCGATGCGGCCCGCGAACGCCTTGATCAGATGGCGGGCTTTGGCTTTGACCATCTGCTGCTCGCCTCGGATACACTTCCTGCCAACCTTGCCGATGGCTTTGACGTGGTGTTTGACGCCACCGGAAACCCCACCGCCATGCAGGCGGGCTTTGCCCATGTGGCCCATGGCGGCTCGTATGTCCTGATCTCGGTCGTGCCCGATACGATCACCTTTTCGGACCCCGAGTTTCACAAGCGTGAAATGCGCCTGATCGGGGCCCGCAATGCCACCGCCGAGGATTTCGAAACCGTCATGGCCGCCTTTGCCTCTGGTGCCATCCGGGCCGAGGCGCTGATGTCCGAACGCATCGCCCTTGCCGACCTGCCGCGCCGCATGCCGGAACTTGCCGCCGACCGTGCCCGCCTGATAAAGGTGATCGTCACCATGGGGGAACATACATGACCGACCTCGTCACCATGACGGCAATCGACAAGCACTTTCCCGGCGTTCACGCCCTCAAACGGGCGCAATTCGATCTGCGGTCGGGCGAAGTGCACGCCTTGATGGGCGAAAACGGCGCGGGAAAATCCACCATGATGAAGGTGCTTTCGGGCATCTATGCGCCCGATGGCGGCACCTTGCGGGTCAATGGGGCCGAGGTAAAGATAACAGGCCCGCGCGCCGCACAGGCCCTTGGTATCGGGATCATCCATCAGGAACTGGCGCTGATGCCCGACCTGACCGTGGCACAAAACATCTTCATTGGCCGCGAACCCCGCAACGCTTGGGGCGTGCTGAATGAGGCCAAGCTGAACGCCGCCGCAAGCGCGCTTTTTGCCGAAATGCGCGTCGAGATGGACCCCACCGCCGAGGTGCGCGGCCTGACCATCGCGCGCCAGCAGATGGTCGAGATTGCCAAGGCCCTGTCGTTCCAATCGCGCATCTTGATCATGGATGAACCCACCGCCGCCTTGAATGAGGCGGAAACAAATGAACTTTTCTCTATCATCCGCCGCCTGCGCGGCGATGGCGTGGGCGTGGTCTATATCAGCCACAAGATGGATGAGATCATGCGCATCTCCGACCGCGTCACCGTCATGCGCGACGGGGCCTATGTCGGCACGGTGCAGTCCGAAGGCACGCCGATTGAAACCATCATCTCGATGATGGTCGGGCGCGCGCTGGATCAGGTGCATGTCGAAATCCCCGATCTGTCGGCGGCCGAGGTGGCGCTTGATGTGCGGGGCCTGACCCGTGGCCGCATGGTGCGCGACGTCAGCTTTTCGCTCAAAAAGGGCGAGATTCTGGGCTTTGCCGGGTTGATGGGGGCAGGGCGCACCGAAGTCGCCCGCGCCATCTTTGGCGCCGACCCCCGCGAAAGCGGCGAGATTGCGGTGCATGGCAAACCCGTGCAGATCGCAAGCCCGCGCGACGCGGTCAATGCTGGCATCTGTTATCTGTCCGAGGATCGCAAACACTTTGGCCTCGCCCTTGGCCTTGATCTGCGCGCCAATGTCGGCATGGCCTCGCTTTCGCGGTTTTCGGATTCGCTTGGCCGGGTGGATGACGCCGCCTTGGGCCGCGTGGCACAGGACTATATCGCCAGCCTTGCCATTCGCACGCCCTCGGATCGTCAAGAGGTGCGGCTGTTGTCAGGCGGCAATCAGCAAAAGGTTGTCATCGCCAAATGGCTTTTGCGCAATTGCGATGTCTTGATCTTTGACGAACCCACACGCGGCATCGACGTGGGGGCCAAGGCGGAAATTTATCGCCTCTTGCAATCGCTTGCGGCCCAAGGCAAGGCCATCATCGTCATTTCTTCGGAACTGCCTGAGGTGCTTCGCCTGTCACACCGTATCGCCGTGATGTGCGAAGGACGCCTGACCGGCTTTTTGCCCGGCGGCCCGCAAACGACCCAAGAACAGATCATGCGCCTCGCCACTGCGCGGGACGCTTTGAACAAAGGAGAGGCCGCATGACCGATGCCACCCAAAGCGCCGCCATCGCAAAACCAAAGGCCGCCGGGGCCCAGCAAAAGTTTCTGGCCTTTGCCAGTCTGATCGTGCTGCTGATCTTCTTTTCGCTGGCCTCGCCAAACTTTTTGCAGACCTCGAATATCTTGGCGATCTTGCAGGCGACCTCCGTCAACGGGGTGCTGGCCATTGCAGCCACCTTGGTGATCATCACCGGCGGCATCGACCTTTCGGTCGGCACGTTGATGACCTTTACCGCCGTGATCGCGGGCGTGGTGCTGACCTATATGGGCCTGCCCTTGCCGCTTGGCATTCTTGCGGCCATCGGGGCGGGGGCTGGCTGTGGCTTTATCTCGGGCTCGCTTGTTGCCCGCATGAAGATCCCGCCCTTTATCGCGACCCTTGGCATGATGCTGATCCTCAAGGGGCTTAGCCTTGTGATTTCGGGCACCAAACCGATCTATTTCAACGACACGCCCAGCTTTCCGCTGATCTCGACCGGGTCGCTGATCGGGTCTGTCTTTCCCGCAATGCCCGTGCCCAATGGCGTGCTGATCTTGTTCGTGCTTGCCCTGTTCATCGGCTGGATCCTGTCAAAGACAGTCTTGGGCCGCTATTGCTATGCGCTTGGCTCGAATGAAGAGGCCGTGCGCCTTTCGGGGGTCAACACCGATGCGTGGAAGATTGCGATCTATGCGCTGGCGGGAGGCATTTGCGGCATCGCGGGCCTGCTGATCGCCAGCCGTCTGAACTCTGCCCAACCCGCCCTTGGCCTTGGGTATGAACTTGACGCCATCGCCGCCGTCGTCATCGGGGGCACCTCGCTTGCCGGGGGGCGTGGCTCTGTTCTTGGCACCATCATCGGGGCGCTGATCATGGGCGTCTTGCTCAACGGTCTGCGGATCATGTCGGTGGCGCAAGAATGGCAAACTGTCGTGACCGGTCTGATCATCATCGCCGCCGTTTACGCCGACATGTTGCGCCGCCGCAAGGCCGCCAGCTGACAATCACCAGAAGGGCGACGAACGCCCCGACCCAATTGAAAACCCATGTGGAGGAGACCACAATGCTACTCAGAAGAACCCTGCTTGGTGCCATCAGCGCCGCTGCCCTGATCGCCAGCCTTGGTGCCGCAAGCGCCCAAGACAAGCTGTATATCCCGATGATCTCAAAGGGTTTCCAGCATCAGTTCTGGCAGGCTGTGAAGGCGGGTGCCGATAAGGCCGCAGCCGAATTCAACGTCGACGTGACCTTCGAAGGCCCAGATACCGAAGCACAGGTCGACAAACAGATCGACATGCTCGCCGCCGCCTTGGCCAAAAAGCCTGCCGCCATCGGCTTTGCTGCCCTCGACAGCCAAGCGGCCATCCCGCTGCTGCGTCAGGCCCAAGAGGCTGGCATCGCCGTCATCGCATTCGACTCCGGCGTTGACAGCGACATCCCTGCCGCCACCGCCTCGACCGACAACCTTGCCGCCGCAGCCCTTGCTGCCGACAAGATGGCCGAACTCATCGGCGGCGCAGGCAAAGTGGCTTTGGTCGTGCATGACCAAACCTCGCGCACCGGCATCGACCGTCGCGATGGCTTTGTGAACCGCGTCAAAGAGGCCTATCCGAACATCGAGATCGTCGACATCCAATATGGCGCCGGCGACCAACTGCAATCGACCGAGATTGCCAAGGCCATCCTGACCGCCCACCCAGACCTCAAGGGCATGTTCGGCGCCAACGAAGGCTCGGCCATCGGTGTGGTCAACGCGAAAAAGGAAAGCGGCCGCGCGGATCTGGTCGTGATCGGCTATGACTCGGGTGCCGCCCAAAAGGCCGCGATCATGGACGGAACCATGGCGGGTGCCATCACCCAAAACCCGGTTGGCATCGGCTATGAAACCGTGAAAGCCGCTGTCATGGCCTCCAAGGGCGAAGCCGTGCCAACGAACATCGACACGGGCTTCTACTACTACGACAAGTCCAACATCGATGCGCCAGAAATCGCAGCAGTGCTGTACGACTGATCCCTCCCAAGGGGAAAACGGGGGGTCGCGCAACCTATCGCGCGGCCCCTTCTCATAAAGGATGGCACGATGGATCTGGGGCTGAAAGACAAGGTTGTGGTGGTGACGGGCGGTGCCTCTGGCATCGGGGCGGCCATCAGCATGGGGCTGGCAGAAGAGGGGGCGATCCCCGTGATCTTTGCCCGCAGCACACCCGCGCCAGAGTTTCTGACGGCCCTCACCGATCTGTCACCATCAGCGGGCTGGATACAGGCCGATCTGTCGCAAGATGACGCCTGCCGCGCCGCTGTGGCTCAGGCCCGCGCCAAATGGGGGCCCGTTGATGCGCTGGTCAACAACGCAGGCGCAAATGATGGCATCGGCATTGAGGCCGGACCTGCGGCCTTCCGCGCCTCGCTCGACCGCAATCTCTTGCATTATTACACGATGGTGCACCTTCTTGCAGACGATCTGCGCGCCGCCAAAGGGTCCATCGTCAACATTAGTTCAAAAACCGCCGTCACCGGACAGGGCGGCACCTCGGCCTATATCGCGGCCAAGGCCGCCCAACTGGGCCTGACGCGGGAATGGGCCGCCGACTTTGCCCGCGATGGCGTCCGCGTCAATGCGGTGATCCCGGCCGAAACCATGACACCGCTTTACCGCCGCCTGATCGACGCAACCGAGGATCCCGCCGCCACCCTTGCCGCGATCGAGGCGAATATCCCCCTTGGCCAGCGCATGACCACGCCCGAGGAAATGGCCGCCATGGTGATCTTTGCGCTCTCAACCAAGGCAAGCCATCTGACCGGACAATGGCTTTTCGTTGATGGCGGCTACACGCATCTTGACCGGGCACTTACTGTGGGCAAAGGCTGATCACATGGCACGTTTCATCGTTCTCAATCCCGAAGACTCCGTCGCCATCGCACTGGCCGATCTGCCCGGCGGCGAAATGGTCGAAGACACGGCCCTGCTGGAACCCGTGCCACGCGGCCACAAGATCGCGCGCAGCGATATCGCGCCGGGTGGCCTTGTGCGCCGCTATGGCCAGATCATCGGGCAGGCAACCCAAACCATCCCGGCAGGCGCGCATGTGCATGTGCACAACCTTGCCATGGCCGATCACACCGCCGACTATGCCTTTGGGGCCGATATGCGCCCCTTGGCCCCGGCGAATGAGCCGCGCAATTTCATGGGCTATCGCCGCGCCGACGGTCAGGCAGGCACGCGCAACTATCTGGGCGTGCTGACATCGGTCAACTGCTCAGGCTCCGTCGCCCGCTTCATCGCGGAAGAGGCGGAAAAGACCGACTGGTTCCGCGCCTTGAAGAACGTCGATGGCATCGTGCCCATTGTCCACGGCTCTGGCTGCGGCATGTCGGGCACGGATGAGGGCTATCAGACCCTGTTCCGCACCCTGCAAGGCTATGCCCGCAACCCCAATTTCTCCGGCATCTTGCTGGTGGGTCTGGGGTGTGAGGTGATGCAGATCCCCGACCTGATCGGCACCGCCCGCCTGCGCGGCGACGGCAATTTCAAATATATGACCATCCAGCAAACCGGCGGCACCCGCCGCACGGTCGAGGCCGGGGTCGAAATGCTGCGCGGCATGGCCCAAAAGGCCGATGCCTGCACCCGCGAACCCATCCCCGTTTCGGAAATCGTGATCGGCATGCAATGCGGCGGCTCGGATGGCTATTCCGGCATCACCGCCAACCCCGCCCTTGGCGTCGCCTCTGACATCCTCGTGGCGCATGGCGGCACGACGATCCTGTCCGAGACGACCGAGATCTACGGCGCCGAACATCTGCTGACCCGCCGCGCGGTCAGCCCGGAGGTCGGGCAAAAGCTGATCGACCGCATCCATTGGTGGGAAGATTACACTGCCCGCAACAAGGGCGAGATGAACAACAACCCCAGCCCCGGCAATAAAAAGGGTGGCTTGACCACCATTTTGGAAAAATCTTTGGGTGCCGTGGCCAAGGGCGGCGCGGCCCCTTTGTCGGGCGTTTATCTCTTTGGCGAACCCATCGACACAAAGGGTTTCGTCTTCATGGACAGCCCGGGTTATGATCCGTGCTCCGTCACCGGGCAGGTGGCCTCTGGTGCGAACCTGATCGTCTTTACCACCGGGCGCGGATCGGTTTCGGGCTACAAGCCTGTGCCTTGCATCAAGGTTGCCACCAACTCCGAGATGTTCGCCCGCATGGAAGAGGATATGGATATCAACACCGGCGATATCCTGACTGGCACCACGCTGGAGGAAAAGGGCCGCGAGATGTTTGAGATGTTCATTCGCGTGGCCTCCGGTGAGGCCACGAAGTCTGAGGCACTGGGCTTTGGTGGTGCGGAATTTGTGCCATGGCAAATCGGCGCGGTGATGTAAAAACGGCCAATCCCCTTGCCATCCCCTGTCTGCACAGGGGGTGTACGGGGGGTGCACGCAAATCAGACAGGAAAAAACGATGGGACGGTTAGACGGAAAGGTGGCTCTTGTCACCGCAGCAGGGCAGGGGATCGGGCGGGCATCGGCCCTTGCAATGGCGCGTGAAGGGGCACGCGTGATCGCAACCGATATCAACGAGGCCGCCTTGGCCGACCTGTCCGCCCATGGAATTGCAACGCGCCTTCTGAACGTGCGCGATCCCGAGGCGGTCAAGGCCGCCGCCGCCGAAATCGGGGCGCTGGATGTGCTGTTCAACTGCGCAGGCTTTGTCGCCGCAGGCACGATTCTGGACTGTGACGAGGATCAGTGGGCCTTTTCCCTCGACTTGAACATGACGGCTATGTATCGGATGTGTAAGGCATTCTTGCCCGCCATGATCGCGGGTGGCGGCGGCAGCATCATCAATATGTCCTCCATCGCCTCTTCCGTCATCGCGGCCCCCAACCGCTTTGTCTATGGCACGACAAAGGCGGGGGTGATCGGCCTCACACGCTCCATCGCGGCTGATTTCGTGACCAAGGGCATCCGCTGCAACGCCATTTGCCCCGGCACTGTGGAAAGCCCCTCGCTTGAGGAACGCCTGCGCGCCACGGGCGATTACGACGCCGCCCGCGCCGCCTTTATCGCCCGCCAACCCATTGGCCGCCTTGGAAAAGCCGAGGAAATCGCGGCCCTTGTGGTTTATCTTGCCAGTGACGAAAGTGGTTATACAACCGGCACCGCCCAATTGATCGACGGCGGTTGGTCGAACGTCTGAAAGGAACTGATATGAAACTTCTTCGCCATGGTCCCGCAGGGGCCGAACGTCCCGGCCTTTTGCATTCCGACGGCACCATCCGTGACCTGACCGGCATCGTCCCCGATATTGCCGGTGCCGTTCTTTCTGACGTGGGCCTGTCGGCCCTGCGCGGCATTGACGCGGAAAGTTTGCCGATTGTTCAGGCAGATAGCCGCCTTGGCCCCTGTGTCGCCGGGACGGGCAAGTTCATCTGCATCGGGCTGAACTATGCCGATCACGCCGCGGAATCGGGCATGCCCGTCCCGCCAGAGCCTGTGGTCTTCATGAAGGCCAACAGCGCCATTTGCGGCCCCAATGATCCGATCGTCATGCCGCGCGGCTCGGTCAAGACCGACTGGGAGGTGGAACTGGCCGTCATCATCGGCACCCCTGCCAAATATGTGTCCGAGGCTGATGCGATGGCCTATGTGGCAGGCTATGCCGTGACCAACGATGTCTCGGAACGCGAATGGCAGATCGAACGCGCAGGCCAATGGACAAAGGGCAAAAGCTGCGACAACTTTGGCCAGATCGGCCCATGGCTGGTCACCCAGGATGAGGTGGCCGACCCGCAGGATCTGCCGATGTGGCTGACGGTCAACGGCAAGACGATGCAGAATGGTTCCACCAAAACAATGGTTTACGGCGTGGCGCATCTGGTCAGCTATCTGTCGCAGTTCATGACCCTGCATCCCGGCGACGTGATCTCCACCGGCACTCCCCCCGGTGTGGGGCTGGGCATGAAGCCGCCGCAATACCTCAAGGCGGGGGATGTGGTGGAACTGGGCATCGCGGGCCTTGGCCAGCAGCGTCAGGATGTGATCGCCGACTGATGGATCTGATCGACACCCATCAACACCTGATCTTGCGGGGCCATCTGGGCTATCCATGGTCTGACAGTATTCCGGCCCTCGCGGGTCGGGATTTCAGCCCGGCAGATTATGCCGGGTTGACCCAAGGGCTGGGCGTTGTTGGCACCGTCTTCATGGAGACGGCCGTTGATGACGCCGCGTATCACGCCGAAGCGCGACTGATCGCGGGCATGGTCGGGCAGGGCGGGATGCTTGGGCAAATCGCCTCGTGCCGGCCAGAAGTTGATGAGGGTTTTGACGCGTGGCTAGAGGAATGCGATAGCCTGCATGTCGTTGGATTCAGGCGGATTTTGCATGTGGTGCCGGATGATGTTTCGCAAAGCGAAACCTTTCGTCACAACCTGCGCAAGATCGGGCAAAAGGGTCTGCCGTTTGATCTGTGCGTTCTGGCCCGTCAGCATGATCTGGCAATCGACCTGATCGGCGCCTGTGATGGGCAAAGCTTTGTGCTTGATCATTGCGGCAACCCCGATATTGCGGCCGAGGCCTTTGCCCCTTGGGCCGCTAGCCTGCGCCGGATTGCGGATTTCCCGAACGTTGTGATCAAACTGTCAGGCATCACCGTCAACGCGCGCGCGGATCAGGTCAACGCGCAAAGTCTGCAACCCTATGTCGACCACCTGTTGGACTGCTTTGGCCCCGACCGCATCTTATGGGGCGGGGATTGGCCGGTCTGTAATCTTGGCTCTGGTCTGCCGGGCTGGATTTCCTTGACGCATCAATTCCTTGCGGGCTTAAGTGAAAGTGAGCGGTCAGCGATTGGCACGGCAACAGCGCGTCGTGTCTATGGTCTGCAAGCCGCCTGATTGACCGCGCACCGGATGTGGCGCCCCTGTTGTGACGGGGTCGTGCATTTCGACCGATGCGGTCATTCGCGCCAAGACTGACCCGCGGATTGCCCATCCGGCACGCCCCCCCAAAGTGTCCGCATTTGTTCATCCCACACACACCCGCGTGTGTGGCGTCAGAACCCATTGGTCAAATTCACAAAATATCTGTCCGTTCAAATGCAGTGCTTTTGGGAATGTGCGTGTTGGCCATCTTCACCCTTCTTTCACGGTTTGCCCGCTAATCCTTGCTGGTCGCACGACGCGTGCACCTTGTAGAACGGCGAAGGATTTTGGTCAGTATGCGCAGAATTGAGCTCCTTGCTAAGCTTACCCCAGATAGCGCCCAGGCACTGTGGTATAATCTGGATGCAGGCTATGATGCCGCTGGGGACGCCCCCGCCACAACGCTTGATGCGGCGGAGGTGCGGCATCTGAGTGCGGCCGCACTTCAGGTCTTGCTGGTGGCAAAAGCGCGATTTGCCAAGGATGGCGGGGTTTTGCACCTGACCAATCCGTCAGAAGAATTTCTTCAGGCCCTGCACACCATGGGTGCCACCACCTTGGTTGAGGAGGGCGTAGCATGAGCTTGCGGGTGCTTGCGGTGGACGATTCCCTGACAATGCGCGAAATGCTGCGCCAGACCCTGTCAGAGGCGGGTTTCAACGTGGTTTTGGCCGAGGATGGTCTTGACGCGCTGGATCGCTTGCCTGAGGCCGACCCTGATCTGATCCTGACCGATCTGAACATGCCCCGCATGGACGGCTTTGGTTTGATCGATGCGGTGCGAAAGGGTGAGATTTCGGCACGTGTGCCAATCCTTGTGCTGACCACGGAAAGTGCCGCCACGCTAAAGGACAAGGCGCGCTCTGCTGGGGCAACCGGTTGGATTACCAAGCCTTTTGATGAAAAGTCGCTGGTGTCCACCATTCGCCGCGTCACGGCAATGTGAGGGGAAAATGGTAGGGTTCTCCGACCTGAAAGAGATTTTCTTCGTCGAAGCAGACGAACTTCTTTCTGCATTGGAATCTGGTCTGCGGGCCATTCAAACAGGGGCCGAAGGCGGTGATACCGTCAATGCGGTTTTCCGTGCCGTGCATTCGATCAAGGGCGGGGCCGGGGCATTTGACCTCAAGGCTTTGGTTGGTTTTGCCCATCGGTTCGAAACGGTTCTCGATGATCTGCGGGGTGGTCGCCTGCAGCCCGAAAGCGCGTTGATAAATGCCTTGCTCCATGCCAGCGATCATCTGGCCGATATGGTCGGGGCCTGTCGTCAGGGGCTGGAGACGGATGCCGAAGCCGATGAGCGTGTCATCGTTCAGTTGGAACTGCAGGCAGGCCGTCTGCCCGGCGCAGAAGAGGAAGGGTTTACCTTTGAGCCCCTGCCCATGGATGGTCCCTTTTCTTTTGGTGATTTGGGCGTCTCAACGGGGCAGACCTTCCTGATCCGCTTTCGACCCCACGCCTCGGTCTATGCCTCCGGACATGATCCGGCACTGCTCTTGCGCGATCTTTGTGCCTTGGGAACCGCCGAGGTCACTTTGGATATGGCCGACCTGCCGCAAGCCGGCTCCTTTGATCCGGGGCAGTCCTATTTGGGGTGGTCGATTGCGCTGACCACAACCTCCAGCGCCGATGAGGTGCACAAGGTCTTTGAATTTATCGATGGCGCCTGTGCGTTGGAAATCGAGTTGGTTGATAGGGAAAGCCCCCCTTCGGATCAAAGCCTTTTCGGGGCGTCGTCGCAAACAACGCTCGCTCCATCGCCCGGAGGGTCGGAAAAGGCTTCGCTTTTGCCCACGCCCGAACGGCCACCACTCCCGCCTCCAGCAGCATCGCGCAATCTCGCTGCCCCCTCTCCAGCGGAGGTGTCGCCAACAGCCCCGGGAAAGGGAGTTGCGCCTGCGTCCAACAACGGACCCCGCCCTACGATCCGCGTCGACATTGACCGGGTCGATCGGCTTGTCGATATCTTGGGGGAGCTTGTCATTCATCAAGCCATGCTGACCGAAGCGATTGAGCAATCGCCCGGTTTCGGTTCGGTTGAAGTTGATCGCAGCCTTGATCAACTGCGGCAACTGTCCCGACAGATTCAGGAAAGTGTGATGGCCATCCGCGCGCAACCGGTCAAGCCGTTGTTTGATCGCATGCACCGCATCGTGCGTGAGGTGTCCATGGCGGCAGGCAAGTCGGCACGTCTGGTGACCGAGGGCGAGGCGACCGAAGTCGACAAGACCATCATCGAACGGCTTGCCGATCCCTTGACCCATATGATCCGCAACTCGGTCGATCACGGGTTGGAAGTTGCCGACAAGCGCATCAGTCTCGGCAAACCGGCCGAGGGGGAGATCCGTCTGAGTGCGGCCCACCGATCCGGGCGGATCGTCATCACCGTTCAGGATGATGGTGCCGGCATCGACCGGGAAAAGGTGCGACAGGTGGCCATCGACAAGGGGTTGATCTCGCCATTATTGGAACTCTCGCCGCAAGAAATTGATGCGCTTTTGTTTCTGCCCGGCTTTTCCACCGCCAGTGAAGTTTCCAATCTTTCTGGCCGTGGCGTTGGCATGGATGTTGTCCGTTCGGAAATTACAGGGCTTGGTGGACGTGTCGGAATCACCTCGCAACGCGGGCAGGGGACGATCCTGACCATCAGCCTGCCGCTGACGCTTGCCGTTCTGGATGGTATGGTTTTCGACGTTGCAGGGCAAACACTTGTCCTGCCCGTGTCCACAATCATTGAAACCCTCCGTCCGGATGGCAGCCTGCGACATAGTCTGGGCCATTCTGACTCCGTCCTTGATGTCCGCGGCAGATGCCTGCCTTTGATTGATGTGGGGACCGCCCTTGGTTTCAGAACCAGCCTGTCGCAAGGTGAGGGCGAAATCGTGGTCGTGGTCGAGCGCGGCGATGAAGGGGCCATTGCCCTGATGGTCGATGGAATCCGCGATCAGCGGCAGGTTGTCATCAAGGGATTGGAGGCGAATTACGGCCAAATCCCCGGCATCGCGGCCGCAACCGTCCTTGGCGATGGATCGGTTGCCCTGATCCTTGACCCAAATGATCTTGCCGCCGTGGCAAATGCCATACCTCGTCCCCCGATCCAACATGCAGCGGAGTAGGAAGATGCGATCCTCCGGTTACGCCACAGATCCAGATATTCGTGAACTTGTCGCCTTTCGAACCGCAGGGCAGGATTTCTGTATTGATATCCTTTCGGTGCGGGAAATTCGGGGTTGGAGCCGCCCCGCCTTGCTGCCCCATGCCCCTACTTATGTGCAGGGCGTCATCAATTTGCGCGGGGCGGTCGTGCCCATCCTTGATCTTGCCCGCAGGCTGGGCCTTGAACCGATTGAAAATACGGATCGAAATGTCATCATCGTCGCCGCGATTCAAAGCCGAATTTTCGGACTTTTGGTCGAGGCGGTCACCGATATCCTCAGTGTGCCCGCAACAGGTGTCCAGCCCACACCGGATCTGGCCTCTGACATCACGCGCAGCATGCTCAAAGGCGTCGTGGTTCAGGAAGAGCGCCTGATCAGATTGCTTGATGTGGGGCAGTTGCTGCCGCAATTCGAAGATGCTGCAGCCTGAAATGAACACAGGCTCTTCACCTGATAATGTCACCTTAGCGCTGAAGGATACGGATTTCACAAAGATATCCGCCTTGGTGCACGCAATTTCGGGCATTGTCTTGCCCGACAACAAGCGTCCCATGGTGCAATCCCGCCTTCTGCGCAGGGTGCAGGCGCTCAGGATGTCCACACTTTCGGACTATGTGGAGTTTGTGACCGGTCCGTCTGGTGTGGCCGAGCGGAATCATCTTCTTTCTGCGGTCACCACAAACGTCACCGCCTTTTTTCGGGAAATGCATCACTTTGAGACGCTGGAAAAGACCATCCTGCCAGCCTTGAAACAAAGTGTCATGGGGGGGCGCAGACTCCGCCTTTGGTCTGCAGGATGCTCGTCGGGTGAGGAACCCTACAGCCTTGCAGCAATTGTCACGGCTGCTATTCCGAATGCCTCTCGGCTCGATATTCGCATTCTGGCGACCGATATCGACCAGACCATGGTGGAGCAGGTTCGGGCGGGCAAATACGCATCCGACGCTTTGCGCGATTTGGAAAATGAGTGGTCAAGCCGGCTTTTCGGTCTGCCTGCTAAAGAGGTCATGCGGCGCGGAAGCGCCGAGATCGCTGCACCTTTGCAGGCCATGGTCCGTTGCAAGTCCCTCAATCTGCAGGAGGAGTGGCCGATGAAAGGGCTGTTTGACGTGATCTTTTGCCGAAATGTCGTGATCTACTTTGACAAACAGACGCAAGAACGGCTGTGGAGCCGCTTTGCCGCCGTCTTGCGACCCGGTGGATACCTGATGATTGGCCACTCCGAACGGGTCACCGGCGCGGCGCTGTCGGCGTTCTCGCCCGAAGGTATCACGACTTACCGGCGTCTCTGATTACCGGCGTCTCTGAGGCGCAGCAGCAGATTGTTATGATCGAGGGAAAAAATGAAGCGAGAAGATCTGAAACTGATGATCGTCGATGATACGGCGGTCAGCCGCGGCTTGATCACACAAGCCTTGGACTGGATGCAGATAGAAGGCTATCGCACCTGCGCCGACGGGCACGAGGCGATGCAATCCCTGGTCCAAAAGCCCGTCCATCTGGTGATTTCGGACTATCACATGCCCGGTCTGGATGGCTTGGGACTGCTTGAGGGCATCCGACGCACCAAGGGAATTGAGCGCACCGGATTTATTTTGGTAACGGGCCGGGCCGATGCCACTGTGGTTGCCAAAGGGCGCGCTTTGGGGATGAACAACATGATCACAAAGCCGTTCAGCCGTGAGCAGATGCGCGATTGTATCGAACGGGTGGTCGGGCCGCTGTGATGGAAAAAGCGTCCGATCCTGCGCGCCCATTGGGTGAAGGGCGGGTGTCAGAGGATGATCTCAGCCCAAGGATTATGCTTGAGCGGGTTGCGTCCTATCTGGATCAGATAGAGCGTGACCTTCTTGTTCTGGAGGGTGTCATTCTGTCTCTGGAAGAGCCAAAGAATGCAGCCGCCCGGTTCAAGCTTCAGTCGCTGGACCAGATCATCCAATCAATTGCGGGACTGTCAGTCATTCTGGACGAGGTTGCCGCTTTTCAACCTGAAACGCTTGACCCCCGGATCAAAGGTGCCATCGCGCGCCATCGGCTCAAAAGTCTTCAGTCTGCCCTTCTGGGCGGCTCTCCTGCCCCCACGAGCCATCCGATCGAATTGTTCTGACGACTGTATTTTGGTCAGAACAGGACAATGTCTTGTCGCGGCTTTGGCGGCATCAGCACCTCTTTGATTTCTGTTGCCGGAAGCAACATTTGTTGAACTTGCCCTGACACTGGCCAGACCCGCAGCTTTCTGCCTTGATCGCCACCAAGACTTCCCCCGACATGGCGAATGCCTTCTTTGCGCAAGAACTCGACAGCGAAGACACCATTGGCCGCCCCCACATCGGTGAGGCCCGGAACAATCCGCCCCCCCCCGAACAGTTTCCCTTCAAGCCGATGTCGCTGGGCCCCTTTCTTCACAAGGGCATTGATCAGAAGTTCCATGGCGTTAAGCCCGTATTTCATCGCATGTCGGTCGTTGGGGTCGCCCTCGGGCAGCAAGAAATGGTTAAGCCCCCCGATCCGCGCGACCGGATCGCGCAAGAACGCCGAAACGCAGGACCCCAGCAAAGTGGTCAGAACATCATTGGGATCTGCAGAAACAAGAAACTCTCCTTGGATAACCACGCGCGGATTTTCTTCTTTGTTCAGCACAACGACGTTCCCTTCGTGTTTTCGATCCGATATCCCGCGCCCGCCAGAAGTGCTTCTGCTATGGCCGCAAGGGGCAGGATCTTTTCGGCAGCCGACAGTTCGATGGCCGCCCGTGGCATTCCGAAGACCACACAGCTTGGCTCATCTTGGGCAATCGTAAGGCTCCCAGATTGCCGAAGGCGCAGCAAGCCTTCGGCCCCGTCTCGGCCCATCCCGGTGAGGAGCGCCGCGACAGGCAAGGGGGAGAGCTGCGTGGATGACAGAAAGAGGCGATCAACAGAGGGTCGGTGCCCATGAACAGCTTCGCCCCGGACCAGTCTGCAAAAGGGTGATGGGCCAGAACCCAAGGTCAAATGGCATGGTCCCGCAGGGGCCACATAGACATGGCCCCTGCTTGCGACCATTCGATCTTGGGCCAGAACCACGCGAGGTCGGCACTTCCTGTCCAGACTGGCGACGAAGCTTTCCATGAAATGGGGCCGCATATGCTGAACGATGAAAACGGGTGGGCTATCCGAAGGCATGGCGCCAAGGATTGTATAAAGGGCCTCTACCCCCCCGGTTGACGCCCCGATAAGGATCGGGCGCATGGGGCCCGAATGTCCAAAGGGTTGTCCTTTGCCTGCTGCGGGTCTGACCATGTTCAGGACCTTTACGCCGCGTTTGATCGAAGGGGTCGGACATCCTCAGGCGCAAGGGTGAAGCCATGCAAAAGATTCGAAAGCTCGGTCGCCTCATTTTTCAATCGGGCACTTTGGGCGATGGACTGATCCACCATCGCGGCATTCTGCTGGGTCACGCGATCCAGCAGGGTTATGCCGGAATTTATCTCGGTCAATCCGCTGGCCTGTTCTTGTGTCGATTTCGCGATCCCTGCGACGATGCCGTTGATCTCTGACATATCCGCGACAATTGTTGACACGGCCTCGCCACTTTTGGTGACAACCGTCGCACCAGAGGCAACTTGACGTCCGCTTTGCGAGATCAAGTCCTTGATTTCACTGGCCGCGATGGATGACCTTTGGGCCAGTGCCCGCACTTCGGCCGCGACGACGGCAAAGCCCCGGCCTGCATCCCCCGCGCGCGCCGCTTCGACCCCCGCGTTCAGGGCGAGCAGGTTGGTCTGAAACGCGATGTCGTCAATCAGCGAAATGATGGTGGCGATCTTTTGCGATGAGGCTTCGATGGCGCTCATGGCATCGACGGCATGGCGCACGATTTCGGCATTGTTCTGTGCTGCATCATGGGCCGAGGTCACCATGGAACCTGCAGAGATTGTCCCCGAGGTTGTCGCGCGCACATTGGTGGTCAGGGCATCCAAGGCTGCGGCTGTCTGCTCAAGCGTCGCTGCCTGACTTTCGGTTCGTTGCGACAGTTCCGACGCCGACGTTGCGATGTCGCCCGCACTGGAAAGGATGGTGTCCGAGGCCCGGGCAACTTGCCGAAGGGTCTGGTTCAGGCTCTCCAATGCCTCGTTGAAATTGTCTTTCAGCACTTGGTATTGCGCGGGAAACTCGGTTGAAATGGAGGCGCGCATATCCCCCTGCGACAAGGCTGCCAAGGCCCGACCCAAGGCATCGACAACCGCTTGTTGGTCCTCGGCCTGCAGTCGCGCACTTTCCTCTTGTTGCATCCGCGCAAGGACCGTGGCGGTTTGGTCGGTGCAAATTCCGACCACGCTGACAATCTGGCCCGCACCATTTCTGATCACGTTCATCGCACACAAGACCCAGATATCTTTGCCCGAACGGGTCTTGCGATGATGGAGTTCTGCAAGGCTTCCGTTCATCAATGTTTTTTGCAGCGCGCTGCTGGCCGCCGTCTCTCCACCGACAAACAGTTTTGCAAGCGGCTGCCCGATCAGCTCTTCGCGGTGATTTTGGTATTCATATGTGGCGATGCCAAAGTCATTGATATCGGTGATCATCCCTTGGGGGGAGATTTCGATGATCACCTGAGCCGCGTCGAGGGTCGAAAGAATCGTGTTGGTCCGCCGCCGTTCACGCACGGATTCCCAGACCACGACATAGCCGACCCGGGTCTCATCATCTTCCACCGCCGCGATTTGCAGGGCAAAGATCTGTGCCCCTATGGCGATGTCGGCCTCCATCTTACGGTTGGAAGGATCTTGCAGCATGCGCATATTGCGGTGGTGGTCGCGGTGAAAGATAGAGATGTTGGTCCCGATCAAGGCTTCAGGATCAAAGCCGGGAAATCTTTCGCGGAAGGCTGCGCAATTTGTTCGAAACATCTGAAGGGCTGCGTCGTTCAGGAACAGCAACTTCCCCTCCGCATCCGCAATCATCATCGCGGTGGCTGTTGTGTTGAATGCCTTGCCCTTGAACAGGTTTTCCACACGATTGGCGTGGGCGGCATCTTGATCGCGGCGAAACCTATCAAGCCCACGTGCCAGATCGCCAACCTCATCTGATCTGGATTGGTGCACGATGCTGACCGGGCTGTGTTGACTGATCGCGGCGAGCTGTGTCGCCAGTTGCTGCAAGGGGCGGGCAATCCATCGTCCCAAAAACAGACCTATGCCCGCCAGAATGCAGGCGACCACGCCAGCGGCAAGCAATGTCATTTCGGCTTTCTGGATGAATGGGGCAAGAATGGCCGCCGGTTCGGCTTCGGCCACGACCGTCCACCCCACGGGGACGCCCGCTACCGGGTGATAGGCTGCAAAGACATCCACGCCTTGGGCATTGACCGTCTCTTGCATCAGCCCCGATTGCCCGGCGATTGCGGCATCCAGTTGTGGCGAGCGCGGTTCACTTTGGCCGATCTTGTGGCGCTCATCCTCAAACCGATAGCTGCCGTCAGCACCGACCAAGGCGAAGGCATAGCCTTCAGCCCCACCCGCATCACCCTGCAAAAGCGCACCCATCAAGGTTGCAGGAATGCGGATGGCCAGAACACCGATCCGGTTGCCCTTGTCATCAAAAATCCCTGTCGCCATGAAACTTGCTGGCAAATTATCGGCAAAGCCATAGGGGGCGAAATCGGTGAATACCACGGTATCCGGGGCGGCTTGCATCGCGCTGGTGAAGGCGGATGCCAGACCGGTTTTGGCGAAGTCCCCGGTCAGGGCGTTTTGTCCCAGATCGTTTTGTTTGGTGACGGAATAGATCACATTTCCCAAGCTGTCGAAAAGATAGACCTCTTGAAAGCCATGCTCCTTGCGCAAGGTTCGAAAGGGATCGTGCATCTTGGCATGGGTGCTGGAATAGGCCGTACGGTCCATGGCATCGATCAACTGGTCACGATCCGCCCCAGGGTATGGATTGCCATCGACATAGGTCGTTCGCAGATAGTCTTGCGCGGCGTCGCCCATGGCTTTGACCATCACCGACACCTGCCGCGTGCTGTCCTTTGTGATCCGGCTTTGCGCCGTCAGGATCAGTGTTCGCTCCGCTTTCTGGAACCAATGCTCGATGCGACCCGCGGCCCGCTGGGTCGCCATTTCGAGGGATGCGCCCGCTTGCTGAACCAAGGTGCGGCGCATATCGGTCAGGAAAAATGCCGTATAGCTGGCAAAGAGCACCATAACAGACAGCATGAAGACTGCGGGCAGTCGGAATGTAAGGCTTGAAAACTTCATCGGGGCCTCCGTCCAAGGGGCGTGAACTGGACCCATGCGGGCACAGTGGCAATGCTGGACCAAAGGAATAGGGAACGCCGATGAAGCGTTCCCTAACAGACGAAGTTTTATTTTCTTTTTGCAGCAGCCGTGGCCGCAGACGGGGGCCGGTCTAGAAAAACGCCTGCAGCCCGGTGATCGCCCGGCCAAGGATCAGGGCATGGACATCATGGGTGCCTTCATAAGTGTTGACGGTTTCCAGATTGACCATGTGGCGCATGATCTGGAAATCTTCCTGAATGCCGTTGCCACCATGCATGTCGCGCGACATCCGCGCCGCATCCAAGGCTTTGCCGCAGTTGTTGCGCTTGATGATGCTGATCATCTCGGGGGCTGCGTTGGCGTTGTCCATCAACCGCCCCACCTGCAAACTGCCTTGCAGGCCAAGCGAGATTTCGGTCATCATGTCGGCCAGTTTCTTTTGATAAAGCTGCGTCTGCGCAAGGGGCTTGCCAAACTGCTTGCGGTCCAGCCCATATTGGCGGGCGGCATGCATGCAGAATTCGGCAGCCCCCATGACACCCCAGGAAATGCCATAGCGCGCGCGATTGAGACAGCCAAACGGCCCCTTCAGGCCCGCCACATGCGGCAACAGCGCATCTTCGCCCACTTCGACATCCTGCATCACGATTTCGCCCGTGATACTGGCGCGCAGGCTCAGCTTGCCGCCAACCTTGGGGGCGGTCAGGCCCTTTGTGCCCTTGTCCAGCACAAAGCCCTTGATCTTGCCACCATGCGCTTCGGATTTGGCCCAAACCACAAAGACATCCGCTATCGGGGCGTTGGAGATCCACATCTTTGCGCCGTTCAGCACATAGCCGTTTGCGGTCTTCTTTGCCGTCGTCTTCATGCCAGCCGGGTCCGATCCTGCGTCAGGCTCGGTCAGACCAAAGCAGCCGATCCATTCGCCGCTGGCCAGTTTTGGCAGGTATTTCTGCCGCTGCGCCTCGGTGCCATAGGCATAGATCGGATACATCACAAGGCTGGATTGCACCGACATCATGCTGCGATAGCCGCTGTCCACACGCTCCACTTCGCGTGCCACAAGGCCGTAGGCCACGTAAGAGGCCCCAAGCCCGCCGTATTCCTCGGGAATGGTCAGGCCCAGCAAACCCATCTCGCCCATTTCGCGAAAGATGCCCGGATCGGTTTTCTCTTCGCGATAGGCGGCCACCACGCGGGGTTGCAACTTTTCTTGCGCATAAGACCGGGCCGCATCGCGCAACATGCGCTCTTCCTCGGTCAATTGGTCGTTCAGACGAAAGGGGTCTTCCCAATCAAACGTCGCCAGATCGGGCGCATCCTTGGATTTCAGTTTGGGGGCATCAAGGCTCATGGCATCCTCCGGTGTTTGGGACAGTGTGCCATGGGCGGCGGCTTTGCGAAACCTATCGGTTCCGTGCATACCCCCACAGCTGCGCTTCCCCGCTTATTGCCCAAAAAGCCCGGTTATGCTAGCGAAGCCTTGTCACCAGATTATGAGGAAAACGCATATGATAGGTCCGCGCCGCCTGTTGCCCTCCATGCCGTCGCTTGTCGCACTGGAGGCGGTTGACAGGCTTGGCACGGCCTCGGCGGCGGCGGCAGAGCTGTCGCTGACCCAAGGGGCCGTCAGCCGTGCCTTGCAGGCCCTTGAGGGGCAGTTGGGCGTTCAACTCCTGATCCGGGATCGCCAGCGCCTCCGCCTGACGCCCGCGGCCCAAGACTACGTTCGCCAGATCCGGGCGGGCCTTGCCGCGATTTCCCAAGCCTCGCTGCGTCTGCGCACCAATCCGGGTGGGGGCAGCTTGTCATTGGCGATCCTGCCCGCGTTTGGCGTGCAATGGCTGGCCCCGAAATTGCCCGAGTTTGCCCGTGCCAATCCGGGTGTGACGGTCAACCTGTCCACCCGTCTGCGCCCGTTTGATTTCGCGGTGGAGGCCTTCGATGCCGCCATCCATTTCGGTCGGGCCGATTGGCCGGGGGCAGACCATCTGTTGCTGATGGATGAGGTGGTCTTGCCCGTCTGCGCCCCCGGCCTGTTGCCCCAACCCCTTCGAGGCCCCGAAGATCTGCTCAGCCTGCCCTTGTTGCAGATTGAGGGGCGACCGAATGCCTGGGGGCGATATCTTGCCGTTCAGGGCGTGCCGGGACAACGCCCGCCGGGCATGGTCTTTGACCAGTTCGCCACCATGACCCAAGGCGCGCTGCATGGGTTGGGCGTGGCCTTGCTGCCCGTGTTCTTGATTGAGGAGGCTTTGGCCAATGGCAGCCTGATTCCGGCATGGCCTGCGCGGGGCAGGGGCTTGGGCAGCTATTACCTTGTCTGGCCCCGCGATATGCCGCCCCGCGCGCCCTTGGTCGCCTTTTGCGACTGGATCAAAGGGCAGGTGTCAGCGGAGCCAGACCATCCCCTTTAGGCGCGGGTCGTCAAAGGCCTCGCGCCCAAACTCAAGGCCCTTGCGCGGGTGGTCACACAGCGCTTGTCCACCTTGGGGGCCGATACGGATGCGCCATGTCTGGCGGGTCTTTGGCGCAGGCGCGGCAAAGGCCGAACAGGTCAGAACCGCCAGATTTGCCCCGGCTTGCGGATCGCGGATCGATTGATATCGGATCACACCCGCCCCGATCCCGCGCGCCGTATCGGCCAGCGCCTGACAGGCGGCGTAATCCGTTGGATTCAGCCATGCGGGATCGGCAAGCGCGGGGGATGTCAGATCCACCGCCCCAGCGGCAATGGGCACGGAAAAGCCTGTGTAATCCGCCGCATTGGTCGGAAAGGGCGTCGCCGGGCTTTCCGCGTAAAAGAGAAAGCGGTAAAACACCATCTCCGCCAAGGCCGTCTCAGCCCGTTCCGCCCCATACCAGACCCCCGGTGTCAGGCCCGCCCGTCGAAAACGGCTGCCATGGGGATAGGGGCGATAGCGAAACGGGGTGACCAGCAGATAATCCAACCCCTGACAATCGGCGGGGATGGGGGGCTTGGTCTCCTCCAGAATATCCTCAAGCAGCGCCTGTTCGCTCAGGCTGTCGACGAGTTTAAGGGTCGACACCCGATGCTGCGCCTCGACCAGACGCCAAGCCGTGCCCCGATAGGGCCTTTGTTCAGACAACAGCGCGTCGGGCGTCCAGATAGGCGGCAACATCGGCAAGCCCCGTGATTGTGGTGATCCGATCAATCGGGCGACCGCCAAGCGCAGTGTTCTCGGCCATCAGCCACTGTCGCGCCGTCATCGCGTCCCCGCCAACGATGGCGTCAAGCGAGCGGAACACGCGCACGAACAGGGCCGCAAGCTCAAAGGATTTTGACCCATCCTCAATGGCATAGGCGCCCTTCTTCATGCGCGACACCGAAGGTTCCGATACACCAAGAACCTGCGCCAGCATGCGGGCCGGCAGCCCAAGGCTTTCGGCTGCGCGCAAGGCGGCCTTGGTCAGGACCTGCGCCCGTTGGTTGCCGTGGCTTTGGTTCAGATGCAGCATGATGTCCTCTTTCCATGGAAAATATAGTGCAAATTTCTTTCCATAGCAAGAAAATTGGGGCCGCGAACCCACTTGCCGCGGCCCCTTTGCCCACCCCGACGGTGTCAGGCCGCGGCGCGGCGGGCAAGAACGGCGGCCATGGTTTCGCCCATGGCCGAAGGGTTCGGCGCAACCGTGATCCCATGCGCCGACAAAATTTCTACCTTTTCCTGCGCACTTTCGCCAAAGGCGCTGATGATGGCGCCGGCATGGCCCATCTTGCGGCCCTTGGGCGCGGACAGCCCGGCGATATAGGCCACAACCGGTTTGGTCATGTTCTGCGCGACCCAAGCAGCCGCCTCTGCCTCTTGTGGCCCCCCGATTTCGCCGATCATCATCACGGCATCGGTGTCGGGGTCATTCTGGAACAACTCCAGAATATCGCGAAAGCTTGAGCCGTTGATCGGGTCGCCGCCAATGCCAACACTTGTGGAAACCCCGATGCCAAGGTCATTCATCTGCGCTGCCGCCTCATACCCCAAGGTGCCAGAACGCCCCACAATGCCAATGCGGCCGGGCCGATAGATATGCGGCGGCATGATGCCCATGAACCCCTTTCCGGGGCTGATGATGCCGGCGCAATTGGGCCCGATCAGCCGCATCTTGCGCGCCTCTTGATAGCGGCGCAAAAAGCGCTTTACCTTCATCATGTCCTGACTGGGGATGCCGTCGGTCACGCAAACGGCGGTCTTGATGCCCGCATCGGCGGCCTCCATGATCGCGTCAGCCGCAAAGGGCGGCGGCACAAATACAAGGCTTGCCTCGGCGCCCGTCGCCTCAACCGCCTCACGCACGGTGTTGAACAGCGGGCGGTCCAAAAGCGTCTCGCCGCCCTTGCCGGGGGTGACGCCGCCCACCACATTGGTGCCGTACCTGATCATGTCCGCGGCATGAAACGCGCCAATGCGCCCCGACATGCCCTGCACGATGACGCGCGTCGTTTCGGTGATGAGAATGGCCATGGGTTCCTCCCTCAGGCGGCGTTGCGGGGGCGGGCGGCAACGGCAGCCGCCGCCGCCTCTGCCAGCGTATCTGCAGAAATCAGCGGCAGGCCCGAGGCTTGAATGATCCGCTTGCCCCCTTCGACATTGGTGCCTGCAAGGCGAACCACGACCGGAAGGGTCAGCCCAACCTCGCGGTAAGCCTGCACCACCCCTTCGGCGACCCAGTCACAACGGTTGATCCCGGCAAATATGTTGACAAGGATAACGCTGACATTGGCATCGGCCAGAACCGTGCGAAACGCCCGGACCACACGTTCAGGGCTGGCCCCGCCGCCGATGTCCAAAAAGTTTGCAGGCTCCCCCCCGGCCAGTTTGATCATGTCCATCGTGGCCATCGCCAGACCGGCACCGTTGATGATGCAGCCGATATCGCCGTCCAGCCCGACATAGGCCAGACCATGGTCGCCTGCGGTGCTTTCGCGCGGGTCTTCTTGACTGCGGTCGCGCAATTCGGCCACTTCGGGGCGACGGAACAGGGCATTGGTGTCAAACGACATCTTGGCATCCAGCGCCACAAGGTCGCCTGTTCCGGTGATCACCAGCGGGTTGATCTCTACCATCACCGCATCCAGATCGCGGTAGGCCCGATAGCAGGCGCGCAAGATCGACACCATCTGCGCGATCTGCCCGCCCTTCAACCCAAGCGAAAAGGCAAGTTCGCGGGCCTGAAACTCCGACAGGCCAACGGCTGGATCAATCGTCATCCGGCGCAGGCTGTCGGGGGCGTTTTCCGCCAGATCCTCGATTTCCATCCCGCCTTGGGCCGAAGCCACGATCATGATGCGTTCAGACTTCCGGTCGAGGACAAACCCCAGATAGATTTCTTGCGCAATCTCCGAGGCCCCCTCCACCCACAGCCGATACACGCCCTTGCCGTTGGCATCGGTCTGCTTTGTGACCAATAGTTTGCCAAACAGGCCGGCGGCAAAGGTTTGCACCTCATCCACGCTGCGGCACAGCTTTACCCCACCTGCCGCACCACGGCCCCCGGCATGGACCTGCGCCTTGACAACCCATGCCTTGCCGCCCAGTTCACGGGCGCGGTAGGCGGCCTGTTCAGGCGAATTGGCAAGACCACCCCGCGGGACAGGGACACCAAATTTCGCAAGTATTTCCTTGGCTTGGTATTCGTGAATATCCATCTTTGCCCCCCTCCCAAAGGGTAATCAGGCTTTCGCGGCGATTGCCTCTGCCAGAACCAGCACGTTATTGGCCATCTTTTCCGAGGCAGCGTCGATCATCCGCCCATCAAGGCTTGCAGCCCCTTTGCCCATGCTTTCGGCCTTGCGAAGCTCTGCGATGATGCGCTTGGCCTTGGCCACTTCGGCCTCAGGCGGGCTGAAGACATCATTTGCCATGGAAATCTGGCTGGGATGGATCGCCCACTTCCCCTCACAGCCAAGGGCGGCGGCACGGCGCGCGCCATCCATATAGCCTTCGGGGTCCGAGAAATCGCCAAACGGGCCATCCAGCGCGCGCAGGCCATAGGCGCGGCAGGCAATGACCATCCGCGTGATCGAGGCATGCCATTGATCGCCCGGATAATGCGGGTTCAAACCGCCAATGTTCGTGGTGCGGGCCCGCATGCTGGCGGCGTAATCGGCCACGCCAAAGTGCAAGGCCTCCAACCGCCCGCCAAACTGCGCAATCGCCTCGACATTGGCCATGCCTAGGGCGGTCTCAATCAGGGCCTCGATGCCCACACGTGTGGTCAGCCCGCAGCCCTGTTCGATCTGGTTGATCATCGCATCAACCATGTAAAGGTCGCCCGGCACCCCCACCTTGGGCACCAACAGCATGTCAACGCGGTCGCCTGCTTGCTCCATGATATCAACGACATCACGATACATGTAATGCGTATCCAGCCCGTTGATCCGCACCGAAACCGTCTTGCCCTTGCCGCGCCAGTCAATACCGTTCAGCGCCGCAATCGCATTCTTGCGCGCCTGCGGCTTGTCTGCCGGGGCAACCGCGTCTTCCAGATCCAGAAACACCACGTCGGCAGCGCTTTCAGCGGCCTTTTCGATCATGGTGACGTTAGAGGCCGGGACAGCCAGCGTGGAGCGCTGCAGGCGCGCGTGCCGCAGCGGGTAAAGGGTATGGCTCATGGTCTTGATCCTTGGGGCTATTCAGCGGCGATGCGCAACTCGGCGTGCCGGACACGCGTCGCGGCATAATGCGACTGCGCGGCGGCAATGCCGCTGCCAAATTCAATCTTCGCGCCTGCCTCGGCCAAGGACATCTCGGCTACGGCCAAGGCGGTCAGACACATGCCCTCATTCATATCGCCCAGATGCCCGATGCGGAACACCTTGCCGGCAAGGCGGGCAAGGCCCGAGCCAAAGGCGGTGTTATAGCGGTCATACCCGATCCGGATCACCTCGCGCGCATCAACGTCGGGGTGCACACGGATCGCGGTGACCGTGTCGGAATAAAGCGAGGAATGCTCGGCGCACAGATCCATGCCCCATGCCGCGACCGCGCGGCGAACCCCGGTGGCAAGGCGGGTGTGGCGGGCAAAGACGGTCTCCAGCCCCTCATCGAGCAAACGGTCAAGGCTGGCGCGCAACCCGTGCAGCAACGGAACCGGCGGGGTATAGGGGAAGTAGCCCTGCGCATTCAGGCTCAGCATGTCGTTGAATTCAAAATACGCACGGCGGCCCTTGGCGGTTTTCGCGGCCAGCAATGCCTTTTCCGAGGCGGCAAGGATTCCCATGCCGGCCGGGCACATCAGCCCTTTTTGGCTGCCCGTGATGGCCAGATCGACGCCCCATTCATCCATGCGGAAATCAATCGATCCGATCGACGAAACGCCATCTACAAACAACAGCGCATCGTGAAAGCATTCCTCCATCACCCGCCGCACGGCTTTGACGTCGCTCGTGACACCGGTCGCGGTTTCATTGTGGGTCACGAAAACGGCCTTGATCTCGCCCTTGCGATCCGCACCCAGACGGCGGGCAAATTCGTTGACCGGCGCGCCCGCACCCCAAGCCACATCGACCAGTTCAACCTCCAGCCCCAGACGCTGCGCCATTTCGGCCCAAAGCGTGGAAAACTGGCCATGGCGTGACATCAGAACCTTATCGCCCGGCGAAAGGGTGTTGGTGATCGCGGCTTCCCATGCGGCGGTGCCCGATCCGGGGAACATCATCACCGTGCCCGTGGTGGTCTTGAACAGCTTCTTCAGGTCCGCGAACAGGCCAAGCGTGAACTCACCAAAATCTGGCGCACGGTGGTCTTGCATCGTCACGTTCATTGCACGGCGCACGGCCTCTGGCACATTCGTTGGGCCGGGGATGTAAAGGTGATGTATTCCGGTTTTCATTGTCGCCTCCCAAATTCGTTGAGGTGTCGATGCCACCGATTGCGATTTGTGCAAAATGAAAGCGGGTTCTGCTGTAAATGCGAGAATTTACAAATGTGATTTTTTGTAATATTGTAATGTTGACAGAAACAAGATGTGTGCATTGGTATGCAGAAAACCTTCATCGGTCCCCATCTTCGCCGCCTGCGGTCGGAGCGTAACGAGACCCAAGGGGCGATGGCCAAGGCACTTGGCATCAGCCCCTCTTACGTCAACCTGTTGGAAAACAACGAACGCTCTGTCTCGGTTCAGGTGCTGTTGCGCGTGTTCGAGGTGTACGGCGTGGATTGGCGCGACATTGCCGAAGACGATGGCGCGTCGCAATTGGCTGACCTGCGGGCGGCTATGCAAGACCCGCTTTTTGCCGAAATCCGTCCCGATCTGCCACAAATGCGGGCGGCTTTGGTGCATGCGCCGGGGGTTGTGAAGTCTTTGTTGGCCCTTCACCGGGCCTATCAGGGGGCCACGGATCAGCTTTTGGCGGTCGGTGAAAGTGACACGGTGACAGGGGCCGCGCGCCTTTCGGCCTCACCCGAGACTGCGGTGCATGACTTTTTCCGCCGCAACAGGAATCACTTCCGCGAACTGGAAGACGCCGCCAGCCAGTTCTGGGCCGGGGACCGGGTGGAGCCGGATGAGGTTTACGTCGCCCTCAAACGCCGCTTGCGCGACAGGGTCGGGGTGACGGTCCGTCTGGCGCATGTCGAGGATCTGCCGGGCACCTTGCGCCAATATGATGAGGCGCGGAATGAAATCCTGCTGTCCGAGGCCTTGGATCACACCAACCGCACCTTTCAGTTGGTGCATATGTCGGCCCTGTTGGAATCGCGGGGCCTGCTGGATCACCTGATTGCCAAATCGGGCATTTCCGATCCGCGGGGCACAGCCCGGCTCAAGGTAGAGCTTGCAAATTACTTCGCCGCCGCTGTGCTGATGCCCTATGACGCCTATCTGGCCGAGGCGCAGGCCACGAAATACGATCTGGACCATATCGCCACCCGCTTTGGGGTCAGCTATGAGCAGGCCTGTCACCGTGCCACCACCTTGCAGCGCGAAGGGGCGCAGGGCGTTCCGTTCTTTTTCCTGCGCATTGACAAGGGGGGCAATGTCACAAAGCGCTTCAATGCGACCGGGTTTCACCTTGCCGAATACGGCGGGGCCTGCCCGCGGCTGGAGGTGCATGTCAGCTTTCGCATGCCGGGCCGGATCGTGCCGCAATTTGTCGAAATGCCGGACCGCTCGCAGTTCTTTGTGTTCTCGCGCACCGTGGACCGCCCCAGTTGGGCGCGCCATGCAACCGACAACCGCCTTGCTGTCGCCATGGGCTGTGCCATCGAACATGTGCCAGCCATCGGCTATGCCGAGGCGTTTTCGATGTCTGGCGCGCCTGTTACGCCGATTGGCATCAATTGCCGCATCTGCCCACGCGCCAATTGCGACCAGCGCGCCCAACATGCCGCCATTCTGACCCGCCCGGTGGATGAGCATCGGCGCGGGGCCACGCGGTACGATGTGTGAATCTGCACAACAGGGGTTCGAATTTCGCTCTACTGTGTAATCGTGTTTCGCTTATATCAACGGCCAAGCACAAACCGCACACGCCCCGGCGTCAGGAGGATCCCATGACCACCATTCCCGGCATTCACCATGTCACCGCCATTTCCGGCCCACCCCAAGACAATGTGGACTTTTACACCGGAACCCTGCGCCAAAAGCTGGTCAAAAAGACCGTCAATTTCGATGATCCGGGCACCTATCACCTTTATTATGGCGACAAGGCGGGAAGTCCCGGCACCATTTTGACCTTTTTCCCCTTTACCGATGCCGGACCGGGCCGGGCAGGGCCGGGAATGGCCTCTGCCTATGCCTATGCGGTGCCCAAGGCGCAGTTTGATGACATGATGGGTCAGTTGGCCTTGCAAGCCGTTGACTTTGCGGGCCCGGTAGAGCGTTTTGGCGCGCGCGTGATCACCCTTCGCGATCCTGACGGCGCTCCGGTCGAACTGATCGAAAGCGATGAGGCGCAAGACAGCCATGGCTTTCATTCCGTCACCTTGTGGGAAAACAACCCTGCGCCGACGATCAAACTCCTCACCGAAGCCTTCGGCTATCAGGTCGAAGGCCACGAGAAACATGGCGGGGTGGAACGTCATCGCCTGATCGCGCCGGGGGCAGAGCGCGGGCGCATCATTGATGTGATCCGCAAGGAGGCCTCTGCCAAAGGCCGCCCCGGTGCAGGCACGATCCACCACATCGCCTTTCGCGCAAAGACCCAAGGTGATCAGAACGCGTGGATCGAACGCCTTGCCGAAATCGGCCATCGCACGACTGAGGTGATCGACCGGCAATATTTCAACGCGATCTACTTTCGCGAACCGGGTGGCGTTCTGTTTGAAATCGCCACCGATCCACCGGGATTTGCCGTGGATGAACCCGCCGAGACGCTGGGCCAAGCCCTGAAACTGCCGGCGCAATATGAACCCATGCGGGCGCGGATCGAGCGGGTCTTGCCACCCCTGCGGGTGCGGTGATGCTTTCGTGCATGCCCGCAGGGGCCAAGGCGGGTCTGGTTCTGCTGCATGGCAGGGGCGGGTCCGCCCGCGATATCCTCTCGCTTTTGGATCACGCGGCCTTGCCCCAAGTTGCCGCCATTGCGCCAGAGGCTCCGGGACACAGCTGGTGGCCCACAAGCTTTCTGGCCCCAACCGCCCAAATGGCCCCCTTTGTCGCGGCGGGGATGCAGTCGGTTGCCAAAGCCGTGGCAAGCTTGCGCGACTCGGGCCTGACCTCTGGCCAGATCTGGCTGGCGGGCTTCAGCCAAGGTGCCTGTCTGGCGCTGGAATGCTTTGCCCGGCAACAAGACTGGGGGCAGGGTGGCTTGGCCGGGGTGTTCGGCTTTTCCGGCGGGCTGGTCGGAACGGTAGATCACGGCACGGCAAGCCCAGAGTTGATGGGCCATCGCGACAAGACCTTCGCCTATCCGGCCCTCACGGGCAAAGTGTGGATATCGGTGCATGAGCGTGACCCCCACATCCCGCTCAAACGGGCGCGCGACAGCGCCTCGGCGCTGAAAAACGCCGGTGCGACAGTGCAAATGCAGGTCTATCCGGGGGCCGGGCATTCGGTGATGCACGAAGATATCGCCGCCTTGCGTAGCGCGTTGAATCTTTGACAGTGGCCCCAAGCGTGCTGCGACAAGTGTAAAATCTTGACGAAAAGCCTATGCTATGTAATCTGCTTCTCAAAGACTGGCACCCAAGCACCCAAGGGCATCGCCATGCGGACTGTTGCAGCCAAGCGTGATCTGCTACAGTCCACCACACCACAACCGGAGGGCATCGCCATGGCCGAACTGAAGCCGAAACTGACGCAGGTTGATCCGGTTTGGCGCAGGGTCTGTGATGAGGCCGAGGCCGCCATCAAGGATGACCCGCTTTTGGGGGGGATGATCCATTCCAGCCTCTTGCATCACGCCACGATGGAACAGGCGCTGGCCTATCGGTTTTCGTTCAAACTCGCCTCTCCCGAGATGGGGGAACAGATTTTGCGTGAAATCGCGGATCAGGCCTATAACAACGACCCCGACCTTGGCGTGTCTGCCCGCGCCGATCTGATGGCCGTCTATGACCGCGACCCCGCCTGCCACCGCTTTATCCAGCCGATCCTGTTTTTCAAGGGATATCAGGCGGTTCAGGCCTATCGCATCGGGCATTGGCTGTGGACGCATGGGCGGCGTGATCTGGCCTATTTCGTGCAAATGCGGGTGTCCGAGGCCTTTGGCGTCGATATCCACCCCGGTGCGCGCGTCGGCAAAGGCATCATGATCGACCACGCCCATTCCATCGTAATCGGCGAGACGGCGGTTGTGGGCGACAATGTCTCGATGCTCCATTCGGTCACGCTTGGCGGCACCGGCAAAGAGGATGGCGACCGTCACCCCAAGATCGGCGATGGCGTGCTGATCGGGGCAGGGGCCAAGGTGCTGGGCAATATCACCATCGGTCACTGCACGCGCATCGCGGCAGGCTCGGTCGTGCTGCAAGACGTGCCGCCGTGCAAAACCGTGGCAGGCGTGCCCGCGCGTGTGGTGGGCGAGGCCGGGTGTTCACAGCCCTCAATCACCATGGATCAGGTCATCAACGGCGGCTGAGATTGCCAGCTGGCAGACCACAAGGTGCGCAGATAATTGGCGCAGCGCCATAAAAGAAAGGCCCCGGAAAACCGGGGCCTTTTGTCGTTTTGTGCCAAAGCGTTACGCCAGCATACCAATCGGGTTTTCCAGCGCCTCGACCACAGCCTTCAAGAAGGCCGCCCCAAGCGCGCCGTCAATCACGCGGTGATCCACAGACAGCGTCATCGACATCACATTGGCCACACCAAGGCTGCCATCGGCCAGCACCACAGGCGTCTTGATCCCGGCACCGACCGCCAGAATGGACCCATGCGGCGGGTTGATGACGGCGTCAAAATTCTCGACCCCCATCATCCCGAGGTTCGAGATCGCAAAACTGCCGCCCTGATATTCATGCGGGGCCAGCTTCTTGGTCTTGGCGCGGCCCGCCAGATCCTTCATCTCGGCTGACAGGGCCGAGAGTGATTTCTTATCCGCATCGCGCAGAACGGGGGTAAACAGACCACCCTCGATCGCCACAGCCACCGCCACATCCGATGGCTTCAGCTTCAAGATGCGATCCCCCGCCCAAACCGCATTGCAATCTGGCACTTGTTGCAGGGCAAGGGCGCAGGCCTTGATGATGAAGTCATTGACCGACAGTTTCACGCCGCGCGATTCCAGCGATTTGTTCAACTGCTCGCGGAACGCCATCAGCGCATCAAGCCGAACCGACCGGCGCAGATAGAAATGCGGGATGGTCTGCTTGGCCTCGGTCAGGCGGGCTGCAATGGTGCGGCGCATCCCGTCCAGTGGCACTTCGACAAAGTCGCGGTCGGCATACATCTTCAGGACCGTTTCCGCAGACATGCCAGTGGCCATTGCAGGCTTGGCAGGCGCTGCTGCGGCCACTGGTGCCGGAGCGGCTGCGGCCGCAGCCTTTGGTGCCGCCGTTGCCCCCTCGACATCGGCACGCACGATGCGGCCATGTGGACCCGAGCCTGCGATCTGGCTCAGATCAAGGCCCTTGTCCTTGGCGATCCGCCGCGCAAGCGGCGACGCAAAGACGCGTTTGCCATCCGCCACGGGTGCCGCAGGTGCTGTCGTGGCCACTGGCGCAGAGGCCGATGCCGCTTCGGCAGCTTTGGCCGCAGGGGCCGCCGCCGCTGGGGCCGCTGCTTTGACGTCAGACAGGCTTTCGCCATCCTCCAACAGCACCGCAATCGCCGTGTTCACCTTTACGCCCGAGGTGCCCTCGGCGATCAGGATCTTGCCGATCGTACCCTCATCCACGGCCTCGAATTCCATCGTGGCCTTGTCGGTTTCAATCTCCGCAAGGATTTGGCCGGATTTGACCTCATCCCCTTCTTTGACCAGCCATTTGGCCAAGGTGCCCTCTTCCATCGTCGGCGACAGGGCGGGCATCAGTATTTCGGTTGCCATTGTGCGTCCTCCCTTAACGGTAGCAGACGGATTTGACGGCAGCGATCACTTCGGCAGTCGTGATCAAGGCCAGCTTTTCAAGGTTCGCCGCATAAGGCATCGGCACATCCTTGCCCGTGCAGGTGATCACAGGCGCGTCCAGATGGTCAAAGGCGCGCTGCATGATCGTGCTGGCAAGGTGGTCACCAATGGACCCGACGGGGAAACCTTCCTCGACCGTGACACAGCGATTTGTCTTCATCACCGAGGCCAGAACCGTATCGTAGTCAATCGGGCGCAGCGTGCGCAGGTTGACCACCTCGGCGCTGATCCCATCCTTGGCCAGTTCTTCGGCAGCCTGCAAGGAATAGGTGACACCGATGCCAAAGGACACAAGCGTCACATCCGTGCCTTCGCGCAAGATGCTGGCCTTGCCAAACGGCACCGTGAAATCGGGGTCCGTCGGCACGTCAAAGCTGCGGCCATAGAGGATCTCGTTTTCCAGGAAGATCACCGGGTTCGGGTCCCGAATGGCCGTTTTCAACAAGCCTTTGGCGTCAGCCGCCGAATAGGGCATGCAAACCTTCAACCCCGGAATGGCCGCGTACCATGCCGCATAGTCTTGGCTGTGCTGCGCGCCCACGCGGGCGGCGGCCCCATTTGGGCCACGGAACACCATCGGGCTGCCCATCTGGCCACCCGACATATACAGCGTCTTCGCAGCCGAATTGATAATGTGGTCAATGGCTTGCATCGCGAAGTTAAACGTCATGAACTCCACGATCGGGCGCAACCCACCCCAGCTTGCGCCAACCGCGATCCCGGCAAAGCCGTGTTCGGTGATCGGCGTATCAACCACGCGCTTGGCGCCGAATTCATCCAGCAAACCCTGAGAGATCTTGTAGGCGCCTTGGTATTCACCGACCTCTTCGCCCATCAGGAAAACATTTGGATCGGCGCGCATTTCTTCGGCCATGGCCTCGCGCAAGGCTTCGCGCACGGTCATGGTCTTAGTCGGGCCTTCGGGCAGATCGGAATGCGGCCAGCCCTTGGCGGCCACCGGGGCCGGGGCTGCGGCCTGTGCGGGCACTTTGGCCGGGGCCTCTGCCTGAACGGCCGGGGCCGCTTCGGCCTTGGCCGCAGGGGCCGCGTCCGAGACGCTTTCGCCCTCTTCCACCAGCACCGCGATCGGGGTGTTGACCTTTACCCCCGCCGTGCCTTCGGCGATCAGGATCTTGCCGACGATCCCTTCATCGACCGCCTCGAATTCCATCGTGGCCTTGTCGGTTTCAATCTCGGCCAGAATCTGACCGGATTTCACAGTATCACCCTCTTTCACCAGCCATTTGGCCAGTGTGCCTTCCTCCATCGTCGGAGAAAGCGCGGGCATAAGAACTTCGGTTGCCATGTCTTTCCCCTCCCTTACGCGTAGATATCTGTCCAGAGCTCGTCTACTGGCGGCTCCGGGCTTTCTTTGGAAAATTCTGCCGCCTCGTTGACGACGGTTTTGATGTCCTTGTCGATGGCCTTCAATTCCTCATCCGAGGCGAGGCCGCCTTGCAGCAGCAATTCGCGGACATGTTCGATGGCGTCTTTCTCGTTGCGCATCTTTTCCACCTCTTCGCGGGTGCGATACTTGGCCGGGTCCGACATCGAATGGCCACGATAGCGATAGGTCATCATCTCAAGAATATAAGGGCCGTCGCCGGCGCGGCACGCAGCGATTGCCTTTTCCCCAGCAGCCTTCACCGCCAGCACATCCATGCCATCCACAGCCTCGCCCTTGATGCCATAGGCGGCACCACGCTCCCAAAGCGTCTTGGAGTGGGTGGAGCGTTTCACCGATGTGCCCATGGCATAGCCGTTGTTTTCGATCACGAAAACCACCGGCAACTTCCACAGCTCGGCCATGTTATAGGCCTCATAGACTTGGCCCTGATTGGCAGCCCCGTCGCCGAAATAGGTGAAAGTCACATTGTCATTGCCAAGGTATTTGTCGGCAAAGGCAAGGCCCGCACCCAGTGGCACCTGCGCGCCCACGATCCCGTGGCCACCATAGAAATGCTTCTCTTTCGAGAACATGTGCATCGAACCGCCCTTGCCCTTGGAGTAGCCTCCAATGCGCCCGGTCAATTCTGCCATGACACCCTTGGCATCCATGCCGCAGGCCAGCATATGGCCGTGGTCACGATAGCTGGTGACGCGCTTGTCACCCTCTTTCGACGCGGCTTCCAGCCCGACAACGACGGCTTCTTGCCCGATATACAGGTGGCAAAAGCCCCCGATCAGACCCATGCCGTACAGTTGACCCGCCTTTTCTTCAAAGCGCCGGATCAGCAACATGTCCTTGTAATACTTCAGCAGGTCGTCTTTTGAGGCATTGGGCCTCTCGGCGGGTTTTTTTGCGGCCATTTGCGGTATCCTCCCGGTGGTGGCAGTCGTGGGTCAAAGGGCATGCTGCGGATCAGCATCCAAACAGTGGTCTAAAAGTAGTTTACCATTAAACCATCCATAGACCATCGGCTTTTATTGGGCAAAACAAAAAATGCCTCAAGCTGTAGCCGCATAGCTCCCTTGCGCGCAGCGCATTGCTTGCGCGCTTGGACCGAGGTTAGCCATAAACGGGGGGCAGGGATAGGGGGGGGGGGCTAGCGGATGACGATCTCATCGGCGCGGACATATCCCAGCACATCGCGCACGCGCTCATCCAGCAGATCAATGTCCAGAAACCGGTCAGACAGGCGGCCGGTCAGGTTGGTCATGCGGGCAAGGTCTTCATACAGCCGGTCGCGCTCTTGGCCCAGTTCCTCGGCCTCGGCCCGGATCTGAACCTGCCGGAACACGCCGTAATCCCCTTGAACGGCGGCAAAGGTAAAATATGCTCCCAGCGTAAACGCCAAAAGCAAATATAAGATGCCGCCGATTGCAGGACGGGTGCCCCGGTTGGTCATTGCACTGCCTCAATTGCCCCTCTGTGTTCGGGGGCCTGCAAAGACTATCGCATATCGGATTCTCGAAGGGAATCCCCAAAAAAGGGAATTTCCCTTCGTAAAGCCCCGATCCTTTAGCCCGCGATAGAGGCCGCGTGAATGCTGTCGATGGCCTTCCCAAGAACCGCGTCAAACTCGGCATCCGACTGCTGGGCCGACAGCCCTTCGCTCAGCGCACGGCTAAAGCTGGCAATGATTCCACGGTTTTGCGCCAAAATGGCATTGGCCTCATCCCGGCTATAGCCGCCCGACAGGGCCACAACCTTCAAGACATTGGGGTGATTGACCAAGGGCGCGTAGAAATTGGCAACCGATGGCAGGGTCACTTTCAGCATGACTTGTGTTCCCACGGGCAGCGCATCAAGGTGCCGCAGGATTTCGGTCTGCAACAGGGCCTCCGCTTCGGCCTTGTCGGGGATCGAGATGGTGACCTCGGGTTCCAGAATGGGCATCAGCCCATGGGCGGCCACTTGCGCCCCGATGGCGAATTGTTGCGCCACAAGCGCCGCCACCCCTTTGGCATTCGCGGCCCCAACGACAGAGCGCTCCTTGGTTCCAAAGATACCAGCCGCTTTCGCCCGATCCAACAAGGCATCAAGGCCCGGCATCGGCTTCATCAGCTGCACGCCGTCCGCCTCGGCCTCCAGCCCTTTGTCGATCTTGAGAAAGGGCACGACCTTGCGGGTGTTCCACAGGTAAGTCGCGGTCGGGATGCCGTCGATCTCCCGATCCATGGTTTGCTCGAACAAAATGGCGCCGATGACCTTATCCCCGGTAAAGGCGGGGGATTTGATGATACGCGCCCGCATGGCATGGATCAGGTCGAACATCTCGGCCTCGGATGAATAGGCGCTTTCCTCAACCCCATAAAGCCGCAGGGCCTTTGGCGTAGAGCCCCCGCTTTGATCCAGTGCCGCGATAAAGCCCTTGCCGTTGCGCATCTGTTGGGTCTGTTCGGCCACTGTCATGTCATCTATCCCTTGCCTGAGAACCGGATTTTCGGGCCACGCCCGACCCTTGCCATTTGGATAGACGTTGCCCGGAAGGCCTGCAATCATGGTGGCGCTAACGGGGGCAGCTATTTTTCAACAGCCGTTTTGCCAAGGCCAGCCTACCAGCGCCGTTTCAGGAATTGTCCCGTGAGCAGGGCTGTCAGGCGACGTGGGCTTAGCCGGGTCGCAAAGGTAAAAATCTTGTTCACCCAGCCAGTTACGACAACGCGGCGGCCCTTTTCCATCGCTTTCCAGCCTTGGGCGGCCACAGCATCAGCCGAGGGCAGCGGCAGAAGCCGTGTCAGCACCGTTGCCTTTTCGGCATTGTCGGCCTGAAAGAACCCCGTTTCGGTTGCGCCGGGGCAAAGGGCGGTCACAAACACTGCCGCCTCTGCGGCCTCCACGGCCACAGCTTCGGACAGGCTCAGAAGATAGGCCTTTGTCGCATGGTAGACGGCCATATTGGGGCCGGGCATGAACCCGGCGGCCGAGGCCACGTTCAAGATGCGCCCGCCGCCATTGGCCGCCATATGGGCCACGGCGCGCTTCATCAGAATCGTGGCGGCAATGACATTGACCATGATCGACTCGGTTTCGCGGGGCCAGCCGTCTGGGTCGGAAAACGCCCCATTGCGACCAAGGCCCGCGTTGTTGACCAGAACCGCGATCCGACGGTCCTTGATCGCCTCTTGCCACAGGGCTTCGGCGGCCTCGGGGTCTGCCAGATCGGCGGTCATGCAGATGGTGGAGACGTAATAGGCACGGCGCAGGCTATCGGCATGGGCCTCCAGCCGGTCCGTGCGCCGCCCCGTCAGAATCACATTATAGCCCGCCTTGGCCGCCTCAACCGCCAAGGCCCGACCGATGCCATCCGATGCGCCGGTCACCAGCGCCCAATCTGCCTTTCGGAAATCATGCGCCAGTGCCGTATCTGTCATGCCATAAGCGCCGCCACGCCGGGCAATTCCTTGCCCTCCATCCACTCCAGAAAGGCGCCGCCTGCGGTTGAGATAAAGGTGAAATCCCCCGCAGCCCCCGCCTGATTAAGGGCCGCCACCGTATCGCCACCGCCCGCAACGGAAATCAGCGCGCCTTCGCGGGTCAGCATGGCCGCAGATTTCGCGGCCGCATTGGTGGCCGCGTCAAAGGGCGCGATCTCAAACGCGCCCAGCGGGCCATTCCAGATCAGGGTCTTGCTGCCCTCAAACACCCGAACGATGGCCGCCACAGTCATCGGCCCCGCATCAAGGATCATGGCATCCGCCGGGCAGTCGGTCGCCGCCACAACATCGGCATCCGCTCCGGCCTTGAATTCACGGGCAACCACAACATCGATGGGCAGATGGATGGTGCAGCCCGCCGCCTTTGCCTTGGCCAGAATATCCAGTGCGGTGGCCGACATATCGCGTTCGGCCAGCGATTTGCCGACTTCGATGCCTTGGGCCACCAGAAAGGTATTGGCCATGCCGCCGCCGATCACCAGATGATCGACCTTTGTCACCAGATTGCCCAAAAGATCCAGCTTGGTCGAAACTTTTGCGCCGCCCACAACCGCCACCACAGGCCGCTCTGGCGTGCCAAGGGCCGCTTCCAGCGCGCGCAACTCCGCCTCCATCAACCGACCGGCGGCTGCTGGCAACAAATGCGCCAGCCCTTCGGTCGAGGCATGCGCGCGGTGCGCGGCGGAAAAGGCGTCATTGACGAAAACATCGCCCAGCTTGGCCATTTCGGCGGCAAGCGCGGGGTCATTCTTTTCCTCGCCCGGCTGAAAACGGGTGTTTTCCAAAAGCACAACCTCGCCCGGCTGTGCCTTGGCAATCGCCTCGGCGGCAGGGGCCCCGATGCAATCGGCGGCAAAGATCACCTTGCGGCCCAAACTGGCCTCAACCGCAGTGGCGATGTGGCCAAGGCTCATCTCTGGCACGACCTTGCCCTTGGGGCGGTCGAAATGCGCCAAAAGGACAACCTGTCCTCCGCGTGCGATGATATCCTCGACCGTGGGTCTGATCTTGTCGATGCGGGTCATGTCGGTGACCAAACCCGCCTCCATCGGCACGTTGATATCGACGCGGGTCAGCACGACCTTGCCTGCAAGACCGATGTCATCAAGTGTTTTCCAGCCCATCGAGCCCTCCTGTCTGTAATTCTGCACCCTCTTTCCGCCTGAATGGCGCATTCGTCAACCGATCAGCGCACCTTTGCCCTTCCCCTTGGGCGCGTGCGACATTAGGTTCTCGCCAGACAAAAAAGGAGCCCACCCCATGGCCGAGATCAAAGACCCCGAAAACACGATCATCATGACATTGAAAGATGGCGAAGTCGTGATCGAACTGCTGCCAGACGTTGCCCCAAAGCATGCCGAGCGGATGAAAGAGCTGGCCCGCGCGAAAGCCTATGACAATGTCTGCTTTCACCGCGTGATCGACGGGTTCATGGCCCAGACGGGTGACGTCCAGAATGGTGATATGGAAGACGGCTTCAACCTGCGCCGCGCAGGCACGGGCGGTTCCGATCTGCCAGACCTTCCGGCCGAGTTTTCAAAGCTGCCGCATGACCGTGGCACCTTGGGGGCGGCCCGGTCGCAAAGCCCCAATTCGGCCAACAGCCAGTTCTTCATCAACTTTGGCGACAACCATTTCCTCAACGGCCAATACACCGTTTATGGCCGCGTGATTGCCGGGATGGAATTTGTCGACAAGATCGTGCGCGGCGAGCCGCCGACCAACCCTGACCGCATGATCACCGTCCGGGTGGCCGCAGATGTCGCTTGATCGGTTCATCGCCAGCGGGGTTTTCGTGGCCGGATTGGCGATTTTGGGCGGCTATGCCCTCTCGACCACCGCAACCCCGGTGCAGGCGCAAGAAGATGGCCCCGGGCCGAATCTGATCATTGACGTGTCGGGCTCGACCACGGGTCAGATCGTCATTGACCTTTTGTCAGATGTGGCCCCCAAACATGCGGCCCAGATCGCCGAGCTTGCCAAGGGCGGCGAATATGATGGGGTGGTGTTTCACCGCGTGATCGACGGTTTCATGGCGCAGACGGGCGATGTCCAGTTCGGCAAGACGGGTGGCGACACCTCGATGGCCGGGATGGGCGGATCGGCGCTGCCGGATCTTCCGGCCGAGTTTTCCTCTGTCAGCTTTGAGCGCGGAATCGTCGGCATGGCGCGCAGCCAGAACCCCGACAGCGCCAACAGCCAGTTCTTCATCATGTTCGCCCCGGCCCCGCACCTTGACGGAGATTACACCGTCGTGGGTCGGGTGATCTCGGGCATGGACGTGGTCGACGCCATCAAAAAAGGCGAGGGTGGCAATGGCGAAGTGTCAGACCCCGACATGATGGCCAAGGTCACCGTGCAGGACTAACGAAAAAAGGCCCCCGCTTCGGGGCCTTTTCCTTTGGTGCGGCCCCTAGCCGGTGAGGTGCGATTTGCTTTGCCCGTCTTCTCCGAGCCCTCTTCGCCTAATGCCATCCAGCAGCATTTAGCATGGGCAGAAAATCCAGCGTGTAACGATCGGCCCGAAGCCGACCTTTAGGTGGTTCATTTCAAACGTCCGCTTTGCGCCTCGAGTCGGAAGTATCACAGCTATCGCTTTAATCCTGAAATGCTGCCGCTTATTGCTACTTCTTGACCGGGGCTCCTTCTTTCGGGTTGTCGCCCCCCCGTTTGGGCCCACTCTGCGGTGTGGTCGAAAGGTGTTCTACGTGCTCGTGCGTGAAGTCCTGAGTGGGCGTTGCAATGCGAGTGGCGCCAGAGCCGGATGCCGGTTTGGAAGGGTCTTTTGCCATAGGAACTCTCTCCTTTTTGGATAAGTGAAACAACGAAATGTCAATCGAATGATGCGCTTGGATCAAATCCAGTCTTTGGATCGTTGAACATTATCCAAATTTGAAAAGTTAATCAATCGCTTCCCCCACAGTCCCAATGGTGCGGGCAGTTTGACGCGAAGGTCGCCAAATCATGCTAGCTAGTTAGGCATTTTCCGCACGGAGTGGTGTCTGCGGTCGCGCCAATGGCTGGAACTGGGCGGATCGGGCCGCGAAGCCGAAGTGTCCTTGCCCGGCAGCGTCGAATCTCCGCTTCAGACAAACTTCAGCGCGTGTTCGCATCTGCGGCTAATGACCTGAATCCGCCCATTCTGTTGACGCCAATCTGGTCGTGTCCTGTTTTTCGCGCTTTTAGCGAACGGCAACAAAGTCCGCAAAGCAGTCACAGGATAGAAAACGACTGCGCTTCACTTGTCACCTTGGCCGGGCATCTTTGCCGCATCCGTCTTCGATGGGCCAGCGACAGATCAAATCCCTTTCCCTGCCGATACGCGTCCTCATCACCCCGCACAAAATCGTCTGCACGGCCTGTGTACAGGGGGTGTATGGATGTCACCCTGTCAAATCCCACGCCATTTGCCCCCCACGATTTTCCGAAATCCGGCGCGAAAGGCGGGCAGGGCGCAAGGCTGCCCCTTGCTTTCCCCGCGCCCCAACACGAAAGTCCCGCCGTTGGAACCGGAGGCTGGATGATGGACAAGGATATGGGTGCGCGGATTGCAGGGCTGCTGCATCATCGCAATGCGGGGCTGGAAAAGGGCGATCCGGTGGCGCTGCCGCTGACAACCGCCACCAGCTACCATTTGCCATCGGTGCAGGGCGCGCGGCATATCTATGGCCGCAATGGCACGCCCACATGGGACGCGGTCGAGGCGCAGCTTGCCTTGCTGGAGGAGGCCGAGGTGGTCAGTTTTCCCACCGGCATGGCGGCGATTGCGGCGGGATTGTTTGCCACCTTGAAAGCGGGCGATACGGTCATCCTGCCCTCAGACGGCTATTATGTGACGCGGGTCCTCAGCGATGGGTTCCTTGCCCCCTTGGGCGTCACGGTGGTGCAGATCCCGACCCTGTCGTTCGCGACGGCGGATTTCACTGGTGCCGCAGTGGTTTACATCGAGACCCCGTCAAACCCTGGTCTGGATGTGATCGACATCGCCGATGTGGTGGCCCGCGCCCATGCAGCGGGGGCGAAAGTGATTGTGGACAACACCACAATGACGCCGCTGTTGCAGCGCCCCTTGGATTTGGGGGCCGATCTTGTAGTGGCGGCAGACACCAAGGCGCCAGGCGGGCATTCGGACGCGCTCTTTGGCCATGTGGCGGGGCGCGATACGGCCCTGATGGCCCGCGTGCGCGATTGGCGGCGGCTGTCTGGGGCGGTGCCGGGGGCGATGGAGGCGTGGTTGATCCACCGCGGGCTGGAGACGCTGGAGGTGCGGCTGGAACGGATGTGCCGCAGTGCCGACCTGATCGCCAAACGGTTGGCCGATCATCCTGCTGTTCGATCCGTGCGCTATCCGGGCCTGCCGGATGATCCGTCGCATGCTTTGGCCAAACGTCAGATGGCGGGTTTTGGGTTCTTGATCGGTATCACTCTGGCGGATGCCACACAGGCCGAAGCGTTTCTGGAACGCTGCCCCTATATGGTCCGCTCCACCAGTTTTGGCGGCACCCATACTTCCGGCGAACGCCGCGCCCGCTGGGGCGATGCGGTGCCAGAGGGCTTTATCCGCCTGTCGATCGGGGTGGAACCTACGGAAACCCTGTGGGCCGCCATGGATGCAGCACTCAGGTAGCGCCGTTTCAGATCAGGTCGCACAGGCGGGCCGCCTCGGCCCGCGTATCGGTCAGCTTGCCACGATCCTCGCCGGGGTAAAACCGGGCGCGCACGGCAGTCGCCATCGGGGCAGGGGTTTCCAGAAGAACCCTTGGCCCGATCTTGGCGCTTTCTTCTTGCCAGCTTCGCACAAGCGCAATCTGCGCCGCCTTTGTCGCACCATAAGCGGCCGAGAACTTGTGGCCCGGCAAAGGATCGTCAAAGAACATCGCCGTGCCCGTTTGGGCGCGCAACAGCGGCTCCACATAGCCAATCAACATCGACGCCGCGCGCAGGTTGACGGCGATGGATTTATCAAGGTCCTTCATGTCAACAGACCCCGCCGGGGCAAGGGCTGTGGCATGAATGGCGGTATGCGCCCAGAAACCGACACCGCCCCAGCGATCATGGATCGACCGGCACAGGTGCTGCATCGCACCTTCGTTTGTGACATCCATCGGCGCAAGGGTCAGACCGCCGCTGCCAGGCAGCTTCAGCGCCTTTATGCGGTCATCCAGCTCTTCCAGGGCACCAACAGTGCGGGCCACGGCCACGACATGCCAACCGCGCGTGGCAAGTTGTTCGGTCATCGCGGCCCCAAGGCCACGCGAGGCACCAGTGATCAGGGCGATCTTGTCTGTCATGGTTCGGTCCTTGCGGGGCTGTTTACGACTGTGGGGGGGAGTATTTTTGAACGCGGCAAATGGCAAGGGCAGATCAGGACTTGCGGCCATATCCCGCAGCAACCTCTGCCTGCCGCGCCCGCACGATGGCAGTGACAAGGGGGAGTGGCAGGGGTGTATCGGGGGTAAACAGCACCCCGCTTTTTGAGGTCTTGAACGGGCGGCAATCCAGCGTCGGGATGATGGTGCCCGAATGCGGATACAGCCCAAGATGATGCGCAAAGGCGGCATAGCCCACGATCATCTTGCCCTTTGGTCCCGGTGCCCGAAAGCCGGGCATGGCATAGCTGAGGCATTCGACATGATCGGGCAAAAGCCGGGCCAGATCGGCGCGCAACATACGCAGGGCGTTGGCAAACGCCTCGGGTTGGGCCGCGATATAGGCTTCGACCTCATCCGACACGGGCCTCTGCCTCCGCCTAATCCGCCGCCTTCATCTCGAACCCTTCGTTGATCTTGTCCGAAGGGGCCACAGGGTAGTCGCCCGAGAAACAGGCGTCACAAAAGCGCGGGTTCTCTGCATCGCGGCCAGCCGCTTCACCTGCCGCGCGGTAAAGACCGTCAAGCGAGATGAATTTCAGGCTGTCGACACCAATCCATTGGCGCATCTCTTCCTCGGTCATGGTCGCGGCGAGGAGTTTGGAGCGTTCGGGTGTATCGACGCCGTAAAAGCACGGCCATGCGGTAGGGGGCGATGCGATGCGGAAGTGCACCTCGGCCGCGCCCGCCTCAAGGATCATATCCTTGATCTTGCGGCTGGTGGTGCCGCGCACGACCGAATCGTCGACCAAGATCACCCGCTTGCCCTTGATCAGTGCGCGGTTGACGTTCAGTTTCAGCCGCACACCCATGTTGCGGATCTGTTCGGTCGGCTCAATAAAGGTGCGGCCCATGTATTGGTTGCGGATGATGCCCATGGCATAGGGAATCCCGCTTTGCTGGCTGAACCCAATCGCCGCCGGGGTGCCACTATCGGGCACAGGGCACACAAGGTCTGCGTCAACCGGGGCCTCTTTGGCCAGTTCCACGCCGATATTGTGGCGGGTTTCATAGACCGAGCGCCCGCCAATGATGCTGTCGGGGCGCGAGAAATAGACGTTCTCAAAGATGCAAAACCGCGAGGGTGACGGATGGAAAGGCCGGGTCGAGACGATCTTGTTGCCCTCGATCACCACCATTTCGCCCGGATCAATCTCACGCACGAAATCAGCGCCGATGATATCCAGCGCACAGGTCTCGGATGACAGCGCCCAGCCAGAATCGCCAATGCGCCCCAGAACCAGCGGACGCACGCCAAGCGAATCGCGCACGCCGATCAGCTTGGTCCGCGTCATCGCGACGACCGAGAACGCGCCTTCAACCGCGCGCAGCGCATCCTTGATGCGTTCCGACAGGTTCTTCTGGATCGACCGCGCCATCAGATGGATGATGCATTCGCTGTCGGATGAGGATTGAAAGATCGACCCGCGCTCGATCAGTTCTTTGCGCAGGGCGGAAGCATTGGTCAGGTTGCCATTGTGGGCAATCGCACAGCCCCCCATCGAAAACTCGCCAAAGAACGGTTGCACATCGCGAATGGCGGTGGCCCCCTTTGATCCGGCCGTGGAATAGCGCACATGCCCGATGGCCAATTGGCCGGGCAGGGTATCCATCACATCGGCCTTGGTAAAGTTGTCGCGCACATAGCCAAAGCGTCGAGCAGAGTTAAAGCCGTGATCGGGGTGATAGGTGACGATCCCGCCTGCCTCTTGCCCCCGGTGCTGCAGCGCGTGCAGACCAAGTGCCACGAATTGTGCGGCATCTGCGACGCCAATCACGCCGAAAACCCCACACTCCTCTTTAAGTTTGTCGTCGTCGAAAGGATGGGAAAGGAAAGGGCGCATTGGGATGCTCCATCAGGCAGCTGATGCTGCTCCATTTAGGGTAGTGTCACGCCAGTGTCACGCCCGGAACGACAGCGAAGGTGGTTCTTTCTGCGCAGCGGCGATCAATTGCCCGTTGGTGCGGCACAGGCTGCTGTCAGATCGTTATAGCGCGAAACGATCCAGCCGGGTGCATCTGCGGGGATTCTTTCATCGATATTGGCCTGAAAGCTGGCAAAAACCTTGGCCGAACGCGAGTTGTCGACCATTGGAAAGGTGTTTGATGCGACCGCGCGATCATAGACGATAAAAGCCACCGCCACCAAGACAACGCCCCGTGCCACGCCGAACAAAAAGCCAAGGGCCTGATCGATTCCCCCGACCGAAGATCGTTGCACCACGCTGGCAAACAGCGGTGTGAAAAGCGATGCCACCACAAGGCCAACCGCAAACACCGCGGCAAAGGCCCCGATCATCGACAATTCGCAACTGTCGCCAAGGAAGTCACCGATGACAGGAACCTCTTTGATCAGCGGTTGAACGGCCGGCGCAAAGACGAAGGCCAGAACCGCGGCCCCCACCCATCCTGCAATGGCCATCGCCTCGCGCACCAGGCCGCGCGAGTAGGCCAATATGGCCGACAACACGATCACGCCCGCCGCGACGGCATCAATTACGGTAAAGCCTTCCATCACTCTCTCCTTGATGCGTCAGCCCGCACCGAACATCTCGCCCACAAAGGCCGTCAGATCCGCCATCTCACGTATACGCATTCCCTCGTCCGTCCCGGTTTTTGATCTGCTGGGGACCGTGGCCTGTTGAAAACCAAGTTTCGACGCCTCTTTCAACCTGTTTTCGGTCTGACCCACGGGGCGCAGCGCGCCTGACAGGCTGATTTCGCCGAAAAGCACCATGTCTGGCGGAATTGCCACATCCTCACGCGCACTGAGCAAGGCACCAGCGACCGCCAGATCTGCCGCAGGCTCATTCACCCGCAAGCCACCGGCCACGTTCAAAAAGACATCAAGCCCGGTAAAGGGGATGCCGCAGCGAGCCTCAAGCACCGCCAGAATGGTGGACAGACGCCCCGAATCCAGCCCCACCACCGTGCGCCGGGGCGTGCCAAGGGTTGAGGGGGCGACCAGCGCCTGAATCTCGGTCAGAACCGGGCGCGTGCCTTCGATCCCCGCAAAGACGGCAGAGCCAGAGGCGGGCCTGTCACGATCCGACAAGAACAGCGCAGAGGGGTTCAGCACCTGTGCCAGACCATCACCCGTCATCTCGAACACGCCAATCTCATCGGCGGGGCCAAAGCGGTTCTTGACGGCGCGCAGGATGCGGAACTGATGGCCGCGCTCGCCCTCGAAATACAAAACCGTGTCGACCATATGCTCGACCACGCGGGGACCCGCGATCTGGCCCTCTTTGGTGACATGGCCCACAAGAATGATCGCAACGCCGCGCCGCTTGGCAAAGGTCACCAATTCATGCGCCGAGGCGCGGACCTGACTGACCGAACCGGGGGCGGCCTCCACCGTATCAAGCCACATGGTCTGAATGGAATCGATGATGGCAAGGGCAGGGCGTTCGGCATCCAGCGTGGTCAGGATATCGCGCAGGTTCGTCTCGGCCCCAAGGCTGACGGGGGCGTCTTGCAATCCAAGGCGTTGCGCACGCATCCGCACTTGCGCCGTGGCCTCTTCGCCCGAAATATAAAGGCATTTCAAGCCATTGCGCGCGAAACTTGCAGCTGCCTGCAACAAAAGCGTTGATTTCCCGATGCCCGGATCGCCGCCCACCAATATGGCCGATGCGGGCACAAGTCCGCCGCCAAGAACGCGGTCCAGCTCATCAATGCCGGAACTGGCGCGGGGAGGCGGATCTTCTTGTGTGGCAAGATCGGACAGCACAATCGTGCGGCCCTTGCTGCGCAGGGCCTTTGGCCCCCCATCTGACAGGGGTGCCTCTTCCACAATGCTGTTCCACGCCCCACATCCCTCACATCGGCCCTGCCATTTCTTATGGGCGGTGCCGCAGGAATTACACACGAAGATGGGGGAGGATTTGCTCATATCGCTTGGGTAGCGCGGAATCCCTGTCGCCTTCAACCCTTTGTGGGGTCAGCCGCTGCGTTGACGCAACGATAGGGCCAAAGACAGCAAGATACAGCCCGTAAACAGATACAATCCCCACGCCACCTCGACCGTGGCCAGACCGATGCCCTTTACGATCACGATATAGAGCGCGATCAGGAACACATCGGCCATCGCAAGCTTGCCCAAGACATGCAGTGCGGGTTGCACGCGGGGCGACAACAGCCCGAAATCCATCAAGGCCATGCCAAGCGTTTTGGCCCAAGGCGCAAACACCGCCATAAAGGTGACCAGCAAAGCCAAGGCGACATCGCTGCCCCACAGCGACTGCAGGCCCGTGATGACCGAGATTTCATCAAGCCCGAAAATCGGCAATAAACCAGCGCGCATCAAGGGCGCGAACCAAGACACCGGGAACAGCACAAGCAAGAAAAGGTTCAGCCATTTCATACCCCTTGATCGCGCTGCCCTGAGGGGCGGTCAAGTCTCTTTGTGCGGCGCGTGCAAGATCACCCCATTGAACCCAATCTCCACTGCGCCGTCAGATTTGCCAACGGTCGGTTGCTGGGCAATGTTTCGGGTCGGCTTGAAGAATATGGAAATGAAATCAGACATCTATGGTGTTTTTCTCCCGCCGATAAGAACCACACGCGCCCTATGCGGGACTGTCCCAGCCCATAATGTCACGAATAGAGGCAACGGCGGTTGTCAGGAACAGCGCCAGCAAGAATGCCACGACCAATCCATTTGACGCCAAGAGCAAGGGTTCGTGCCAATTTACCCGACGCGTCCATGCCCCCAGCAGCCAAAACCAGCCTATCACCGAAACCACGCGACCGGGCAGAACGAGGGCCGGGTCCAGCGGTTGAGGCCAATGCATCCACAGCAGATAGGTGCACACCCAAAACATCAGGATCAGCCCACGCCGGTCCCCCACCCGCCACGCGGCATAGCCCGAAAGCGCGATGGCAAGCGGTGTCAGAACGATCAGCGTTTCGACAAGCACCAACCAGATCGAGGGTTGTTCGAACAAGAACGACAGATCTGCCTGAAACAGCGCATTCATCACCGCACCGGATTGATGGGGCCCGTGGCGCGACCATGGATGAACTGATCGACATAAGGATCTGATGTTGCGTCCATTTCCGCAACTGTCCCCGACCACTTTATGGTGCCTTCATGCAGCATGGCCACCTGATCTGCGATGGCGCGTACCGAACTCATATCATGGGTGATGGTCATGGCCGTGGCCCCCATTTCTACAACAATCTCTCGGATCAACTCATTGATCACGCCCGCCATGATGGGGTCAAGGCCGGTGGTCGGCTCATCGAAAAAGATGATCTCGGGTTCTGCTGCGATGGCGCGCGCAAGGCCCACGCGCTTTTGCATGCCCCCCGACAATTCTGCCGGGAACATATCGGCCACCTTAGGGCCAAGCCCCACGCGGCGCAACTTCTCAATCGCAATCTCGCGCGCCTCGGCATTGGGGCGTTTGGTGGGGCCGCGCATCAGGCGAAAGGCCACGTTTTCCCAGACCCGAAGCGAGTCGAACAAGGCGCCGCCCTGAAACAACATGCCAAAGCGGGCCAGAAAGGCATCCCGCTCGGCCTTGCGCACATCCTCTCCATCCAGACTGATCAGACCCGCGTCATGCACCACCAACCCAAGGATGGATTTGAGCAAAACCGATTTCCCGGTGCCCGATCCGCCGATGATGACCATGCTGCTGCCCTTTGGGATGGTCAGGTCAACCCCGCGCAGAACGCGGTTCGATCCAAAGGTCTTTGTGACGCCCAAAAGCTCGATCATGAGGTAAAGAACACCTCTGTCAGGATATAATTGGCGGCAAGGATCATGATGCTGGCCGCCACGACCGCGGATTTCGTCGCGCGTCCCACACCCTGCGCGCCCCGCCCCGAGGTCATGCCATGGTAGCAGCCCATGATGGCGACGATAAACCCAAAGGCCGCGCCCTTCACAAGGCCGGAGCCCACATCCCACGCCTCCAGAAAGTCAATCGTGTTGCGCAGATAGGTCGCGGAGTTGAAATCCAGCCGGGTGATCCCCACCAGCCAGCCCCCCATGATGCCAATGGCATCCCCCACACCCACCAACACCGGAACGGCCAATGTGGCCGCCAAAACCCGTGGCACGGCAAGGTATTTCATCGGGTTGGTCGAAAGCGTGGTCAGGGCGTCGATCTGTTCGGTGACCTTCATCGTGCCCAATTCGGCCGCGATGGAGGAGGCCACCCGTGCCGCCACCATCAAGCCGCCCAGAACCGGCCCCAACTCCCGTACCATACCGATGGCCACGATGGACGGCACAACCGACTCGGCGTTGAACCGCGCCCCGCCAGAGTAGATTTGCAAGGCCAAGGCCCCGCCGGTGAACAGCGTGGTCAGGCCAACGACCGGCAGGGAAAGCCAGCCGATCTGCAAAAGCTGCACAAAGAATTCGCGCGGATAGAACGGCGGACGCAGTATATGCCCCAGCACCGAGGCCGCAAAAAGCGTAATCCGCCCCATTGCGGCCAACGTCTCCAGCGCGGGCCTGCCAACGGCGCGCAGGGCGCCGGATGGCGTCACGCCACCCCCTCCACATAGCGGCGGGTATAGCGCGCGCCAAGCGAGGTCAGAACCTCATACCCGATCGTGCCCGCAATGGCGGCAAGGTCATCGACGGTCTGATGCGGGCCCAAGATATCCAGACTGCGCGGCACCCGCCTCAGGTGGCTGATATCCACGGTGATCAGGTCCATCGACACGCGGCCCACAAGCGGGCAGGGCGTATCACCATCCCACAGCACCGCCGCATTCGACAGGCCGCGCAACAGCCCATCTGCATAGCCGCCCGACACGGTGGCAATTGTGCTGTCCTGCTCGGCCGTCCAGGTGCAAGAATAGCCAACAGCCTCACCGGCGGCGACGGGTCTGGTCTGGATCACGGGCAGAGAAAGGGTCACGACACGCGCCGCAGCCTCATAAGGATGGCCACCATAAAGGCCGATGCCCGGACGTGTCAGGTCAAAGTGATATTTGGGCCCCATCAAGATACCGCCCGTCGCGGCCAAAGACCTGGGCACGCCGGTGCCATCGGTCATGGCATGAAAGGTGGCAAGCTGCAGCTCGTTCAACCCGTGGTCAGGGTCATCGGCACAGGCCAGATGCGACATCAGAAGTTCAGGCCCCGCCTCCAGCACAAAGGGGGCCACGGCCTCCCACTCGGCCTCTTCCATGCCAAGCCGGTTCATGCCTGTGTCAAGCTGCACGCCAAACGGCAGGCCCGGCAGGCTTTCCAGATGGCGCGTCACCTGATCAATGCTGTTGAGCATCGGCGTCAGGTCAAGGTCATGCACCATCTCGGTGTCGCCCGCCATATGGCCCGACATGATGCAGATCTGCGGGCCCGGCCCAAGGGCCTGCCGCAGGGCGGCCCCCTCTTCGGCCACGGCGACGAAAAAGCGTCGCGCCCCGGCTTGTGCCAAGGCGCGCGCCACACGCGCGATGCCAAGGCCATAGGCATCTGCCTTGACCACAGCCGCCGTCTGAACGCTGGATGAGGATGCACGGTCCAAGGCGCGCCAATTGGCGGCGAGGGCGTCGAGGTCGATTGAGAGTGTCGCTGTTGCCATGGTGGGGTTTTTGACAGGCGCGCGGGCAGGGTCAAGAGAAATTCGGCACCATCCGCGCAATGCGCCCAATTGCGCCGGGGTTCAGTCGATTTTGTCGCGCTGTCCAACCGTGCGAAGGATCAGATCAGCCAGTTCCTTGCGGCGAAACGGCTTGACCATGACTTGCGAGAACCCGGCATCGCGAAAACCGCGCTGATCTTCTTCCATCGCATTCGCGGTCAGTGCAATGGCCGGAACGGCCGCCACCTTTGCCCACTCTGCCGCGCGGCGGATCTGTGTCAAGGCTTCGATCCCGTCAACGCGCGGCATCGATATGTCCAGCAACAAGATATCAAACCGCGCCGGATCGGCCGTGAACAGATCAATCGCCTCTTGCCCGTCCTCGGCCATGGTCAGGCCCAGCCCTGTGGGCGCCATCAGCGCCTCAAGCATTTCACGGTTGATGGTATTGTCATCAGCCGCAAGGCAATGCAGGCCAGTCAGGTCTGGCACATCCCCCAAGGCCTTTGCCCGGTCCTCTGGCATCATGTTGGCCAGAGGCATTGGTAAAGTCACGGTGATCGTGGTCCCCTGATCTGGCGCCGTCGTGACCTTGATCGCGCCATTCATCAGCTTGACCAATTCGTGAACAATGGCCATGCCAAGGCCTGTGCCGCCGTATTTGCGCGACGTCTTGCTGTCGGCCTGTTCAAATCGGTTGAACAAACGCCGGGCCTGATCCGGCGACATGCCTATTCCGGTATCGCTGACACTCAGGACGATGCCGCCCGCGATATCGCGGCTGGCGGCCAGCCGGATCTGACCGTGATCAGTGAATTTGACGGCATTGCTTAGCAGATTGTGAAGGATCTGTGCCACGCGATGGCTGTCGCCCAACACGGCTGCAGGAAGATCGGGCGAGGTGTCCACGATCAGATCCACCGCTTTTTCCGACGCCCGGATAACATGCAAGGCGCTGATCTTTTGCAGAGTGGCCCGAATGTTGAAAGGGGCCGGGACCAGATCCATATGCCCCGACTCAACCTTCGACAGATCAAGGATGTCGTTCAGGAGATCCATCAGCGATTCGCCTGAACTAAGGATCAGCGTCGCCATGCGTTTCAGATGCGGGTCTTGCAGTTCTGTCGTCAGCGCATCCGCGATGCCGATGATCCCATTCAATGGCGTGCGCAACTCATGGCTCATATTGGCCAGAAATCCGCTTTTGGCTTGGCTGGCAGCTTCGGCAAGGATCTTTGCGCGCTCCAGTTCCTTGGTGCGCTCCTGAACCTCGGATTCAAGCTCTTGTGTATGCCGGATCAAGGCTTGATTGGCCTCAAACAACTCGCGGCTTTTGACTTCCAGCAGATACTCGGCCTGTTGCCGTGCCGCGCGCTCCCGCTCGTATCTGCGTCGGGAGACGACCTCGTCTTCAGATAAGGCAGCTTGTCCGGTCATCTCAGTTTCGACTCAAGGAAAAGACGGCAAGCGACCCTTTTGGTCCCGAACGGTCCTCCATCGCGATACTGGTCGACTCACCAAAATCCTCGACACAGGCCTCCACCAGACCTTTGCAAAAATGCACAAGCGGTCGGCTGGACTGATAGATCATCTCAAAACTGTCTGCATCCGGGCGGCGCGTGTCAAAACGTGGCAGTTCCGCATTCGGATAGATTTTGCGAACCTCGACATGCACCTCATCCTCAACGGATTCCAGCATGTCAAAGGCGTTGGTCTTATCGGTAAAGAACGTCGGATAATTGCGACGAAAGCTGTCCATCATCCAATGGCCAAACAATCGCTGCAACTCATCTGCAGGCACGCTCGTCGCTGTCGAGAATCCGGTGATCAGGGTCACAAGCTCTGCGCAGGGGTAGTCGCCCACGCTGGTATAGGCCCCACCCGAGGGCAGATCGCAGTCGTCGATGACGCGATCCACGGCCTCTTCCCCCAGCATGTCTTCTGCCATGCCCATCAACTCAACAAAGACAACACCCTTCATGCCATTCTTTCCGATGCCGTTCTGTTACCCATTCGTAGGGTTCAGTCTAGCACACAGACGTTAAGAGCATAACCTGTTCACTTGGATGGGTCAGTAGCCGTCAGAACCGTCTGCCTGCCATGGTTTGGCAAGGTTGCCAAAGCGCGTGAAGCGCCCCTCAAAGCTCAGTTCCACCGAGCCGATTGGCCCATGGCGCTGCTTGCCGATGATGACTTCGGCCTTGCCATGCACCTGTTCCATGATCTGCTGCCACGCCGCCATCTTTTCCATTTCATGGTCGCCGGGCTTTTCGCGCTCTTTGTAGTATTCGTCGCGATACACGAACATGACCACATCGGCATCTTGTTCAATTGATCCCGATTCCCGAAGGTCCGAAAGCTGTGGGCGCTTGTCCTCGCGGCTTTCCACCTGACGCGACAACTGCGACAGGGCGACCACGGGAATGTTCAACTCCTTGGCGATCGCCTTCAGGCCTTGGGTAATCTCGGACACCTCTTGCACCCTGTTCCCCTCGGAGCTTTTGGCAGAACCTTTGAGAAGCTGGAGGTAGTCGATCATCAACACATCGAGGCCATGCGTCCGCTTGAGGCGGCGCGCACGGGCGGCAACCTGACTGATCGGCAGGGCAGGCGTGTCATCGATGTAAAGCGGGCAGCTTTCAAGCGACTTTGCCGCCTCCACGAACCGGCGGAATTCGGTTTCGGTCATGTCACCACGGCGGATCTGTTCGCTGGGGACCTCCGACGCCTCTGACAAAATCCGTGCGGCAAGTTGTTCGGCGCTCATTTCCAAGGAAAAGAACCCGACCACCCCGCCTTCAACCGCGCCTTCGCTGCCGTCGGGCCTGCGCCCGCGCTTGTAGGCCTTGGCCACATTGAAGGCGATGTTGGTGGCAAGTGAGGTCTTACCCATCGACGGGCGGCCCGCAAGAATCAGAAGGTCACTCTCATGCAAACCGCCCAGCTTTTTGTCCAGATCCACCAGACCGGTGGAAATGCCTGCCAGACCACCACCGCGTTGATAGGCCGCGTTGGCCACATTAACGGCGTCGGTTACAGCCTTGAGAAAGCTTTGAAATCCGCGTTCGGCAACGCCTTGCTCCCCCAGCTTGTAAAGCCGCTGCTCGGCCTCAATAATCTGCTCGCGGGGCTCTGAGGCCATGTCGACCTTGGCCGCACGGGCCGAGATGTCGCGCCCAAGCCCGATCAATTCGCGGCGCACCGCCAGATCATAGATCATCTGCGCATAGTCGCGTGCGGCATAGGCGCTGATCGCGGCCCCTGCCATGCGCACCAGATAGGCCGGGCCACCCAGTTCCTTCAGCCCCTCATCATCTTCAAAAAAGGGCTTCAGCGTGACCGGGCTTGCAAGGGCATTCTTCTGAATGCGCGCCGCCGCCTTTTCAAAGATGCGCTGGTGAACCGGGTCAAAGAAATGCTCGGATTTCACCACAGCCGCGATGCGGTCGTACACATCGTTATTGGTCAAGATGGCCCCCAAAAGCTGCTGCTCGGCCTCGATGTTATGGGGTTGTCCCTCGACCTGACCCAGACCCGTCGGGGAAAGATCAGTGCTGCCAACTTTGGAAATCTCGTTCATGCCTGCCGCTGCTATTTTTGATTGTGAACCCCTGACTAACAGCAAATGCCGCCGCGTGGGTTGTGGAAATCCTGTGGACTACTGGGTAATCCACAGGAATTATCTTACCATATCTGGATGGCAAAGAGAAACGCCTAGCAATATATCGGCGTCAAGCGTAACTGTAGTTGGTTTTGATGGCCAACGCCCAGCAGTCTGCGCGCAGAATCACGACAGCTTTGCACGCGCCTCTTGCCAAGCCCGGGGAGCTTTGAGAAAGGCTTCCACCTCGCCCAGGGTCGCTTCGTCAAATGCGCCCTGACGACGCGCCTCGGCCAGCACATCCCACCATGTGCACAGATGGTGCAACTGCACCCCATGCTCTGCAAGGCGCTCTTTTGTGCCGGGGAAAATATCGTAGTAAAAGATCACGGCTGTATGTGCACAGCTGGCGCCGGTTTCACGGATTGCGTCCACAAACGACAACTTGGAACCGCCATCTGTGGTCAGATCTTCGACCAACAGCACGCGCTGACCCTCAGTCATTGCCCCTTCAATCCGGGCGTTGCGGCCATAGCCTTTGGGCTTTTTGCGCACGTAGGTCATCGGCAGGGCCAGACGCTCGGCCACAAGGGCGGCAAAGGGGATGCCCGCCGTCTCGCCGCCCGCGATATTGTCAAACGCCTCAAACCCGGCATCCCGCATCACAGTGACGGACATGAAATCCATCAACATGCTGCGGATGCGCGGATAGCTGATCAGCTTGCGACAATCGATATAGGTAGGCGAGGGCAGACCCGAGGCCAAGGTGAACGGCGTCTGCGTGTTGAAATGCACGGCCTTGATCTCCAGCAGCGCACGGGCCGTCAGGCGGGCGATTTCCGAAGCGGGGGGAAAGCTGGTGGGGATCATCGTGCAGTCCTTTGGTATGTCATCTGTTCAAAAATATCCCCCGCGGAGCGTCCGTCCTCAGCCGTGGGAGCCTCCGGCGGGGATATTTGAAGAACAGATGAAGTCAAGGCTCTACATGCCAATGCACCGGGAAACCGGGATCAAAAACGGTCACAGGCCCGGCTTCCGTCAGGATTTTTTCAGGGAAGGTCTGGGGCAGTTCATGCTTGACCAGCCGCATCCGGGTTTCGTTGACGGGCAGACCATAGAAGGCCGGGCCATTCAGGCTGGCAAAGGCCTCCAGCTTGTCCAAGGCGCCGTCCTCTTCGAACACATGCGCCAAGAGCGCCATGGTGTTGGTGGCGGTAAAGCATCCGGCACAGCCACAAGCATGCTCTTTAAGCGCATCCACATGCGGGGCCGAGTCAGTGCCAAGGAAGAATGACCCTTCGCCGGACGTGGCGGCGGCCCGCAAGGCAAGGCGATGTTTTTCGCGCTTGGCCACCGGCAGGCAATAGTAATGCGGTTTGATCCCGCCGACGAGGATGTGATTGCGGTTGATGATCAGGTGATGGGTGGTGATCGTGGCCCCAAGATTTGCCCCACCCGCACGGGCATAGGCGACACCCTCCTCTGTCGTGATATGCTCCATCACAATCCGTAAGTCCGGCAATCTGCGGCGCAACGGGTCCAGGACGGTGTCGATGAACACGGCCTCACGGTCGAAAATATCGACCTCGGCTGTCGTCACCTCGCCATGGGTGCAGAGCGGCAGGCCAATCTCAGCCATTTTTTCCAGCACAGGCATAACGTTATCCAGATTGCGCACACCAGAATGGCTGTTGGTCGTGGCTCCCGCCGGGTAGAGTTTCACCGCCTTGACCAATCCACTTGCGGCTGCTGCGGCGACATCTGCGGGATCGGAGCCCTCGGTCAGGTAGAGGGTCATCAAAGGCTCAAACGCGGCGCCTTTGGGCAGGGCTGCAAGGATACGTCCTCGGTAAGCCTCGGCTTGTGCGAGGGTGACAACCGGGGGCACGAGGTTTGGCATGATGATCGCGCGCGCAAAATGGCGGGCGGTTTCAGGCAGCACGCCTTGCAGCATCGCGCCATCGCGCAGGTGCAGGTGCCAATCATCAGGGCGGCGGAGGATGAGTTCTTGTGTCATGGCTGCGCGGTAGACTAATCCGCGTCCGTTTTCCAGAGGATTTGCCGAATTTTCACGGCAAAACCGCAGTGAAAGCGTTTGTGGCTCTGGTCGTTTGCCGTAAAATGTGGCTCTGCAAAACGAGGAGTGGTGTTCTTGAGACTGTTCGCGGCCATAGGTCTTGTCATTTTGATCCCGTTATCGCTTTTGGCCCAAGAGCATGGGTGTGAGGCCGCGCAGACCCAGATGGAAATGACGCAATTTTCGGCGGACGAATGGCGGCTGTCGGATGATGATTTGAACGCCGCCTACCTTGCGGCGATTGACGTGATGGTTGAGATTGACTCCGGTCTGCCATCCCCGGAGCGTGGCGGTGAACAGGCGCTGCGGCGGGCCAGCGGTCATGGATCGCGATGCGGGATGAGACCTGCTTGGCGGAGGGGTATCTGATGCACGGTGGATCGGCGCAACCAATGATGGTCAGCATATGCAAGACCCGTCTGACGCAAATCCGCGCCGCAGACCTTTGGGAAATGGCTGCCGATTACTAGGGCAGGCGGTTAATCACCTTTGTCGAGGTCCTTCTCCAGATCCGCGGTGACTTGCGCGGCCAACAGATCCGCAAGTCGCTTTTTGAACCGAGGTGCCTGAAGCCGCGTCGCGACTGACCGGCAGATCATGATTTCATGCTCCGTGCGACCAGCGGCCTCTGCCTTGTCAAGGACGGTGCGCAGATAGGGCCCAAAATTACGCCGCGCGCGCCACAGTTTGGCAAAGGACACCGGGTTAAGGGTGCCCGCAACCGCCGCATCGACCAATTGCTGGATCAGGCGCATGTGCGACAGGGCCCAATCCAGACGTCCGGGAAGGCTGGGCAGCCGGAAATGCGTGACGTGCTTGCCCCTGAACAGGGACGCGTGCATCGCGTCTTCGGCCACGTCGGGATTGTGCAAGACAAAGACCTGCCCCGCGCCTTCGACCATATCCGGGGCATAGCCATAGCGGCTGTTGAAATCCTTTGCCCGTGCCTTGGGTGCGCGCTTGTCCCACGAGGCAATGGCAGGGTCCATCGTGGCGCGCGGGCTCAGCGCGATGACTGTGGCACCGGGCGCGGCAACCGCAAAGGCCGCTGCGGCGTAGCCTTGCACGCCCGTGCCCATGAACACGACGTGATCGAAATCCTCAAAGAAGGCGTCATCGACCAAGCGATCAAAATAGCCATAGACTGGTTTGTCGCGATACCATGTGTCGCCATCGCTGATCAGACACAGATGCGACCAGCCGTTGGCCTTTGCCACATCATGCCCAATGGGCATTTGCGCGGGGCGGCGGCGGATGTCGTCCAATTGCTCAAACGTAACAATCAGTGTCGGGCTTTCATCGACAAAAAACGCCCAATGCTTGTCGCCCAGTTGCTCGAAATAGCCCGAGTCTTCACTCAGGCCTTCCATCATGTCTAGCCAAGCGGCACGGTCTAACGCAGGTGGCGCAGGAGTTGCGGCGACCACACGCTTGGCAGGAGTGTTTGCTGGGGCCTGCGGGGCAGCAGACGTGTCGGTCATCTGGCGAACTTTCTGTCATCGGTCACAACACTGCCCCCGCGGGTCGTGACGAGCTAATCAAGTGTTATCATCCCAAAAACAAAGGTTAATTGCAAGGGGATTGGCACAAACAGACTGTTTCCGATTACTCGGAGCGATACTGGCGAATACCTGCGGCCTGTTGCGCGGAGAGGATCCGCGCCGGGGGGGTCATCAAAAGCCGTCCGAACAAGGCGCGCCACGGCTCATCGCGCATCAGGGTCGAAAACCGTTCCCGCCGCCAAGCAACCGCCCTTTGGTGCAGCGGGCCAAGCACCGGGTCGGCCATCAGTTCGGCCCGCAAAGGGGTAGCGTCCAGTGACAGGATCGACCGATCCTCATCCGAGCAAAAATTGCGGTCGCACCAGTATGACATGTCAAAGGCGGCGCTTTCCCGGTTTGCCCGGCCCCGGTCGCATTTGACGATATAGCTTTCCATCGCGCCCAAGGCATAATGGTTCAGTTGCACCAGACCATAGTGATTGCGCCCCGGTTCTGAAAACAGCCGATTGCCAAGGCGCGGGTCCAGCCATCGCAGGTCTTCTGCCCCAGGCTTGGGGGCCCGAGGGCGGTGCACGCCGAGTTTGCGGAACGCCCCAGTGTTGCGAAACAGGGTTTTGACCATCAGCGCCCGCCACGGCCAGTGCAGCACATTTGGGGCGGCCTTGGTAAAGGTTTGGGTAATTGGCACATCGTCAAACCCGACAACGCCCGCATTTCCAAACATTCGCCATGTCATGGCAAAGGCGTCGACGTCGGGGGCGGCCCTGTGCAGGGCCGCAAGCGTGCGGTCGCCCTCGTGGATGTTCACGAATTCGTCGATGTCCAGAACCATCAACCACGTGGCCGCCTTTACCTTCGGGTGGTGATCAGCAGCCTTGAGCGCGGCCCATTGCGGCCCTTCATCCCATGGACCGGGGTTGCGGATTTGGGTCAGCCAGCCCATGGCTTGCAACCGGTCCAGCATGGCATCGGTGCCATCGTCACAATCATTGGAGAACACAAGGAAATCGGTGAACCCCACGGCCCGGTGATGGGCCAGCCATTCCAGCAAGAACGCCCCCTCATTGCGCAGCGTCAGGATGGCAAGCGCGCTCATGCGGCGCGCCCTTTGCGGATGGCTTGGACAAGGTCATGATAGGGGCCTTGCGTCAAAAGATCAGCGATACGCGCGCGGTGCCAGTCAACGGCCCTATGATGCAAATTGGCCAATTCCTGATCCTCCATCAAACGCGCCCTCCACTCGGCGCCAGCCTCATCATAGCGCCGGATTGCGGTGCAGGGCACCTCGGCGATGTCGAACCGCTGCCAATAGTCCAGATCCATGCTCTGCGCGCTATGGTTCACCCGGCCCCGGTCGCGCTTGACCAAAAAGCTGTCCATCGTGCGCAGGGCATAGTGGTTGACTTGGGCAAAGCGGTAGTCGGCCAAAACAAACATCGGGTGATGTTGCGGCACATGCGGTATCCCGCCGGGCAATTCGCGGTTAAAATCGCGCCCAAGGTCGGGCTTGGGAATGGGCGCATGAATGCCGATGCGTTGAACATTGCCCAAGCCGCGAAACAGGGATTTGGGATAGGCGATGCGTGCGGACAGGCAGGCATTGGCGCGGGAACACTGTTGCGTGATGGGGCGATCACCATAAGCTTCGCGCCCATCGGGGCCAAAGATTCGCCAAGGAACGCTGATCACCTCGGCCGTGGATGTGGCGGCGTCCGTCAGGGCACGAACCGACCCATCCCCGCATTTCACCACCAAGAACTCATCCGCATCACAAACATACAGCCAATCTGCCCGTGCCACTTCGTCATAGCGGGTGACCTGCCGCAAGGCCGCCCGTTGCAGCGACGTACGCTCCCACCTCTTTGTCGGATGATGACGGACCAGACCCATCGCTTGCAGGCGCAGGGCCATCTCTTTCGTTGGGTCATCGCAATCGTTTGTGCAGATGACGATATGGTCAAATCCAAGCATTTTGTGATGCGCCACCCATTCCAACAGGAACGCGCCCTCGTTCTTCATCGTGGTGATGACGGTGTAGCGCGGGCTCAATGCTCGGCCTCTCCCTCATGCTTGACGGTAAAGAAAAAGTCCGGGGCAAGGTCGCGCTCGTGCAGATCGGGCGGGATCACCTCTGGCCCGGCGGCAAAAACGGCAGAGCCGAAATGATGCTGCATGGCGCAAAGTTTGCGCATCCTTGTGCCGGTCAGTTCGGCGTAAAACCTCTGATAGGTTTCGGTTTGCAAAAGCTCGGTGATCTTTTCGCGGTGTTTGGCGACCGAATGGTGATGGGCCGCTGCAATCTCGGGGTCGGCCATCAGGCGGTTAAACTCTGCCTGCAAGGCGGGGATCATCCGCAGGATCGAGCGATCCTGATCGGCGTTGTGGTTCATGCGAAACCAGTAGTTAAGCCCCTGATCGCGGTCGACATGGTTCACCCGGCCACGGTCACGCTTGACCAAAAAGCTTTCGGCGCTGCGCACGGCATAATGGTTCAACTGCACCCAATCATAGCCATAGGTTTCCAGCGTGCTGCGCCAGCCATTGCGGAACATCTCTTTCGGCATTGGCTTGCCAGAGCCATTGAGCCATTTGACCTGATCCCACAGATCGGGCTTCAACCCCTTTGGCCGATGCACGCCCAGCTTTTTATAGATGTCGATATTGCGAAACAGGGTTTTGAAGCCCCATGCTTGGTGCGGCTTGCGGATGATCTCGGGGGCACAACTGGTGAACTGCTCGACCATGAACCGATCGGCAAAAGGGGCCACGTCGGAATTGCCCATCAGCCGCCATGTCAGGCTGATCATATTGGCCTCGCCCATGGCGGCATAAAGCGCGGCCAGGGTGCCATCCCCAATCTTGATGTTGATGAACTCATCCACATCCATGCAGATGCCCCAGCCACAATTCTGGATCACGGGTTCGGATTCTGCTGCCTGCAGGGCGGCATGCTGTGGTTTCAACTCGCCCCCCGGCACCCAAGGGTTGGCGCGGTGCTGCACGATGCCTTTGGCTTGCAGCATCTCAAGCATGGTATCGGTGCCGTCGGTGCAATCATTGGTGTAGACCAGAAAATCATCCACCCCGATGGCCCGGTGATAGGCGATCCATTCCAGAATGAAGGGGCCTTCATTCTTCATGGTGGTCACAATGGCGGTGCGCCCGCCTTTGGTGGCGGCCTTGGGGGCGGGCTTTTTCTCGCTGACAGGGGGCCGGACAGGGGCGTGGCCAAACTCCTCTTGCGCCATCCTCAACAGATCCGCATCTTCGATCAGCGAGGTTTTGGGGGCCAGTTCCCCCGATTGACGCGCGGGAACCCGGATCGCCATGGCCCGCAAGAACGGCACGATATTGGCCGGATCCGGCTTGGCATAGGCCACTCGGATCATCCGCCACGTATTGGCCAACCCCGCCTTGGCAGGGGCCACCCCCCAGCGGGCAATCCCCCGGCGGGCATCGAACTGGCGGCAGATATGGTCGCCAAAACGGGCCTCATTGCGGGGCCGCACCCGCCACGGGTAAATCCGCCGCCCCACCAGTAGCACCACACCATGCCGCGCCTCGACACAGCGATCAAAGGCGCGCGGGGCATCCATGGGCAAGATATCGGTCACATCCAGAACCAAGACGGCACGGGCCGCGCTCAGAAAGCGCCACTTGGCGATCTCGAACAACAATTGCTCACCCAAGGGCGCGCGCCATGGATCGGGGGCTGGCACCTCCATTCTGTCCTTGCCGGGCGCATCGGGGGCCAGATAGGGGTGATTTTCTGGTCCATATCCCGGCTTGCCCAAGGGAATGGGGCAATCCAGCACCACCACTGTCAGATCAGTGCCCGCCAATGCATCGCGCAGGGCGTCACAAAAGGCTTCGGGCGCGGCGGGGTCTGGCATCCGGTTGACGATCAGCGCCGCCTGAAGGCCATGGTGCGAGGCGTGATAGATCAGCCCTTCGGCCACTTGCGTCGCGCTTTCCTCCAGCCGAAAGCCAAAGATCGTGTTCTTTTTCGCGAAAAGTTCCGGCTCTGCCGGGTTGGGGGGCGCTTCGAACGTCGTTCCATCTGACAGGGCGAGCGGACCCACGGTTTCGGCCAAGACAAGCGTGGCCCCCGACACCTCGCGCAGCTCTTGTGGCCGGGCGCATCCCGGCGCGCCGTCGGGCGCAAAGGCAGACGGCAGGGTGCCCGCGCCAAAAAAGCACAGCATCTGGCCATTTTGCAGGCACACACTCTCCAGCACACGGGTAATCCCGCCCTGCTGCACATCACGTGCGTGCATCTCGCGCCGCATGACGCTTGGGCTTTTTGCCTTGGCCGAACCTGCCATTACCCTCAATCCTTGCCAGCGGTCTTGTGCCACTTTGCCCGATCCATAGCACAGCCGCGCCCCTTGGGCAAAGCCGGGGGATTGCAGAATTCTTTGCACATTGGAAAATCGCCCAAGTTTCGCCAGACTGTTTCTGTATGGTGGTCAATGAACAGACGAGTTGAGGCAGGGTCTATGGGGCGGATGCGAGAGGTCGGGGCGCTGTGGATCGGAGGATCACTCAGCTGGATGGAACAGCTATGCCTGAAATCCTTCGTTGATCGCGGCCAGAAAGTAACCCTGTTTTCCTATGAAGACATTCCAAATGTGCCCACGGGCGTCATCCGCCGTGACGGGCGTGAGATTTTGGATACTGATAATTTCCTGAAATATGAAAAGAAGGACAGCTTCGCGCTGTTCGCAGATCTGTTCCGCCTGCACATGATCGCACAGAACCCCGGCATGATCTGGGTGGATACCGATGTTTATTGCCTGCGCCCGATGACCTATGACGATGACTACGTCATGGGGTTTGAATTGCCGGGGGAGGCGCGGGTCAACAATGCGGTGCTGGGCCTGCCCGCAGACTCTGACTTGTTGCGCGCGATGCTGGACTATACCGCCGATCCCTTTGCAATTCCGCCATTCCTGAAGCCTTGGCAAAAAGAGGAATACCGCGCGGCCGCGGCGGCGGGCAGTCCAATCCACGTCAGCCAACAGCCTTGGGGTGTTTGGGGGCCGATGATGGTGACCCATTTCACCCATACGCTTGGGCTGGCGCACAAGGTGCAGCCGCTGGATGCGTTTTACCCTGTCACCTTTCCCGACCGTATCCGCTTTTTGCGAAAGGCCGAGGTGGTGGAGGCGATGCTGACCCCGCGCACGACGGCGCTGCACCTTTGGGCCTCCAACAAGCGGGAACTGGGCCTGCGTCACAACGGGATTCCCCCACATGGCAGCTATCTGCACAAGCTGCTTAAAGAGCATGAGATCGCGCCAGAGGCCGCTCCGATCAAGGGGCGTGGCAAGCGGGTGTTTGATGCAGGCTTGATCGAAAAGCTGGATGTGGAAGAGGCGACGCGCTTTGCCGATATCGGTGGCACCGCGCAATCGCTGGCACTGGCGGCCTATAGCAAATGGGAATGTGATATCCACCTGATTGATGTGGATCATCGTGGCGATTGGCCGGATCACCCTTCGGCCTGGGTTGCGCCCTATCGCGCCTTTTTGACCGAACATGGGGTTCCCGCCGACAAGATCCACCGCGATGCAGGGCTTGCCGATCTGAAACCCGCTGATGTGATTGCAAATCTGTCGGGCTTTGGCGATGTCAATAAAATCAGGCCACTGGAGGGGATACTTCAGAAATCGCTTCACTCGGACAGCCGGATGATCACCGATATCCGCAAAGGCTCGGGTGCCTATCCCATGCTCAAATCCTATGGCACGTGCGAGACGCTGACCACCCGAGAGGCCGAAGGCGTGGCCATCGTGCGAGCCTTGTTCCGGGCCGGGCCCCAAGTGGCGGCGAAACAGCCAAAAGAGGACAGCTGGTCAACCATTGCCGCTGGTTTGGCCGGAACAGACGGGTTCTTTCGCGAAAGTCCCGACCATTCGTTCCTTTTCATCAAGCGGTCCGATACTTTGGTCGTGACCTTTGACAACCTCGATATCGCCATGACCAAGCGCGAGGATCGCCGCCCTTGGGGGTTTTCGTTCATCGAAAAGCAGGGCTGGTCGATGCTGGGGGTCATGGCCAATGGCTGGACATGGTATCGCGATCCTTGGGTCTGGCAGCAGTTTGACGCGCTGCGCGACGCCGGGTTTTTCAAACAGTTCAAACGGGTGGTGTTTTACGGCGCTTCAATGGGCGGCTATGCGGCCTGCGCGTTTGTGGCGGCCTGTCCGGGGGCGGATGTTGTGGCGATTTCACCGCAATCGACGCTGGACAAGACCGTGGTGCCTTGGGAAACGCGCTATATCACGGCTTGGGGGCGGGATTTCAGTGGCCCCTATGGCGATGCGGCCGTGGCGAGCGAGGCCGCCGGGCGCGTGTTCATGCTGTACGATCCCTATGAACCACTCGACAGCGGCCATGCCGACCGGTTTGAGGGCGCGAATGTGACCAAGCTGCGCACGCCGCTTTTGGGGCACCGACTGGGGTCATCGCTGCAACAGATGGGGGTGCTGGCCCCGATCACGCTGGCGGCGCTGAATGGTACGCTGACGGAGTTGGAATTTTACCGTACGATCCGGGCCCGCAAGACCTTTGCCCGCTATCAGCGTGAGTTGTTCAAACGCGCCGTGGATCGCGGCAGGCCGGGGCTTGCGCGCAAACTGGGGCGCTGGGTTTTGACGCGGGGGGACAACCGCTACATCCGACAGGGGTTGCTGACGCTTTAACCCGCCCCATGAGGCACGGGCCGGTGGGGGGAGCGCCCGCGGTGGCCATCGAGGCCACACTTGGACGCGCTGCCGCCCGCAAACCTGCAGGGATCGGCATTGTCCATTGGTCGCATCCGCCAGCTTCTCGCCTTGACCCCTCGCCACGATCCCGCCAGCATGGCTCGACCCTGTGGAGGACCCAAGGTGATAGCCAAACCGGCGAGTATTGACGCCACCGAAGTGATGCTTGCAAGCCAAGGCTATGTCGCCAGCCGCGCCCTGGCCACAGTCGTGTTTTTGTCCTTGCGGCTTGGACGCCCCCTGTTTTTGGAGGGCGAAGCGGGGGTGGGAAAAACCGAGATTGCCAAGACCATTGCCGCCGCGCTTGGCCGCCGTCTGATCCGGCTGCAATGCTATGAGGGGCTGGATGCATCCTCTGCCGTGGCGGAATGGAATTTTGCGGCACAGATGGTGGCCATTCGCGCCGCTGAGGCCTCGGGCACCGGCAGCAGCAAGGCGGATCTGTTCACCGAAGATTTCCTGATCGAGCGGCCCTTGCTTGCCGCCATGCGCCCGCAGGCCGGGGGCGCGCCGGTTTTGTTGATCGACGAGCTGGATCGCACGGATGAGCCGTTCGAGGCCTTTTTGCTGGAGGCGCTGTCGGATTTTCAGGTCACTATCCCCGAGCTTGGCACCATCGTCGCCCCCGAACCCCCTATCGTCATCCTGACGTCGAACCGGACCCGCGAGGTGCATGACGCGCTCAAGCGCCGGTGCCTCTATCATTGGGTCGATTACCCCGCGTTCGCGCGCGAGCTTGAGATCTTGAAATCCCGCGCGCCAGAGGCGCAAGACCAACTGAGCCGCGAAGTGGTGGGGTTTGTCCAACGGCTGCGCCGCGAAGATCTGTTCAAACGCCCCGGTGTGGCCGAAACCATCGATTGGGCCAAATGCCTGCTGGCGCTGGACGTGATCGCGCTAAGCCCAGAGGTGATTTCCGATACGCTTGGGGCGATCTTGAAGTATCAAGATGATATTCAGAAGATCTCGGGCTCTGAGGCAAAGCGGCTGCTGGATGACGTGAAAAAGGAGATGCTTGCATCATGAGGTTTGGCGGCACTGCAAAACCCCAAGGGGGGCCGGGGGCACGCGGCCTCCCATCCTGAGCGGTCCGCGCGTGGCAACCTATAGCGCCCTAGAAATCCCACAAGACGGGAAACTGGCCCATAACATCGTGCATTTCGCCCGAGCGCTGCGCAAGGCGGGTTTGCCCATTGGTCCGGGTCGGGTGATCGATGCCATCCGCGCCGTGGAGGCGGCAGGCTTTTCCGAACGGGCGGATTTCTACTGGACCTTGCACGCCTGTTTCGTCAACCGCCCCGAACATCGGGTGACATTCGAGCAAGTGTTCCGGCTGTTCTGGCGCGATCCGCGCTATCTGGAACATATGATGAGCCTGCTGCTGCCGTCGCTTCAGGGCATGCAGGACGACAGGCCCGCCGCACCGGCAGAAAAGCGCGCGGCAGAGGCCTTGCTTGATGGCGTGGACCGCCCGCCACCGCCCCCGCGTGACGGGCCGGATGAGCAGACTGAGGTGGAGATCGACGCCTCGGCCACGATGAGCCATGAGGAGCGGCTGAAATCCCTCGACTTTGAACAGATGTCGGTCGCAGAGCTTGCAGAAGCCAAGCGCATGTTGGCGCGCCTGTCTTTGCCGGTGAAACCGCTGATCACCCGTCGCAACCGGGCATCGGCCCAAGGGGCGGTGATCGACCTGCGCCGCACCTTGCGCGACAGCTTGCGGCAGGGCGGCGAAATCACCCATCTGGCCCGCAAAACCCCGCGCCTGCGCTGGCCCAATCTGGTGGTCTTGTGTGATATCTCGGGGTCGATGAGCCAGTATTCCCGGTTGGTGCTGCACTTTGTGCATGCGGTGGCCAATCGCAAGGGGTTGGGCTGGGCCAAGGTCCATGCCTTTACTTTTGGCACCCGCCTGACCAATATCACCCGCCACCTGTCACAGCGCGACGTGGACGCCAGCCTGCGTGCAGCGGGGGCCGAGGCGCAAGATTGGTCTGGCGGCACGCGGATCGGTGCCTGTCTGCATGACTTCAACCGCGACTGGTCGCGGCGTGTGTTGGGGCAGGGGGCTGTGGTCTTGTTGATCACCGATGGGCTGGACCGCGATGATGCCGGTCTGTTGGCCAAAGAGGGGGAGCGGCTGCACCTGTCGTGCCGCCGCCTGATCTGGCTGAACCCGCTGTTGCGCTGGGATGGATTTGCGCCAAAGGCTGTGGGGATCAAGGCCCTGTTGCCCCATGTTGATGCCTTTCGCGCCAGCCACTCGATCGCCTCGCTCGAAGCCTTGGGGCGTGCGATTTCCGACCCGTCGGATGAAGGCGACAAGGCCCGTCTGATGCGGATGCTCTAGCCATTGGCATCGCTTGGCGTTGACTTGATGGGTTACACCAAAGGTTTAGGTGCAGAGGGTCCAAGGTGGTGCCATGTTATCGCATATCAGCCGCGCTGCGTGCATGCTGAGGGGAAGCCATGCATTGGCACGACTCGGCACAATCGCCCGGGTCGAACACGGAAGGAAAATCATGAGACGATTGCTTTGCACGACGGCCGCCCTGTCACTGGTTCTGGCCCCCCTTCAGCCCCTGAGCCTCTCGGCGCAGACACTTGCCGAGGATGGCAGTCTGTTGGCCGAGGATGGCTCGGTCCTTTGCCCGCCCGGTGATGACACTGCCTGCGATCTTGAGACGATCCTCAAAACGCTGGCAGAGCAGGGTCAGACAGAGATTTCCCCCGCAACGCTAGAGGCATTGACGTCAGCGCTGGCGGCAAGGGCCGCAGGGACTGGCACAGACGAACAGGCCGCCGCCGAGGCAGCCCGTCAGGCAGAGGCTGCTGCCGCAGAGGCAGAGGCGAAAGCGGTTGAGGATGAGGCTGCGGTTGCGGAGGCAGCCCGTCAGGCAGAGGCTGCTGCCGCAGAGGCAGAGGCCAAAGCTGCCGAGGAAGAGGCCGCCGTTGCAGAAGCAGCGCGCCAGGCGGAGGCCGCCGCCGCCGCAGAGGCAGAGGCGAAAGCTGCCGAGGATGAGGCTGCGGTTGCGGAGGCCGCGCGTCAGGCAGAAACTGCTGCCGCAGAGGCAGAAGCGAAAGCTGCCGAGGATGAGGCCGCGGTTGCGGAGGCCGCGCGTCAGGCAGAAACTGCTGCCGCAGAGGCAGAAGCGAAAGCGGCAGAAGATGCGGCTGCCGTTGCGGAGGCAGCCCGTCAAGCAGAAGCCGCCGTGGCTGAGGCTGAGGCCAAAGCGGCAACCGAACAGGCCGCTGCGCCAGAGCCCGCGCCAGAAACGGCCCCGGTGGCCGAGGCCGAGGTCATTCCGTTGGAGGACTTGCCACAAGAAACCCAACAGGCGTTTGAAGCAGCGCAGGCGGCCGAGGCTGCCGCCGTCGCGGCCCCGGTCGCTGAGGCGGAGGCCACCCCCGTCGATGTGCCGGTGGTCAGTGCCGAAGAGGTCGCAACCCTTTCAACCCTGCTGGGTGGCCCTGAAACGGCGACCGAGGCGGTAGGGGCGGCTGCTGGATTGCTGGGGGCCCTCTCGGGTGACCGGCCTGCGATGACCGAAGCCCCGGCGGTGGACCCTGAGGCCGATGTCAGCGTGACCACGATCACCGAAGCCGACGCCCGCTCATCCTTTGAAGACTTCGCCGATGCCCCGAAATTGCTGGAGGGGGGGCAGAAGAAATCAGGATTGTCCGACCTTGAAAAGGCTGGCCTTCTGGCGCTTGGTGCCATCGTTGTGGGGAACCTGTTGTCGGATGGCCGCGAGGTTGTGGCCAATACCGGTGACCGAGTGGTTGTCCGCCAGCCCGACGGTAATTTTCAGGTCTACAAGGATGATGATACCTTACTGCGCCGCCCCGGAAGTACGGTGCGCACCGAAACCTATGGGGACGGATCAACCCGCACCTTGGTGGAACGCGAGGATGGCACGCAGGTTGTCACCATTCGCGATGCCACGGGACGGGTGCTGCGCCGGGCCGTCTATGATGATCGCGGCGTCGAGACCATTTTGATCGATGATCTGGAACCCGAAGAACGGATCGATGTTTCGACCTTGCCCGCGCCAAGGCCTTCGCGTCTGACGATCTCGGCCAATGACGAGGATGCCGGTCTGCGGGCAGAACTCGCCCGGATCGAGGCGCAACAGATCGGCCGCAGCTTTAGCCTGCGCCAAGTCCGCGAGGTGCCGCAAGTGCGCAAACTGGCGGCTGTGATTGATGTGGACAACATCACCTTTGACAGCGGCTCTGCCGTGATCCGCACCACCGAGGCCCGCAAGCTTTCGGCCATCGGGCGCACCATGAACCAGTTGCTGGAAGACAACCCGGATGAAGTGTTCTTGATCGAGGGGCATACTGATGCTGTGGGATCGGCTTCGTCAAACCTGACGCTCTCGGATCGCAGGGCCGAGTCTGTGGCGCTGGCCCTGACCGAGTATTTCGGCATCCCGCCGGAAAACCTCGTGGTGCAGGGATATGGCGAATATGATCTGCGCATTGATACGCTGGTGGATGAGCGTCTGAACCGCCGTGCGGCGGTGCGGGTGATCACGCCCCTTTTGCGCACGGCAAGCTTGCGCTGACCCGGATGGCATAAAGGGCATTGGGGCAGCGAGCGGCCCCAGTGCCCATGACTATTTGGCAATAGCACCTTTTGACAGTGGCGCAGACGTCCCGTTCGTCCCATATTCGACGCGAAGCGGAGGAAGACGATGCAGGCACAAGATCACGACCGGATTCCCGAAATCGCCCTTGGCTGGCACCAGCAGGGCAAAGGGGCGGCCCTTGCCACTGTGGTGGAAACATGGGGATCTGCCCCGCGTCAAGCGGGCAGCCAGCTTGCCATTTCGGGGGATGGGCAGATCATGGGCTCGGTCTCGGGGGGCTGTGTCGAAGGCGCGGTCGTGACCGAGGCCATGGATGCGATGGCCGATGGCTTGCCACGTCTGCTGACCTTTGGGGTCAGTGACGAGACCGCCTTTGCCGTGGGCCTTGCCTGTGGCGGCACGATCCGGGTCTTGGTGGAACCAGTGGGCGAGGGCGCGTCCCGCCTGCCCGAGGCGATGCTGACCCAACTGGTGGCGGCCCGCGCCGAACGCCGCGCCCTTGCCTATGCGGTGCATCCACAGACTTGGGCGCGCGACCTGCTGTCGCCCGGTCAGGACGCGGGCGCCGATCAGCGCTTTCGGTCCGACAAATCCGGGATGGAAGAGGACGGTCGCTTTTTGGCGATCCACAACGCGCCTCTGCGGCTGATCGTTGTGGGGGCCGTGCACATCGCCCAACCGCTTTTGACCATCGCGCGCGCCTGCGGCTATGACCCCACGCTGATTGACCCCCGCGGGGCCTTTGGCAGTGCCGAACGCTTTCCCGGTGAAACCATTGTCGAAGACTGGCCGGATGAGGCGCTTGCCGCGCTAATGCCTGACGCGCGCACGGCGATTGTGACGCTGACCCATGACAGCAAGCTCGACGATCCCGCCATCAAGGTCGCATTGGCCTCGGATTGCTTTTATCTGGGCTGCCTTGGGTCGACCCGCACCCATGCAAAAAGGGTAGAGCGGTTGCACGAGGCCGGCTTTGATGCGGCCACCATCGCACGCATTCATGCGCCCGTGGGTCTTGATATCGGGGCCAAAAGCCCGGCAGAAATCGCCGTGTCTATCATGGCGCAGATCACCCAAAGGTTGAGAAAAGGCTGATGAAATTCGGGACGGTCCCGCTAGGTGCAGCTTCGGGGGCAATCTTGGCCCATTCGGTCACGCTTGCGGGGGGCGGGCGGTTGCGCAAGGGCGGCGTGCTTGGGCCAGACGATCTTGCGGCGCTTGCGGCCACCGGGTTGGCCGAGGTCACGGTCGCCCGATTGGATGCGGATGATGTGCATGAGGATGCGGCGGCCCTTGCCCTTGCGCGGGCGCTTGTGCCCGATGAAGCGGCGGCGGGCCTTCGGCTGCGGCCGGTGGGCACGGGGCGGGTGAATATCCACGCCGAGTGCCTTGGGCTGGCCGAGGTGTTGGCAGAGCGGATTGATGCCGTGAACGCGGTTGATCCGATGATCTCGGTCGCGACAGTGCCACGCTGGCAACGTCTGGGCGCGGGTGAGATGGTGGCAACCGTCAAGATCATCGCCTATGGGGTTTCGCAACATGCGCTTGATGAGGCCTGTGAGGCCGCGCGTGGCGGTTTGCGGATGCGTCCTGCGCGGCTGCGGCACGCCACCTTGATCCAAAGCGTTCCCGACGGGGATGCGGGTGAAAAGGGCTATGGTGCCTTGCAAAAGCGGCTGCTGGCTTTGGGGGTCACCCTTGGTCCAAAGGTCCTTGTGCCGCATCGTCTTGACGCGCTGACGCAAGCCGTTCGGGCGGCGCAAGGCGCGGAACTGATCTTGATCCTGACCGCCTCGGCCACCTCGGACCCGCATGACATCGCACCCGAGGCTGTGCGCTTGGCTGGGGGGCAGGTTGCCCGCTTTGGCATGCCCGTCGATCCGGGAAACTTGCTGTTCATCGGCCAGTTGGGGGCGGTTCCGGTGATTGGCCTGCCCGGATGCGTGAAAAGCCCCGCCCTGAATGGGGCCGATTGGGTGATGGAGCGGATCATTTGTGGCGTGCCGGTCGCATCTTTGGATATTGCGGCAATGGGGGTTGGGGGGTTGCTGAAGGAAAGCCCGGCGCGTGGTCGCCCGCGCGAGGCAAAGCACGACTGAGTTCAACGCCAGCGCATATGAAAACGGGGGCCGTGGCCCCCGCAATTCGACTCAGTCAGGATAATCGGGGTTACTTCGGCCCGATCATCATCACCATTTGACGCCCTTCAAGGCGTGGCATGGATTCGACCTTACCATTTTCGCCGACATCGGCTGCAACGCGGTGCAGCAGTTCCAGTCCAAGATCCTGGTGGGCCATTTCGCGGCCACGGAAGCGCAAGGTGACTTTGACCTTGTCGCCTTCTTCCAGAAACTTCAGCACAGAGCGCATCTTGACGTCGTAGTCATGCGTATCCGTGCCGGGACGAAACTTGATTTCCTTGATCTCAATGATCTTTTGCTTTTTGCGTGCTTCGGCTTCGCGCTTTTGCTGTTCATATTTGAACTTGCCGAAATCCATGATCTTGCAGACAGGCGGTTCCGCATTCGGACTGATTTCGACCAGATCAAGGCCAGCTTCTTCCGCAAGCGCCATAGCACGGGCCGGCGTCACGACACCGATATTTTCCCCCTCAGCGCCAATCAAGCGGATCTCGGGCGAGCGGATGCGATCATTCACGCGGGGCCCCGTTTCGCGTTGCGGCGGGGCATTGTGTGGTCTGCGGGCTATGGTGGTCGTCCTTGTGTTGTTCAGCGGTGCGCGGGCAAGATAGACGGGCTGACCGCCGCATTCAATGCCAATCACGGCCCAAAGGACCAACAATCGCAGCGGATTTGCGCCGATTGTCAAAAAATTCCCCCCCGGCGCGGGGCATTGCTGCCGCGATTGACCTTTTAATTGGGGGGGGCAACTGCCATATCCATAGGCAATCGGGTGCACGCCCGTCTGTTCGGGGAGTAAATGAGATGAACAAAACAGTGATCATTGGTGCTGTTATCATTCTGCTGGGAGCGGGTGGTTTCTACCAGTTCAGCTATCTTCCAGCGCAAAAGGCCGCCGAAGAGGCTGCGGCGGCAGATGCGGCCGCCGTCGAAGAAGCTGCCAAAACCGCGGCGGCGGAGGCCGAGGCCGAGGCAAAGAAGGCCGCTGATGCAGCTGCAGCTGAGCTGACCGCCGCACAAGAAGAGGCCGCCGCTTTGGCCAAGGCCACAGAAGAAGAAGCTGCGGCCGCAGCCAAGGCAACGCAGGATGAAGCCGCCGCTGCGGCCAAAACCGCAGAAGAAGAAGCTGCGGCCGCCGCCAAGGCGGCACAAGATGCCGCTGCCGCTGTGATTGCCGAAACGGAGGCCGCAGCCAAGGCTGCAGCAGAGGCGGCAAGTGCGCCGGTTGATGCCGCATCGGATGCTCTGGCGGCCCTTGATCCTGCAAACTTTGATGCAGCCAGCATCACGACGCTTATTCAAGACTCGGCGCTGGATGATGCGACAAAAGCCACACTGACCAGCGCGGTTGAGGCAGCGGCATCCAATCCTTTGATGATTGAAACTGTCGTCACCCAGGTGAAAACAGCCCTCGGCCTGTAATACATCCGTCACGTCTGATGCAAAAGGCCGCGCAACGAGCGCGGCCTTTTTGATTTTCAGACCCTGAAATGCTCAGATCCCGTCGCCGACAAAGGCCTTTTCCACAACATATTCCTGCGGGTCTGAATTGGCCCCTTCTCGCAGGCCAAAGCCTTCCAGAATTGCCTTCACATCGACGTTGAACGCCAGGGAACCGCAGACCATGGCACGGTCGGTGGCCGGGTCCATCGGGGGCAGGCCAAGGTCTTGGAACACTTTGCCAGAGGCAAGGTTATCCGTCACCCGGCCCATATGGGGAAAGGCCTCACGGGTTGTGGTGGGATAGTAAAGCAGCTTGCCCGCAACCATCTCGCCAATCAGCGGGTCGTCATGAAGGCTTTCGACCAATTGGCGGCCATATTCCAGTTCTGCAACTTCACGGCAGGTGTGCATCATGATGACCTGATCGTATTTTTCATAGGTCTCGGGGTCGCGCATCAAACTGGCAAAGGGCGCAAGGCCGGTGCCAGTTGCCAGAAACCAGATCCGCTTTCCCGGCAAAAGCGCGTCATGCACCAAGGTGCCCACGGGTTTGGGCCGCAAGATGATCTCATCCCCGACGGCGATATGCTGCAACCGGCTGGTCAAGGGCCCATCAGGCACCTTGATCGAATAGAACTCCAACCCGTCATCCCAAGAGGGCGAGGCGATGGAATAGGCCCGCAGCAGCGGTTTGCCAGTGTCGCCCAAAAGGCCAATCATGACAAACTCACCTGACCGAAAGCGCAAGGATTGCGGCCGCTCCACCCGGAACGAAAACAACCTGTCGGTCCAATGGGTCACTTGCGTGACTTTGGCCGCATCGGGAAGGTGGGGCTTTGCGGCTGGCGTGGTCGCAGGGGCATTCATGGTTGCAAGCTCCGTCATGGTCCTACCCTTCTTTAAGCTGATGCGCGCGCGCTGAAAACCCGTTCCATTGCCGGTGCGACATCATTTGTGTGCGAATAAGATATTCCGCAAATTGTGGCGCGGTCAGCCCCGCAGACGCGACAGGTAGTCGTGGCTTTGCCAATCGGCGCGGAAAAGCCACTGATCTTGTGGCTGACGGGCGGCCAACTCGTCAGGAATTTCCACGCTGTCAAATCCAACACGACGTGCCATGGCATATTGATCGGCGATCACCGGACCCAAGGCGCGCAACTCACCAGCGTATCCCATCATCCGCAGACGGCGGGCGATAGTGAAGGCCCGCCCGTCGCTGAAGGCAGGGAAGGTTACGCGGATAAGGCGCAGGTCCGACAGATGCTCTGTCAAAGCCGCCGGATCATCGGTTTGGGCCAGATCGACGATGCCTTGATGGTTGGCAAGATCGGCAAGGGTTACGGTCTGATCCTGCGGGGCTGGGGTAAAGCCCTGATCGGTCACGATGATGGTCATGGTGTGTCTCCTCGGCAAATTCCTTGCAAGGAATTTGCAAATTTCTTGGAAGAAATTTGGCGGCGCAGGGCGCCTGCCGGTTCGCGGGGTGTCATGCGGCGGTATCCTTTTTGACTCGGACGGGCTTGCCGTCGATGAAGTGGATGCCGCATTCGGTTTTATCACTGCCCCGCCACCGTCCGGCGCGCGGATCTTCGCCCGGCTTGACCGCACTGGTGCATGGTGCGCAGCCGATCGAGGGAAAGCCCTTGGCCACCAGCGGATGGCGGGGCAGGCGGTTGTTGATCATGTAATCCTGAAGATCCTCTGGCCCCCAATGCGCCAGCGGATTGACCTTGATGCGGGTTTCATTCTCGGCCTCAAAGAACTCGACCGTGGTTCGGCTGGTGCCTTGATAGCGTTTGCGTCCGGTGATCCAGCCATCGAACTGGGCGAGTGCCCGTTCCAATGGTTCGACCTTGCGCACATGGCAGCAGGCGTCGGTGTTGAATTGGTGCAGGGTGTTGTCGGGATCCTCAAAGGCCACGCGTGGTTGCGCCGCGCGGATCGTGCGCAGATCGCACAGGTGTAGCGCCTCTGCCACTTCGCGCTGATAGTCCAGCGTTTCTTGAAACAACATCCGGGTGTCGATGAACAGAACCGGGGTTTCGGGCGCAATCACGCTGACCAGATGCAACAGCACAACCGATTCCGCGCCAAAGGACGACACCAGCGCCACGCGGCCCAGATCATCATCGCGCAAGCTGTGTTCCAGCACCGCCGTGGCCGAATGGTGGCGATAGCGCGCATTCAGCGCGGCCACCCGCTCGGCCACGGGGCCTGCGTGCAGATCACGCGGCATCACGGCTGCCTTCGTTGGTATAAAGCGCGTCCTTGAAGGGCTCCATCCCAAGGCGGCGATAAGCATCGAGGAAGGTTTCCTCTGCCGACTCGCGCAAGGCAAGATACGCCAGAACGATGCGTTCGATGGCGGGGATGATCTCGTCATAGGCAAAGCCGGGACCGGTTTTTTCGCCAATCACCGCATTCTCGGTGCCATCGCCACCCAGCGTGATCTGATAGTTCTCCACCCCGGCCCGATCGAGGCCCAGAATGCCGATATGGCCAACATGGTGATGCCCACAGGCATTGATGCAGCCCGAGATCTTGATCTTGAGCGGCCCAATTTCATGCTCCAGTTTCAGCTCGTCAAAGCGCGTGGCGATCTGCGTGGCAATCGGGATGGAGCGGGCCGTGGCCAAGGCACAATAATCCATGCCGGGGCAGGCGATGATGTCAGAGATCAACCCGACATTGGCCGTGGCAAGCCCCAGTTGCGACAGGGCGGCATGCACGGCCGGAAGGTCGGATTTATGGACATGGGGCAAGATCACGTTCTGCTCATGGCTGATGCGCAGATCGCCATGGCCATACCGCTCGGCCAGATCGGCCATCAGGCGCATCTGGTCTGCGGTCGCGTCTCCCGGCGTTTGGCCATGGGCTTTCACGCTGATGGTGACGATGGCGTATTGGTCATTGCGATGCGCGCTCAGGTTGGTATCGGCCCAGGCTCGGAAAACGGGGTCTGCGGCATAGAAGGCGTTGTAGCCATCGACCGGCGCATTGCGGAAGGCGGGCGGGGCAAAAGCCGCGCGGATATCGGACAAAAGGGCCTGATCCGCGCCACCAAAGAGCGGACGAATTTCGGCAAAACGCTCTTCGATCATCCGGGAAATCTCTTCTTTCCCAGTCTCATGCACGGTGATCTTGATGCGCGCTTTGTACTTGTTGTCGCGACGCCCAAGCGTGTTGTAGACGCTTAGCACGGATTCGACATATGGCAGCAGATCCTGCACGGGTAGGAAGTCGCGGACCACGCGGCCAATCATCGGCGTGCGGCCAAGGCCGCCACCCACCAGAACCTCAAACCCCGACTCTCCGGCGGCGTTGCGCACCATGCGCAGGCCGATGTCATGGGCGCGGGTCACGGCGCGGTCATTTGGGCTCCCGGTGATCGCGATCTTGAACTTGCGCGGCAGGAACTGAAACTCCGGATGGTCGGTGGACCATTGGCGCAAGAGCTCGGCATAGGGGCGGGGATCTTCGATCTCATCTGCGGCGGCCCCTGCGAAATGGTCAGCCGTCACATTGCGCACGGTGTTGCCAGAGGTCTGGATCGCGTGCATTTCGACATCCGCCAAGGCGCCCAGAATGGCAGGCACATCGGGCAGCTTGGGCCAGTTGAACTGGATGTTTTGCCGCGTGGTAAAGTGGCCATAGCCCTTGTCCCAAGTCTCGGCGATATGGGCCAGTTGCCGCATCTGATTTGGGTTCAAGGTGCCATAGGGAATGGCCACGCGCAGCATATAGGCATGCAGTTGAAGATAAAGCCCGTTCATCAGGCGCAGCGGGCGAAACTCTTCCTCGGTCAGGCTGCCATCGAGCCTGCGCTCGACCTGCTGGGTGAACTGCGCCACGCGGGCACGGACGAAAGCCGCATCGAAATCGGAATAGGAATACATCTTATGCCCTCAGGTCTGCTTGCTTGCCGTGGTCGTAGTTCGAGGGGCCACGGGTGCGGAACGCCTCGCGGAAGTGAACGGGTTCGGGGCCGTCTTTCCCCTGACGCGCGTCGGCCAGATAGGCCCCGACGATCACCAGCTTTTGCGCCGTGCCATGCAGCAGGCGCATCTGGGCATGGGCCTCATCCTCGATCAACTCGGCCTCATGGTGATGCGGTGTCCAGCGATCATCGGCGGTCAGATAGACCACATCCCCTTCACGCAAGAGGTTGGCGGTTACGACTTTGGGGGCGTAGGGGCGGCTCATGGCTCAGGCCTCTTTCAATGCAGGAAGGGCAAGGGTGGCCTGCCGTGGGGCAAGGCCGAACAAGATCACTGCCGGGCCATCGCAACGCGCAATGGTGTCGGGCAGTTGCGACAGGGTTGTGCCAAGGATGCGCTGATTGGGGCGGCTGACGTTTTCAACGATTGTCACCGGGGTGGCCGCGTCCGCGCCATGCATCATCAGACGGCCCTGAATAAACCGGCTGGACTTCTTGCCCATATAGATCGCAGCGACTTCGCCCACCCGGGCAAGGCCGCGCCAGTCTTGTTCGGCAAAGCCCGCCATGTCATGGCCCGTCAGGATGCGCAGGGCAGCGTTGCGGCCCCGGCGCGTCAGCGATTGGCCGATGCTGGCCGCCGCCACCGTGGCCGAGGTGAGCCCCGGTAAAATGCGAAAGCGCAGGCCCGCAGCCTCCAGCGCCTCCATCTCTTCGTCGAGGCGACCAAAGATGCCGCAGTCGCCGCCTTTCAGCCGCACAACACGCCGCCCCGTCATCGCATGGGCCACAAGGGTTGCGTTGATCGTGGGTTGCAAGGTGGCGGGGCCAAACCCCTCTTTGCCGACATCCACGCGGGTCACATTTGCAGGGATCAGCGCCAGCACCTCATCCCCCACAAGGCGGTCATGGATCACCACCTCGGCCTCTTGCAACGCGCGATAGGCACCAAGGGTCAGATGCTCAGCCGCGCCGGGGCCTGCGCCCACAAAGGTCACCTGCGGTTGGTCGGCGGCAAAGCTGGGCATTTGGGTCATGACAGGTTCCCTAAGTTTCTGCCTTTGTATATAGGATATTTTCCCATTTCAGGGCTATGGGGGCTTGCAGATAAGGACACACGTTCCGATAATGCGCCGGAACGGAGCATTGGTTCCGCAAAAGAAGGGAAAAGGCGAATGGCGGCCCAGTTGGATGAGTTGGATCGGAAAATCCTTGCCGAGTTGCAGCAAGATGCCAGCCAGTCTTTGGATGAAATCGCGCGTAAAGTGGGCAGTTCAAAGACCCCGGTGTGGAACCGCATCCGCCGAATGAAAGAGCAAGGCGTGATCACCCGCCAGACGGCTATACTGGACGCCGAGGCACTGGGGCTGGAGGCGTGCTTTTTCGTGCTGATCCGCACCTCGGAACATGAGGCGGAGTGGCAGCGCAAGTTTCTCAAGACCCTACGCGACCGCCCCGAGGTGCTGGAGGCGCATCGGCTGGCGGGCGATATCGACTATATCTTGAAGGTCCGCGTAAAGAATGCCCGCGCCTATGACAGCTTTTATCAAGCGCTGATTGCCGAGGTGAAGATCTATAACGTGACCGCGCTTCTGAGCATGGAAGAAATCAAGTCGACCACCATACTGCCGGTTTGAACCCAAACCAAAGCGGCTTGAATCCCAACGTTCGGCGATCAGCTTTCATCGTCACAACGGTGGAGGGGGCGCAAAGGTCCCGATGTCCCGCCTTAGGCCTCAACCATCAACCGTTCCAACCCATGGAAATGATAGACATCGCCGTAGCGCGGTGTTTCGGCAATCCGCAGTTTGGGCAGGCGTTCGAACAAGATCGGCAGTGCGGTCTGCAATTCCAGCCGCGCCAAAGGTGCCCCGACGCAGAAATGCAGTCCTGCGCCAAAGGTGACATTCGGTTTCGTCGGGCGAGTGGGCAAGAATTGGTCGGGCCTGTCCCATGCGCCCGGATCGCGGTCCGCGGCGGCCAGCAAAAGGGCGATCTGATCCCCGCGCCGGAAGGTATGGCCCATCACCTCGACATCCTCATAGGCCCAGCGGGTGAACATATGCAGCGCGGGATCAAAGCGCAGGATTTCCTCTACCGTGCCCTCCACCCTGTCGGGCCCCAAAGTGGCCGCTGACATGCCCAGTTCCAGCAGGGTCTTCACCCCATTGCCGATAGTGTGAACCGTCGCCTCATGCCCGGCGTTCAAAAGCAAGATGCAGGTGGTGATCAACTCATCCGTCGTCAGCCGCTCCCCCTCACTTTCCGCTGCGATCAGCTGGGTGATCAGGTCATCGGCAGGCTTGGCGCGGCGTTCGTCCACATAGCGGTGCAAAAAGGCGGAAAACTCGGTCGCAGCAAGGCTGGCCGCATCTTCCATCGCACGGGTGCGCTTGGCCTGATACATCCCCACCATCGCATTGGACCAGCGCAGCAACTGCTCGGCCATTTGTTCAGGCACCCCCAAAAGACGGGCGATGATGATCACAGGCAGGGGCTTGGCGAAATGCTCGATCAGATCAAACGGCCCCTTTGGCAGGGCATCGATCAACTGATGGCTCAGGGTCGCCACCTCTGGCTGCATCGCGGCGATCCGGCGCGAGGTAAAGGCCCGCAGCACAAGGCTGCGCAACCGTGTATGGCGGGGCGGCTCCAACTCCAGCATGGAGTGCGCTTCAACGGCATAGAATGGGGCCATATGCGGTGCAATTTCGGGCGCAAGCTCTGGCGGCACCTCGCGCCCGAAACGGCGGTCCCGAAAGATCGCGTTGCAGGCCGCAGCCGAGGTTGTGCAGATCAAGCCATAGTCATCCCAGCGGAAAAACGGGCCAGCGCGCCGCGCCGTCTCATAAAACGGATAGGGGTTTTGCACAAAGGCAGGATCTGTCGGGGATTGGAGGAGCGTCTGCATCCCCCAGAATTAGACCCGCGCAGCGGGCAGACGCAAGATGCCTTGCGCGATCAATACCCCAAGCCCAACAACCGCCGCGCCAATCGCTTGATACCAATCCCACGCCCCACCAAGGGCAAACAAGATCAGCATGACGTAAAACGGGGTCGCGTTGATGTGCAGCGCCGCGAGGCCAATGCCAAGACTGCCGATGGACATGATCCACAACACCTGACTGATCCCCAGTCCCGCCACCGAAAAGATCAGCAGCGCGCCAAAGTCCTTCCACCCCAGCACCGCCCAATTCGGCGCCTCTGCCCCAAGGGCGGCGGCGATCAGGGCAAGTAACCCGCTGGCAATCCCGGCTCCGCACAGGGTGATGGTGGTGCGCCCCAAGGGGGTCAGGTGCGGGAGGGCAGTCACACTGAACCGTGAGCCAAGGGTAAACATAAACACAGAGGCAAAGCTGAGCGCAGCGCCAAGGCCAATCTGAACCCCAAGGCCTTTGCCCATCAGCGCCAAGGTGCCGCCCAACAGGCTGAGCATCATGCCAAGAACCAGCCCGAAATGCAGCTTGCGGCCGTCAAAAGCCACTTCCAGCGCGATGCCGATCACGGGCATGGATGCGGCCACGATGGCAACAGTGACGGCATCCGTCAGGGCTTGACCAACCACCAGACAAAAGGCCCCGGTCGCGATCATCGCCCCGATCACGATACCCCGCAGCCAAGCCGCCCGGCGCAGCGCGCCCCCGCCTTCCATCAGCCACCAAAAGGGTAGCAGCGCAAGCCCGGCCAGCGCCATGCGTGCGGCCGTCAGGGGCAGGGGGGGCACATTGGGGATCAGAAAATCGGCCGCGGGCAATGCCGCAGCCCAGATCAACATGGAGGCCATGCAAATCAGATTTGCCCCAAGGGGAGATGAGGATGACGGGTGCGCGCTGATAACCATGCAGCGTCAATCGCCGATCAAGGACGAGGATGCTGTTCTATCTGCGACCTTTGGCGTGGCGCGTTCAGGCCGCCGACAGGGCCGCGACAATGGCACCAAAATCGCTGGCCTTCAGGCTGGCACCGCCCACAAGTGCCCCATCCACATGGGGAACCGCGAAAATCTCGGTGGCGTTTGACGGCTTGACTGACCCGCCATAAAGCAGCCGAACCCCCGCTGCCTCGGCCCCGATCTTGGCCGTCAGACGTTCGCGGATAAAGCGGTGGACGTCTGCAATCTCTTGCAACGTCGGGGTGCGACCGGTGCCGATTGCCCAAACCGGCTCATAGGCGACGACAAGCGTTGCGGCCGTGGATCCATCGGGAACTGACCCTGCCAATTGCGTGCCGATCACATCCAAGGTCTGGCCCGCATCGCGTTGGCCCTCGGTCTCGCCGATGCAGACAACGGCCACAAGGCCTACACCGATTGCGGCCACGGCTTTGGCGTTCACCTGTGCATCGGTCTCGGCATGATCGGTGCGGCGTTCGGAATGGCCCAAGATGACATGAGTTGCACCCGCATCCATCAGCATCGAGGCAGAAACATCGCCCGTATGCGCGCCCGAGGATTTGGCATGGCAATCTTGCCCGCCGATATGCAGCGCTGTGCCCTTGGCCAAAGCTGCCATCTGTGTGATCAAGGTGGCAGGTGGACAGAGCAGCATTTCACAGACAGGTGTGGGATGGTCGCGCAAAAGGGCCGCCACTTCGGACAGGCTGGCCGCCGTTCCGTTCATCTTCCAGTTTCCGGCTGCCAATTTGCGCATCGCGTCCTCCAACGGGTTTTCACATGGCTAGCGCGCTTGCAAGATCAGGGAAAGCCCCAAGGCTGTTTGATCATGCAAAAACCGCCCCCACAGGCGCAGGAGCGGTCTGGCGTATACTATCCGATCAGCGATCAGGCGGAGGGCTGGTCCTTGAATTTGATCGACTCGCCGCAACCGCAGGCCTCGGCCACATTCGGGTTGCGGAACTTGAAGCCTGCTTCAAGCAGATCCACTTCGTAGTCGATTTCGGTGCCAATCAGGAACATCTGCGCCATGGGGGCGATCAACACTCGCGCGCCATCTTGTTCCACCACCTCATCCAGCGGGTTCACGGCGGACACATAGTCCATCGTGTACTCCATCCCCGCGCAGCCGCCCTTTTTCACGCCAATGCGCAGACCCTGCGAACCATCGCGGGCCATCAATTTGGTGATCTGTCTGGTTGCCGAAGGGGTCAGGGTAACGGCAGCTTTTCCGGGGATACCGAACATGGGAATAATCCTTTATCTCAGACAAACCTATGCCTGTCGGCGCTTTGGTTCAAGGGGCAGCCTGTCTTTACCGCGGAAAACTGGCCCGTGCCCTGCGGATCGCTCAGGCGTCGCGCCAGACCTTGGCCATGCGCAACGCGTGGCGCACTCTCCTCCAAAACCCAAGGCCGACGGGCAGTTAAAAGGTATCACCCTGCACTCTTGCACTGGATCGCATAAGGGACGCGCTTACATGAACCCGAGTTCGAGCCGGGCCTCATCGCTCATCATTTCCATGCCCCATGGCGGGTCAAAAGTCATGGCGACATCAACGTGTTTCACACCCGCCAAAGGTTCCACGGCATCTGCAACCCAACCCGGCATCTCGCCCGCAACGGGGCAGCCCGGCGCGGTGAGGGTCATGGTGATCTGCACCGCATTCTCGGCATCGATCTCGATGGTATAGACAAGGCCCAAGTCAAAGATATTCACCGGAATTTCCGGATCAAACACAGTGCGGCAGGCATCGACGATCTGCTCGTACATCGGATGATCGGTGGTCGAAGGCTTGATCAAGGGGGCGCCTTCAATTTTCGCTTCGGTGTTCATCTGTGCCTCGCGCTGTATCTGACCAAATATATAGGGAATTTGTTGCCCTGCGTCCAGTGTCACCGGGCCGGGCGACCAAATTCCTTGATATGGCAGGCAGGTCAAGTATTTACGCGCCAAAGTTGAGACGAACCCTTGGGCATGAAGCAGCGCCGATCCGGCTTATGGCGTGGGAGTTGGGCCAATAAGATCCCAGCGATTGCCGAACGGATCGCGCCATACTGCCACGCGGCCATAGGGTTCGTCGCGCGGAGTTTCCTCAAAAATCACGGCAGCGGCCTGCATGCGGCGATAGTCGCGATTGAAATCATCGGTTTGCAAGAACAGCCAGACGCGCCCGCCACCCTGCTGACCAATGGCCGCCTTTTGCGCATCGGTCGAGGCTTGCGCCAGCACGATACGGGCCCCGCCACCCGTGGGGGCAACGGTGACCCAGCGCTTGTCGCCCTGATCAATGTCTTCGGTCAGATCGAACCCCAAGGACCCGCAATAAAAGCGGATCGCACTGTCATAATCGGGGACAAGGATGGAAACGGCCGCAAGCCTTGGGCCAGAAGGCGCCTGCGTCATTCGCGGCCAGACCTCGCCTCGGGCAGATTGATCCGTGCCACCTGTTCGGCGATCGGGTCCATCGACAGTGGGTGTAGTTCCGCGCCATGCCCGCGTGGATCGCCCAACTCTTGCCAGCGCCCGCCCTTGTAGATTTCAAGCGCTGAAAAGCTGGATTTGTAGCCCATCTTGCGGCTGCCCGGCACCCAATAGCCAAGGTATACATAGGGAAGACCCGCCTCTCGCGCGATGGCGATATGGTCAAGAATGACATAGGTCCCAAGGCTAAGGTCGGTCAGGTCCGGGTCATAAAAGCTATAGACCATCGACAGCCCGTCATCGAACACATCCGTCAGGCATACGGCAGAAAGCGCCCGGTTGCGGCCCTTGTCCCCGGCTTGGGTGCTGTATTCGATCACCCGCGACTTTATCGGCGTCTCTTCGATCATGGCGGCGAATTCAAAGATATCCATATCCGCCATGCCACCATCAGCGTGCCGCGCATCAAGATAGCGACGGAACAAGGCAAACTGGTCTTCGGTCGCCCAAGGGCTGGTGGCGTTGCGCCGCAGGTCGCCGGCTTTCTTCAAGACCTTACGCTGGGTTCGGTTCGGCTCAAAATCCGCAACACGGATCCGGGCGGAAAGACAGGCCGAACATTCGGCACAAGAGGGGCGGTAAAGCACATTCTGACTGCGACGAAACCCTTGCTTGGACAACGTGTCATTCAATCGTTGGGCGTGCTCTCCTTGCAGCGCGGTGAATAGCTTTCGTTCCATCCGGCCCTCAAGATAGGGGCAAGGTTGCGGAGCCGTCACGTAGAACTGGGGCGCAATGGGAAGCGTGTGTCGCATAGGCACCGTTAAATGGCAGATTGGGCAAGGTTAGCAAGGCCCGTGCCGTCCGCCAAGAACGGAAATTGGCATGCTCCACATCTTTTGATTGCACTGGCAGATAATTTACCGCTGCGGACTGTTGATGGCGACCGTTCCAAGGACATGATCACTCAGACCCTGACCTCGGGCCGAGATCAGCATAAGGGTGACCGACAAGAGTTGCGGCATAACAAAGGCCATTGAGAGCGAATAGCCCAAGGTATGCAAAAAGGCAGTCGCTGCGTCAAAACGCTGGCCATTGCGATCCAGAAACTCGATATTCATCAGCCGCATGCCCCATGTGGCCGAGCGCCCGGTCAGCGTGATCCAGCGGTAAAGAAAGCCCACTACCAAAAACAGTCCCGGCAAAAAGAACAGAGCCGTAAAGGCGGTGAAGGGCACGATCAGAGCGGTGACGATCAAGATCAACACCATATCCATCGCCCAAGCGAGAAAACGTTTTGACACGACGCCATCATAAAAAATGGCGTGGCGTTCAGGGTCTGGTTGCATCATGGCTGGGGAATACATCTTTGCGACGGCCTTTCAAAGGGTCAGAGCGAAACAAACATAGGCCGCTCCGGATTTTTGGGAGGAAAGGGCGGCCCCAGCATGGGGCCGCCTTGGTCGCTTGCCTCAATATTCGCCACGCGGGCCGTCTTCGTTGGCAGCACGGTTGCCCTTTGCGCGGTCATCCATAAAGCTGTCGAACTCCGACTTGTCCTTGGCTTCGCGCAGACGCTGCAAAAAGGCCTCGAACGCTTCTTGCTCTTCTTCAAGGCGGCGCAGCGTATCGGCCTTGTAGGAATCGAACGCGGTGTTGCCCGAGGGGCGGCTTGCCGCGTGCATCGCCCAATGGCGTGACTTTCGGGCGGCACAGGATGATCTGAACATGTCTTTGCTCCAGCGGTTTGTGATGGTCATATAGGCGACAAGGGCAAGGCCCACGGGCCAGAAGAAGATAAAGCCAAGCACCATGGCAGCGATCCAGGCCTTGCGGCCCTTGGCGTCCATCCAAGCTTCGGCAGCACGCAGCCGCGCGGTGAAGCCGCCCGAGTCACGGGCCGTGGATGTGGCAGTGGCAGGATAGGTGTTCATCGGGGTTTCTCCGTTCGGTTGCATATGTGAATGTCTTTCACATGAACGAAGATGCGTATGCCCCTCTGGCAGTTCAAGAGGTGATGTAAAACAATTTTACATTTTTTCGCTGGTCGCCTTCAGGCGGTGAACTGCCCGATCGCTGCTCCAGAGGCCGTCAACAGCTCTGCCGGGGCACAGGCAAAGATATGGCGCGGCGTGCCTGCGGCGGCCCAAATCGTTTCAAACGCCATCAGACGCGGGTCCATCCACGTGGGGCAGGGCGTCAGGTGGCCGATGGGGGCAACGCCGCCGATGGCAAATCCCGTCACGGCGCGGACGGTGGCAATCTCGGCCCGGCCGAGGGCTTCGCCTGCCAAGGCACTGGCGCGTGCCACGTCCACCTGATTGCCGCCCGCAGTCAGAAACAGGAAAAGCTGACCGCTTTCCCCCTGAAACAGGATGGATTTCACGATCTGATCAAGGGCACAGCCCGCGGCCTCTGCGGCTTGTTGGGCCGTGCGGGTTTCGGCCGGCATTTCCACAGGCGATGCAGCCAGTCCGGCCGCGTTCAGGGCCGCGATGACGCGGGCAAGGCTTTTTGACATATCGCGTCCTTGTAAGGGTCGGGGCTTTTGATCCAACAAACGCGATTGCCCCGCCAAGAGCAAGGGGCACAGCTGGGGTCCTTTGGGGCCAATTGACCTCCCGCTCAGGCCACGTCACAGTGGCCGTATCATGACCATATTTGCCAATCGCCTGACCCGCCAGCCCCGCGCCTTTGACCCTGCCGCCGGGGAAGAGATTTCCGCTGAATTCGCCGATCTGGGGCCAGAATTGGCGGCTCTGCTTGGGTCAACCGCAGGGTGCAGCCCCTATTTGCGCGGGCTGATGCGCAAAGAGGCGGTGTGGCTGCGTGCGGCCCTGAGCGATCCACCCGAAACGGCGGTGGCAGCGCAATTGGCACAGCTAACGGAGGTTGCGCTTGATGGCCTGCCCGATGCCCTGCGGGTGGCCAAAAGGCGGGTTGCGCTGCTTGCGGGGTTGGCCGATTTGGGGGGCGTCTGGCCGTTGATGACGGTCACGCAAACGCTGACCGATCTGGCAGATGGTGCCGTCAATCTGGCCATGCGCGCCCTTGTGGCCGAAGAGGTCCGCCGGGGCAAACTGCCGGGGGCAGGGCCCGATGATGTGGCCACGGCAGGTGGGATGGTCACCCTTGCCATGGGCAAGATGGGCGCGGGGGAATTGAACTATTCCTCGGACATCGACCTGATTTGCCTCTTTGACGAAACCCGCTATCCGGGGGCCGAGCAAGAGGCCCGCGCCGCCTTTATTCGTGTCACCCGCAAGATGGCTGCGATGCTGTCGGATCTGACCGCCGAGGGTTATGTGTTTCGCACCGATCTGCGCCTGCGCCCTGATGCCAGTGTGACGCCCGTTTGCCTGTCGATGGCCGCCGCCGAGGCCTATTATGAAAGCGTGGGCCGCACGTGGGAGCGCGCCGCCTATATCAAGGCGCGGCCTTGTGGCGGTGATCTTGCGGCGGGGCAGCGGTTCTTGCGCATGTTGACCCCGTTTATCTGGCGCAAACATCTGGATTTCGCCGCCATTCAAGATGCCCATGACATGCGTCTGCGGATCCGTGATCACCGGGGGTTGCACGGCCCCCTTGCGGTCGAGGGGCATAACATGAAGCTGGGGATGGGGGGGATTCGGGAGATTGAGTTCTTTACCCAGACCCGGCAGCTGATTGCCGGGGGGCGCGATCCCGACCTGCGGGGCAGAACCACCATAGGGGGGCTGTCTGCCCTTGCGCAAAAGGGTTGGGTGCCGCCTGATGTGGCGCAAGAGTTGACGACCCTTTACACCGCACACCGCGAGGTCGAGCATCGTCTGCAAATGGTGGGCGATGCGCAAACCCACGATATTCCAAGCACGCCCGAAGGTGTGGCGCGGATCGCGGCCTTTTGCGGACAAGATGACGCGGCGTTTCGCAAGGATTTGCTGGACCGACTTGCGCGGGTGGATGTGCTGACTGACGGCTTCTTTGCGCCGGGGCAGGTGGAAGCCGCGCCCGAGATGGACCCCGCCACACGCCAGATCGTCGAGGGCTGGCAGCATTATCCCGCCCTGCGCTCAGACCGCGCCCAAACGATCTTTCGGCGCCTTCGGCCACAGCTATTGAAACAACTTGCCCGCGCCGCCCATCCGGATGAGGCACTGCGCGCCTTTGACGGATTTTTGGCGGGGCTGCCCACGGGTGTGCAAATCTTTTCGCTGTTTGAGGCGAACCCGACCCTTGTCGAACTGATCATCGATATCGCGGGCACCTCGCCGCAACTGGCCTTGTATCTGTCGCGCCATGCGGGTGTTCTGGATGCCGTGATCGGGGGCAGTTTCTGGGCTCCTTGGCCGGGGCTGGGCGCATTGGTGGCAGAGCTTTCGGCGCAACTGGAGGCTGTGGGCGACTATGAGAAAAAGCTCGACACGGCCCGCCGCTGGAAGAAGGAATGGCACTTCCGCATCGGGGTGCATCATCTGCGCGGCCTGATTGACGCGTTCGAGGCGGGCAAATCCTATGCGGATCTGGCCGAGGCGATCATCAAGGCCCTCTGGCCCGTGGTCTGCGATGAGTTTTCCCGCCGTCATGGCCCGCCACCGGGTCGAGGGGCAGTTTTGATGGGTATGGGGTCACTGGGGGCGTCGCGGTTGAACGCGGCCTCGGATCTGGATCTGATCGTGATCTATGACCCGATGGGCGTGGAGCAGTCTGATGGGCCCAAGCCCTTGGCCACGCGCCCTTATTTTGCGAGGCTCACGCAAACAATGGTCACGGCGCTGACCGCCCAGATGCCCGAAGGACGGCTTTATGAGGTGGACATGCGCCTGCGCCCCTCTGGTCGGCAAGGGCCGGTAGCCACCAGTTTGCAGAGTTTTTGCAGCTATCAAGAAACCGAAGCCTGGACATGGGAGCATCTGGCCCTGACCCGTGCGCGGGTCTTGGTCGGGGACGCGTCCCTTGGCGCGGATGTCGAGGCGTTTCGCCGAACCTTGTTGCGGGCAAAGGGGCAGGGGGCCACGGTCCGTGCCGATGTTGCCGCGATGCGAGAGCGGTTGCAGGCCGCCAAACCCGCCAAAGGCAGTTGGGAGGCAAAGAACGGCCCCGGTCGTTTGATGGACATCGAACTTTGCGCCCAGATGGCCTGCCTGATCGCAGGCAGCCCCGCCCGCGGGGTTGAGCGGCAAATTGCGGCGGGGGCGGCGGCTGGGGTGTCGCAATCGGATCAGTCTGCGCTCTCGTCGGCCTATAGGGTGCTTTGGCAGTTGCAATGCGGTGCACGGCTGCTATCCGAAGGCACGATTGACTTGGATGCCATCGGAGAGGGCGGTCGCGCCTTTTTGCTGCGCGAGACGGGGCAGGCCAATGCGCAAGACCTTTCAGCGCATCTGGATGAGGTGACAGCCCTTGCCGAGGCTGTGATCGCAGCACAGGTTAAGGGGGCAGAGGAATGGGGAGACGGGCCGTGCGTGTAGAAGAAGCTGACCGCAAGGGACTTGTTCGCGAAAGCTATGCCATCGAAGGCATCTCTTATGCCGAATGCCGGTCCATCTTTGTTGATTGGGCGCTCAGCGTACCAGTCGGCGTGGATACCAGTGATGCGCTGCGATCCGTGATCGCGCATTACGCCTTGGATCGGCCTGACCACCCGATGAGCCGCGTTCTGACCGAGGCACTGGTCCCCGCAGAGGCCCCTCGCCGCAAAGGCGGACGCGCCGCGCGCGTCGGGCTTTAGCCCCGCACGGCACGTATTGCCGCGACGTATCCTGCGGTCATTTGACAAGATAAACTACTGATTTAACGCCCTTAGCGGCGGCGCGCAGCAAAGGGTCTTGCCGCGTTGGTCTGGCAAGCCAGCCTGTCGTTGACGGGATTGAGGTGCAGGGGAAGACTGCGGTTCAGCCCCGTATCCCGGTCCTTTTGGATGCCCGGCTTTTCATAGCGTCGTGCAGGCCTGCCATAAATGGCTGCCGTGTTTTCCTTGTGGCCCAGGCCACCGGCCAATTGGGGGAACAGCGTCAGCAATTCGGCCAAGGCAGCAAGGTCGAGGCCGCGCAGCGCCATTGGACCGGGATAGAGGCTTTCGGTTGCGGCGCCTTCGGCAAAGACAACTTCGTGCCGGTCGAACAAGATATGCACATAAGTAACCGCCTGCGCCTTGTGGTCGATCCGCGCAACCTTGCCGCCAAGACCCGAAGCAAGGTGTTTTGCGCGGATCAACCTCCCGTTCAGCAAAAATGCATGCTGGGGCGATACGCAGATCCGACGCCTGTTGCCCAAAGCCCCCTTGCGAATGATCACAGGCCGCAAGTTGGGATGAGCCATCAGATCGTCGGCATCAAGCTGGCGGCACCCAACCCATCGGATTGGCCGATACCCATGATCCAAGGTGCGCACCAGATCACCGGGGCGCAGAGCGTCAACGGGAACCGGGCCGCTCACCGTCTCGATCAAAGTGCCGGGTGTAAAGCAAGGAATGCCGACCGCAGCCATCTCTTGCTTGCTGTCGATGGCTGCGGGGGAGACACCTTGCAAGACCACGCTTTCGCCGCTGGGAAAGATCAGGACCGCATCACCCGAGCCGTCGCCGACGGTGTCGCTGACCACCACATCGCGCCATGCAATAGGGTCACCGCTGGGGGTGCGCAGGTCCGAGACATCCAACTGATCAGCCGTGCGTCCTGCGCTCAACGTCATGTCAAAGTCGGTGACCGTGTCAGCGTCGCCGCCCTGCGCCAGCACAAAGGTATCTTCGCCTGCGCCACCCGTCAGGCTGTCATTGCCATCGCCGCCCGTCAGCGTATCGCTGTCCGCGCCCCCCGACAGCACGTCGTCGCCAAGACCGCCCTCCAGCGTATCCGCGCCCGCGCCGCCAAAGGCCTGATCGTTGCCGCCGTCGCCGCGCAGCAGGTCATTGCCATCCTCACCCAGCAGGGTGTCATTGCCGTCGCCGCCATCGAGCGTGTCATCGCCCGCACCGCCAAAGATCACGTCCGATGTGGGATGCCCGCCGCCCCAGTCGTTGCCATCATGCGCGATGATCAGGCTGGGGGTGCCGTCATCGGGGCCTTGCAGGGTGGTGTTCGACCCATCGTCGCCTGTCACCAGATGATAGGTGGTGCCGTTGAATTCGACATATTCAAAGCCGCTGATGGTATCGGTGCCATCGCGCCCGCCGACTGAGTCGGTGACGATCAGCGCGCCGCTTGGATCGTAGTCAAAGCTGTAATCGGTGACATCGCCTGAAAACACCGCCGTGTCAGAACCTGCGCCACCATCGAGACTGTCGTCGCCGAACAGCCCCTTGACCTCGTCGTCGCCATCGCCTGCCAGAACGGTGTCATTGTTGCCGTCCGACCCGTCAAGCTGATCCCCCTGCGCGTCGATGTAGCCCGAGCCGATGCTGTCATTGCCCGAGGTGCCATCGACCACGCCGGTATACTGGATGCTCTCAATCTCGGAGAACGTCAGCGTGCCGCCGCCGCTTGCCGCGGTAAAGGTCACCACCCCTGCCTCGTTGGTGCCGCCGCCATAGGCGATGCTTTCGACATCCGCATAGTTCAGGATCAGCGTGTCGTTGTCGGTGCCTCCCTCGCCGCCCAGAACAGTATCGCCCGAAGCGCCGTAAATGACATCGGCGCCATCACCGCCCATCAGGCTGTCGCCACCCGCGCCACCCGTGAGCGTGTCGTTCCCGGCCCCGCCAAGCAGCGTATCGCTGCCATCGCCCCCAAAGAGGCTGTCGTTGCCATCGCCGCCCGTCAGGCTGTCGTCACCCGTGCCGCCATAGATCTGGTCCGCACCGGCATAGCCTGTGATCGTGTCATTGCCGTCGCCGCCATCCAGCGTGCTGGCCGCATAGCCGCCAAAAAGGGTGTCATTCCCTGCGCCGCCGTAGAAGGCCACAGCTTCCGATCCCGCGGCCATATAATCATCGCCGTCGCCGCCATAGCCCGTGTCATTGCCCGATACTGCCGAGATCGTGTCATTGCCCAACCCGCCATACATCAGGTCGTTGCCGGCATCGCCTTGCACGATGTCATTGCCGTCGCCGCCGAAGAGCACGTCATCATTGGCGCCGCCATAGATCATATCGGCGCCACTACCGCCCGTCAGTGTGTCATTGCCTGCGTTGCCCTGCAGATTGACGGTGCTGGTGGCGATGCTGCCATCCATGCTGTCGGCCTGCGCCGTGCCGGTGATGATCTCGATCTCGCTGAACGTGCCGGACCCGCCGCCGCCGAAGGCATAGGTGCCCGCCTCAGTCCCCGTCAGGGTGACGGTGACCCCCGCGACAGTGCCGCTGAACTGCAAGAAGTCGACGTCATAGCCGGTCTCGCCGCCGACAATGCTGTCAACGCCTTCGCCGCTACCCACATCAAACACATCGGTGGCGGCACCACCGAACATGCTGTCATGGCCGCCGCCACCGTAGAAATAGTCGGTGCCCGCCCCGCCATAGAGCGCGTCTGCACCAGTGGACCCGATCAGCGTGTCGTTATAGGCCGAGCCTTGAACAGCCTCGATCCCCGAAAGTGCATCACCCGCAGCATCACCGCCCGTGCCCGTGCCCGTTGCCAGATTGACCGATACCGCCGCGCCGGACGCCGAATAATCGGCTGTGTCGAACCCCAGACCACCATCCAGAGTGTCGGCTCCGGCCCCACCAACCAGCGTATCGTCATTGTCGCCCCCGAAAAGGCTATCGGTGCCCGCACCGCCCAAAAGGCTGTCGTTGCCCGCGCCCCCATAGAGGGTGTCATTACCAAGACCGCCGTCGAGGGAATCGTTCCCGGCGGTGACTGTATCAGTGACCAGCACGCTGAAGTTATTGATGAAGATATCATCTGAACCCACAGCATTGGTGTAAAACGTCAGCGTGCCCGTATCGGGAACCGTTGCAGGCAGGTTTATGGTGACCGTTGTCGCGGGGCCGGTATAGGCACTTGTTTCAACAATGGTCGAAACAGGTCCGCTTGCGCCGTTCGAATAGGTGATCGTGGCTTGGCTGCCATCGCCGTTTGGGGTGCTGATCGTGGCATAGGTGACGCCGTTGATCCGCACCTCGACCGTGGTGACACCGGCCGTTGATGCGGGCGTCGCGTCGCTCCAGGCAAGGTCAAAGGCGATCTGCGCGGCACCATTCGTGCCCGGTCCGGTTTGCAGGCCCGACACGGTGGCGTTATGGGTCAGGGTTCCTGATGTCGCGGTGGCTTCAAAAAGATAGCCGACGCCGCTGAACACGCCGCCGCCGGTCTCGCTCCACCCTGTCGTTCCTGCTGCGAAGCTGCCGTTGGTCAGGCGCTGGACCTCTCCGATATCTTCGCCGCCGGAAATCAGATCGTTCCCGTCGCCGCCAATCAAGGTATCGTTGCCGGTGCCGCCATCAAGCGAGTCGTTTCCACTGCCCCCTGTCAGCGCATCCGCGCCGCCATTGCCAAGCAAATGCACGGATGATGTATTCAGCGAAGCGTTTATGGTGTCGGCATATTCGGTGGCATCAATCGCCTCGATCCCGGCAAATGTGCCCGAGGCGTCGCCGCTGCCATTGTAATCATAGGTGCCCGCATCCGTGCCGGCAAAGGTGACGGTGACGCCATCGGTGGTCAGCCAATTGCCAAAGTCGATCCAGTCGGTATCACCACCTTCTTCGCCGCCAAAAATATAGTCCAGTTGGTGATCTTCGGTCAGCCAGAACACATCGTTGCCGGTGCCACCGTAAAGCGAATCCGTGCCGATCCCGCCGGAAAGGTAGTCGTCGCCCGCGTCACCATAGATCTGGTCATTGTCCCCGGCCCCGATCAGGGTGTCGCTGCCGTCCCCGCCATAGACTGTGTCATCGCCGCCGTCGGTGTTCCAATCCCCAAATCTGTCGTTGCCGTCGCCGCCATAGAACAGATCATTCCCATCACCGCCAAAGGCTGTGTCATTGCCGCTTTCGCCACGGATCGTATCCATGCCGCCATCGCCATAGATCAGATCGTTGCCATATTGCGCGCGGATGTCGTCATCGCCAAAGCCGCCATAGATGACGTCAGCCAAGTTCGGGCCATAGGTGACCGTCTGTGCGCCGGTTCCGTTGATCGGCTCAAGGAAATAGCCGTTCAGGTCCTTGAGAACCCAGTTGTGACCAACAAAGGTCGATTGCACATAGGTTTGACCGGCGCCAATTGTGGCGTAGTAAACTTGGCTCCCGGAAGCGTCGATAAAGTAAAGGTCAACTGGCCCATCGGCACTGTTGACGATGGTCAGATTGACCGCAGCCCCCGTCGAGGTGCTTGCCCAGTTTGCGATGGCCAAGAATTGACCATCGCCAAGGATTACGTCGTTTTCATTGCCGCCATAAATCGTATCTTGCCCTTGGCCACCGGTCAGATTGTCTGAACCAGCACCACCAAAGATACTGTCGTTGCCCATTTCACCCGCAACAGAGTCGTTCCCGGTGCCGCCATCGAGTGTGTCATTTCCGGTCCCACCGTAAACCAGATCAGCGCCATCTGCCGCGTTGAGCGAGTCATTGCCGGCCCCGCCATACATCGTGTCATTGGTGAAATAGTAGGTTGCGGTGTCATTGCCGCTGGTGCCGTTATATGTGGCCATGGGTTATGCCTCAGCCCGAACCATGCACGCCCGAACCCTGCACGACGGTGCGGCCATAAAATGGTCACCGCACACATCGTCCAAAAGGTTCGTCACTTTACGCATCTTTGCCCACCCAGCTTGGCGTTCCGAGTCTTGATCCGGTTCCGCCGACAGACAGCCAAGTCACCTACACCAAAACAGCTGCCCTCTCCTCGGACCGGACCATTGAAACCCGGGGCCGAATCCAACCAGCTTTGTATAAAACGGTTGGAATGACGGTCGGTTAAAGGTGAAATGAGAAATAAATTTTGGACACTACGTCGAAATCTGCCAAAACGCCCGCCAAGGCGTGACTTTGGTGCGGTGCGGGTCGACCAAAGGCCCAATTGGGATGCAGGGCATGTCTAAATCGCTCAAATTCAGGCTGTTGCTTGTGCGGTGGCCCGTTTCAGCCGCGACCAGCCTTGCGTTTGTACAAGGGCATTGTGCAAACCGAGGTCGCTGATGTCATTGAAACAATCATGCGGGACAGGGTGGAGTTTGACGGATGCTGAAAGATCATGGCCGCTACAATTATCGCCCGATCACGGAACGGGCCGATTTCGACTGGCCCGGCGGGGCGCGGTTGGCGGTTTATCTTGGCCTGAACCTTGAACATTTTGCCTTTGGCGAAGGCCTTGGCGCAGAACTCGCCCCCGGCGGGCCGCAACCGGATGTGCTAAACTATGCGTGGCGCGATTATGGCAATCGGGTCGGGGCATGGCGGATGCGGGATGTGTTTGACGAATTGGACCTGCCCGTCAGCGTGATCGCCAACAGCGCCATGTATGCCTATGCGCCAGAGTTGATGGCCGCCTTTCGTGCCCGCGGGGATGAGGTGATCGGCCATGGCCGCAGCAATTCGGAACGGCAAAGCACCTTGCCCGCTGCGCAAGAAGCCGCCCTGATCCATGAGGCGACGGCTGTCTTGACCGAGGCCGAGGGGAAGGCCCCCCAAGGTTGGCTGTCCCCCTGGATCGCGGAAAGCCTTGAGACGCCAGATCTTTTGGTCGAGGCGGGCTATGGCTACACCCTTAACTGGTGCATGGATGATCAACCGGTCTGGATGCGCACTCGGTCTGGGCCGCTTTTGTCGATCCCTTATCCGCAAGAGGTCAACGACATTCCTGCAATCGTAGCGCGCAAGGATGGGGCAGGGGCTTTTGCCGATATGATCATCGACACGTTTGAGGAAATGCGCAGCCAATCACAGGGTCAATCCTTGGTCATGGGGATCGCACTGCATCCCTATCTTGTCGGTCAACCGCATCGCTTGCGCCACCTGCGCCGCGCGCTTAGCCATATTGCCGCGCAGCGCGATGACATCTGGCTGACACGCTGTGGCGAGATTCATCGATACTGTCGCGACAGCATTGCCGATCGGCTTGCCTAACCCGACACTGTGCCAGTATGCCGTCACCCTTGAGTGCCAAAGGCTTGAGTTTGGTCGCAGGTCCAACCTGTGGCATGGGCAAACGCGGCGGCGTGGGTTAAGGTGCAAAAATCAGCCGAATGTGGGGCCGATCCGAAAGGGTTAGATGAAGCGATTTGCCTGCCCAAACTGTGGCAGTGAGGTTCACTTTGAGAACTTCGCCTGTGTCAAATGTGGTGTGCAATTTGGGGTTCATCCGCAATCGTTGCAAATGCACAGGGTGGACGCGGGAAATCAGCGGTGCCGAAACGCGCGCATTGCGGGGTGTAACTGGTTGACGCCGCTTGGCTTTTGTATTGCCTGCCAACACAATCACGTCGTCCCCGATCCAAGCATTGCCAGCAACACCGCCCGCTGGGCTGAGATTGAATTGGCGAAACGCCAATTGATCTATGCCCTGCGGCGCTGGTCATTGCCGCATCCAACGCGGGCGCAATCGCCAGCCACGGGCCTTGCGTTTGATTTTCTGGCCGACCGTCAGAACAGCGATGGCAGCACAACGCGGGTCGAGACGGGCCATCACAACGGTTTGATCACCCTTAATCTGGCCGAGGGCGATGATGTGCTGCGGGCTGCGCAAAAGCGTGACATGGAAGAACCCTATCGCACCGTGATTGGCCATTTGCGCCATGAGATCGGGCATTATTACTGGGCCATGCTGGTGCGCGGCCCCGCGCTGTCCACCTTTCGCGGATTGTTTGGGGATGAACGGCGCGATTACCCGCAAGCGTTGCAGCGCCACTATGCCCAAGGGGCCCCGGTTGGCTGGACGCAGTCCCATATCAGCGCCTATGCCTCGTCCCACCCGTGGGAGGATTTTGCCGAAACATGGGCGCATTGGATGCATATCACCGATGGGTTGGAAACCTTTCGCGCCTATGGCATCGCGCTGGATGGGCCTGCGGGCACAATCGTGCGGATTGATGAAGACCCCTATGCCACCCGCGATGTGCAGCGTATGATCGAGGCTTGGGTCACGGTCAGCGTGGCGCTCAACAGCATGAACAGAGGCATGGGGCAACCAGACCTTTACCCCTTTGTGCTTTCGGCCCGCGTTGTGGACAAATTGCGCTTTGTTCACGGGCTTATTCAGGCCGCGTCGGGAAAATTGCCTATTTTATAGGCGCTTGAGCCGGATCACGGGGGCATGTGTCGCAAAATCGGGCCAAAGTGCATAAAGCACTAGAGGAACACCGGGGCTTGTGAAAAAAAAGCAGTCCGTCTTGAAAGAACCGATCATGTCAATCCTTGCCAGCATCCACCACCTGACCCATTACAAATATGACCGGCCGGTCACGCTTGGCCCGCAGGTGATCCGCCTGCGCCCGGCACCGCACAGCCGCACAAGGGTGGTGTCACATTCCCTCAAGGTCTCGCCCGCGAACCATTTCGTGAACTATCAGCAAGACCCGTATGGCAACTGGATGGCGCGCTATGTTTTTCCCGATCCGGTGACAGAATTCCGGATCGAGGTGGATCTGACGGCTGACATGACCGTCTATAACCCCTTTGACTTCTTTGTGGAGGCAAGTGCCGAAACATGGCCCTTTGACTACCCCGCAGACATCGCCGATGATCTGGTGATCTACCGCAAATGCGACCTGCCGGGCCCCCTTTTGCAAGGCTTTCTTGATCGTGTGCCGCGTGACCCGGTGCGCACAACAGACTTCATCGTGCGGCTGAATGCGCAGCTGGCCCAAGAGATCGGCTATGTGATCCGTATGGAACCGGGTGTGCAGACGCCCGAGGAAACCTTGGGCATCGGCAAAGGTTCGTGCCGCGATACAAGTTGGCTTTTGGTGCAGGCCCTGCGGCATCTGGGGTTTGCGGCGCGGTTCGTGTCGGGCTATCTGATCCAGCTAAAGCCCGATCTGGTGGCGATTGACGGCCCTGCAGGAACCTCGCAGGATTTCACCGATCTGCATGCATGGTGCGAAGTCTATCTTCCGGGGGCAGGCTGGATCGGGTTGGACCCGACCAGTGGTCTGCTGACCGGGGAAAGCCATATCCCGCTGTCGGCCACGCCGCACTATTCGAATGCGGCGCCAATCTCGGGCATGGCAAGCTATGCCGAGGTGACCTTTGACTTTGACATGACGGTGCAACGCGTGGCCGAACATCCGCGCATCACCAAGCCGTTTTCCGAAGAGGCATGGGCCGATCTGAACGCCCTTGGCCACAAGGTCGATGCGGCCTTGGCGGCGGGCGATGTGCGCCTGACGATGGGGGGGGAGCCGACCTTTGTCTCGATCGACGATTTTGAGGCGGGTGAGTGGAACACTGATGCCGTTGGCCCCACCAAACGCATTTTTGCCGATGCGCTGATCCGCCGACTGCAGGCGCGCTTTGCGCCGGGGGGATTTTTGCACTATGGGCAGGGCAAATGGTATCCGGGCGAAACCCTGCCACGCTGGACGTTCAGCCTCTATTGGCGACGCGATGGCAAGCCGATCTGGCACGACACCGCCCTGATCGCGCCCGAGGTGACGGGGGCCACCGTTACGCCCGCTCAGGCCAGCGCCCTGCTGGAAACCATCGCAGAAACCTTGGGCCTGCCGGCCGACAATGTGACACCCGCATTCGAGGACCCGGCGGAATGGATCGTCAAGGAAGGCAATCTGCCCGAAAACGTCACGCCTGAAAATTCGCAACTCAAAGACCCCGAGGAGCGTAACCGGATCGCCCGCGTCTTTGCGCGGGGGCTGACCGAACCTTCGGGCTTTGTGCTGCCAGTCCAGCGCTGGCAGGCCAAGGCGGCGCAAACCTGGGTGTCAGAGAAATGGGCGCTGCGGCGCGGGCATCTGTTCCTTGTGCCGGGGGACAGCCCCGTGGGGTATCGTCTGCCGCTGGGATCGCTGCCCTTTGTCAAGCCTGCGGATTATCCGCATGTGCACCCGTCAGACCCGTTTGATGACCGCGGCGCCTTGCCGGATTTTGCGCCCGAAACCCCCGATCAGCACAGGCAAGAGCGCGCCACCTTTACCGCATCCGAGGCCACGCAAGATGTGCGTGAACAGGCGATCTCGGATGTGGCGGGTACGGTGCGCACCGCGATTTCGGTGGAGCCGCGCGACGGGCGGCTTTGTGTCTTCATGCCGCCCGTGGAAAAGGTCGAGGATTATCTGGAACTGGTCGCCGCAGCCGAAGCCGCTGCCAAACGCCATGGCCTGCCGGTCCATATCGAAGGCTATGGTCCGCCAAATGACCCCCGCTTGAATGTGATCCGCGTGGCCCCCGATCCGGGGGTGATCGAGGTCAATATTCACCCCGCCCACACCTGGGGCGAGGTGACGGCCACCACCGAGGCCGTCTATGAAGAGGCGCGACAATTGCGTCTTGGGGCCGACAAGTTCATGATCGACGGCAAGCACACCGGAACCGGTGGCGGCAATCATGTGGTGGTGGGCGGTGTCACGCCCGCCGACAGCCCGTTTTTGCGCCGCCCCGATCTGCTGGCCAGCCTGATCCTCTATTGGCAGCGTCACCCCAGCCTGTCTTACCTGTTTTCGGGCCTGTTCATCGGCCCCACCTCGCAGGCGCCGCGCATTGATGAAGCGCGGATGGACAGTCTTTATGAACTTGAGATTGCACTGTCGCAAATCCCGGTGCCGGGGCAGGGTGCGGCGCCTGCGCCGTGGCTTGTGGACCGGCTGTTGCGCAATCTTTTGGTCGATGTGACCGGCAATACCCATCGGGCCGAGATCTGCATTGACAAGCTCTATTCCCCCGATGGCCCCACAGGCCGCTTGGGTCTGGTGGAGTTTCGCGGGTTCGAGATGCCGCCCAACCCGCGCATGAGCCTTGCCCAGCAGCTTTTGATCCGGGCAATCATTGCGCGCATGTGGGCCAGCCCGATCAAGGGCAATCTGACCCGTTGGGGCACGACGCTGGCGGATCGCTTTATGCTGCCGCATTTCGTCTGGACCGATTTTCTGGATGTCTTGGCCGATCTGCGCGAACACGGCTTTGATCTGAACCCGGATTGGTTCAAGGCGCAGGCCGAATTCCGTTTTCCCTTCTGCGGGGAAACCACGGTCGAGGGCGTCACGCTGGAACTGCGCCAAGCCTTGGAGCCATGGCATGTGCTGGGCGAAACCGGGGCGATTGGTGGCACGGTGCGCTATACCGACAGCTCGGTTGAGCGGTTGCAGGCCAAGCTGACCTGTGCCGATCCGGGCCGCTATACCGTCACCTGCAATCAGCGCCAATTGCCGATGCAGGCGGCAGGGGCAGGCGTGTCGGTCGCGGGGGTGCGCTACAAGGCGTGGCAACCGCCCCTTGCGTTGCACCCGGTTTTGCCAGTGAACGCGCCGCTGACCTTTGACATCTATGACACATGGAACGGGCGGGCCTTGGGGGGATGCACCTATCACGTCAAGCACCCCGGCGGGCGCAGCTATGATACCTTTCCGGTCAACAGCAATGAGGCAGAGGCGCGGCGGCTTGCCCGTTTTGAAGCGCGCGGTCATACTGCGGGTTCCTATGAGCCGGTTCCCGAAACCCCGCACCCCGAGTTCCCGATGACCCTAGACCTGCGCCGCGCGCCCCGGCAGTGATGCCCCAAAGAATGCAATCCAAATGTGTCGATACCCAGCTTTTCGCCCGGTATCGGCCTCTTCCGGGTGTGCCCGACGAATTGGCAGATGCCAAGGGCGCGATGCGGGCTGTCTGGACGGGCCTGATCGCGCATATGTCCGGCCTGACCGAGGCCGAGATGGGCGATGCTTTCGCGCGCGGTGATCAGCATTTGGCGGATACGGGCGTATTCTTTCGCAAGTATGGCACCAATGCCGATGTGGGCCGCGATTGGCCGTTCAGCCCCGTGCCGATCATTCTGCCCGAGGCCGAGTGGCGCGGGATCGAGGCGGGCCTGATCCAGCGCGCCGATTTGCTGGAACAGGTGGTGGCCGATCTTTACGGTGACAACCGTCTTGTGGCCAATGGCCATTTGCCCGCCAGCCTGATTGCCCAAAACCCCGAATGGCTGCGCCCCATGATCGGGGTGCGGCCACGCTCGGGGCATTTCTTGCACTTTGTGGCGATCGAGATTGGCCGTGGCCCCGATGGCCGCTGGTGGGTCTTGTCTGACCGCACCGATGCCCCCTCGGGCGCGGGCTTTGCGCTTGAGAACCGGGTGGCGGCCTCGCGCGTGTTTCCGGACGTTTTCCGCACGGCCAATGTGCACCGTCTGGCCGGGTTTTTCCGATCGTTTCGCGACGCACTTGAAAAGCAGCGCGGGGATCTTGCCTCACGCGTGGGGATATTGACGCCGGGGCCCCTGACCGACACCTATTACGAACAGGCCTATATCGCCCGCTATCTGGGCATGACCTTGCTGGAGGGCGAGGATCTTTGTGTGGAAAATGGCCAGTTGCGGGTGCGCACGGTCGAAGGGTTGGCCCCCGTCGATGTGCTGTGGCGGCGGATGGATGGCATCTGGGCTGATCCGCTGGAATTGCGCGAGGACAGCCAGCTTGGCACGCCGGGGCTGATGTCGGCGGTGCGCCAAGGCCATGTCAGCATGGTCAATGCCTTGGGCGTGGGGGTGTTGGAAACGCAGGCCTTGATGGCGTTCTTGCCCAAGATTTCACAAGTTCTGACGAGAAGGCCACTGTTGTTGCCGAACGTGGCCACATGGTGGTGCGGTCAAGCCAGTGAGTTGGCCCATGTGCGCGCCCATGCGAACCGCATGATGATTGGCCCGGCCATGGCAACGCGGATGCCCTTTGATTCGGGCGCGCCGCATGCGGTGGGGGGGCAGATGCGCGGGGCGGATCAGACTGACCTGAACGCATGGCTGACCCAGAATGCCGCTGGATTGGTGGGCAAGGAATTGGTGACCCTGTCGACGACGCCTGTCTATGAAAACGGCGCCTTGGTGCCGCGACCGATGACATTGCGCGCCTTCTTGGCCCGCACCCCGAATGGGTGGCAGGTGATGCCCGGCGGCTTTGCCCGCATCGGGGCCAGTGCCGATACCTCCGCCATTTCGATGCGCAACGGTGGCTCGGTTGCTGATGTCTGGATCGTGGGCGACAAGCCCGTTGAGGCCGTGACCATGCTGGTGGCGCAAAGCGCGCCTTTTGTGCGGGCAAAGGCCGGACCCTTGCCCAGCCGTGCGGCCGACAACCTGTTCTGGCTTGGCCGTTATGTGGAGCGGACCGAAGGCCTGTTGCGCCTTGTGCGCGCCTATAACAGCCGTCTGGATGAGGCCGCGACCGCCCCGCTTTTGGCCACGATCCATGCCCGCCTGAACGCCTATGGTGTCGACGTGACCGAAGCCTTTCCCAAGGGTGTCACCAGCACGCTGGCCTCGGCGGTTCACAGTGCCAGCCAGATCCGCGACCGCTTTAGCGTGGATGGTTGGGCAGCGCTGAAGGATATGGAAAAATCAATGGCCCGCATCGCCAAGACGACCGAGGTGGGCAGCGACGCGGCCTCGGTCATGAGTGTGATGTTGCGCAAGATCGCGGGCTTTTCGGGCCTTGTGCATGAAAACATGTATCGCGCGGCGGGCTGGCAGTTCCTGACCATCGGGCGGTCGATGGAGCGCGCGGCGATGATGACCGAGCTTTTGGCCGAGACGACCGGCCCGCGTGCTGCGGCGGGAGGGCTTGATCTGACGATCGAAGTGGGGGACAGCATCATGGTTCACCGCCAGCGCTATGCCGTGTTTACCAGTCGCGAAAGCGTTATTGACCTGTTGGCGCTGGATGAAAGCAACCCCCGCTCGGTCCGGTTTCATCTGGATGTGATTGCCCGCAGGACAGACGACCTTGCTCCCCTGCGCCCCCCCGGTCACATGAAGGGGTTTGTCGCCGCCGTTGCAGCCCTGCAGGACGAAATGGCGGCACATTCGGTCTATAGCCTTGATCAAAAGGCGCTTTTGGCAACGCATGGGCAGATCTTGAACCTGTCAACGGCACTGCATGCCACATTCATGCACTAGGGGCGGCGCGGTGATTTTCGATATCAAACTACAAATAGCCTATGAATATGCCAACCCGGCGGTGGGGGGGCGGCATGTCGTTTGCGTGATGCCTTTGGGCCTGACAGCAGGTCAAAGCGTTCAATCCGCCCAGCTTACGATCGACCCCATTCCGCAAGAGCGGTTGGACAGGGTGGATTTCTTCGGAAACGCCGTGACAGAGTTCAGCTTTCGTGGTCCGCACGACAGCGTGTCACTCACCATGCGGGCACGGGTGATGCGTGACGGTCTGGTGCCATCAGTTGCAAGTGCGGTGCCGCTGGATGCCTTGGCGCGCGAATTGGCACAGTGTCGGGATGTGGGGCCGAATGCGCCGCTGCATTTCTTGGCCCCCTCATCGCGCGTGCCGATTGATCCCGCCATGACCGCTTTTGCCACCGCGCTTGTGCGCCCGGGTTTGACCGTGGCCGAGGTGGTGATGGCCGTGGGCAGCGGCTTGTTCCGTCATATGCGGTTTGACCCCACCGCGACAAAGGTCGACACCCCTGCGACAGAGGCTTTTGCCAAGGGGCGGGGGGTTTGTCAGGACTTCTCCCATATCATGATCGCCTGCTTGCGCGGCATCGGCGTTCCGGCGGGCTATGTCAGCGGCTATCTGCGCACCCTGCCTCCGCCCGGAAAACCAAGGCTTGAAGGGGCGGATGCCATGCATGCTTGGGTGCGCGCATGGTGCGGCCAAGCGACAGGGTGGGTTGAGTTTGATCCCACCAACAACTGCTTTGCCGGCGGGGATCATATCGTTGTCGCCCATGGTCGCGACTATTCTGATGTGGCCCCGATCAAGGGCACCATGCGCATCGCGGGCGGTCAGAAAAGCCATCAAGCAGTGGATGTCATTCCACTAAACTGAGTGTGCCTGATCTGTGGCGACGTGCCTTATGGCAAGGTTTGCGCCTTGAGAAAGACCCGCCGTTCAGGATCGCAGCGCCTTGGCCTCTGCGGCAAGGGTGGTGATCTTTGCCCAATCGCCTGCGACCATCGCGTCTTTGGGCGCAACCCAAGACCCGCCAACGCAAAGGATGTTCTTGAGGCCAAGGTAATCTGGCGCTGTTTTCAGACCAATGCCACCTGTGGGACAAAAGCTGACCTGAGGCAGGGGGGAGCCGATGGATTTCAGGAATGCAGCCCCACCTGATTGTTCGGCGGGAAAGAATTTTTGCACCGTGAACCCCAGTTCCAGAAGCGCCATGATTTCCGATGCCGTGACAGCACCGGGCAACAGCGGCAGGTCAAATTCACAGGCCGCGTCGATCAGGGCAGGGGTGGAGCCGGGCGAGACGCCAAAGGTGGCACCAGCCTCTTTCGCGGCCTTTACATCGGCGCGTGTCAGCAAGGTGCCCGCGCCAACATGGCCGCCCGGAACCTCGGCCATGATGCGGATCGCGTCAAGCGCGCAGGGGGTGCGCAGGGTGACTTCCAGCGCAGGCAAGCCGCCTGCAACCAGCGCCTCGGCCAGCGGTCTGGCGTGGGCGATATCATCAATCACCAAAACAGGGACAACAGGCGCAAGGCGGCACACCTCAAGCGCGCGGGCAGATTGTTCGGTTGGGGTCATGGCGCAAACCTTTCAACAGGCGATAAGACAAAGGGCAGGTGCCCTTGGCAGGGATAATTTTCAAGCCGAAAACGGAGGTCGTTCAGACAACCACACTCGCCCCGGTATCGGCAGAGCCCACGTTGCGCCGGAACGCCTCGAACAACTCGCGCCCGATGCCATGGCTGTTGGCCGACAGGTCCGCGGTGACGGGGGCACGGTTTTCGAAATCCGGGGCCAGAACCATCAACGTGCCCTCAATCGCATCAAGCCGCACGATGTCACCATCGCGCAGGCGGGCAAGGGGGCCGCCCTTGGCTGCCTCGGGCGAGACGTGGATGGCGGCGGGCACCTTGCCACTGGCCCCAGACATCCGGCCATCAGTCACCAGCGCAACCCGCAACCCGCGATCTTGCAGCACCGACAGGGTCGGGGTCAGCGAGTGCAACTCGGGCATGCCATTGGCACTTGGTCCCTGAAAGCGGACGACAACCACGGTGTCCGTGGTGAATTCACCAGCTTTAAAGGCGGCTTTCACATCGTTCTGATCGTGAAAGATGCGAACCGGGGCCTCGATCACATGGCGCTCGGGAGCCACGGCCGAGACCTTGATCACCCCGCGCCCAAGGTTGCCAGACAATTGCTTTAGCCCACCCGTGGTGGCAAAGGGCGCATCTGCCGGGCGCACGATCTTTTCATTAAGCGAAGTGGTGGGGCCCGCCTGCCAGCCAAGTTTGCCTCCCGACAATGTGGGTTCCTGACGATAGGCGGACAGATCGTCGCCTATGATGGTCTTTGCATCGGCATGCAAAAGCCCGGCATCCAGCAACTGACCGATCAGGAATTGCAGCCCGCCTGCGGCATGGAAATGGTTCACGTCCGCCAAGCCGTTTGGATAGACCTTGGCCATCAGGGGCACAGCTTCCGAAATATCGGCAAAATCCTCAAGGTCCAGCATCACGCCCGAGGCGCGCGCCATGGCGGGCATATGCAGCACAAGGTTGGTCGACCCGCCCGTGGCCATCAGACCGACAAGGCCATTCACATAGGCGCGTTCGTCCAGAATTTCGCCTGCGGGGCGGAAGTCATTGCCAAGCGCGGTGATCTGGGCCGCACGTTCGACCGCCGCCGATGTCAGCGCCTCGCGCAGCGGAGTGCCGGGGTTGACGAAACTTGCGCCGGGCAGGTGCAGGCCCATGAACTCCATCAGCATCTGGTTGGTGTTCGCCGTGCCGTAAAAGGTGCAGGTGCCGGGGCCATGATAGCTCGCCATCTCGGCGGCCATCAGCTCCTCGCGGCTGGCCTTGCCTTCGGCAAAGCGGTTGCGCACCGCCGATTTCTCATCATTGGGAATACCCGAGGGCATTGGGCCCGCAGGCACAAAAACGCTGGGGATATGGCCAAAGGTGCCGGCGGCGATGATCAGGCCCGGCACGATCTTGTCGCAAACGCCAAGGTAAAGGGCGGCGTCGAAGGTATTGTGGCTAAGGGCAACGCCCGCCGCCAATGCGATCACATCGCGCGAAAACAGCGACAGCTCCATCCCGGGCTGGCCTTGGGTCACGCCGTCGCACATGGCGGGCACGCCGCCTGCCACCTGTGCGGTCGCGCCTGCCTTGCGGGCGGCTGTGCGGATCAGATCGGGATAGCGTTCAAATGGCTGATGGGCCGACAGCATATCATTATAGGCCGTCACAATGCCGATATTGGGCGCGCGTGTTGTGGCAAGCGCATTCTTGTCCTCATGCGTTGCGGCAAAGGCATGGGCCTGATTGCCGCAAGAAAGATGGCTGCGGGCAGGCCCATTGGTGACAGCTTGATGCATCCGGGACAAATAGGTTGCCCGTGTGTCGCGGCTGCGTTCACGGATACGGTCAGTCACGCGTGCGATCGTGGCGTTCAGCGACATGTGTGGCCCCCATTTCTACCTGTTGGCGTGTCTTTAACAGAAAGCGTTAGCGCTAACAAGAACGGCTGGCCCTCAGATGGCGAAATGTCGCGCGCCCAAAAACCGTGGTCATCCGATGCGATGCGCTGTGGGTCTTGGGCATAGAGATAACAGCCTTTCGTACGATTTTAGACGAATTTCGACCATGATTACCCGATATATCTCGCAAAATCCGGGCGAAACCCCATGAGGAAATGACGATGAAACGTGTTTTGTTCCCAATGATGGCCGCAGCGATCCTCTTGTCTGCCTGCGCTGGTGAAATTCCGGCGTCACGCTCTGTTTCCGATCTGACTTTGGCCGCATCGAATGGTGAGGTACTTGCGCAGGGCCCCGCACAGAAGGTTCTGACGGGTCACTATGTGATCAAGGATGTCCGGATCACGGTGCCGCAAACGCTGCGCGTGTCCGAGGCAAATGTCTTCTATCCGATCGCCGATATCGTCTGGCGTGGGGAACCGATTGGAAACCGTCACAAGCAGGTCAGCGCGATTTTCGCTGATGCGGCAGCGGCGGCATCCAAACACCTGACAAGTGGCCCATCGGTGATCGTTGAACTGGAGGTTACCCGGTTTCACTGCGTGACCGAGAAAACCCGCTACACCATTGGCGGCACGCATTCCTTGCATTTCAACCTGACGGTTCGCGATGCAGCCACGGGCGAGGTGCTAGAGGGGCCACGTGCAATTGTTGCCGATGTGAAGGCGGCGGGAGGTGCGCAGGCGGTGGCCGAAGAGCAGATGGGGCGTACCCAGCGCGTTGTCGTGGTGGAACAGCTTGCCGCTGCCTTGCGTCGTGCGCTGTCGGCCGAGGTTGACGCAGAAATGATCATGAGCCGTGGTTTGGTTGATCCCCAAAGCCTTGCTGTGCAGTTCTGACGATCCGGCGCCTTTCGCGTTTGAAGGGCATTCCACAAGCAATCGATCTGAGATATGGGGAGGTGCATGATGACCTCTCCCCTTTCGCATGGCGAACCCGAAGATCTTCCGCAGCCGCATGGACGTGCTGTGGTGCGTATGAAACCCAAGGCCGAGGCGCGGGCAATCCGACACGGCTTTCCTTGGGTCTATGCTGATGAGCTTGTGACCGACAGGCGTACCCAATCGCTGAATCCCGGCACGCTTGCGGTGCTGGAGGATGGCGAGCGCAGGCCCTTGGGTCTGGTGACGGTGAACCCGAAATCCAAGATCATCGCCCGCATGATCGACCGCGATATCGAGGCGGTGATTGACGAGGCGTGGTTCACCAAGCGGTTGCAGCGCGCGTTGCAGATGCGGACCACCCTGTTCGACCAACCCTATTACCGCCTGATCCATGCCGAGGCCGATGGCCTTCCCGGTGTGGTGATCGACCGCTTTGGCGATGTGGCCGTGGTCCAGCCCAATGCGGCATGGGCCGAGGCGCATCTGGCGCAGCTTGTGGCGGCCCTTCAGGCCGTGACGGGTGTCTCCACCGTGGTCAAGAATGGCTCGGGCCGCTCTCGCGTGCTGGAGGGGCTGACCGAAGAGATATCGGTGATCGCAGGATCGATGGACGCCCCGGTTCAGGTCGCGATGAATGGGGCCATCTATCTGGCCGACCTTTTGGGCGGACAAAAGACCGGGATCTTTTACGACCAGCGCCCCAACCATGCCTTTGCGGCACGGCTTGCGCCGGGTGCGCGGGTGTTGGACGTGTTTTCACATGTCGGCGGCTTTGGTCTGGCATGTCTCGCGGCGGGGGCTACAAGTGCCTTGGCCGTAGACGGATCGGCCCCGGCGCTGGCCTTGGCCGCACAGGGTGCGGCGGCGATGGGGGTGACGGATCGGTTCACCACCCGCCAAGGCGACGCCTTTGACGTACTGGAGGCCTTGGCGGTTGAGGGTGCGCAGTTCGATTTGGTGATCTGCGATCCGCCTGCCTTTGCGCCGTCAAAACCTGCGATGGTGGCGGGCCTGCGCGCCTATGAGCGGGTGGCCAAACTGGCCTCGGCGCTGGTCGCTCCGGGGGGCTATCTGGTGGTGTGTTCGTGCTCGCACGCGGCGGATCTGCAATCGTTCCGCAATTCCAGTGCGCGTGGCATCGGCCGGGGTGGACGGGCAGCGCAATTGCTGCACACAGGTCAGGCCGGGCCAGATCACCCGATGTTGCCGCAACTGGCGGAAAGCGGCTACCTTAAGGCCCTGTTCTTCCGGCTGGATTGATGAAGGCGGTTCTAGACGCCTGCGTTCTGTATCCGACGGTTCTGCGCGAGATATTGATGGGCTGTGCAGCAGCGGGGCTATATACCCCGCTGTTTTCCGAACGTATCTTGCGCGAATGGACACGGGCCACGGCCAAGCTTGGCCCCGCAGCGCAGGTGGTCGCTGAAGGCGAGGCGGTTAGCCTGCGCGCATCCTTTCCCAAGGCCATCGTGCGCGAACATGCCAATATTGAGGCGCGGCTGAGCCTGCCGGACCCTAATGACGTCCATGTTCTGGCTGTTGCGATTGCCGGACACGCGGATTGCATCGTGACCTTCAACGCCCAAGATTTCCCACGCCATCTTTTGGCCGAAGAGGGGATTGATCGGCGTGATCCTGATGGGTTCTTGTGGGAATTGTGGTCGCATCATCCCCAAGACGTGGGCCGGGTTGTCGCGGCGGTTCATGCCACCGCATGCCGGCTGTCGGGCGAAGAGTTTACCCTGAAATCCTTGCTCAAACGGGCCAAGTTGAACCGCTTGGCCAAGGCGCTTCAGTCGGGAACCTGACGCCAACGCGCCTCCGCCGCCTCAATCGCGCGGATGCGGTCTGCGGTTTTGGGGTGGCTCAGCAACCACGCCGGAATTCCCTCGGCATGATTGGCGGTCAGCGCACCCAGCTTGCGAAAGAGGGATTTTTGCGGCTCTACCCCGATCCCGGCTTTGACCAGAAGAGCGCTGGCATAAGCGTCTGCCTCAAACTCATCACGGCGCGACATGCGGGCCATCAGCGCGGTTGAGATCAGATTGGCAATCCACACGCCCAAAATGGGCACAAAACGGCTGAGCAGCGCCGAAAGCATCACGAAAACTGCGTTCTGTCCGGTGAAATCAATCATCCGCCGACGGGTATGGCCAAGGGCGACATGGCCCAGTTCATGTGCGATCACGCTGGCCAGTTCCTCGGCCGAAACCTCGCCCCGCGCCTTGCGGTTCAGGAACCCGCGCGTGAGGAAAATCCGGCCATCCGGGGCCGCAAGACCATTGACCGGCTCCACCTCGAACACATTGACCTTGATCTGCGGCAGGTCAAGCGCGCTGGCCATCCGTTCGGTCAGCCGCAGGATCGACGGATCGGTCAGGGGTTGGCTTTGCGCATCCAGCATGCGTGAGGTGCGCCATACCGAAAAGCGCCACATCAAAAGCGCGTATCCAATGGCCAGCAAAAGGGGGGTCAGTTTCAACATGAAGGGAATATGGGGTCAGGATTGCGGTTTGGAAAGACCTGCGCGTTCACGTCGCGCCAGCGCCAAAAGCCACGCGCCAAGGCCAAGGACGGCTGTGCCCGTGGCCACCAGACCAAGGATCGACCCCAGCATGTCAGACGCCGCCGAAAGATTGCCCGCAAACATGCTGCCCATAAAGACATAAAGGCCACACCAGACCAATTCGCCCAGCACGCCCCACAGGGTAAAGCGCAACCAGTCATGGTGCATAGCCCCGGAAATCAGGTTCACATAGGGCCCAAGCGGGCTGAACAACCAGCGCGACAGAAACACGGCGATGCCGCCACGGGTCTGCATCGTGGTGCGGGCCTTGTCGATGATGCGGGCGCGGGCAGGGGCCTTTGCCACCCGGTCCAGCAGCGGTGCGCCGCCGTGGCGTCCGGCCAAATAGCCCATCTGATCGCCCGCCACTGCACCCGACAGCGCCGCAACAATCACCTGCCACAGCACCAGATCACCCGCCGCCGCAAACCCCCCCGCCGCCAACATGATGATCGAGGCGGGTATCGGCAGGGCAAGGCATGAGGCCAGCGTCGTGACCCCGATGAGCCACAGCCCATAGGTGGGCACAAGGGCCAGCAGCCATTCCGTCATGGTGCCTTGCCACGTTCAGCCTGCATCTCGGCAATGGTCTGCTCGACAAGGCTTATCACGTCAGACACAGGCACGCCACGGTCGCGGGCGATCTGTTCAAGGGTAAAGGGCTTGCCCTTTTCAGGGACGGGCAGCCCTGCGCGTTGGTCCATCTCGCGCGGATCTAACCCCCAGCTGCGCCCGACATACCCCATGGTCATCCACGGCTCGACCGCCACATTGCGATGCTGGGTCCAATAGACCGCGCGATAAGCGATCCGCCCGGCCAGAAACAGCGATGCAGCAAGGGCCAGCACAAAGGCAAAGACAAGAATGGGGTGGCGTCTGGCAAGGCCGATCATCGTAATTCCCTTATCCCCCGGCCAATCCCGTCAAGCGTCATGGGCACCATGCGCTGGCCAAAGATCTGCTGGATAAGTCGCGTCGACTGGGTGTAATGCCAATGCGCCTCGGCCACGGGATTGATCCACAGGTGGTTGGGCCATTGCTGACAGGCGCGTTCCAACCAGACCTGACCGGCCTCGGGGTTCCAATGTTCATTGGCCCCGCCGGGGTGCAAGATTTCATAGGGTGACATGCTGGCATCCCCCACAAAGATGCATTTGTAGTCGCTGCCATAGGTGCGCAAAACCTCCCACGTCGGGGTCTGCGCATCCCAACGGCGGTGGTTGTCGCGCCAGACGCCTTCATACAGGCAGTTGTGGAAATAGAACGGGACAAGGTGCTTGAACTCGGCCCGCGCGGCACTGAACAATTCCTCCATCACCTTGATATAGGGGTCCATGCTGCCGCCCACATCGAGGAACAGCAGCACCTTGACCGCATTGCGCCGCTCGGGCCTTGTCTGCACGTCAAGATAGCCATGGTCGGCGGTGGCGCGGATAGTGCCATCCAGATCCAGCTCATCCGCAGCCCCATCGCGCGCCCATTTGCGCAGACGGCGCAGCGCCACCTTTATGTTGCGGGTGCCTAATTCGACCTGATCATCAAGGTTGCGAAATTCGCGTTTGTCCCAGACCTTGACCGCGCGCTGGTGGCGGGATTGGTCTTGGCCGATGCGCACGCCTTCGGGATTGTAGCCATAGGCGCCAAAGGGGCTGGTGCCGGCCGTGCCCACCCATTTGCTGCCACCCTGATGACGGCCCTTTTGTTCCTCAAGCCGCTTGCGCAGGGTCTCCATCAACGCGTCAAAGCCACCAAGAGCCTTGATCGCGGCGCGTTCCTCGGCGCTCAGGTGTTTTTCGGCCAGCTTTTCCAGCCAATCCTTTGGCAGATCGACGGCCTGCAGGACCTGTTCCGGGGTGATTTGTTCAAGCCCCTGAAAACTATGCGCAAAGGCACGGTCAAAGCGGTCAAGGTGGCGCTCGTCCTTGACCATGACGGTGCGCGCCAAATAGTAAAAGCCATCGACGTCATAGGTTACCAGACCCGCCGACATGCCCTCAAGAAAACTCAGGTATTCGCGCAGCGATACCGGGATGCCTGCCGTTCGAAGGGTTTCGAAAAAGGGCAGGAACATCTTGGGTTACACCGCCAACATGCGATCCAGAAAGATCGTCACAAACATGCCCGTAAGCGCAAAGCAAATGCCAAAACCGGCTGCATATTGCAAAAGGTCCAGCGTATTCCCTCCCCGCTTTTTTGCCAGCCCGGCCCCAAAGATGGCCCCGAAAACCAGACCTGCCAAAACAATCATGCGCCAAACCCCTGCGTTATTCCTGCGGGGGCCTGTCCGGGCGAAGGCCCGGCCGTATTACCCCCGACGCCCGCGCCGGGCCAGTGCGGCAATATCTGCCATACGTGCGCGGACCTGAGCATCTGAGCCAAAGGCATAGCGCGCCCAGCTCTGACTGTCGAGACGTGCCGCCCGTGCTTCGCTGCTGCGTCCTGTCGCATCCAGTGCCTCGGAACGAATGGCCAGCATCGTGGCCAGAAGCGAGGCATTCTGGAACTGGCGCACAACTTTGATGCTGCGATCCGTCAGGGCGATGGCGTGATCAAATTGACCGGACGACAGGGCAAAGGCGGCCAATTGCATATCGACATGGGCGGCGTGGATTTGCCCACCGGGTTGGGTGCGCCAGATCCGCGCGGCCTCGGTGTAGCTGGCGATTGCGGCGGGCAGGTCGCGACCGGTCTGGGCGCGGCCAAGGGCGAAGTAGCTGAAGGCCAACCGACCATCGCGCCAACCTTGGGCCTTGGCAATGCTGAGCATGCGTTCCGCGGCGATCGGGCGGGCCGCCGCACTGCCACGAGAACCGAACGCCTCTTCGGCGGCCGAGATCCAGACGCGTGGGCTAAGCTGGCGGGCAGCACCTGCGCGGCTTTGACCGGCTGGGTTCAGGCGGGCGAGGATCCCGGGCAGGCGGGCAGCAACCTCAGCTTCATTCATGCCCGAGCGCAATTCAGGTGAATAATGGGTGCGCAACATCAGCATATCAAAGCCGGTCAGCACGGCATGAAAGTTGTCATCGTTGAACACCGAATCCGACAAGCGGAACAGGTCATTCAACGGGCCCATGGCCTGGGCCAACTCCTCATGCAGGCAATCGCGGACTTCTTGCGGGCTGGTATCAGATGGCACGAACACGGCCACCTTTTCGCGCCGCGAAATTCTGGTCCAGTCAACCGCAACCGTGCCGCGTGCCTTCATATAGGCATTAAAGGACGAGACATTGGGCACCACAAAACATGCGGCTGACGGAACCGCCCGGCGCAGATCAGACTTGGGGCGGAAATCAATGGTGATCGACCCCTGTCCGCCAGTGACCACGCTGACATTCAACCCGGCTTCCCTTTGAAAGCGGGAAACGACCTTGGCCAGTTCCGACCGTGCCGCAGGGGGCACGTCGCCTGTCATGGCAATGGTAATGGGCCCCTCAAACCGCGTCAGCACCGGCAGGGCGCGGCCACTTTCCATTCGGAATTCAAGGTCGAGAAAATCTGAAGCCATCTCGATATTCGAGCGGTTTGCCCCCACGGCAGGGCCGGACGCAAAGGTCTGCACGCTGGCATAGCCTTGATCCGTGATCGGGCTGTCAAGGTCGGTCTTTGACACCTGTGCCGTTGGTGTTGCGACACAGGCCGAGAGAACCGTCGTCAGCAAAAGGCTGGCAAGCATTGGAATTAGGCGCATATGAGTGGCAGCTCTGATGCGAGGGGGGGTGCGCAGACACCCCCGGTTTCAAGTGGCCTTGGTCCGCCGGGCAGATCCGGCTTTCCAAGGAACGGCTTCGTCTACGGGATCCCCCCAGACCCCGCCCCCCATCCCACGGCACATCGCTGCGCCAGTTGGGTGGAGAGAGTCTTTGGATGGTTGGCGCAGCCCCCGCTGCACCCGTCATCCCGCCAATTGCAAAAAGCCACGTCTTGCCCCCAAACCGCCCGTCGCCAACGCGAACCGGATCGTTTTCTGGGCGGGTGGCGACAGGAGCCATGAACGAAACCTTGATGCAGATCGGACTATGCTTAATCAACTTGGTCCGAATGTCCGCAAAGGGGCAGGTCTGTGTCAATGATGTGGATTCTTGTGCCGCCGCCCGAGTCTACCCATGGACAGGGCATCAGGGCAAACCACTCGATTTTCTCCTCTGCGCTCGCGAAATATTACTCTATATTACGGAAAAGTATGTATGCGTTACCGCATTGTGTCAGAACTGTGGCTAAACCACGGCAACTACGCCCAATTTAGCACGGATTGATCAACGATTCGAACGTGCCATAAAGGCAAGTCGTTCAAACAAGTGAACATCCTGTTCATTCTTCAAAAGTGCCCCGTGCAATCTTGGCAATTGCGCCTTGCCATCTCGGCGCAGGTCTTCGGGCGACAGGTCCTCGGCCAAAAGCAGTTTGAGCCAATCCAGAACCTCGCTGGTGGACGGCTTTTTCTTGAGTCCCGGCATGTCGCGCAGCTCAAAGAATTGCGTCAGGGCCGTTGTCAGCAGGGCGTCCTTGATCTGGGGAAAGTGCAGTTTGACGATGGCGCGCAGGGTGTCGGCATCGGGAAAGCGGATATAGTGAAAGAAACACCGGCGCAAAAAGGCGTCGGGCAGTTCCTTTTCATTGTTCGAGGTGATGATGACCACCGGGCGATGGCGGGCGCGGATCGTCTCACCCGTCTCATAGACATGGAACTCCATCCGGTCGAGTTCTTGCAACAAATCGTTGGGAAATTCGATATCGGCCTTGTCCACCTCATCGATCAAAAGCACGACGCGGGCCTCGGTCTCAAACGCCTGCCAGAGTTTGCCTTTGCGAATGTAGTTGCGCACATCATTCACCCGCGGATCGCCAAGCTGGCTGTCGCGCAGACGGCTGACGGCATCATATTCATACAGACCCTGCTGTGCCTTGGTCGTTGATTTTACATGCCATTCGATCAGCTCCATCCCAAGGGCCGCCGAAACCTGCCGGGCCAATTCCGTCTTTCCGGTCCCCGGTTCCCCTTTGACCAAAAGTGGACGTTGCAGGGTGACAGCCGCGTTGACTGCAACCGTGAGGTCATCCGTGGCGACGTAGCTCTCGGTAGAGGAGAATTTCATTTCTGCAGCTTCCCTTGGGCCTGATTCCGGCAAACCTAGTGTGGTCCAGAAAATGTCGCAACGCCTAGTGACAAGGGGTTGAAAAAGGGCTAGTTGCAGCCCCAACAGGAGTGCGCCATGTCAGATGCCCACCTGGCAGCCCCTTCGGTATTTGAGGAGAAAGCTGCTATGAAGCCAGAAATGTTCCTTCCGGATGATTACCGTCCTGCCGAGGGGGAACCCTTCATGAACGAGCGGCAGCTTGAATATTTTCGCCGCAAGCTGGTGATATGGCGGCAAGAGCTGCTGGATCAAAGCGCTGAAACCATCGACAACCTGCAAGAGAGTGCACGAAGCGTGCCAGATCTGGCGGATCGCGCAAGCGAGGAAACCGATCGGGCCTTGGAGTTGCGGACGCGCGATCGCCAGCGCAAGTTGGTGGCCAAGATCGACGCGGCGCTGCGTCGGATCGAAAATGGCGAATATGGCTATTGCGAAGTGACGGGGGAGCCGATCAGCCTCAAGCGGCTGGATGCGCGCCCAATTGCGACCATGACACTCGAAGCCCAGGAAAAGCATGAGCGCCGCGAAAAGGTGCACCGCGAAGACTGACCACTGTGTCGCAGTCCAACAGGGTTGTGGCGGCGGGGTTTGAGAGGGACAGTGACGCCGGGCCGGAAGGCTCGGCGTTTTTCATATGGCGAAGGCAGGCGGGGCGTTTGGCATGAGCATGATCGGGCAGCGCATCACAGTTTTGGGGGCAGGCGTGGCGGGCCTTGCCGTGGCACAGGCCTTGGCCTTGCGCGGGGCGCAAGTCACGATCCTTGAGCAAGCCGATGCCATTCGTGAGGTTGGCGCAGGCCTGCAGGTCAGCCCCAACGGCGCTACGGTGTTGCGTGCCCTTGGCCTTGGCCCGGCGCTGGAGGCGGTGTCCCTTCGGGCAACCGCCGTGGAATTGCGCGACGGGCTTGACGGCGATGTTGTGACCCGGCTGGACGTGGGACGCCTACGGCCACAAGATGGCTACCATTTCGTTCACCGTGCCGACCTGATTTCGTTGCTGCTAAAGGGCGCGCGTGAGGCTGGGGTTGAGCTGCGGCTTTTGCAAAAGATTGATCAGATTGATCTTTCAGGCCAGCAGCCCCGCTATGTCACCGCCTTGGGCGACGAGGCCGAGGTGGACTTTCTGATCGGCGCGGATGGTCTGCATTCACCCTTGCGTCAGGCCCTGAATGGCAAGGTAGCGCCCTTCTTCACCCGGCAGGTCGCGTGGCGCGCCCTTGTGCCCTGCGAGGCGGGTGCAGAGCCCGTGGCCGAGGTGCATATGGGCCCCGGTCGACATCTGGTGAGCTATCCGCTGCGCGGCGGCACGCTGCGCAATATCGTGGCCGTCGAGGAACGCAATCGTTGGGTCGAAGAGGGCTGGAGCCTGCGCGATGATCCGATGGAATTGCGATTGGCGTTCGAGGAGTTTTCGCCCCGCGTGCGTGGCTGGCTGGATCAGGTCGAGGATGTCTGGCTGTGGGGCCTGTTCCGCCATCCGGTCGCAAAGCGCTGGTTTGGGGTGCAGCCTGAAGGGGCTGCGGTTATCTTGGGGGATGCGGCCCATCCGACACTGCCGTTCTTGGCCCAAGGGGCCAATATGGCGCTGGAGGATGCTTGGGTTCTGGCGGCCTCGCTGTCGGGGGCCGATACGATTGCGGCGGGGCTTGCCGCCTATCAATCCCAGCGCGCGCCCCGCACGGCAAGGATTGTCGAGGCGGCAAATCGCAATGCCCGCGCCTATCATTTGCGCGGACCGGTGCGGTCTGTGGCGCATCTTGGCCTGCGTCTTGGGGGCTGGATGGCCCCGGAACTGGCGTTGCGCCGATTCGATTGGCTTTATCATCATGATGTTACGGTTGGTTAAGTACACAGGAAGGCAATGGCGTGGGTCTTGGCGATTGCCAAGCCGGGGAAAAGCGGAAACTCTACGGCCAACGTGAACCCGGGGCGCACAGCTTGACAAAAGTGAATACGGACAAACCTTCGTTGCTCATCCTCGATTGTGATGGGGTCTTGATCGACAGTGAGATCATCAGCGCCCGGATGCTGATTGAGGAACTGGCCGGCCTGGGGGTGGCGATTGACCTTGGCTATGTTGCGAAACATTTCCTCGGGCGCAGCTATCCCACGGTGATGGCCCAGATCCGGCGGGAATTCGGGCTGGAACTCCCCCCGGAATTCGAGGCGCGCTACCGCGAAAGGCTGCTTGCAGCCTTTGAGGCGCAGTTGCGGATCATGCCACATGTGGCCGAGGTGATCGCGGATCTGGGCGTTCCGGCCTGTGTCGCGACATCCTCCAGCCCGCGCCGGGTGGAATCCTCGCTGCGGCTTGTTGGCCTGTGGGATCGCTTGGGGGCCGTCACCTTTACCGCCTCGCAGGTGGAGCGGGGCAAGCCCGCGCCCGATCTGTTCTTGTTTGCCGCCGCCCGCTTCGCTGTGCAGCCCGAAGAGTGTCTGGTGATCGAAGACAGCTTGACGGGCATTCGGGCAGGGCTGGCTGCGGGGATGAAAGTCTGGCGTTTTACCGGTGGCAGCCATATGGGGCCCGACACGCCACCAGAACCCGAAGATGCCATACCCGACCTAAGGTTTGCGTCCTTTGCCGATTTCTATCAGATTGCCCCCCAACTCAAGAGGCAGCAATGAGCCGTATCGAAACCGAACCCACCTTGCTGGATGATGCCGCCCGGGCGGGCTGGATGTATTATGTCGGGGGGATGACGCAAGATCAGATCGCGGCGGAACTGGGCATCAGCCGTCAGCGGGCGCAGCGACTTGTCAGCCGGGCCATGATCGAAGGGCTGATCCATGTGCGGCTTAATCACCGCATCGGGGCCTGTCTGGATCTGGAGGCCGCATTGCGGGATCGTTTTGGCCTTGATCGTGCGCGGGTGATGCCATCCTTGGGCGCGGGTGCCGATCCGGTGCCTGCGATTGCCAGCGCCGCCGCGGCGGAGTTGGAGCGGTTCTTGCGCATGCCCGAGCCTTTGGTCATTGCCTTGGGAACCGGGCGGGCGATGCGGGGGATGGTCGATGCCTTGACGCCGATGGAGGCAGAGCAGCATCGTCTGGTGTCCTTGATCGGCAATATCGCGCCCGATGGCTCTGCCAGCTTTTTTGATGTTGTGATGCGGATCGCAGACAAGGTTCATGCTCCACACTACCCGATGCCGGTGCCTGTGATCAGCCCCACACCCGAAGAAAACGCCGCCTTTCATGCCCTGCCACCAGTGCGCAAGGTGGTTGATCTGGCACAGCGGGCCGGGGTCGTCTTTGTCGGGGTGGGCCAGATGTCGGACGATGCACCGTTGTTGGCCGATGGCTTTGTGACTCGGGACGAGTTGGACGAGATGCAGGCGGCCGGTGCCGTCGGTGAAGTCGCGGGTTGGGTGTTTGATTCGGAGGGCGTCTATCTGGATGTTGGCACGAACCGCCGCACCGGAGGGGTCCGGGTAACGCCGAATCTTGATCGCCCCTCGGTTGGAATTGCTGCGGGTGCATCCAAGGTCGCGGCAATTTTGGGGGCCTTGAAGTCCCGTATTATCAACAGTCTCGTCACGGACGAGCCCACCGCAAAGGCCCTTTTGGCCCGTCGCTGATCCATCCCGACCAATGCAGTTGCGGCGGAAGAGGGGGGTTGACGCATTTATCCTTTCGTGAATAATTGCTCATTAAGCGATGAAATGCTCAATCGCTTCTTAGGGAGGTTACATATGAAAATGACGCTTCGCGCGCTGCTCGGCGCGACGGTTTCGTTTACCTTGGCGGGTGCCGCCATGGCCGAAACCACCATCACGGTTGCCACTGTCAACAATGGCGACATGATCCGTATGCAAGGCCTTATGGACGATTTCTATGCCAAGCACCCCGACATCAAGGTCGAGTGGGTCACGCTGGAAGAAAACGTCCTGCGCCAGAACGTCACCGCAGATATCGCCACCGGCGGTGGTCAGTATGACGTGGTCACCATCGGCACCTATGAGGTTCCGATCTGGGCCAAGCAGAACTGGTTGGAAAGCCTGAACGATCTGCCAGCCGATTATGACATCGACGACCTGCTGCCGGCCATCCGCGGCGGTCTGACGGTTGACGGCAATCTTTACGCCTCGCCGTTCTATGGCGAGTCGTCCTTTGTGAACTACCGCAAGGATCTGGCCGAAAAGGCTGGCGTCACTATTCCTGACGCGCCCACTTGGGACGACATCAAGGCCGCTGCGGCCGCGATGACTGACACGGATGCCGGCATCTATGGCATCTGCCTGCGCGGCAAGGCAGGCTGGGGCGAGAACATGGCCTTCCTGACCACCATGGCCAACAGCTATGGCGCGCGTTGGTTCGATGAAAACTGGAACCCCCAGTTCGACCAGCCAGAGTGGAAAGCGGTCATGACCGACTATGTCGAGTTGTTGACCAAATACGGTCCTCCGGGCGCATCGAACAACGGCTATAACGAGAACCTGACGCTCTCGTTGCAGGGCAAGTGCGCCATGCGCATGGACGCCACGGTTTCCGCCGGTTCGTTGACCGATCCCGCACAGTCCGAGTTTGCTGATCAAGTCGGATTTGCTTTGGCACCCGACATGGGCCTTGGCAAGCGCGCGAACTGGCTCTGGGCTTGGTCGCTGGCTATCCCTGCGTCCTCTGACGCCAAGGATGCTGCCAAAACCTTCGTGAACTGGGCAACCAACAAGGACTACATTGCCTTGGTCGCCTCGAAGGAAGGCTGGCGCAATGCACCTCCGGGAACGCGCACGTCGCTTTACGCCAACGCGGAATATGCAGCGCTGCCGTTTGCCAAGATGACCATCGACTCGATCAACGCGGCTGATCCGACCAATCCGTCGGTCAAGCCAGTGCCGTATGTTGGCGTCCAGTTCGTGGCGATCCCCGAGTTTGCGGGTCTGGCCACGTCGGTTGGCGAAATCTTCTCGGCCGCTCTGGCAGGTCAGAAGTCGGTTGATGATGCTCTGGCAGAGGCGCAGGCCCTTGCTGTCAGCGAAATGACCTCGGCTGGCTACATCAAGTAAGATTGGATAATCCGGACGGTCCCCAGCCGTCCGGGTTTCCCATCGTCCCCCGCACTTCCCAAGGAGCGGGGGACTTTGCCCGACACATCCCTTGGCACCCGGCACTCTCCCCAACTGCATAGGAGATACAAAGTGGCAACCCAATCCTCACGCACCGCAGCCCGATTGATGGTCGCACCCTCTGTCATCTTGCTGTTCATATGGATGATTGTTCCATTGAGTCTGACAGCCTGGTTTTCGTTCCGGATCTACCGCCTGCTATCCCCTGAGCGGAACGGCTGGGCTGGGATCCAGAATTACAAATGGTTCTTTAACTCTCCCGATTTCTGGTTGGCCATTTCCAATACCTTGTTGCTGGTCGGCGGTGTGCTGACCATCACGATCGTTCTGGGTGTTTTGATTGCCCTTTTGATAGATCAACCGGTTTGGGGGCAGGGTCCCTTGCGCATTCTGGTGATCTCGCCATTTTTCGTTATGCCTCCAGTTGCCGCCTCGATCTGGGAAAACCTGTTCATGCACCCCCAGAACGGTATGTTCGCCTCGGCGGCGATCGGGCTTGGGATGAAGCCGATCCTGTTTCTGGAAAGCTATCCCATGGCATCGGTGATCTTTATTGTGTCTTGGGAATGGTTGCCTTTTGCCACACTTATCTTGTTGACCGCGCTGCAATCCATGTCGTCGGAACAGCTTGAAGCGGCCGAGATGGACGGGGCGGGGGCATTCAGCCGGTTCTGGTATATCGTGTTGCCGCACATGAAGCGCGCCATCACGGTCGTCATCTTGATCCAGACGATCTTCCTTCTGGGGATTTTCGGCGAGATCTTCACGACCACCCAAGGCGGACCCGGTTCTGCCTCTACCACGCTGCCCTACATGATCTACAAGCAGGCTGTGATCGCCAAGGATATCGGGCGTGCGGCGGCTGGCGGGATCATCGCTATCATCCTTGCCAATATCGTTGCCTACTTCCTCATGCGAAGCATGGGAAAGAACCTCGACGCCTGAACGACGGAGTTTCCCATGGCCCGCTCAGTTACCCCTCGCCGCAAGATCCTGTTCACGCTGGCCGCCTGGTCGGTGGCACTGCTGATCTTCTTTCCGGTTCTTTGGACGATCCTGACAAGCTTCAAGACAGAGGCAAGCGCAGTGGCCTCACCGCCGCAACTGTTCACCGCGGACTGGACGCTTGAAAACTATGCCGAAGTTTGGGGGCGGTCAGACTATCCGCGCTTTTTCTGGAATTCGGTGGTTATCTCGGTGGGATCCACTCTGCTGGGTCTGATCGTCGCCATTCCTGCGGCATGGGCCATGGCCTTTGTGCCTGGCAGGCGGACAAAAGACCTGCTGATGTGGATGTTGTCGACCAAGATGATGCCTGCAGCGGCAGTTCTGATCCCCATGTATCTGATCTTTCAGCGCACCGGTTTGTTCGACACGCGCTTTGGTCTGGTGATGGCATTGATGCTGATGAACCTGCCCGTGATTGTGTGGATGCTTTACACCTATTTCAAGGAGATCCCCGGCGAGATCCTTGAGGCTGCGCGGATGGATGGGGCGTCTTTGCGCAACGAAATCTTGTATGTGCTGACACCCATGGCGGTGCCCGGCATCGCCTCGACCATGCTTTTGAATATCATCCTCGCGTGGAACGAAGCGTTCTGGACCATCACCTTGACCACGACCAAGGCCGCCCCCTTGTCGGCCTTTATCGCCAGCTTTTCCGCCCCTCAGGGCCTGTTCTACGCAAAACTGTCGGCGGCCAGCACCATGGCCATCGCACCAATTCTCATCCTTGGCTGGTTCAGCCAAAAGCAACTTGTCCGGGGCCTGACCTTCGGCGCGGTTAAGTGAGGCAAAAATGGGCAAGATCACGTTAAAATCCGTCAAGAAATCCTTTGGTGAGGTGGATGTCATTCCGGGCATCGACCTGAACATCGAGGATGGAGAGTTCGTCGTTTTCGTCGGGCCATCGGGCTGTGGCAAATCCACGCTTTTGCGGTTGATCGCTGGGCTGGAGGATACCACAGCAGGCATCATTTCGATTGACGGCACCGATGCGACCGACCTGCCACCGGCCAAGCGCGGCCTTGCGATGGTGTTTCAGTCCTATGCGCTTTATCCGCATATGTCGGTGCGCAAGAACATTGCTTTTCCGCTGAAAATGGCGGGGATGTCGGCCGAGGAACAGGCCAAGCGTGTGGACCACGCCGCGAAAATCCTGAACCTGTCTAGCTATATCGACCGCAAGCCGGGCCAGCTTTCGGGCGGGCAGCGTCAGCGCGTCGCCATCGGCCGGGCCATCGTGCGGGAACCTGCGGCGTTCTTGTTTGACGAACCCCTGTCAAACCTAGATGCCGCATTGCGCGTCAACATGCGGCAAGAGATCAGCGAACTGCACCAAAGTCTGAAAACCACGATGATCTATGTGACGCATGATCAGGTCGAGGCGATGACGATGGCCGACAAGATCGTGGTGCTGAATGCAGGCCGGATTGAACAGGTCGGCAGTCCGCTGGACCTGTATCGCGCGCCCGCCAATCTGTTCGTGGCGGGGTTCATCGGCAGCCCGAAAATGAACCTGATCGAAGGGGCCGAGGCGGCAAAGCATGGCGCAAAGACCATTGGCATCCGGCCCGAACATATTGATGTGACACCGGATGGCGCATGGCAGGGTGTTGTCGGCCTGTCCGAGCATCTGGGGTCTGATACCTTCCTCAAGGTGAACGCGGGGGATTTGGGCACTTTGACTCTGCGGGCGAGTGGCGAGGTAAATTTTCATCATGGCGACATGATCCGCTTTGCGCCACAAGCCGGAAAAATGATGCGTTTTGGCACTGATGGAAAGTTGATGGCATGAGGCTCTTGGGTAAATCGGCTCTGATCACAGGGGCTGCACGGGGCATCGGGCTGGAATTCGCCCGCGCCTATCTTGCCGAAGGGGCAACCGTCACCATCGCAGATATCAACGGTGATGCTGCAACGTCGGCGGCCAAGTCGCTGGGCGAAAGGGCCCATGCGGTGCAGATGGATGTCACCGATCAGACCAGCATTGAGGCCGGATTTGCCCAAGCCGTCGATCAGATGGGCAAATTGGATATCTTGATCAACAATGCCGCGCTGTTCAGCGCCTGTCCGATCACTGAGATCTCTCGCGCCGATTATGATCGCCTGTTTGCGGTCAATGTTTCGGGCACCTTGTTTTGCCTCCAAGCGGCGGCACGGCAGATGATTGCCCAAGGCCATGGCGGCAAGATCATCAACATGGCCTCACAGGCTGGACGACGGGGCGAGGCGCTCGTTGCCGTCTATTGCGCGACAAAGGCCGCCGTGATCAGCCTGACGCAAAGTGCCGGGATGAACCTGATTTCCCACGGTATCAACGTCAACGCGATCGCGCCCGGCGTTGTCGACGGGGAACACTGGGATGGTGTCGACGCCTTCTTTGCCAAATATGAAAACCGTCCCTTGGGCGAGAAGAAGCGCGTCGTGGGCGAGGCCGTGCCATTCGGGCGTATGGGCACCGCGCAGGATTTGACCGGAATGGCAATCTTTCTTGCCACGGATGAAGCAAAATACATCGTCGCGCAATGCTATGGCGTCGACGGTGGGAATTGGATGGCCTGACATGAATACCCACACTCCCACGGTTGCGCTTCCGACCTATGATCGCCGTCGCCTGACCCCCGGCATTGTCCATATTGGCTTGGGAAACTTTCACCGCGCCCATATGGCAGTCTATCTCGATGATCTGATGAACATGGGCGAGGCGCAGGATTGGGCGATCCTTGGCGCCGGAGTGCGCGACGGGGATGCCCGGATGCGCGATGCGCTTTTGACGCAAGACTGCCTGTCTACGGTGATCGAGTTGGACCCGACAGGAAAGCGCGCGCGCCGCGTCGGGTCGATGATTGATTTCCTCCCCGTTGAGGCCGATAGCGCCGCCCTGATTGCGGCCATGGCCCGGCCCGAGATCCGCATCGTGTCACTGACCGTGACCGAGGGCGGTTATTTCATTGCCGCCGCCACCGGGGCGTTTGATCCCACAGCACCCGATATCGCCCATGACGCGGCCCATCCCGGCGCACCTGTCACGGCCTTTGGGGCCATTCTCGCGGCCCTGCGCCTGCGGCGCGAGGCGGGCATCGCCCCCTTTACCGTGATGAGTTGTGACAACCTGCCCGGAAATGGTCATGTGACGCAGGCGGCGGTTGTTGGCCTTGCCCGTCTTTCTGACCCCGATTTTGCCGATTGGGTTCAGGCCCATGTGGCCTTTCCCAACGGCATGGTTGACCGGATCACCCCGGCCACAGGTCCGCACGAACGCGCCCTTGCCGTGGAGTTTGGCCTGAACGATCCGGTCCCCGTCACCTGTGAGCCGTTTCGGCAATGGGTGGTGGAGGATCATTTCCCCGCCGGACGCCCGGCTTGGGAAAAGGTGGGCGTGACCTTTACCCCCCACGTCCATGCCTATGAGGCAATGAAAATCCGTATCCTGAACGGCGGCCATGCCATTATCGCCTATCCCGGTGGTCTGATGGATATCGATTATGTGCATGAGGCGATGCGCCACCCCCTGATCACGGGCCTTTTGGACAAGGTTGAGCGCGAAGAGGTCATCCCCTATGTCGCCCCGGTGCCAAACACCGATCTTGGGCAATACTATGACACCATCCGCGAGCGGTTCTCAAACCCTGAGGTGGCCGATACCGAACGCCGCCTTTGCCTTGATGGCTCCAACCGCCAGCCCAAATTCATCGTGCCGTCGTTGCGGGATGCCTTGGCGGCGGATGGTTCGATTGACGGGCTGTGCCTCGTCTCGGCCCTTTGGTGCCGTTACTGCGCGGGCACGACCGACAGCGGCACGGTCATTGCGCCCAATGATCCAAACTGGGATCAGCTTCAGGCCCTCGCGATTGAGGCGCGCCAGTCCCCGGCAGTCTGGCTTGGCATGGCTGCAGTTTACGGTGACCTTGACCAGAACACCCGATTACAAGAGCGCTTTGCCCATTGGCTGAACATGCTTTGGGCCGAGGGCACCGAAGCCACGCTTGAAACCTATCTCGCGTCCTGACCCTTTGTTGGGTGCAGAATATCTTGCGGGCGTCCGGGGGGCAAAACCCCCGGCGCTTGCGATCTGGCACCGGTCTCAACTCCTGAAAAGACGCGCTGCTATCGGGGCCAGCAAGATCACCAGAATGACGCGCAGCAGATGGTGCGTAACGACATAGGCCAGATCAGCGCCTGCGATGATGGCAATCACCACCATCTCGGCCTGACCGCCCGGCAAAAAGGCCAAAAAGGCATCCAAGGCCGGAGCAACCCCCGTCAAATGCACAAGCTCAAAGAACCCAAGCGAGATCAACGCCAGCAGCGCCGCATAGATCAGCCCCGCGCCCACATCCACACGCAACTCGCGCCATGTGATCCCGGTATATTTCACCCCCACGGCAATGCCGATAAAGAATTGCGCGGCCCAGATGATTTCGGCCGGGGGGCGGGTGGTGATGACGCCGGTCAGCGAAAGCGTCGCGGTCAGGATCATCGGCCCAAGGATGGACGCGCCAAAAAGGCCGATCCGCTCGGCCAGTTTCCAGCCCGCAACGCCGGCAAAGACCATCAGTGCTATCTGAACCGGGTCCATCTCGGACGCAGGGCGTCCGGGCGGCTGGCTCAGATCAACGCCCCAATAGGCCACCATGACCAACGGGGCCACGGTCACGATCACCAAGACCCGCGTGGCATGGATCAGGGACAGCGCTCTTGGGTCGCCCCCGGCCTCTTCGCCGAAAATCAACATGTCCTGCAAACCGCCCGGCATGGCGGCATACCAGGCTGTCGGATGATTGAAGCCAAAGACATAGCGGAACAGCGGATAGCCAATTGCCCCGATCAGCACGATGAACAGCGGCACAAAGGCCAAAGACAGGGCAAAGTCTGGCAGATGCCCTATCGTCGCAGGCGTGATGGACGAGCCGACCGCCACCCCCAGAAAGGTGCGCATAAAAGTGCCAAAGGTGCCCGCATCCGCCATCCGAACGCCCAAAAGGGCTGCCGCCAGACAGGCCGCCATCGGGCCCAACAACAGGGGAAGCGGCAGGTGCAGCAGCCAAAACGCCGCCCCACCAGCCCCTGCAATGGCAAAGGTGAGAACACGGGGCAGGGTGATCAGGCGCACAAAGGGCTCTCGTCCAAGGGAAGTTCTTCCAGCAGGCAGGCCCATTGCGCGCCATGCATGTCGCGGTCCCAACGGCTGCCCTGCACGACAGGGCGCGGGATCGAAAACTTGATCACATGCAGGTCGGCAATATCAAAGCGTTTGACCAGTTGTAGCGGCGTGTCGAAGAGCCGCGCCACCTGTTCGGTTTCAATCCGGCGGGTCATTTGGGCATAAACCTCGGCAGAGCCGCAAAACACATCAATGGTCACCCAAAACGGCCCTGCATTCTTGGACCGCACTTTCAACACCTGTTCGCCCAGCGTCATGCGCCCACCTCTGTCACCACAAGGCGAAAGGCCGCCATCGGATCGTCCAAGGTCATCACATGGTTAAGCGCGAATTCGTAAAGCGCGCCACGATCTGTGGTGGCGGGGGAATAGGGGAACGCAAAGGTCGGCAATTCCTCATCCTCGGTCAGGGGATAGTGCAGCACAAAGGGGTTGATCAGTTTGCCAATCTCGGCCGCCTCTTCTTGGGTGCGGGCGGTGACGATGCCCAAAACCCCAACCTCAACCGGATCCCCGCTGCGATTTTCTTGCCCGCCAAGCGCGCTGTCAACGCCGATCAGCCGGAATTCCAAGGTATAATGCTCGGCTGCAAGACCCATTCGGGTAGCAATCGCCCCGTTCAGATAATACGTCAGCTTTTCCACCCAAGCCTTTGCATTTGAAACATAATGATGGCTGCGCAGAACGGCGATGATGGTGGTTTGATACCCCGCCACACGCGCGCCTTCCAGCTTTACCGTATAGCGGCCCGGCACCCAAGCCGATCCTTCGACACGCACCCGCCGCGCGTCCAGGGCCCGGTAACGCGCATCTGTCACATCCAGATGTCCACCGGGTTCATACAAGATAAAGGGGTCGGTATTTTCATAGAGCATATGGGCCGAAACAGAATGGGGCGTGCACAGGGCGGCCTCGTGCATCGCCTCAACGGTAAAGCCACTCGCGTCAAAATCCACCACGATCACGCCCGAGGTCGGGTTGGTCGAACACAGCGCCCCACATTCCGCGATCTTGGCGCCGTGCCACGCGGCCCCCGCATGATCGCCGCGCATCAAAGGCAGGGCTGCGATGGTGGCGGTGTCGGTGGTGCGCCCGGCAATGATGATATCTGCCCCGGTGTTCAGCGCGGCCTGCACCTGTTCGGCCCCGGCCAGTGCCACGATATTGGTCATTGCCGCGATGGCGGCGGCATCAATGGCGGGTGCGGGCGTCAGGGGGGAAATCTGCCCGTCTTGCAGCGCTTTCGCCACCCGGTCTGCAGGCTGGCTGGAGTAAAGCCGGGCCACGCTGACCCTCTGGCCCAGTTCGGCGGCCAGCTCGCAGGTGATGTCATACATCCAATCCACCGTTGCATCGGCCCCACAGGTGCCCGCCGTGCCGATGATGAGGGGAACCCCCGCCGTTGCCCGCGCCTGCATCAGGTCGCGCCATTCGGATTTCGTGGCGGCGCGGGCGTATTTCGACTGCCCCGCCCCAAGGGAAAAGGGCCCACTGTCCGTGGACCCCCCATCAATGGCGATGATATCGGGACGCATCGCCACACCGCGGGCCAGCGCCCCCCGATCAAATCCAAGGCCAAGAACGCCCGAAGGCACAAGCACGCGGGTGGGCATGGGGAGTCTCCGTTAATCGCTGGTCAGGTCGTCTGTGACGGGAAGCGTGGGCTTCTTCAAGACCGTGCGCAAGAAGATCGGCGCAACAAAGCCAAGAACCGCTGCCAACCACAGGCCAATCGCGATGGGTGAGGAGAAGAGATAGGTCCAGTCCCCATCTGACAACACCATGGCGCGGCGCAGGTTGTCCTCCATCGAATTGCCCAACAAGATGCCAAGGATGACGGGCACCGTTGGGATATCCAGCTTGCGAAACACCCAGCCCATCACGCCAAAGGCCACCATGAGTTGCATGTCAAAGGCAGAGCCTGTCAGCGAGAATATCCCGACAAAGGCCACCATCGTCACACCGGGCAACAAGATCCAGCTTGGCACCTGCAGGATTTTCACAAACACCTTCACCATCGGCACGTTCATCACCAACAGCACAAAATTGGCAATCAACAGCGCCGCGATCAGGCCCCAGACAACTTCGGGTCGTTCTGAAAACAACAGCGGGCCGGGGGTGATGTTCAGCGTCAGCAGCAGGGCCAAAAGCACCGCCGTTGTGCCGGACCCCGGCACGCCCAGCGTCAGCATCGGGATCAGTGCGCCCCCGGCGGCAGCATTGTTGCCCGCCTCGGGTGCGGCTACACCACGCGGGTTGCCGGTGCCAAAGGTCTCTTTATCCTTGGCCGTGGCCTTTTCCGCCATATAGGCTAGGAACGAGCCAAGCGAGGCCCCAGCACCCGGCAAAATCCCGGCCAGAAAGCCAATGCCCGATCCGCGCAGCATTGCCCAGCGGGTGGACCACAGCTTGGCCCAATCGACGGTGATCTTGCCCAGTTTGACGCCAATGGCGCTGTCGCGGCCATGGGTTTCGATAAAGTGGAACACCTCGGCCACGGCAAACAGGCCGACGATGGCAACAAGGAAATCGACCCCGTCCATCAGATGCAATTCACCAAAGGTAAAGCGCGGCATGCCTGTTGTCTTGTCCAGACCGACCATGGCGATGCCAAGGCCGATGGCGGCGGCGATTGCCGATTTGGCCTGATTGTTCGAGCCGATCCCGCCAAGGGTGCAAAAGGCCAGCATATACAGGGCGAAATACTCGGCGGGCCCGAACTTGAACGCCACGCGTGCCAACATGGGCGCCATCAGCATCAGGCCAATCGTTGCCAAAAACGCACCAACAAAGGACGCCACACCCGAAATCACCAGCGCGTCAGAGGCATAGCCCTGCTTGGCCATGGGATATCCGTCAAGGCAGGTCATCATCGCTGGTTCATCGCCGGGAATATTGAGCAAGATCGAACTGATCCGCCCGCCATACATGGCCCCGTAATAGACCGATGTCAGCATCACCAGCGCGGAGATCGCATCAAGGCCCATCGAAAAGGAAATCGGAATCAACAGCGCCACGCCGTTTGACGGGCCAAGGCCCGGAAGCGCGCCGATGATGGTGCCGACAAAACAGCCAATGATGGCCAAAAGCAGGGTCCATGGGGACAGCGCGATGCTGAACCCCAAGGCAAGGTTGGTCAGAAGATCCATCGAAAACTCCGATCAGCCCATCAGGGCGGGCGGCAGGCCCTTTAGGCCAAGGCCGAGGATGACTTTGAACAGAACGTAAAGCCCGATGCCAAGGCCAAGGCCCGACAGGGCCGCCGGAACCGGGCGCGGGTTGATCTGATAGCTGAGCAGACCCGCGACGATGACCGTTGGCAAAATAAAGCCAAGCGGGCGGATCATCAGCGCGTAGGCAACCAGCAAGACGACTGAAAAGGCCATCTTGGCCAGCATCACGCCGCGTGGCCAATCGGCGTTTGGATCAGGCCGCAGGATCAGTGACAAGGAACACAGCATCACAACGCCCGCCACAAGATAGGGAAACACCCTTGGCCCAACCGGGTCAGACATGAAGGAGGTCTGGATGCCCATGGCGCTGAGGATATACCCCAGCGCCAGAACCATCATGAACAGACCGAAAATCCGGTCTGCATGCATTACTGGATAACCCCGATTTCTTTGGACAGGGCAACTGTTTCCACGATCACGCCATCAACCCACGATTGGAAATCGCCACCAACTTTGACAAAGGGGGCCAGACCGTTTTCGGTCATCACCTTTTGCCACTCGGCGCTGTCGGCCACCTGCTGCAACTTTGCCGCCCAAGCGTTGAACTGATCGTCCGAGATGCCCTTTGGCACATAGAGACCACGCCAGTTCACGGCGACCACGTCAAAACCCTGCTCGCGGGCGGTCGGGATATCCTCGAACCCGGGAACCCGCTCTTCGGTCAGAACGGCGAGCGCGCGCACATCACCCGATCTGATAAAGCCCACGATTTCCGACATGTCGCCGGTCATGGCTTGGGTAAAGCCGCCAACGGTCTGGGTGATCGCATCCGCGCCACCATCCACGCCGATGTATTTGATCTTGGTGATGTCGTCGAACCCGGCGGCCTTCATGACCTGCAGCGGCTTCATGTGGTCAAAACCACCTACGGCAGAGCCACCGGCAAAGGCGACGGAACCCGGATCAGCCTTGATCGCGGCAACCATATCGCCAAGGTTTTTCAGCGGGCTGTCCTTGGCCACAACGATCACGCCCGGATCGCCACCGATGGCACCCAAGAACCGCACCTGATCGGCGGTGGCGCCGGCAAAGGCGTTCTGGGCCAGACGGGTCGTGGTCGCGGATGAGGCTGCAACGATCAGATCGGCGTCGTCGTTGCGGTCGGTCACCACATAGGTAAAGGCCACGCCACCACCGGCACCGGCCATATTGGTCACAACCATGGGTGCATCAATCGCGCCCAGCTCTTGCATGATGCGGGCCACTTGACGGCAGGTGAAATCCCAGCCGCCGCCGGGGTTGGCAGGTGCGATGCATTCAGTGGCAAGGGCCGAGGTGCTGGCGGCCAGCAAACCAAAAGCGCTCAGCGCCAGCGCGCGGGTTACAGTCGTCATGGGTATCCTCCCTGGATATATGTATGGGCAGCCCGACACTCCTCCGCGTCTTGAGGGCTTGCAGGGGGGATACAAAGCTGGAAAGCTGACACGAACCTGTCACGCCCAAATAAAAATGGGTGCGCCATGGCCGGGCCTTTGGGGAGGGCAGATGCGGTTCTTGTTGGTCGAGGATAATGCCGAGCTTTCGGCCTCGGTCGCGGCACGGCTTGGGCTGGAGGGACATGGCGTTGACCGTGCAGGCACCTTGGCCGAGGCACAGGAGTTTTTGGCCGTTGTCACCTATGATCTGATCTTGCTTGATATCATGCTGCCGGATGGGGATGGCCGCGATTTTCTGGCACGCCACCGCCGGGCCGAACGGGAAACGCCGGTGATCGTGATGACTGCACGCTCTGCCGTGTCTGACCGGGTGGATGCCTTGGATACCGGGGCCGATGACTATATCACAAAACCCTTCGATTTCGCCGAGTTGGAGGCCCGCTGCCGGGCCGTCTTGCGGCGCAAAGGTGGGGCTGCACAAACCCAACGCAGCTTTGCCGACCTGACCTTTGATCCGCTTGCCGCGACCCTGACCATCGCGGGCGAGGTGCGCGACATGCGCTCACGCGAGGTGCGGTTGATGGAACTGTTCCTCAACGCGCCGGGGCGCATCTTGTCAAAAGAGCATCTGGTGGACCGATTGTTTTCCTTTACGGAATCCGTGACCGACAATGCGATTGAGGTTTACGTGGGCCGCTTGCGCAAGAAACTGGTGGGCAGCCGTGCGCGCATAGAAACGGTGCGCGGTCTGGGCTACCGGCTGACCGATGGCTGAGGGCGTACGGACGCCTTCATTGCGGGCGCGCTTGGTCTGGCAGCTTTTGCTGTTGGCGGCGGCCTTGGCGCTGATCCTTTATGTCGCTGTCCGGGTCGGGGCCGAGCGGGCATCGGAGGCGACGCTTGACGCGGTTTTGGGGGCCGCCGCGCAGACCATGGCCGAAGAGATGCGCAGCGCCGAGGGTGGTTTGGTGATTGATCTGGCGCCGGGCACGTTTTCGATGCTGGCGGCCATGGGCGAAGAGAGGATTTTTTACCGCGTCGATGTCGCGGGCCAGACCGTGACCGGGTATGAGGATCTGCCCCTGCCTGTGGCGCTGCCGTCCGCCCTTGCGCCCACCTTTTACAGCGTGCCCTTTCGCGATGCCGAAATCCGGGTGGCTGCCGTTGTTCGGGCGCTGCGGATCGACGGGCGCAATGCGCCTGTGCTGGTGCTTTTGGGGCAAACGCGCGAGGGGCAGGGGGCGATTGCAAATCAACTGGGCAATCGCGCAGCGGCGCTTGGCCTTGGGGTGTTTTTGGCGGCAATCCCGCTGTCGCTGTTTCTGGCGCGGGGGCTCTTGCGCCCGATCGACCGGCTGGCCGAGGCTGTGGGGCGGCGCGGCGCGCATGATCTGCGGCCCGTGCGCCATCCGGCCCCGGTTGAGCTTGTGCCGTTTGTGACCGCCCTGAACAGTTTCATCGGCAGATTGCGCGGCACCTTGAACCAGACCGAAACCTTTATCGCCGAAGCGGCGCACCATGTGCGCACGCCCTTGGCCGTGATCCGCAATGAGGCTGAACTTGCCCTGCGGCAATCGGGCGAGGAAGAAACCCGCGCCCGATTGCGCGGTTTGATCCGGTCTGCCGATGATGCCGCGCGGTCCACCGGGCAGTTGTTGGATCATGCGACGGTTCTCTACCGTGCCGGGCAGGCCGAGTGGGCCCCGGTTGATCTGGCGGTGCTGACGCAAGAGGTCGCCACGCGGTTGGAACCGGCGGCGGGGATGAAGGATATAGGCCTGAAATTGACCATCGCGGGCCCCTTGCCTGCGGTCGGGGACGCTGTGCTGATCGAGGCCGCGCTGCGCAACATCCTCGACAACGCCATCAAGTATTCCGAGGCGGAAACGCTGGTCGAGGTGCAGGCCCAAACCATTGGCCAAATGGCCGTCATCACGGTGTCTGACCGAGGGCGGGGGCTGAGTGGGGTCACCCATGACCGGCTGAAACGCCGGTTCCGGCGCGGCACGAATGTGGCCGATGTGGCAGGCTCGGGCCTTGGTCTCACGATTGTGGACGAATCTGCCATTGCCATGGGCGGCAGCTTTGAACTGAAAGAACGGGACGGAGGTGGCACATGCGCAAGCTTGTCTTTGCCCTTGGCGTGATTTTGCTGGCCCACGTGGGGCCAAGTGGCGCCTTGGCCTTTGAGGTGGAGGCCGAGGTGCATTTTGGCCCGACGGATGCGCGGCAGATTGCCGTGCTGTCGACGACCGATATCGCCATTCTGTCGCCCGTGATCACCGCCTATCTTGACCGCAACCCCGATCTTGGGCTGCGCTATGTGATGGCCTCCAGCCAAGAGGTTTACCGCGCCATCGCGGATGAGGGGGCTGAATTTGATCTGGTGATCTCCTCCGCCATGGATTTGCAGATGAAGCTGGCCAATGACGGCAAGGCCCTTTCCCTGCCAGCCGAGGCCCTTTCGAACCAGCCGGGGTGGGCGCGTTGGCGCAATCTGCTGGTGTCGGTGGCGCAAGAGCCTGTGGTGCTGATCTTGTCGGACAAGGCGCTTGCCCCCGGTCAAGAGGCCCCGCGCACAAGGCGTGATCTCATTGCCTTGCTGCGCGACCATGAGGGGCAGTTTCGCGGCAAGGTGGGCACTTATGATCCGGCCGTTTCGGGGGCGGGCTATCTGTTTGCGGCGCAAGATGCACGGCTTTCCGATACCTTCTGGCGGCTGGCAGAGGTGATGGGGCGCTTGGACGCGCAGCTTTATTGCTGTTCGTCGGAGATGATTGATGATCTGCGGTCGGGCCAACTGCTGGTCGGCTATAACGTCCTTGGCTCTTATGCCCTTGCCCAAGGGACCCAAGGCTATCAGGTGATCGAGCTTGAGGATTTCACCCTGACCTTGCTGCGCACGGCCCTTGTGCCACACCAAGCCGCCAATCCCACCGGGGCCTTTGATCTGCTGCAGTTCTTGCTGTCAGCGCAGGGCCAAGACCTTGTCGCCAAGGGCGCAGGCCTGCCAGCGGTGGAGGCGGCGGCCTTTGACCGCAAGCCACATTTGCGGCCCATCCGGCTTGATCCGGGGCTATTGGCGAATCTTGACCGTGTGACGCGCGCCAGATTCCTTGAGGAATGGCGCGCCGCGATGGAGCAGCCCTAAACCCGCCCTGCCATTTGCGCCAACGGCAAAGCCAGCCGCGCCGCTGCGGCCACGCCGTCGATCAGTACAAGTTGGGTGCCCTTTGACAACTGTGGCACAAGGGCGGCCATGCCTGCACATCCCAGAACAACCGCGCTGATGCCATCCTCTGCCTCGGCAAAGGCCAGTTCTTCGGCCAGACGGGCCATGGCGGGCGGGGCTGCCTCTTCCACCTCCAGCACTGGCAGGTTTGACGGGCGGACCCGCGCACATATCCCGCCAAATCCGTAGCTTGCGATGTTTTCTTCAATCACGGGAACCGAGATGGGCAGGGTGGTCACAACCGAAAAGCGGTGGCCCAAAAGGGCAGCCATGTGAAAGGCGGCTTGACCGATGCCAATCACCGGGCAATGCGTTGCCGCACGGATTTCGGCAAGGCCTGTGTCGTCAAAACAGGCGATCACGATGCAATCCACATCCTGTGCCTTGGCCTGTGCCAACAGACCCAAGACGCCCACCACCGCCGCCTCGCCATCGGCGGGGCCTTGAATTGCCGGGGGGCCTGCGTGGTTTGTCCAGCCCAGCACTTCATGTTCGGGCGTGGCCGCGCGGGCGGTTTCGGCGATGGACTCTGTCATCGCCACTGTCGAATTGGGGTTGATGAACAAAAGCCGCATCACACGCCCTTGCCCGCATCTGACCCGGCCTTTGCCTGCCTGCGTTGGGTCAGCCGCAGGGTCAGCAGGAACACCCCGATGATGGCAAAGGAAAAGACCGTGGTCAGCGTTCCCAGCGCAAAGATCACCGGGGTCGTCACATTGGTCGTCATCCCGTAAATCTCCAGCGGCAAGGTGTTGTAGCTGCCCGAGGTCAGCAAGGTGCGTGCAAATTCGTCATAGCTGAGCGTAAAGCCAAACAGCGCCACCCCGATCAGTGAGGGCGCGATGATGGGCAAGACCACATGGCGCAGGGTTTGCCACGGGCTTGCACCTTGGTCGCGCGCTGCCTCTTCAAACGCGGGATCGAAGCGGTTGAAAATCGCGAACATGATCAACAGGCCAAAGGGCAAGGTCCATGTCAGTTGTGATCCAAAGCCGCTGGTGGCCCAGTGCACGCCAAGCCCACCTTGCGAAAACATCAGACCCACGCCAAGGCTGATCAGGATCGACGGGATCACAAGGCTGGCCACCACGAGTTGGAACAAGATGCCCGACCCTTTGAACTTTTTGCGAAACGCAAGCCCCCCCATGACCGAGACCACCACCGTTGTGACCATGACCATCAGGCCAAGCGCAAATGAGCGGCGGAAACTGCCCCAGATATCCCCCACAGCCTGTTCCTCGAACAGATCGCGGAACCAATGCAACGAGGTGCCGCGCATCGGAAAGGTAAGCCCGCCCTGCGGGCCCTGAAACGACAAGATGCCGATGGTCAATGTTGGCCCGTACAGGAACAAAAGGAACAGCCCGAACACAGCGGACAGGATGTAAAAAGACCGGGGACGCTCGCTCATTCACAGCTCCTTGCGGATATCGACAAGACGCAACAGCGCCGAGATCATCAAAAGCACCGTAATCAACAAGATCACCGCCGTGGCCGAGGCCGAAGGGTATTGCAACAGCGCGATATCGTTGGAAATCAATCTGCCCACATTGGCCGACTGGCTGCCCGACATCAGACGCACGGTGATGAAATCGCCCATCACAAGCGTCAACACAAAGATCGACCCGATCATGATGCCCGGCTTGCACAGCGGGATGATGACATTGGTCAGGGTCTGGAACCCGGTGGCGCCGGCATCATTCGCGGCCTCCAGCAGGCTGCGGTCAATGCGCATCATGGTGTTGAAGATCGGCACCACCATGAACAGCGTGTACAGGTGAACAAACGCCAAGATCACGGCAAAATCGGAAAACAGCAGCCACTCCAGCGGCTCATCAATCACTCCCCATGACAGCAAGGCAGAGTTTGCGATGCCGTTGCGTCCCAAAAACGGGATCCAACTGATCATGCGAATGATGTTCGATGTCCAGAACGGCACCGTGCACAGCAAAAAGAACACGGTCTGCCAGGTTTGCGAGCGGATGTGAAAGGCCAGGTAATAGGCAATGGTAAATCCGATGACCAAGGTGATGGCCCAAGTGATTGCGGCATATTTGAACGTGTTGAGGAACACCGTGTAAGTCACGGAAGATCCAAACAAAAACTCATAATTCTCAAAGCTGAAGGCGGGAATGATCGAAAACTCGGTCGCCTGCCAAAAGCTGACCACGACGATCAGGCAGATGGGCAGGATCAAGAACAGCGCCAGCACAAGGGCCAAGGGGGCCGCCAAGAGCCAGCCCGTCAGGTTGTTCGATTTCAAGATGTTGGCTTTCGAAAGAGCGGCCATGCGCAAGTCCTTTGGGATAGGTTGGCGGGGGCCAAAAGGGGAAAAAGGCCCCCGCCGCCGTTACATCGCAGGGCTCACGCCGCGATGAATTCGTTCCATTTGCGCACCATGTACTGGTTTTCGTCCATGACGGCGTTCCAGCAGGCCACGGCACCCATACGGTCATAGAACGATCCGCCGTCGCGCGTGTCGCCAGCACCGGCCAGTTTGTCGCCAAACGGGTTGGTGATGTCGCCAGCGGCGGCCTTGCCTTCGAACCAATAGCCCCACTCGTCGGCGCTCATGAATTCCTTGGAGGTTTCTGGCACGGCCGAGTAATAGCCCTGACGCATCAAGAAACCGCCAACCCAGCCCGAGAGATACCAGTTGATGTATTCATAGGCCGCATCCAGCGCCATGCCCGACAGGTTGGCCGACAGGCCGATGCCGCCACCCCATGATCGATAGCCCTCTTTCAGCGGTTGATAGACGCATGGAATACCACGCGACTTTACGGCCGTGATCGCAGGCGACCACATCGACTGAATAACGACCTCGCCCGAGGCCATCAGGTTGACGCTTTCATCGAAAGACTTCCAGAAGGCGCGGAATTGCCCGGCTTTCTTGGCCTCAGTGAAGATGCCGATGGTCTTGTCGATCTCTTCTTTGGTCATGTTGCCTTTGTCGGCATAGCTGATTTCGCCCATGGCTTCGCAGACCATGGCCATGTCCATGATCCCGATGGACGAGATATCAAGGATAGAGGCTTTGCCCTTGAATTCCGGGTTCAACAACTCGGCCCAGCTTTCAATCGGGCGACCGATCAGGTCGGGGCGGATGCCCAGTGTATCGGCGTTATAGATTGTCGGGATCAGGGTCATCCAACCGGATTCCTCGGCGACGAAATCCTTGCCACCCGGACCGGAGGTAAAGCCCACGCTGTGCGGGGCGGTGCCTTGGGCGATTGTGCTTTCCGGTGTCAGTTTGCCATCGCGGAAGATGCCAACGATCTTGTCGTAGTTCTTGATTTTGCTGGTATCCATCGCCTGCAGGTTGCCTGTTGGCCAAACCTTTTTGCAGATCCAGTATTCGATATCGGCAATGTCAAAGCTGTCTGGCTGGGTTGCTGCGCGCTGTGTCACGCTGTCAGAATCCAGTGCCGTCATTTCCAGCGTAAAGCCCAAGTCCTCTTTGACCTTGGTGGCCACTTCATTGAGGTTCGACACGCCTGTGCCGAACTGGCGCAGGGTGATGTCCTTGATCTCTTGCGCCCAGATCATCGGTGCCGGAAGGGTGGATGCGGCAAACGCGGCGGCCCCTGTTTTCAGAAGCGAGCGGCGGCTGTATCTTATCTTGCTCATTCTTTTTTTCCTTTTCCTGTTGGTTCATGCGTTGAGGGGATGGAGAAGTTTTTCATCCCAAGCGAGGCGGATGGCATCGCCGGGCGATTTCGGATCGGCAAAGAAAATGGCCTCGGGGATCAGGGCCAGAACGTCTTGATCCCCTGCCGCGCGGGCGTTCAGGGCCACATGCGCGCCTTGATATTCGACGCTTGTCACCACGGCCTCATGCCCCTCAGCGTCCAGACGCACTGCATCGGCGCGAATGGCAAAGCGGCCCCGTGGCAGCGACAGCACATTGTGACCGCCCATGAAACGGGCAACAAATTCTGTTTTGGGGGCGTTGAACACCTCACGTGCGGGTCCGGCCTGTTCGATCTGGGCCGCATTCATGACCACGATTTCATCAGCCAAAGCCAAAGCCTCGTCCTGCCCATGGGTGACGTGGATAAAGCTGATCCCCAATTCGCGTTGCAGCTTTTTCAACTCGGCCCGCATTCTGATGCGCAAGAAGGGGTCCAGCGCCGACAGCGGTTCATCCAGCAACAGAACCTGCGGCCCCGTGATCAGCGCCCGTGCCAAGGCGACGCGCTGTTGTTGCCCGCCCGACAATTGTGCCGGAAGGCGCGCGGCAAAGGCCGACATATCCACCAGTTCCAGCATTTTGCCTGCCGATGCGTGGCGGCTGGCGGCATCGACGCCTTTCATCTTCAGGCTGAAGGCCACATTATCCAGCACAGAAAGATGCGGGAAAAGCGCGTAATTCTGAAACATCATTGCCGTGCCACGTTTGGCCGGGGGCAGGGCAGAGATATCTTTGCCCGACAACAAAATTGCCCCGTCGGTCACGGTTTCATGGCCTGCGATCATCCGCAAGGTCGAGGACTTGCCGCAGCCCGATGGCCCAAGAAGGCAAATATAGCTGCCTGCGGCAAACAGGTGGCTGACGTTGTCAACGGCAACAGCGCCACCCGCATAGCGCTTTGTCACATGGACAAGTTCAAGGTCGTGTCCGCTTCGCATGATGTTCCTTTTCGCGCTGACAATCCCATGGAAAAGCGCGAAAACGGGCGACCGCAAATAAATCCGGGAGCAAAGCCTCGATGTTTGTCTATTGCTGAAATCTTGGGCTATTGGATACGAGTGGATGCGTAAAATGTGCGCAAGACTGTATACAACTTTGTGTTCAGGTTAATCACGCCCGGCATTGCTTGCCGTTTTTTGAACTTCCGATCATGACTCACCCAAGACACAAAGGATATCACGATGAGCGACGCTGTCAGCGCCATGGATGGGACCAGCATTACGGTGGCAGGGCGTCTGGCTTTGGCGATCCATGAACATCGTCTGCCTCCGGGCACAAAGCTGATTGAGGATGAGGTGGGCGAAATCTTTGGTGTCAGCCGCACCGTTGTCAGGTCAGCCTTGCAGCAATTGGCGCATGATCGGCTTGTCACCATGCAAAAGAACCGTGGCGCGCATGTGGCCCAACCCACGATCCGCGAGGCGCGTGAGGTGTTTGAGGCGCGCTCTTTGCTGGAGCCACGCACCGCGCGATCTGCGGCCGCGCGGTCCACACCCACGGATATTGCCCGCCTGCAGGCCCATATTGACGAAGAGCATCTTGCCATTCACGCGGGCGATTCTGGCCGGGCACTTCGGCTTTCGGGCTTGTTTCATGTCGAGATCGCCCGCATTGCCGATCAAGACACCATTGCCGCCTTTATTGCGCAGTTGGTGGCGCGGTCATCTTTGATTATTGCGCTTTATTGGCAAAAGCGAACGGCCCTGTGTGAAAGCCATGCCCATGACGCGCTGCTGCGAGCGCTTGCCGATGGCAAGGCGGGATTGGCCGAAGATCTGATGAAGGGGCATTTGCTGGACCTCGTCTCATCGCTTGATTTGCGAGGTGCGGCGGCGGCCCCGACCAGCCTCAAGGATGCGCTGCGGCCGTGACCATCGGTCATCGACGCAGCGCCCAGTCCAGATCAGGGGGCAAGGGTGATCCAGACCGGCACGTGGTCCGACGGTTTGTCGCCCGCGCGTACCTCTTTATCAATGCCCACGCCCGTCAGGCGGTCGGCAGCCTGCGGCGATAAAAGCAGGTGATCAATGCGGATGCCGTTGTTCCGTTCCCAGGCATTGGCCTGATAATCCCAGAACGAATAATGCCCCGGCCCCTGCACCCGCGCCCGAAATGCATCGGTCAGGCCAAGATTGAGCATCTTGCGATAAGCTTCGCGTGTTTGTGGCAGATAGAGCGCGTCGTCCTTCCAGGCCTCTGGTTTTGCGGCATCTTCGGCCTGTGGGATAACATTATAGTCGCCTGCGCAGACAAACGCTTCTTCCGCCGACAGCATTGCGCGCACCCGCGCCTCCATGCGAGCCATCCATGCCAGTTTGTAATCATATTTCGGCCCTGGAACCGGATTGCCGTTGGGCAGGTAAAGACCACAGACCCGAACCGGACGCTCTGCCATGACAACCGCTTCGATCCAGCGGGATTGCTCATCACTGTCATCTCCGGGCAGGCCACGGCTGACATCTTCAAGCGGCAGACGCGACAAGATGGCCACGCCGTTAAAGCCCTTTTGACCGTGGGTTTCTACCCGGTATCCCATGTCTTCAAAAAGCTCGCGGGGAAACCCTTCATCAACGGATTTGATCTCTTGTAGGCAGACCACATCGGGGGTTTTGGCCGAAAGCCAGCGGGGCAGGGCCTCAATCCTTGCTTTGATCCCGTTGATGTTGAACGTGGCGATGTGCATGGGGCCCTCCATTTGCCCTTAGGTATCGGGCATCCTCAGACCCGAAGCAAGCCACGCCACCCAAGTGGTTCCGCCAAAGAGGACCGCCTCCACAATCAAAAAGGGAGAGGTCGAAAAATAATTCAATTTAAACGGGAAAATATCTTGTCAGAATCGCTTTTGGGTTGATAGCCTGACTTCGTTAGCTGTTTACAACCTGGAGGTTATTATGAATTCCAACACTGCAACTGTTCTGCGTCAAGAAACCATCGCACTCGTTTCCAAAGAAGCCGATATGCTGTCGGGTTCCGAGACGGTCATGATGACCAGCGTCGCTTTGGACGCGATCGCTCAGCGTAGCGGTGCTGCCGACATGATCTGTGGCGCGAACGCGTTCATGATGACAAGCGTCGCTGACCTGTAAGCCTTTCGGGGACGGTCTTGCATCTTGTCGATGCAATGCCGTCCCCAAAACATCAGAGGCAAGTGATGTCCAATGTCGTATCCTTGCGGCGCGCTGAGCCTTGCAGTTCAGTGCCTGCGCACAATGAATTGATTGATCTTTTTGCCAATCGTCGTCGGGGACGGCGTGACGCTTACTGGTTGAAAGAGAATGCCGAACTCTTGCAGGTGCTTTTGGCAAGCAGGGGTTCGATGACCGAAGAACTGGATCTGTCGCCCTATGCGGGATTTATCGCATCAATGGTCGAAGATTTGCAGTTTTTCCCACAGTATTATCGGCTTTTCCTGTCAATGGCCCTTGATCTGGCAGCCCTTGGGATGCCACAGGTTCCCGTGGTAGAAATTGCAAAGTTCATTGTCGATCAGGATCTAACCGAGATTGAGCTTTCCGACAGCCACCGTGCCGAGGCGCGCTTGCTTCTGTCACGGGCGGGTCATGTTTTGCCCGGGGATGAGGAACTGGCGTTGAGGTTGGCGTCATTCGCGCGCAAAAGCGCGCTCTTTTGCCTTCCCAATCGCCAACTCGCCTATGCGCTGACGCATACCGTGTTTCACGCCTCGGATTATGGGCGCAATGCTATGTCACCTTGCGCTGATCGCAGGCTCGCGCTGATGAATGTCGGGATTGTCGCTTGGTTGGAGGACAATCTGGATCTTTTGTCCGAAGTGGTGGTCGCGCTGCGCCTTTCGGGCGAGCATGTTCCAGACGTGTGGCGTCAGGCTATCGCGCAGGCGGTGCAATCGCTTGCGGCGGAAACCGGGCCCGAACTGGGACCATTCGATGATGCCTATCACGAATATCTGGTCCTGAATTGGGCGCATGCGATGAGCGGCGGTTCTGTCTTTGCGGCCCCTATGGCCTCTGGTGCGCGGTATTTCCGCCGTACCAAAGGGGCTGATGCTGCCCTGCGGGATCTGTCGATCTGTTTGCTAAACATGGGGGATGGCCGCAGTCAGGATTGGGCGCGCATGCGCTGGCGCATCTGGCCAAAGCTATCAATACCGGTTCGGGCAAGGATCGAGGCAATCGAAACGCTCCCCGAATTCACCCAATTTTTCAATGGCTTTGCTCGGGTAGCACAGGTGAACACATGATGCGACGACTGGAAAACCCATTGGTCGCCGGCGTTTTGCTTTTATGCCTGTCGACGCTTGCCGGAACTTTGGCGGACGGAACCGTCAAGAAACTTTCGATAGAGATTGAGGCGCCACAGGTTTTCTTTCTGTCGGGCCTGATCATGGCAGGGTTAAGCTATCTGTCGGCGACGGCACGCTCCAAAATGGGGGCACGCCGAACAAGTTGTTTGCGCACATCCGAGCCGTTGTTGCTGTTTTGGCGTTGTGTGGCCACCGTGGCGGCCTCGCTCGGCTTTTTCTATGCCGTGGCGCTGATCCCATTGGCCGAGATCTTTCTGTTCGTCGGGATGATGCCGCTGATGTCAGCGCTGTTGTCGCGGGCGATGTTGCGCGAAACGGTCCATGCTGGCGATTGGTTTGGTCTGGCGATTGGGATGATTGGGGTTGCGATGCTGTTTCCCCATGGATTTTCGGGCCTTACCCTAGGCCATCTTGCGGGGTTTGCTGGTGCGCTGTCGGGAACCGTTTCTCTGGTCCTGTCACGCATGATCGCACGACGTGAAATCAATGCGCTGGTGCAGGTTTTTTACCCCAATCTGGCATTGGCGATTGTGGCGATGATCTTGTTGCCTTCGGTCTGGCGGCCGATGGGTTTGTTGGTCACAGGGCAAATCATGCTCTATTCCGGGCTGCTGTTCTTGGCGCGTTGGTCGATGGTTTTGGTGATGCAGCGCCTGCGCGCGCCAGTTGCCCTGCCGCTGATGAATGTGCAATTCGTCTGGATGGTGGCTGTGGGGCTTTTGTTCTTTGGCGAGGTGCCGGCCATCGCCACGCTTCTCGGGGCTGGTCTTGTGATGGTCGCGGGTGTGGTTGCCCTTGGTGAACAGGCCCGGCTTGACCGGATCGCCGCCGCGCGCGCGCCGCGCGATGTGGTTGCCGCCGAATAGCGTCACTCCATCTGAAAGCGACACTCCACGGCAGGTGCCCCTCTGACAATTCTCAGGGGGGCCTTTTCGCTTACATCGAAAATGAGGTGCCACAGCCACAGCTGCTAGAGGCATTCGGGTTTTGAATAACAAAACGCGCACCAATCAGCTCTTCCGTAAAGTCGATCACCGCATTTTGCAAAAACGGCAGTGAGACCTGATCGACCAGAACCTTTTGGCCGTCTTTTTCCAGCACCAGATCGTCGCCCACCGGGTCATCAAGCCGAATGTCATATTGAAAGCCCGAGCATCCGCCGCCATCAACCGCGACACGCAGGGCCTTTTGCTGGCCCGTTGCCTCGGCGATTTCGGCCAGCCGGGCAAAGGCACGGTCGGTCACGCGGGGGGGCAGAGTAAGTTCCATGGTGCGCATCCTGTAAAAGGGACCTGTGGAGTAGATATAGGCCTCGAACGGGGGTGTCGCAAGGCGATGCATGCCCTAAAGCATTTGCCGCAAGACTCTGTTCGCCTCCGGTTTATCGGCCTATAGTCAACATGAAACAATTGACCGGATCCGCAATGCTTGCGCCCTTTGCCTGCCAACCCACCGCCTCACACGGGCGACTTCACCAAGAACGGATGTCATCCTTTCGGTCTCCCTTTCAGCGTGATCGTGACCGGATCATCCATTCCAGCGCCTTTCGCAGACTGAAACACAAGACGCAGGTTTTTGTGGAGCATGAAGGGGATTACTACCGCACCCGCCTGACCCATTCGATCGAGGTGGCACAGGTGGCGCGCACCATTGCGGGTGTGCTGGGGCTGAACACCGATCTGGCCGAGGCCATCGCGCTGGCACATGATCTGGGGCACACGCCCTTTGGCCATACGGGCGAGGATGCCATGGGCGCGCTGATGGCACCCTATGGCGGCTTTGATCACAACGCGCAGGCGCTGCGGATCGTAACGCGTCTGGAACGGCACTATGCCGATTTTGATGGCCTGAACCTGACATGGGAAAGTCTGGAAGGGATCGCCAAGCACAACGGCCCCGTCACCGGCCCCAATGCCGATGCAAAACACGCGGGCCCCTTGCCCTATGCGCTGGCCGAGGTGAATGCGGATTGGGATCTGGAACTGCACACCCATGCCTCGGCCGAGGCGCAGGTGGCGGCGATTGCGGACGATGTCGCCTATTCCCACCATGATCTGCATGATGGTTTGCGTTCGGGCCTGTTTTCGGAAGAAGATCTGATGGACCTGCCGGTAACCGGCCCCGCCTTTGCCGAGGTGGATGCGTTTTATCCCGGTCTGGACAAGATGCGCCGCCGGCATGAGGCGCTGCGCCGGGTGTTTGGCCGAATGGTCGAGGATGTGATTGCGGTGGCGCAGGGACGACTTGATGCGGCGAAACCCCAATCGGTGGATGATATTCGCCACATGGGCACCACGATCATCCGCTTTTCCAAGCCGCTTTACCAAGAGCTCAAGGCGATCCGCTCGTTCTTGTTTCACCGCATGTACCGCGCGCCCTCGGTGATGGCGGTGCGGGTCAAGGTCACGCAGGTGGTGCATGAGTTATTCACGGCATTTATCGCGGACCCATCGCTGTTGCCGCCCGAATGGCAAGAGGCTGTTCGCACGGCGCAAGATCAGACGGCATTGGCGCGCGTCATTGCCGATTATGTGGCAGGCATGACAGACCGGTTTGCCATTCAGGAACATGCGCGCCTGTGTGGCGGTGCCTTGATTGAAACCCACCAAGGACCAGCCTTCCCCACCTGAGGGTGGGGGGGGCGATCAAGCGGGTTTGCGGGCGGCCATCAACCAAAGGACGGCAAGGCCAAGCGATACGATCACATTCCACCCCGCCATCGAGATCCCGAAAAGCGACCATGCAATTGCGTCGCAGCGGATGGGGGCGGCAATCGCGACGTTGGGGTTCAAGAGATCACTGACGTTCAGCCCGGCAATCGAGTTGCCGCTGCACGAGGCCAGCCCCTCCCACCACATTTGTTCGACGCCAACGTGAAACATCCCCACGCCCGCTGTGGCCAAGGCGGCGAGAATGCCCAACACGGGCAAGATCCGGCCGGACAGCACCAATGCCGCAAGCATGATCACAATGGCCGCCGCATGGGGCCACCGCTGCCACAGGCACAGTTGGCAGGGCGCAAGACCGCCAATATACTGAAAGCCAAACGCCCCCGCCAAAAGGGCCAAGGATCCAAGGCCTGCCGCGGCGACAAGTTGGTTACGGGTAAGCATCAGATATACCTTATCAGGACAAAGCCAGCCAAGAGGGCGATGACAAACAGCGTGAACATAAGGCCTAGTCGGCGCTCAATGAAATCACGAATGGGTGCCCCGAATTTCCACAGCAGCGCGGCCACGATAAAGAACCGCAAGCCCCGCGCCACAACCGAGGCCAAGGTAAAGACAACGATATCAAGCCCGGTTGATCCAGACAGGATCGTAATGACCTTATAGGGAAACGGGGTCACGCCCGCGATCAGCACGGCCCAAGCCCCCCATTCGTTATAGGTTTGGCGGAAGGTCTCAAAACTCCCGGTCTTGCCATAAAACTCCAGCACCGGCAGGCCGATCTGGTCGAAAAATGCAGCCCCGATCCAGTATCCCAACATACCCCCCAGAACAGAGGCAATTGTCGCGACACCCGCGATCACAAAGGCTTTGCGCGGGGCGGCAATGATCATGGGGATCATCAGGATATCGGGTGGAATCGGAAAGACGGAGCTTTCGATAAAAGCGACAAACGCAAGCAACCAAAGCGCACGGGGATGATGGGCTTGCCGGATCGTCCAGTCATAAAGGGTACGGATCATAAATGGCCTATCGGAACGCAGGATCTTTGCCGCTTGCATCATGACCGCAGGTCAAGGTCAAGAAGACTTCCCGTGGAGATGTGCTATGGTTAGGGTTGCGTAAGTCTTTGGTGAATAGCGTGAGGGTTTTGCGATGGAATGGCGTGGTCGGCGGGGCAGCCGCAATATCGAAGATCGTCGCGGACAGGGCGGCAGCCGGGGTGCGGCTGCCGGAGGAATCGGGGGTGTCGGTCTGATCGCGGTCCTTTTGATTGGTTATTTCCTTGGCATTGACGTGACGCCTTTGCTGAACGATCCCGGTTCGACCAGTCCCACCCCCGCCGAATTGACCCAAGCAGATAAAGCCGCCGGGCAATTTGTCTCTGTCACCCTTGCCGATACCGAAGAGGTCTGGACCACAGTGTTTGAGCAGCAGTTGGGCCGCCGCTATGAACCGGCGACCTTGGTATTGTTCAAGTCAGCCACGCAAAGCCCTTGTGGTGGTGCCTCGGGGGCGACGGGGCCGTTTTACTGCCCGGCTGACAAGAAGGCCTATCTGGACACAGACTTTTTCGTGACGCTGGAAAAACGTCTGGGGGCCAAGGGCGATTTTGCCGCCGCCTATGTGGTGGCCCATGAAATCGGCCATCATGTGCAAAACGAGTTGGGGATTTTGGCAAAGGCCAATGCTGCCCGCCAACGCGCAAGTGAGGCCGATAGCAACGCCATTTCGGTGCGGATCGAGCTTCAGGCCGATTGCCTGTCCGGGATCTGGGCGCGTGAGGCGGCGCGCACCTTTGGAAGTGTCGACAGGGGGGATCTGGAAGAGGCGGTCAACGCCGCCCGCAGAATCGGGGATGACACACTTCAATCCTCTGCCGGACAGCGCCCGATGCCACATACCTTTACCCACGGCACCTCAGAACAGCGCTCACGCTGGTTCTTGATCGGGCTGCAGTCGGGCAAACTGGCGCAATGCGACACTTTTTCTACAGACGACCTCTAACCGATGCGCGCAAGATGTTGACGCGCCAATTTGCTGCGGATACATGAGGCTCAAGTGCCCGAGTGGTGGAATGGTAGACGCAGCGGATTCAAAATCCGCCGCCGCAAGGCTTGTCGGTTCGAGTCCGACCTCGGGCACCAAAATCTCAATTGCAACGTCCTAAGACTTAAGAAATCCGTGGGTTTTCTGTGGTTATCAGGGAATTTGATCTGAGGTGATCCGCTGGGATACCGCAGACTTTAGGGCCCTATTGCGATTTGAAAAGCACCTTAGGGGGGATGACACTGGGTGCGGCCTTTGCCATGTCACGATTCGAAGCCTGAAGCGGCACGCAAAGCCCTATAAGGTGTCCGGCATTGACGGATTGGTCCGGTCAAAGCGGCTCAGGGCAAGCATTGGTTCGACTGCAAGGAGAAAACCCAATTTGGTCGACCCGGCCCTAATGATGTGCCTGCCTTGCCGCATCTATCGGGCGAGGCGAGTGGTCATTTCATCAAGGCGGCCCAAAGCCTTTGACGAAGGGTTCCAGTCAAGTTGCTTGACTGGTGATCATGGGCTGGATGAAAGGTCGGACCTCACAGGGAACTGACCCACATGTCCAAGATTGAACGGCCAGAAGTCTCTGCAAAATCCGGCCAAAGCCGAAGCAATGTCAATCATCATGGTCTCAAGATCCGCCATGCACGCTTGTCCAAGGGGTTCACGCTTAAGGATTTGGCCGAACGTGTCGGTTGCTCGGAAAGCATGATTTCCAAGCTGGAGAACAGTCGTCTTTCCCCGTCTTTGGCCATGTTGCACCGCATTGCGACAGAGCTTGGGATCCCCGCATCCGATCTGTTGATGCAAGAGGATGATCCGCATTTTGGCAATCAGGTGACGCTGCTGCCTGCCGATCGGTTCTCTGGCCCATCGGCAGAAGAAGAGGCCAGCGGCATGTCGGTCTGGTTCAACAAGATCCTGCCACTCAGCCGGTCTGGCCTGTTGCAGGTCAGCATTCTGCACTTGTTGCCAGGCGGCGAGCAGCCCCGGTTTCTGAGCCACGAGGGCGAGGAATTCATTTACGTGCTGGACGGGACCTTGCAGGTAGTTGTCGAAGATCAGACCTATGCCGTGCAAGCCGGAACAGGAATCGCCTTTGCCTCAACGCGCGAGCATCGCTACAGCAACACCGGAACACAGACCGTGCGCGCCTTTTGGGTGAACACACCGCCCACATCGGGCTGACAATCGCGCCTTTTTAGCGACCCGATGCGGCCTGTATTGCTGTCCACAGGGCACAGGGGCTGGCGGGCATGTCGACATGGTGTATCCCAAGCGGTGCCAAGGCATCCGCCACTGCCGACATGGTAGAGCCCAAGGCGCCGACCGTTCCCGCCTCACCTGCGCCCTTGCCACCGAGGGGATTGGCCACAGTCCGGGTCGGGCGCGACAGGATTGCAAGGTTGGGCAGATCAGTCGCCCTTGGCATGGGATAATCCATGAAACTTCCGGTCAGAAGCTGCCCCGTTGCGGGATCATAGAGGATCGCTTCGCGTCTCGATCCAACGCACCGGGCGACCAAGGCGTCGCGTTGCCGCCAACACCACGGCGTATTCTGGCGCCGGAGCGTTGCGCATTCCGAAAGAGCCGCCGTCGCCACGGCCGCAGACACGGCCATGGCGTCGCCGATGGCATGGGTGAAAACCCTGTCCTTTGGGGCGGAGTTCCAGACCAGGACAGCAGCCTGATCCAGCGTCACCGAAAAGGGGGCGGCCTCTATGACCACCTCAATCGCCTCAGCGGCGGCTTGCGCCTGAAAAAGTGTTTCCGCCACAACGGCGACCAAAGGCGCGCCAACATGGTGAACGGCTTTCGCAGCCAAGGGAGGATAGGGTGGAACATGCACGGGCTGGCCATCTGCGGTGTTGGGCAGGCGCGCGGGTGCAAGCAGGCCGATGCCATCCGCTGTCAGGTCATCTGCGGTCAAAATCGCCAGCACACCCGGCAGTGCCCGTGCTGCTTGCAGATCCCGCAACTCGAAGTTGCCAGCAGGATAGTCGCTGCGCAGAAACACCAGATGGACCTGCCATCGGGGGAAAGGTCCGCCACATAGCGGCCTTGCCCGGTCAAGAATACGTGGTCCTCCAGCCGCGCAGTTCTCTCGCCGATCACTCGGCAGCCTGCACGCGCGGCCCTACCATCGCGTCAAGATGTGCCATCACCTCGGCCACGGCCATGACGTCAGCGTATTTGTGGTGCAGGTCAAACAGGTTCATTTTGTGCACCAGTTCATGCCGATCGTATGAGCATTCTTCGACCACCGATACATGCAGCCCATTGGAATAGGCGTCGACGCAGCTTGCCCGCACACAGCCCGAGGTGCTTTCGCCGCAAATGATCACGCTTTGCACCCCAAGGATATTAAGATGGGAAACAAGCGGTGTTCCGGCAAAGATGCTGGCGCGTTGCTTGGGGATCAGAACATCGCCGTCTTGTGGGGCGAACTCGGGGAAGATCTCGAAATCCGCCGGATCTCGCTTGTGCATCTTGCGGCGGGTGGCCCCGACGCCCTGCGGCGCGGCCTGTTCACGCGTATCGCCAAAGCAATAAAAAATGGGGATACCTGCGCGCCGGGCCGAGGCGATCAGCGCCTTTGTCGGCGCGATGGCCTGATGTGCATAGATCCCGCAACTTGACGGGTAGTCTTGCTGCAACTCCAGCGGTGGCTTGGCCCCGCCCTGATAGGCCATGTTGTAAAGGTCGATCAGCAACAGGGCCGGATTTGGCCCGACATAGGTTTCGCGGCGATAGGGTGCGTAAATCTGCAAAAGATCATCGGGCACGATGTCTTTCCAAGCGTGATCTTCGAAACGGTCTGGGGTCATTTGCGCCTCGCAGGTTCAGGGGGGGGAGGAGGGCCGCCCGACACTGGGTCAGGCGGGCAATGTCTTATTCTGCGGCGGTGGCCATGCCGGCCCCGGAAGGCAGATCGAACATGCCTTGACTAAGCGTGCTCAGATAGTTGACCACCTCTTCGCTGGGCATGACATTGGCGTATTTGGCATGCATGTCGCACAGGTTGATCGCGTGATTGGCCTGCGCGCGGTCAAAGCAGCCATCCTCGACGACTGTCACCCGGAAGTTCAGCGAAAAGGCATCAAGCACGGTTGCCCTGACGCAGCCCGATGTCGTGGTTCCGGTCACGATCACGCTGTCGCAGCCCAAAAGCTGCAGGTAGGACGCAAGCGGAGTGCCGACAAAGCCCGACGGCTTTTGTTTGTAGACGAGAATATCCCTTGAACCGGGGGCAATCTCGGCCACAATATCATTGCCATCCAAGCCGCCGGTATCCATCGGCGGGGCCACATCTTCGCCCCGGCGACTGCTTTTCCACGACCACGAGCCGCTGTCCCAGTTGTCAGCCCCGCGATGGCCCGTGGTATAGATCACCGGAATGCCCTTGGCCCGGCAGATCGCGATCAGTTTTTGCAAGACCGGCATCGCGTCCCATGCCTAGGTCCCGCAAGAGGTGCGCCATTTCTTGATGCTGTCGAGGATAGGCATCGGCTTGTCGTCGCAAAAGGCATGGTTCACGTCGACGATGATCAATGCGGGCCGCTCGCCCCATTCGGCAAGCGCGCCAAAGCCCGAGGCGGCGAAGACCGCCTTGTCTTCTTCGTTCAGGTACTGATCCCAGATTCGTTGTGTCATTGTGGTTCTCCTTTGCTGAGGGGTTGCGGGGTCGCAGGGGTGCGCGCGAAGGCGACGAAGACCACGGCAGTCACAAGCAGCAGCGCCGCGTTGACGGATATTCCGCCGCCATGCCCGATGCCGGTTTCGCCCACCAACGCGCCGATGGATAAGGGGCCGACCAGATAGCCCAGATCACCGGCAAAACGCAGGATGCCCATGGCAGGGACGTGCCCACCGGCCGTGGCCAGATCAACCGCATGGGCCGCCAAGGCTGGCCCGCCAATGCCGGTCGAGACCCCCATGAAGATCATCGCCGCGTAAAGGACCATGGGATTGTCAGCCAGCACGATGGCAAGCAGCGCGAGGCCCGTGGCCAAAAGCGACATCGCAATGACGGGCCAACGGGCAACTCTGTCGACCAGCCACGATGCCAGCGGCAAGATGCACAAGGTGGCGATGGCAGACAGCGAGATTGCAAGCCCCATCTGTTGCGGCCCAATGCCAAAGCGCTCATTCGGCAGCAGCGGGATCATCTGCCATTGTCCTGCGGTGCGGGTCAAAAAGAACCCGAAATTCACCATCAGCACGGCCAGAAAGGGCACCGCCAGCAAAAGCCGAAGCCCCTCGCCATGGGCTGACCTTGATCCTTCGGTGCCTCGCGTTTCTTGAAAGAAAAACAGGGGCAGGATCCCGGTGACCAGACACACACCTGCGGCAACCCAGAACGGGCCTGACATGCCAAAGGCGGCGGCGGCCAATCCACCGATGCTTGGCCCAAAGGCACCCCCAACAAGCGTGGCCCCTTGGAACATCGACATGACCTTGCCCCGGCTGCCCGGTCGGCTGTGTGTGGCGCAATAGATCATCGCAGAGGTCATAAACAGACCAGAGCCAAGACCTTGAATGGTGCGTCCGGCCAGCACTAAAGGGTAGGTTGGCGCCAAGGCGCCAATCACCGCCCCGAGCGCGCACATCGCCATGCCCGCCACGAAAAAGGGGCGTAGGCCGATCCGGGGGGCCAAGAACCCGGCAGGCAAATCGGCAACCAGCCGCCCGGCAGCAAATATGGTGATCATCAATCCGATCTGCCATTCCGGGGCACCAAAGCTTTTGGCATAGAGCGCCATGACGGGGGTCAGCATCCCAAAGAGGGTCATGTGACCGGCGATGGCCAAAAGGAACATTGGGAAATGCGGCAGGTCGTCCAGCGTTTCGCGCCATGAGACCGGGATGGGTCTGGGTGTATCAATGACTGACATCTGCCTACTCCGCCGGCCTTTGGCTGTTGCCCCAAGTGACAACCCGCCAACTGCGCCGCGCATAGAGCGAAAAGCCTGCAACCGTCGCCACCAGCAGAACTCCACCGCCAAGGAAGGCCGAAGCAAGCCCCAGCGTTTGGCCCAGCACGCCGAACATTACCGGGCTCATCACCTGACTGAACCGGTTGACCAGCAGCCGCAGGCCCATAAGCTTGCCGCGCTGACTGTCTCCGACAGCCTCCACCATGATCATCAACGAGACGGGAAGGTTCACCCCCATGGCCGCACCAACGACGCCTGCCAGCAGAAACATGGACACCGGCGACAGCACGGCAAGCGGCGTCAGCAAAACGGACACCGCTGCAATGATACCCGCCCCCTGAATGATGCTTTCCAACGGATAGCGAGTCATGAACCGGCCCAGAGAATAGCGTGACAGCATGCCCATCAGGCCTTGGGTCGATACGATGGCGCCGATAGTCATGGTGCCATAGCCGTGCTGGACCAGATAAAGCGGCAAGAAGCTCATGTAGATCGATTGGATATACATGATCAGAAAGGTTGCGATCAGCCCGAACTGGACCGGGCGATGCGCGGTCAGATCAAGGCCCCGTTTGTAGCTTGCGACATAGCCTTGCGGGCTGAAAATCTCGGCAATCTTGACCTCGGCTTCGGCGGGATCGGGATGTGGAAAGCCACGGGCGATCGCGATCAAAACGAACTGAAAAAGGATGGCCACAGCCAAAGCCGCAGCAAAGGCCGCATGATATCCATCGGTGGGAACCACGAAAGCCGATGCAATGGTCCCGCCAAGGATTGGCCCCAACATGCTGCCGCCGGACATCCACATCGAATAGCGCTTGATCGCATCGTTGCGCACATCCTTGTCGCCGCGCGCCACAAGCACCTGAAACGAAGAGGCCATGATGATGATCGCGGCCCCCATCAGCACCTGAGACAGCGCCAGCAGCCACAAACCATCAGCCAAAACCACCGCGACAAGGGCGGCGAGTTGAAAGAGGGAGCCAAACTTCAACATCCGCATCGGCCCGACGGAATCGATCAGCTGTCCGGCGGGCATGGCGATCACAATGGGCAACAGCGCCTTGAGCGTCACCATAAAGCCAATGGCCAATGTCGAAGCCCCAAGTTCTGACGCATAGAGTGTGAAAAAGGGCCCAACCAAGCCGTTGATGGCAAAGAACATCCCGCCACCCCAGATTCCGAACAAAGAAAACCGATCAATCTGCATAATGGCACGCCACCTGTCTTATCTTGCGATACTCGTGAAGCATCGGTTTCTCTTCTCGGCACCTTGCGGTCACCATTGGGCAGCGCGACGAAAAGGGGCAGCCCTTTGGCAGGTCCAGCGGGCTTGGCAATTCGCCACGCAAGGGGGCGTTGGTCCGCAGCTTTTCAACCGCAGGATCAGGGATGGGCACGGCATCGCTCAGCGCGCGCGTATAGGGATGCGCGGGGCGGTCAAAGACCTCGTCCGCCGGGCCGTATTCCACGATTTCGCCCAGATACATCACCGCGATATGGTCAGAGATATAGCGCACCGTCAGCAGATCATGTGCGATAAACACAAAGCTGATCCCCAATTCGGCCTTGAGGTCCGACAAAAGGTTGATGATCTGCGCCCGCACCGACACATCCAGCGCCGAGGTCGGCTCGTCCGCGACCACCACTGATGGGTTCAGCGCCAGCGCACGGGCAATGTCCACCCGCTGGCGTTGGCCACCGCTGAGTTGATGGGGATAGCGGTCAAGGCAAGTGTCATCGAGGCCAACCTGTGTCAGCAGTTCGGTCACCCGCGCCAGACGCTCCACCTTGTTGCCCAGAGCCTTGACGGCAAGCGGCTCTTCGATCAGTGCACTGACCTTCATTTTGGGATTGAAGGATGATGCGGGGTCCTGAAACACCATCTGGACGAGGCCTTCGATGAAGATCTCGCCCTCGGTCGGCGCATCAAGCCCAAGCAGCAGGCGGGCGACTGTGCTTTTTCCACAGCCCGATTCCCCGACGATGCCCAACGTGTCGCCCTTTCGCACCCGCAATTTGATCCCGTTTACGGCCCGGACCACAGTGCGGCGTGACGGGGCGAACACCGGCGACGATACAAAATGTTTGTGAAGGTTATTGATCTCGATCACGGTTCTTTGCCGTTCGCGGGAGGCTTTGGCCAGTGGCATCGCCTTGGGTGTGGGCACGGTGGCGGCGAGCATCTGTTTTTCCAACCCGGCGGGCAGCCAGCAGGCAGCCGAATGGGCGGTGTCGCGCAGACTTAAGGTTGGGGCCTCGTCATGGCAACGGGCATGGGCGCCAAGGCAGCGCTCTTTGAAGGCGCACCCTTTTGGGGGATGGCGCATGTCTGGCGGGGTGCCGGGGATTTGCGGCAGACGATCCTGCCCGTGGTTGCCGACGCCGGGGATCGTGGCAAGCAGGCTTTGGATATAAGGGTGCCTTGGGGCACGAAAGATTTCGCCCACCGGCCCAAACTCCACAATCCGCCCCGCATACATCACCGCGACCCTATGGGCAAATCGCGCCACCAGCCCAAGGTCATGGGTGATGAACAGCATTGCAGCCCCGGCTTCGGAGGTCAGATCCTTCAACAACTCGACGATCTGGGCCTGAATGGTTACATCAAGTGCCGTTGTCGGTTCGTCAGCGATCACGAGCCGTGGCTTGCATGACAGGGCCATGGCGATCATCACGCGCTGACGCATCCCGTCACTCATCTCAAAGGGAAAGGCCTCAATCCGCCGCTCGGCGTCGGGGATACCAACTTTGTCCAGCCATTTCACGGCTTCGGCCCGCGCCTGCGCACGCGACAGTCCAAGATTGCGCATGATCGGTGCGATCATCTGTCCGCTGACGCGCATCACCGGATCAAGCGATGACATGGGATCTTGAAACACGGTGCCCACTTCGCGGCCCCGAATGCTCGTCAGTTGCTTTTCCGTCATGCGCCCAAGGTCGCGCCCGTTGAGCAAGATTTCCCCGCCCACGACCTGACCGGGATAGGCCAAGAGCCGCAGCAGCGACATGGCCATGGCGCTTTTGCCCGAGCCGCTTTCACCCACCACCGCAATCCGCTCTCCGGCCTCGATGACAAAGGAAACGCCATCAACTGCCGTGACTGTTCCACTTTTGGTGCGAAACTCTGTCCGAAGGTCACGGACATCCAGAAGGGCCGCCTCAACCGCTGTTTGATACGTCATGGTAATTCCCCTAGCTGCGTGACCGAGGGTCAAGAAGTTCCCGAACACCATCGGACAGGAAATGCAGGCCGACAGCGATCATCAGGATCACCCTCCCCGGCAGGGTCGAAATCCACCAAGCCTGCTCCAGATAGGCTTGCCCATCCCGGATAATGTTCCCCAAGGAGGGTGCAGGTGGCATGATCCCAAGACCCAGAAAGCTGAGACTGGCTTCGATCAAGATCGCATTCGCGGCCGTTATGCTGCCAGCCACCAGCATCGGGGCCACGGTATCGGGCACGATATGCCGCGTCATCAGCCAGTATTGCGAGGCTTTGACCGTTCGGGCCGCATCAATAAAGGCGCGGGATCGCAAACTCAGGACCATGGAGCGTTGCAAGCGGATGAAACGCGGCACGTCGGCAAGCGAAATCGCCATGATCACAGGCACCAAGCCGGTCCCCATAACGGCCACCAATCCGATTGCCAAAAGCAAGGAGGGAAAGGCCAAAAAGATGTCAACGACCGTCATGATGATCCGGTCAAGCATTCCGCCAAAAAAGCCAGCAAGCGTGCCCAGAACAATCCCAAAGGCCAAAGCAATCAGCGCCACTGAAAAGCCGACAAAGAGCGAGACCTTGATACCACTTAGTGTGCGGCTAACGATGTCGCGCCCCATTTTGTCCGTGCCAAAGATATGCTCGATCGAGGGTGGCTTCATCATGGCAAAGAGGTTCGTTTCCAATGGGGCCTGAATTGGCAGCAAGGGCGCAAAGGCCGTCAACGTCAGGATCGGGACAAAGATCGCCAGCGCAATCCGGGCCTTGAAGTTGCCCAACAAGCCGCTTTTGGCAAATCCGCTCATGGACATCCGCCATCCGGTAGACCGGGGCGCTAGGAATTCTGTGCTTTGGTCTGCCATGGGTGTGTTCCTCAAAACGTCACGCGCGGATCAAGCGCGCGATAAATCAGGTCAGTGATGAAATTGATCGTCACGAACAGCAGCGCGTAAAAGACGATCAAGGTTTGAACCATCTGATAGTCACGGCTGTTGATCCCGTTGATCAGCAGGTTGCCGACGCCGGGAATGGTAAAGATGAATTCAACGATCACGGTGCCGTTGAGCAAATTGCCAAAGCTCAGGCCGATCACCGTGGCAATGGGCAGTGCCGCGTTCTTGAGTGCGTGACGAAACAGGACTTCTAACTCGGACCAGCCAAGGGATCGCGCGGTGCGGACATAATCCTCGTTCAGAATTTCCAGCACCGATGTCCGGGTGATCCGTGCCATGGTTGCAACTTGGGTAACAGACAGGACCATCACCGGCAGCGCGATCCGTTGAATAAGACCCCATGGGTCATCCCACGTCACAAGGCCACTGGCCGGGAACCAGCCAAGTGTCAGCGAAAAGATCAGCAGGAAGACAAGGCCCGTCCAGAAAGACGGCATCAGATCCAGCACCATGGCCAGATCCGTCAAAAGATTGTCCAGTGAACCGCCCCGGGTTTGCCGGAGACCAATTAGTCCGTGTTACGCGACCATATCGAGTGTGTTCAAGTTTGCATAGAAGGCCTCCTCTGCTTCGGCGGGTGGGATGTTTCCAATGGGCTCAAGCAGGCGGCGGTTG
>JAIOYF010000018.1 GCA_021741245.1 Paracoccaceae bacterium
GGCCCTTGAGACAACAACACACACAAATAACCATACCCAACAGAAACTTTGTTTCCCAGATTCCAGACAAAATTCCGCACAAAAACACACAGTGCAAAGACTCACGCCAGCCGGGCGCGGGGTGACCAGACACGGACCAACAAAAGCGCCCCTACGACAGCCGCATAAAGCAGAGATTCGAGTTGCCAGCCCTTGACCAGAACAACAAAATGCAACGCACCAGCAGTCCCGGCCACATAAGCCAAACGGTGCAGGCGCTTCCACCTTGTAGGCCCGATCTTGCGGATCGCGGCATTGGTGGAGGTCGCCGCCAAGGGCGCTAGGCACAGCAACCCAACCATTCCGATGATGATATAGGGGCGCTTGATAAGGTCTGCGGTGATCTCGTTCCAACGCAGGCCCATGTCCAGCACGACCCAAGCCGAAAAGTGAAGGGCTATGTAGACAAAGGCTAGCACCCCGAGTGCGCGGCGAAAGCGGATCAGGTTCAGGCCGATCCGACGCAAGGGGGTGATGCACAGCGAGGCGATCAGGAACTGCAGCCCCCAGAGACCAAGGCGCAACTCAATGCCCTTGACCGGGTCGGGGCCCAGCTCATTGACAGCCGCGGCCCAGACAAGCCAAGCCAAAGGGACAAGGCCACCTGCCCAGACCAAAGCCGTTGGCACCCTGCGGGCAAGGGTATTGATCCGGTCCATCAATAATCTTTCGCGAGGTCTTGCCCGGCATAGAGGCTTGCGACCTGCTCGCCATAGCCGTTGAACATCAATGTATCCTCGCGACCTGCGAAAAGGCCCGCGCCCACACGGCGTTCACTGGCCTGACTCCATCTGGGGTGGTCCACCTGCGGGTTCACATTGGAGTAGAACCCGTATTCTCGTGCGTTTTGCATGTTCCATGTCGCTTCGGGCTGCGTATCGGTCAGGGTGATGCTGACAATCGACTTGATGGATTTGAACCCGTATTTCCACGGCACAACCAGTCGCAAAGGCGCGCCGTTCTGATTTGGCAGCGCTTCGCCGTAAAGTCCGGTGGCAAGAATAGCCAATGGGTGCATTGCCTCATCCAGCCGCAAGCCTTCGCGGTAAGGCCAGTTCAGGATCCCGCTGCGCTGACCCGGCATTTCTTCGGGGCGCACCAAGGTTTCAAAGGCGACGTATTTCGCCCCGGATTGCACACCCACTTTGTTCAGCAGATGCGACAGTTCAAACCCGATCCATGGAATGATCATCGACCAAGCCTCAACACAGCGAAAGCGATAGATCCGTTCCTCCAGTGGAGCGTCCTTCAAGATATCTTCCAGACCGTAATTGCCGGGCCGATCGACCAGCCCACCGATCTGCACGGACCAAGGTGAGGTGGTCAGACCACCTGCGTATCGGGCAGGATCCCCCTTATCGAGGCCAAATTCGTAATAGTTGTTATAGGTGGTGATCTCCTCCAAGGTATTGGGGGCCTGATCTGTTGAGTAGGCGCTTTTGGCCGCGTCAATCTTGGCCAAAGCCGGGCCTGCCAGCATTGCCCCCGCCCCGGCAAGCAGTTGCCGCCGGTTCATCCACGTGCATTTTGGCGTCACACTTGACCAACCCAGATCATTCTTGAACCGCATCGCGACTTTTCCTTCCATCTATCTGGTTTCAAACCATGCAGTGACTGCCGGAAAATGCAAAACAATCCGTGTCACGACTGTGGGAAAGGACTGAAACAAAGCAGATGGCCAGCGCAGGGGCGCTTCAAGGTTCGGAAAGTGGCAAGGTGGCAGAGGTGCTTTGGATTGGCCCGTGACGGGGGAACGCCGTTGTGGGGGGCTTTTTAGGGGGACTATCGGCCACCTCAACCTCGCGGCGGGTCACGCTTCATCACAACTCTTTGATTGGAAATCAGTATTTCACAGCGCTTAGCCCGCAAAAGGCCTTCGTCAATCCAGCCTCACGAATATGTCGGCATGATCTAATGCCCCCATCAGCCCCATATAAGGGCTGCCAACATGGCTTAGATCAAACGGGAGTGACACCAATGATCCGCAGAACCTTTCTTGCAATGACCGCCGCCCTTACTTTCTCGGCTCCGGCTTTTGCCGCCGATATGGATATCGTAGACACCGCCGTGGGCGCAGGCAGCTTTACCACGCTGGTCGCCGCCGTGCAGGCCGCCGGTCTGGTTGATACGCTCAAGGGCCCCGGCCCATTCACCGTCTTCGCACCAACGGACGCCGCCTTTGCAGCGTTGCCAGCAGGCACCGTCGAAGACCTGCTCAAGCCCGAGAACAAAGACCAGCTCGTGGCGATCCTGACCTACCACGTCGTGCCGGGCAAAGTGATGTCCACCGACCTGTCCGAAGGGCTGAAGGCTGCGACCGTGAATGGGGCAGAGGTCACCATCACGCTTGATGGTGGGCCAAAGGTCAACGGCGCGGCAATCTCGACCGCCGATATTGAGGCGACCAATGGCGTGATCCACGTGATCGACGCGGTGATCTTGCCACCAATGTAAGGCCACCTTCACAGGTGCCAAGAAGGGGCGGAGCGATCCGCCCCTTTCTCTTTGCCGCGGCACGGCGCATGTTGGCACCAAATAGGAGTGCCCCATGAAAACCGCCCTGATCACCGGAGCTGCCCGTGGCATTGGCCATGCGACCACCTTGCGATTCTTGGCGGATGGCTGGCAGGTTGCGATGGTCGACCGGGACGCGCCGGAATTGATTGCCGCCGCCGCAAAGCTGGACCAAGCCGAGGGATTTGCGGCAGATGTATCGTCCCCCTCATCAGTAACAACCCTGATAGAATGCGTGCTGGCAAAGTTTGGGACAATCGACGCCTTGGTCAACAATGCAGGCGTGGCCGATTTCGGACCGATCGAAGAGACCGACTTTGACCGCTGGCGTCACGTGATGGACACCAATCTGGACGGTGTGTTTCTGATGAGCCAAGCCGCGATCCCCGCGCTAAAGGCCAGTCGTGGCGCGATCGTCAATATCTCATCTATCTCGGGCTTGCGCGCCTCGACCTTGAGGGTGGCCTACGGCACCTCAAAGGCTGCTGTGATCCAGTTGACGCTGCAACAGGCTGTCGAACTGGGCGAATATGGCATCCGGGCAAACTGTGTGGCGCCCGGCCCGGTCCGCACGAAACTGGCGATGGCTGTCCATTCACCCCAGATCATCGCCGCCTACCATGATGCCATTCCGCTGAACCGCTATGGAACCGAGGCCGAGATTGCCGAAGTGATCCACTTTTTATGCTCGGATCGCGCGACATATGTGACCGGCCAGACCATCGCCGTCGATGGTGGGTTCGAGGCGACGGGCATCGGCCTTCCGGCCCTGCGCGCCTAGGGTCGGATCGGCCGTGAAGTCCGTATTTCAGTAGCGAAGAACGTTGCCCAAAGTTGAACGCGAGGCGGGCTTTCCCGCATCACTCTCTGCCATCGGTGGCGAACGTGCCGCAGCTTAGTTTGGTGTCTTGTCCACCGGCTCTGCATCAAGGATTTCGATATCCGGTGTAGCCACAGGTGCCGGCTTCTGTCCGACGATCAGCGGCAGTAATTCCGTGCCTGTTGCACTGGTCCCCCCGATTTCCGCCACTTCACGCCAGCTTAGCGTATCGAACCCACCGCAGTTATCGCAGATCGGGTGCCATTGGGCATGAATGGCCTGACATTTATCACAGCACCACTGTGGACCACGCGGCGCAGACAAGGCACGGGTCAGCCAAGCGCGCACCACAGAATCCTCGGCACCTTCGCCGCGTTCGATCGCGGCCATGATCGCCAGTGACCGCTGCGTTGGGTGGGTTGTCACGATATCGCCAAGGCTACGCCGTGCGGTCGGAAAATCCTCGGCCGCGACATGCAACTCTGCCAAAAGCAGGCGGGTCTGTTCATTCTCGGGCTGAATCGCCGTCAGCAGCTTAAAGCGTTTGATCCGTGCCACTGGGGTTTCGTCGGGCTCAATCTCCGCAAACGCGGCGGCCAGATCGGGATGCGGATGCGCCTGCCATGCTTTCTTAAGGACACGCGACGCGCCCTTTTTATCGCCCTTTTGGACCAAACCACGCGCGGCCATGCAGGCCGCCGGGATCAGATCGGGGGACAGGCGGTTGGCTTCAATCGCGGCCTCTCGCGCCTCGATACTGGCGTTTTCATCCAAGACGATCTTGGCCTCTTGCAAGGCAAGAACGGCATCCCGGCGACGGTAGACATCGCGCGGCAACTCGCCCGCCTTTAGCTTTGCCCCCAAGGTGGCGCGGGCGCCTTTCCAATCGGACTTCTCGGCCTGCAGTTTCAACAGAATGTCTTGGGTTTCTGCATGCTTGGGCTTCATGGCAAAGGCCTTTTCGGCCAGTTTCAGCGCCGTTTCCGTATCGCCATCCGCAAGCTTTTGTTTCAAGAGCCCCCGCACACCCACGAAACGCGTTTTGTCATCGCCCAGCAGACGCTTGTATGCCTCGGTCGCCCGTTTCGTATCGCCCGTTGCCTCAGCCGCCTGCGCTAAAAGCAGCGTCGTCAGTTCGGGCTTGGCCAAGAACTTCTCGGCTTTTTGGGCGCGCGACATGGCAACGCGCCCTTCCCCAGAGGCAAGCGCCATCAACCCTTCGCTCAGCGCCTGATAGCCCTTGCGCTCCCGGTTTCTGTCGAAATAGCGCGAAATTGCGGTTTCATCGCCATTGAGGAACCGCAATACCGCGACCACAAACCCGACGATCTTCAAGACCACCCACAGCGACGCCACAAGCATCAAGGAAAGGATGACCGCCTGTAGAGGGCCAAGCGTTACTTCCCACCCGGCGACGGTGATCTGGATGCCCCCGCCCGTATCCAAAAGAAGCCCAGCCCCATAGGCAAGCGCCGCGATCAGGGCGATGAAAATGAAAACCTTCAGCAATGACCAGATCATCTTTGTGTCCTTACCCGTCGATTGCTGATGAAAGATCGGCCACCGCTTTGGCCGCATCTTGCCGTGCCGTGGCCAAGGCAACCCAATCGGCCATTGCCGCCTGCCCCTCGGGAGGAAGCGCCCCGAGTTCGGTCATCGCCGCGTCCAGATCATCTGCCCTGAGCGCAGCTTCAGCGCGCGACAAGATCGCGTCAGGGTCATTCCCCTCACGCGGGGTAAGCGACCGCGCCCCGGTTGTGCTTTGCAAGAACGAGCCAAGGCGTTCTGACCATGTGTCGCCCGTATTGGCCCGCAATGACGCCTCAAGCGCTGCGCGCGCCGCCGCCGGGAATGCCTCGACCAGATCCGCACGGGATGTGATGCCCTCGGCTGCTGCATCGCGCAAGATCGCAGGCACTTCGATACCGCCAAGGTCGGCAAGCGCGCTTTCAAACGGTGCGCCGCTTTCCAACGCGGCCTGAATGCGACCAAGACCAGCCCGCGCCATGGCCTTTTGCGCGGTTTGCTCGGCCTCTGCCCTCATCTGCGCGGCTCTTTGTTCGGCTTCGGTCAGGCGCGCCTGTGCCTCAGCGGCCATTGCTTCGATGTTGGCTGTTGCGGCATCACCCGCCCCCTTTAGCGACTCGACCTCTTGCCGAAGCGCCTCGACGGTCGCCTCCATCGCCGGAGAGGTTGCTGCCCCCCCTTCGCTGGGCGGACGGTTTTCGATGGCCGTCAAACGCCCGTCAAGGGCGGTCAAACGATCATCAATATCCGCGATCAGCCCTTGCAGTGGCACAAGATCAACCGGTTCAGCGGGCGCAGGGGCCGGGGCAGTCTCAAGTGCCACGACCCGCGCTTCCAGCGCCGGGTCAGAGGTTGCAGGCGCGGGGGTTGCTTCCACGGCAGCGATCCGCTCAGACAAAGTTGCGTTTTCTGCCTTCAGCGCGGTCATCTGGCCATTGAGATCAGATGCTCCCCCCAATGGGGCATAAACAGCAACGCCATATCCAATCGCGGCGGCAATGATTCCGCCTACCACCACTCCGACAAAGCCGCCCTGCCCGCCTTGGTTTTGCACGGCGGGCGCGGGCGTCGGGGACGGTGGCTGTATTGGTGGAACGGAATCTGCGACAGTATCCGTTGGGGACGCGCCCGATTCCTCAATCGTAACAGTAGCTTCTAGTGGATCGTCTACCATGCTGCGATCCGGTTCTTCGGCAACAACAGGCTCTGCCTGATCTACAGCCTCGACCAAAGGGTCCTTTTCTTCGGCGTCCGGGCGATCATTTTCAGCCATTGTTCGTTTCCCCATCAATTCTCGAATTTGCGGTCGAGCCTAGGCCTCAACCCTAATCCCGCACAACAACAAGGTTCAAGTCTGGAAGATCAGCTTGTCCATTGCATTCACGACACCGTCCTGTGTGGGCTCCGCCGCTATCTCGACCCTGCAAGTCAAATCAGACAGTATGTCAGCAACAGCAGCGCTTATGGTGACAAAGACAAGACTGGACGAAACGGGCCTCTCTTTGATCTGTCTGACAAGGATTTCTGCCGTGCGCGGCGAAAACAGAGGAACCAACAAAGTTCCAGCCTGTTCCAAAAGGGTCCACACTGCGTCACTTAGCGGCTGTTCTTGCTGATCATAAACCACGACGTCGGTCGCCGCCACCTTTGCTGCGCGCAAATGACCCACCACATCCCCGCGTGAGTCGCGGCCCCGCATGTGAAGAAAGGGGCCGGTGTCGGGGTGCTGCAAAACAAGATCAACCAATGCGCTTGCGTCGCCCTGCGCAGAGATTGCGGTGAAGCCTTGCTGTTTGGCCACCCGCGCCGTGCGGTCACCCACGCAATAGGCCAGTTTCGGCAGGTCTGCACCAGCCTGCACCAACTTGCCTGCGGCGATGCATGCCGTTTCTGACGTCAGGATCAGCGCGCCGAAGGGTCCGTTTGGCAGCGGCGGCGAAAAGAAGGCGGGCACCATCAATGGACACAGCACGGTCTCCACCATTAAGCCATAGCGATCGACCAACGCCTGTGCAAACCGCTGTCCCTGTGGCGCGGGGCGGGTGATGAGTATGGGCAAAGCGCGGGATTGCAGGGCCATGCCTGTGGTGTTACCTCCACAAGACCTTTGGCGCAACGGCGGACCATGCAGGCAACCCTGACCTTTCTTGGCATTGAATCAAGCTGCGATGATAGCGCGGCTGCGGTTGTGCGTGTGGGAGCACGTGCCGAAATCCTGTCTTCGGTGGTCGAGGGGCAAGTCGCCCTTCATGCAGATTTCGGGGGTGTTGTGCCCGAAATCGCCGCCCGCGCCCATGCAGAACGCTTGGATCATTGCGTGGAACGCGCACTTGCCGAGGCCGGTGTGCGCTTGGGTGATCTGGATGGAATCGCGGTGACTGCGGGGCCGGGCCTGATTGGGGGGGTATTGTCTGGCGTGATGTTGGCAAAGGGCCTGGCCGCTGGCAGTGGCTTGCCTTTGGTGGGCGTCAACCACCTTGCCGGGCATGCGCTGACCCCGCGTTTGACGGACGGCATGGCCTTTCCCTATCTCATGCTTTTGGTCTCTGGCGGGCATTGCCAATTCCTGATCGCCTCTGGCCCGGATCAGTTTCAGCGCATCGGTGGCACCATCGACGATGCCCCCGGCGAGGCGTTTGACAAGACAGCAAAACTCTTGGGCCTTGCACAACCCGGCGGGCCCTTGGTCGAGCGTGAAGCGGCTCTTGGCAACCCCAAGCGCTTTGCTTTGCCACGGCCACTTTTGGATCGGCCGGGGTGTGACATGTCATTCTCGGGCCTGAAAACCGCCATTCTGCGGGCACGCGACAGCCTGATTTCTGTGCAAGGCGGTCTGACAGTGCAAGACCGCCGCGATCTGTGCGCAGGCTTTCAGCGCGCCGTCACGGATGTGCTGACCGAGAAAACCCGGCGGGCACTGGCCGTTTATCTGGAGGTCTCCCCCCCCATACCAGCCTTTGCCGTGGCGGGAGGCGTTGCGGCAAATTCTGCGATCCGGGCGGGGTTGGAGGGGGTGTGCGCGGCACATTCAGTTCGCTTTTCGGCCCCCCCCTTGCGCTTGTGCACCGACAATGCCGCGATGATCGCCTTTGCCGGGATTGAGCGGTTTCGGATCAGTGGGCAAGATGACATGACCCTGTCTGCCCGCCCGCGCTGGCCCTTGGATCAGACCGCTGCCCCACTTTTGGGATCAGGCAAGAAGGGGGCCAAGGCATGAGCATTTCGATCCTTGGCGGTGGCGCATTTGGAACCGCCCTCGCCGTGGCGATTGGTGCGGAACGTGCGGTCACGCTTTGGGCGCGGGATGCAGCGGTGGAACAGCGACGGGAAAGCGCGCGACTGCCGGGGGTTGCCTTGCCAGATGGCGTGACGGTGACGTCAGATTTGGGCAATGCTTTGGAAGCAGAGGTTTTGCTTTTTGCCATGCCCATGCAAAGCCTTGCGCCCTTTGCCAAAGGGGTGCTGCAGGATCTGTCGGAAAAGGCCCTTGTCGCCTGCTGCAAAGGCATTGATCTGGTCGCCTTGCGCGGCCCATCGGCCATTCTTGGCGAATGCTGGCCCACCGCCACGCCAGCCATCCTGACGGGCCCCAGCTTTGCCATCGATATCGCAGCGGGACTGCCAACCGCCCTGACCTTGGCCTGCGCCGATGATGAGATGGGCCAATCGCTGCAAAGCCGTCTGTCTACGCCCACCCTGCGCCTGTACCGGACAACCGATGTGATCGGTGCGGAACTGGGGGGGGCGTTGAAAAATGTCATCGCGATTGCTTGTGGGGCCTGCATCGGACAGGGCATTGGCGAAAGCGCCCGCGCGGCCCTGCTGACCCGCGGCTTTTCCGAGATGCAGCGCCTGTCGGTTGGCCTTGGCGCGCGGCCTGAAACCCTTGCTGGCCTGTCGGGCTTGGGTGACCTTGTGCTGACAAGCACATCGGACAAGTCACGCAACTATCGCTATGGCCTTGCGCTTGGCCACAAGCAAGATTTTGACCCTGCGACCACGGTCGAGGGGGTTGCAACGGCGCGGGCGGCCTTGCGCCTTGGCCAACGCCACGGAATCGATTTGCCCATCACGGCGGCATTGGTGAATGTGTTCGATCATGGCACAACGGTGCATGACGCGATTCAATCGCTTCTCTCTCGACCTTTGAAACAGGAATAAACCTATGCGTGTCGCACTGATCTGCAAAGACAAACCCGGACATCTGCAAATTCGTCTTGATAACCGCAGCGACCATCTTGCCCATATCCAAACCTCGGGCGTTGTCGAAATGGCCGGACCCTTCTTGGACGCCGAGGGGCAGATGTGCGGCAGCTTGTTGATCCTTGATGTCGAGTCGGTGGACGAAGGCCGGGCTTGGGCAGCGGCGGACCCCTATGCAAAGGCGGGTTTGTTTGAGTCTGTCTCGGTTCAGGAATGGAAAAAGGTGGTCGGATGAACCACTGGCTGTTCAAATCTGAACCCGATGCGTGGAGTTGGGACCAGCAGGTTGCCAATGGCGTCAAGGGTGAGGAATGGACAGGGGTCCGCAACTATCAGGCGCGCAATAACATGCGGGCGATGAAGGTGGGGGATCTTGGGTTTTTCTACCATTCCAACATCGGCAAAGAGATAGTCGGCATCGTTGAAGTGATCCGCGAATCCGCCCCAGACAGCAGCACAGATGATGCAAGGTGGGATTGCGTCGTGATCAAGGCCGTGAGACCCGTCAAGAAAACCGTCACCCTCGATGCCTGCAAGGTAGAGCCGGGGCTGGCCGCCATGGCGCTTGTGACAAATACACGGCTTTCGGTGCAGCCCGTCACCGCCGAGGAATGGCGGATTGTCTGCAATATGGCTGGCATCGACCCTATTTAAGGGCGCGCGCAATGCTGTTCATGGCAACCTGTGCCTCTGCTGCCAATCGGGTTTCCGCAGGCTTTGACAGGCTTGCGCGTCCTTTCATTCCCCAAACGGGAAGCCCGGCCCCTTGTTGATCCGCCGGAAATCCAAGGTCCATGCACGCACTGCGCAGGTTTGCAAGCAGCTCCAAAAGGCGCACACCTGATCTTGGCGACCGCCGCAATCCATCTTGTGAGTGGAGCAGACACAGGGCGAATGCGGCCACATGAACGGCCGCCAAAGCACTTCCCGACAAGATGCGGTCATCGGCAACGACCGCAATTCCCGGAGCAACCATATCGATCCCGATGCCCCGCGTGCCAAGGTGTGGCTGACAAAAGCCATCGCGTCCCTCTGATCCGGTCATGGCAAAATGCGCTGATCCTTTCGGACTGGCTGTGCGGTGGCCAATGGCAGCGACCCCGATCGCCTCGTCGCAGGTTGAGGGAAAGGATGGCCTTCCCTGCGCCTCACCCACCGGGCAAATCAGAACGACGCCCGCACGTCTTGCCCTCTTAACGGCGGCCAAAAGGGCGTGATCGCAACTGTCATCGGCAAAGCAAAAACAGGCAACATCGATCCCCGACGCAATACACCAGTCAATCGCGGCAATGGCATCCGATATCGTTGGGCAAAGCGGCATGGGCAGGACTGTGACCTCTGCCTCCGGGGCCGCCAGCTGCAACAGGTTTGCCATCGCCGATACCCCATCCGCAATTTTGGACGGTTTGGGCACACCCTCTTGAATGCAATGGTCAGAGCTTGCGGCGGCAATGACCTTGGGCTGACCCACTCCATATTGCCCGACCTGCCCAACGATCAACGCAGATTTTGCGCGCCCCCCGCCAAGATGCGAGATGCACGGAACCGAATCAAGCCTCATGGCTTCCAGACCCCATGAAACGGAATCGACCGCCGGCCCTTCGATCGGTTCCAAGAGAACGGCATTGGTTTGCGCTGACGGACCTGTGTTTGCATGCAAGATCGGTCGTTCGATTCTGCGCCCCCAATAGCCCTTTGCCTCGACCAAAAGTTGCGTGTGATTTTGACCGGGTCCTGCCGATACCTCTAACACCGCCCGGCCATGGCGATCTGAAACGGCGACATCGGTGCCGATCGCGTGCCCATTTGAAAATGTAACCTCGGCACCTTGAAGGCGTTGCCCACAGGAACCGAAGACAACAACCTCCACCGTTTTCATTTCCGGATCGGTCTTGCCTGACATGCCATGATGGCTTTTTTGCGAGCCTGTCACAAAGAGCGCAGTCAGCGGCAGGATGGGCCGAAGAACGCCTCCGGCTTCACCAGCCAGAACCTTTCGGCCTGTAGCATGACCAAGCCTGTTGGCACGACCTGCATGTGGCATTTCGATGCCTCCCTGTCTCTTCTTCAATGGCCGCACCCCGTGAATAGTCGAAGTCTAAAGCGAAACTATGACGCCAACCGCAAAATGTGGCGATGACGGCAAGGTGGCGTGGCCGGTGTTATCTGCACGTTAGACGGTTCTCGTGCTTTCCCTAGCGTAAAGTTTTAAATGGCCTTTCCAGATATCGGCAGCGATGTCCTGCTTTCTTCCGGGTGGGTGCCCTCGCGAATCATGGCGGATTTACGGACCAGATAACGACTAACGTTTGTCTAACGAGGGAGGTGCCAAAACCATTTTTGTGTTACGATCATGACAGGGGCGCGTTGCACAGAATGGGCTTTTTATTCTCTGAACCCAATCCCCACGGGTCGCCGGCTTTGGCGAACCGCAAGAATGGTGAGAAGACGATTGTTAAGAATTTTGGGGCGCTGCGGATGACGGTAGGCCGGCATCAGGTAACAACAGCCGTATTGCGGCTTTATGTTCTTGGGCCTTTTCAACTTTGCGATGGGTCCAACCATCCGGTGGTTCTGCGCAACCGAAAAGCGCAGGCCCTTATGGCGTTGCTGGCGATGGCCCCACGTGGAGAGCGGACGCGAGTCTGGCTGCGGGACAAATTGTGGAGCAGTTCGGACGAGCATCGATCCTCGAACAATCTGCGTCAAACCTTGTTCGAAATCCGCCGCGATCTTGGTCCGCTTGCGGACAGGGCAATGGAGTTCGGGGTTCAGTCCATATCGCTTAAACCCGGTCGTGTGTGGATTGATCACGACGCTATACTGTCCGATCCCACACAATTCATCAGACTTGGCCTTTCACCCGGCACAGACCTGTTGGAAGGGTTTGATATTGGCGATCCGGAATTTGAAGATTGGTTGTCGATGGAGCGGAGCAACTGGGTCGACCGGGCCGAGGGGCTGAGCACGCAACCTGCTCTTGCAGCCTTTGCCGCACCCGTTGATGAGCGGACCACAAACCGCCCCGTTCGCAGCCAGACATCTTTGGCCCTGATGCGTTCGGTCTTGCATGGCAGTGACCAATTGGGGGTGCATCTTGCGGACCGCGTGATGGAAGGCATCGCAAGCTCGCTCAAGGAACTGCAACCTGTCAGCATCCTTGATCTGCGCGAACAAAATGGACCTGTTGAAGACCTTGCAGCCACGGCGACGACCGAGTTTTACTGTCGGCTGCGATTGCTGCGCATCGGCGACAGTGTCACGCTGACCCTGTTTTTGCACCGCGTGTCGCAAATGGCGATGGAGTGGAGCCAGTCAATCCAATGCCGCATTGATGAGCTGATCGCCTTTGACGGACAGGTTTTGCAGGGCTTCATCTCGCAAAGCGTGGACCGCCTTGCGCGTACTTTGCTAGAGGCCCTGCCTGCCGAGGATTCTCAGGCAGAGATGCGGCGCAGCGGATACACGGCACTGAACCTGATCTTCCGATTGGATGAGACCGCCCTTGATCACGCCCTTGACCTGTTGCGCCCCAGCGACTCGCCTCAGTCAGGCTTGCACACGGCTTTGCGGGCCTATGTCGCATCGGTGCGCGTCGGCGATAATATCGGTCATCTGACGGATGCCGCGCGAAGGGCGCTTCGGCAGGACTCGGTTGATCAAATGGCCAACAACCCGTTCAACAGCGTGGCGCTCGCCTGTTTTGGCCATGTTCTTGGCTATGTCTTGCAAGAACATGAGGCCGCAGGCCATCTGCTGGAGCGTGCCGTGCGCCTGAACCCGGCGCAGGCCTTCGCTTGGGATCATTATGCCCTTCATAAAATGTATATGGGGGACTATGCGGCGGCCCGGATTGCGGCCGAACGCGCCGTCAGCCTTGGGGCCTATAGCCCGTTCAGCTATAGTTACGAGACAACATTGGCGATGACCGCAACTTTGTCGGGCGACTATGATCGTGCGATCATGGCGGGCCGCAGCGCCTTGCAAAAGCAGCCAAGATATAACCCGGCCCTTCGCTATCTGATGGTCGCGCATTCTGCGCGGGGGGAACGAGACAAGGCCGAAGAGTTTCGCAACCGTCTTTTGCTTGTCGATCCCGATTTCCGGGACCCTGAGGTTCAGAAACTGCGATTTGGAAGCCGCGTGATCGAAACGGCATCGCCCGTTTTGCTTCACGTCCGAAAACTGCTCAACGAATAGGTGTTGCTATGGTCGATTTTTCAGTGTTGCAAAGCCACCGCTTTGTGGTGACGGAAACGGCGCTTGTGCTGGAGGGCCCTTTGGACGCAACCACTGGCGCCCTTGCAGACCCGGCGGGGGCAGCGGCCGGGGGGGCGTCACTTTTTGCGCTGAACCGGAACAGAAATCGTAATCGTAATCGCAACAGGAACCGCAACCGTAACAGGAACCGAAACCGGGCCATTGCAGGGGACGGCGGCCCCGATTTGTCGATCCTTGATCCGTGGGAAGAGCGGGATGCCCTGCACAAGTTGCGGGCCGAGTGGATCAATCTGCCCGTGCCACTTCCCCCCACGATGGAGCAATTGCGCCTTGAAGCCATCGACCTGTTGGAAAAGCAGGTCCGCCGTGGCCTGCCCGAAGGGGTGATGCGGCGCGACGAGATCCTGATCGAAGCAAATCTGGAACTGTCTGGCTATCTGCGCCCCTTTGGCATCGAAACCCATGGTGGCTATGACGCCACCATTTCCCTGATGCTGACAATCCTCGCCCTGACCGAGGAAATAGGCATGCGCTACAAATCACGTTGGCAGGTGCTGCGGCCAAATCAGGTCGAGCCAAGGCTGCGTCCGTTTATCCCCAACCCCGCGCATGCAAGCTATCCCAGCAACCACTCGTTCCAGTCTTTCACCGTGGCCTTCTTGTTCAGCCGGCTTTTGCCCGAACACCCGGCAAGTATGATGCTGTTCCGGTCTGCACGTCGCATTGCGCAGAATCGCGAATGGGCAGGGGTTCATTATGCAAGCGACACGCTGTGCGGTTACGACCTCGCCCGCATGGTGACGCCTGTCCTGGAGAAAGTTTTGCAAAAGAACATGATAGCCGCACAAGCGGAATGGTTTTGAAGGGGGGCGCATGATGATTTCAGCAACGCAAACAGGCCACAGCCCCACCTACCCGGCCTATGATTCCCTCTGGCACTTGGTGACGATGGGGGTTCTGAACCCCGAACACCTCCCCAATGAATGGGAACCTACGCCGCCCAGTCCGCGGGCAACCCGCGTGGCGATGATTGATACATCGGTTGCCTACGATCACCCGAACCTCAAGGATGCCGTCAACCTGAACTTGGCGCTGGACCTGTTTTCGGCAAGGTTGGGGTCTTTTCCGGGATATCCAGCCGACGCTGCTCTGGGCGATTTGCACCTTGGCGACTCGACCATGGTCGCCCAAGGATTACCCCATTGTGCCAGCCTGTTGGCAGACCTTACCGCGCGGTTGTTCGCAGGTCAGCCTGTCAGCTACAAAGGAATCGCCCCGGCAACATCGCAAGTCTTTTCCGCGCATGGAACGGCCATGGCGGGATTGATCGGCGCGCGCCCCGTTGCCCCTGCGGGCGAAGTCACGACCCCACCGGATGCGGCGCAGCTTGTGTTGCCTTATTGTGGCGTTGACCCATTGTGCGACGTGGTGCCGATTTCGACCAATTTCGATACTGATCCCGAGGCATTGATCCTTGCCTTTCTTTATGCGGACCTGATCGAAGCGGATGTCATTGTTTTGCCACGCGTGATTCCCGATCCAAGTCGCACTGTGCCGGAACTGTCGTCATATTTGGCGGACGACAGCACAGGCACATCCCTGACGGATGCGGTCGCGCATTGTCCGATTTCGACGGCAGAGCGCGAACAATGGGAAGAGCTTTTGGAACTGATCGTTCGCATTTCCTTGCGCAGGCCCGTTGTCTGCGCCGCCGGGAATGCAAATGAAGAATATGGGGTCTATCCGGCCAATTTTGCTTCGGATGAGAATGGGATCATCTCGGTGGGGGCGATCAACGCCAAGGGCTGGAACTGCAGCTATTCCCCCACACGTAACCTGACCGTCTGGGCACCTTCGACGGATGCTGAACGAGTCGACCGCGCCGAGGTTCGAAAAGATGAGCGACGCTATGACTATGATGCCGAAACCGCGCCGGTTCCGAACGTCAATGATCGTTATTCATACTATGACCTGATCGCGACGGATGTTCCGGGGATGGGCGGATATGCCACCAGCCCGTTTCCGGGAACGGATTTGCCAGCCGACGGCAGGCTGCGAGAGTTTGGATCATACTATTGCCGCTTTGGAGGAACCTCGGGGGCTAGTGCGCTTGTGGCTGGTTTTGTCTCATTGGCCTTCAGCACGGGGCGGCTTTCGCGGGGCTGTGGCGGGGTAGAGGCGAAGGCATGGCTGCTGTCATCGTCAGTTGCCTTGGGGCCAGACCACGGAACGATGGTTATGCCAGTCTTTAGCGGCAGCCCGGTTTTCCCGGACCAAGACTGACTGCGAATATGAAATGGAGGGCCCAAACCCCAAAAGGACCCTCCATCCACCCCACGTGCTCCCCTGGCACCACACGTGTTCATGAAAAGGGTCCCGGGCATACTGCCCTGATATCTAACGCTAGCAAAACCTGAGCCGCCGTTCAATCGCGGCACGTCTAAAACTGGATGCGCTTTGTTTGCCAAATAGAAAGCCCCGCCGGAAACAGCGGGGCTTTGGGTTCTTGATTGGTGGCATTCAGCCGTAGACGGATTCTTTGCCGAAATGCTTGACCAGCATGTAATAGACAACTGCGCGATACTTGCTGCGCTCTGACCGGCCATAGGTGTCGATCACGGCATTGATGGCTTCGATCAGCTTTGGGCTGTCTTCAAGCCCAAGTTTCTTCATCAAGAAATTCTTGCGCACCGTTTCAAGCTCCGCTGGATCGCTGCCCGCCACGGTTGAGCTGTCTGCATTGTAGATCGAGGGACCGCAGCCAATCGTCACCTTGGTTAGCAGCGCCATATCGGGCTGCATTTTGCATTTCTCGGTCAGATCACTGGCATATTTTGCGATCAACTCGTCACGTTTGCTCATAATGAACACTCCTTACTGTGGACCCGGCCAATTACATGACCTTGCCCACGACGCTATTCTTTTGGAATGCCATAATCAAAGAAAAATCTTTGCTACACCCAAAGGTCTGGGATCAAACACCTAAATCAAAGTCCCAAGCCAGACCCCGAGTGTAAGCAGAGCAAGGCCAATCAAAACTGCGACCACTGCCCGCAAGGCCCAGGGTTTGGGCTTTGCCGGGGGGGGAGAAGATTGCGCAATAAGGGCGGCCTCGACCATCCGGGGCAGTTTTGGGCCAAAGCGCGCCAGCACCAAAGCGGTCTTGCCCAAATCGCGCAGCAACGCGCGTGGACCAACATTTTTGGTGATATATCCCTCAACAACCGGCTTTGCGACTTCCCAGATGTTGATATGCGGGTCCAGACCGCGTGCCACACCCTCGACCACCACCATCGTGCGTTGCAACAAGATCAGTTCGGTCCGTGTTTCCATCCCGAAGCGTTCTGTCACTTCGAAAAGATAGGCCAAAAGGCGCGCCATGCTGATCCGGCTGGCATCCATACCGAAAATCGGCTCACCCACGGCACGCAAGGCCCGGGCAAATTCGTCGATATCACGGTCGGCAGGAACATAGCCTGCCTCAAAATGCACCTCGGCCACACGGCGGTAATCTTTGCGGATAAACCCGAACAGAATCTCGGCATAGACGCGGCGCGTATATTCATCGATCCGGCCCATGATCCCGAAATCATATGCGATGATATCGCCATTGGCCGCGACCTTCAGGTTGCCTTGGTGCATGTCAGCGTGGAAATACCCATCCCGCAATGCATGGTTCAAAAACAACTGCAAAACGCGCGCGCCCAAGACTTGCCGATCATGGCCGGCCGCATCAATCAGATCGTTATCGTTCAGACTGATCCCTTCGGCCCAGCCAAGCGTCATCACCTGTCTGCCCGACAAGAACCAGACGGGACGCGGCACCTGAAAGCCCTTGTCCTTTTCGGTATTGGCCGCAAATTCGGCGGCCGCACTTGCCTCAAGCCGGAAATCCAACTCGCCGACCACGACGCTTTCAAAGTGCTTGATCACATCCATCGGGCGCAACCGGCGGGCAAAGGGTGCCAGCAGTTCGATCACCTGCGCCGTCAGGTAAAAGGCATCTATATCCTTGCGAAACGCCTTTTCGATGCCCGGACGCAGGACCTTGACCGCCACCTCACGCCCATCTTCTGCCAGCCGCGCCTTGTGCACCTGCGCGATCGAGGCTGCGGCAACGGGTTCGGAAAACTCGGTAAAGATTTGATCGACCGGAACCTGAAGCTCTTCTTCGATCATCCGCTTGGCAATTGCGGTTGGAAACGGCGGCAGCTTGTCTTGCAGATATTTCATCTGCAAGGCCAACTCATCCCCCACCATATCCGGACGCGTCGAAAGGATCTGGCCGAATTTGATATAGGCCGGGCCAAGTGCAGTCAGCGCCCGAGTGACTGGCGGCAACGCCGGATCACCCTTTAGCCCTAAGGGCTTGAAAGGCCAACCCAACACACGGGCGACAAATCGCAGGCGCGCTGGCGTCTGAAACGCTTCCAGCACAACGCCAATCGCGCCCGTGCGTTCCAGCGTGGCAAGCGTCCGGATCAACCGCCAGATATTATGGGGACCGCGCACCTAGATCTTCCAACCAGAGTGAAGGGCCGCCACACCCATGGTCAGGTTACGATACTTGACCTGTTCGAACCCGGCTTTGCGGATCATGGTGGCGAAGGCCTCTTGATCCGGAAACTTGCGGATCGATTCGACCAGATACTGATAGCTGTCGCGGTCCCCTGCAACGATCTGACCCATGACCGGAATCACGTTGAAAGAGTAAAGGTCATAGGCCTTTTGCAGCAGATCGTTCGGAATCTGGCTGAATTCCAACACCATCAACCGCCCACCGGGACGCAGCACGCGGTAAGCCTCGCTCAGGGCATCCGCAATCCGCGTGACGTTTCTGATCCCAAAGCTGATGGTGTAGACGTCAAAGGAGTTGCTTTCAAACGGCAGGGCCATGGCATCACCCACCACCCAATCCAGTCGGTCCGCCATGTGGTCAGCCTCGGCGCGTTGACGCCCGGCGATCAGCATGGATTCTGTCATGTCGCACACGACAGCCGTCGCCGAAGGCGCCCGGTTCAAGAAGCGAAAGGCGACATCGCCAGTACCACCCGCCACATCCAGCAGACGCTGACCGGGTCTGGGTGCCAGCCAATCCATCATCCCATCTTTCCAAAGACGGTGCAGCCCCCCAGACATCAGATCATTCATGATGTCATATTTGCTGGCCACGCGCGTAAAGACGCCGTGAACCATGCCCGCCTTGTCGCCCTCTGGCACGGTTTGGTATCCGAAATGCGTGGTGCGATCAGTTTCATCGGTCATGGGACTTGCCGTTCCTTGTGTCAGCGCCTTCTTATAGGTCGCACAGGCGCCTCTGCAATGCGTCCCCCTGTCCATATTATTCGCATCAAGGGCCAAAAATGCCAGAACTTCCCGAAGTTGAGACTGTTCGCCGTGGCCTTTTGCCCGCGATGGAAGGGCAGGTGATCGCGCTTGCGCAGGTAAATCGTGCTGATCTGCGCTGGCCCTTCCCGCCCCAAATGGCAGAACGGCTGACGGGGGCCCGTGTGCTGCGCCTGAGGCGACGGTCGAAATACATCCTTGCCGATCTTTCCACCGACGAGACGTTGCTGATCCACCTTGGCATGTCGGGTCGAATGCTGATTTCTGGTGATCTATTGGGCGCGTTTCACCATGACCATCCGGCACCGCAAAAACATGACCACGTGGTTCTGACGATGGAAAGCGGCGCTCGGGTCACTTTTAACGATGCCCGCCGCTTTGGTGCGATGGATATGTTTCCGACGGCCACCGGCGAGGCGCACCCCCTTTTGGCGGCTTTGGGCCCCGAACCCTTGGGCAATGCCTTTGATGAGGCCTATCTTTCCGCCCGCCTGAAGGGGCGCAACACACCGATCAAATCTGCCCTGCTGGATCAGCACATCGTGGCAGGTCTGGGCAACATCTATGTCTGTGAAACGCTGTATCGTGCGGGCATTTCGCCCAAGAAAAAGGCAGGTGATCTTACTGTCAAACGCGCCTCAGCCTTGGTTCCCATAATTCGTGATGTCTTGACAGAGGCGATTGAGGCGGGTGGTTCTTCCCTGCGCGACTATCGCCAAACGGATGGCGAGTTGGGGTATTTTCAGCATACGTTTCAGGTCTATGGTCGTGAGGGAGAGCCCTGCCGAACCCCCGGCTGCACCGCACAGATCGAGCGTATCGTGCAATCAGGGCGATCCAGCTTCTACTGCCCCACGTGCCAGCGGTGACTTGCCATTGGGACAATAGATGCTAGGAGTCACGCCAAAGTGAAACGCTCGGAGACTGCGCATGGCCTATGAACATCTGATCGTCGAGGTCGAGGATTACGTCACCCTCATCCGCCTCAACCGGCCCGATGCGCTCAATGCGCTCAATGCAAAATTGATGTCAGAACTGGCCTCCGCCTTGGCTGCGGCGGATGCGGATTCAAACACACGATGCATTGTTCTGACTGGGTCGGAAAAGGCGTTTGCGGCCGGGGCAGACGTGCGGGAAATGTCGGAAAAGACTTTTACTGAAGTCTTTATCGACAACCTTTTCGCGGATGAAATCGGCGTGATCTGTCGTGTCCGCAAGCCCATCGTCGCGGCTGTGTCGGGGTATTGCCTTGGCGGTGGATGTGAATTGGCAATGATGTGTGATTTCATCATCTCGTCGGACACAGCAAAATTCGGACAGCCCGAAATCAACCTTGGTATCATTGCCGGGATGGGCGGCACGCAGCGCCTGACACGCTTGGTCGGCAAGTCGAAGTCCATGGACATGCATCTGACCGGCCGCTTCATGGAATCCGCCGAGGCTGAGCGCTGCGGTCTGGTCAGCCGTGTCTTCCCAGCCAAGGATTTGATGACCGAAGTCCTGAAGATCGCGCAAAAGATCGTCGAGAAATCGATGATCTCGACCATGGCCGCCAAAGAATCGGTCAATCGCGCCGAAGAAACATCGCTGACCGAAGGACTTTTGTTCGAGCGTCGCCTGTTCCACGCCATGTTTTCGACCGAAGACCAGAAAGAAGGCATGGCAGCCTTCCTTGAAAAGCGGCAACCGCAGTTCCGCGACAAATAACGCCTTTCCTTTCAGACGGCTTTGCCCTATATCCCGGCCCCACATGCGCGTGGGCCCGCTTAGGCAAGAAATGATTCCGCCCTCGGAATTCAATCCGGGGTGGAGCCTTGGGTCTTTTGTGCAGATGAAATTTAACTGACCCTAGGAAACCAAAGCCCATGGCAAATACCACCCAGTCCAAAAAGCGCGCCCGCCAGTCTGAAGCCCGCTACGATGTGAACAAGGCCCGCCGTTCGCGGATCCGTACGTTTGTCCGCAAAGTTGAAGAAGCAATTGCTTCTGGCGATTCTGCCGCTGCGGCCGAGGCTTTCAAAAACGCTCAGCCAGAACTCGCCCGTGGCGTGACCAAAGGTGTGCTTCACAAGAACACCGTGTCGCGTAAAATCTCGCGTCTGTCGTCCCGCGTAAAAGCACTTTCGGCCCCATCGGCCTGATTGTTCGAATAGATCAATGTCAAGGGCGTTCCGGGTTCGGGACGCCTTTTTCATTGGTACAGGCGGAAAACACCATGGTTTTAAAGCGCAATGTGGCGGATTTGCCTACCACCCCGGATTCGCAGACGCCAAAGGTATGTCAATATCGAAGTTCTGTTGCGAATACCTTCACGGAGTTGCTAGCTTGGCCCAACGATTCACCTCGTCTGGGGGACATGACGAGATCTGAAATCTAGCCCAAAGGAAAAGCTGCCAGGCAACTTTTGTGCAAAGTGTTTCGGGTCATTGGGGATGTGACATGTGCGTTTTTTTTCGCACATAGAACGAACCTTTGGGCGGCAGTATATTACTGTCGCTTCTAATTATGTCTTGCTCCCATTTCGTAAGGACCAGAAACATCAATGCATCAATGCGGTGCAATTGGTGCTGTGCTCTGTGGGTCGTGTGTGTGTAGTGTTAGAACAGGGTATGCCGGCTGCCGGCTTTTATAAGCCCATAAAGACAACAGGTTAGATAGTATGACGGACGACACGTGGGGACAGGTTCGTGAAGAACTCATCAAGCGGGTGGGCAAAAATAACTACAAGACATGGATAGAACCGCTGCGTCTTTCGGGCCTTAAGAATGGCGTCGCACTCTTTGAAGTGCCAACATCATTTTTCGGCGATTGGGTGTCGCGCAATTTCGTTGACCAGATCCGGGGACAGTTGTCCCTTGCTGGCAGCCCCGTTGATCGGGTGGAATTCACTGTAGCTACTGGGCAAAGACCGGTCGCTGACCCTGCACGCATTTCAGCAAAACCCGCAGTGACCCGCGAGGTCCCTCGTCGGCCTTTGGCAGCACACAGCGTGCCGATGCGCCCACGGATCACCGGCGAAGGCGACATCTCTGGCGCCCAACTTGAGCCACGTTTTACCTTTGAGTCCTTCGTTGTCGGCAAGCCGAACGAATTGGCCTATGCCGCCGCACGCCGTGTCGCAGAGGGCGGGCCTGTCGCCTATAATCCGCTGTTCCTTTATGGCGGCGTCGGTCTGGGTAAAACACACCTGATGCATGCCATTGCGCATGAGCTGCAACAAAGCCGTCCCGATCTGCACGTGCTTTATCTATCGGCAGAGCAGTTCATGTATCGCTTTGTGCAGGCGCTTCGCGACAAGCAGATCATGGATTTCAAAGAGCTCTTCCGATCGGTCGATGTGCTGATGGTGGATGATGTGCAGTTCATCGCAGGCAAAGATTCGACCCAAGAAGAATTCTTCCACACGTTTAACGCGCTGGTCGATCAGAACAAACAGATCGTCATTTCGGCCGACCGTGCGCCGGGAGAGATCAAGGATCTGGAAGAGCGCATTCGCTCGCGGCTTCAATGCGGCTTGGTCGTCGATCTGCATCCGACCGACTACGAACTGCGTCTGGGGATCTTGCAGGCCAAGGTCGACCACTACCGCAATCAGTATCGCGGCCTTGTCATGGCTTCGGGCGTGCTGGAATTTCTGGCCCATCGGATCACGACCAATGTCCGTGTGCTTGAAGGGGCTTTGATGCGCCTTTTTGCCTTTGCCAGCCTTGTCGGGCGCGAGATCAACCTCGACCTCGTTCAGGAATGTCTTTCCGACATCCTGCGCGCCTCGGACAAACGGGTCACGATTGAAGAGATTCAGCGCAAGGTGGCGGAGCATTACAATGTGCGTCTTGCCGATATGATCGGCCCAAAGCGTCTGCGGACCATCGCGCGGCCCCGTCAGGTTGCAATGTATCTCGCCAAGCAAATGACGCAACGCAGCCTGCCTGAAATTGGTCGCCGTTTTGGCGGTCGTGATCACACCACCATCATGCACGGCATTCGCAAGATCGAAGAGCTGATGGTGGCTGACAATCAGCTTGCTGATGATGTGCAATTGCTAAAGCGTTTGTTGCAAAACTGACCTTCTGGGGCAGACCACGTCTTTCAGACAAGGGTTGCCAATACGGCAGCCCTTTTTGATTCGGGCCAAGGGCATGGGATACCGTTTGTGGCTGCTCGGGGGTCGTTGAAAAGGTGTTTGGCTCACGGCAGCTTGGTCACGCAACAACACTATATCTGGCGTAATCATCGCTGCTTGCGCCAAGAAGGCCGCAAAATCTGTGACCGCCATGCAATGCAGCCGTTGCACCATGGCCTTAGGCGGCCTAAACCCTTGTTAAACTCGCCAAAGCGGCTAATTTGACCGCCCCAAGCGCGGGCAAGACCAAGGGATGGCATCATGAAGCTTAGCATTGAACGTGGCACACTTCTCAAGGCCCTGTCGCAGGCGCAATCCGTGGTCGAGCGGCGCAACACAATCCCGATTCTGGCCAATGTGCTGATCGAGGCCGATGGCGCGCAAGTCAGCCTGCGGGCAACCGATCTTGATATCGAGGTGGTTGACCGCGCCCCCGCCATGGTGGAACGCGCCGGCGCCACGACCGTTTCAGCGGTCATGTTGCATGAGATCGTTCGCAAATTGCCCGACGGCTCGCTGGTGAACCTGATCGAAGATCCGGCCTCGGGACGGCTGACCATTACGGCGGGGCGCTCGACCTTCAGTCTGGCCACCTTGCCCAAGGAAGATTTCCCGGTCATGGCCACGTCGGAATATGCTACGAACTTTTCGGCCCCTGCCCCGGCACTGCGCCGCCTGTTCGACAAGGCGAAGTTCGCAATCTCGACAGAAGAAACCCGCTATTACCTCAACGGCGTGTATATGCATGTGTCCTCGGGCGAAGACGGCCCCGTGTTGCGCTGCGTAGCCACCGATGGTCATCGCCTTGCGCGCATTGATGCCGCCCTGCCAGAGGGCGCGAATGGCATGCCCGGCGTGATCGTACCGCGCAAAACCGTGGGCGAGTTGCGCAAGCTTCTGGATGATGATGAGGCGATGATCGCCGTATCGGTTTCCGAAACCAAGGTGCGCTTTGCAACTCCGGCAATCACGCTGACTTCAAAAGTCATCGATGGCACCTTCCCCGATTACACGCGTGTGATTCCCACCGGAAACACCCGGCGTCTGGAAGTTGACGCCAGCGAATTTGCCAAGGCCGTCGACCGCGTGGCCACGGTGTCCTCGGAACGCAGCCGTGCGGTCAAGCTGTCGCTGGATGAAGACCGCCTTGTGCTGTCGGTCAACGCCCCCGATTCTGGCGCGGCCGAAGAAGAGCTGGCCGTTGCTTATTCGGACGAACATCTGGAGATTGGCTTTAACGCCAAATACCTGTTGGAAATCGCAAGCCAAGTGGATCGCGAGAACGCCGTGTTCATGTTCAACTCCTCGGGCGATCCGACCCTGATGCGTGAGGGCAATGACACCAGCGCCATCTATGTGGTCATGCCGATGCGCGTGTGACGATCTGCGGAACGGGGGGTTTTGCACCCCCCACGACATTGGCGTGACCGCCAATGTCTCCCCCCGCAGGATATTTTTGAACAGATGAAGGGGGGGCTCGCGTGAGCGGTCTGGCCATCACGCAGCTGAGCCTGTCGCATTTCCGCAGCCATCGCCTGACGCGGCTGGTCTTTGATGGCCGGCCCGTGGCAATTCATGGACCCAATGGGGCGGGCAAGACCAATATCCTTGAGGCGGTTTCCCTGTTGTCGCCCGGTCGCGGGATCAGGCGGGCAGCGGCGGATGAACTGGCGCGCAAGCCCGAGGCGATCGGCTGGAAGATCGCGGCAAAGATCGACGGTCTTGCGGCGGGTCATGAGGTTGAGACTTTTGCCGAAGGCAGCGACGCCCGCGTTGTCCGCATTGATGGCAAGGCAGCGACGCAGGTCATGTTGGGCCGGATATGCCGTGTGCTTTGGCTGGTGCCCGCGATGGACCGTCTGTGGATTGAGGCGGCGGAGGGGCGCAGACGGTTTCTTGATCGTATGACCCTGTCATTTGCCCCTGATCACGCAGAGGCGACCCTTGCCTATGAAAAGGCGATGCGCGACCGCAACCGTTTGCTAAAAGATCAAGTGGCTGACCCACATTGGTACACTGCGCTGGAGGCGCAGATGGCGGATGCGGCCGCTTTGATCATGGCCAATCGGACGCTCGCGCTTTCTCGGTTGGCCGCGGCGCAACAGGGGGCCGAGACGGCGTTTCCTCGCGCAGACTTGTCCCTGATGCATCCTGAGGGCGAGGTCGACGATCTGTTGGCACATTGGGGTCAGAACCGCCGCCGGGACATGGCGGCAGGCCGGACCTTGGTCGGGCCGCACCGGGTGGATCTTTCGGCGATCTTCAAGGCCAAGGGTGTGGCCGCCGACCAATGTTCGACAGGGGAACAAAAGGCGCTGTTGATCAGCCTGATCTTGGCAAATGCCCGTGCGCTTGCCGCCGATCTGGGCCGCGCGCCGATCCTGCTGTTGGATGAGGTGGCCGCCCATCTGGACGAAAACCGCAGGGCGGCCCTCTATGACGAAATCTGCGCCTTGGGGGCGCAAGCCCTGATGACAGGCACGGAACCGGGGCTGTTTGACAGTCTGGGCCAAAGGGCGCAAAGCTTGGGCGTAGCTGAGGATGGCGGACTTTCAAAGGTGTCGGAATGACCCCACAACGTGTGACCCTGATTACCCTTGGTGTGGCCGATCTGGTCTCGGCCAAGGCCTTTTATGCGCGCTTAGGATGGACGGAACATTCCGGGACCGAAGGGGTTGCCTTTTACCAGATGCACGGGGTGGTTCTGGGGCTGTTCGGGCGGGCGGATCTGGCGCGCGATCAGGGCCGCGAGGGGGCTGATCTGGGGACAGGGGCCATAACCCTGGCGCAGAACTTCGCCACCGAAGCCGAGGTGGATGCGGCCTTTGACGCCGCAATCCGTGCCGGGGGCACCGCATTGAAGCAGCCCGAAAAGGTCTTTTGGGGCGGTTATTCAGGGTATTGGGCCGATCCGGACGGGCATGTCTGGGAAGTGGCGATGAACCCCTTTTGGCCACTGAATGACGATGGGTCGCTGACCCTTCCATGACGGTGACTTTTCATCAACTGTTTCTCTATGCCGGTGGCATGGCTGTGCTGTGGGTGATCCCCGGCCCGGTCTGGGTTGCGCTGACCGCCCGCGCGCTGTCGGGGGGCATGGCAGGGGCATGGCCCTTGGCCGTGGGCGTGGCCCTTGGCGATCTGATCTGGCCGCTTTGTGCGATCTTTGGCCTGTCGTGGGTCTTGTCGGTCTATGGCGGTTTTCTGGAGGCCTTACGTTGGATCGCCGCAGCGGTGTTTCTAACGATGGGGATCATGCTGATCCGCAAGCCCGCCACAGCCATGACGGCAGACAGTCGTCTGACCAAACCGGGCCTTTGGGCAGGCTTTGCCGTGGGGGTGGCGGCGGTGATTGGAAACCCCAAGGCGATCTTGTTCTACATGGGCGTGCTGCCCGGCTTTTTTGACCTGAGCCGTGTGACGCCCCTCGACATCTGCGCCATCATCGCCGTCTCGGCCACGGTGCCGATGCTGGGCAACCTTGGCCTAGCGCTGTTTCTGGATCGTGCGCGCAAGCTTTTGTCCAGCCCATCGGCCCTGCGCCGCCTGAACCTGATTTCGGGGGGTTTACTGGTGGCTGTCGGCCTGATCATTCCCTTCACCTGACACCCTAAATATTGTGTCCAAGGGGTGACATTTCCCCCCCAAACCGCTATAAGTCGCGGACACTTATTGGGGTTCCCGACGTATGGCCGAAGCTGCCCGCAAACCCGCCGAATATGGCGCCGATTCCATCAAAGTTCTCAAAGGGTTGGAGGCCGTTCGCAAACGCCCCGGCATGTATATTGGCGACACCGACGATGGCTCGGGTTTGCACCACATGGTCTATGAGGTGGTGGACAACGGAATTGATGAGGCGCTGGCCGGTCATGCCACTGCGGTGACCGTGAAAATCCACGCCGATAACAGCGTTTCTGTCCGTGACAACGGGCGTGGCATTCCAGTCGACATCCATGAAGAAGAGGGCGTTTCGGCAGCCGAGGTCATCATGACCCAGCTGCACGCAGGCGGCAAATTCAACAACACCGATGACAGTGGGAACGCATATAAAGTTTCGGGCGGTTTGCACGGCGTCGGCGTGTCGGTCGTGAACGCCCTATCGGAATGGCTGGAGCTGACCGTTTGGCGCGACGAAACCGAATACCGTTCCCGGTTCGAACACGGTGATTGCGTGGTTCATGTCTATCCCGTGGGCCCCGCGCCCGGCATGCGCGGCACGCAGGTCCGCTTTTTGGCCAGCGCCAAGACCAACACGCCCGAGGGGACCTTCTCGAACCTGGACTACAGTTTCAAGACCCTTGAAAACCGTCTGCGCGAACTTGCTTTCCTGAATTCGGGCGTGCGGATCATAGTTGAGGATGAACGTCCGGCAGAGCCGCTGCATACCGAGCTTTTCTATGACGGTGGCGTGCGCGAATACGTCAAATACCTTGATCGCTCGAAAACCTCGATCATGGCCGAACCCATCTATATGATCGGCGAAAAGAACGGCATCGGCGTTGAAGTCGCGATGTGGTGGAACGACAGCTACAATGAAATGGTGCTGCCGTTTACCAACAACATCCCGCAGCGCGATGGCGGCACGCATATGGCGGGCTTTCGTGGGGCGCTGACCCGCACGATCAACGCCTATGCCCAGACCTCGGGCATCGCAAAAAAGGAAAAGATCGACTTTACGGGTGATGACGCGCGCGAAGGTCTGACCTGCGTGTTGTCGGTCAAAGTGCCCGATCCGAAATTCTCCAGCCAGACCAAGGATAAGCTGGTCAGTTCCGAGGTGCGGCCTGCGGTTGAGAATTTGGTAAACGAAAAGCTGGCCGAATGGTTTGAAGAAAACCCCGCCAATGCCCGCGTAATTGTGGGCAAGATCATCGAGGCAGCTCTGGCACGTGAAGCTGCCCGCAAGGCGCGGGAACTGACACGGCGCAAGACCGCGCTGGATGTGGCCTCCCTGCCCGGCAAGTTGGCCGATTGTCAGGAACGCGATCCGGCGAAATCAGAAATCTTTCTGGTCGAGGGTGACTCGGCTGGGGGCTCGGCCAAACAGGGGCGCTCACGCTCCAATCAGGCGGTTCTGCCCTTGCGTGGTAAAATCCTGAACGTGGAACGCGCGCGCTTTGATCGGATGCTGGGCAGCCAAGAGATCGGCACGCTGATCACCGCCCTTGGCACCGGGATCGGGCGGGATGAGTTCGACATCAAGAAACTGCGCTACCACAAGGTCGTCATCATGACCGACGCCGATGTGGATGGTGCGCATATCCGCACCCTTTTGCTGACCTTCTTCTTCCGTCAGATGCCGCAGTTGATCGAGGGCGGCTATCTGTATATCGCGCAACCGCCCCTTTACAAAGTGTCGCGCGGCAAGTCGGAGGTCTACCTGAAAGATCAGTCCGCGCTTGAAGAATACCTGATCGAAATGGGGATCGAAGGGGCCGTTCTTCGCCTGAAGTCGGGTGAAGAGATTGCCGGGTCCGACCTTGCCCGCGTGATCGAAGGTGCGCGGCAGTTCCGCCGTGTTCTTGACGCCTTCCCAACCCATTACCCGCGCCAGATTCTGGAACAGGCCGCCCTTGCCGGGGCCTTTGATCCGGGCCGGGTGGACAGTGATCTGCAATTGGTGGCCGACACGGTGGCCAAGCGTCTGGATATGGTCGCGGCAGAGTTTGAACGCGGCTGGTCAGGTCGGATCACCCAAGATCACGGCATCCGCTTGAGCCGCATTTTGCGCGGCGTCGAAGAATTGCGCACCTTGGACGGGGCCGTTCTGCGGTCGGGCGAGGCGCGGCGTTTGTCACAGGTCGCGGCCAGCACCAAGGATATCTACCGCGAACCGGGTCGTCTGGTCCGCAAGGACCGCGAACAACTTGTGCATGGCCCGATGGACCTGTTGAAATCCATTCTGGCCGAGGGCGAAAAGGGTCTTTCGCTGCAACGCTACAAAGGCTTGGGCGAGATGAATCCCGAACAGCTGTGGGAAACCACGTTGGACCCCGAAGCCCGGACCTTCCTTCAGGTCAAGGTCGACGATCTGGCCGAGGCGGATGATATCTTTACCAAGCTGATGGGCGATGTGGTCGAACCGCGTCGCGAGTTTATCCAGCAAAACGCCCTGAACGTTGAGCATCTGGATTTCTGATCGCGTCAGCATTCAAAGGCCTACAAAGCAAAAGGGCGGCCATTGGCCGCCCGATGCGTTTTATGGGGTTCCGGTTTAGAACGACAGCGCGCGATCGCCGCTTGCATCCTTGATACGGGTCGGCAGGCCGATCTCGTTCAGCAGGTTGATAAAGGGCTTTGGGTCCATATCCTCGACATTGGCCATGTGGCCCACGTCCCATGTGCCATCCGCGATCAGCAGGGCCGCGGCCACCGGGGGCACGCCTGCGGTATAGCTGATGCCTTGGCTGCCCACCTCTTCATAGGCCTCCTTATGGTCGGCCACGTTATAGATCAGCACCTCAACCGGTTTGCCATCCTTGACGCCCTTTACCACATCGCCGATGCAGGTCTTGCCCGTGTAATTCGGCGCAAGGCTGGCAGGGTCGGGCAGCACGGCCTTGACCACCTTTAGCGGGATCACCTCTAGCCCTTCGGCGGTTTTCACGGGCTGTTCGGACAACAGGCCAAGGTTTTTCAGCACCGTAAAGACGTTGATGTAGTGGTCGCCAAAACCCATCCAGAACCGCACATCGGCCTGCGGATAGCGGGCGGAAAGGGAATGCACCTCATCGTGGCCGGTCAGATAGGTCTTTTGCGCACCCACAACCGGCAGGTCCCATGTCTGACCCACCTCAAACATCGTGTTGGTCTGCCACGCGCCGTTTTGCCACGAATAGACGGTGCCAGTGAATTCGCGAAAGTTGATCTCGGGGTCAAAGTTGGTCGAGAACCATTTGCCATGCGATCCGGCATTGATATCCACGATATCGATGGACTGGACCTCATCCATCATGCCTTCGGCCACGCGGGCATAGGCATTGACCACGCCGGGATCAAACCCCACACCCAGAATCGCCGTCACCCCTGCCGCACGGCATGCCTCACGCCGCTTCCATTCGTAATTGCCATACCACGGCGGGGTCTCACAAATCTTGGCCGGGTCTTCGTGAATGGCGGTGTCCATATAGGCCGCGCCCGTCTCGATACAGGCCTGCAAAACGGTCATGTTCACAAAGGGCGAACCCACGTTGATCACGATCTGGCAGCCCGTGGCCCCGATCAGCGCGGCCACAGCGGCGCTGTCCATTGCATCCACACCATGTGCAGTGAACACGCCCGGCACCTTCATCGCCGCTTTGGCATGCACGCTGTCGATGATATCTTGCGCCTTGGACACCGTCCGGCTGGCGATATGCAAATCGCCCAAGCGGTCATTATGTTGCGCGCATTTATGCGCCACAACCTGCGCCACGCCACCTGCACCAATGATCAGAACATTCCGTTTCACTTCGAACCGTCTCCTTTAAGGACAGAGGGAAGGGGGCACCCTTTCAACCAAGGTTGCCTTCAAAATCTGCATAGCCGAACTCACGCGCGACGGTCATGGAGCCATCAAGTTCCTTGATGACGATGCCGGGCATCTTGACGCCGTTGAACCAGTTTTTCTTGACCATCGTATAACCCGCCGCATCCGCGATGCTCAGCCGATCGCCCACTTGCAGGGGCTTGGGGAAATCAAATTCGCCAAACACATCGCCCGCAAGGCAGGATTTGCCACAGATCATGAAGGGGTGGTCGCCCGATGTCTCCATCTTGGCGCCGATCCGGTAGATCAGCAGATCCAGCATATGCGCCTCGACACTGCTGTCGACCACGGCCAGATCCTTGCCGTTGTTCAATACGTCAAGCACGGTGACTTCCAGCGAGGCAGCCCCGGTAATCGCGGCCTCCCCCGGTTCAAGATAGACCTGCACGCCGAATTTGTCGGAAAACGCGCGCAGGCGGGCGGCCAGTTTGGCCACCGGATAGCCCGGCCCGGTAAAGTGGATCCCACCGCCCAAAGACACCCATTGCAGGCGGTGCAGAAGGGGGGCGAATTCGTCCTCGATCCGAGTCAGTTGCTGATCGAACAGGTCGAAATCGTCATTCTCGCAATTGTAATGGATCATGAAGCCGGAAATCCGGTCCATCACCGTCTCGATTCGGGCCGCATCCCATTCGCCCAAACGGCTGAACGGCCGCGCCGGATCGGCCAGATCAAAACCACTGGTGGAAAAGCGCGGGTTCAGGCGCAGACCCCGGCTGATGCCGGCGGAATGATTATCGAACCGCTCCAGCTGACCGATGGAGTTGAAGATGATCTTGTCAGCATAGCCAACGGCCTCGGCAATCTCATGATCGGCCCAAGCCACGGAATAGGCGTGGGTCTCTTTGCCAAACCGCTCACGCCCCAGCTTCAGTTCATAAAGGCTGGACGAGGTGGTGCCATCCATATGCTGGCGCATCTGGTCAAACACGCCCCATGTGGCAAAGCACTTCAGCGCGAGTAAGGTTTTAGCCCCGGACGCCGTGCGCAGCTCATCAATGATGGCCATGTTCCGCGCAAGTTTGGCGCGGTCGATCAGGTAGAACGGTGTCTGGATCATCGAAATCCCCCCACAATTACAACTTGCTGGCCACAATTGGACAAGAGGGGGCGATATAGGGCCCTGCCCCCCCAGATGCAAGCCTTTTGGGGATGTTGCATGTCAGTGTGGTGACATCATCGGCCCGTCGCAGAGAATTCTTGACGGACCCCAGTGCGTGATCAAAAGGCCGACCCCTTGCCGGTATCGGCCCCATGCAATCAGACCATTCGGATCACGTCTTTGCCAACGGACAAGACGTAGCCACGGCGCGCGATGGTCTTGACCAGCAATTCGCTGACCAACTGGTTGCCCAGCGTATCGCGCAGGCGTTTGACGCGGGTGGCACCTGCTGCCTCGTCACAATCCACTTCGTTGCGGCCCGAGATCACCGCCTCGATCTGCGCGCCCGTCAGCACCTCATCATCCATCCGCGCCTCGGCAAGAACGGCCATGGTTTCCAGCGCGGCTTCGGTCAGCTGGAACTCCATGTCATTGATGTAAACCGCGCGCGCCTCACGGCTGATCATCAGACTGGCCACCTGAATACCCGATCTCTGAATAGCCGAAATACGACGGTTCAACGCGATGATCATGACCAAGAACACCAAGGCCGCCACCAAAAGCGCGGTGGAAAAGATCAGCAGCACAAAAATCACCACACGGTAACTTTGCAGCACCTCGGAAAATGAGGTGCCTGATTGCGCCAGAATTTCCAAAAGCTTGATCTCGGCCCCGGTTGTCAGATTGTCGTTTTCCACAAACAGACGTTCGACCTTGGCGTTAAAGGCGTTTGCGTCGGGCAGGTTCAAAAACAGAAAAAGTGCCGCCCCGAACAGGATCAACACAATGGCGACAATACCAAAGGCCACAACGCGGTTCCCCGCGCGAAGGCTGTCAGTAACGGAGGAAGTATTCTCCTGCACTCGCTTGCCTTTCCCCCAAACCTTCGGGGCCAAATGTGGTCAATACGTTCAACAAAGTCCAACCGGCCGAAGAAAGACGGCCGCGCAATTCGGCTTCGGCTTTGCCACGCGAACAATTGGCGTCGCTGACTTGTGCCACTCCATAGTGCAGGCGCAAGGGGGCGTCCTGCTTTGCTTTGTAATCTGCGTAGCATTCCGCCGAGGCGGGGCCTGCCAACGCCATCACAAAGGCGATGATCAGGGGGGTGCGGGTCATATCTGGCTCCTTTCCGGAGACGGCTGATGTTGCACAAAGCATTGCGCCAGACTGTGCGGATATTCAATAACAACAGGGCCTTTGGCGGGTTGTTATCGCCTATCAAGACCCGGATGCCGGTCTGCTATCCCATAACTTTCCGCCGTTATTGCCTGTCTGAACCGGATTGCAGCACGGTTGGGTCATCAAGTCCGGCGCGGTGGTCGTGTCGGGCAAACCCCCAAGACCCAAACCCGAAAGGTGACTGACATGACCCGCATCCATGCACCCTCCTATACGCTTGCTGAAACCGTTTCTGTCACCCGCGCCATGCCAAGCCAGTCCGCGCGCCCGGTCAAGCGCTTTATGGCCACAGTGACGGCCGGTGTGACCGCGCTGTCGATGCTGGTGGCCACGGCAATCCCCGCGCATGCCGACCGGGCCAGCGACAATCTTGCCAAGGCCCTTGTCGGTGCATTGGTCATCGGGGCTATTGTGAATTCGGCAAATCGGGGCCATGCCCAGCCCGCGCCGCCAGTAGAAGCCCCGGTTCAGGTGCGCCACCCCCGCGTGCCATCGGCCTGTGCAATCGAAATTTCGGGTAAGCGCCGTGATGTGACCGTATACCCCGAGCGTTGTCTGCGCCGCGAAGGGTTTGACGCCCGTTTGCCCCGCTCCTGCGCGTTTGAAGCCCGTATTTTTGGCCGCCCCGATCGTGTCTATGGCGAAGATTGCCTGCGCGATGCCGGATATCGCGTCGGCGGTCGTTCCAACGGATACGGCAATGGCCGGGATGATCGCGGCTGGAACAATCACGGAGGCCGCCGTTTCAATCACTGAACCGCGTCAAGGTATGGCCATGCCCCTCGCCATACCTTCTCGGGGTGGATGGGTGAGCAGCATCCACCCCCTTTTTCTTTGGGCAACCGCACGATAATCAGGGCCATGGCCCGCATAGTTCCAGATTTCACCAGAGAGATTGCCGCCCTTGCACAAGGGGCGGCTTTTGTCGTTGGTGTGGATGAGGTGGGCCGAGGCCCACTTGCCGGCCCGGTGACGGCGGCGGCCGTCCGGCTGATCCCCGGTCAAATTCCCCAAGGCCTTGCCGACAGCAAGACGCTAAGCGCAGCGCGTCGTGAGTCCCTTTTCGCCCAGTTGATGACGATGGCCGAGGTTTCGATTGCCCATGCCAGTGTGGAAGAGATCGACAGGCTGAATATTCTGCGCGCCAGCCATCTTGCCATGGAGCGGGCCATTGCTGGACTAAAGGCGGACTATGCGCTGATAGACGGTAACCTTTTGCCAAAAGGCCTGACCATCCCAGCCTTAGCGGTGGTGAAGGGGGATACGAAATCGTTGTCCATCGCAGCGGCCTCTATTTGCGCAAAAGTCACACGTGATCAGCTGATGGTGGATTTGGCGCAACAATATCCGGGCTACGGCTGGGAGGCGAATGCAGGTTACCCAACCAAGACCCACCTTCAAGCCCTTCTAAATCTTGGGGTGACCCCCGTGCATAGACGAAGCTTCAAGCCGGTCCACAATATCTTGTATCAAGAGAAAAACGTAACTCCTTGATTCAATAAAGAATTTGACGGCGAATCGCTGATGACTCATCCTCAGGTCAAAGAACGGCACACAAAATGATGCCGAAACCAGAGGCAGAAGATGACGAAGACCACCCCGCAGCCGGAAGCCGTGCTTCCGCTGAACCAAATTCTTGCAGGTGACTGCATCGACATCATGAACAGCCTGCCTGCGGGGTCGGTTGACCTCATTTTTGCTGATCCCCCCTATAATTTGCAGTTGAAGGGCGAATTGCATCGCCCGGACAATTCCAAGGTGGACGCTGTGAATGATCATTGGGATCAATTCGCCAGCTTTGCCGTCTATGACACCTTTACCAGGGCCTGGCTTGCGGCGGCGCGTCGGCTGCTAAAGCCAAATGGCGCGATCTGGGTGATCGGGTCCTATCACAACATCTTCCGGGTCGGCGCCTCGATGCAAGATGCCGGGTTTTGGATGCTCAATGACGTGATCTGGCGCAAATCGAACCCGATGCCGAATTTCAAGGGCAAGCGCCTGACCAATGCGCATGAGACACTGATCTGGGCCAGCCGCAGCGAAGAGTCGAAATACACCTTCAACTACGAGGCGCTGAAGGCACTGAATGATGGTATCCAAATGCGCTCGGACTGGGTTTTGCCCCTGTGCACCGGGCATGAGCGGCTGAAGGATGAAAACGGCGACAAGGCCCATCCGACCCAAAAGCCCGAAAGCCTGCTGCACCGTGTGATCGTTGCCACCACACATCCCGGCGACGTGGTGCTGGACCCGTTCTTTGGCACGGGCACAACCGGGGCCGTGGCCAAGATGCTGGGCCGCGATTTCATCGGGATCGAACGCGAAGAGGCCTACCGCAAGGCCGCCGCCGCCCGCATCGCCCGCGTGCGCAAGTTTGACGCCAGCGGTCTGGAAGTCACCGGGTCCAAACGCGCGGAACCCCGCGTGCCATTTGGGCAGGTGGTGGAGCGTGGTATGCTGCGGCCGGGGGAAGAGTTGTTCTCGCTTGGCAATCGCTACAAGGCCAAGGTGCGCGCCGATGGCACCTTGGTTGGCAATGACGTCAAAGGCTCCATCCATCAGGTCGGTGCGGCCTATGAGGGCGCGCCAAGTTGCAATGGCTGGACCTATTGGCACTTCAAGCGCGAAGGCAAGATGATCCCCATCGACATCTTGCGCCAACAAATCCGCGCCGAGATGGAGGCAGATCAGGGCCAAAAGCACTGATCGCCGCCCTGCGCGAGGTTTCCCCTTTTCGCATAAGTTTACGCCAGCGTTGCAGTCCGCCTGCAACGCCACTTGCCCCGCCATGTCTTCATGGCGGGGTTTTTTCTGTCGGCTGCAGGCCCCGCGTAACGGTCGCCCCGGGGCTCTGCCCCGGACCCCGGGATATTTTTGAACAGATGATGGTGGCTAGCGTTTGCGACTGCCCCCCGGCACGCGGGACAAAAAGCCCGGCGGACGCTTGGCCACCCAGTCCAGAAACGGGCGCAAGCGGTCACTGTCGCGCAGAGCCTCGGGCGTGTTGAAGCTGCGGGCAAGCTCGGCCTCGGTGAACCGTGCATGGAGTTCCTTGTGGCAGATATGGTGCAAAAGGACCGTCGGCCCATCCTTGCCACCCTTCAGCTTTGGAATAAGGTGATGCAGGCTTTGTGGCACCCCATCTGGTATGGGGCGCAGGCAAAGCGGGCAGATTGGGATGTTGTTTAAGTCTGGCTTGCTTGTCATCGCGCGTCTTCCGCGCCAAAGGATGGGGCAAGCGTTTTCAAAGGCAAGAGGCGTTTAGAATGGATGGACAACCCGAGATCGTGACGAAACTGCTGGGCTGGCTGGATCAGGCCGGGCAGATCGCCTTGGGCTGGCTGTCATCGCCCGCAGCTTGGTCACAATTTGCGCTTTTGGCCGTGGCCTATCTGGTGGCGCGGATCATCGCAGGGCGGCTATCAAATGCCCTGACGCGTTTGCTGACCCCCACTGCCGGCAAAGAGGGTCTGCTGCAGACGATCCGCCGCTTTGCCCTGCGATTTTTGCCCTTGCTCTTGCCGCTGATCGCCTATGGCCTGACGGCGGGGGGTGAGACGGTCACACGGTCGATGTTTGGCTCTGGCGACGTGATCGCCTTTGGTAAGCGCGTGTTCATCTTTATCGCCGCGCGTCTTCTGGTGGCCGAGGTCCTGACCGACGGGTTCCTCAAGCTGCTGGGCCGTTATGTGCTGGTTCCCGTGGCGGGCCTTTACGCGCTTGGCGTTCTTGACCTGATCACGACGCGGCTGGACGAGACGATCATCGCCCTTGGCAATATCCAGTTTTCGGTGATGGCGCTGATCCGGGGTTTGATCGCAGGCTCGATCCTGTTCTGGCTTGGATCATGGTCGAACCGCACCAGCGCCGACTACATCAAGGCGCAACCCGCCCTGCGCCCGGCCACCCGCGAGTTGGCAGTCAAGGCGGCCGAGATCGGGATCTTTGGCGCTGCGTTCTTGTTGTTGATGAGCATCATGGGCATCGACCTGACCGCCATTGCCGTTTTGGGCGGTGCGCTTGGTGTCGGGATCGGCCTTGGCCTGCAACAGATCGCCGCGAATTTCATCAGCGGGGTCATCTTGCTGGTCGAAGGGCAGACGACGGTTGGCGATTTCGTCGAGCTGGATGGCGGCGAAAAGGGCACCATCGTCAAGATGACCGCCCGCGCCTGCATTCTTGAGACGTTTGACGGCAAATGGATCATGGTCCCGAATGAGCATTTCATCACCAGCCGAGTGGTAAACTATTCTGATCAGGGCAGCGCCAACCGCTATGAGGCGGCATTTTCCGTCAGTTACGACACAGACATCAACCGCATTCCCGACATCATAAACCCGGCGGTCGGGGCCCTGCCCTTTGTCCTTGCCAAACCTGACGGGCCGGATTGCGAATTGGCAGGTTTCGGCGAAAGCAGTGTCGATTTCGTGGTCGAATATTGGGTAAGCGGACTGGATGATGGCAAGAACAAATACAAATCGCACGTCCTTTACGCGATCTGGAACGCCTTGAAGGCCGAAGGGATCGAGATGCCGTATCCTCAGCGTGTGCTGCATCACCGGGGTTTGCCTGGTCTGGTCGGGGCATGACCCAGACCATAGAACAGATCGACGCGCTGGTGATCGGCGCGGGCCCTGCTGGCCTGATGGCGGCGGAAGAGCTGGCGCGGTTTGGCCGCGTTGTTGTGGCCGAGGCCAAGCCAACAGCCGCGCGCAAATTCCTGATGGCCGGAAAATCAGGGCTGAACGTCACCAAGGCCGAGGCCCCTGCCGCCTTCATGCGCCACTATGACAGCGACTGGCTTGATCCGATGCTGGCGGATTTCGGACCCGATGAGGTAGCCCAGTGGTGCCGTGATCTGGGGCAAGAGGTTTTCACCGGATCATCGGGCCGTGTCTTTCCCGTTGCCATGAAAGCCTCACCACTGTTGCGCGCTTGGCTGTCGCGGCTGTCGTCAAGCGGGGTTGAGGTGCGGACCCGTTGGATCTGGACAGGCTGGCATGACGGTGCCTTTACCTTTTCCACCCCCGATGGACCGCGCGTCTTGCGGCCCCGCGTCTGTGTTCTTGCCCTTGGCGGGGCCAGTTGGCCGCGATTGGGCTCCGACGCGGCTTGGACGCCGATCCTTGCCGCGCAAGGGGTTGAGATCGCACCCTTCAACCCAGCGAACATGGGGTTTCGCGTGGAATGGTCGCCTCATATGGCCCGCCACTTCGGGCAGGCGATCAAGGGAGCCATGCTGCGGGTCGGACCACAAAACGAGCGGGGGGAATTCGTTCTGTCCGCCCATGGTTTGGAAGGCGGGGGCATCTATGCGATAAGTCGCCGCCTGCGTGAGGGAGAGGATGTGTTCCTTAACCTGCTGCCCGATCTTACCGACGATGAATTGAGCGCACGTCTGGCACGGCTTCGATCATCGGACAGTCTGGGCAATCAATTGCGTAAGTTGGGCCTGTCCCCGGCGGCTGTGGCCTTGGTGATGGAATTTGGCCGTGGCATGCCCATCAAGCAGGCCCTCCGGGCGCTGCCCCTGCGCCACAATGGCCCCCGCCCTTTGGCCGAGGCGATCTCTTCTGCGGGAGGGGTGGTCCGCACTGCGGTGACGGATGGATTGGAGTTGCGGGCGATGCCCGGTGTCTATGTCTGCGGAGAGATGCTGGATTGGGAGGCGCCAACCGGCGGCTATCTGCTGACCGGCTGTTGGGCCACGGGCAAATGGGCGGGGCGTCACGCCGGACAAAATGTTTTGGATCATGAACGCCGGGCGGCGCAGGAAGCATCACCTGTGGCGCAGGGTCTGGGACAAAAGCCGGATCAAATCTGACCGCGTGATGATGCCAACCAGCTTTCCGTTGTCGACAACTGGGATGACGCGGCGATGGCCCTGCGTGAGCGCAGGCAAGATTGCGGGCAAGTCTGCCTGCACGGTCAGGGCGGGGACCACATCCATCACTGTGGCGGCGGTTGCATCGGCGGCCACCTCCATCACAGCGTTCTGGAAAATTACCCCCCGATAGGTTCCGTCCTGTTCCGCCACCGGAATGGCTTGGAATGGCTTCTCGCGAAAGGCATCGCGAATGGAGTGCAAATCTGCATCTGGGGTCATACAGAACGGGTTGGCTGTCATCATCACTTCTGCGGTCTTTTGCCCCAGATGATGGGCCGCAGCCTCGGTTTCGGCGGCGATGATCAGCCGGGACAGGTCGGCCACGCCGATGTTGGCCGATAGCCGGAACCGCTCCAGAATTGTCGCCAGATACCCCGCCTCTTTCGGCAGCGCCTCATTGGGTTGTCGAAACGGATAGCGCCGCGCCGTCAAGGGATTAAAGACCGCCCCAAAGGCAACCAGAACAATGGAACCGGCCATCACCGTCGCTATGAAGAAGGCAGGGCCGGTGTCGGCTCCCGATTGCGTCAACAGCACGGCATTCAGGGCCATCGCAGCCGCCGGGGGGTGCAGGGCACGTGCAATGGCCATCGTGATCACCGACAGGGCCACCGCAAGCGCCGCCGCCATGACAGGAAAGGGCAAAAACGTGATGCAAAGAACGCCCGAAGCCGTTCCAAGTGTATTGCCGATGATCACCGACCATGGCTGTGCCAGCGGGCTGTTGGGAACGGTCATGATCAAAAAGGCGGAGGCCGCAAAAGGGGAAACCACAATGATCTCGCTCAGCGGATCGCCCATCCCCCCCGGAAGCAGGGCTGAGTAATGCCGGATTGCCCACAAGATCAGATCGCACAGCATGATCGACAGACCCACCCCAACCGAGGCCCTGAGCAGCTCTTTGCGGTCTGTGGTTCCCATGGCCGGGGCGAAAAGACCCAGCCGCATGATGATCTGGTTTCGATTGATCATTGGGCTGTGAACCTTTCCGTCCGCTGTACCTGCCATCCCGTGGGCAGCAGGGGCGCGGTGGGAAAGTCGCCTTGCCAGAACAGCATACGGATCAGCGCGGTATCGTCTGAAATGCTCCGAAGGGCGTCCCATTGCATCGAAAACCCTTCCATCAACAGACCCTCGGCATAAAAGGCGATTTCTTCCGCCTCCAGCAACTCTCCGGTTCCATCGGACCATTGGCCGTCACGATGCCACAGAACCTGCCCCTCGATATCCTTGGAGGTCAGGCAGATCGCGGCCAAAGGGGCTAGAAAGGCCTCAATCGGGGTCTGGGTGGGGCGGATCTTGGCCATGGCGGATATCCTTTGTGTCCTTGCACCCCACTGCGCCAAGCCATCAGGGCAAGTCAAGTATCACAGGCAGTTCCTTGGCCCGGATCGCTACCGCCGCATCATCGAAAGCCGGATCAGCGCGCGTTCCATCACCGCCATCCCCGGCGCGCGGGAGGCCGAGCGCAGCGTAAGGTCGGTGTCGAGCAGCAGAGTGACCGCTCCCTCCAGCGACCGCATGCCCCATGCGCTGGCCTGCCGTTGCATCTGATCGCGCCGAGGGCCAAACACCCGCGCTTTTTGCAGCCCCGCCCCCGGACCGCCGGGATCAGAGGCGGCCATATGCAGCGCCCGGAAATGGCGCAACGCCTGAATGCACAGCGTGACGGGCAGAACCCCCTGCCCCTCCAGCCGCCGCATCAGCATCCCCACATCTGGCGCGCGACCGTCCGCCACGGCCAAAAGCAGATCATCCACCTCTGCCTCGATCGTCGCGGGGGCCATGGCCGCCACTTCGGCGGAACTGAGCGGCGTTGAATCTCCGTGTTTGTAGAGAGATATTTTTTCCAGCGTCTGCCGAAAATCACCCGGATCAAGGCTTCGGGCCAAAGTGTTCAGATCGGTCATCGCCTCGCGATCAATGCTGGCAAGACCGGCCTTTCGCAACGCCTCTTCGATTTCCTCACGGCTGGGCGGATCGTCATACAGCACCGCGCAAAAGGCGTTGGGATGCTTTTCAAACAGCGCGCGCAGGCTGGATTTCGCGGTCAGATTGCCTGCCGTCACCACGATCTGGGAATCGCCCGGCTTCCACTCTTTCATCGCGGTGGCGATTGTTGGGGTGAGGGTATCGGTTGCCTCTTCCACAAAGGCCACGCGCGGGCCGGGAAAGAACCCGACCGCCTTGATCGCATCCAGTAGGGCCGCACCATCCTTACGCAAATCCCCCGCGGGAATACGCGCAAGCCGCATTTCAGCCTCGCCCTCCGGGCCAATCAGGGCGGCGATCACCTCTTGCCGCTTTAACGCCACCCGCATGGAATCCGCCCCGGCAATCAATAGACCGGCCTTTGTGGGATCAGGCTTTGCGAAATAGCGGCTGGCCTCGACCCCCTTGAGGATCATGCCCAAGAGCCTGCGGTTGCGATCAGCCGCGTCACGATCTGATCGGCCAGCATCTGCATCAGGCGAAAGGCGGCATCCTCTTCGGCCGTAAGGCCCGCTACGGTTGACCCGGTTGCCGAATACGCGGTGAAGGATTCCACCTTGCCCCCAGTCACCCGCGCGCCATCCTCACGGCTGATCAATGACCATTCGACCATGCCCGTCAGGTGAAAGCGGTTGATCGCATTCTCGGGCGAGATGCCCACGCCAAGGGGGATGGTGGTGATCGTATAGGTCAGGTCAAAGCGCGGAGCATCAGCCCGGCCAAGGCGTTCTTCCAGACGGCTCACCAGATCAAAGCCGTTCTTGGTGTCCGGATCAGCAATCCTGATCCGCCCCTGCAAGCCAGCGGCGGACCCGTTTGGCCCATAGGCGGGGGCAAAGCCGCAGGCGGCAAGCGCCAGCGGCATCAAGATCACGGATCGGCGGTTAAACAACGACATTGATGATACGCCCCGGCACCACGATGATCTTCTTTACCGGTTGCCCGGCAAGGAACTTGATCACAGCTTCGTCTGCCAGAGCGATCTTTTCAACCTCGGATGCGGGCATATCGCGTGGCACGGTGATTTCCGCCCGCCGCTTGCCGTTGATCTGGATTGGCAAGATCACCTCGTCATTTACCAACAGCGCCGGATCAGCCTTGGGCCACGGGGCCTGACAGCACAATCCTGTGCCGCCCTGATACGACCAGATCGATTCCGCGATATGCGGGACCATCGGCTGCATCAGCTGTGCCAATGTCCGGATCGCGTCCTTCATCGTGGCGGTGGATGCGTTAGCCTTCGACAGGGTGTTGGTAAACTCATAAATCTTGGCAATCGCCTTGTTAAAGGCAAAGCCCTCGATCCCAAGGGTCACATCATTGACCGCCCGCGCCATCGCCTTGCGCAGGTCAAGATCGCCTTCGCCCACATGATCGGCCGGCATATCGCCGATGCGTGAGCAAAGCGTCCAGATCCGGCCAAGGAACTTATAGGCCGCCTCTGCACCCGAGCTTGTCCATTCCACGTCCCGCTCCGGCGGGCTGTCCGACATCACGAACCACCGCGCCGTATCAGCACCAAAGGCCGCAATGATGTTCATCGGATCAACGACGTTTTTCTTGGACTTCGACATCTTGGCCGAGGGGATCACCTCAACCGCCGTGCCATCCGCCAGCGTCGCCCCGGCATCCGAGCGCACGATATCTTCTGGCAGGTGATAGACCGGGCGCCCCCGCGCATCCGTGGTTTTATAGATTTCGTGCGTCACCATGCCTTGGGTGAACAGGGCGTCAAACGGCTCGATCGCCTTGGCGGGCAGGTGACCAGTCTTGTTCATCGCACGGGCAAAGAAGCGGGAATAGAGCAGGTGCAAGATCGCGTGCTCGATCCCGCCGATATACTGGTCGACATTCATCCAATAGTCGGCATCTGCAGCGCTGGTCGGCGTGGCGGCACGGGGGGCTGTAAAGCGGGCGTAATACCATGACGAGTCGACAAAGGTATCCATCGTGTCCGTCTCGCGCCGCGCCTCTGCCCCGCATTTGGGGCAGGTGCAATCGCGCCAGGTTGGGTGACGGTCCAGCGGGTTGCCGGGAATGTCAAAGGTCACATCATCGGGCAGGCGGACCGGCAGGTTTTCCTTTGCCTCGGGCACCACGCCACAGGTGGCGCAATGCACCACCGGAATGGGGCAGCCCCAATAGCGCTGACGCGACAATCCCCAGTCACGCAGGCGGAACTTGGTCACCCCCTTGCCATAGCCCTGCGCCTCGGCATGCGCGATGGCCGTTGCCACGCCCTCATCCCCGGTCTGCACATCTGCCCCGGCAAAGCCGCGAATATAGCGCACGCGCTCGGATTTCAGGGGCACATAGGCTTCGGTCAGGGCGACGATGGGTTCATCATTCGGCTCAAACACCGCCTTGATCGGCAAGTCGTATTTCGTCGCAAAGTCAAAGTCGCGCTGGTCATGGGCAGGGCAGCCGAAAATCGCGCCGGTGCCGTAATCCATCAGGATGAAGTTGGCGATCCAGACCGGAAGTTCCCAATCAGGGTTAAGCGGGTGCTTGACCCGGATGCCAGTATCAAAGCCGATCTTTTCGGCCGTCTCGATCTCTTCCGCGCTGGTGCCACCCTTGCGGCAAAGCGCGACAAACTCGGCCACGGCAGGGTCTGCCTCCAACGCCTTGGCAAGCGGGTGATCGGGGCTGATCGCGGCGAAGCTTGCCCCCATCAGCGTATCGGGGCGGGTGGTATAAACCTCCAGCAGATCAAACCCCGCGGGCGCGCCCACGGTTTCAAAACCGAACTGCAACCCGCGTGACCGACCGATCCAGTTGGCCTGCATCAGGCGGACTTTTTCGGGCCAGTTGGTCAGGCCATCCAGCGCATTGAGCAATTCTTCAGAGTAGTCGCTGATCTTGAAGAACCACTGCGTCAACTCGCGCCGTTCCACCGCAGCGCCCGATCGCCAGCCCTTGCCGTCGATCACCTGTTCATTGGCCAGCACCGTCATATCGATCGGGTCCCAGTTCACCACCGCGTTCTTGCGATAGATCAGGCCCGCCTCCATCATGTCGATAAACATGGCCTGCTGCTGGCCATAATACTCCGGGTCACAGGTGGCAAATTCGCGGGTCCAGTCGATGGACAGACCCAAAGGCTTCATCTGCCCGCGCATGTCGGCGATGTTGGAATAGGTCCAGTCCTTTGGATGGCCGCCTCGTTCCATCGCGGCGTTCTCGGCGGGCATCCCGAAGGCATCCCAACCCATCGGGTGCAGCACCGAAAACCCCTGCGCGGTCTTATAGCGCGACACCACGTCACCCATGGTATAGTTGCGCACATGGCCCATGTGGATGCGCCCCGACGGATAGGGGAACATCTCCAGCACGTAATACTTCGGGCGGGCCGGATCGCGCTTGGCCAAGAAGGCCTGCGCCTCATCCCAGGCCTTTTGCCATTTCGGTTCGATTACACTGGGTTCATAGCGCGACATCTTGGGGCCTCCGGGGTTGGGCGAGGAATTACACCGATGCGGGGGGCAAGGTCCAGTGGCCGCTGTAAAACAACGCGAAAAGACAGGCGTTGGCCATCAAAAGGACCCTTGACCCCAAGCCTGCGGTTTTTCCCTGCGGCGGCGCATCGCGACCGTTGACCATCGCCCGGCCCTGCACGGGTAACGCCCACCTGTGGCCCGCCCCAGTGGTGACGGACCTTCCTTTACCCTGCATATCCAAACAGGCGCGGAAGCCACAAAACGATTCCGGGCACCAGCACCAGCAGCAACAGGGCCGCAACAAGAACGCCAAGAAAGGGCCATATCTCGCGTATCATCTCAGACAAGGGGATCCGCGTCACCGCGTTGATCACGAAAAGCAAGATGCCATAAGGCGGCGTGATCAGACCGATCATGCAGTTGACCACGGCGACGACACCGAAATGCACCAGATCAATGCCCAGTTCCCGACAGGCAGGCAAGAAGAGCGGGATGATGACCAAGATGATCGTCGTTGCATCCAAGACGCAGCCCAAAAGCAGCAACAGGAGCATCACCCCCAGCAAGAACATCGTGGGGGTTACATCAAGGCCGACAAGGCTTTGTGCGACAAGGGCTGGGATGTTTTCTGACGCCACCACATAGTTCAGGATCAGCGCCCCGCCGATCACCAACCCCACAGCGGCGGACGACCGCGCGCTTTCGACAAGGATGTGGAACAGCGCAACGGGCGACAGCGCGCGGTAAAACAACGCCGACAGCAGCAGGGCATAAAAGGCGGCGACGGCGGCAGCCTCGGTCGGGGTCGTGACCCCTCCATAAATGCCATAGAGCAAGATCGCAGGCATCAAAAGCGCTGGAAACGCATTGACAGTGCGCGCGGGCAGTTCCGAAAACGGCACCGGGGTTTCCAGCGCAAAGCCCCGGCGATGCGCCAGCCAAGAGTTCATCGCCATAAGCACCGCGCCCATCAACAGCCCCGGCACGATCCCCCCAAGGAACAGGTATCCGATCGAGGTATTCGAGACGAGCGCATAAAGCACCATGGGAATGGAGGGTGGGATGATCGGCCCGATGGTGGCCGAGGCGGCGGTGATGGCGGCGGCATAGCCGCGCGGATATTGCCCACCTTTCGTCATCATACCGATGATGATCTTGCCGATCCCCGCAGCATCGGCGACGGCAGATCCCGACATGCCCGAAAAGATCAGCGAGGCTACGATATTCACATGCCCCAGCCCACCCCGGAACCGCCCCACCAAGGCGACGCAAAACCCCAAAAGCCGGTCGGAAATCGTGCCTGCGTTCATGATATTGGCAGCCACGATGAAAAGCGGCACCGCCAGCAGGATAAAGCTGTTGTACATCCCATCCATCAAGATCTTGCCCGCAATCCCGATGCCCTGCCCGCCCGTGGCAAGGTAGACAAAGGAGCCGATCAAGATGGCATAGGCAATGGGTGCGCCGATGGCAGCCAACACGAACAGTGTGGTCAGGCAGGCAATAAACTCACCACTCATAGCGCATCGTCCTGATCGGGCACGCCATGGCGAAAGGCGGTCCAGACCGCCCAAAGATAGCGCAGTCCGACAGCCCCCAGAAACAGGATGTAGACCACATAGACGTCGCGCATTCTGATCCAGTCCCCAAAGACATGGGACAAGGTCGCCGTCTTTTTCAGCCGCAGGATATAGAATTTCTCCCATGTGGGCCCGATAGAGACAAGCAGCCCGATGGCAATCGCCAGCCCGGCCAGAATCGCAAACCAGCGGCGCAGGCCTGCGGGCACGGCCAGATAAAGAATGTCAAAGCGCACATGATCTTGTTCGCGCACCACAAAGGCATTGCCCCAAAACACCAGCCAGACCCAGAGCAGCAGGCAGAATTCCAGTGTCCATCCATAGCGTGACGGGTCGAGCAGGGGCACAGCCTCTGCCAAACCGGGCAGGCGCGCCGTGTAGCGCACGGTGATCTGCAGCACAAAGGTCAGGAACATGGCAGCCATCAGGGCGGCGGCCACACCTTGGGCGATGCGGGACAGATTGGTTTGCAGCGATTTCATGTCAAATCCGACGGGGCAAGGCAGAAGAAGAAGGGCGGCAAGAGGCCGCCCCTCCCGGTTTGGGCGTGATCAGTTGCCCAAGGCGTTGATTTTTTCCAACGCACCCTCGGGCCAGGATTTGGCAAATTCCGAACCGACATATTGCGCCTGAACATGCTCACGGAATGCCTTCAGGTCCGGCTCATAGATCGCCATGCCTTTGCCTTCAAGGAACGAGACAAGATCAGCCTCCTTCGCCAACTGCTTTTGCCGACCGCTTTCGGCTGCATCTTCTGCAGCTTTTTGCACCGCCGCCTGCTGTTCTGGCGTCAGCTTGTCCCAAACCGCCTTTGAAAAGGCGACATAGTTCAGGTCAACCAGATGCGAGGTCAGGGCGATCTGCTTTGTCACCTCATAGAATTTCGCATCCACCACGGTGGGCAGGGGGTTGTCCTGACCATCGACCGACCCGGTTTGAAGTGCGGTGTAGATCTCGGTAAAGGCCATCGGCGTTGGGTTGGCCCCCAATGCCTTGCCAAGGAACTGCCACGCATCCGTGCCGGGCATCCGCAGGTTCACGCCCGCCAGATCGGCAGGGGTCGTCACGGTCAACTCTTCCTTGGATTGGCGCAGGTTCACATGGCGGCGGCCAAGGTACATGACAGCCAGCAGCTTGACCCCCAACTCGTCTTCGACCTTTTTCTTGAACGGGTCCATCAAGGCGTCGTTGAAAACGGCAACCTGATGCTCTGCACTTTGATGCACATAACCCGTGGCAAAGATCGAGAATTCGGGGAAGAACTGCGCCAGTTCCTGTGCCGAAGCGATGGACATTTCCAGATCGCCCGCGTTGATGGCCTCAAGCTCGGCATTCTGCGCGATCAGCGAGGCATTGTAATGCGGCTCATAGGTCGCGAATCCTGCCACGGCTGGCGCGAACACCTCGGCCAGTGCGACCGCGCGCTGGTCGGTTTCTGATGCGGGCGTGGACATGCGCAGCGTGATCTTGTCTTGCGCAAGGGCCGGGGTGGCCAATGCCGCGGCGGTGATCGCCAACAGGGCGCGTCGGGTGAAATTCAGGGTCATAGTCGTTCCTCCTCCAGTTTTGCGGGTGTGTTACCGCGGGATCGCACAGGATTTTCCTGCGGAATTCAGCTACAGTCCAAGCGCACGGCGTTTGGCGCTGTCAATATGGGCGTGCATCGCGGCGACGGCCCGGTTTGTATCCCGTGCGACCAAGGCGTCGATCACACTCAGATGTTCATCCAATACGGAAACCGCCAGCTCTGGCAACATTCGCGTATCGGAATTGCGGATCAAACGGATCTTGATCGCATTGACCCGGTGAATGTCGGAAATGATCCGGTTTCCCATCGCGTCAACCACATGGTCGTGAAAGGCCCAGTCCATGCGCTGTGCCTGCGCCAAAAGATCAGGGGTTACCCCAAGGGCGGCACGGGCGCGGGTCTCGCGGTGCTCGGCAGCGATGCGGGAGATATCGCTTTCGGGGGCCGAGTCACAAAACACGGCCACCGCCTCGCCCTCGATGATGCGTCGCAACTGAAACGCATTGCGCACGAGCTCAAGATCAATCGTCAGGATTTGCAGCCCGCGCTTGGGAACGGTCTTGATCAGGCCATCGGCCTCCAGCCGTGGGATCATCTCGCGGATGGCCCCCAAGGGCATTCCCGTCAGATCAACCAACTCACGCTGTGAAACGATCTGGCCGGGTTCAATATCTCTGGCCAGCAGCCTTTCGGTAAAGCTGGAATAGGCGTGATCACGCTGGCGCGAATCTGCCATGCTAGACACGGGCAGGCGCGCCTTGCAGGTAATCAATCACTTCGGCGCGCTGAACGTCGACCAAGGGCGCAAGCGGTGCGCGCGTCCGCTCCCATCCCGCATGTCCGGTGGTCTTGGCCATGATCAGCTTGAGCGCCGGAATGACGGGGCGCCCAACGATCAGATCAACCTCGCGCGACAGCGCGATATCCTCTTGGCCCGTCTCGAACAGTGTCCGCATCCGGGCGGGGTGAAGGTTGGCCATGCCGCAGATCGACCCGACCGCGCCAAGCGCGACAGCCTTGTGCAACAAACGCTCATCCCCGATCATCACCGGAATGCCCCCATGCTCCAACATCTGGCGACCATTCTCCCAGTTCCCGGAACTGTCCTTGATCGCCAGAACCCGATCAGGAAACGCAGTCTTCAGGCCAATGACAAGATCAAAGGACAAAGGCACGGCCGTGATTTGCGGAATATGGTACAAGATGAACTGCGCGCGCGGGTCTGCCTGTGCAAAAAGTTGCGCATGCCAGTCGAAAAGCCCCGCGTCCGTGGGGCCCGGAAAATAGAACGGCGGCAGCAGCAAAAAGCGCGTGATGCCATGCGCAAGCGCCTGATTGACCTGCGCCAAGGTATCGCCAAGAGATGTGGCGCAGAGCCCGATGAAGATGCGGTCAGGTGCGATCCCACTGCTGATCAGGGCAGAAATCGCCGGCCCACGTTCGGCAAAGGCGACTGACGCGCCCTCCCCCGTGGTGCCAAACAGCGTGACGCGATGCGCACCCGCGTCAAGGACACTGTTTGCATGGGCAGCCAACAATGGCAGGTCGATGGCACCCGCGTCGGTGAACGGCGTCAAAAGCGCCACTGAAATGCCGAAAGGTGCCATGTTAGCCTCTGTTGAAAACGAACGATCTCGGTCAATATGTTACTGAGTGCAGGTTGACTGTCAAGCTAACATGTTACAGCCTGCCATCGCGGACGCGTTTGAAAGGTGCAGGACATGGCAAGGGTCGCCTGCGGCGGGTTGATCACCGTCGATATGCTGTTTGATGTGGCCACCCACCCGCAGCACGGTCTGAAGACACGCGCCACGGGCAGTCGGATGGTGGCCGGAGGCGGCGCGTTGATCGCGGCCTCGGCTGTCGCGGCCCTGGGCGGGCAAGCGTCTTTGGTGGGCTGTGTGGGGGATGATACGTTGGGGGCCTTTGTGCGGGGCGAATTGGCTGCACGCGGGGTAGATCATACATTGATGCGCAGTTTGTCAGGGCAAGGCACCGCCCGTTCGGCAGTCCTGATTACACCCGATGGTGAACGGACGATCATCAACCATCGGGATGATGCGCTGTTTGCAATCGCGCCGGAGGTTCCGGACCCCTTCCCCTTTGACGCGGTATTGGTGGATACCCGCTGGCCGACCAGCGCGGCCGCCCTGTTGCACGCAGCCCGACAGGCAGGAAAGCCGGGCGTTCTGGACGGCGAAGCGCCTGTTCGCCTGGCCGAAGATGCCCTGCGCGCGGCAAGTCACATCGTTTTCTCGGAACAAGGGCTGATCGACTACGCCGGGGCCTGCACGGCCTCAGCCCTCGCTGACGTGGCTTTGCAGCTTGGCACGTTCGTGGCGGTCACACGGGGGGCCGCACCCGTTTTGTGCCATGGGCCTCATGGAGCCTTTTCGGTTGAAACCTTCCCCACGCTTGCCGTTGATACATTGGGGGCGGGCGATGCGTGGCATGCCGCCTTTGCCTTGTCCTTGGCGCGGGGGCAGGATTCATATTCCGCCGTTCGCTTTGCCAATGCGGCCGCCGCGCTAAAGGTTGCAACAAAAGGCGGATATCCAACAGATGCGGCGGTTCTGGCCCTTCTGTCACAGCGCGCAAACGGAGCCTGAGGCGGGCCAAGTGAACCGCAAGGATCCTGGCCCGCCCAATACAGACCCAAAACCAACTCCGTTCGCCCAAAGGCCACTATTCCGGTTTGAGCATCCGCAACAGCAATCCGTCTTTCTGCCAGAACTGGTGATACAGCGAGGCAGCAACATGGAGCGCGATCAATCCGATGAACACCGGTTTGGCATAGGCGTGAAGTTCGCCATAGGGATCACCATAGTAATACCCCAGCAATCCCGTGATCGGCACACCAACCAACAGCACGTAAAACAGCCAGTGAGACACTTTTCCGGCCAATTCGATCATGCCGCTTGATGCGGGTGGTGGCGGCGCGCCGTTCTTCAGGCGCAGGGCAAGACGGACCGCGACCAGAACAAGAATGGCGATCCCGAAATAGTAGTGAGTCCAAGCAAAAGTGCTATCAAACGCTGATGGCACTTGCCTCTCTTCAGCGGCTTCAATGACCTCGGCCATGCTTTCGCCAAAGATAAGTTGCACAAAAACGAGGGCCGCGATCAGCCAATGCAGGCCGATCTGATATACGGAATAGCCCCGCACTGCGCCTTTTCGATTTTTCGTCGTGGTCACGTCAATTTTCCTTTTGTCTCTCGTGATGAATGGATGGTTCGGCTTGGAACGCGGCGTGTGACCTTACTTTTTTGCTTCCGATCCGTGATTTGGGGGGCAAGGCTCGGCTTAGGCTGCCACGCCAAAGATCATTCCGACGGCGGCAGTGGCGGCCATGGCAAGGGCACCCCAGAACGTCACGCGCAGGGCCCCCTTGACGATCCCCGCACCACCAGCCGAGGCCCCAAGGCCCCCAAGCACCGCAAGGCCGATCAGGGTCGTGCCCGCAACAAACACCGATGTCTGAGCGACAGGGGTCACAAGCGCGATGATCAGCGGAATGACCGCCCCTGCGGCAAAGGTCATGGCCGAGACGACTGCCGCCTGAATAGGCTGGGCCATCACCGTCTCTGAAATGCCAAGCTCATCGCGCGCATGCGCGCCCAAGGCGTCTTTCTGGGTCAGTTGAACTGCAACCTGTCGGGCCAGATTTTCGTCCAACCCACGCCCGATATAAATACCGGTCAGCTCGTCCAACTCTGCCTCGGGCGTGTCCTCCAGCTCTTTAGCCTCGCGCGCCAGATCGGCCTGTTCAGCGTCTGTTTGCGAGGAGACAGAGACATACTCCCCCGCCGCCATCGACATGGCTCCCGCAACAAGTCCGGCCAATCCGGCGATCAGGATTTCCCCTTGCGCCGAGCCTGCAGCGGCCACGCCCACCACAAGGCTGGCTGTTGAAACAAGACCATCATTTGCGCCCAAGACAGCAGCACGAAGCCAGCCAATGCGGTGCACCATGTGGATTTCGGAATGGGTCAATCTGCTCATTTTTGGGCTTTCCGTGTTAGGATGCGGTTTGGGGCAGCGGGGCATCGCTGTCGGCGGTGATCTGCCCGGTTTGTTTGGGCATGATGCGCAAGGCCCTCAGCGCATTGAGGATGACCGCAACATCGATCACCTCTTGCAGCAGCGCACCTTGCACAGGTGTCAGATAGCCAAATGCAGCAGCGATCATCCCAAGGATCGAAAGGCCAATCCCGACCGCAACACTTTCCAGCGCAATCCGGCGCGACCGTTGCGCGACCTCGATCCCCGGCAGCAGCCGATCAAGGTGGTCGACCAGCAGAACCACATCCGCCGCCTCGGCCGAGGCGGCAGCGCCACGCGCACCCATCGCCACGCCAATATCGGCAGCAGCAAGGGCGGGCGCGTCATTGACGCCATCACCCACCATCATGACGGGGCCATTCTTCCGCTCTGACAACACCAACAGCACCTTTTGGTCGGGGGTCAGATCGGCGCAGACCGCATCAAGGCCCAGCCCCTCTGTCACCGCCTCGGCCACGGCACGACGGTCGCCAGTGGCCAGCAAGATGCGCTCCAACCCCAGCCGCCGTAGCCCGGCCAACAGGTCTGCAGTCCCAGACCGCAGCGCATCCGCCATGATGATATGGCCCATGATCTTTCCGTCGACGCCAAACGATACGACGACAGACCCCGCAGCGATGACCGCCGAGTCAACACCCGCACCGCCCGTCGCTTTGGCCACGAAAGCCGCCCCGCCCACCACCACCTTGCGACCATCAATGGTGCCGCTGACCCCTTCACCGGGGGTTTCGACAACATTCTCAGGGATCGGCAAAGTGCCGCCATGCGCGCGCGCAGCGGCCACAATGGCCTGCGCAATCGGATGTTTTGACACCTGATCCAGCGATGCCGCGAAATGCAGAATGTCGTCCTTTGACATATCGCCTTGGGTCTGAACCGAAACGATCTGCGGGCGGCCATCGGTCAGGGTGCCGGTTTTATCAAGGATCAGCACCTTTATCCGCGCCAATGCCTCCAGCGGTTTTGCGCCTTTGATCAGCACACCAAAATGCGCCGCGCGCGACAGACCGGCCACCAGCGCCACCGGAACGGCAAGGATCAGGGGGCAAGGTGTGGCCACCACCAGAACTGCCACGGCACGGATGGGGTCCCCGGTGAACCACCACGCCGCTGTCGCAAGCACAACCGTCACCCCCAGAAACACCAATGAATAGCGATCCGCAAGCCGGGCCATAGGGGCCTTTGACGCCTGCGCCGCCTCGACCAGCCGGACGATCCCGGCATAGGTGCTGTCAGATGCCGCACGCGTGACGCGCAGATCAAACGCCTCCCCCGCATTGGTGGAGCCGCTCATCACATCTTGATCGCGGTTCATGCGCAGGGGCATCGACTCACCGGTCAGGGCAGACTGGTCCAGCATCGCGCTGTCGCTCTGGACGGTGCCATCGACCGGGGCCACGTCACCTTGGCGGATCAACAGCAGGTCGCCGGGGGCGATATCGTCCAGCGGCACCTCCTCCAGCGCGCCGTTCTTGTGGCGGGTGGCGGTGCGGGGCACGCGGGACAAAAGGTCGCTCATCTCGCGCCGGGCGCGACCCTCGGCAAAGCTTTCAAGGAAGGTGCCGCCCGAATACATCAACGCCACAACAGCCGCCGCCAACCCCTCACCAAACAGCAAGGCGGCGGACATCGACAAGGCCGCGACGATGTCGAGGCCGACCTCGCCCTTGGCCAGACTGCGCAGAATTTCCACAACAAGCGCGGCAAGCACCGGTAACACACCCGCCGCCCAAACTTTGGTGGCAAGATCGGCTTGGCCGGATAATGAAAAGGCGAGGCCTAGGATCAGACCCAGCAGCGCCAAGGCCAGCAGGGCAATGTTCAGGCGGTTGATGGCTGCGGCGTTCATGCCGCGCGCTCGGGATATGCGCGGGCGGTGAAGAGGCCCCCGACGGTGGTTTCGCGATAGCCATCGCCGTCACGGTCGATGAAGAGGGCGTTCAGGTTGTGTTTGCGGGCAAGGTCGGCGCCCACGGCACTGCCCCGCACCATCAAGGCGGTGGCCCAAGCGTCAGCCTCCATACAGGTCGCGGCCACCACCGTGACCGAGGCAGGCGAGGTGGCAAGCGGGCCACCACGTGCCGGGTCCATCGTATGGGACAGCCGCTTGCCGCCCACATCGACCCAATGGCGATAGTCGCCCGAGGTGGCGATGGCTGCGTTTTCCAGCGCCACAATGGAATGAGGGGTGCGGCTGTCGTGATCGGGGCGCTCGATGGCCACCGACCAAGGCGTGCCGTCGGGTTGCAGGCCCAGCGCACGCAACTCGCCATCAATCGCGACAAGCGCATCTTGGATACCGTGGGCCAACGCCACTTCGGCCAAACGGTCGACGCCATAACCTTTGGCGATGCCGGAGAGGTCCAACGTGACAGGCGCGTGTTTGCGGGCGCGGGCCACTGCTGCGTCAAGCTCCAGCACCTCATGGGCGGCGCGCCGGGTGGTGGCTAGGGCGGCGCGGATGGCGGGTTCGCTGGCCGGGTTCGGGCCATACCCCCATGCGGTGACGGCGTCGCCCACCGCAATGTCAAAGGCCCCGTCCGAAGCGCGACCAATGGCCAGCGAGGCCGCAAGCACCGCCATCAGATGCGCGGGCAAGTCGACCCATGTGCCGGGCGGGGCGGCGTTCAGGCGCATCAGGGCAGAGGTGGGCTTCCATGTCGACATCTGTTCATCGACCTGCGTCACAGCGGCAGCCATTGCGGCGGCGATGGGGCGGTCGTCATCCAGCTGTGCATGGAACAGCGCGGACCAGCGGGTGCCCATGGTTGGCCCGTTCAGGGCATGGCGGGTCAGGTCAGTAAACGTCTTCGGCATAGCGTCCCTCTGCTTTCAGGCGGGCGGGTGTCAGACCTTGGGGGGCAAGGATATCGGCAAGCGCCTCGGTCACGCCAACCGCCATGTCGCGCCCGCCGCACACAAGGATCTGCGCCCCATCAGCCACCAGTTGGGCCACGCGAGCCCCGTCACGGCGCAGCGCGTCTTGCACATAGCTGCGGGCAGCCGTGCGGGAAAAGGCGGTGGTCAGGGTGGCAAGGTTGCCGTCCTTGGCCCAATCCGACAGATCCTCGCCATAGAGCATGTCGCTGTCAGGGTGCCGTGCGCCGAACCACAGATGCATCGGGCGGTGCTGACGATTGGCGCGGACAAAGCCTGCCAGCGGGCCAATACCGGTGCCCGCACCGATCAGCAAAACGGGGCGGCGGCCACGGGCTGGGCGGAAGTCAGGATTGCGGCGCACAAAGGCCCGCGCTGTTTGACCCGGTTGCATATCCGTCAACTGGCCCGAGCACAGCCCATCAGGATGCTTGCGAACGCAGATCTCCACAAAACCGTCGGCGGTGGCCGAGGCGAGCGAATAAAAGCGCGGGATCTGGGAGCCGTGCGGTACGACGCCCAAAAGATCGCCGGCTGCAAACTTCATCACGCCAAACCCGGTCAGACGACGCCACAGGGGCACTTTTGGCAGGGCAAAACGCAAGATGGCGGTGGGGGCTTGCACCTCAGTCCCATAGTCGCGGCGAGAGATCAGGGTCAGGCTCTCTGTCCGTGGGGTGACAGGTTGGTGGTGCAACTCCAGCACAAGCCCAAGTGCCGCGCCAAGGGCCCGGCCCCAACGGGCGAAATCTTGCGGGGATTGGCGGTCAACGCTGTCCATCGGCAAAAGGGTGTTCCACCCCTGCGCCTGCGCTGTGGCCGCGACCTCGCTGGCAAAGCCGCAATAGGCGGGAAAGCTGCGGTCGCCAAAGCCCAGAACAGCCAGCGGGATGGGCAAGGCGGGGGCGGCGGCAAGACGGTCCAGAAACCCCTTGGCCGAGGATGGCGCGGTGCCATTGCCATAGGTTGCAGCCAGCACGATGATCCGGGCAGCATGGGCATAGCGGGTGGGCGCAAAGGCCGACATTGGCGCTGTATGAACCTTTTGCCCCGCCGCCGTCAGTGCGGCATGCAAGGTTGCGGCAAAGCCCCAGGTGCTGCCCCCCTCACTGCCGACCAGCAAGACGGTCTCGGCCTGACCGGCGCTGATGTTATGGCGCAGACGGGGCCGGGCGCGGCGTGCAGCAATCCACATGATTGTTCCTGTTGCCGCCATGATCGGCACGCCAAGCGCCATCAGGCCCAGCACAAGGCCCAGAACCATAGCGCCTTGGCCCGTGTGCAGCATGTAGATCGTCTCGGTCACCTGGTCCCACGCCGAAAGAGGCTGCCATGCCACAAGCATACCCGTACCTTGATCCACAAATCCTTGACCTGCGTCAGTCTTCAGCGTGAATGCATCGGTCAGATCGCCGGGATAGGGGAACGTCAGGTCGCGCAACGCCGAGACAGGGGTATCGTGCAGCGCCTGCATTTGGGACAGACTGAAACCACCCTGCCCGCTGACCTCTGGGAAAGGGGGCGGGCCAGAGCCTTCGGGCACAAACCCAAAGGTCGAAGCTGTCATCCAGAGCGCCGTGATCGACGATAAGGTAAGGCCAATTACGGCAATGCGGGCAATCTCGACGTGCAACCGTCCGGCAAGCGGGCCTTTCAGGCGCACAAGCACACGCCGCCAGCCGCCCGTCCGCCGCACAACAAGGGCGATACCGCTGATCGACAGCAGCAGCATGGACGCCGCCCCTACCGCCGCCACGATCCGCCCGGTGTCATCCAAAAACAGCGACCGGTGCAGGCTGGTCAGCCACCGCTGCACCGGCGAGATATCGGCACTGCCCACACCTTGGCCTGTTGCCGGGTCAATCACGGCACCACCGGGTGTGCCCGCGTCAAACCAAAAGGCCGTAATCTTGCCCGAGGGGGCGCGGTGGATCTGCTCCACCCCCGGATAGACGCCTTGGATCCGCGAGGCGAGCTCTGCCACGCTGAGCGTTGCCTCTGACTGCGCAGGTGCGCTTATGACCTCAATCGCCGGAAAAACCGACAGAATGGAGCCTGACACGGCCAGCATGACAAGCAGCAACGCAGCGAAAAGACCGGGCCAACGGTGGACAGAGCGGATCATTCCAGCAACTCCCTTACATGTCGTAAACAAGCGAGGCGATATAGCGCCGCCCCGCATTGGACTTGCCCGCGCCATCGGTGGTCAGGGGAACGGCAACTTCGGACGGGCCGTCGCGCATATCTTCGACAGCGGCATCGACATGCAGCACATAGCCCGCGTCAAACAACGCATCCGACAGATCAAGCGTGATGGACAGCTGACGCCCAGACCCGACGCTGGCCCCGGTTATGCCGTTGATTTCGGCGGTGTTTCCGCCCGTTGCGCGATACCAGTCGCTCAGATGCGAGTAATATTTCGTTTTGCGCCCAGCCATCCAAAGGCTGCCCTTATAGGCGCCGTTTGCGTCCGTCACATAAAAGGCAAGATAGGCCCCATTGCCCCCATAGGCGTTCAAGGTCGTCGTCACTGTGACGGGGCGCGCCAGCGCCATGCCTGGGGCAATAAGGGCGGTGGTCACGGCCAAGGCGGCAAAAAGGGTCTTCATGGGTCATTTCCTTTCAGGTTTGGTGTCTGTGGATCTATGGGACCCAAGGCTGATGTCGTGCTGACGGATCGTCGAATATCGTGTCAGCTTGCCGTCAACGGGCGGGGTTTCTGGGGTCGGGACTGCTTTTGATCGACCGGCTTTCCCCTGCCCGCTGACGGGTGTTCATTGAGTGGTGTCGCGCCGGGTCAGTTCACCTGAACCTGAGGCGCAGCCCCGTTGCCGAAAAGCCCGTTGGCCGGGGGGGAAACCGTCCCGGCGGGTGCGGGGCTTGCACCCATGGCACAGGACCCTTCGTCCCCATCTTCATCGTCACAGTCTTCATCCTCGTCGTCATCATCATGATCGCCGTGATCGTCGTCATCGTCGTCGTCGTCATGGTCCCCACTGGCCAGCCAGAGCTTTTCGCCCAGCGTGGCCTTTGCATCGGCAAAAAAGGCCAGCGGGGCGCTTTCAGCGCCCAAACGACTGTTGGCCGCGATGGCGGGAATGGTCACCAGCGCACCAAGGGCTGTCGTCGCGGCAAGAATTGCGAATGTCGTCTTCATCGTGATCTCCTGATGTTGTGTTGGTGCCTGAAGGATTCGCACCCCGGACTGATCGCTTGCTGACGAAAGACGGCTTTGTGCTTCAGGTTGCGGTCAGAAAGCGGATGGGAGGGGGATTTCTCAACGGGGCCCGAGAGTCAGGTGCGCGTCAATCTTCGTATTCCACCTCCAGCACCTTGAGCGTGCTGGGATCAACCTTGACCTCGATGCCGCGACCCGTGGAATCGCGGCCTTTGATCTCATAGCAGCCATCGTCAATCTTGATGCGCCGGACCGTCCAGCCCTGCGCCTCGGCCATTTCCTGAACTGCGGCGCGCGGTTGCCAATCGGCCATCGGCACGGTGCAGTCAACTTCGGCACGTGCGACACCTGTCGCCACAAGGGTTGCCATAACAATCACAATGGTCAGCGGGGCGCGCATCCTTCATACTCCGATCAAGATCAATTTATGTGGTTTGCGCCGCCAAGCTGACGGCGGCCTGAAGCCACGGGCGGCCCTTCGTCAGCTTGATGTCAGGCGGGCAGGTGAAACAGAGGGACCGCAACAGAACGGACGAGCCAAAGATGCGTATCTTGCTGATCGAAGACGACCTGGTGTTGGGGGCCGCCGTCCGCGACCAGATCGCAGCAGACGGCCACTCGCTTGATTGGGTCACACGGTTGGACGGCGCACGTGATCACCTTGCAGTCGCGGCCTATGATCTGCTGCTGCTGGATCTGATGCTGCCAGATGGGCGCGGGATCCCGTTTCTGCGCGGCCTGCGGTCACACGGCAACGCATCACCCGTAATTATCCTGACGGCACTGGACCAGATTTCTGACCGGATCGAGGGGCTGAATGCCGGGGCCGATGACTATCTGGTCAAGCCCTTTGATCTGTCCGAATTGTCGGCGCGGATCGGGTCCGTTGCACGGCGCTATTCCGGCAACCCCAACCCGATTGTCACATTGGGCGAACTGGAGATTGATCTTGCCGCCCGCTCTGTGCGCGCAAAGGGCCGCGCGGTTCCGCTGACGGCCAAGGAATGGGTCTTGTTCGAGGCCTTCTTGCAACGCCCACAGCAACTGTTGTCCAAGGCGCAACTGGAAGAACGGCTGTACTCTTTCGACACCGAGATCGAAAGCAACACGATCGAGGTCCATGTCAGTCGATTGCGCAAAAAGCTGGGTGCCGCGGTGATCGAGACGGAACGGGGCCTTGGCTACAGGCTTGGCACGGCATGATAGGCATGCGCTCGCTTCAGGCGCGGTTGGCGCTGGTGATTGGGCTTTGTGTGACTGTGCTTTGGGCGGGTGCGGCAACTGTCACCGCGAACCTTTTGCGTCGTGAGATGGATGAGGTCTTTGATTCAGCCCTGCAAGAAACGGCGCAGCGCTTGCTGCCGCTTGCCGTGCGCGACATCGTCAGCCGCGACGAAGAAGGCGTGGAACAACAGATAGCGCCACTGCGCGAACATGATGAGTTCTTTACCTATGTGATCCGTGATGCACAGGGTCGTCTTTTGCTGACCTCTCATGCCGCCGATCCGGCGACGTTTCCGGCCTTTGCAGGTATGGGCTTTCGCCAGACACCAACACACAGGCTTTACTATGACGCCGCGCTGCGAGGGACGATCACAATAGCGGTGGCAGAGCCGCTTGATCACCGATCAAAGATCGCACGTGAAATGCAACTTGGCCTTGGGCTGCCCCTCCTGGTTGTCATCCCGTTAAGCCTTTTGGCGATCTTTGTGGCGGTGCGACTTAGCTTTGCGCCCCTGCGGCGATTGCGCGATGCCTTGGCCAGCCGGGGACCGCGTGACCTGTCGGCATTGCCCGAAACCAACCTGCCCAGCGAGGTGGCCCCGATTGCCTCGGCCGCCAATCAACTTCTTGCGCGCCTGAGTGCCGCGTTTGACGCGGAACGCAGCTTTGCGGCCAATGCGGCACATGAGTTGCGCACCCCCGTGGCCGGGGCCATTGCACAAGCCCAGCGCCTGCAACATGAGACGAAAGACCCCGAAGCCGCCCGTCGCGGTGCGGAGATTGAGGCGGCGCTGAAACGTCTGACCCGTCTTTCGGAAAAGATGATGCAGCTTGCCCGCGCCGAGGGCGGCCGCCTGCGGACCAGCACGGAAAAGGACCTGCGCCCCATTCTTGGGTTGGTCGTCAATGATTTCATACGTTCCGCCGGGGCGGAGCGGGTGGCTTTTGAAAACGCCCAAACGCCCGTCTTGTCCGACCTTGACCCCGACATCTTTGGAATACTCTGCCGCAATCTGATCGAAAACGCGATCAAGCACGGGGCGCCAGAGCATCGCGTCCAAATCAGCATGACGGACCGGGGCGTTCTTCGGGTTACAAACGAAGGTCCGGCGATTTCCGCCGAGACGCTTGAAAGACTGACCTCTCGGTTTGAACGCGGGTCGGGCGCTGGGGATGGCAGTGGCCTAGGCTTGACGATTGTGCGCACCATTGCCGAACGCGCCAACTGCGGCTTTACCCTGACCTCACCCATCAAAGGCCAGACAACCGGGATCGAGGCTGCCTTGGACGTGTCAGGCAACCCCGCGACGCCGTCTTAGACCCGATCAGTCGTCGTCACCACCATCCCCTTCGCGGCCTTCGCCACCTTCTGTATGGGTGTCCCGGTGACACGCCACACAATTGTCGATGTTGCGAATGCCTTCCTCCAGATGCTTGCGGATCAGGTCGGTTTCCTGATGTTCGTGGCAATTGAAACACGTGAATTTGCTGAAGTCATTGGCCGTCGTATGGCATGAGGTGCAGGCGGCACCATGTGGGCCGGTCAGGGCAAAGAAACGACTGTGATCAATGGTGGCGGCCGCCCAATCCGTTTGCTTGTGACAGGTGCTGCATTCCGCACTGATGCCTGCATGCAGCGTATCCTTGGGGGCGGCGTGGCACCCCGAACAGGCCGCCCCTGCCAAGGGCGTCAGCATGCTATGGGCAAAGGTGTGACTGTGCGCAGGCACAAGGCTGGCCAGTGGATGGTCCGTATGACAGCCCATGCAATCCGAATCCGCCAGACCCTGATGGAACGGGGGCATTGGTGTGCTGTGCGCAAGCGGGGTTCCCGCGACCGTGCGCAACCCGATGTCACCCACGGCGTGACACGATGTGCAACGCGCCTCGACCGCGCCCTGCATAGGCGCGTGGCAGGCAAAACAATCGGTGGCAAGGCTTGCATGAGCCGGGATCAGCGCGCCCGGACCCAGCATTGGGTCAGGATAGGCAAAGGCCAACGCCACTATCCCCACAAGATTTGCGGCGACAAGCGCCATGATCCAGCGCTTCATGTCCACCCCCAGAAGATAACGGAACTGACGATATGCGCGGTGCCCAGAACAGCAAAGGCAAGGGCAACCGGATAGTGCACAACCCGCCATTGTTTGACCGTATCATAGGTCAGGCTGTCCCAATAAAGCCTGTCCTCCAGCGCCTGCGCCGTCAGCCCCTCATTGCGAAGGCGCACGGTCGTCGCCGCCAGCCGGACGCCAGCCCGGCGCCACAGAAACTTTCCCGTAAGCCCGCTGGCGACATTCAAAAGCATCGCCCCGACGGCAAGCCACGCCAGCACTGCGTTAAAGTGGATGCCCGCATGCACAAGGATCAGCAATGACCCGGGCCAAGCCATCCTCTCATGCAAATGCAACAAGGTGACGGGCCGACCCTGCTGGATCAACTTGCGCTTGTGCAAGGAATAGCCAAAGGAAAAGCAGATCAGCAGCACCCCCGGTATCCCCAGCCACGTGCCGATCCAGACCAGATCAGCCAGATGCAAGAGGGCATCAACGGCCAAGGCCGCAAACAAAAGCGCAAGAAGGGACAAATAAAACGGCACCACCTCGCGGCTGAGCAAACTGCCCCTGAACGTCATGCGTCCAACTCCAATGCTGTTGCGGGGGTTCCGACGCACAGCAGGCAATGGCCCGCTGCAATGTCGAACTCTGGCTTGACGGCATAAAGAACGCTGCCCGATATCAGGCGCGTCTCGCAGATGCCGCAGGTGCCATTGCGACAGCCCGTGTCAACCTCGACGCTTTGCCGTTCGGCGAAATCCAGAAGGTTGGCATCCTAACCCGTCCAGTCAATCGTGCGGCCAGAGCGGCGAAAACCGATGGGAAAGACGGGGCCTACAATCGTGGGTGCCAACGGCGTTGGCACCGCCGTTTGCGGCCCAAAGGATTCGCGATGAATGTCGGCGTTATCAACGCCCCAGTCCAAAAGCGCCGGGATCAGCGCCTTCATCATCGGGTCAGGGCCACAGATGTAAAAGTCATGGCGGCCGTGCCGAAGCGTTTGTTTCAAAAGATCAAGCGTGATGAATCCCGCCTGATCGTAGTCCCGCCCCAGCACATCCGCCGCCCCCGGTTCGGCATAAAGAAAATGCATATCTAGCAGGGTGCTGAAATAGTTGGCTCTCGACCTGTTTTGCGGAACATGATTCACTCTCTGCACATCAATGGCGAGGGTGAAGATGCGTGGGACGGATGAGGCAAGTGGGTCGCTGTTCAGCTTTGTCGATCTTGAAGA
>JAIOYF010000007.1 GCA_021741245.1 Paracoccaceae bacterium
GCTTCGGTGAAGGTTTTTCGATGCGGGCCGCGGCGTGACGGTTGGTTTTGGTGGGCGTTCGGCCCGCGTTGGAAACCCTCCCAAGGAGGAAGCCGCGGGGGCCTGGGTCTGTGTATGGGGAAAGAGCGCTGTGGGTGGCGACAGCTGTCGCGTCCGTCAGGCATCGTGGGTGTGATCTTGGCGCAACCAGGGAATTCGCACCGCTGATTTTCGGTAGAATTGGTGTCCGATTGGATCGGTGCGAGCTGGTTTCCAACGGGTTTTGGCGCCTTCGACAATCGCCGCCGACCCTTTGCCCGAGCGGTAACCGGCGATTGATCAGGCTGAGTGACGGGCGTTTCTTCATGCGGCCTGCTCCCGCGGCGGTGCTCGTGTGCGCGGCGTGTGCCCGCGCCGGAAGATCTCGATGATCCGCATCGGCGCACCGCAACAGGGGCATGGTTCGCGCAGGGTGGGCGGGACGGACTCGACAGCCGCTTCGGGGGGCGTCACCGGTTGTGTTGCCCCAAGCAGGGTCCGGATCTTCGCGATGTTTGCCCTGCGACTGGCGCTTGCCAGCAGGCCATAGTGTCGAATGCGGTGGAAACCCTCGGGCAGGACATGGATCAGGAACCGGCGGATGAACTCATCGGTGGCCAGCCGCATGACCTTTTGCCCCCTCTCGTGGTTTGCAGACAAACCACTGCCGGGCAACGGATCGCCGGGCTTGATGCGATAGTCTTTCCAGCGGAAGGCGACGGTTTGGGCGTCGGCGCTGACCAAGCGGGCGTTCGAGATCGCCACGCGGTGGGTGTAACGGCTGAGATAGGCCAGCACCGCCTCGGGGCCGCCGAAGGGAGGTTTGGCGTCGTGTCGAAGACGCGCCTGCGGCACGATGACCACCCATTCGGATTTGCGGAACGGGGCCAACCAAGCAGTGAAGCAGGCGGGGTCCGCAAGGCCCATCAGATCGCCGAAGAAGGCGAGATCCCCGGCGCGGTGCAACGCGAGAAGCCCTTCAAGAAACAGGCGCAGGAACAGCCGCGACAGGACCTGCACATGCAGGAAGAAGCCTGACCTGCAGGCGATCCAGCGGCTGCCGTCGGGCGATAAACCACCACCGGGGACGATCATGTGGATGTGGGGATGGTGGGTCAGCGCCGAACCCCAGGTGTGCAGCACCGCCGTCATGCCGACCCTGGCACCGAGACGCTTGGGATCGGCGGCGAGGGTCATCACTGTCTCGGCAGTGGCACGAAACAGCAGGTCATAGACCGACTTCTTGTTCCAGAACGCGATCTGCGCGATCTCGGCCGGCAGGGTAAAGACGACGTGGAAATATTCCACCGGCAGCAGGTCCTCGGCGCGCGCTGCCATCCAGTCACGGGCCGCCGGTCCTTGGCACTTCGGGCAGTGGCGGTTCTTGCAGGAATTGTAGGCGATGTGATGGTGGCCACATTTGGCGCAACCGGCCACATGCCCGCCGAGAGCTTCGGTCCGGCAGGCTTCGATGGCCGACATCACTTTGAGCTGGGTCAGGCTGACATGCCCCGTTGCCCGGCAGGCGAATGCATGCATTCGCCGAGAGGGGGCATTGGCCTGCCGCCACGCAGGGCCATGGGCACGGAAGATGTCAGCCAGTTCCAGCGACGGGCGAGGCACGCCCGGCGCCGGTCACTCCGGACTGCGCTTAACGGCCCGGTCTTGCAGCTTCGTCAGCATCCCGTACGGGCTGACCGTGTCGCGGATCCATTGCCCGGCAGGGTCATGCGCAGCATGATCCCGAGAGGGGTCTTGGTCGCGACATGGGTATACTGTGCCGTGGTCGAAAGCTTCGCATGGCCAAGCAGGACCTGGATCACACGGACGTCGGTGTTTGCCTCAAGCAGGTGCGTCGCAAAACTGTGGCGCAGGGTGTGCACAGTGGCAGGCTTTCCGACACCGGCCATGTTCTTGGCCGACATGAACGCCCGGTGCAGTTGCCGCGGAGAGATCGGATTGATCTTGGGCTTGCCCGGGAACAGCCATCCCTCGGGCCGTGCCTCGCGCCAGTAGGTCCGTAACAGCTCCAGCAGGCTGGGTGAGAGCATCACCTTGCGGTCCTTCTGGCCCTTGCCCTGTTCGACATGGATCAGCATCCGGTCGCTGTCGATATCACTCACCTTGAGACTGCACACCTCAGCGGAGCGCAGGCCGGCGCCATACGAAATGCTGAGCGCGGCACGATACTTCAGCCCCGGTCCCGGTGCCGCCATCAGGATGTCTGAGACCTCCTCGACGCTGAACACGACCGGCAGCCGCCGCGGCTCGGTCCGGAACTGCATGAAACGCGTTCAGCGGGAAAATGATCCCCCGGATCATTTTCTGGACCGCCTCACCCCCTCGCGTCCGCAGGTCATGCCAAAGAAGAACCTCAGCGCCACGATCCGGGCATTGAAGGTCGACGGCGTGACTCCGGCATCGGTCATGTGCAGTTGATAAGAACGCAATTCTTCCGACGTTGCCGTATCGGGTGATCGTCTCAAGAAGATCGCAAAATCCTTGATGGCTCGGATATGCGCCTGCTGGGCCTTCTCGCCCATGCCACGGATACGCATGTCCGTTCGCCATGGGCCTTGGACCCGTGGCGGCCTCATGGCTCACCATCCGCTGACGCAGCGGGGTGGTCTTCTCCTCCTTCATCGAAACCTCCTGTCTGACGGGTGGGAAAACACCAATCGTCAGCCCGGAACAGCCTCAAGCAAAGTACAACGCGAAATGGATGCTGAACGCCGGCCATCGGCGCCATTGCCGCGAAGCGGCTTGGTCCATGGGCCGTTTCCACCACATCCGGAACTCGTTGCCTTCAACCCTCTGATCCCTGACCCCGTCCACGACAGACCAACGATGTCGTGGATGGAGGATGCCGATGACGGACTATGTTGTCTACTACCGCGTGTCGACCGAGCGTCAGGGAAGGTCAGGACTTGGCCTTGAGGCGCAACGGGCGATGGTCGAGGCGTTCCTTCGACCCGGCGATACCGTGATCGACCAGTTCACCGAAATCCAATTGGGGAAGAAGGATGATCGCGTCAAGCTGTGGAAGGCGATCAACCTCGTCAAGAAGACTCGCTCGAAGCTGCTGATCCCCACGCTGGACCGGTTTTCGAGGAAGGTCTCGTTTATCTCGGGGATCATCGATCAGGGCGTTGAGCTGGTCGTCTGCGAACATCCGAACGTCAATACGTTCTTCCTCCACCTTCTGGCCTGCTTTGCCGAGGAAGAACGCCGACAGATTTCAGAACGGACCAAAGCCGCGCTGACAGCGGCCAAAAACCGGGGGACAGCCCTTGGCCTGAATACTCACCAACTCGCAGCGACACGGCGACTGGAACGCCGGAAATTCGCGCTGGATTGCGCCGATACGTTGATGATGGCCGTGGCCGAGGCAGGATCGATTTCGGCGGCGGCCAGATGGCTCAACGATAGGAAGGTGCCAACCGCCACTGGTGGCCGATGGCACCCTCAGACCGTCAAGAACTATATCGATGTGATACAGACCGATCCCGCGTCACGATTGACGGCGGGATCCAGCCTTGACGGCTGATGATTGCCGATTGATCGCTTCGATCAGCTGAAGCCGCTTGCAGTTCAGCTTCGCCTTCTTCGGCCCCTCTCCGGCATTGTTGCAGAACTCTGGCGATGTAGGATTCACATTGTGAATCCATGTGGCTAGACGGTCCGCATGAGCAAGCCATCACCCGCCCGCTACCGCACGACGAACTGGTCCAGCTACAGCGCTTCCCTGAGGAAGCGTGGTTCTTTGCTGATCTGGCTGGACAAGGAGACGACCTGGCTCGCGCCACCTGACGGCAGCCCTGCGGTGTTCTCGGATGCCGCGATCCAGTTCTGCCTGACCATCAAGGTTCTGTACAAGCTGCCGCTGCGACAAACGACCAGGATGGTGGCCAGCCTGCTCAAGATGGCCGCCCTGAACTGGGCGGTGCCGGACTATACGACCTTGTGCCGGCGGCAAAAGACATTGGCCGTCCAGATCCCGTATCGGCGCGCCGATGGCCCCTTGAACCTGCTTGTGGACAGCACCGGCATCAAGTTCCTTGGCGATGGCGCCCTCTCGGCAGATTTGCCCTGCAAATCGCCTGCCGGGTAATAAATGGCAAGCGCGCAAGCACGGTGTCCAGGGGCGTCGTCAATCGTTGCCCGGCAACGGTTTGCTTGCAAACCGTGATAGGGGGCGCAAGGTGCATCTGGCCATGGACACGGCCACGTCTGACATCAGGGCGGTGGAGTTTACCCCCAGCAGCGATGGTGACAGCCCTGTGCTGCCAGAACTGCTGGACCAGATCCCCGAAGGCGAAGAGATCGGCACGGTGACCGCCGACGGTGCCTATGACAGCCGCCGCTGCCACACCGCCATCATTGACCGGCAGGCCACTAAGACGTCGGGCATTCTCTCGAACCAGTGGCGTTCATGCCCTCCACCCGATCCGCAAGAACGCGCGGCCTTGGAAAGAGGACTGCCCGGCTGCAATCGCGCGAAACGAAGCCCTGCGCGCCACCCGGCACTATGGCAGGGCGTTCTGGAAGCACTGGACGGGATACCACGCCCGCAGCCGGATCGAAGCGAACCCTTTCATGGTTTGGAGGCAAACCATTGGCGGGCAACGGATGCGGTGCCTCAAGGCCTTCGGTGAGCGCATCGCCGCAAGACACCCCGTCAGCCAAACCGCCGAAATCCAGATCCGTGTCGCCCTCATGAACCGCTTCTCGGCGCTCGGCACGGCCGAGATCATTCGCGTGGGCTGGACATGATCATGGGGTAAGGGGACATCTTGCCTCAAGCGTGACTTACGCAACAACGCCCCCCTCTTCCATCAAGCCGAGAACGCCTTCGATGGAGGAAAGCTGCGCTTTCAAATGCGATGGCTCCCTCTGGACCAATGCGTCGATGGAAGGTTCTGATACAAATTCCTTGAAACCCATCATAGCGACCATCCTCCATCAAAACGGTCATAGCTGACCATGAAGGGCACTAATGGCATATCGTCATTGGCGGGATGTTGGCGACGGGAAAGTGGTTCGGATGCAATGCATCGTGGATTCGACATGAACCGTGCCGAGGATTGAGTGTATAGCTGTGTATAGCTTTATTCGAAGCCCAAATCCGCTTGATGTTAGTCCAGAAAACCCAACAATATCAGAGATTTAAGTGGTGCCCGGAGCCGGAATCGAACCAGCGACACGCGGATTTTCAATCCGCTGCTCTACCAACTGAGCTATCCGGGCACACAACCCTTGGCGCGTTTGCCTTCAGGTGGCGGGGTGATACGTCAGCCAAGCGGTGCTGTCCAGAGGCTTTTTGCCAAAACAACATCCATTTATGGCTGGGTCGGACCTAAGTTTCTTCCTCATCCTTTGGCAGGTCATTTTCGCCCTCGACCACTGGAATCACATAGCTTTCCTTTAACCACCGGCCAAGATCCACATCCGCGCAGCGGCGAGAGCAAAAGGGGCGATACTGTGGATCGGTGGGCTTGGCGCAGATGGGGCAACTCATTCAAAAAGCCCCCCTGCCACCTCATTCAAGGGAAGACGGTCACGCTTGCGCGTCAATTCATAGAGGCCAAGCGTCGTCCAACCCGCCAGATTGGCCTCGCCGTCGGATCGGAACGCCGCCTTGAGCACCTGATCCAGAATCGCGCGATCCTTTTTCGACATCGGTGCAAAATCCACCACCACCTGACCGCCCAGCCCACGCAGGCGCAATTGGCGGGGAAGATCGCGCGCAGCCGCGATATTGGCCTTGAGGCTGGCAGCAGGGCTTGTATCGGGCCCCGTGTTCACATCGACGGCGACAAGGGCGCGTGTCGGCTCGATCATCATATGACCCCCACCAACCAAAGACACACGCGGCGCCAGCAGATCCGCCACCATGGCGTCAACCCCATGACTGGCGAAACCGCCGGGCTCCATCACCGCCTCATCAGGCTCCGGGTCCAACCAGTCGCGGAACGCCAGATCATGCGCCCCAGCCCCATCGATCAGCAGCTCCGGTCCGCCGTCCAGATCGGACAGTACCGCCTCTGCCAAGCCACGCATGGCAACAATGTCTTCGGCAATGGCCTCAGGCTCTGCCGCTTGACAAGCCGAGCGCAGGATCAGGCCAAGGTTTGGTGCAGCCCCTGCCATACCATCGGCGGCCATGACCGAAAGGTCGGCACGGGCCTCTTCGTCCCTGATCTGGCGCGAGATGTTCAGGCCCGGCGCATCCGGGGTGATGATAGCAAAGCGGGATTTGAACAAAAGCCGTGTGGTGACCGGCAGGGCCTTGCCTGCCTCCGCCGGGCCACTGACCTGCACAAGCAAGCGTTGGCCGGGCGCAATCCCACTGATCTGCCGCAAGAACCCTGATCCTGATGGCAGTTTAACAAAGATACCGCCCTGCCCTTTGACCGGCCGATCCGCAACGGCACGATAGATCGCACCGGGCAACGGCACATCGCCTTCAGGGTCGATCATCACCTCTTCCAGCCGCCCATCGACCAGCAAAGCCGCACATTGGCGGTCTGCCACCTCGTCCAGAATAACCACGCGGCCTTTCATGAGAGACTCCAAACCGGCCAACCGGCAGCTGTTAAAAGAGAGGCGGTTTCGGCCACAGGCAGGCCCATGATCCCGGTATAGCTGCCGGATATCCATGGGATAAAGGCACCCGCCGCGCCCTGAATTCCGTAGGCCCCTGCCTTGCCCTGCCAGTCGCCAGCTGCCAGATAGGCGTTCAACTCGGCATCTGACAAGCGCTTCATCTTGACGGCGCTGACACTCTCACGCTCCCAGATCCGGTCCCCGCGACGCACGGCAATGGCTGTGATCACCTGATGGCGACGGCCGCCAAGGGCCGTCAGGAATTCGGCGGCCTCTCCGGCATCTTTGGGCTTGCCAAGGATGCGGCGGCCCAAGGCAACGGTGGTATCGGCACACAGCACGATATCGTCCGCGCCGCAGTGCACAGCCAACGCCTTTTCCCGCGCGATCCGCGCGCAGTAGGGACGCGGCAGTTCACGGGCCTTTGGGTCTTCGTTGATATCGGGGGGAAGGATGGCATCGGGCACGATCCCGATCTGCGCCAGAAGTTCCTTCCGGCGCGGACTGGCAGATCCAAGAATAAGTCTCACGTTACTTGAAACGATAGTTGATGCGACCCTTTGACAAGTCATAGGGGGTCATCTCTACTTGCACTTTATCGCCTGCCAGAACACGGATGCGGTTTTTGCGCATCTTGCCTGCCATCACTGCAATCAACTCATGGCCATTATCGAGTTCGACCTTGAATGTCGCGTTCGGCAGGAGTTCCTTCACGACACCGGGGAATTCGAGAATGTCTTCCTTGGCCATGTTCACTCCGTAATAGGGATAGGCCCGCGAAAGCCGCAGGCCTTTGATAGGCGCGCATATGCGCCCGATTCCGTGGGTTTTCAAGCAAATTCTGCGCGTAGGGTCGCGTGGGATCGCGGGTTGTCATGCCCCTTGCGATCTTTCAAGCGGCATAAATTCAAGGGCTTGCTCTGAAGCAATGTAAATCGATGGTCTATTCGCTTTCAGGCGCACCATCCTCACGTCGTTGTGTACACCAAAAGTCGTGGCCACCTGATCATGTCGTGGCAAACGGAGACCTTCTGTCGGCATGGCATTTCCGCTTTCTGGAAAAACGACGCGTTGAAGGCCCGAGCCTGCCGTGACTGGTCAGCCACCCGAAGCGATGATCTTGAACACGCAGGGGTCGGTGATCAACTCCGGTGGGCTTTGACACAGGCCTTGGGCCACCTGCCATGCCGCCAGCACCTTGGGCACATAATCACGGGTTTCGACATAAGGGGGGATCCCGTCGTTGGCCCGCACCGCGCCTTCTCCGGCATTATAGGCGGCAAGGATCATAAGAGGGTCGCGGTTGAATTCTTTGGTCAGCCAATTCAGATAGGCCACGCCACCTTTGATGTTCTGGGCCGGGTCCGTGGCATCGGTCACCCCAAAGCGGCTTGCTGTATCGGGAATAAGCTGCATCAATCCTTGCGCCCCCGCCTTGGACAGGGCCGCCGGGTTGCCAGCACTTTCCACCCCGATCACAGCCAAAACCAGCGCGGGGGAAACATCAGTGCCAATGGTTGCCGCAAGGATATGCTTGCCATACGTCTCGGCGATCTCTTGCATATGCTGCAGTCTGGGCGCCCGCACGCTGGCCCCTGCAGGCCCTTTGGACAGCGTTGCCATCGCAAGGGGAAAGCGATCCGCGACCGCTGCGCGCGAGGTAGGGACCGTTTGCCAGAACCAATCATAGGCCGCCGTTCGCTGAGGTGCCGGGGCCAAAGGCGCGGGAATGCCGGCATCGACGGGCGGCGCCTTCTCGGCGGCCTCTTCCTCTGGGGCGCGGGGTTTGACCTTGGGGGCAAGCGCCAGCAAGCGGGCCTGTTCGTCAGGGTCGATCTGCACAAGTGGCCCTTTGCGACGGCTCTCGCCCACCTTTATGCGTTTGAATGTAAAGTCGCGATCACCTGACAAGCCTTCGGCCGCGCCCAAACAGGGCACGGAAATGATTCCCGCGATAAGAACGCCTGCAATGAAACGCATCGCTGCTCGATGCCTACTGTTGTTTTTCTTGCGGTGAAGGTGACACGTAATTGCACACCAAACCATCTCTTTGAAGGAATTTCGGGTCTATGTTGCGCAGTTTCGCCACATTTTACATCCAATCGGATCATGTGTTTATCAAAAGTTATTAAAACATATCTTTTAGAACAATAGCTTATCACAAAATGCGGTCCTAGCATCAAAGGACAGAAAAAGACCTTATCCGCTCCCAGAAGTTGACACGATTGCAGACGAAAAGATGATCACACCGAACGGAAAGCGGGACGGAACAGAGGCCAGACCGAAAAAACGCCGAACGGTTAGAACGACCAGAGCAACACGCAAACAAACGAAAGTGATAGACCATGAAACTCCTGAACATCTTCAAAAACTTCAAGAACGACGAATCCGGCGCTGTGACTGTTGACTGGGTCGTTCTGACCGCAGCAGTGGTTGGCCTGGGCCTGATCGTGATCAACGCCATCACGCCAGAAATCGAAAACGCTGGCTCCGTCATCGCTTCGGACCTCGCAAACGCTGCTTCGCGCTAATAGCGCTGGCTTGAAGGTCTAAAGTTTGACCCGGTTTGGGGCGCGGACCGTTTGTTCGGCCTGCGCCCTTTCCAAATTTGAACCATCAGGAAGCTAAACCGCCCTTTGGACGAAAATGACCACCTGATGCGCCGTTTGGATGATGGGAGTGAAAGGCACGCCGATGATGAACTTCAACAACATTCTGACTTCCCACATCAACCGTTTCTGGGGCCGAGAAGATGGTGCCGTGACCGTTGACTGGGTTGTTCTTACGGCCGCTGTGGTTGGGATGGCGATGATCATCGTCAACATTTTGCAGCCCGCACTTTTTGACAACGGAGGTTCAGCGATCGCTTCCTACGTGGCTGAAGCGGCGCAACGATAAGGCGACTGGCCCGCCAATTTGGCGGGTTACTGCGTTCGGTCGTCGGACGTGGGTGGAAAAAAGGGGTAAAGACGATGCGTTCGATGTTTGGATTGGTCCTGATTGCTGGTGTGGCACTTGCAGGTACGGCTGTTTACCTTGCAAAAGGGTTTATAGGCGACACACAATCGGCACTGGAACAAGAGCGGCAAATGCGGGCAAAGGTTGGCCCGATCACACAAGTCTATGTGATGAAGAACCCAAAGAATTATGGCGACGCTCTTCTACCCGAAGATGTCGCCTTGGCCTACTGGCCCAAGAACTCGCTTCCAGAAGGCACGTTTGAGGCAGAGCTGGATCTTTTCCCAAAGGGCGCAAATCAGGCCCGTTTTGTGCTGCGGCAGATGGAAAAATTTGAACCCGTCATGGCGGTGAAAATTACCAATCCGGGCGAATCTCCCGGTTTGACGGGACAGTTGGCCAAAGGCATGCGGGCCTTTGCAATCAAGGTTGACGTCGCTTCGGGCGTGTCGGGCTTTGTGCAGCCGGGGGATCGTGTCGACATCTATTGGACCGGCGCAGTCAACGGGTTGGATGGTGAACTGACGCGGCTGATCGAAAGCACGACCCAAGTCATCGCTGTCGACCAACAGGCAGGCGCCTCCTCCGGGGCCACCGTGGCGCGGACCGTTACGGTCGCGGCATCCCCCGAACAAGTGGCCCGCTTGGCCCAAGCCCAGGCCACAGGACGCCTCGCGCTGTCCCTGGTCGGCAACTCCGATGAAAGCGTCAGCGGCTTGGTTGAAGTGAACAGCAACACCTTGCTTGGCATCGAGGCGCAAGAAATTGTGAACGTCGAAGTGGAAAAGGTCTGCACCATCCGAAACCGCAAAGGCGGAGAAGTAATCGAAATTCCCGTCCCTTGCACAAACTGAACGATAAAAACCCCGAAGGGCGGCACCTTATATGGTAGCCGCCCTTTTGGTTTGGACGAATTATAGAAACTTGTTGCAAGTTATCCACAGAGACATCCTTTAGTAAGCGGTTGATTGTTGCAATAAAACCGGAACGGGGGCATGTTGATACGCAATACGGGCATAAAGACCCGGCAAAGAGGCGTGATCGAAAGGGCAGGTCACATGAGTTTGAGTATCCTCCTGAGGGCTGGCCTTTTGGGCACGGTCCTGACGACAACGGCGCTTTGCAGCGTCGCGTCGGCTGAAACACTTCGGGTCATGCAAGGGTCGGTTTCGGCCCCTCTCAGGGTTCCGATGAACCGCGCGGTTGTTGTCGAAAGCGACAGCCCCTTTGCAGAATTGTCGATTGCGAACCCCGGCATCGCAGATATCTCAACCCTGTCGGATCGATCGATCTATGTCTTGGGAAAGACGCCTGGCCGCACCACGATGACGCTTCTGGCGCCAGATGGCACCTTGATCTCGAACGTCGAAGTTCAGGTCACCCCTGATATCGCCGAGTTCAAGGAACGTTTGCAGCAGATCTTGCCAGGTGAACCGATTGAGGTGCGCACCGCCAACGATGGGATTGTCCTTTCCGGGGTCATCTCATCCAGTGCAAAGCTGTCGCGCGCCCTTGATCTGGCCGAACGCTATGCCCCCGAACGGGTTTCCAACCTGATGAGCGTTGGCGGAACCCAGCAAGTGATGCTGAAGGTGCGCTTTGCCGAAATGCAGCGCTCGGTCGCCAAGAACCTCGGTGTATCCCTTGCGGGTGGCGGTGGCACCAAATTTGGCATCCGTGGCGAAACCGGAACCTATCTGGCCCCCGGCAACGGTGTTGGGGGGACGGCGCCGCTGACCTTGTCCGAAGGCACACGTGGTGGATTGGAACTTGGCTTTACCGCAGGTGCCGTTCAATTTGGCGTTTTGCTTGAGGCCCTTGAATCAAAGGGGGTCGTTCGCACACTCGCAGAACCCAACCTGACCGCCCTTTCAGGACAAGAAGCGAAATTCCTTGGTGGTGGCGAATATCCCATCCCTGTCGTGACAACCGACGGTATCGGGATCGTTTACAAGCCTTTCGGCGTTGAGCTGAACTTCACCCCGACGGTTGTGGATGGCGACATCATCAACCTTCAAATGAACGCCGCGGTATCGTCGATTGACACCACAATCACAGTTGAGGTGGGTGGCTATTCGATCAACGCCTTCAAACGGCGCGAAACATCGACAACGGTGGAAATGCGGGACGGCGAAAGTTTCGCCGTAGCGGGTCTGTTGCAAGATGATTTTCGCAACCTGAACTCTCAGCTGCCTTGGATCGGCGATGTGCCGGTGCTTGGGGCGCTGTTTCGCAGCGCAGATTACAACCGGAACCAGTCGGAACTTGTGATCATCATCACGCCGCATCTGGTCACCCCGACCAGAGGCGATACCTTTGCCCTGCCAACCGACCGTGTTCGCCTGCCGACAGAGCGGGAGTTCTTCCTAAACGGCACTGTCGCCAAAAGCGTCCCCAAAGGGGCAGCTGGCGAAGTGGCGCGGCAGGACTTCAGCAGCTCTTACGGCTATGTGATGGAGTAAGCCCATGCATATGACATCCAAAGCCTTTTTGTCACTCGCCCTGTCGGGTGTCCTTGCGGCCTGCTCCTACAGCCCATCGGTTGATCGGCAGTTGGGATATGAGGTTGACGAAGGTGGGTTCGGCCAAGTGACCCGCAATAATGCGGGGATCATGTCGGGTGAAATCAACGTGACCCAAGCCCTTGCAACGCGCTTTGCCTCCGAAGTGCCAAGCACGATCACCTTCCCCTTCAACAGCTCCGAGTTGACGCCCGAGGCACGACAAGTGCTTGCCCAGCAAGCAAGCTGGATCAGTCAATTCCCTGAATTGCGCTTCTCGGTCTATGGGCACGCCGATGCCGTCGGCTCCAACGCCTATAACCAAAGCCTTGGCAAGCGTCGCGCGCAGGCCGTGGTAAACTTCTTCGCCGCCCAAGGCGTCAGCCGCAGCCGACTTGAGGCACTGGTGTCCTATGGGGAAAGCCGCCCTGCAGTTCCAAGCCAGGGACCAGAGGAGGCCAACCGCCGCACCGTGACAACCGTTTCAGGCTTCCACGGAAAACGCCGCGGCACCTTGCTTGACGGGCGCTATGCGGCCATCGTTTACCGCGAATATGTCGCCGGCGCGACCCGCCCGCACCCGGCAAACACCAACATCACAACCCAAGTCGATCCCGGCGCGAAGTAAGCCGTTAGAGACTGGGTGAACAACGAGGGCCGGGAAACCGGCCCTTTTGTCATCTAAAGCGGATTGTTAACACTTAGTGTTGACTGACAGGCAAAAAATCAAAGAAAGACGATTTTTTAGCCCCATTCCTGCCACCATTTCACAGCAACTTGTCCCTCAATGGAAACAGTCGCAGGGAAATCTCTGCACGGTCTTCGGGTATGTCGGGATGCACTTCGCTCCAAATGCGGATCATCACAGAACCCCAAGGCTGGCTTTGTGAAGGACAAGAGGCAAGATGACGAGCGTGGCAACACTCCAACCGGAACCAGCGCCTATCGTGGCTTGCACGATTTCGCGCGACGTCCAGAACTTCGATCTGCTCATTGACGATATGGAACATGAACTTGGCGAAAGCTGGGGGGATCTTTCCTTTGACGATGCAATGGTCTTTCTGGGTCAACCAGATGCGGCCAGTCTTGAATTTGTCGCCATCGCGGTCGACTCCCAAGATGAGGAAGACCTGACACGGATCACCGAGATCATCCGCACCGCCAAGGCGCAGTCCATCAAAGTCGTCCTGATCGCCGATCAGGTCAGCCCGATTGCGCTGCATCAACTTTTGCGGCTTGGGGCGGATGATTTCGTCCCCTACCCGCTGCCCAACGGTGCCTTGCATGATGCGATAGAACGGATGCGCGTGCCTGCGCCTGCCGCAGTGGTTGCCGCACCGGACGCGATCCCCGAGGAAGGTGCCGCGCCAAAGTTCAAAGCCAAAGGGGATCGTGAGGGCGTCGTTTTGCCGGTTCACGGGCTTGCCGGTGGTGCGGGCGCGTCAACATTCGCGGTCAATCTGGCATGGGAGCTGGCCACGGTGACAAAGACCGACGGGCCGCGTGTATGCCTTTTGGATTTTGATTTCCAATACGGCTCTGCCGCCACCTATCTGGATCTGCCGCGCAAAGAAATGGTGTTTGAGGTGCTGTCAGACACCGCCAACATCGATTCCGATGCCTTCTTGCAGTCGATGCTGACCTTTAATGACAAGTTGCATGTGTTCACAGCACCCGCCGATATGCTGCCGCTTGACATCATCAGCCCCGAAGATCTTGGCCGTCTGGTGGATATGGCAGCCTCGAACTTTGACTATGTTATCATTGACATGCCCAAAACCATTGTTGGTTGGACCGAAGCCGTCTTGAACCGCGCGCATGTTTATTTCGCGCTGCTGGAACTGGATCTGCGGTCTGCGCAGAACGTGTTGCGACTGGTGCGCGCGCTAAAGGCCGAAGGCTTGCCGCATGAAAAGCTGCGCTACGTTCTGAACCGCGCGCCCAAGTTTACCGATCTGTCTGGAAAAAGCCGCGTCAAGCGCATGGCGGAAAGTCTGGACATCGGAATTGAAATTCAATTGCCCGATGGCAGCGTTCAAGTGACGCAAGCCAACGATCATGGCCTGCCTCTTGCAGAGACGGCTGCGAAGAATCCATTGCGAAAAGAAATTCAGAAACTCGCCAAGTCGCTGCACGACCTCAACAAGGGCGTCGAAGCCGGCAAAGCGTGATCTAGGGTAAGGGGCAAGACAGATGTTTTCACGTTTCAAAAAGCCAGAACCTTCGGCGGCAAATGCCGGGTTGAAGCCGGTCACGTCTGCGGCACCTGTCGCACCGCCAAGCAACGCCCCGCCAAAACCCACTCAGGTGACGGCGCGCCCCCTTCCCGTGGCCCCCGTACGCACGCCTGCCGAAGCCATCGCCTCGGACAAGGAGAAAAAGCGCAAAGACAAGATGATGGAGATCAAGCAAGAGCTGCACAAGCGATTGCTGGACAACCTGAACTTGGCCGCGCTTGAAAAAGCCTCCGAAGCCAGCCTGAAATCCGAAATCGCCTCTATCGCGGCCGAAGCGCTGGACGAAATGAGCGTGGCGCTGAATGCCGCCGACCGCTCGGTTCTGCATCAAGAGCTTTATGACGAAGTCATGGGCCTTGGCCCGCTCGAAGCGCTCCTGAAAGATGAGACCGTCAACGATATCCTCGTGAACGGTCCCAAACGCATTTTCGTGGAACGTGGCGGAAAGCTGGAACTGACCGACATCACGTTCAAGGATGAGCGTCACCTGCTGCGCATCATCGACAAGATCGTGTCGGCCGTTGGTCGCCGGGTCGATGAATCCAACCCTTATTGCGACGCCCGTCTGGCAGATGGCTCACGCTTTAACTGTATGGTGCCGCCGGTTGCCGTGGATGGCAGCCTCGTTTCCATTCGTAAGTTCAAGAAAGAAAAGCTTGGCGTGCATGATCTTGTGCGCTTTGGGGCATTCACCGAAGAAATGGCCGCCTATCTTCAGGCGGCTGTGGCCACGCGCCTGAACGTGATCGTATCGGGCGGCACAGGTTCGGGGAAAACCACCACGCTGAATGCCCTTTCGTCCTTTATCGACGGATCTGAACGCATCCTGACGATCGAAGATACCGCCGAACTTCAGCTGCAACAGGTTCACGTGGGCCGCATGGAAAGCCGCCCGCCAAACGTTGAAGGCAAGGGTGCCGTCACCCAGCGCGACTGTTTGCGCAACGCCCTTCGTATGCGCCCGGACCGCATCATCGTCGGCGAGACGCGCGGCGAAGAGGTGATCGACATGCTGCAGGCCATGAACACCGGCCACGACGGATCTATGACCACGATCCACGCCAACTCGGCCCGTGACGGCATCAGCCGTCTGGAAAACATGATCGCCATGTCGGGGATCGAGATGCCGATCAAGGCCATGCGCAGCCAGATTTCCTCGGCTGTGAACCTGATCGTGCAGGCATCCCGTCTGCAAGACGGCTCGCGCCGGATGGTGTCGATCACCGAAGTGACCGGCATGGAAGGCGAGGTCATCTCGATGCAAGAGGTCTTCCGCTATGAACGTCTGGGGGTTGAATCCAACGGCAAGATCATTGGCCGTTTCAACGCGACGGGCATCCGCTCTGCCTATTCTGACCGCTTCAAACAATGGGGCTACGATCTCCCTGCTTCGATCTACGAACCGATCGTTTAAGGACCAACACAATGGAAATTTCCGCAGCCCCCCTCATTTATGTCCTCATCTTTGTGGCCGTCGTGGTCATGGTCGAAGGGCTATATCTGACGGTGTTTGGCAAATCGATCAGCCTTGATAACCGCGTCAGCCGTCGCCTTGCGCTGATGCAAAAGAACGGCAACCGCGAACAGGTTCTGGAACAACTCCGCAAAGAGATGAGCCAGCACATGGCGTCTCGCGGGATCCCGCTGTATTCGCTTTTGGCCTCAAAGGCACAAAAGGCCAATATCGCCTTTTCGCCCAAGCAATTGGTGATGATCATGGGCGGTTTGTCGGTTGTGGCCTTTATCGGCCTGACCTTTGCCACAGAGGTTGACACGCCCATTCGCACAGCCATCGCCGCGATGATGGGCATTGGCGGCGTGTATTTCTGGGTCAACAAGAAGGCCAAGAAGCGCATCAAGATGATGGAAGAGCAACTGGCAGAGGCCATCGAACTGATGGTGCGGTCCTTGCGCGTGGGTCACCCCTTTGCCTCTGCTATCGGCATCGTCGCCAAGGAAGTGCCCGATCCCTTGGGCACTGAGTTTGGCTTGATCGCTGACGAGGCCGCTTATGGCCGAAACGTCGCCGAAAGCCTCAAGTCCTTTGCCGAACGGATGGACAATCAGGATCTGCGCTTTTTGGCTGTCGCGGTCACGATCCAGCAGCAATCGGGCGGCAACCTCGCCGAGATCCTCGATGGTTTGTCCAAGGTGGTGCGGGCCCGCTACAAGCTCTTCCGTCGTGTGGCGACCATCACCGCCGAGGCAAAATGGTCTGGCATGTTCCTGTCGGGCTTTCCGCTGGGCGCGCTTGTTGCCATCAACTTGGTCGATCCCACCTATTACGATGCCGTCTATGACGAGCCTGTCTTCATTCCTGCAGCAATCTTCGTGGCCGTGATGCTGACCATCAACGTGCTGTACATGAAGATCATGACCAACATCAAAGTCTGAGGCAGCCATGCAAATCATCGACGACTTCACAGCGATGCTTACGGACGCTCTTGGACCTGCAGGCCCCTTGCTTGCCTTGGGGGGGATTGGCCTTGCGCTGATCCTCGTGGCCCTGCCCACGATGCTCAAAAAGGAAAAGGATCCGCTTGACCGCATTCGCGCCCAGCGGACTGGCAAATCGGAACAAGTCGAGGCCCTTCGCCGTGGTGGAAACGGCAAGGCCGACAAGCTGGAGCGTTTTGCAGGTTACCTTGAACCCAAAAGCGCCGAAGAACTGACGGCCACCAAGATGAAGCTTTTGCGCGCGGGCTATCGTGGCAAGGGCGCGGTGCGGATGTTCCACTTCTTGCAATTCGCCCTTGGGCTGGGCGTTCTGGTGATCGGTCTGATCCTGACGCTGATCAAATCGACGCAGCAAGAAATGACCATGCAAACGATGGTGCTTTACACCATCCTTCCGGCGGCTGCGGGCTATTACCTGCCGCAATACTGGATTCAACGCCGTATTCAGACGCGCCAACAAGAAATCACGGATGGCTTTCCCGATGCGCTGGACATGATGCTTGTCTGCGTCGAGGCGGGCCAATCGCTGGACCAATCTATCATCCGCATCGCGACCGAAGCGCGGGCCGGCTATCCTGCCCTTGCCGAAGAGTTTGAGATGGTTGCGCACGAGGTCAAGGCCGGCAAGGAACGCGTGGTCGTTCTGCGTGATATGTCTGAACGGGTTGGGCTGGCCGATATCACGTCCTTTGTCACCACGCTGATCCAGTCCTCCAGCTTTGGCACCTCGATCGCGGATGCCTTGCGTGTCTATTCCGCCGAAATGCGTGACAAACGGATCATGCGCGCCGAAGAAAAGGCCAACACGATCCCCACAAAGCTGACATTGGGCACAATGCTCTTCACGCTTCCACCGCTTCTGGTTATTTTGATCGGGCCGTCTTTGTTCCGATTCGCAAGCCAGATGCCTGGTGGTGGGGGCTGATATTTTTCGCCGGTTGGTCAGACCGTTTTTTGTGGCAAGTCTATTGCTCAGTGTCGCCGCCTGTAACAGCACGGGCGGCGCAGGCCTTTTCGGCAAAACAGATGATGTCACGCGCAATACCCCCTTTGGTGCCGATCCGCGCGAAGATGGGGTTGATGGCCTGATCGTGGGTCACCGCCTGATGGCTGCCTCCGAATATGAACTGGCGCTCAAGGCCTATTTGCGGGCGGCGGGCGAACGCGGGTTTACCGTGGATGTCTTGTCGGCTCTTGGTTCGGCCAACCTGCATCTGGGCCGCCTTAATCAGGCCGAAGACCTTTTGCGCAAAGCGGTCAAAGAGGATCGCAACTTTGTCCCTGCCCTGAACAATCTGGGCGTCGTTTTGATGGAGCGCGGGCAGTACGGCGAAGCGCGGGTCCTGTTCCAGCAGGCCTTTGCCGCAGATAGTGGCCAAACGGACTCCATTCGCGAAAATCTAAAGCTCGCTATCGCGAAAACCGAAGACGATGTGTATGCTGAACCCGAGGAAACACCAAGGTTCACCCTCGTCCGGCGTGGCCACAGCACCTATGAGCTGCTGTCCAGACTCTGAGGCAGGGAAAGAACCCGAGCAGTCAAAGAGGACGCAAAAATGCGCCGACCAATTCTTGTGGCACTGTGCCTGTCCGGCACGGTCGCTTTAAGTGCTTGTCAGAAGTCGCCTGATGCGGAAGTTCAGCGCGCACTCAAAGACGTCAATGTGATTGACGAAAGCAACCTGTCGGACATCATGCTGACCGTCGGCGACCCGAACGAGGCCGTCGCCTATTTTGCGCGGACGGCTGAACAAAACCCCGACCGGATCGACCTGAAGCGCGGACTTGCAAGTTCGCTGATCCGTGCTGGCCGCGCGTCCGAGGCTGTTGTCGCCTGGCGTCAGACTGTCGCCCACCCGGAAAGCAACAATGATGACCGGGTTTCCCTTGCTGATGCGCTGATCCGGACCAACGACTGGAAAGCGGCCGAGGCGGAACTGAACCAGATTCCCCCCACCGTCGAAACCTTTGAGCGGTATCGGCTGGAGGCAATGGTCGCCGACAGCAACAAGCAATGGAAAAAAGCCGACAGCTTTTATGAAATCGCGGCAGGCCTGACCTCAAAACCAGCAGGCGTTCTGAACAACTGGGGCTTTTCCAAACTGACGCGCGGCGATGCCGTTGGCGCAGAAAAGTTGTTCACCCAAGCCCTAACCTATGACCCGTCCCGCTTTACAACCAAGAACAACCTTGTTCTGGCCCGTGGTGCCCAGCGCAAATATGAACTGCCGGTGGTCAAGATGAGTCAGGCGGAAAAGGCCGAACTCCTCTACACCCTTGCCCTTTCGGCCATCAAACAAAACGATGTCAGCGTCGGCAAACAACTGTTGCGCGAAGCCATCGAAACCCATCCCCAGCACTTTGAGGCTGCGGCCCGTAGTCTTGCGGCGCTGGAGGCGTAACGGATGACGGCAGGAACGGCGGTAGCCCTTTTGCCCTTTGCGCTGGCCATTGGCATTTGGGTCTCGTGGAGCGACATGAAATTCATGAAGATCCCCAACAATGCGGTGATTGCGCTTTTGTTGGTCTGGCTGTTGGTCGCCCCGCTGACCATTCTGATTGCTGGCCTTCCGGCCATGGATTGGCTCTGGGGTTGGGCGCTGGCGGCCGTCGTTCTGACCGTTGGCTTTGTCTCCAATGCCTTGCGCCTTGTTGGTGCAGGGGATGCGAAATTTGCAGCCGCCATGGCGCCGTTCTTTGTCGGATCAGACCTGCGCATCGTGATGGCCCTTTTCGCGGCCTGCCTTTTGGGGGCCTTTACCGCCCACCGCGTCGTTCGGCTGATCGGACCGTTCCGTTCCGCGACGGCTGATTGGGCAAGCTGGACACACAAAGACTTTCCAATGGGGCTGGCCCTATCGGGAACACTGGTTTTCCATCTTTTGCTCACAATTCAAGGTGCATTCTAGGGCACGATTCCTGCACAGGGGTAGGGATTGTTTCCAAGGCCCGCCCTCGCACACAGGAATAGTTGACCGCATGAATATGCACACAACGCCAAATGTGATCGCCCCGCTTCAGCCAAAGTCCCTGGCTGAAACCGGTCTGAACACCGTTATGCTCCGTGATATTCTGATCAAGACGATGTTCCGCATGAACCTCGAACTTGTCTCGGACATATCGCGCATGATCGCGCTCAGCGTACCGTTGACGCAAGAGTTGATCGATATGGGCCGTGGCCAGCGCCTGATCGAGGCGACCGGCACCCTGCATGCCACCTCGGGCAATGAGATGGGCTATCAGCTGACCGACAGCGGCAAGGCCCGCGCCTTGGACGCCTTGTCGCAATCGGAATATTTCGGGGCCATGCCTGTGCCCCTTGCCGCCTATGGCGAGCAGATGAAGCGCCAATCGGTGCGCGATATTCGCCTGACACGGGATCAGCTTGTCGGGTCCATGGGGCATCTTATCTTGCCATCGGATCTGCTGGGCAATCTGGGCCCTGCCATCACCTCGGGTCGGTCCATCTTGCTGTATGGCCCCCCCGGCAACGGGAAATCGTCAATCTCCAACGGCATCCGTGCCGCGATGGGGGACAAGATCTTTATTCCCCGCGCTATTGAATACGCGGGGCAGGTCATCACCGTCTATGACCCCATCGTGCACTCTTCGGCCGAAGAGCAGATGGATGATCCCAATGTGCTGCGCCGTGCCTCCAACCGGTTTGATGGGCGCTATGTCTATTGCGAACGCCCCACGGTGATCACCGGGGGTGAACTGACCCTTGATATGCTGGACCTGAAATACAACCCCGTCGCGCGCACCTATCAGGCACCGCTGCAGCTCAAGGCGTCGGGCGGCATCTTCATCGTCGACGACCTTGGCCGCCAATCCGAACCGCCGCAAAAACTGGTCAACCGCTGGATCGTGCCCTTGGAAGAAAGCCGCGATATCCTTGCCCTGCAATCGGGCGAGAAATTTACGGTGCCCTTTGACACGCTGGTGATCTTTTCAACCAACTTCCACCCGAACGAGATTTTCGACGGCGCCGCTCTGCGTCGTATTTTCTTCAAGATCAAGATTGATGGCCCCAATCAGGAAATGTTCCTGAAGATCTTTGCTATGGTCGCGCGCAAGAGAAAGATGCCACTGGATGAGGGCGCGCTGCTGCATCTGCTCAAGGTCAAGTATCCGACCATCAACCACAATTTCGCAAACTATCAGCCGACTTTCCTGATCGACCAGATGATCGCGATTTGTGAGTTTGAGGGCATCCCCTATCAGATGACCCCCGACCTGATTGATCGGGCGTGGGGCAACATGTTCGTCAAGGATGAACATATCGCCAAATAACGGCCTTACCGAAACTGGCGCACGCCGGTTTCGGTGACGATCAGATCCAGCCTTTGATCCGTGGTATCAATCGGCACGGCCTCTACCTCTTGTGAGGCAAAGGCAAAGCCGATTGCCACGATGTCATGGCGCGCGCGCAGCCCCTCAAGCGTGCGGTCATAAAACCCCCCACCATAGCCAAGGCGATAGCCTCGTGCATCAAACGCCAGCAGCGGCACGATCACCACCTGCGGCTCGATCCAAGCCCCCTCTGCCGGGATCAAGGCCCCGAACTCCCCCGCCATCATCGCGCACCCCGGCGACCATTCGCGAAAGCGTAGCGGTTGTGCCGCCCCCATGATCACCGGCACTCCCACTGTGCCATCATGCGCGGCCATGGCAGGCAGGGGGTCAATCTCGGTGCGCATCGGCATATAGCCAGACAGCGCCCTGCCCCGGTGCGCCGCAAGCACATCGGCCAGCAGTTCCGCCGCCTGCCCCTGCCCTGCGGCAAAGGCGGCCTTGCGCGCCGCAAAGGCCGCCTTGCGCGCCGCCGCCTTTATTTCCGTCAAAGTAGCATCCATGAGGCCAGCCCCAAAAAGGCAAAGAACCCCACCACATCCGTCACTGTTGTGACAAAGGGGCCAGAGGCCAAAGCCGGGTCAATCTTCATCCGCTCCAGCGCCATCGGAATAACGATCCCGCCCAGCGCCGCCGCCATCAAGGTGAATAGCATGGCAAGACCGATGACCAGCGCCAGAAGCGGCACCCCAAACCAAAATGACGCCACGCCCGCCATGATCACCCCAAACACCGCCCCGTTGATCGCACCCACCGCAATCTCACGCCGGATCACCCGGCCCGCGTTTTGCGCCGTCAGATCCCGCGTCGCCAGGGCGCGCACGGCCACGGTCATGCTTTGTGTGCCCGCATTGCCGCCCATGCTGGCCACAATCGGCATCAACACCGCCAAGGCGACCATCTGGCTGATGGTCTGTGCAAACATGTCAATCACCATCGAGGCAAGGATTGCCGTCAGCAGGTTCACAAACAACCACAGCGCCCGGCCCTTGGTCGCCTCCCAAACCGTGTCGGCCAGCGTCGCCTCATCATCCACACCGGCCATGCGCAGCATGTCTTCCTGATGCTCTTCATCTTGCACGTTCATCGCGTCATCAATCGTGATGACACCCACAAGGCGATCATGCGCATCGACAACCGGGCAAGAAATCAGGTGATACTGGTTGAACATATAAGCGACATCCGCCTCGGGTTCGGTCGCCTCAATCGTGCGGAAACTCTCCTCGACGATATCCTTCAACGCCACGTCCCGCCGGGACGACAACAACCGCCCCAGGGTCACGTAATCCACCGGCTTCATCCGCGGATCGACCAGAATGACGTGATAGAACTGTTCGGGCAGCCAATCGGCCACGCGCAGGTGGTCAATCATCTCGCCCACCGTCCAATGAACGGGAGCCACGACGACTTCGCGCTGCATCAATCGCCCGGCGGAATATTCCGGGTAAGACAAGGCCTGCTCAACCGCCAGACGGTCGGCAGAGGTCAGCGCCGAGAGGATCACTGCCTGCGCGGGTTCCTCAAGGTCTTCCAGAATGTCGACCACATCGTCGGTATCAAGGTCCCGCACCGCCTCGGCCACCACTTCGGGTGGCAGGGCATCGATCACCTCTTCGCGGATCGCGTCCGAGATTTCCGAGAGGATGTCACCATCAATCTCGCCCGACCACATGCCCAACAGGGCATTGCGGTCATCCGCGCTGATCTGCTCCAAAAGGTCGGCCACGTCGGCCGCGTGCAAGGGTTCCAGCAAGGCGTTCAGTCGTGGGGAATCCCCCGCCTCAACCGCATCAAGCACCGCTGTCACTCGGCGCGCGTCAAGCCCTTCTTCGACATCGTCCAGAACGTCATTCGCCATACTGCCCCCTGAGCGATTACCCCGACCTTACCGAAAGCTGTTTCAGGACAACAGGACCAAAGCCCTAAATTTACCTAGCCCAGAAAAGGCGATAGGCTAGGACGTCAGATAAGGAAACCCCATGCGCGACTTGATCCTTGGCCAAGTGCTGTCTTACACCGCCGATCCCTTCGCCGCAGGTCCGGATGCCGCGCGATTGACAGAAGGTCTGGTCGTCGAAGGCGGCAAGATCATTGCCGTAGGCCCCGCAGATGCCCTGCACCGCAGCTATCCAGAGGCAACTGTCACCGATTATGGCACAGATCTGATCAGCGCGGGCTTTATTGATGCCCATGCCCATTACCCGCAAACCGCCATGATCGCCTCTTGGGGGAAGCGGCTGATTGATTGGCTGAACACCTATACCTTCCCCGAGGAAATGCGTTTTTCGAACCAAACTTATGCCGAAGACGTGGCAAACCGCTATTTCGACCTGACAGTTTCGAACGGAACCACCTCTGTCTGTTCCTATTGCACCATCCACAGCGAAAGCGTTGATGCCTTTTTCGGTGCCGCCGCCGCGCGCAATCAAAGGGTCTGGGCTGGCAAGACCTGCATGGACCGCAACGCCCCCGATGGCCTGCAAGATACGGCGCAAAGCGCCTATGACGATTCGGCCCGGTTGCTGTCGAAATGGCATGGGCAGGGGCGCGCGTCTTATGTCATCACCCCACGCTTTTCCCCCACCTCGACCGAGGATCAGCTTGCCGCCCTTGGATCGCTTTGGGCCGACAATCCCGACTGCCTGATGCAAACACATCTGTCCGAGCAGACGGATGAAATCGCATGGGTGCGTGACCTTTTCCCCTCCGCCCGCGACTACCTTGATACCTATGAGCGGCACGGGCTTTTGGGGCGCGGTGGTCTTTACGGCCATGCCATCCATCTGGAACCGCGCGAAAAATCCCGACTGGCCGAGGTGGACGCCAGCCTGATCCATTGCCCCACCTCCAACACCTTTATCGGGTCGGGCCTGTTTGACATGGGTGGGTTGAAAGCCGCAGGGCACCGCATTGGCCTTGCCACGGATACCGGGGGGGGATCATCCTTTTCGATGCTGCGCACCATGGCCGCCGCCTATGAGGTTGCCCAATTGCGCGGACGCAGCCTGCACCCGTCCGAACTGTGGTGGCTGGCCACCGCAGGTTCGGCACAGGCGCTGCATGCCGATCACCTGATCGGCAATATCGCCCACGGTATGGAAGCGGATCTTGTGGTGATCAACCTTGCCTCCACCCCCGCGATTGCCCAAGCAACAACCCGCGCAAGCACGATCTGGGAGGCGATTTTTCCCACCATCATGATGGGCGATGATCGCGCCATCCGGGATGTCTGGATTGCGGGCAAGCGCAGGGTCTAGGGGAATAGGCCCCTAGTCCTTGACGCCAAGATCCCAGCCATCTGGGTAAAAATCATAGGCAATGGCGATTTCGGTGGCCACCCGCTCTTGCGCCCAGATCGCCTCTGGCGTGACAGGCATCGGCCCGCATGAGGCGATCAGCATATCATTCTCTTTGTCGCGCGTGGTCCGAAAACCCTTGGCTTTCAGGGATTTCTCGGCCCCTGCCCAGTTGGCATCCACCTCTTCGACCAGAAACAAGAACTCCACCACCGATTCTTTGGGCAGCTTGATCTTGTCTTTCGCTGCCTGATCAAAGGTCTCGAATGTTTCGCGCCGCTGCGCCTCGTAATTATGGGCCATGTTATCCCCTCAATCTTTGTGCCAAACGGTTCTGCCGTTCCACAACTGCGGGCAGCTCTACCGTGATCAGCTGCCCATCTGCAACGACTTGTCTGCCCTCGACGAACAAATGCTTCACCCGCATCGGTCCGCAAAAGATCAGTGCCGCCACCGCGTCCCAATGGCCTGCAGCCTCTATCCCCGACACATCCCAGATCGCGATATCGGCCCGTTTGCCAACCTCGATGGAACCGCAATCGGCCCGGCCCAAGACCTGCGCGCCACCCAGCGTGGCAATCTCAAGCGCCTCACGCGCACCCATCGCATCGGCCCCGTTCGCCACGCGCTGCAAAAGCAAGGTCTGGCGTGCCTCGGCCATCAGGTTGCCTGCGTCATTGCTTGCGGCCCCGTCCACCCCCAGCCCAACCTTTACCCCCCGATCCCGCATCTGCCGCACAGGGGCGATGCCAGAGCCAAGACGGCAGTTAGAGCAGGGGCAATGCGCCACACCCGTTCCCGTTCGCGCAAAAAGATCAATCTCTTGACCGTCAAGCTTTACACAATGCGCATGCCACACATCGGGGCCGGTCCAGCCCAGATCTTCGGCATATTGTCCCGGACGCACTCCGAACTGCGACAGGCTATAGGCGATGTCTTCCTCATTCTCGGCCAAATGGGTGTGCAACATCACGCCCTTGTCCCGCGCCAAGAGGGCCGCATCGCGCATCAACTCGCGGCTGACCGAAAACGGCGAACAGGGTGCCAGTCCCACCCTGCACATCGCGCCATCCCGCGCGTCGTGAAAGGCATCGACCACGCGGATCATATCCTCCAGAATCGCGGCCTCCGCTTCAACCAGACTGTCCGGGGGCAAGCCGCCGTTACTTTCCCCGATGCTCATCGCGCCGCGCGTGGGGTGAAACCGCAGGCCCAGTTCGGCGGCTGCGTGAATCGTATCCTCCAGCCGCACGCCATCGGGGTACAAATACAGATGGTCCGAGGTCATGGTACACCCCGACAGCGCCAGTTCGGCAAGACCCACCTGCGCGCTGACAAACATCTCATCGGGGCCAAACCGCTGCCAGATCGGGTAAAGGGTTTTCAGCCAGCCAAACAGCAAGGCATCTTGCCCGCCCGGCACGGCCCGCGTCAGGGTTTGATACAGATGGTGATGGGTGTTCACCAAACCGGGCGTCACAACGCAGCCCGTGGCCAAGACCTGCCGCGCGCCGGGCGCTGCGATCCCCGGCCCAACCGCCGCAATCTGGCCACCGCGGATCAACACATCCGCACCTGCCAGTTCCGAGCGCGCGCCGTCCATCGTGACAATGGCATCGGCATGCTTGATCAATACTTCGGTCATCTTGGAACCCTCCACCCCCTTCGGTGGACGATCAGCGCAGACCGACAGAAGGGGTAAGGACTCGGGCGCCGATATCAGGGATAGCCCGTCAGGACCGCCCCGTGCAATGGGTCAGCCGTTCAGAATCGCCATCGCTTGGGCGTGTATCTTCGCATTGGCCGCCGCCAGAACCTGCCCGCCCTGATGGCACGGCCCGCCCTGCCAGTTGGTCACAAGCCCGCCTGCCGCCTCAATGACCGCAATCGGGGCCTGCACGTCATAGGCCTGTAGCCCTGCCTCGATCACAAGGTCGATGCTGCCCGCCGCGATCAGGCCATAGGCATAGCAATCGGTGCCATAGCGCGTCAGCCGCGCCTTTGCAGAGACGCGGGCAAAGGCCTGGCCTTCTTGCGCCGTCCCAACCTCGGGAAAGGTGCTGAACACAATCGCTTCGGCCAGATCACGCGGGCCCCGGCATTTCAACGCAGCCTCGCCCATCGGGCCCACCACGCGCGCCACGCCAAACCCACCCTCGAACCGCTCTTTGATATAGGGTTGGTCGATCAGCCCATAGATCGGCCCGGTCTCATCCGCGACGGAAATCAGCACCCCCCATGTGGGCGTGCCCGAAAGATACCCCCGCGTGCCATCAATCGGATCGAGCACCCATGTCAGGCCAGAGGCACTCGGCTTGGGGCCGAATTCCTCGCCAAGGATACCATCGTCGGGCCTGCGGATCGCCAGAACCTCACGCATCCGCAACTCAGAGTCACGATCCGCGATCGTCACCGGATCAAAGCGTTTGGTTTCCTTGTTTTCCGCCTCAAGATCGAACCGCCGAAAATGCCGCAATGTCGCCACGCGGGCGACCTCTGCCAAGGCATGTGCGGTTTCGATCAGGTCGTTCTTGGTCTGGTCAGACAACTTCGGCATGTGAACCCCGATTCCCATGGGGCAACCCTGCCCCACCAAGGGCGCTATCCACGCCCCCGGCTTAGGTCAAGCCTCACCAGAAGACTTTCAGGCAGCGTCACTCAAAACACGGGCCAGATCGAACAAACGACGGCGCTGTGCTTCGGGGATTGAATAGTAGGACCGCACAAGTTCAAGCGCTTCTTTGTCCGCCAGAATATCCGCTGCCGGTGCGACCGTTGCGGCACCTTCGCCCGAAAGACCCTCAAAGAAGAAAGAAATGGTCACACCCAAGGTTTCCGAGATATCCCAAAGCCGCGATGCGCTGACCCTGTTCATTCCGGTTTCATATTTCTGAATTTGTTGAAACTTGATACCAACTTTGTCGGCAAGTTGTTGTTGGGTCATCCCCACCATCCACCGCCGATGGCGGATACGCTTTCCAACATGTGCATCTACTGGGTGTTTCATTCGATACTCCGTACTGATCTAATCTACGATATTCCTAAGCAACAGGCATGCCAATATAGACTTTTCCCCACAATTCTTAAGATTTCGTCCTGTGCGTCACAAAACCCATCCTTTTGCACAGTTTGAATTGTACAAGTGGACAAAAGACTGGAGCTTCCCGTCAAGGCAGCACCGTTAACCATTAACTCGCGCCAAAAGAGTTTTCCGTATTGCATTTCACTTTGCAACACTTTCGTCGAAACTCTCGCATTCTGCGACACATATCCCGCTTGGCATCGGGCGACGGTTGCCCCTAAAACGGGGTTGCACAAGTCGAAGAGGAAAAAGTGATGCGCGCATGGCAGGTGGAAACGCTGGGGCATCCCCCGACCCTTCATCACATCGCGCAACCCGTGCCCATGCCCGGGCAAGCGCTGGTGCGCATTCACGCCTGCGGGCTGAATTTTGCTGACCTTTTGATGGGCGATGGCAAATATCAAACCAAGCCCGCCCTGCCCTTTATCCCTGGACTGGAACTCGCGGGCGAAGTCATCGCGCTTGGCGCCGATACCACTGGCCCGACGATAGGTACGCGCGTCGCCTGCTACTCGGGTCAAGGCGGACTGGCAGACTACGGCTGCTTTGCCGCCGACCGCCTGATCAAAATCCCCAACACGATGAGCTATGAGGATGCGGCAGCATTTCTGATCGCCTACGGGACCTCACACCTCGCCCTTGACCACAAGGCCAGAGTGCAGCCGGGCGAGACCCTGTATGTGACCGGGGCGGCAGGCGGCGTCGGGCTGACAGCGGTCGAGATTGGCAAGCGCATGGGCGCGCGCGTCATCGCCTCGGCCCGTGGGGCGGATAAGCTGGCTGTTGCCCGGGCCGCGGGGGCCGACCATGTGATCGACAGCACCTCCCCCGATGTTCTGGACCAGTTGCGCACCCTTGGCGGAGTGGATGTGACCTATGATGCCGTCGGCGGCCCCGGTTTTGAGGTGGCCATGCGGGCCACCCGTCCCGATGGCCGTATATTGGCCATTGGCTTTGCCAGCGGCGATGTGCCCCTGATCAAGGCCAACCATCTGTTGGTCAAGAACATTTCCGTCATGGGCTTTTGGTGGGGGGGCTATCTGGCCTTTGCCCCAAAGCTGCTTGATGACAGCTTGGCCACGCTGCTGACGTGGTACGCCGCCGGGGATTTGCACCCCCATGTCTCAAACATCCTTGCAATGGAAGACTTGGCGACTGGGCTGGACATGCTGCGCAATCGCAGTGCGACGGGCAAGATCGTCATTCGCATGACGTAGCGGTCAAGCCAATGCGGCGACAGGCCGGGCACTATGGCTGGCATAGGCGCGCCGGATAAGCGCGGCCAGTTCTTGCACGGCGACACTATGCGTCGGTTCGGCCACATAGAGATTGACCTTCATCCGTTGCAGTTCCGGCAGCGCCCCGCCGTGGCTGATGCGGTCCACATAGGGCGGCTCAGATCCGGCAAGAACGGTGTGAACTGCCAGATCCGCGCTGACGCTGGCCTCAATCGTGCGGGTGGAATCGCTTTCCACCGCCATCTGCCACGGGATGCCAGCCTTGTCCAAAGCCGCCTGCACCCCTTGGCGAAAGATGCAATTATGCTCAAAGGCAAGCTTCAAGGGCCGCCCTTTCCACGCAATCCCACCCGGGGCCCCCACCCAGACCAAGGACAATTCGGCAAGGGTTTCGCCCTGCGGATCGGTCCCATTCTCGGTGGTCAGGATGATGTCACATTCCCCGCGCCCGAACTGCGCCTTCAAAACGCGGGTAAAGGATGAGATCAGCGTCACCTTCATCTTCGGATAGGCCCGCGCAAAATGCTGCAACACCTGCGGGATCACCGGATAAACGATGTCATGCGGCACGCCCAGAACGACCTCCCCCTCATGCGGATCGCGGGTCAGACGGCCCATCACCTCGTCATTCAAGGCAAGCATCTTGCGCGCATAGCCCAAAAGCAGCTCGCCCGCAGCGGTCAACGAAACCTGACGCCCGGATCGATCCAGAACCTCGACCCCCAGCATTTCCTCCAGCCGCTTGATCTGCATAGAGACCGCTGATTGCGTCAGGTTCAAAAAGCCCGAGGCGCGGGTCACCCCGCCCGCATCCGCAATGGCCACAAAGGACCTAAGGGCCGTCAGATCGAGGTTGCGAGGCATATCACATTTCCTGATATGAGAGTTCAAAAGCATTCACTTTCCTAATGAACCCGATTCGCCTATAGGGATCAAGTGATTTGATGACCCAAGCGGCACCCATCACGAAAGACGATGACTTTACGCCAAAACGATTCTTGAAAGGAAAGACCATGTTTGCCTCGCTCCACACCGCAACGCTTGCCACGGGCCGCGTTCAGGCGGTTGGCAGCACCTCGCGCCTGTTGACTCTGGTCCGGGCAGCCCTTGCTGCAAACCGCCAGCGCCAAAGTCTTGCGCGACTTGATGATCGCACCTTGGCCGATGTTGGCCTGACCCGTGCCCAAGCCGCAGCAGAAGCTGCCCGCCCCGCATGGGATCTGCCCGGCAATTGGCCAAACCGCTGGATCGCTTGAAAAGCCTTGCAAAAATGCCTGTTGGCCGCTTGGAAAAAAAGTTGGCCGACAATGAAGGCTTTTTCTCGGGAAATCCTTGAAAACCGACTATGGTGTCCCGATATCCCAACAGCACCCCGTGTGTTTCTTGCACACGGGGACCATGTTTCAAAATCGGAGGCTTCACATGGCTGACTACACAACGATCCGTACGGCCGGCGCAGGCGCCCGTACCGAACAGATCGACGCGGGCCTACGCGCCCATATGAACAAGGTCTACGGGCTGATGTCCGTTGGCATGTTGATGACCGGCGGCGTTGCTTGGGCAGTCGGGACGTCAGATATGCTGCTGTCGATCTTCCGCAACCCTGTCACCTTGCAGCCCAATATCCTTGGCTGGGTGGTCATGTTTGCGCCGCTGATCATGGTGTTTGCTTTTGGCGCCGTGCTGAATCGCCTGTCGGTTGCCGCAGCCCAATTGTTCTTCTACGCCTATGCCGCTGTGATGGGCCTGTCGCTGGCCTGGATCTTCAAGGCCTTCACCGGCGTGTCGATCGCGCAGACCTTCTTGATCACCTCAATCGCCTTCGCGGGCCTGTCGCTTTATGGCTATACCACCAAGAAGAACCTGTCAGGGATGGGCACCTTCCTGATGATGGGCCTGATCGGTCTGCTCGTGGCGATGGTCGTGAACATCTTCCTCGCCTCCTCGGCGCTGGCCTTTGCGATCTCGGTCATTGGCGTGCTGATCTTCGCTGGTCTCACCGCCTATGACACGCAGTCCATCAAGAACGAGTATCTGCAACATGCGATGGCCGCCGATCAAGAGTGGCTGGGCAAGTCGGCGATCATGGGCGCCCTGCGCCTGTACCTCGACTTCATCAACATGTTCATGTTCTTGCTACAATTCCTCGGCAACCGCGAGTGACGCGACACCCCTGAACACAGACAAAGGCCGGTCGCAAGACCGGCCTTTTTTCATAGCTGGCGCTGCATCGGAACGGCTGGAAAGACGATGCCGGGGCCAAGCGGCACGTCCACTTCCGCGCCCATCACCACAAAGCCCTGCGCGGCATAGAAGGGCACCGCCGTCCGCGTCGAAAGACACTCCATCCGCCGCACTCCCGCTATACGCGCAGCCCCCAGCACCTCGGCCATGATCGCCGCAGCAATCCCCTTTCGCAAAGCCGCAGGGTCGGTTACCAGATGCCGCACATGGCCCGTGCCTGCCAACTGTTGCCCAGAAGCGGCGCCCTCCGTCGCAGGGGCGGCAAGGCTCCAGCCGCCCGCGCCAAGGATCCGCCCTGCAAGGTCCACAACGACATAATACCGCCCCGAGGCCAGCAAAGACGGCCGCGCCCTTGCAATGACCGGCAAGGCCGTGACCATCACCGAAGGCGGATAATCAGGCGCAAGAAGCCGCGGATAGCTGCGCGCCAAAAGTGCGTCGACACCAGACAGATCATCGGTCAAAGCCACGCGAAGGGTGAGGGTCCGCTCCATCCGTCAAAGCTAGGGGTGCCACGCGCAAAGAAAAGCCCGATCCGCGCGCCCCAAATGCAAAAGGCCGCCCAAGGGCGGCCATCGCACAAAGAAACATACAAGATCTTACTTGATCTTGCCTTCTTTGTACTCAACATGCTCCCGCTTGACGGGGTCATATTTGCGCACAGTCATCTTCTCGGTCATGGTGCGGGCGTTCTTCTTGGTCACATAGAAGTGCCCCGTGCCCGCCGTCGAGTTCAGACGGATCTTAATCGTCGCCGGTTTTGCCATAGTCGTCTCTCCTGAATCGGGGAAACACCGTTGCCCCAGCACATCTTTGAAGCCGCTTTTTACTGGTAGCTCCGGCAGAGTCAACAGCCAAACGTTTTGCAGCCAAATCTAAATGCGCGCCTGCGGCGCAAGACTCTTTATCTCGCCTCTGTGGCATCGCCACAACCGGCTCGGCGTTGCCTCCGGCGGGGATATTTATCAACAGATGAGGCGATTTCATCTGTTTGTAAATATCCTGGGGGTGAGGCGCGGCACGCGCCGAGGGGGCAAAGCCCCCTAAGGTTCGAATAAAATGCGCGGATGGCCTATAAGCCGGATTTTGTCCAAGGCTTGCGCCTCTGGATGACCATTCCTCTGCCCCCGCCGTTACCGACGGGATCTAGCTGCCAACCCGGGCCTCCGGGCTGAAGTGTCCCTGCGGCGGTATCGAATGGCCTTGCGGCCCCCGACCTGCCCCGCGTGAGGCCCCTATTCGGCATTGCTCCGGGTGGGGCTTGCCGTGCCGTCCCGGTTGCCCGGTCCGCGGTGGGCTCTTACCCCACCGTTTCACCATCACCCCCAGTGATCCGCAAGCGAACCGCGGGGGCAGACTCTTCTCTGTGGCGCTTTCCCTGGGGTTACCCCCGCCGGGCGTTACCCGGCACCCTTCCTTCATGGAGTCCGGACTTTCCTCGCACCCGCAAGCGGGCACGCGGTCATCCAGCCATCCGCGCGAGCCGGGGCTTACGCCTGCGCATCGCCTGCGTCAACGGACAAACGTGCAACCTGTTGGATCACGGCCATATCTTGGGCGTCAAGCGCGCCGGTCGCCCAAGGGCGAAACCGCAAGCGAACGGCCGCCAGCAAGACCTCATCCGGCACCGCCATGCCATAGCCTGCGCCTGCGGCAAAGGCGCGAAACGCCGCCCCGTCCACCTGCCCTGCCCCGTTCATCTGGCCTGCCGAATCCGGCCAGATCGACAAGCCGAGACGCGCCAGACGCCGCCAGTCAAACCTTGGCCCCGGATCGCCCTTGCGCGCAGGGGCCATGTCGGAATGCCCAATCACACGATGTGCAGGAATGTGCCACCGGGTCATGAGTCCGCGCAACACAGCCTCGAGGGCCACCATCTGGGGTTCAGGAAAGGGGTGATTGCCGCGGTTGGCAAGCTCAATGCCAATGGAATGGCTGTTCACATCCGTGATCCCGGCCCACTCCCCCACCCCGGCATGCCAGGCGCGCGCGGCCTCGGGCACCAGCGCTTCGGCCTCACCCCGCTCGGATATCAGCCAATGTGCGGACACCTCTGCATCGGGGTCGCAGAGCCGTTGCCGCGCGGCGGAACAGGTCTGCATCGCCGTGTAGTGAATGACAATTATCGAAGGGAGTACCCCGCCACGCCTTTCGCCAAAATTGGGGGAAGGCCACGTCAAGCCATCCCCGTCATCGGCCCCAGCCACGGGCATTTAACGCAGACGGAAGGGCGACGGATCCCAGCCACAGGCATAGCCATCGCCATCGGGATCAAGACCAAGGCGATCCTTTTCCGGGCCACCTTTGGCAAGAAACGCCTCTTGCGCCAGATCGGGCGAGGCATAGCCCGCACATCTGGCGGCATTTCTGGAACCAAATGAGGACCGCCGATGCATCTGCGTCCCGACGGGATGTTTCGTTGCAAGGGCATAGTCAACGATATTGGGCTCTGTCGCCCCGGGCCGCGTTGGCAAGGCACCGGGCTGGATCACCTGATATTGCGACCGGTTGCGTTCGATTCTGGCCTTGTCGCTGGCAATGGTCTCACGCTGGGCCACCGCCTGAAAATCCTGCTCGTCCGAGATTGCGGGCGTGTTGGCATGCACCATCTCACCCGACTCTTCCTTGATCCCGGCTGGCGCATTGCCACGTGGACGGGCGGCCGCATTGACATCACCGACAGGTTGCGCCCCGATGACGACGCCGGTCTGTGGCCCGCTTGTCGCTGGCACGCCATCTGCACGGTCGATGGCTGCCCCCAAGGCATCCGTCGAAAATCCGGGCGGAACAATCGGCTGGGGCCGCAACGCTGCAGCATCCCGTTCGCGAATGTAGGAGTTGTAGTCCTGACGACCGACCCCGGCACCACTTTCCGGCACAGGGGGAGAACAGGCCAAAAGGGCAAGCGGCAGCAGCATAAACACAGAGGCGCGCATTTTATCGCAGATCCGATCGGTCAACATGAAATTGGCTGTTACCACCAATTGTTTGGTTTGGCCACAAAGCCCGCCGCAGACTCAAGCACATAGGCGTGATTTAGCAACGCCCCTTCCTCCCACGGCCGCCCGATCAGTTGCAAGCCCATGGGCAAGCCCTTTTGATCCAGTCCGACAGGCACCGAAACGCCCGGCAGGCCAGCAAGGTTCAAGGTCACTGTGAACACGTCATTGAGGTACATCTCGACCGGATCGCTGCCGCCCTGCTCACCGATCCCAAAGGCAGATGAGGGGGTCGCTGGCGCAAGGATCGCATGAACCCCGGCGGCAAAGGCCTGCTCAAAGTCACGCTTGATCAGGGCGCGCACCTTGCGGGCACGGTTGTAATAAGCGTCATAAAAGCCCGCTGACAGCACATACGTGCCCGTCATGATGCGGCGCTGCACCTCCGCGCCAAAGCCTTCGGCGCGGGTCTTTTCATACATTTCTGTGATGCCATCGCCTTGCGCCAGCTTGGCCCGATGGCCATAGCGCACCCCGTCATACCGGGCGAGGTTCGATGATGCCTCGGCGGGCGCAATGACGTAATAGGTGGGCAGGGCGTATTTCGTGTGCGGCAGGCTGATCTCGCGGATCTCGGCCCCGGCGTCGCGCATCATCTCGATCCCGCGATCCCAGATCGCGGCCATCTCGGCGGGCATGCCATCAAGGCGGTATTCCGTCGGAATGCCGATCACCTGCCCCCGGATATCGCCGGTCAGCGCCGCTTCGAAATCCGGCACCGCAAGATCTGCGCTTGTCGAATCCTTGGGGTCATGCCCGGCCATCGCGCCCAGCATGATCGCCGCATCGCGCACCGATTTGGTCATCGGCCCGGCCTGATCAAGGGAGGATGCATAGGCCACGATCCCCCAGCGGCTGACGCGGCCATAGGTCGGCTTGATGCCGGTGATGCCGCAAAAGGCAGCAGGCTGGCGGATAGACCCGCCCGTATCCGTCCCTGTCGCCGCAAGGCACAAATCCGCAGCCACCGCCGCTGCCGATCCGCCAGAAGACCCGCCCGGGGTCAACTGCCGGTCGTCGATCTTCCACGGGTTGACCGCAGGGCCATAACAAGAGGATTCGTTTGACGACCCCATGGCAAACTCGTCCATGTTCAGCTTGCCCAGCATCACGGCGCCCGCGCCAAACAACTTGGTGGTCACGGTCGAGTCATACTCGGGCTTGAACCCGCGCAGAATGTTCGATCCGGCCTGCGTCGGCACACCTTTGACCGCAAAAAGATCCTTCATGCCCAAGGGGATGCCACACATGGCGGGTGCCTCACCAGCCGCCAGCCGCGCATCCGCCGCCCGGGCCTGCTCCAGCGCCAGTTCCGGCGTCTTGTGCACATATGCATTCAAGGCATCGCCCGCATCCATCGCCGCCAGGCAACTCATCGTCAGGTCAACGGCCGAAATCTCGCCCTTGCGCAACGCATCGCGCGCTGCCGCAATCGTCCAGCTATTCGCACTCATTCGACCACCTTTGGCACTGCAAAAAAGCCCTCACGCGCATCGGGCGCGTTTTTCAGGATGGCGGCTTGGATGTTGCCATCGGTCACAACGTCCTCCCGACGTTTCAGGCGCATGGGCGTGACGCTTGTCATCGGCTCAATGCCCGTGACATCCACCTCACTCAACTGCTCCATAAAGCCCAAGATCCCCGAAAGCTCCTGTGCGAGCTTTGGCAGATCGGCTTCGTCCACCCGGATGCGGGCCAGTTTTGCCACCTTGCGGGCGGTGTCGGTGTCGATGGACATCGGCGTTCCCTTTCGTCTGATCCAGCATCGTTTAGCCCCACGCCCCCCGCGCTGCAAGGGCCGGGGCAACAACGATATGCATGATCCCCTGATGCAAGTGGGACACAGATCCCTTTGCGTCATGGACAGGTTAATCTGGGATGCTAAGTTATGCGCCCAAACAAAGAGGCATCATACATGATCATCACTTGGCTCGGCCACTCTGGCTTTCGCATCGAAATTGAGTCCGCCGTTTTGTTGGTAGACCCATGGCTTACCGGAAACCCGATGTTCCCCGCCGATCGCCGGGATGACGCGTTGCAAGGGGCGACCCATGTCCTTTTGACCCATGGTCATGGTGACCATGCAGGCGACGCGGTGGCCATCGCAAAACAGCTGTCGATCCCGGTGGTCGGGATCTATGATCTGATGAGCTGGATGGCGACCAAGGATGACGTCCAGACCATCGGCTTCAACAAGGGCGGCACGGTGGATCTGGGCGGCGCAAAGATCACGATGGTCAACGCCGTGCATTCTTCCTCCGTCGCGGGCGATGCCGGGCCGATCTATGCCGGGGCCGAAGCCGGGTTCATGATCAGCGGCGAAGGCCAGACCGTCTATGTCTCGGGCGATACCGACATCATGGCCGATATGGAATGGATGGCCGATCTGCACAAACCCAGCATCGGGATTTTGGCCAGTGGCGGGCATTTCACCATGGATATGGAACGCGCCGCCTATGCCGCCCGGCGCTATTTCGCCTTCAAGACCATCATCCCCTGCCACTACCGCACCTTCCCCCTCCTGGCCCAAGACAGCAGCGTTCTGCGCGCGGGCCTTCCTGCCGGGGTAAAGGTCATCGACCCCGAGGTCATGGACCCGATCACCCTGTAAACCCGACAGGGCCGTCCTGCCTCGGCGGCCCTATCCGCGCCTGCGGACAAAAAAGTCCCGCAACAGGGCCTCGGCCTCAGGCGCTGCAATCGCATCGTAAACTTCGGGCACGTGATGGCACTGGGGGTGCGAAAAGACCCGCGCTCCCACGGCAACCCCGCCCGATTTCGGATCTCCCGCCCCATAGTACAGCCGGGCGATCCGCGCCGCCGACAGCGCTGCGGCACACATCGGGCAGGGCTCCAGCGTCACATAGAGATCATGGCCAACCAAGCGCTCGCTGCCCGCCGCGACACAGGCCGCCCGCAGGGCAAGGACCTCGGCATGGGCCGTGGGGTCGCAGAGTTCCCGCGTCCGGTTCCCGGCCCGCGCCACAACCGTCCCCCCCGGCGCCACGATCACAGCCCCCACAGGAACCTCGCCCCGCAGACCCGCCGCCCGCGCCTCCTCCAAGGCTATTTCCATGAAACTCCGGAAGGCGCGTTGCTCTTTCATCTGTTCCCAAATATCCTCGGGGGTCCGGGGGCAGACAGCCCCCGGCGCTTTACACCCCGCGCCAAAGGTTTTCCCCAATGACCGAAAAGACAAGCCCAAAAGCGAAGGGCCCTGCGAGGGCCGCTCCGCGCCCCACAGCAGCCCCTCCCGCCCCCAAGGCGATCGAGGGTGAGCGTATTGCCAAAGTCCTGTCCCGCGCCGGCATCTCGTCGCGCCGTGAGGCCGAGCGATTGATCGAGTCGGGCGAGGTGCAGGTGAACGGCAAGACCATCACCTCTGCCGCCCTCAACGTCACCTCGCGCGACAAGATCACCGTCTCGGGCGAACCCGTCGGCGCGCCCGAACCGGCCCGTCTGTGGCTTTACTACAAGCCCGAGGGGCTTGTGACGTCGGCCTCTGACGAAAAAGGCCGTGAAACCGTTTTTGATCACCTGCCCCCTGAATTGCCGCGCGTCATGTCAGTGGGCCGGCTTGACCTGAACTCCGAAGGTCTGCTCCTGCTGACCAATGACGGCGCGCTCAAGCGCCAGCTTGAACTCCCCTCCACAGGCTGGCTGCGCAAATACCGCGTGCGCGTCAAAGGAAATCCCACCGACCCCGAGCTTGAACCCCTGCGCCGCGGCATCACGGTCGAGGGTGAGCGTTTCTTGCCGATGGAGGTGGTGCTTGACCGCCATCAAGGGTCCAACGCCTGGTTGACCGTTGGCCTGCGCGAGGGAAAGAACCGCGAAATCCGCCGTGCGATCAACGCCATCGGCATGATCGTCAACCGGCTGATCCGCATCAGCTATGGCCCGTTTCGACTGAACGACATGAAACCGGGCGAGGTGGAAGAGGTCCGCGCCCGCATCTTGCGAGACCAACTTGGGGCCATGCTGTCGGGCGCGATCGAAGATGAGGGGCCAACGAAAACCCGCCCCGGATCCAAACCCTCGGTCCGCACAACAAGCCGCACGTCTGCGGCGGACGGCCCGCGCCCTGCACGTGCCACCAAAACCGAAGCTGAGCCAAAGTCCAGAACCTTTGGCCGAAGCGGCGCTGCCAGCGACAGCCCGCGCCGCCCGTCATCTTCTACCACCGAAGCTGAGGCCAAACCGACCGCACGTGGCCGCGCCAAACCGGCGTCCGGCCCCGGCACGATCACGTCGTCCCGCGGGCGGGCGGCCCTTGGCACCTTGTCCGATGCTTGGGTCAGTGCCACCAAACCCGTCCGCAAACCCCGGCGCGATGATGACGACACCGCCCCCACCCGCGCCCGACCAAAGGCCGCGCCAAAGCAAAGCACACGATCCGGCCCCAAACCCGAAGGCGCCAAACCAACCGGGTCCAGACCTGCGGGCAAACCGCCAGCCCGGCGGAAATGACACTCACCATTGGGGGGGAATTGCATCGGCGACTTCCCCCCACCTCTGCACTGGCATGCAAGGCAGGCATCTCCTATAGTCTTTCGGTATAGGCCCCTTACCGCAGGAATGAGGCTGAGATGTCCACAAGCGGGTTGCAAACCCTGTCATTCGTCATTCTGATGGGCCTTGTGGCCTATGTGGCCTTTGGCGGAGGCTTCTGATGGCCCAACGTTTTGGCGGAAAGTTCAGCCCCAATGCCCCGCCCTCGGGCAATGACGGCACAGGCAAATCCCTCGGCCAATCCCCCGGCGAAACCACCGCGCCGACGGCACACCCCTTTGATGCAGCACAGCCTGCCCGTGCCGGCACACGATCGACCCTGTTGTTCTTTGCCGCCCTTCTGTTCCTCCCCCCGGCCTTTACCGGCACCCCGCGCGCGCTGATTCTGGGCCTAAGTGCCACTGCCCTCATGCTGCTGGCGGCTTGGCTGACGCGAGAGGGGCTGCGCGCCCATGCTGCCTATGACCAACGCCGCGTCGCCCGCCGCCCTGCCATTCCGCGCAAGATCTTTGGCAGCGTCCTGACGGGCCTGTCCTTGGGCGTGGCCGGTCTGATGTCGCATGATGGCGTGCTCTACCCGGCCCTCTTTGCCCTTGCGGGGGCCGCCCTGCATCTGGCCTCTTTTGGGCCTGATCCTTTGCGCGACAAAGGGGCCGAGGGGATTGACCACTTTCAAACCGATCGCGTCGCCCGTGCGGTGGATGAGGCCGAAAAACACCTCTCGGCCATGACGGATGCCGTGTTGCGTGCCAGCGACCGTCAGGTCGAAGCCCGTGTTAAACGGTTTTGCGCCGCCGCCCGTGGACTGTTTCGCACGGTTGAGAAAGACCCCGGCGATCTGACCGCCGCGCGCAAATACTTGTCGATCTATTTGATCGGGGCCCGCGATGCGACGGTCAAGTTTGCCGATCTTTACGCCCAAAACCGCGATCCACAGGCCCGTGCGGCCTATCTGGCTTTGCTGGATGATCTGGAAACCACCTTTGCCGACCGCAGCAAGAGCCTTTTGGCCGATAACCGCACAGATCTGGATGTTGAAATTGAAGTGTTGCGTGACCGTCTTAAGCTGGAAACCTGACGACCCCAAATTACGCCCCAAAGTGAGAGTATGACGAGATGACCCAGAGCATTCGCGAACAAGCCGCACAGGCCCTTTCCAAGATCGAGGACGTCACCGCCGTTTTGCTGCCCGAACCCGGGGGGGAAATCGTGGCGCTTGAGGCGGCCCCCGCCGACAAGGCCGCCGAAATCCGCAAGCGCATGGAAGAGCTGGATATGGGCAACACCCAGTCCATCATCTCTTTCGGGTCGGCCGCGCAGGCCGAGCTTCAGGTCATCAGCCAAGAGATGCTGAGCGACGTCAAGAACAAGGATGCAGGCCCCGCCGGGGACAGTTTGCGCAAAATCGTGACCACGATCCGTGGCTTTGGCAGCGAAGAGCTTGACCTGCGCCGCGAACGCAGCTGGTGGGAGAAAGTCACCGGGCAGGCCGCCCCCTTTGCCGAATTTCTGTCACGCTATGAAACGGTGCAAAGCCAGATCGACAAGGTCACCGAGGACCTTTTGCGCCATGAGCATACCTTGCTCAAGGATATCAAATCGTTGGATATTCTCTACGGCAAGACCCTGAACTTTTACGACGAACTCGCCCTTTATATCGCCGCAGGCGAGGCCAAGTTGGCCGAGGTCGACGCAACCACCATCCCCGCGATGGAGGCTGCCGTCGCCGCCGCACCTGAGGCTGATCAGATCAAGAAAGCGCAAGAATTGCGCGACGTGCGCGCCGCACGTGACGATCTGGAACGCCGTGTGCATGACCTAAAGCTGACACGTCAAGTCACGATGCAATCCTTGCCCTCGATCCGTTTGGTGCAAGAGAATGACAAAAGCCTTGTCACCAAGATCAACTCCACCCTCGTCAACACCGTGCCGCTGTGGGAAACCCAGCTTGCCCAAGCCGTCACCATCCAACGCTCGCGCGAGGCAGCCGAGGCGGTGCGCGATGCCAATGATCTGACCAATGAGCTGTTGACCAGCAACGCCGACAATCTGCGTGAAACGAACCGCGTGGTGCGCGAAGAGATGGAGCGCGGGGTTTTTGACATCGAGTCGGTCAAAAAGGCCAATGAGCAGTTGATCGCCACCATCAACGACAGCCTCGCAATCGCCGATGAAGGCAAGGCCCGCCGCGCGGCTGCAGAACAAGAGTTGCAGCATATGGAAAGTGAACTCCGCGACACCCTCTCTTCGGCCCGGGCGCGCGCACCTGCCCCGTCCGACACGCCACAGGCCTGAAGCACAGACATGAACCTTGCCGCCACCCTCCGCCGCGTGACTGCCCTTGTCTGTGCACTTGCCGTTGCAGGTTGCGTGGTCTCGCCACAAGCGCCTATCTCCTCAGTGGCGGCCCCCGGTCGCCCAGCGGCCGAGGCGGCACACAGCCCCGCCGCCTCGGCCGCAAGCGAGGCCATTGGCCAGCATTTCGCCCAAGTTCAGATGGAGTTGCTGTCCAATGGCTTGCTGCGCTCAGATGGGGGCGGGACCGACACGCCCTATACCGAGCGGATGTTGGCCGAAAACTTCATCCGCATCGCGCTTTACGATGAATACGCGCGCGGCCCTTTGGGTCCTGTGCAACGCCAGACCGAAAGCCGTCTGCGGCGGTGGGACGTCCCGGTTCGTGTGGCCCTGCGGTTTGGCGCCTCGGTCAGCGCGGATCGGCGGGCCACGGATACAGCCCGCATCAGCTCCTATCTTGATCGGCTCAGCCGATTGACGGGGCACCAGATTTCGCTCAGCGATACGGCACCGAATTTCTTTGTGCATCTGGTGAACGAGGATGAACGCCGCGCCCTAGGCCCCACCCTGCGCAGCGCCCTTCCCGGCCTTTCGGCGGGCGAAGTGTCGGGCATCACCCAGATGCCGCTTTCAACCTATTGCCTTGTCTATGCCATGTCGGATGGCGACTCGGGGCGCTACACCCGCGCTTTTGCCGTGATCCGGGCCGAGCATCCCGATCTTTTGCGCCTGTCTTGCATGCACGAAGAGATCGCCCAGGGCCTTGGCCTTGCCAATGACAGCCCGCGCGCGCGGCCCTCGATCTTTAATGATGATGAGGAATTCGCCCTGCTGACCGGCCAAGATGAATTGATGCTGCGGATGCTTTACAACCCCGCCCTGACCCCCGGCATGACCGAAGCCGAGGCGCGGCCTATCATCTTTTCGCTCGCGCGGTCCTTGCTGGGTGGGGAAAGCTGATGCCCCCCACCATCCCCCTTTTCGGCACAAAGCCCTGCCAAGTCTAGGAGAACAAGAATGGTTTTCGATTTCCTCAAAGGCGAATTCATTGACGTCATCTCATGGCTTGATGATACCCGCGACACGATGGTCTGGCGCTTTGAGCGTCGCGGAAATGCGATCAAATACGGCGCGAAACTGACCGTGCGTGAGGGGCAGGCCGCCGTTTTCGTCCATGAGGGGCAGTTGGCCGATATCTTTGGCCCTGGCTTGTATATGTTGGAAACCAACAACATGCCGATCATGACCACCTTGCAGCATTGGGATCATGGCTTCGACAGCCCCTTCAAGTCAGAGGTCTACTTCGTCAACACCACTCGCTTTAACGACAACAAATGGGGCACCAAAAACCCCATCATGTGCCGCGATCCCGAATTTGGCCCCGTGCGTATCCGCGCCTTTGGCACCTATTCCATGCGCGTGGCCGATCCGGGCGTGTTCTTGCGTGAAATCGTCGGCACCGATGGTGAGTTCACGGCAGATGAAATCTCGCATCAGATCCGCAATGTGATCTTGCAAGAATTCAGTCAGGTCATCGCCAAATCCGGGATTCCGGTTCTGGACATGGCCGCCAACACGGGCGATCTGGGCCGCATCATCACCACCGCCATTGCGCCAAAGATCGCGGACTATGGGCTAAGCCTGCCAGAATTCTACATCGAAAACGTCAGCCTGCCGGAAGAGGTGGAAAAGGTGCTCGACAAGCGCACCTCGATCGGAATTGCGGGAGATCTGAACAAATACATGCAGTTCAACGCCGCCGAAGGCATGGCAAACCCCGCTTCGGGCGCAGGTGCGATGATGGGCGCGGGCATGGCCGCCGGAATGGGGGCCGCGATGGCGCAAGCGGCCGGCCCATGGGGGGCGGCGCCCCAGCCCGCCACAGCCGCCGCCCCGCCTCCCCCTCCCCCCCCACCACCCGCCGCAACCGCGTGGCATGTGGCAGAAAACGGCGCGACCAAGGGCCCGTTTGATGAGGCGGCCTTGGCCCAGATGGTGGCCTCGGGCAGCCTGTCCCGCGCCAGCATGGTCTGGACGGCAGGGCAAGACGGCTGGAAGATGGTGACCGAAACCGCCCTCAAACGCCTGTTCGACATGGTGCCCCCGCCCCCGCCGCCGGGCCTCTAGGGTCCTTTGCGCTTTGTGCGCGTCACGGCCCAAGCCCATGTTTCCACAGCCAAACACCATTCTGGCTTGCAAAACACACTTGGGCACATCAGGCTCCGGCCTTGTGCCGCCCGTGGCCCGCTTTGTGTGTGGCTTGGTGAAAAACGGTGGTAGCGTTCGGCACTTGGGGTATTTTTCCCAAGTGACCATGCCCCGATTCCTTTTGTGAAATAGGACCTGCGCTGTGACGACTGATGAGCAACACTGGCCCTGCGAGCAATGCGGAGCGGATCTGCGCTTTTCCCCCGGCGATACGGCCCTCAAATGCGACCATTGCGGCCATACCCAAGCCGTTCCTGCCGCCCCGCCGGCCCGCGTCAGCCCCTTGGCAGAGCTGGATTTGCTCAGCGCGCTCAAAGACGGTCTTGCCCCCGCAGATATGGAGGATGTACGCATCACCCCTTGCCCGTCCTGTGGCGCGCAGGTGGAATTCAAAGGGGCGACCCACGCCACCGAATGCCCGTTTTGCGCCACCCCCGTCGCCCTTGGCACTGGCACCCAACGCCTGATCAAACCGCAGGCCCTTATCCCCTTTGCTTTGGATGAACGGCAGGGCCGCGATGCGATGGTGAAATGGCTGGGCAACCTGTGGTTTGCCCCCGGTGGTCTGGTTGAATATGCCCGCAAGGGCCGCGCACTGAACGGCATTTACGTGCCCTACTGGACCTTTGATGCCGCCAGCCGCAGCCGCTATCAGGGCCAGCGCGGCGACCATTATTATGAAACGCGCACCGTCACCGTGGTTGAAAACGGCAAGAATGTGCAGCGTCAGGAACAGGTGCAAAAAACCCGGTGGAGCCGCGCCTCTGGCTGGGTGTCCCGGCGGTTTGACGATGTTCTGGTGCTGGCCAGCCAATCCCTGCCCCGGCGCTATACTGAAAACCTTGCGCCTTGGGATCTTGGTGCCCTGACCCCCTATAACACTGATTTCATGGCTGGTTTGTCAGCCGAAGGATACACCGTTGGCCTGTCAGACGGCCAAGAGATTGCCCGTCAGATCATGGATGCCCAGATCCGCGAAGACGTGCGCCGCGACATTGGCGGCGACGAGCAACAGATTGATGAGGTCAACACAGCCCTGTCCGCCCAGACCTTCAAGCATATCTTGCTGCCGGTCTGGATGGCCGCCTATAAATACAACGGCAAGACCTATCGCTTTGTCGTCAATGGCCAAACGGGGCGGGTGCAGGGTGAACGCCCCTATTCGGCATGGAAGATCGCCTTTGCCGTCATCGCCGCGGCCATCGTCATCGGGGCAATCGTTTACATCTCGCAAACGCAGTAACCGACTTTTGGTTAAGATCGCTCGGCGGATGTATGCCACCCGGCTTTGCGGATGCGGGGTTATCGTCTAGGGTGGCGTGATGTATCCTTTCAAAGGTTTGGGGCAAATGCGGTCCACGCGGCGGTCGATCATCATCGGATTGGGGGCGCTTGGCCTGTCGGGCTGTGTCGGGGGCGGTCGTGGTGCGGCCGTGGCAGAGGTCAGCCGCGCGACGGATCCCGGGATGATCCCGGTGGCCAACGCCGGGTTTGACGACTGGGTCGAACAATTTCGCAACCGTGCCGCTGCACGCGGCATTCCCGCAGGCACCCTCTCCACCGCCTTTCGCGGGGTAGGCTATTTGCCCGGCGTGATTGAGCGGGATCGCAACCAGACCGAATTCAAGCGCAGTTTGGAAGATTACCTTGCCATCGCCGCCTCGGATGAGCGGCTGTCAAAGGGCCGGGCGGCGCTTTCGCGCCACGCAGGGTCCCTGCGCGCGATTGAGGCGAACTACGGGGTGGAGGCAGAAGTGGTCACGGCCGTCTGGGGCCTTGAGAGTTTTTACGGCGAACGGCGCGGCACCGTGCCTGTGATCTCGGCCCTTGCCACCCTTGGCTATGACGGGCGGCGGGGCGAGTTCTTTGAACAACAACTGATCGCTGCCCTGCGTATCTTGCAAAACGGCGATACCACGCCTGACCGGATGACCGGATCTTGGGCCGGGGCCATGGGCCACACGCAATTCATCCCGACCAGCTATCTGCAATTTGCCGTCGATTTCACCGGCGACGGGCGGCGTGACATCTGGTCAGATGACCCAACAGATTCTCTCGCCTCTACCGCAGCTTATCTGTCGCGCTCTGGCTGGAAAAAGGGCCCGCCCTGGGGAGTCGAGGTCACGCTGCCTGCTGGCTTCAACACCGGCCTCACCGGGCGCGGCAAGGGGCGCAGCCCCGATGTGTGGGCCGATCTGGGGGTGCGGGCGGCCACAGGCGGGCGCGTGCCCAATCATGGCAGCGCCTCGATCCTGCTGCCACAAGGTGCCTCTGGCCCTGCCTTTATGATCTTCAACAATTTCAACGCCATCGCCCGCTATAACAATGCCGTTAACTATGTGATCGGAGTGGGCCACCTGTCCGACCGTCTGCGGGGTGGCGGCCCGATCCGGGGCAATTTCCCCCCCGACAGCGCCGGCATGTCCATGGCAGACCGCCAAGACCTGCAACGCCGCCTGACCGCCGCGGGTTTTGATACCGAAGGGTCTGATGGTGTGATCGGCGCAAAAACCCGCGCCGCGATTGAGGGGTTTGAACGCGCACGCGGCCTGCCCGTGACGGGTGAGCCCACGTTGGACCTGCTGCGCCAGTTACGCCGTTGACCGCCTGCTGCGGTCTTTGCCGTTGACTCCACCCGCCACCCGCGCGATAGCCGCCGCACTTGCCCGGAGGCCCAGATGACCCGCCAGATCGATCTTGCCCGTGTCCTGCCCCATGCCCGCATCGCGGAATTGCCGAACCCCTACTTTGGCAAGGTCCGCGATTGCTACGACCTGCCCAATTGCACGCGTATCCTGATTTCCTCGGACCGGATCAGCGCCTTTGACCGCATCCTTGCGGCCATCCCCTACAAGGGGCAGGTGTTGACCCAGACCGCCCGCTTTTGGTTCGACCGTACCGCAGACATCTGCCCCAACCATGTCTTGGGCTATCCCGACCCCAATGTGGTAATCGGCAAACACCTGACGATCCTGCCGGTCGAGATTGTGGTGCGCGGCTATCTTGCGGGCACCACATCCACCTCGGTGCTGACGCAATACAAGCAAGGCGCGCGTGTTATGTATGGCCACAGCCTGCCCGATGGTTTGCGCGACAACGCCCCCCTGCCGCATGCCATCATCACGCCGACCTCCAAGGCCTTTGACGGCGGCCATGATGAACCGCTGACCCCGGCGCAGATCCTTGACCAAAAGCTGCTGACCGCCGCACAATGGGAGGCTGTTTCGGGCTATGCGCTTGCCCTTTTCGAACGCGGTCAGAAAATGGCGGCCGAACGTGGGCTGATCCTCGTCGATACGAAATACGAATTCGGTCTGGATGCCGATGGCCAGATCCTGATCGCGGATGAGATTCACACCCCCGATTCCAGCCGCTATTGGCTGGCAAATGGCTATGACGCAGCCTTTGCCGCAGGCAGCCGCCCGCCCAGCTTTGACAAGGATGTGATCCGGGCATGGGTCGGCGCGCGCTGCGATCCCTATACCGATCCGATTCCCGAAATCCCGCCCGAGATGATCGCGCAAACGGCCCAAATCTACATCGACGCCTATGAGGCGATCACGGGTCAGACATTCCTGCCCGATAACGCGGGCCCCACAACACTGGATCGCATTCGGGCGAACCTGTCGCCGTATTTTCCCGCCTGACTGTTTGCGCTAACACGGCCTGATCGTCTATGGTCGGGCAAATTACCGGAGGGTGCGAAATGATTCTCAGCTGTGGCGAAGCCCTGATCGACATGTTGCCGCGAACCAGCACGACGGGAGAGGCTTGTTTTGCCCCCTATGCGGGCGGGGCCGTGTTCAACACCGCCATCGCCCTTGGCCGCCTTGGCGCGCCGTCGGCGTTCTTTTCCGGCGTCTCGACCGATATGCTGGGCGAGATTCTGGCCGATACGCTGAGCGCATCGCAGGTTGATACCCAATATCTCGCCCGTTCCTCCCGCCCCACCACGGTGGCCTTCGTCAAACTGGTCGACGGTCAGGCCACATATGCCTTTTATGATGAGGCAACGGCGGGCCGCATGCTGTCGACCGATCAACTGCCCGCCCTGCCCGACAGCACGCAGGCGCTGTTCTTTGGCGGCATCTCACTGGTCAACGACCCCGCCGCCAGCACCTATGAGGCGCTGCAACAGCGCGAGGCCCCGACCCGCATCACCATGATCGACCCCAACATCCGCCCCGGTTTCATCGCTGGCCAAGAGGGCCCCTACCGCGCCCGGATCGAGCGGATGATCGCCCGCGCCGATATCGTGAAACTGTCGGATGAGGATCTGCACTGGCTCGAAGGGCCCGGCGATGTCTCGGCTCTTGCCCGCAAGATCCTGTCGATGGGGCCAAAACTCGTGTTCATCACCGAAGGGGCCGACGGCGCGCGCGCCATCACCGCCACCCAAAATCGCTTCTTTGCCGCCACAAAGGTCACCGTGGCCGATACCGTTGGTGCGGGCGATACTTTCAACGCGGGCGCACTTGCCGCCCTGCATGCCGCAGGGGCGCTGACCAAACAGGCCATCACGGCAGTGTCGGACGAAACCCTTGATGCGGCCCTGTCCCTTGGCACCCGCGCCGCCGCCATCACCGTCAGCCGCCCCGGTGCCAACCCACCGTGGAGCCATGAGTTGTGAGAGCCGTTCTGCAACGCGTCTCGCGCGCGAGTGTCTCGGTTGAGGGGGAAGTGAAGGGCGAGATTGGGGCGGGCCTATTGATCCTTGTCTGCGCCATGCAGGGGGACGAGGCGGCAAAGGCCGACCAACTGGCCGCAAAGATCGCCAAGATGCGGATTTTCAAGGATGACGCGGGCAAGATGAACCTTTCGGTGCGCGATATCGGAGGGGCGGCCCTGATCGTCTCGCAATTCACCCTTGCGGCTGACCTGCGCGGCAATCGCCCCGGCTTTTCCACCGCCGCCCCGCCGGAAGAGGGCAAACGCCTTTATGAGCATTTCACAGCCGCGATGCAGGCCGAAGGCATCCCAACCGCCAACGGCATCTTTGGCGCGGATATGGATGTGAGCCTGAACAACGATGGGCCTGTGACCATCTGGATGGACCTCTGACCAAAATCCTTTCAAGGATTTTGCAAATTTCTTGCAAGAAATTTGGCGCAAGCCCGACAAGCGCAGCGATCACGCAACGATGACTTCCAGCGCATCGTATAGTATCCCCTGCCCCCACACGGCCTCCGCCAGACTGTCCGGCTTGACCCGGATCGCCGCCACCTCGTCGCGGCTGAAAAAGCGCCGTTCGGTCACCACGCCCTCCGGGTCGCGCCAGCCGTCGGTCACCTGACCCGTCGCAATGGTGCAGCGGAAAAACACCTCTACTTGATGAAATCCACTTTTGGGATCGTGGAACTCATTGACCAGACAAGGGGCGCCCACCTCGACGCTCAGGCCGGTTTCTTCCCAGACCTCGCGGATCAGGTTTTCGGGCAGGCTGCTGCCCGCCTCCACCCCGCCGCCCGGCGCGCACCACAGATCCGATGTCCCGCCCGGATAGGCGTTGACCAACAACAGCCGATCCCCGTCAAGGATCAGCGCACGCACGGCAAGTCGGGGGCGATGGGCACTCATGACCGCCAGAGTGTTGCGCCAATCGGCCTTTGTCTACCGCCAAAGCGTTTTGCGCCCGCCCGCCGTGCAGGTCAGTCTTGACTTCGCCTGCGTCAAGGGGTGTATCGGGCCGGATGATTTCTGCGCCAAACATGGCGCCCGCCCAAAAGGGGAAAACCCATGCACGCCTATCGCAGCCACACCTGCGCCGATCTGAACACAACCAATGTTGGACAAGAGGTTCGCCTGTCCGGCTGGGTGCATCGGGTGCGCGATCATGGCGGCGTCTTGTTCATTGACCTGCGCGACCATTATGGCATCACGCAGGTGCTTGCAGACAGCGACAGCCCGGCCTTTGCCGAGATTGAAAAACTCCGCGCCGAGTGGGTCATTCGCATTGATGGCCGGGTCAAGGCCCGCGATGCATCTCTTGTGAACCCAAAGCTCGCGACGGGTGAGATTGAGGTTTATGCCACCGGCATGACCGTTCTTGGCGCCTCCGAGGAACTCCCCATGCCGGTCTTCGGCGAGGTGGACTATCCCGAAGAAACCCGCCTGACCTATCGTTTCCTCGATCTGCGCCGCGACGGGCCGCATGCCAATATGATGCTGCGATCCAATGTGGTGCGGTCCATCCGCAACCGCATGTGGCATCAGGGTTTCAACGAATTCCAGACGCCGATCATCACCGCCAGCAGCCCCGAAGGCGCGCGCGACTTTCTGGTGCCAAGCCGCCTGCATCCGGGCAAGTTCTATGCCCTGCCGCAAGCGCCCCAGCAGTTCAAGCAGATGATCATGGTCGCCGGTTTCGACCGTTATTTCCAGATCGCGCCGTGCTTCCGCGACGAAGACCCCCGCGCCGACCGCTCGCCCACCGACTTTTACCAGTTGGATGTCGAGATGAGCTTTGTGCAGCAAGAAGACGTCTTTGCCGCCGTGCAGCCCGTCATCCAAGGGCTGTTTGAGGAATTCGCCCCCACCAAAACCGTGCATGCCGACTGGCCGCTGATTTCCTACCGCGACTCTCTGCTGTGGTATGGCTCTGACAAGCCCGATCTGCGCAACCCGATCAAGATGCAGGTGGTGTCCGAGCATTTCGCAGGCTCCGGCTTTGCGATCTTTGCCAAGCTTTTGGAAAACGAAGGCACCCAGATCCGCGCCATCCCTGCCCCCACGGGCGGCAGCCGCAAATTCTGCGACCGCATGAACGCGTTTGCGCAAAAAGAGGGTCTGCCCGGCATGGGCTATATCTTCTGGCGCAAGGCAGAAGACGGCTCGGGCATGGAAGCTGCGGGCCCCTTGGCCAAGAACATCGGCCCTGAGCGCACAGAGGCCATCCGTCAGCAACTTGGCCTGAATGAGGGCGACGCCGCCTTCTTCCTTGGTGGCAAGCCCGAAACCTTTGAATCCATCGCTGGCCGCGCCCGCAATGAAATTGGCCGCGAACTGGGTCTGATCGAGGAAAACGCCTTCCGCTTCGCCTGGATCGTTGATTTCCCGATGTACGAGAAAACCGACGACGGCAAGATCGACTTCAGCCACAACCCCTTCTCCATGCCGCAAGGCGGGATGGAGGCGCTGATGGGCAATCCGCTGGACGTTTACGCCTATCAGTATGACCTTGCCTGCAACGGGTATGAGCTGATCTCGGGCGGTATCCGCAACCACAAGCCCGAGATCATGTACAAGGCGTTCGAACTGGCAGGCTATCCAAACTCCGAGGTGGACAAGCGCTTTGGTGGTATGGTCAAAGCGTTCAAATACGGCGCTCCGCCCCACGGTGGCTGTGCGGCGGGGATTGACCGGATCGTGATGTTGCTCGCCGATACCCAGAACATCCGCGAGGTCATCATGTTCCCGATGAACCAGCGTGCCGAAGACCTGTTGATGAACGCGCCATCTGAACCCACCAACGAACAGCTGCGCGAATTGCGCCTGCGCGTGCTCCCTAAGGACGCATGATGTATCTGGCCACCGTCCCGGTCTTTCGCCACTACCTCGGACAGATGTCCGCGATGGTGGAAAAGGCCGGGCGCGGTGCCATGAACGCGCAAATCGCCGACAGCTTTCCCGCAGCCCAACAATTCGGTACGGCTGCGGCCTTTTCCCTGCGCATCGCCTGCCCCCTTGCCGGGCGCGAAATCCCCGATCTGCCTTCTGCCCTTGCCCCCCGTCTGGCGGTGGCCCGCGCCACGCTTGGCGCGATGAAGGTGGCCGAGTTTGATGGGGCTGCCGAGCGGATCATCATCCACCGTGCAGGTTTTGCCGATCTGGAACAGACGGGCGCGCAATTTGTGTATTTCTTCGGTCTGCCGAATTTCTTCTTTCATCTGACCATGGGCTATGCCGCCCTGCGCGCGGCGGGCGTGCCACTTGGCAAGGCCGATTTTGATGGGCTGCACAGCTATCCGCCGGATTTCCATTTCGACTGATGGCAATATCCCGCCGCATTCCACCGCTACAGGTGAAAGCGTCAGCATAACCCCCTATCGTGGCTTCAACGTGCAGACGGAGCCTGCAATGACGCCAGACCCGATCATCGCCGCCTTTCGTTTTGGCTATGGCCTGCCCTCACCTGCGGGCGCGCCGCGTGGGCCCGAGGCTATGCTAGCGGCCCTCGCTGGCCCGGATACCATGGCCACGGCCTTTCCCGGCCCAAGGGTGGATGCGGCCATGCTGGCCCTGATGAACGATGCCGATACCGCCCTTAGAACCTCGCGCCGCAGCGAAGGGGCGGCCGCGACCGAGGCCCGCGCCACCTATCGCGCCCATATCGCCGACCTGCAAAGCCTTCGGACTGACGCGGTCAAGGCCAGTTTTGCCCGCGCAGTCGAGGCCCCGGACGGCTTTCGCGAACGGCTGGTGCAATTCTGGTCCAGCCATTTCACCACCACTGCCCGCAGCAATACCCAAGCAGCATTGCCAGCCGCCTTGGTGGAAGAGGCAATCCGCCCCCACCTGACCGGCCCTTTTTCGGCCATGCTGCGCGCCGCCATCTTGCACCCCGCGATGCTGTCCTATCTGGATCAATCGGCCAGCATCGGCCCGAATTCGGCCTTTGGTCAGCGCAAGAACAAGGGGCTGAACGAAAACCTCGCGCGGGAATTGCTGGAGTTGCATACGCTTGGCGCAGGCTCTGGCTACACCCAAACCGATGTGCGCCAGATGGCCGAGTTGCTGACAGGCCTGTTCATGGGGAAAAAGGGCGTCACCTTCAACCCAGTCCGGGCCGAACCGGGGCCTGAAACCGTGCTGGGCCAAACCTATGACGGCGACACGCTGGCCGCGATCACCCGCGCTTTGGATGATCTGGCCATCCGCCCCGAAACCGCCACGCATCTTGCGCGCAAACTCGCCACGCATTTTGTGGCTGACAGTCCCGACCCTGCGATAGTGACCGCGATTGAACTGGCATTGACCCAAAGCAACGGCGATCTGATGGCCGCCTACACCGCCCTTCTGACCCACCCCGCCGCATGGGACCCCCGCAAGCAAAAGGCCCGCCAGCCCTTTGATTTCATCGCGGCCTCGCTGCGGGCGCTTGGCCTGACCGGGCCGCAGATCCTGCGCATGGGCGATGGTCCCTTTCGCCGCCTGATCCTGTCGCCCATGACCCCGATGGGCCAGCCATGGCAAGCCGCCCCCGGCCCCGATGGCTGGGCAGAAGAGGCCGAGGCATGGATCACCCCCCAAGGCATGGCTGCCCGCATCACTTGGGCGATGGAGGTTCCGGGCCGCCTCGTCCGGCCCTTGCCTGCGCCGCAAACCCTGCTGGATCGGTGCCTAAGCGCGTCAGCCTCCGACGCGCTGATCTGGGCGGTCCCACGGGCCGAAAGCGTGCGTCAAGGCGTGGGCCTTATCCTTGCCTCTCCCGATTTCAACCGCAGGTAACGCCATGACCGGACATCCCTTTGCCCCGCGCCTGAACCGCCGCCACATGCTGCGCGGGCTTGGTGCCGTGGCCTGCTCTGCCGCCGCGCATCCGCTGATGACCACCGTCACCCTTGCCGGGTCGGATGGCGCGCAGCCCTTGGGCGACCACCGTCTTGTCGTCGTGATCTTGCGTGGCGCGATGGATGGGCTGGACCTTGTCCGCCCCATGGGGGATCCGCTGCTGGCCAGCTATCGCCCCGGCCTGTCGGCCACCCCCGGCCTTGATCTGGACGGCTATTTTGCCTTGTCGCCTCATCTGTCGGGCCTGACAGACCTGTGGCAAAAGGGGCAGCTTGGCTTTGCCCATGCCGTCTCGACGCCCTATCGCAACCAAAGATCGCATTTCGACGGGCAAGATATACTGGAGGCCGGAACCGGCCTTGATCTGCCCGATTACGCGGTGCGCGATGGTTGGCTGAACCGCATGTTGCAATCCGTGCCCGGCCTGCGCGCCGAAACCGCCTTTGCCATCGGGCGTGAGGCAATCCCGATCCTTGAAGGCCGCGCCGAAGTCCGCAACTGGACACCCGGCATGACCTTTGACCTGCCCAGCCAAAGCCAGCTTTTGCTGGACCATATCTACCATGACGACCCGCTCTTCCGCGCCGCCACAACCGAAGCCCTGACCTTGGGGGTCAGCATGGATGCCGCACGCATGATGGAGGGCCAGACACCGCCCGTATCAGACAACCGCCGCCTGCGCGAAATGGACCGTCTGGTTGATTTCGCCGCTGATCGTCTGGCCGAGGCCACGCGCATCGCGGCCTTTTCCCTTTCGGGTTGGGATACGCACCGCAATCAGGCGGGGGCCATCTTGGGACCCATGCGCCAGTTGGAACGGATCGTGCTGCGCATGGCAGACCGCCTTGGCCCGCCTGTTTGGGACAAGACCCTGCTGCTGGCGATGACCGAATTTGGCCGCACTGTGCGCGAAAACGGCTCAAACGGCACCGATCACGGCACTGGCGGGGCGATGCTCATGGCGGGCGGGGCGCTGCGCGGCGGGCGCGTCATGGGCCAATGGCCAGGGCTTGCGACGGCGGACCTGTATCAGGGGCGTGATCTGATGCCCACATCAGACGTCAGGGCTTGGGCCGCCTGGGCCATGCGGGGGCTTTACGGGATTGAGGCAGGCGTGCTGGAACGCAGTATCTTTCCCGGCCTGCACATGGGGGACAACCCCGGCCTTCTGGCGTGATGCGCGGTTTGCGACCGGCCCGACGGGGGGATGCCGCCTAAACCTCTTCGATCATGACCACGCCCTGCATCGCCTTGATCGCGCCCTTGATCTGGGGCGTCACCGGATAGGGATTGGGCAGCATCAGGTCGATCTCGCGCCCCGTCTCATCGGGGATACACAGCGTGATGGCGGCGCGGTTGCGCCCTTCGACCTTTGAGAGCAGCGCCGCAAGCGAGGGCACGGCCTCCGCCCGGTTCAAGTGGATGCGCAGGGCCGAGGCCCCGGCTTCGGCGGCCACGGCATCAATGGGTTGCACGGCATTGGCCAAAAGCTTGACGCCATCACCATCAGGATCGACCTTGACGGTCAGCACCACGTTCTTGCCCGCCTCCAGATTATCCCGCGCGGCCTCCAGCACATCCGAAAACACCGTCACCTCATAAAGGCCCGTCGGGTCTGACAGTTGCACAAAGGCAAAGCGGTTGCCCTTGGCCGATTTACGCTCTTGCTTGGACGAGACGGAGCCCGCGATCTTGGCAATCAGCGGCCCGCGCTCGGACAAAACGATGATCTCGGCCAAGGTCTTGACGTCCTTGCGCTTAAGCGGCCCCATATAATCATCCAACGGATGCCCCGACAGGTAAAAGCCGATCGCCTGATGTTCATGGCCAAGCCGTTCAACAGGCAGCCAATCATCCCGAAACGGAATACGCGGTTCAGGGATATCCGAGCCGCTGTCGCCAAACAGGCTGACCTGATTTGACGACTTCGCCTCATGGATCGCGGCGGAATAGGCCACCAGCCCATCCAGTGCCTCAAACACGCGGGCGCGGTTCGGGTCCAGCTGGTCAAAGGCCCCGGCGCGGGCCAGCATCTCCAGCGGCCGCTTGCCCACGCGTTTCAGATCGACGCGGCGGGCAAAATCAAACAACGTGGCAAAGGGTTTGACGCGCCCGTCCACCTTGCGCGCCTCAACGATCATCTTCATCGCCTCGACGCCCACATTCTTCAGCGCGCCCAGCGCATAGATCAACTGGCCGTTTTGCACATCAAACACCGCTTCCGAGCGATTGACGCAAGGTGGCACGGTGAGGATGCCCAGCTTGTCCACCTCACGCTTATAGACCGCCAGCTTTTCAGTCAGATGCAAATCGCAGGTCATCACCCCGGCCATGAATTCGGCGGGGTAATTGGCCTTGAGGTAAGCCGTTTGATAGCTGACCACGGCATAGGCGGCGGCGTGCGATTTGTTGAAGCCGTAGTTGGCAAATTTTTCCAGCAGGTCAAAGACTTCGCCGGCCTTCTTCGCGTCGATCCCGTGGGTTTTCTTGGCACCCTCAATGAATTTCGGGCGCTCCTTGGCCATCTCTTCGGCAATCTTCTTGCCCATCGCGCGGCGCAGAAGGTCAGCCCCGCCAAGCGAATAGCCGCCCATGACCTGCGCGATCTGCATCACCTGTTCCTGATAGACGATGATGCCTTGGGTTTCCTTCAGGATCGGGTCAATGGTCGCATGCAGCGATTCAATCTCGCGCAGACCGTTCTTGACCTCACAATAGACCGGGATGTTCTCCATCGGGCCGGGGCGATACAGCGCCACTAGCGCCACGATATCCTCGATACAGGTCGGTTTCATGCGCCGCAGCGCATCCATCATGCCGCTGGATTCCACCTGAAACACCGCGACTGTCTTGGCGGCGGCATAAAGCTCATAGCTCGGCTTGTCGTCCAAGGGGATCAGGTTGATGTCAAACACCACGCCCCGCTTGGCCAAAAGGTTCATCGCGGTCTGAATGACGGTCAGGGTTTTCAGACCCAGAAAGTCAAACTTCACCAACCCCGCCTGTTCCACCCATTTCATGTTGAACTGGGTCGCAGGCATGTCGGACCGAGGGTCCTGATACAGCGGCACCAATTCGTCCAGCGGACGGTCGCCAATCACCACGCCTGCGGCATGAGTCGAGGCGTTGCGATACAGCCCTTCCAGCTGTTCGGCATAACCCAACAGGCGGCCCACCACCTCTTCCTTGGCGGCCTCACGCAGACGCGGCTCATCGGCCAACGCCTTGGTGATGGAAACAGGCTTGACCCCCTCGACCGGGATCATCTTCGACAGCCGGTCCACTTGCCCATAAGACAGCTGCAACACACGGCCCACATCGCGCACCGCGGCCTTGGACAGCAGCGCACCAAAGGTGATGATCTGCCCCACTTTGTCGCGGCCATATTTCGCCTGCACATACTGGATCACCTCTTCCCGGCGATCCATGCAAAAGTCGATGTCAAAGTCGGGCATGCTGACCCGTTCGGGGTTCAAGAACCGCTCGAACAGCAAGGCATAGCGCAGCGGATCAAGATCGGTGATCGTCAGCGCATAGGCCACAAGACTGCCCGCGCCCGACCCCCGGCCCGGCCCCACCGGAATGTCATTGTCCTTTGCCCATTTGATGAAATCGGCCACGATCAGGAAATAGCCGGGAAAGCCCATCTTTTCGATGATCCCCAGCTCAAAATCCAGACGCGCCTGATACTCTTCGGGCGTGGCCGAATGCGGGATCACGGCCAGCCTGGCCTGCAGGCCCGCATTCGCCTGACGGCGCAGTTCATTCACCTCGTCATCGGCGAATTTCGGCAAGATCGGCGCGCGCTTATAGGTTGCAAAGGCACAGCGGCGGGCAATCTCCACGCTGTTCTCCAGCGCCTCTGGCAGATCGGCGAACAGCGCGCACATCTCGGCCTCGGACTTGAAATAGTGCTGCGGCGTCAGGCGGCGGCGGGGCTGTTGCTGGTCCACATAAGCGCCTTCGGCAATGCAGATCAGGGCGTCATGCGCCTCATACATCGTGGATTTGGGGAAGTAGACGTCATTGGTGGCGACAATCGGCAGGCCCATGTCATAGGCAAGCTCGATATGGCCGCGCTCGGATTGCGCCTCGCCGGCGGGCAATTTGCCGCCCTCGCCCGGATGGCGCTGTAATTCCACATAAAGCCGGTCCGGAAAGGCGCGGGCCATCCGCTCCAACAGCGCGCGCGCCTTGGCCCCCTGTCCCGCCTGCAAAGACCGGCCCAAGGGACCGTCCGGCCCCCCCGTCAGACAGATCACATCCGCCGAATACCGCTCCAACTCTTCCAGCGTCACCTGAATCTGCTGACCGCCCTTGTCCAGATAAAGGCACGAGTTCAGCTTCATCAGGTTCATATAGCCCGCCTCGGACTGCGCCAGCAGCACGATGGGCGCAGGCGCACGCGGCTTTTCCCCCGGCTGGGCCGGGTCATAGGCAAGGCTGACCTGACAACCCACAATGGGTTGCAAACCCGCCCCCTTGGCGGTCACCGAAAATTCCAATGCGGCAAACATATTGTTGGTATCGGTCACCGCGATGGCAGGCATTTGCGCCTCCACCGCCATTTTGACCAGTTTCTTGACCGGCACAGCACCCTCCAGCAAGGAATGCTCTGTGTGGACACGCAGATGGATGAATCGGGGGGCGTTGCTCATGGGATATAGCCTAGCGATGCGTCACGGTCAGGGAAAGGGTGCCTGATTTATCGGCAAAAGCCGAGACTGCTTCAACCAAAGGCATAAAGTTTTGACTTGCCAACTGGCCTCGCCCCCGGCTTGATGGGATCACAGCACAACAGGGGCGCAGGGCCCGCTTTACGCCGCATCGGGCGGGCCTGCAACAAACCTCGAACGAAGAGAAGGCGGCGGACGAACATCATGTCGGAGATTGCGTTTCTACTCAACGGAACGCCCGTCCGCGTGGGTGGTGAAAGCCCCACCAGAACCTTGCTTGACTGGTTGCGCGAAAGACCTGGCCTCACCGGCACAAAAGAGGGCTGCAACGAGGGCGACTGCGGCGCCTGCACCGTCATGGTGACAGATGCCACTGGCAGTCGCGCGCTCAACGCCTGCATCCTTTTTCTGCCCCAGCTTCAGGGCAAGGCCATCCGCACGGTCGAGGGGATCAGCGGCCCCAATGGCCAGTTGCACCCGGTGCAAACGGAAATGATCGCCCATCACGGCAGCCAATGCGGCTTTTGCACGCCGGGCTTCATCGTCTCGATGGCCACCGCGCATCTCAACGGGCAAACCGATCACGATGACCAACTCGCAGGCAACCTGTGTCGCTGCACGGGTTATGCCCCAATCATCCGCGCGGCAAAAGCCGCCGAAACCGCCCCGGTGCCGGACTGGATGAAAACCGACGCCGATGTCATCTGTTCAAAAATATCCTCGGGGGGTGAGGCCGCAGGCCGAGGGGGGCAGACAGCCCCCCTGCCCGCCTTCCGCCCCGCGACATCGGATGAGCTTGCCGCATGGTATGCCCAAAACCCGACCGCCACGCTGATCGCAGGCGCCACCGATGTCGGCCTTTGGGTCACCAAGCAGTTGCGCGACCTTGCCCCCGTGGCCTTTCTGAACGGGATCGCGGACATGGCCCGGATCGACCACAAGGGCGACAGCTTGCGCATTGGTGCGGGCGTCACGATTGCCGATCTGCGCCGGGCCGTCGCGCCACTGCATCCGTCCTTCGCGGAACTCATGCGGCGCTATTCCAGCGAGCAGGTGCGCAATGCTGCAACCATCGGCGGCAATATCGCCAATGGCAGCCCGATCGGCGATGGCCCGCCCGCGCTGATCGCCTTGGGGGCCACGCTGCACCTGCGTCACGGCGAGACGCGGCGTGCACTCCCGCTGGAGGATTTCTTCCTTGATTACCGCAAACAAGACCGCAAGCCGGGAGAATTTGTCGAGGCCGTGACCATCCCCGCCCATGCGCCGGGCCTGCGCTGCTACAAACTCTCCAAACGCTTTGACCAAGACATCTCGGCTGTGCTGGGCTGTTTCAATCTGACGATCACCGAAGGCGTGGTCACCGCCGCCCGCATCGCCTTTGGCGGCATGGCGGGCGTGCCCAAACGGGCGAGTAGGGTCGAGGCGGCCTTGATCGGTCAGCCCTTCACCCTTGCCAGTGCAAGCCAATGCGCGCCCCTGATGGCGCAGGATTTCGCGCCGATGACAGACATGCGCGCCAGCGCCGCCTATCGCCTGACCACTGCGCAAAACATGCTGATCCGCTATTTCCACGATCTCGCGGGAACACCCGTCTCGGTGCTGGAGGTGCGGGCATGAGTATGGGCAAACCCCTGCCGCATGACGCGGCCCCTTTGCATGTGACGGGTCAGGCGCGCTATGTCGATGACATCCCCCTGCCCGCCGATGCGCTGCATCTGGCCTTTGGCCTGTCGACAATTGCCCATGGCGCGATCAGTGCGATGGACCTGTCCGCCGTGCGCACGGCCCCCGGCGTGGTGGCGGTCTGGTCAGCGACAGATTTCGACACCATGCCCGATTGCAGCCCCTCGGCCCATGATGAGCCGCTGCTGTCCACAGGTGCGGTGCTCTATCTGGGCCAGCCCCTGTTTCTGGTCATGGCCGACAGCCATCTGGCCGCCCGGCGGGCCGCCCGCTTGGCACAGGTCACCTATGACGTGCGCCCTGCGATCCTGACCGTGGACGAGGCCTTGGCCGCCAACAGCCGCTTTGAGGATGGCCCGGTGATCTGGTCCAAGGGCGACGCAGACCGCGCCATCGCCAACGCCCCGCGACAGCTTGAGGGGCGGTTCGAGGTCGGCGGGCAGGAACATTTCTATCTTGAGGGGCAGATCGCCGCCGCCCTGCCGCTGGAGGGCGGGGATATCTTGATCCATTCCTCGACCCAGCATCCCACCGAAATTCAGCACAAGGTGGCGCATGCCCTGCACCTGCCCATGGCCTCGGTGCGGGTCGAGGTGCGGCGCATGGGCGGCGGCTTTGGCGGCAAGGAAAGTCAGGGCAATGCCCTTGCCATCGCCTGCGCGGTTGCGGCCACGCGGTTGGGCCGCCCGGCCAAGATGCGCTATGACCGCGATGATGACATGATGATCACCGGCAAGCGCCACGATCTGCGCATCCAGTACCGCGCAGGGTTTGACGATCAGGGCCGGGTGACCGGGGTGGAGTTCACCCATCTGATCCGCTGCGGCTGGTCACAAGACCTGTCGCTGCCCGTGGCGGACCGGGCCATGCTGCATGCCGACAATTGCTACCACCTGCCCCATATCCGCATCGAAAGCCACCGGCTGAAAACCCACACCCAAAGCGCCACCGCCTTTCGCGGCTTTGGCGGGCCACAGGGCATGATCGGGATCGAGCGGGTGATGGATCATATCGCCCACGCCTTGGGGCGCGATCCACTGGCCGTGCGGCGCGCGAATTTCTATCGCAGCGCCGAAGAAGAGGGGGCTTTGCCCCCCGCGCTGACGCGCTCCCCCCAGGATATTTTTGAACAGATGAAGGGGCAGCAGACCACGCCCTATGGCATGGCGGTCGAGGATTTCGTCGGTGACGCGCTTGTGGCGCAGCTTGAGGACAGCGCGGGCTATGCGCAGCGGCGGGCCGAGATTGCGGCATGGAATGCCAGCAGCCCGGTGCTCAAGCGCGGGATTGCGCTGACCCCGGTCAAGTTCGGGATTTCCTTTACGCTCACCCATCTCAATCAGGCCGGGGCCTTGGTGCATGTCTATCAAGATGGCAGCATCCATCTTAATCATGGTGGCACCGAGATGGGACAGGGCCTGTTCCAAAAGGTGGCACAGGTGGCCGCCGGGGTGTTTGGCGTGGACCCGCAGGCGGTCAAGATCACCGCAACCGACACCGCCAAAGTGCCCAATACATCCGCCACGGCGGCATCGTCCGGCTCTGACCTCAATGGCATGGCGGCGCAGGCGGCCTGTGTGACCATCCGCGACCGGATGGCGGAATTCATTGCCGAAAAGCATCAGGTTGCGGCGGGGGCTGTGCGCTTTGCCGAGGGAATGGTGCGGGTGGCAGGCGAGGCCTATCCCTTTGCCCGCGTGGCGCAATGGGCCTATGAGGCGCGGGTGTCGCTGTCATCAACCGGGTTTTATGCCACGCCAAAGCTGCAATGGGACCGCAAGGCGGGCAAGGGGCGGCCATTCTTGTATTTCGCCTATGGTGCCGCGGTGACCGAGGTGGTGATCGACACGCTGACGGGCGAGAACCGCATCTTGCGGGCAGATCTGTTGCATGACACAGGCAACAGCCTGAACCCGGCCTTGGATATCGGGCAAATCGAGGGGGCCTATGTGCAGGGCGCGGGTTGGCTGACGACAGAAGAACTGGTCTGGGATGGCAAGGGCGCGCTGCGCACCCATGCGCCCAGCACCTATAAAATCCCTGCCTGTTCGGATCGGCCCGAGGTGTTCAATGTCGCGCTCTGGGGGCGCCCGAACCGGGAGGCAACGGTGGGCAAATCCAAGGCCGTGGGCGAGCCGCCCTTCATGCTGGGGATCTCGGCCTTGATGGCACTTTCGGATGCGGTGGCGGCCTGCGGGCCGGGCTATCCGGCCCTTGATGCGCCAGCCACGGCCGAACGGGTGCTGGCAGCGATCCAGCGGGTGCAGCGCGATGCTTGACCTTGACAGCCTGCACGCAGCCGTGGCGGCCCATGGTGCGGTGGCGCGCGTGGTGATCGCGGCCCATGACGGCTCCTCCCCGCGCGAGGTGGGGGCGGCCATGCTGGTCTGGGCGGATGGGCAATCGGGCACTATTGGCGGCGGCGCGCTGGAGTGGGAGGCGCTTGGCCTTGCCCGTGCCATGCTGACGGGCGGCGGCCAGCATCTGCGCCGCGTCCCCCTTGGCCCGGCCCTTGGGCAATGTTGCGGCGGGGCGGTGACCGTGTTGACGGAAGTGTTCGATCCCCACCACCTGCCCCGGCCCGAGGCAGGCGTCTTTGCCCGTGCCCTTGAGGCACGCGAAAGACCACTGGCCGTGGCGCGAATCGTGGACCGGGCGCGCGGGCAAGGCATCTTGCCCGCCCCGCAGCTGGTGCAAGGCTGGTTCCTCGAACCCGTGGCGCATCCCCAACGGCATCTGTGGGTCTGGGGTGCGGGCCATGTGGGCCGGGCCTTGGTCAGCGTGCTGGCCCCCTTGCCCGGCGTGCAGATCACATGGGTCGATGTGGCGGCGGACCGCTTTCCGGATGCGGTGCCCATAGGCGTGCAGGCGGTGCCTGCGGCGGAGGCCGCAGCCCTTGTGGCCCATGCGCCAAAGGGGGCCGAGCATCTGATCCTGACCTATTCCCACGCCCTTGATCTGGACCTCTGCCACCGTTTGCTGACCCATGGCTTTGCGCGCTGCGGGTTGATCGGATCGGCCACCAAATGGGCGCGGTTTCGGTCGCGGCTGGCAGCCTTAGGCCACGCACCGGGCGCGATTGCCCGGATCGACTGCCCGATTGGCGACCCAAGTCTGGGCAAGCACCCTCAGGCCATCGCGGTCGGGGTTGCGGCGGCCTTCTTGCGCAGCCATAGCATTTCACACCGACGGGAGGGCCGGCAATGACAGATCTGTTGCGCGTTGAGGGGGTGACCAAGGCCTATCCCGGTGTGGTGGCCAACAGCGACGTGTCCTTTGCGATCTCGCCCGGCGAAATCCATGCGCTTCTGGGCGAGAATGGCGCGGGCAAATCGACGCTCGTCAAGATGATCTACGGGCTGGTGCGGCCCGATACAGGGCGGATGCTGCTGAACGGCGCGCCCTATCACCCCGCAGAGCCAAGGGCCGCGCGGGCCGCAGGCGTGGCCATGGTGTTTCAGCATTTCAGCCTGTTCGAGGCGCTGAACGTCGCCGAAAACGTGGCCTTGGGCATGGAAAACCCGCCCCCCATGAAGGAACTGGCCAGCCAGATCCGCAAGGTGAGCGAAGAATACGGCCTGCCACTGGACCCTGCACGCATGGTGGGCGATCTGTCGGCGGGCGAACGTCAGCGGGTGGAAATCATCCGCTGCCTGCTGCAAGACCCCAAATTGCTGATCATGGATGAACCCACCTCGGTTCTGACCCCGCAAGAGGTTGAGATCCTGTTCAAAACCCTGCGTCAACTGTCGTCCGAGGGCACAGCGATCCTTTATATCAGCCATAAGCTGGAGGAAATCCGCGCCCTATGTGATGAGGCCACGATCCTGCGCCGGGGCCGCGTGGTCGCGACCTGCACCCCGCGGGAGCGCACCGCGCGTGAGATGGCCGAGTTGATGGTGGGCGCCGTGCTGACCCCGCCTGCGCGGGTGGGCGCGGCCAAAGGGGCCATCGCGCTTGAGGTGCGGGGGCTTTCGGTGCCCTCGCCCATTCCCTTTGGCACTTCGCTCAAGGATGTGTCCTTTGCGGTGCGGCGCGGTGAGGTTCTGGGCATTGCGGGCGTGGCGGGCAATGGGCAAGACGAATTGCTGCTGGCCCTGTCGGGCGAGGTCAGGGCCGCACAGGATGCGGTGCAGATCGACGGCAAGGGCTGTGGCGATCTGGGCCCGAATGAGCGGCGGCGGCTTGGCCTTGTTTCGGCCCCCGAAGAGCGTCTGGGCCATGCGGCGGCCCCGGACATGAGCCTTGTGGAGAATGCGCTGCTGTCGGGCGCGATCCGCAAAGGGTTGACGCGCAACGGCTTTATCGACTGGGGTGCGACGGAAGCCTTCGCCGCCACCATCATCAAGGAGTTCGACGTGCGCACGCCCGGCACCCATGTCGCGGCCCGTGCCCTGTCGGGCGGGAATTTGCAAAAATTCGTGGTCGGCCGCGAGTTGAGCCAGACCCCCTCGGTGATCGTGATCAACCAGCCGACATGGGGGGTGGATGCGGCAGCGGCGGCGGCCATCCGGCAGGCCATTCTGGACCGCACGGCGGGGGGGGCCGCCGTTGTGGTGATCAGTCAGGACCTCGATGAATTGCTGGAGATCGCCGATAATTTCGCTGCCCTGAATGAGGGACGGCTGACCCCGCCGCGCCCGGTGGCGGGGCTGACGATTGACGAGATTGGCCTGATGATGGGCGGCGCACATGGGATGGAGGTGGCGCATCATGGGTCCTGAAGAAAAGGGGGCTGTCTGCCCCCTCGGCGCAAAGCGCCTCACCCCCGAGGATATTTTTGAACAGATGAAGGGGGCAGATGATGCTTCGGCTTGAAAAACGCCCTTCGCCCAGCGGGTTCTGGCAGGCGACCACCCCGATACTGGCCGTGGCCTTGACGATGATCGCGGGCGGGTTGATGTTTGCGGCGCTGGGCAAGAACCCGTTCGAGGCGATCCGCACGATCTTTTGGGACCCGCTGTTTCATGAGCAATTCGCCAGCTATTCGCGGCCCCAGCTTTTGGTCAAGGCGGGCCCGCTGATCTTGATCGCGATTGGCCTTTCCTTGGGCTTTCGCGCCGGGATCTGGAACATCGGCGCCGAGGGGCAATATATCATGGGCGCCCTTGCCGGGGCCGGGGTGGGGCTTGCCTTTTACCCTGCCCAGCATTGGTATATCTTTCCCTTGATGGTGATTGCGGGGGCTTTGGGCGGCTGGGCTTGGGCGATGATCCCGGCGATCTTGCGCACAAAGTTCAACACCAATGAGATCCTTGTCAGCCTGCTGCTCGTCTATGTGGCGCAAAACATGCTGGCCTCCATGTCGATCGGCATGATGCGCAACCCCGAGGGCGGCGGATTTCCCGGCAGCCGCAATCTGTCGCAATACCCATCGGCCGCGAACCCCGAGTTGATTGCGGGCACGGGCATGCATTGGGGGGTGATCGCGGCCTTTATGGCGGTGATCGCGGCCTATATCTTGCTGCAACGTCATATCCTTGGCTTTCAGATCAAGCTGGCGGGTCAGGCCCCCCGCGCCGCGCGCTTTGCCGGGGTGAACCCGACGGCGCTGGTGGTGATGTGCATGGGGATTTCGGGGGCCCTTGCCGGATTGGCCGGGATGTTCGAGGTCTCGGGCCCCGCGGGCCAGATCAGCATCGATTTCAACGTGGGCTATGGCTTTACCGCCATCATCGTGGCCTTCCTTGGCCGTCTGAACCCGATTGGCATCTTGCTGGCGGGCCTGCTGATGGCCTTGACCTATATCGGCGGAGAGCTTGCGCAATTCATGCTTGGCCTGCCCGCCGCCGCCATTCAGGCCTTTCAGGGCATGTTGTTGTTTTTCCTGCTGGCCGTCGATCTGCTGACCAATTACCGCGTCCGCATTGGCACACGAAAGGAGGCGATCTGATGTTTGGTGGCATTGATCCAACCCTGTTGCTGGCCGCGCTGATCGTGGCCTCGGTCCCGATCATTCTGGCCGCCATCGGCGAGTTGGTGGTGGAGCGGGCGGGTGTTCTGAACCTTGGGGTTGAGGGCATGATGATCATGGGCGCCGTCTGCGGCTTTATCGCAGCGGTCGAGACGGGGAACCCTGTGCTGGGCTTTGTGGGCGGGGCTGCCGGGGGGGCGGCGCTGTCGCTGATCTTTGCGGTCCTGACGCAGTTTTTGCTGGCCAATCAGGTGGCAACGGGGCTGGCGCTGACCCTGTTTGGCTTGGGGCTGTCGTCGCTGTTGGGGCAAAGCTACGTCGGGATCAAACCGCCACTGACAGGGGATGTGCCCCTTGGCCCCTTGGCCGATCTGCCCTTTTTGGGCAAGGTCCTGTTCAGCCATGATTGGGTGGTCTACCTGTCTGTGGCCTCGGTTGCGGCGGTGTGGTGGGTGCTGCGCTCCACCCGAACGGGATTGATCCTGAGGGCGGTGGGCGAAAGCCATGATGCGGCGCATGCGCTGGGCTATAAGGTGCGGCGCATCCGGGTTCTGGCCATCATGTTTGGCGGCGCGATGGCCGGTTTGGGAGGAGCCTACATCAGTCTGGTGCGGGTGCCGCAATGGACCGATGGCATCACCTCGGGCGCGGGATGGATTGCCCTTGCCATCGTGGTTTTTGCCAGTTGGCGGCCGTGGCGGGCGCTTTTGGGCGCATATCTTTTCGGCGGCATCACCGTTTTGCAACTGAATCTGCAAGCGGCGGGGGCCCGTATCCCAGTGGAGTACTTGTCCAGCGCCCCTTATCTGATAACCATCCTTGTGCTGGTCATCATGTCTTCTGGCAAGGGCAAGGCCGCGCTCAACGCGCCGGCAAGCCTTGGCCAGAATTTCCACGCCTCACGTTGAGGCATGACTGTAACTCGGGGCCGCCTTGGCCCCCAAAGGGGAGAAACGAATGAATCGCAGAACACTTCTGGCAACGGCGGCCCTTGGCCTTGGTCTGGCCTTTGGCGGATCGGCAAGCGCCGCAGGGATGGACAAGGTCAAGGCCTGTTTCGTCTATGTCGGCCCAATCGGTGACGGCGGCTGGACATTCCAGCACGAGCAAGGCCGCGTTGCTTTGGAAGCCGCCTATGGCGACAAGGTTGAAACCGCCTATCAGGAAAACGTGCCCGAAGGCGCGGATGCCGAGCGGGTTCTGACCCAGATGGCGCTGTCGGGCTGCAACATCATCTTCACGACCTCGTTTGGCTATATGGATCAGACCAACGCAGTGGCGGCAAAGTTCCCCAATGTGATGTTTGAACATGCCACGGGCTACAAGCGCGACTCTGCCAACGTCTCCACCTATAATGCCCGCTTCTATGAGGGGCGCGCGGTGCAGGGCCATATCGCGGGCAAGATGACCAAGTCGAACAAGATCGGCTACATCGCCTCGTTCCCGATTCCCGAAGTGATCATGGGCATCAACAGCTATTACCTGCACGCCAAGAAGGCGAACCCTGCGGTTGAACTGTCGGTCGTCTGGGCATTTACATGGTTCGATCCGGCGAAAGAGGCCGATGCCGCCAAGGCGCTGATCGATCAGGGCGTGGATGTTATCGCCAGCCACACAGACTCCACCGCTCCGCTTGCCGAAGCCGCCAAGACCAATGGGGCCGTGATCGGCTTTGGTCAGGCGTCAGACATGACCGAGTATAAGGATGGGCCGCGTGTGTCGTCGATCATCGACAACTGGGCACCCTATTACATCAAGCGCGTTGGCGCCTTGCTCGATGGCACCTATGCCCAAGCCGATGCTTGGGAAGGCATTGCCGGGGGCGAAGTGACCATTGGCGAGATCACCGCAGCCGTTCCTGCCGATGTGAAAGCCGAGGCCGAGGCGCTGCGCGATGCGATTGCAGCGGGCACCTATCACCCGTTCACCGGGCCGATCAACAAACAAGACGGCACTGCATGGCTTGCCGAGGGCGAAGTTGCCCCCGATGGCGACCTGTTGGGCATGGGCTTTTATGTTGAAGGCGTCACGGGCGATATCCCGAACTGATCTGATGGCTTGACCACGGAAAAGGCCTGCCCTTGGGGGTGGGCCTTTTTCGTTTTTCTACCGCCAATGCCGTGGCACATCCGCCTGCAAAGGCTTTTGTTTTCCCAACCGTCGTGGCAGGTTGCGCCCATGACACGCCGCACTCCCCTTGCCTTTGGCACCATGCAATTTGGTGGCCGCGCCGATGCGCAGGCCAGCCGTGCGATGCTCGACGCCTGCCTTGGCGCAGGGGTCACCCATTTCGACACGGCCTGTGGCTATACCGACGGCGCGTCCGAAACACTGTTGGGCCAATTCGCGGCCCCGATCCGCGACCGGCTCTTTATCGCGACCAAAGTGGGCTATATGGGCGGCTGCGGGCGGGACAATCTCTTGCAGCAGTTTGACGGATCGCGGCGCAGGCTGGGGTTGGATGCGGTTGATCTGCTCTATCTGCACCGCTTTGATCCGGGCACGCCGCTGGAGGAAACCTTTGCCACCCTTGCAGAGTTGCAGTCCAAGGGGCAGATCGCCCGGATCGGGGTGTCAAACTATGCCGCGTGGCAGGTGATGAAGGCGCAAGCCGTTTGCGCCGCCCTTGGCACAAGGATTGATGCCGTGCAGCCGATGTATTCGCTGATCAAACGGCAGGCCGAGGTGGAAATCCTGCCCATGGCCGCCGATCAGGGCATCGCGGCCTATACCTATTCGCCGCTGGGGGGTGGGCTTTTGTCGGGCAAATATGCCGCTGGCGGCACAGGGCGCCTGACCGAAGACAGCCGCTATGCCGCCCGCTATGCGCCCGAACAGATGCATGCCGCCGCCGAAGGCTTGGCCCGCATCGCGGCCGAGAGGGGGTATCACCCGGCCACGCTTGCCGTGGCTTGGGTCGCGGCGCATGCGACCAACCCCGTGCCGCTGATTTCCGCCCGTGATGCGGGCCAGCTTGCCCCCTCACTCGCCGCCGCCGATCTGGTGCTGGAACCTGCGCTTTACGCCCGGCTGTCCGCCCTTTATCCAAGCCCTCCACCCGCAACCGACCGGATTGAAGAAGCATGAGCACCGACGTCATCATCATTGGGGGCGGCATTGCGGGCCTGTCACTGGCCGCACGCCTTGCCCCCTTTGCCCATATCACCTTGCTGGAGGGGGAGAGCAACCTTGCCCATCACGCCTCCAGCCGCTCTGCCGCTCTGTTCGAGCCGCGCTATGGCGCGCCTGCGGTGGTGGAACTGTCGCTGGCCTCCGAGGCGTTCTTCATGGCGGCCGAAGGGATCTTGTCGCCCCGTGGCCTGATGATGCTGGGCCGCGAGGATGAGGCGGAGGCGTTTCGCCATGACGCCGACAGCATGTCGCTGGGGCCGATCACGGTGGATGAGGCTCGCGCCATGGTGCCCATCATCAACCCAGAGGTCATCGCCCACGCGGCCTATGCGCCCCACGCATGGGATATCGACACCGATCTGTTGTTGCAGCGTTTCACGCGTGAGGCGCGGGCCGAGGGCACGCAGATTGTCACCCATGCGCAGGTCACGGCCATCACCCGACAGGACGGGGAATGGCATGTGACCACGCCACAGGGCAGCTATTCTGCGCCGATGCTGGTCAATGCTGCCGGGGCTTGGGTTGATGTGGTGGCGCAAATGGCCGGGATCGCCCCGCTTGGCTTTACCCCCTATCGTCGATCCATGGCGCGGATTCCGGCACCGGGGGGCTTGGATGTCTCACGTTGGCCCATGTTGTTTGGCGCGGGCGAAAGCTGGTATGCCAAGCCCGATGCCGGGGCGCTGATCGTCTCGCCCGCCGATGAGGATCTGATGGAACCGCATGACGCATGGGCCGATGACATGGTGCTGGCCGAAGGGCTGGCGCGGTACGAGGCGGTGATGACCGAACCTGTCACCCGCGTCTTGGCCAATTGGGCCGGGCTGCGCACCTTTTCCCCCGACCGCAATCCGGTGATCGGCCATGATCCCCAGACCCCAAGCTTCTTCTGGCTGGCCGGGCAAGGCGGACAAGGGTTCCAAAGCTGCCCTGCGGCCAGCCAATTGGCGTCGGATCTGCTGTGCGGCACGCCCACGGGCCTGCCGGACCGGTTGTTGGCCGACCTGTCGCCGAAACGCTTTGCCTAAGGGGTAAGGTGACGCCATGGGGGTTTCCGCCGATCCCGCAGGCCCCGGATGACACAAGGCAGGACATGGGCCAAAGTTGGCCGATGCGGGGTGTGTTGTTTTTATGTGTGATGCTTTGTCTGGCGGCCTGCGGGCGGCCAAATGAGCCACGGCTGGCCGCATCGGCGGCCCAAGCCCCCAATCAGCCTGCCGTTGCGATCACCGCCCCCAACTTTGGCGATGCCGACCCCCACCCTTGGCAGGGGCGCAGCCCCGCCGCCTATGCCGTGCATGGCATCGACACCTCGCGCTGGAATGGCGCGGTGGATTGGCCAACAGCCCGCGCCAATGGCGTCAACTTTGCGTTCCTGAAGGCGACCGAGGGGGGCGATCTGGTGGACCCGGACTTCGCGGCCAACTGGCGCGCGGCCCGTGGCGCAGGCGTGCCTGTCGGGGCCTATCACTTCTGGTATCACTGCCGCCCCGCCGCCCAACAGGCGCGCTGGTTCATCCGCCATGTGCCCCGCGCCGCAGGGGCGCTTCCCCCGGTCTTGGATATGGAGTGGACACCGTTTTCCCCCACCTGCACCGAGCGCCCCGCGCCCGAGATGATCCGGCGTGAGGCGCGGATGTTCCTTGATGCGCTAGAGGCCCATTATGGCCAGCGGCCGATCCTCTATTCCACCCCGGATTTCTTTGAAACCAATGAGATGTGGCGGCTGGAGCGGACCGAGTTCTGGCTCCGCTCGACCGCCGCCCACCCCCGCGACATCTATGCCGGGCGACACTGGAGCTTTTGGCAATACACCGGCACCGGATTGGTGCCGGGGGTGCAGGGCAAGGCCGATATCAACGTCTTTGCCGGATCGCGGGCGGAGTGGGCCGCATGGCTGACCCGAAACGCCCATCCCTGAGACCTGTGCAGCGTCACCGTCGATTGGGGCTCTGCCCCGAACCCCGGGATATTTAAGAACAGATGAGATCGGCGCAAGCGGTCATCTTGGCAAAAATACTCCGGGGGTCAGGGGGGGGCCGTTTGTGCGGTTAGCCATCCACCCGAATACGCGCGTTTGTCGGATCAAACGGGCTGTCTTCGACCACCACGGCATCCCATTCTTGCCGCAGCATCTTGACCTTTAGCTTGGTTCCCACCTCTGCCAGATCGGGGCGGACGTATCCCATGCCGATCTGCTTGCCAAAGGCCACCGAATAGCCGCCCGAGGTCAGACGCCCGACCTTGACCCCGTCCAGCAAAAGCGCCTCTTTGCCCCATGGATCGGAATCTGATGGGCCGTCGATCAAGAGCGTGCAGCATTTGGAGCGGACGCCGGTGTCCAGCATGGCCTGCTTGCCGCGAAACTCTTTCGACAGGTCAACAAAGCGGTCCAAAGCGGCTTCCAGCGGGGTCGCGTCGCGGCCAAGCTCATTGCCAAAGGCGCGGTAGGATTTTTCCTGCCGCAGCCAGTTTTGCGCCCGCGCACCTACGGGCTTCAGCCCATGTTTTTCGCCCGCCTTCAGGATCAGATCCCACAGATAGCGGCCCATCTCGATCGGATGGTGCAGTTCCCAGCCCAATTCGCCCGTATAGGCCACCCGCACGGCACGCACCGGGCACATACCCAGTTCGATATTGCGATACGACAGCCACGGGAAACGCTTGTTCGACAGCACGGTTTCCGGGGCGGCATCCTTGACGATCTCGGCCAGAATGGCGCGGCTGTTGGGACCGGCAAGCGCAAAGACCCCCCATTGCGTGGTGATATCGTGGATGTCGACAGACCCGCCACCCACGGCCATGAAATCCTCGGCCGATTTGATCAGGAAATCGGCGTCATAGGATGTCCATGCCCCGGCAGAGATCAGGTAGTATTCCTGCTCGGCCAGCCGCACGATGGTGTATTCCGTGCGCGTTGTGCCGTGATCGGTCAGCGCATAGGTCAGGTTGATGCGGCCAACCGAGGGCAGTTTGTTGCAGGTAAACTGGTCAAGGAAGGCCGTCGCCCCGGGGCCGCGCACCAGATGCTTGGTAAAGGCGCTGGCGTCGATGATCCCGGCAGTGGTGCGGATCGCCTCGGCCTCGGCCACGGCATAGGGCCACCATGCGCCACGGCGGAACGACCTCGCCTCATGGTCGAAATCGGCAGGGGCATCGACGGGGCCATAGTAATTCGGACGCTCCCAGCCGTTCACCTGCCCCATCTGGGCACCAAGTGCGATCTGGCGGTCATAGTTGGGCGCGGTGCGCAGCGGGCGGCAGGCCTCACGCTCTTCATCCGGGTGGTGCAAGATAAAGACGTGGTCGTAGCATTCCTCATTCTTGCGCGCGGCATATTCTGTGGTCATCCACGTGCCATAGCGGCGCGGATCAAGGCTGGCCATGTCAATCTCGGCCTCGCCTTGCGTCATCAACTGGGCAAGGTAATAGCCCGTGCCGCCCGCCGCCGTGATGCCAAAGCTGAACCCTTCGGCGATCCACATGTTGCGCAGGCCCGGCACGGGGCCGACCAGCGGGTTGCCATCGGGGGTATAGCAGATCGGGCCGTTGAAATCATCCTTCAGCCCAACCGTTTCCGACGAGGGGATGCGGTGCAGCATCGACATGTATTCCGCCTCGATCCGTTCCAGATTCAACGGAAAGAGGTCAGCGCGGAAGCTGTCTGGCACCGCATATTCAAAACGCGCGGGCGCGCCCTTTTCATAGGGCCCAAGGATCCAGCCGCCACGCTCTTCGCGGACATACCATTTGGCGTCCGCGTCGCGCAGAACGGGATGTTCGGGGTTGGTCTTGCGGTATTCGACCAGCATCGGGTCCGGTTCCGTGACGATGAACTGATGTTCAACAGGAATAGCAGGGATCTTGACGCCCAAAAGCCGCGCGGTGCGTTGTGCGTGGTTGCCCGTGGCCGTCACCACATGCTCGGCGCGGATTTCGAAGGTCTCTTCCGAGGGGACCAGATTGCCGCCCTTGTCGACCATACGGGTGCAAGAGACGATCCATTCAGTGCCTGTCCATTTATAGCCGTCGACCTGAACCTTGCGTTCAATCGTGGCCCCGTGTTGACGCGCGCCCTTGGCCATGGCTTGGGTCACGTCGGCGGGATTGATATAGCCGTCTTGCGGGTGGTAAAGCGCCCCCACCAGATCATCGGTCCGCACCAGCGGCCAACGCTCTTTGATCTGCGCAGGTGTCAGGAACTCGTGATAGACCCCGGCGGTTTCGGCGACCGACGAATAGAGCATATACTCATCCATCCGTTCCGCACGCTGCGCCATCCGCAGGTTGCCGACCACGGCAAAGCCTGCATTCAGGCCTGTCTCGGCCTCCAGCCCCTTGTAGAAATCGACCGAGTATTTGTGGATATGCGTGGTGGCATAAGACATGTTGAACAGCGGCAACAGCCCCGCCGCATGCCATGTGCTGCCCGACGTCAGCTCATCCCGCTCCACCAGCATGGTGTCCCATCCGGCCTTTGCCAGATGATAAGCGATGCCATTGCCAACGGCACCACCGCCGACGACCAAAGCTTTGACATGGGTTTTCATGAACCGACTCCCGGGGTGAACTTTGCGTCATCAATGCCCGATCATGCGGGAAAAGGACAAGATCAGCCGACCATTGGCAGACGAAAACGACATGGCCGCCTATGACCGGCGCATTTTGCCAAAACTGGCCGAGAGCGCAAAGATCACCGCCGCCGCCGCGATGATCGAGGGGCCGGCAGGCGTGTCTTGCCACAGCGACAGTTGCAGCCCGGCAAGGGACGCGGCCGCGCCAATCGCCACGGCCAGAACCGCCATCGCCTCGGGGCTGCGCGACAGGCCGCGCGCCGCCGCCGCCGGAATGATCAGCATGGCGGCAATCAACAACGCCCCCACCACCTTGATCGCCACGGCCACCACCACGGCAAGGGCAATGGTCAGGATCAGCCGCTCACGATCCGGGTTCAACCCGCTGGCATAGGCCAGATCCTCGTTCAGCGTGGCGGTCAACAGCGCCTGCCAGCGCCAGACCAGCAGCGCCACCACCACCAGCGCGCCGCCCCAGATAAAGGCCAGATCGCCCCGCGACACCGCCAGAATATCGCCAAACAGCCACGCTTGCAGGTCCGTGCGCAGACCGGCCACGAAACTTGCGCCCACAAGACCAAAGGCCAGCGCCGAATGGGCCAGCACGCCCAAGGTCGTATCCATCGCCCAGCCCCGCGCGGCAAGGCTGGCCACCGTCACCGCCATGGCAAGGGCAACGGCCAGCGTCCCCAGCCCCACCGGCAAATCCAGCGCCAGCGCCAAGGCCACGCCAAGGATCGCGGCATGGGCCGTGGCATCCCCGAAATAGGCCATCCGCCGCCACACGACAAAACTGCCCAAAGGCCCGGTCGCCAGCGACAACCCCACCCCCGCCAGCGCCGCCCGCATCAAAAAATCGTCAAGCATGGCTGTGCGGCTCTTTTTCCGGATGGTGGTCATGGGGATGCCCATGATCGTGGGCATGGTCATGGCTATGGTCGTGCGGGGTGGCGTGGTCATGGTCATGCACATGCTGATACAGCGCCAAGGCCCCTTGGGTGCCAAGGCCAAACAGCGCCCGATATTCGGGGGCCGATGACACCACGCGCGGCGCGCCTTCGCAGCAGATATGCCCGTTCAGGCAGATCACCCGATCCGATGCCGCCATCACCACATGCAAATCATGGCTGACCATCAGCACTGCCGCACCTGTGTCTTTGCGCACCTCGGCGATCAGGCGGTAAAAACTTGCCTCGCCCGGTTGATCAAGGCCTTGGGTCGGCTCATCCAGCACAAGGATCTGCGGGTTGACCAGCAAGGCACGGGCCAACAAGACCCGCTGCATCTGCCCGCCCGACAGGCCCACCATCTGCTGCCCCTCCACCCCCGGCAGCCCCACCCGTGCCAAGGCCGCCGTGGCCGCGCCATCGCTGACCCGGATCGGCAAGGACAAGAACCGCCGCACCGTCAGCGGCAGGCTGTGATCCAGCGTCAGGCGTTGCGGCACATAGCCAAGGCGCAGCCCATCCGCACGCGCGATTCGCCCCGAGGTAACTGGCACGATCCCCAAAAGCGCCCGCAGCAGCGTGGATTTCCCCGATCCGTTGGGGCCCACAATCGTGACAATCTCGCCCGGATCCACCCGCAGCGACACATCATGCAGCACCTCTGGCCCGCCAAAGCGCACACAGATATGCTCGGCCGCGATCAGTGGCATTGCCGCGTTCTGTGTCATGCTGCCCCCGTGCAAGCCGGGCACAGGCCCAGCGCCTCGATGTTCGACCGCTCAATCGTAAAGCCCAGCGCCGCCGCCGCCGCGTCCAGCGCCGCCCGCACCGGGACGGCAGGGGCCTCGGCCACGGTGTTGCAGAGGCGGCAGATCAAAAACGCAGGGGCATGCGCCTCGCCCGGATGCATGCAGGCGGCAAAGGCGTTCAGGCGGCGAATACGATGGGCAAGCCCTTGATCCACCAAAAAATCCAGCGCCCGATAGGCAACAGGTGGCTGATGGCCGAACCCCTCGGCGGCAAGGCGTTGCAACACCTCATAGGCCCCCATCGCCTTGTGCTCCTCCAACAAGATCTCCAGCACGCGGCGGCGCACGGGCGTCATTCGCGCGCCCTGATCAGCCGCGATCACCTCGGCCCGCGCCAGAACATCCGTCGTGCAATGGCTGTGGTCATGCTTGGCAAAGGCAAGGTCCGGGGCGGCACAGCCGGGGCAGTCAGCGGCAGCAGGGTCCGGCATGAGGGAGGCTCCTTGACACGTTATGATATAACATACATACCCATCGCACCCGAGTCGAGAGGCATACGATGCGTTATATCATAACCACCCTTCTGGCCAGCGCCGCCACCTGCACCATGGCCTTTGCCGAGGTGCCGCGCGTGATCACCGACCTTCCGGCCATCCACTCCCTCACAGCGCAGGTGATGGGTGATCTTGGCACCCCCGCGCTGGTGATCGACAAGGGCGCTGATGCGCACAGCTTTCAACTGCGCCCCTCACAGGCGGCCTTGCTTGCCGATGGCGATCTGGTGGTCTGGATGGGCCCAGAGATGACCCCGTGGCTGGAGCGCGCCCTTGCCTCTCTGGCCCAAGATACGCCACAACTGGCCCTTCTTGCGGCCCCCGAAACCTATCTTCGCGGCTTTGACGCCACCGCTACCGACGACCATGCGGATCATGCGGCAGAGGATCACGCCCCCCATGCGCAGGACGCCCCGGCCCAAGACCACGACGACCACGCTCAGGGCGCGGATGACACACACGATCACGGCAGCATCGATCCCCACGCATGGCTTGATCCTGCCAACGCGCGGGTCTGGCTTGGCCTGATCGCGGATCAACTGGCAACCATCGATCCCGACAATGCCGCAACCTATGCCCGGAATGCGGCCCTTGCCCAATCGGGCATTGACGCGCTGGATGCCGAACTGGCGGCGATGCTGGCCCCGCTCAAAGGCCGACCCTTTGTCGCCTCGCATGATGCCTATGGGTATCTGATCGACCATTACGGCCTGTCCCTCGTGGGAACCGTCGCCTTTGGTGATGCCAGCAGCCCCGGTGCCGCCCGCCTTGCCACCCTGCGCGACACGGTCACCCGCACAAATGCCCTGTGCCTCTTCCCCGAGGCGCAGCACGACCCGGCCTTTCTGACCCAACTCGCCGCCGAGACCGACACCCGCATCGGGGGCGCGCTTGATCCCGCTGGCACATCGCTTGACCCCGGCCCCGATGCCTATGGCACCCTGATGCGCCAACTGGCAACAACACTTGCCGATTGTCTTGCGCCATAAACGCCTGCCATGCCTTGACCCTGCGGTGTGATCGTCGCACCAAGGCACCAGACCGCAGGGACATGAGGCAAAACGATGAACCAACCCGGCATCACGGCGTTTGGCGTGACACAAGATGGCAAAGCCGTGCAGCGCATCACGCTGCGCGCGGGCGAGCTGACGGTCGCCCTGCTGACATGGGGGGCCGTCCTTCAATCCCTGCGCCTGGCGGGCGTGCCGCATGACCTGACCTTGGGCTCCGAGAATCTGGCGGATTACGAGGGCGGGATGCGCTACCACGGCAGCCTGATCGGCCCGGTCGTCAACCGTATCACCGGGGCCACGGCACAGATCGACGGTGCCCCCCACAGGTTCGAGGTCAACCAAGACCCCGGCATCACCCTGCACAGCGGCGCGGCGGGCACACATCTGAAGATTTGGCAAATTGCCGAGGTGACCGAAAACGCCGCCACCCTGACCCTGACCCTCGCCGACGGCGAAGGCGGCTTTCCCGGCACACGGCGCATCAGCGCACGGTTTTCGCTGATCGAACCCGCGACGCTGCGCCTGACGGTCACCGTGTTTTCAACCGCCACAACCCTGATCAACTTTGCCAATCACAGCTACTGGAACCTTGACGGCAGCGCGAATTGGTCCGGCCACAGCTTGCAAATCCACGCGGACCGCTTCTTGCCCACGACCCCCCATTTCACCCCGACCGGGCAGATTGCCCCGGTTGCGGGCTCTGACATGGACTTTCGCCTACCGCGCCGCATCGCCGCGCAAGAGAACCTCTTTGACACCAACTTTTGCCTCAGCGACCAGCGCCGCGCCATCACCGATGCCCTGACGCTGACGGGCACCTCGGGCGTGTCGATGACCATGGCCACAACCGAACCGGGCCTTCAGGTCTATGATGGCCGCAACGCGATCCGCCCCGGCCGCGCCCCCTATGAAGCGCTGGCGTTCGAGGCGCAGTTCTGGCCCGATGCCCCCAATCACCCGGCCTTTCCCGACATCACCCTCGCCGCAGGCACCCCGTCCGAGCAGGTGACAGAGTGGCGCTTTCGCGCCAGCTAACCCCCTCACCCGGCCCGATCAGCCCTCAACCCCGCCCAGACCCGCGGCGCGGAACCAGCGGATGATGGCAAGCCGCTCTTCGGGTTCCATATAGCTCAGGTTGCCCGGTGGCATCGCATGGGTCACCCCGGCCTGCATGTAGATGCGCTGGGCCTCATGCGCGATCTGGGCCGGGGTCTCCAGCACCACGCCCTTGGGCGGCCAATACATGCCCTCCCACGCAGGCTCGGTCGCATGGCACATGCTGCACCGCCCCTGCACCACGCTCACCACATCGTCAAACCCCGAGGCCGAGGCAAAGCGCAACGCCGCCCCGCCCAAGGCCGCCTCCGGCTCGGGCACCGTGCGCATCGGCGCCGTCGACAGCCACGCGATCACCACAAACAACAGCGCCGTCACCCCCCATGTCCAATGCGGATTGCCGCCGCGCGCATGTTTGGTGTTGAACCAATGCCGGATCGTCACCCCCATCAGGAACACAAGGCTGGCGATGATCCAGTTATACTCGGTCGCAAAGATCAGCGGGTAATGGTTCGACAGCATCAGGAAAATCACCGGAAGCGTCAGATAGTTGTTATGCGTGCTGCGCTGCTTGGCGATCTTGCCGTATTTCGGGTCCGGCTTGCGCCCGGCCTTCAGATCGGCCACCACAATCCGCTGATTGGGCATGATGATGAAAAACACATTGCCCGACATGATGCTGCCCGTAAACGCGCCCAGATGCAGCAGCGCTGCCCGGCCACTGAAAACTTGGGTGTAGAACCACGCCATCGCCACCAGCACGCCAAACAGCGCCACCATCAGTACCGTCTGATCGGCATTCACAAACACCCGGCACAGCGTGTTGTACACCACCCAGCCAAAGGCCAGCGAGGCCATCGAAATCGCCACCGCCTGCCAGACCTGCAACTCCATCACATTGGGATCAATCAAGAAAAGCTCGGCCCCAAGGTAATAGACCAAGGCCAGCATGGCAAAACCCGACAGCCATGTGGCATAGCTTTCCCATTTGAACCATGTCAGATGCTCGGGCATCATGTCGGGGGCCACCAGATATTTCTGAATGTGGTAGAACCCACCGCCATGCACCTGCCATTCCTCGCCATGGGCAAGGGGCGGCAGGCTGGGCGTCTTGCGCAGGCCAAGGTCCAGCGCGATGAAATAGAATGAGCTGCCGATCCACGCGATGGCCGTGATCACATGCGTCCAGCGCACCGCAATCGCGACCCATTCCCACAAAACCGCCCAGTCATACATCGCATCACTCCCTTGCTGCCTCCGCCAAAGGCTATACCCAAGCGCAGTTTCATGTTAATCCTGTAAATCCCAGATCACTTTCAATCTCTGCCAGATAATCACCGGGTGCCCAGATGTCCTACGTGAACAACATCAAAATGTTCATCCGTGTCTATGAATTGAGCAGCATGAGTGCGGCCGCCCGCGATCAGCGCACCTCACCCGCCGTGGCCTCCGCCCGGATCTCCGACCTTGAAAAGCATCTGGGCATCCGCCTTTTTCACCGCACCACCCGCTCGCTGCAACCCACCGAGAATGGCCGCATCTTCTATGACGGGGCCCGCCGCATCCTCGAGGCGATCGAAGAGGCCGAGGCCGCCGTGATGGATGTCACCCAAAACCCGCGCGGCACCATCTTCGTCGCCGCCCCCCTTGGCATCGGGCGGCGGTTGATCGCGCCACATGTGCCGGGCTTCAAGGATCAATACCCCCAGATCGACGTGCGCCTGCGCCTGTCCGACCGGGTGATCGACGTGGTGGCCGAAGGCATCGACGTGGCCTTTCACCTCGGCCTGCTCGAAGACAGCACCCTCAAGGTCAAACTCATCGCCGATTGCCCGCGCGTCCTCTGCGCCGCCCCCGCCTATGTCGCCCGTCGCGGCATGCCCGCCGATGGCGCGGCCCTTGTCTCTGACCGGCACGATTGCCTGAACCTGCGCTTTCCGGGGGCCAAGGAATTCCAATGGACCCTGAAAACCCCCGACGGCCCCCGCCGGTTCGAGATCACGGGCCCCTACGAATCCGATGATGGCGATGTGCTGACAGGCTGGGCCCTTGCCGGGCGCGGCATCGTGCTCAAACCGATCTTCGATGTGGCCGACCATCTGCGCCAAGGCACCCTCGTGCCCGTGGCTGTCGCGACGCCGCCCCTGCCCACACAACTGTCCAGCCTCACCCAACACCGCCGCCTCAAGGACCCAAAGGTGCGCCTGTTCACCGATTACATGGCCGCCCGCATCAAAGAGGAATTGCGCCGCGCCGCCACCGGCCCCCAACTCGGCCCCGCCCAGACCGCATCGCCCGGCTAAACCTTGGGCGCAACGCCCCCTTTCATCTGTTCTTAAATATCCTGGGGGAATCGCGCATCGCGCGATGGGGGCAAAGCCCCCTGCCCGGCATCAAAACGCCCGAACCTTTCGGTCCGGGCGCGGGCAGGTACATCTATCACCAGATCACTGGATGCGCTGGCCGTTCACAAAGATCGCGCCACCTTCCTTGGCCTCCACCTTCGAGGTCAGAACATCCTCCCCCTCTGGCTTGCCAAACATCGCCATCATCATCCGCGCCCCCATCGCATCTTGTTCCGACAAGATGCCGATCGCAATGAGACCGTCGATCAGCTTGTTGCCGCCCTCCAGACGCAGATCCGCCGACCCCAGCGGCATCGGCGGGCCACCTGCCGCCACCAGCGAGTTGTCAAAGGTAAAGGCCCCCGATCCCGACAGCGCCGCCCCGGCAAGGCTCAGGCCTAGCGTGGTCACATCCAATGTCATCAGTTCGGGCAGCGATTTGGGCTGCGTGCCATTCTCGCTTGATTCCATCAGATCAATCAGATCGACCTTCACTTTGCCACTGACATCGACATCCAGATTGATCGGATCGCGGGCAAGCGTGGCACCGGGGTCAACCATGGCCCAAGCCCCTTCGCCGATCACCAGATTGCCCAGCTTCATCGCCAGCCCATAGTCGCCGGGCTCCGCCGTCACCACCGGCATCCCAAAGCCGATCATCATCTCATCCATGCTGACCGGAATTTCCGCCGGAACCATCGGCGGCAGCAAGGTGGCCGCCACAGTTGTCACCTGCGTATCAACCGCAAAAGCGTCCTTGCTCATCTCGATCCCCGTCACCGCCGGCCCCGAGGTGAAGCGCATGTTCAGCGGCATAAAGGGGCTTGCGTCTTCGACCGTTCCATCAGACGAGCCTTGTTTGACCTCAACCAACAGGCCCAGCCCGTTGCGCGCGGCGGCAAAGAAATCCGCGGGGCCCTGCAGGCTCATCAGATCCAGACCCTCGGGCACCGTCAGCTCGGCCGTCAGATCCAGACCCGTGGTGTCACTCGTCTGCTTGCTGTCCACGGAAGAGTCTTTGTTGGCAATGTCATAGGTCAGACGCTCCGCCGCAATGCCCAGCAGCATGCCCAGCTTTTCGCGGGTATAGCGGCCATCAAGAGCGGTCAGATTGACCTTGAGATCAAGGTTCGTGTTGGGGCCACTCGCCTGCACCATCACAGACAGGCTGTCGGCAAAGGCGCCATAGCCAAGGCCGCCCTCATCTTCATGCACACTCAGCCCAAGGCCCTCATGGACGATGTCCAGCTTGCCCGTCCGCCCCTCGGGCGGCGAGACCTCGACCTTGATGTCCTCAGGATAGATCGTGACGCTGCCATCATCCTCTTCCACCAGCATCACTTCGGAAATCGTGGCGCCACCCTTGCCGCCCTGCGGCGCCAGCGTCACCCCGTTCAGGGTCAGCTCCCCATCACCCTTGACCTCGGTCGCGGCCGAGATTTTCACGCCAGCCCCCATGGCCAGCGCCTGCCAATCGGCCCAAACCTGATCCGCCGTCAATGCCTGCGCAGCCGTGCCACTCAACAAAAGTGCCATCACCGGCACGACCTTCAATACCTTTGACTGAAACATCCTCATCTCCCAAAAAAGATCTTTTACCCCCTTAAGATGCCAGTCTTTTTCAAAGGCGCAAGGTGATGTTTTAACTACCCCTGTATGTAGAGTAGGCAAACGGCGAAATCAGCAGCGGCACATGGTAATGCTGCGCGGCATCCGGCACCCCAAAGCGGATCGGAATTTCGTCCAAAAACAGCACGCCCTCCCCGGCCTGCCCACTGCGCCGCAGATAGTCGCCCGCGCAAAACACCAACTCGTAGGTCCCTGCCTCCAAGGCATCGCCTTGCAAAAGCGGCGCATCGGTGCGCCCATCGGCATTTGTGACCACCTCGGCGATCTTCTCGTGGCCGTGGCCACTGACCCGATAAAGCGTGATTTTCACGCCACTTGCCGGTTTTCCCAGCGCCGTATCAAGAACATGTGTCGAAAGCCGCCCCATGATGCATCCTTTTCCGCAAATCTGCTTTGCCTTTGGCCTTGCCGTATCAAAACATGAAACCGGGCTGGGCGCGACCTTAGCGGTGGGGCAAAGCTCTTTCTGAAATTTCTTGAAAAACACCGGGCGATTTCCAGTCTACTGTCAAATAAATCCTGAAAGTGAGGATATCCGTGAACCGCTACCCCCGTGATTTCCGAGGCTACGGCCAAAATCCCCCCGATGCCCAATGGCCGGGCGGCGCAAAGATCGCCGTGTCGATCGTGCTCAACTATGAAGAGGGCGGCGAAAACAACCTGTTGCACGGCGATGCGCAATCCGAGGCGTTCTTGTCCGATATCGCCGGGGCCGCGCCTTGGCCCGGCCTGCGCCACTGGAACATGGAATCGATCTACGATTACGGCGCGCGGGCAGGCTTCTGGCGCGTTCATCGGCTGTTTACCTCCCACGGCATTCCGCTGACCATTTACGGTGTCACCTCGGCCCTTGCCCGCAATCCCGAACAGGTCGCCGCGATGAAGGCCGCCGGATGGGAAATCGCCAGCCACGGCCTCAAATGGGTCGATCACCGCGACATGCCCGCCGAGGTTGAGGCCGCCCAGATCGCAGACTCCATCCGCCTGCACACCGAGGTGGTGGGCGAACCCCCGCGCGGCTGGTATACCGGGCGCTGCTCGATCAACACCGTGCAACTCGCCGCCGAAACCGGCCAGCTTGACTGGATCTCCGATACCTATGACGACGACCTGCCCTATTGGATGGAGGTCGGCGCGCGCGACCAGCTGATCATCCCCTATACGCTGGAGGCAAATGACATGCGCTTTGCCACGGCACCGGGCTATATCACGGGCGAGCAATTCTTCAGCTATCTCAAGGACAGCTTCGATACCCTCTATGCCGAAGGGCAAGAGGGCCGCGCCAAGATGTTCTCCATCGGGCTGCACAACCGCTTGATCGGCCGCCCCGGCAAACTCGCGGGCCTCAAGCGCTTTTTGGACTATGCCCAAGGGCATGAAGGCGTCTGGTTCCCCCGCCGCATCGACATTGCCCGGCATTGGGCCGCCACCCACCCCCATACTCGCCGTGAACGTCCCAGCCAGATGGCGCTTGCGCGCTTTGTCGAACGCTTCGGCTCGGTCTTTGAACATTCGCCATGGATCGCGGAACGCGCCCATGGTCTGGAACTTGGCCCCGCGCATGACTCCACGATTGGCCTGCACAATGCGCTGGCGCGTATGTTCCGCTCTGCCACGCCAGATGAGCGGTTGGGCGTTCTGCGCGCCCACCCCGATCTTGCAGGAAAACTCGCCGCCGCCAAGCGGCTGACGGCAGAGTCCACCGCCGAACAGGCCAGCGCCGCCCTTGATGCGCTGACCGATGACGAACGCGCGACCTTTCAGCGCCTCAATGCCGATTACGTCGCCAAACACGGCTTTCCCTTCATCATCGCCGTGCGCGACAACACCAAGGACAGCATCCTTGCCGCCTTCGCCGCGCGCATCGCCAATGACACCGCCACCGAATTCACCACCGCCTGCGCGCAGGTCGAACGCATCGCCGAATTGCGCCTGAAGGACATGCTGCCATGACCGGCTATTACACCCCCAAGGGCGGCCTGCCGCCGCAAACCCAGTTGATGACCGGACGCGCGATCTTTACCGATGCCTATGCCGTCATTCCACGGGGATGCTTTTCCGATATCGTCACCAGCGCCCTGCCCGGCTGGACCCAGACCAAGCTCTGGCTCATCGCGCGGCCCATGTCGGGCTTTTCCGAAACCTTCAGCCAATATGTGATGGAGGTCGCCCCCGGCGGCGGCTCTGACGCACCGGATGCCGAGGCGGGGGCCCAGCATGTGCTCTTTGTCACCGATGGCCAGATCACGCTCACCATCGACGGCCAGTCCCACGCCCTCACCGCAGGCGGCTATGCCTATATCCCTGCCGGGGCGAAATGGACTCTGCACGCCACGGGCCAAACCCCCGCCCGCTTTCACTGGGTCCGCAAACTCTACGAACCCGCCCCCGGCATCCCCGCCCCCGCGGCTTTCGTGACCTCCGACAAGGCCCTGAAACCCATCCCCATGCCCGATACCAACGGCGCCTGGGCCACCACCCGATTTGTCGATCCGACCGACCTTGCCCATGACATGCACGTCAATATCGTCACCTTCCAACCCGGCGGCACCATCCCCTTTGAAGAAACCCATGTCATGGAACACGGGCTTTATGTGCTGGAAGGCAAGGCCGTCTACAAACTCAACACCGATTGGGTCGAGGTCGAGGCCGGCGATTTCATGTGGCTGCGCGCCTATTGCCCGCAGGCCTGCTATGCCGCAGGCCCCGGCCCCTTCCGCTACCTGCTCTACAAGGACGTCAACCGCCACGCCAAACTGCGCGGCCCCGGTGCCTTTGGGGCGCAACGATGACCCTTTCATCTGTTCATAAATATCCCACGGGGAGCGCGAGGGGTGTGAAACCCCTCGCTCCCGCCCCCTCCGCCGGGCGCACCCAATGACCCTGCGCGCCAACACCCTCACCCCCGCGCCCCTCACCGCCCGCGCCTTCGCCCCCTTCGGCGATGTGCTTGACGCCACGGGCGACTTCCGCCTGATCAACGCGGGCCTGTGCCAACGCCATCACGACCGCGCCACGCTTGATTTCGGGCCGCAAGGCCACGCCGGGATCTCGGTCTTCAAGGCCGAACCCCGCGCCCTGCCCTACAGCTTTGACCTGATCGAACGCCACCCCGAGGGCTCACAGGCCTTCCTGCCGATGACCGAACACCCGTTCCTCGTCATCGTCTCCCCCGGCCCCGATCATCCGCCCCTGGCCTTTTTGACCAATGGCGCGCAAGGCATCAATCTGCACCGGGGCACATGGCATGGGGTGCTCACCCCCCTGCATGCCCCCGGCCTGTTCGCCGTGGTCGACCGCATCGGCCCCACCCCGAACCTCGAAGAATTCCGGTATCCAGCCCCCTGGACCGTGATCGCGCCCTGAGGAGGGGGCGCTCCTAACCATCTGCGCCTAACGGGCAGCGCAGGTGGCGCGAATAATCAATGCCCCAAGGGATAGGAGAAAAAAACGGATGACCACCTCGGTTCACCCGGTTGATGAGCTTTTGCCATCGCCAAAGCTGTTCACCCTCGGCCTGCAACATGTGCTTGTCATGTATGCAGGTGCCGTCGCCGTGCCGCTGATCGTCGGTCGCGCCTTGAAACTCGACCCCGCCGATGTGGCCTTTCTGATTTCGGCCGATCTGTTCGTCTGCGGGATCGTGACGCTTATTCAGGCCTTTGGCGCCACCCAATGGTTCGGGATCAAGCTGCCCGTGATGATGGGCGTCACCTTTGCCGCCGTCGGCCCGATGGTCGCCATGGCCAATGCCCAAGGCGGCCCCGAGGGCGCGCGCGCCATCTTTGGCGCGATCATGGCCGCGGGCGTGATCTCCATCCTGATCGCCCCGGTGATCAGCCGCCTGCTGCGCTTTTTCCCGCCCGTTGTCACCGGCACGATCATCCTTGTGATCGGTGTGTCGCTCATGCGCATCGGCATCAACTGGATCTTTGGCAACCCCGTCGGCCCCACCGCCCCACAACTGGTCAACCCCGCCCATGCCGACTGGCTCAAGGCCGTGACCGAAGGGGCGGCTTCCGGCGCAATAGCAGGGCTGCCCGAAATCCCCGCAGGGCTCAGCCTCGCGGCCAAGGTCAACAACCCGGCCTATGCGCCCCTCAGCAGCATCCTCGTCTCGGCCATCGTCCTTGGCTCTATTCTGCTGATCGCCAAGTTTGGCCGTGGCTTTATCGCCAATATCTCGGTGCTTCTGGGCATCGTGGTCGGCGTTGTCATCGCCATCGCCATGGGCGCCATGCATTTTGACAAGGTCGGCTCCGCTGCATGGTTTGGCCTGATCACGCCGCTGCACTTTGGCACGCCCACCTTTGATCCGGTGATGATCCTGACGATGAGCCTTGTGATGATCGTCGTGATGATCGAATCGACCGGCATGTTCCTCGCCCTTGGCGACATGACCGGCAAACCCGTCACCCAACCCATGCTTTCGGCGGGCCTGCGCACCGATGGCTTGGGCACGCTGATCGGCGGGCTGTTCAACACCTTCCCCTATACCTCGTTCAGCCAGAATGTCGGCCTTGTCGGCGTCACCGGGGTGAAATCGCGCTTTGTCTGCGTGGCAGGCGGGCTGATCATGGTCGTGCTGGGCCTGATGCCAAAGATGGGCGCGCTGGTCGAATCCGTGCCCACCATGGTCTTGGGCGGCGCAGGTCTTGTGATGTTTGGCATGGTCGCGGCCACCGGCATCCGCATCCTTGCGGGTGTCAACTTCACCGCCAACCGCAACAACCTGTTCATCGTCGCGGTTTCGCTTGGCTTTGGCATGATCCCGCTGATCGCGCCAAACTTCAAAATGTGGATGCCGCATGACATTCACCCGCTGATCGAAAGCGGCATCTTGCTGGCCTCGCTCAGCGCGGTGATCCTCAACGCCTTCTTCAACGGCGCCTCTGCCTCGGTGGAGGATGCAAAAGGCGCCGCCATGGCCGCCGACCACTGATCCCAAAAGCGGGCGACCTACCCCAAAGCCCCCCGTCACCGGGGGGCTTTTTTCACTCCCGCGCCTCCAGCGTGACCCCGGCAATGCCCGTGGCGTCTGGCCCCGCGCCTTCCGCCTTCAGGAACCGCGCCAGAAAGCCCGCCGCCACATGGGCTGCGATATTGTTCATGCGCACCGTGTCCCAGACCGCATCGGCGTAATGCTCAAAGGGCACAAACTCCAGATGCGGCGAAACCTCCCACGCCTCGCGCGGCGCGGGCATGGGTGCCGCCGCATTATGCCCCGCGTGATCAAAGCTCAGCAGCCATCGTGGCCCCGCCGCCTCATCAAAGATCAGCCGCATCCCGTCGGCATAGCCCGAGATGTCATCGCCCCGCCCCGCCATGATCAGCATTGGCACCCGCATCTGCGCAAGGCCAGCAGCATCCCAAACCGACTTTTGCCGCCCCCATGGCCCAATCGGCACAATCGCCTTCAACGCCGGGTCCGGCACCACGTCTTGATGACGGGCATAGATCTCCGCCTCCTCCGGGCTGACCAGATCCAGCGCCGCCGCCGAAATCCCCGCCCCGCCGGAAATCAGTGCGCCATAGCCGCCCATGGAATAGCCGATGATCGCATGATCCCCGCCCAAGACCCACGCCACAACCTGCTGGTCCAGCGGGCGATGCCACAACGTCTGCGCAAAGGGCCCCTTGTCGTCATAGGTGCTGGCCGGGTGGTCAATGCTGGCCACGCGGTAACCGTGGCTGGCCAAGGCCTCGCCCAGATGCGCCATCAGATGTCGGTTGCCCGGATAGCCATGCGACACGATCACCAGCGGAAAGGCCCCGTCCGTTGCCGGGGCATCCCGCTGCGCCGCCCCAAGCAAGACGATGCGCCGATGCCCGTCGCGCAACAGCGTGTCATACCGCCCCCCCGCGCCCAGCGCCGGGGTCGGATACCACAGTTCCACCGTCAGGGCGCGGTCGGCACGGCTGCCATCCAACTGCACCCGCCCGGCATCCACCACCTGCTGCGTCCGCACCCCCACGCGATGCGTCCCGCGCACCAGCGGCGGGGCATCAGGGCGGATCAGATCAATCCGGTTGTCACAGCTTGATGTCATAGGTCACCCAAGGCGTCCGTGTCGCCACCTGATCATAAACCCCGCGCGCGCGGTAATTGTTCTCGGCGGTGATCCAGCGAATCACCGTCCAGCCCCGGCTGCGCCCCTCAGCCTCCACCGCGCCGATCAGGGCCTTGGCCGCCCCCGACCCGCGCGCGTCCGGGTCAACAAACAGGTCATCCAGAAATCCGCCGAAACTTGCCGACAGCGGCCGCGCAAACCCCCTGAAATGCGCAAGCCCGATCAGCTTTCCCGCCTCCTCCGCAACAAGGCCCTCAACCTCATGTCCGGGGGTATGGATCCACGTCCAGACCCGCGCGCGCATGCCCTCGCTCTGCTCCACCCCGTAAAATGCGGCATATCCGGCATAAAGCCGCGACCACGCATCAAAATCCGCCGCCAAGGGTCTGCGAATATCCATGAGAACCTCCATTTTCCGGCCCGTCATAGCACCGGATTTGCCAAGAAAGCACTGTCAATTATTTCTGACAGTTCTATCCTGCCCCGGCACACAGGAGTGGCCCCATGTTCGACCAAAACCAACCCGGCCCCCAGATCCCCGCCCTTCCCGGTGGCCCCCGTGCCGGGCTTTGCACCGATTGCGGCGTCTCCCGCTTGGGCGACGGCCGCGCCTGCGGCAAGGCGTGCCAGTTCATCGCCCCCGACTACCCCGCCCTTGAACGCGCCGTCCATGGGCGCGTGGCAGACCCCGCCCGCGGCGAAGAAGCCTTCTTTGGCGTGACCCAAGCCATGCTGCGCGCCAAACTGACCCCCCCCGCCCCCGGCGCGCAATGGACCGGCATCACCACCGCCCTCGCCGCCGCCCTGCTGGAGTCCGGCGCGGTCGATGCCATCCTCACCGTGCTGCCCGACCCGTCCGATCGCTGGAAACCGCTGCCCGCGCTGATCACCAACCCCGCCGATATGGCACAGGCGCGCGGCATGCGCATGGGCTGGGGCCCGACGCTTGCGCTTCTGGAACCCGCCCGCGCCGCCGGATACAAGCGCCTCGCCCTGATCGGCATCCCCTGCCAGACCTACGCCCTGCGCGCGATGGAGGCCGAGCTTGGCTTTGACGCCCTCTACGTCATCGGCACGCCATGCTCCGACAACACCACGACCGAGAATTTTCACACCTTCCTGAACCTGCTCGACCGCGCCCCTGAAACCATCAGCTACCTCGAATTCCGCGCCGATTTCAAAGTGGAGCTGCGCTTTGACGATGGCCGCAAACCCCGCTTCATCCCCTTCTTGCAACTCCCCATCAGCCAACTCCCCCCCGATTTCTTCCCGATGACCTGCAAGACCTGCGTCGATTACACAAACCGTCTGGCCGATATCACCGTGGGCTACATGGGCGGCGACGGCGATCAATGGATCATCGTGCGCAATGATCGCGGCGCGCATCTGCTGTCGCTGATCAAAGACCGCCTCGCCACCGCCCCCCTGACGGACAAGGGCAAGCGGATGGGGGCCGTCAAAGGCTTCATGGAAAACACCGCCCGCGCCGCAGGCGGCCTGCCCCTGCGCCGCATGCCCAACTGGCTGCGCCCCTTGGTCAGCGTCATGCAAACCAAATTCGGCCCCAAAGGCCTCGAATTCGCCCGCGCCCGGGTCGAGATGAAGGCGGTTGAAACCATCCTCCACCTCCGCCGCGCGCACCCCGCCCGGGTGAAAAACATGATCCCGGCCCATGTCTGGGGCCTTGCCGAAAAATACGGCCTGACGCCGGAAAAAGACGAAACCCGCCCTTAAAACTTTTTCATCTGTTCAAAAATATCCTCGGGGGGGAATCGCTTTTCGCCTGAAAAGCGATGGGGGGGCAGACAGCCCCCCCCCCTCACCGCCCCATCAGGCGCGCCACGTCCAGCATGCGGTTGGAAAAGCCCCATTCATTGTCATACCAGCCAAACACCCGCAGCATCCCCCCCGCCGTCACCCGCGTCTCGGGCAGGGCCATTACGATGCTCTCCGGGCGGGCCCGCAGATCCGACGATACTAGCGGCCGGTCGGTCCAGCCCATCACCCCGCCCGCCTGCGCAAATAGCGCGTTGACCGCCTCCCCCCCCGGCACACGGCCCAGCATCACCGACAGATCCACACAAGACACGCTCGCCACCGGCACCCGCACGGCCGAGCCTGCGATGCGCCCGGCAATCTCGGGCAAGACGGTATCCAAAAGCCGCGAGGCGCTGGTCGTCGTCGGCACCATCGACAAGGCCGCCGCCCGGCTACGCGCATAATCTGCCGCAGGCGCATCCACCGTGGGCTGGCTGCCGGTATAGCAATGGATCGTGGTCATTGATCCGGTGACCACGCCAAAGGCGTCATGCAGCGCCCGCGCCAAGGGCGCCAGCGCATTGGTCGTGCAACTGGCGTTCGACACGATCCTTTGCCCTGCCAGCGCGTGGTCATTCGCCCCCAGAACCACCGTCAGCTCTGCCGCCGCCGAGGGCCCCGAGATCAGCACCCGCGCGGCGCCCGCCTGCAGGCCGCGCCCCGCCACCGCCGCCGCATCGGCCCGCCCGGTGCATTCCATCACCACATCGACGCCCGACAGATCAAGGCCCGAGATATCGGGCACCCGGTGCAGGGGAATCGCGCGGCCATCAACGACCAGCGCCCCTTGCGTCAGCGCGACAGACCCGCGCCAAACCCCAAAGGTGCTGTCATATTCGAACAGATAGGCGCACATTTCCGGGGCTGCGATGTCGTTGATCCCGACAATTTCCAACCCGCGCCATTTTTCCGGGGCCTCGGCAAAGGCCCGCAGAACCGAACGCCCGATACGACCAAACCCATTGATGAAAACACGCATGGCACCCTCCAGTTGGGTCCCACGTTCACCATGTGGGGGCAAAGGCAGCAAGGATGGCTTTGTCACGGATACAAGGTTTTGGCGCGGCTCAGACCGCAACCTTTACCCCAACGCCCCGTTCTTGTGCCCGTCGCAGCGCCATGGCGGCCACGGCCAGATCCTGCAAACCCACCCCCGTGCCATCAAACAGCGTAATTTCCTCGGCCGATTGCCGCCCCGGATGCCGCCCCGTCACCACATCGCCCAAGGGCGTGATCGCCGCGGCCTGCAGCAGCCCGGCGGCAATGGCATGCTGCGCCTCGCCAATGCTGATCGATTGCGCCACCTCATCGGTAAACACCGTGGCACGGGCCAACAGGGCCGCCTCCACCTCTTGCTTGCCCTTGGTGTCGGTGCCCATACAGGCCAGATGCGTGCCGGGGCCCACATGCGCCGCCATCAGGCTTGCGGCGGGCGACGAGGTGATGGTGATGATCACATCCGCCTCCACCATCCGCTCAAGAGGCACCGCCTCGAACGGCAGGCCCAGCTCGGCCGCGACGGCCCCCAGCTTGGGCAACATGTCGGGGTGCAGGTTCCAGGCGATCACCCGGTCGAATTGGCGCACGCGCGCCGCTGCCCGCATCTGAAACGTTGCCTGATGCCCTGCACCCACCATGCCCAGCACGCGCGCCTCCCGTCGCGCCAGCCGGGCAATCGAAATCGCACTCGCCGCTGCCGTGCGCAGCGCGGTCAACAGGTTGCCCCCCACCATGGCCGTGGGCCGCCCGGTCTCGGGGTCGAACAAGAAGACGCTGGATTGATGATTGATCATGCCCTTGTCGGCATTGCCCGGAAAGTAACCGCCCGCCTTGACACCCAGCTGCGCACCCGCCCGGTCAAGCCCGGATTTGAAACCATATTGCCGCCCCTCGCCCAAGGCCTCCCGCACCACAGGAAAGTTATAGGCATCGCCATTGGACATGGCGGCAAAGCATCCCTCGATGGCGTCAAAGGCATCTTGGGGCGACACGAGGTCCGCAATCAGCGCCTCGGGAACGATCAACATGGGGCAATCCTTTTGGCGGCCAAACACGCCGCACGTCTGTCAAGTTTGTCTGTACCGGGGGTGTACGGGGGGTGTACCGATGTCACCCCCCTTTTTTTTCAACAATCAGAACGCCTTACCGCGCGCGCTGACTGGCCAGACCACCTCGACCTTGCCACCGCGCACACCGACATACCAATCATGCACATTGCAGGTCGGGTCACAGTGGCCGGGCACCAGCTTCAGCTTGTCATTGACCTTCAGAACACCCTGCGGGTCCTCGACAACCCCATGCTCATCGCTGCACTTGACGTATTTCACATCCGTCCGGCCAAAGATTACCGGCAGGCCGGAGTCGACCGATTGCGCCTTCAGACCGGCATCCACAATGGCCTTGTCAGCCTTGGCATGGGACATGACAGAGGTCAGGATGAACAGCGCATTTTCCCATTCACCTTGGTCAATCCGCTTGCCATCCTTGTCCAGAATACGGCCATAATCGGCATCCATGAACGCGTAGGAACCGCACTGAAGTTCGTTGTAAACCCCTGATGTGCTTTCGAAATAATAGCTGCCCGTGCCGCCGCCGCCGACGATGTCACAGTCAATGCCATCGGCCTTCAGCGTATCCACCGCGTCCTTCACCTGCGCCACGGCAAGCGCAATCTTGGCCTTGCGGTCCTCATAGCTGTCCATGTGCTGCATCGCGCCCTGATAGGCTTGGATACCGGCAAATTTCAGCCCCGGCGCCGCGTCAATCGCCTTGGCAAGGGTCACCACCTCGGGCGTGGTCTTCACACCGCAACGGCCCGCGCCACAGTCGATTTCCACAAGACATTCGATCTGCGTGCCATGCTTGACAGCCGCTGCCGAAAGGTCCGCCACATTGTCCAACATGTCGACGCAGCAAATCGTCCGCGCCCCCAGTTTCGGCATGCGGGCAAGACGGTCAATCTTGGCCAGATCGCGCACTTGATTGGAGACCAAGACATCCTTGATGCCCCCCCGCGCAAACACCTCGGCCTCGCTAACCTTTTGACAACACACACCAACGGATCCGCCAAGTGTCTCTTGCAGCAAGGCCACATCAACCGATTTGTGCATCTTGCCATGTACGCGGTGACGCATGCCATGGGCCTTTGCATAGTCGCCCATCTTCTTGATGTTGCGCTCCAGCGCATCCAGATCCAACACAAGGCAAGGCGTCTGAATGTCGGCCTCATCCATTCCGGGCAGCGCCGGAATGTCATAGCCCACCTCAAAACCTTCAAGTTTTACATGGCTGTTCATAAGCTTACCCTTTCATCCAAGGCAAAGTATCCAGATCGACGTTTCCGCCCGTTATCACCACACCAACACGACGCCCCCGGAACACCTCCGGGTTGGCAAGGATGGTGGCCAATGGCACGGCACAAGATGGCTCCATCACGATCTTCATCCGCTTCCATGTCATCTTCATCGCCTCGATGATCTGCTCTTCGGTCGCGGTAAACACGTCCCGGACATGGCGGCTGACAAAATGCCAGGTGAGGTCCTTGAGCGGCACCTTCAACCCATCCGCCACCGTTTCGGGCGCGTCATCGGCGATGATATGCCCGGCTTTGAAGCTGCGAAAGGCGTCGTCGGCATTCTTGGGTTCCGCCGCATAGACATCAATCCCCGGCCCAATCGCACTCATCGTCAGACAGGTGCCCGAGATCATGCCCCCGCCGCCAATCGGCGCGATGATGGCATCCAGTCCGTCCACCTGCTCCAACATCTCGCGTGAGCAGGTCGCCTGCCCCGCCACCACGCGCGGGTCGTTATAGGGGTGCACGAATTCACCCCCCGTCGCGGCCTGCACCCGAGCGAAGACCTCTTCGCGACTGCTGGTCGAAGGCTCACATTCGGTGATCACCCCACCATAGCCCCGCACCGCATCCTTCTTGGCCTGCGGTGCCGTGCGCGGCATCACCACATTGCACGGAATCCCCCGACGCCCGGCGGCATAAGACAATGAAAGCGCATGGTTTCCGCTGGAATGGGTGCACACGCCAAAACGCGCCTGCTCATCCGTCAGGCCAAACACCGAATTGCACGCCCCACGAACCTTGAAGGCCCCGGCCTTCTGAAAGTTCTCGCATTTGAAGAACAATTCCGCCCCGGTCAATTCGTTGAAATAGCTCGAGGTCAGCACAGGCGTGCGGTGGATATAGGGACGGATCCGGTCATGCGCCGCGATCACATCATCAAAGGTCGGTATATACATCGGGTCTAGGTCCTTCATGTCGGCACCCTTCATCTGTTCATAAATATCCTCGGGGGGTCCGGGGGGCAGACAGCCCCCCGGCAGTTCCGCCTCACTCCGCCGCCAAGGCCATCGCGCCGGTCGAGCCGCGATAATATTCTTGCGCCGCCGCAACCCCGCTGCCCAGTTTGATCGGCCAGCCCAGATCGGCCATGCACATCTCGGCGCAGGCCAGACCAGACAGCACCATCACATCCGTCAGCATGCCCAAGTGGCCAATACGGAAGACTTTTCCCGCAACCTCGCCCAGCCCCACACCGAAGGCGACGCCGTATTTCTCGGCGGCCAGCTTGACCAGATCGGTGCCGTTGCAGCCCGCAGGCACCACCACCGCCGTGATCGTTTCGGAATAAAGGTCGGCCGAGGCGGCACAGGGCTTCATCCCCCAAGCGGCCACCGCACGGCGAACGCCTTCGGCCAAGCGGTGATGCCGGGCATAGACGTTCTCCAGCCCCTCATCCTCCAGCACCTCAATCGCCTTGGCGAGGCCGGCAATCAGACCCACGGCTGGCGTATAGGGGTAGCCGCCCGCAGCATAAGCTTTCAGCATATCGGCAAAGTCAAAGAATGTGCGCGGCAGCTTGGCCGTTTCCATCGCCGCAATTGCCTTAGGGCTGACCCCCAAAATGGCCAGACCTGCAGGCAGCATGAACCCCTTCTGGCTGCCCGCCACGGCGATATCCACGCCCCATGCGCCCATCTCGAACGGCATAGACCCGATGGACGATACACCATCCACAAAGAACAGCGCGTCGTGGCCTGCCGCGTCCATTGCCCGCCGAATGCCTCCGATATCGGATTTGACGCCCGTGGCGGTTTCATTATGCGTGGCAAGAACGGCCTTGATCTGGCCCTTGGTATCAGCCTTCAGCGCGGCCTCAATCTCGGCCAACGGCGCGCCCTGCCCCCACGGGGTTTCGATGATCTGAACGTTCAAACCGTGGCGTTGGCACAAATCGATCCAGCGGTGGCTGAACATCCCAAAGCGTGCGGCCAGAACGGTATCGCCGGGCGACAACGTATTGGTCATCGCAGCCTCCCATCCGCCGGTGCCAGTTGACGGCAGGATGATCACCTCGCCCTCGCCCATCTTCAAAACACGCCGAACGCCCTCAACAGCAGGCTTGAACATCCGCGCGAATGCTGGCGAGCGGTGATCGATTGTTGGCATGTCGCAGGCCTTGCGAATGACCTCGGGCATATTGGTAGGCCCTGGAATGAAGACTGGGTTTTGGAGCGACATGGCAAGCACCTCAGTGTTTCTGTTGCCACCACATTAGGGCCTGCAACCCCATCGCACAATTTTTTCGAAAAGATTTTTCATTTTTGAGAAACCTCTGTAAAAGCCTTTGTAAACAGGTTGAAAGCCTTTTTCACTTTTCTCACAGCAGTTCATGCCAAATCTGGACGGGTCATATGACACAAGCACCTCGCCCCCGCGGACGCCCCCGCGCCTTTAACGACAAGACCGATCAAAACACCGTTCAGGCCCTTGATCGGGCGCTTGCGCTCTTGGCTGTGATGGCGGCAAAGCCGGGCATGACCCTGTCTGAACTGGCCGCTGAAAGCGGGCAGGCCGTGGCATCAGTCTTTCGCGCGCTTGTGACCATGCAGACGCATGGCATCGTTGAATGTGAGGAACCGGGGCAAATCTGGCACATCGGCCCCGGGGCCTTTCGGGTGGGCAGCAGCTTTCTGCGCCGGACCAAGGTGGTGGAGCGGGCCCGTCAATCGATGGACAGTTTGATGCGGGAAACCGGGGAGACCGCCAATCTGGGGGTCGAGGTCGGGGATGAGGTTCTGTTCCTCAGCCAAGTGGAAACACATGAGGCAATCCGGGCATTTTTCCCGCCGGGCACAAAGGCACCCATGCATGTCTCGGGCATCGGCAAGGCGCTGCTGGGCTGGTATCCCGAAGACCGGGTCCGGGGCATCATCGCCCGGCGCGGGATGGAGCGGTTCACCACCCTGACCCATACCTCTGAATCGTCCCTTTTGCGGGATCTGGCCCATACCCGCGCGCGCGGCTTTGCCATTGATGATCAAGAGCGCGCCGAAGGAATGCGCTGCGTTGCGGCCCCTATCTTCAATAGCCATGGCGAACCTGTTGCGGGCCTCTCCGTCTCGGGGCCCGCCTTTCGGATGAACCTGTCAGACGCAAGCCATTTGGGGGCAATCGTGCGCAGTGCCGCCGACCGGGTGACCGAGGCCACAGGCGGGCAGCAGCCCTGATCCGGTCGGATCAATCGGTGAACTTGTTGTCGCGGGGGAAGCCCCGCGGCGCCATCTTGCCTGCCCCGGCCCGCGCACCCAACCATTCGGTCAGGTCGGGTTCGGTGCGGGTGCGCCCCGCAGGATCTTTCCACGTAAGACCCTCGGCCAGCACAAAGGTGATCGCGTCAGACAGGCCGCCATCTTTGTATTTTTGCAAACGAACGCCTTTGCCTTTGACCATTTCTGGCAGGTCAGACAGTGGGAAAACCAACATCTTGCGGTTTTCGCCCACAACGGCCACGTGATCGCCCTTGATGGCACGGACGACGCTTGTGTGCACGCCATCCCTGACCGTCAGCACCTGTTTGCCTGATCGGGTTTGGGCCAAGACCTCGTCCGAAGGCACGATAAACCCATCCCCGGCAGAGGAGGCGACAAGAAGCTTTTCGCCTGCCCGGAAAATCGACAGGTCGTTGATTTCAGCATCGTTGGGCAGGTCGATCATCAGGCGCACAGGTTCGCCCATGCCACGACCGCCGGGCAGGTTTGCCCCAAGCAACGTATAAAACCGCCCATTGGCCGCGATCAGCAGCAGCTTATCCGTCGTCTCGGCATGGAAGGCAAAGCGCGGGCCGTCGCCATCCTTGAACTTTTGCTCCACGGCAAGGTCAACATGGCCCTTCATCGCGCGAATCCAGCCCATTTTGGAGCAGATGACCGTGATCGGTTCACGTTCGATCATCGCCTCAAAGGGCACATCGACTGTTTCTCCGGCCTCGGCAAACTGGGTGCGGCGGTCGCCAAGGCGGGTGCCTTTGCCAAATTGCTTGCGGATGTCTTCCAGTTCTTTGCCGATCTGCTTCCATTGCAGACGGTCACTTTCCAACAGATCGGCCAGCCCCGCACGTTCGGCCATCAAGGCGTCACGCTCGCGGATCAGCTCCATCTCTTCCAGCTTGCGCAAGGACCGCAGGCGCATGTTCAGGATGGCTTCGGCCTGCACCTCAGTCAGTTCGCCCTCGCCCGGAAGCGGCGGCTTGTAGTCCTTTTCCGAAGTGGCGCGGACGTGGGTCTTGCCCCAATCCTCGGCCATCAGGGCGCGCTTTGGATCCTCGTCATAGCGGATGATGTCGATCACCCGGTCAAGGTTAAGGAAGGTGATGATGAACCCTTCCAATATCTCCAACCGGTGGTCGATCTTTTCGATCCGATGCTCGGACCGGCGGCGCAGAACGGTGCGACGATGGTCCAGAAAGGCGCGCAAAACCTCTTTCAGGCTGCACACCTTTGGCACTTTGCCATCGATCAGCACGTTCATATTCAGGCTAAAGCGCGTCTCCAGATCGCTGTTTTTGAACAGCGTGCCCATCAACATATCAGGCTCAACCGTCTTTGCGCGCGGCTCCAACACGATACGCACATCATCGGCGGATTCGTCGCGCACATCGGCCAGCAGCGGAATTTTCTTGGTCTGGATCAGTTCTGCCAGCTTTTCGATCAGCTTGGATTTCTGTACCTGATAGGGGATCTCGGTCACAACGATCTGCCACGTGCCCCGACCAAGGTCTTCAACCTGCCACTTTGCACGGGTCCGGAAAGACCCACGGCCTGTTTCATAGGCCTCAAGGATATTGGCCCTTGGCTCCACGATCACGCCTCCGGTCGGGAAATCCGGGCCGGGGATCAGCGCCACCAGTTCGGCGGTCGATATTTCGGGGTTGTGCAACATCGCATGGCAACCGTGGATCAGCTCATCCAGATTGTGCGGCGGAATGTTCGTGGCCATCCCCACGGCAATACCGCTGGACCCGTTGGCCAAAAGGTTGGGGAAAGCGGCCGGCATGACCACCGGCTCTTCCAACGTGCCATCATAGTTCGGACGGAAATCGACAGCGTTTTCGGTCAGACCTTCCATCAAGGTCTCGGCAATCGCGGTCAGGCGCGCCTCGGTGTAACGGCTGGCGGCCGGGTTATCCCCATCGATATTGCCAAAGTTCCCCTGCCCATCCACCAAGGGATAGCGCACGTTGAAATCCTGGGCCAAACGCGCCATCGCATCATAGATCGCCGCGTCGCCATGTGGGTGATAGTTGCCCATGACATCGCCAGAAATCTTGGCCGATTTGCGGAACCCGCCCGTGGCCGAAAGTCGAAGTTCCCGCATCGCAAACAAGATACGACGGTGAACGGGCTTCAACCCATCACGCGCATCGGGCAAGGCGCGGTGCATGATCGTGGACAACGCATAGGTCAGATACCGCTCTCCGATGGCGCGGGAAAGCGGTTCGGCGATCGTTACCGGCTCGATCTTGTTGTCGTCGGGTTCATCAGACATGGATGTTGTGTAATCCGCCGCGCCCTGACGGTCCAGCCGGAAATTTATGGCTTTCTAGGGGGAAAGAGCCATGATTTTTCCACCCCATACTTTCGATCAATGTGATACATCACAATGGATGAAGAGTGAATCGGGTGCTACCGCTATGATACGACTGACAATCCTTTTATGCGCTATTTTATTTTTGTCCCTGAAGTTCGTGGGTGAAGATCGTGGTCAGATGCGTTTGGGCCTGATTGAAGGCGAGAGAGAGGCGGCTTTGCAATCTGCAAAGGAAAAAACGGTCGTCACGGTGGCGGATACAGCGCAAGCCCGCGCAGAAGAACAGCCCCCCCCTGCAAATGCAGATCAGGGTGTCGTGACAATCGCCTTTTCCCCCAACCAACCGCTTGTCGCAGCAAAACCAACCGCCCCAAAGATCCTCGCACCCACCGTTGCCCAGACAAAGCCGGTAAAGCCGGAAGGTGAGGTCAAGTTTGTCAGCGGGCGGTCCGTCAATGTGCGTGGTGGCCCGTCCACCCAAGATGCCGTCGTCGGTCGGCTGACGCGGGGAGAGGCTGTGACAGTTGTCTGGGTCGAAGACAACGGCTGGGCCCGCGTACGCGTCGAGGGGGATGGGATCGACGGCTTTATGTCGATGGATTTCCTGAAAGACACCGCCGACTGAATCGCATTTCAATGGTCAATTCCCCTTTGCGATCTGCTTGTTTGCCCCTAGACCGGGCGAAATAATCAAGCAAAACGCGGGGCAGGACGTTGGCCAAGACAATTCTGATCACAGGCAGTTCTTCGGGCATTGGGCTGGATGCCGCACGCGGCCTAAAGGCACGCGGATGGCGGGTTTTTGCAACCTGCCGGCAGGAGAAAGATTGCGAAACCCTGCGCGCCGAAGGGTTTGACAGCTTTACGCTTGACTATGCGGATGAAGACAGTGTCGCCGCGGCCTTTGAGGAAACCCTGTCGCGCACGGGCGGCACATTGGATGCGCTTTACAACAATGGCGCTTTTGCCTGCCCCGGCGCGGTCGAGGATCTGCCCCGCGGGGCCCTGCGGGCGATCTTTGAAACAAACCTCTTTGGCTATCACGACCTGACGCGCCGCGTGATTCCCGTGATGCGCGCACAGGGGCATGGGCGGATCATCAATTGCTCGTCCGTTCTGGGCCTTGTCGGATTGCAATGGCGCGGGGCCTATGTCTCGACGAAATTCGCGATGGAGGGGCTGTCGGACGTTTTGCGGATTGAAATGCGGGGCACCGGGATTCATGTGGTCTTGATCGAACCCGGCCCTGTCACAAGCCGCATTCGCGAAAACGCCATTCCCCATTTCGAAAAATGGATTGATTGGGAAAATTCCGCGCGCGCGCCCGAATATGCGGCCCTGCGCGGGCGGCTTTATGAAAGCCGTGGCCCGGATCGCTTTGAACTTCCCGCAAGTGCCGTGACGGCAAAATTGATCCACGCCTTGGAAAGCCCCCGCCCAAAGGCGCGCTATTATGTGACAACGCCCACCTATCTTATGGGCATCGCACGGCGTATCTTGCCCACACGCGCGCTTGATTGGCTGATCGCAAAGGGCTGACAGGCACGTCAACAGGGACGCATGGCCGCAGTTGGCCATTTTTGCCTTCGCTTTTTGTCAGATCACCCCTAGATCAGCCGGATCAACAAGGAAGCCAACATGCTCAAAGACCCGATGTTCCTTCTCGCCGCTTTTGCAAGCCTTGGTGTGCTTGTCATCCTGATGATCGGGATCGGCGGCTTTGCAAAAGGTGGCGAGTTCAACAAGAAACACGCCAACCGATTGATGCGCTATCGCCTTGCCGCACAGTTTGTCGCCGTACTTTTGATCGTTGGCTTTGCATATTTTCGGTCACGCGGAGGGAACTGATGGTCGTCTTATCCAAAATCTATACCAAAACCGGGGACGCGGGCGAAACCGCGTTGGGAAATGGCGCGCGTGTGGCCAAACACTCTATCCGCGTCTCGGCCTATGGCACGGTGGATGAGGTCAACGCGACCGTCGGCCTTGCGCGCCAATTCGCCGAGGGTGAAATGGAAGCGGCGCTTGCCCGCGTCTCGAACGATCTGTTCGATCTGGGGGCCGATCTGTGCACCCCCGACATGTATAAGGACGCGGAACTGCCCTATACACCGCTGCGGATCATCGGCACACAAGTTGACCGGCTGGAGCGAGAGATTGATGTCTGGAACGCCAGACTGGAGCCATTGCGCAGCTTTATCCTTCCCGGCGGGTCGCGTCTGGCCGCACAGATGCACCTGTGCCGCACGGTTTGCCGCCGCGCAGAGCGCCTGACGGTTGAACTGGCCACGATGGAAGAGATCAATGGCGAAGCGGTCAAATATCTGAACCGTTTGTCGGATTGGTTCTTTGTCATGGGGCGGATCGCCAATAACGATGGCAAGGATGACGTGCTGTGGGTGCCGGGACTGACGCGATAGGCTGATCGGCCTTTGCGATCAAATACGTGGCGTTCTAAGCTGCCCCCGCGTCGATTTTGCACTGTCGCGATACGGCAAGACGGGCTAGGTAGTTCGCCGAGAGCTTGGAACATTTGGGAGATGTGCGCTGATGAAGGTCTTGGTACCTGTCAAACGTGTGATCGACTACAACGTGAAAGTCCGCGTCAAGGCGGACGGAAGCGGCGTCGATCTGGCCAACGTTAAGATGTCGATGAACCCCTTTGACGAGATTGCCGTGGAAGAGGCGATCCGGTTGAAGGAAAAAGGTGTGGCGACCGAGATCATCGTCGTGTCGATTGGCGTCAAACAGTCGCAAGAAACGCTGCGCACTGCCCTTGCTATGGGGGCCGATCGCGCCATCCTGATCGAAGCTGCGGCTGACGTGCACACGGATATCGAACCTCTGGCCGTAGCAAAGCTGCTGGCCGCCGTCGTTCGGGAAGAGAATCCGGGCATCGTTTTGTGCGGCAAGCAGGCCATCGACAATGACATGAACGCCACGGGACAGATGCTGTCGGCCCTTCTTGGCTGGAGCCAGGCCACCTTTGCAAGCGAGCTTGCGATTGACGGCGACAGTGCCACCGTGACGCGTGAAGTTGATGGCGGCTTGCAGACCATCACCGTGAAGATGCCGACAATCGTTTCAGTTGACCTGCGTCTGAACCAGCCACGCTATGCCAGCCTGCCCAATATCATGAAGGCCAAGGCCAAGCCGATGGCGATCAAGACCCCTGCAGATTATGGCGTTGACGTTACCCCGCGCCTGAGCGTGGTCAAGACCACCGAACCCGCAGGCCGCAAGGCAGGCGTCAAAGTTGGGTCGGTTGCGGAACTGATTGCGAAACTCAAAGACGAAGCGGGGGTGATCTGATGGCTGTTCTTCTTCTCGCGGATGTTATTGATGGCGCGCTTGCAACCGATCAGGTCGCCAAGGCGCTTACGGCTGTGAAATCGCTGGGCGATGTGACCGTTCTGGTTGCAGGCACGGGTGGCGATGCGGCAGCGGCCGAGGCGGCCACGCTGATGGGCGTCTCCAAGGTGCTGTTTGCCGATGACCACGCCTATTGCCACGCGATGTCCGAACCCACCGCCGCACTGATCGTGTCACTGGCGGGCGGCTACAGCCATATTGCTGCGGCATCGGGCGCGTTTTCAAAGTCGGTGCTGCCCCGTGTGGCGGCCTTGCTGGACGTGATGGTGATTTCGGAAGTGCTGGCGGTGATTGATGCCGACACGTTTGAGCGCCCGATCTATGCCGGAAACGCCATTCAGACCGTCAAATCCTCGGACGCGACCAAGGTCATGACCATCCGCACCGCAACGTTTGAGGCCGCTGGCACGGGCGGCTCTGCCACCGTTGAAAAGACATCGGCATCGGTGGACGGCAGCCTGTCTGCGTGGGTCGAAGACAAAGTCGCGGCCTCGGATCGCCCAGACCTGACCAGCGCCGGGATCGTCGTCTCGGGCGGGCGTGGTGTGGGATCGGAAGCGGACTTTGCTCTGATCGAGAAACTGGCAGACAAGCTTGGCGCGGCAGTTGGCGCATCCCGTGCCGCCGTCGATTCCGGCTATGCCCCGAACGACTGGCAGGTTGGTCAGACGGGCAAGGTTGTGGCACCGACGCTTTACGTGGCCGTGGGGATCTCGGGCGCGATCCAGCATCTTGCTGGCATGAAGGACTCCAAGGTCATCGTCGCGATCAACAAGGACGAAGAGGCCCCGATTTTCCAGGTGGCTGATTACGGTTTGGTTGCGGACCTGTTCACCGCTGTGCCGGAATTGATCGAAAAGCTGTGATCCGCCTTAAGGCATAAGGACAAGGGCGCCCAAGGGCGCCCTTTTTTAGCTCAAACGCAGCAGTTCTGCCGCCAACGCCTCGGCCACCTCGCGGTGGGTTGCAGGGCCCGGCAGGCCAGACGCGGCTACCCGGTCCAGCTCAGCAAAGGCCATCCCTTTGGTGCCCTGACTGGATGCTTCTGCTGATGGCACAACCTCGATGTAGCGTGTTGCATGCGAACGCACGGCCGCAATCATTTCGGTATCGATCAACAGCGGATCAAGCGACAGATCGGCACGACGGCCCGGCGTCGGTGGTGGCGCTTTGGACAGCCACAACAAAATTGTCTTGCACGACAGATTGGTTAAAAGATTGCGCATGCGCCCCACCCAAGCCGCCCGCAACTCTTCGGCCACAACCTCAAACTTATCGGACGACACATGTTGCAGGGTTTGCAGCATGTGACGTGTAAAGTTGAACTCGGTAAAATCCACCTCCCGGAAGATGGTTTGCAAAATTGGGGTCGCATGCAAAAACCTGTCATTTCGACGGGGATGAACTGCATAGAACCGGTTGGTCTGATTCTGCGCGCCCAACACTTGCACCACGGTCACTTGCGCCTTTGACGCAATGGCCAGCACCTCGGGGTCTTTCAGATAAACGTCGATCCCGGCATTGACACAGCCCAGATTGACCACCCGCAGCCCGGAACCGCTTTCCAACAGGGCTGGATAAGGCTCTGGCACGAACTTTCCATAGGTTTCCGTTCCCCCCAAAGTTACACAATAGGGGGCACCAAGGTCACGCCTTGGCCCCCGAAACAACAATCGCGACGTGCCATATCGGCACGGATAATAGTCGAGCGACCCGTCGCCCGGATTCTCATAGGCCATTACACCCACCCGTTTCATTACACCCGCGCCCAGCCTTACCGATTCCCCTTTCCAAATGGCTAAAGACGGCTTTTTCCGAAAATCGGAACCATCGGTTCCGCACCGCGGCACCCTTGCCCCGCGCACGCCCGACGCATAAGGTTGCGCTCAAGGTCGCGAAGGAGAAATGTCATGGAAATCCGCTCGGTTGGTGTTGTTGGTGCGGGTCAGATGGGCAGTGGCATCGCACATGTCTTTGCGCTGGCTGGATATGACGTGGTGCTGACGGATATCAGCGCTGATGGGCTTGTCCGCGCCATTACCACGATTGACAAGAACATCGAGCGTCAGGTCAGCCGTGGCAAGGTTTCCGCTGACGACAAAGCCGCCGCCATGGCACGCATCCAGACCACGCTGAAGTTGGCCGATGTCGGCCCCTGTGACCTTATCATCGAGGCCGCGACAGAGCGTGAGACGGTCAAACAGGCGATCTTCGAAGACCTGCTGCCGCACCTAAAGCCGCACACGATCCTGACGTCAAACACCTCCTCCATCTCGATCACCCGTCTGGCCAGCCGGACAGACCGGCCCGAAAAGTTCATGGGCTTTCACTTCATGAACCCCGTGCCCGTGATGCAATTGGTCGAGTTGATCCGCGGAATCGCAACGGACCAAGAGACCTGGGACACCATGCATGAGGTCGTCCGCAAACTGGGCAAGACCGCAGCAAGCGCCGAGGATTTTCCCGCATTCATCGTGAACCGGATCTTGATGCCGATGATCAACGAGGCGGTCTATACCCTTTACGAGGGTGTAGGCTCGGTCAAATCAATCGATGAATCGCTGAAACTCGGGGCCAATCACCCGATGGGGCCACTGGAACTTGCCGATTTTATCGGGTTGGACACCTGCCTTGCCATCATGAACGTTCTGCATGACGGTTTGGCCGATACCAAATACCGCCCCTGCCCCTTGCTGACAAAATATGTCGAGGCCGGGTGGCTTGGCCGCAAAACGCAGCGCGGTTTCTATGACTATCGCGGCGAAACGCCAGTGCCGACGCGGTAAGGGCCCGACAACGTAAAGGCCCGTCTATGCGCCCAATGACAAGGTATGGTCGCGCAACCATGCAAGGAAACCACGGGGGTTTCCGTCCCATTTTTTCAACTCATCTGGCGAAATCGGCGCACCGATATGGGGCCGCTGGGGTTTGAAAAGGGCTTTGCGGATTTCATACAGCAACAGACCTTGGCGCAGCGTGGCCGAAAGTTTGTTGGCAATCATGTAAAGACGGGTGTTCTGGCCGGTAAAATGGATTGGCACCACTGTCGCCCCTGAACGCTGGATCATCTTATGCGTAAAGGGATTCCATTCGGCCTCAATCGCCGTTCCGAAAAAGGTTTCCGAGCAGGCCACTTTTCCTGCCGGGAACAGAATGATGACCCCACCGCGCTTTAACTGCTCCATCGTCTGGTTGCGCATCTCAAGCCCGGCTTCGCGGGCATTTTCCTCATGCGGGAAGGGCACCGGGATCATGAACTCTTCAATCTCGGCGATCCCGGTCAGCAGGGATCGGGTCAAGATTTTGAAATCGCTGCGCACCCGACCGACCATTTCGGCCAGAACGATCCCATCAACAAGGCCGTGCGGGTGATTTGCCACCACGATCACGGGTCCAGTTGCGGGAATATTAGCAATCTCGTCATCGGGGGTATCGATGCGAATGCCCATATGCTTGACGGCCTTTGGCCAGAACGGTGCCCCAAAGGGCGCGCCCGAGCGTTCGAAACTGCGCGCCATGCTGAGAAGTTTCGGCTTTGCTGTCAGCCATTCGATCACCCGAATGGCCGTAGCCTTGAACGGATTTTGAAAGGTGCCCGCATAGGACAGGCGGCGCATGTCATAGGGGCGCACTTCACGGGCCGGTGCTGCCACCGGTGCTGCCCCGCCTGAGGTGTGTATCTGCGGATGTTCTGTCACGATCCGTCGGCCTTTCTGCACAACACTTTTGGGTCAGTAATCTTCCCCAAAGCGATTGGCTACCAGCGCCTCCAACGCATCGGCTAGCGCCTCTGACTGTGCGCCGCTGGTTCGAACCTCAATAGAGGTTCCGCGCGAGGCTGCCAACATCAAAAGACCCATAATGGAATCGCCCGACACTGACATGCCATCCTTACTGACCTCGGCCATGGCGTCATGCGCCTCGACGACCTCAACAAATTTGGCGCTTGCACGCGCATGCAGCCCTTTTTCGTTGACGATTTGAAAAGACTTTACCAGCACACTCAGGCTCCCCCGCCCAGATCCAGGCTGTTTATGTATTTGCGCCCGGCATCAAGGGCCGCGCTGACCGCATCTGACACCGGCATCGTCCGCGATTTGGCCAGTTTGATCAGCATCGGCAGGTTCGCGCCATAGATGATCCTGCGATCCCGCCCACAACAGGCCAGCAAGGACAGGTTTGACGGCGATCCCCCGAACATATCCGTCACCACGACCACGCCATTGCCACGATCCACCGCATCCGCCGCGGCGCAGATTTCCGCCTGCTTGCCCGAGCGGTCGTGATCATCCTCGATGGCAATCGCGCGCATATCCGCTTGTGGCCCAACCACATGCTCTACCGCCAAGAGATACTCTCTCGCCAGCCCGCCATGCGCGACGATCACGATTCCGATCAAAGGCCACCCACCCCGATGCTTTCTGAAGGCGTTGTTGCTGATGAGGCCGCACGACGCTCCAGTTCCCGATGACGTTTTGACACTGCCCAGCCTTTTTCTGCAAGTGCATCCGCCAAGATTTCCGTTACGGCAACAGAACGATGTTGCCCACCCGTACACCCAAAGCCAATGGAAAGGTAGGATTTGCCCTCGTCCAAATGGGCTGGAAGCAGAAAGAGCAAAAGATCACGCAACCTTTGGTGGAATTCCGAAAATCGCGGGTCTTGTCGGACGTAATCACCGACTCGGGCGTCTCGCCCGTCAAGGGCACGCAACGCAGGCTCCCAATGTGGGTTGCTCAGAAAGCGGCAGTCGAAAACCATATCCAATCCGCGCGGCAAACCGCGCTTGTAACTGAAAGACTGCATCGACACCGCAAGACGTGGCCCCGTCCCCACCGAAAACCAGCGTGCCACCTCGGCCTTGAGGTGATGGACCGTCAGATCGGTGGTGTCGATCAGGTGATCCGCCCGCGCCTTGATCGGCAACAAAAGATCAATCTCACGCTCCACCCCTTCTTCGGGGCTGGTTTCCTTGGCCAATGGGTGGCGCCTGCGGGTTTCGCTGTAGCGTTGGATCAGCACATTGGGCTGGCAGTCCAGATAGAGAACCCGAAGGTTCATCATCGGCGCGCGGGTCAACTTGTCGATCAATTCGATCAGGCTGGAGGCGTTGAAATCCCGATTGCGCACATCCACCCCAAGCGCAATTGGCTGCACAGAAGGGGGCCCCTCGATCAGGCGTGGGACCAGACTGAGCGGCAGGTTGTCGATCACCTCATACCCGATGTCTTCCAGCGCGTCGATTGCCGTGGATCGACCCGCCCCTGAAGGGCCTGTCACCAACACAAGCCGGTGATCAAAGGTCAATGGTTCCGTTTCGGCCAAAACTTGCCTCATCCATCAGGCACGACGCCCATACCGCATATAATGCAGTAGTGCGGCATGAAAATGGCCATTCCCGCCACGATGCACAAGATCAATACGATGTCCCAAGAATGTGACCTGTCTATGCGGTGGCAACCGCTCCGTCTCAACCAAGTCCAGATCGGCGCATAAAACAATCTCGGCCTGTGGTGTTGTCGGCGCATTCAGCAGGCCAAGGCCACGCGCCTCGATCATGCCGCGCAGTTGCGGCGGGCATGTCGCGACCAACCTCCCTTGCGTGCTTGTCAGAACGGTCTGATCATCTGCAACCAGCACCGCGCCAAGGGCCATCAGCGACAACGCCAAGCTGGATTTCCCCGTGCCCGATCGTCCAGTCAGCAAAAGCCCACGTCCGTCGATCGCGACAGTCGTTGCATGCACGATCAAAGGTGCCATGGCCCGTCAGACCGGGAGGCCGACCACGAAACGCGCGCCCAGCGGGTCAGAGGTCGCATCCGCATTGGTCGGGCGGATATTTTCGGCCCAGATCACGCCGCCATGGGCTTCGACAATCTGCTTTGAGATAGACAACCCAAGGCCGGAGTTGTTCCCAAACTGCCCTTGGGGGCGTTCAGAGTAAAAGCGTTTGAACACCTTTGTCAGTGCCTGTTCCGGAATGCCGGGGCCGGTATCTTCCACGACAATCAAAACCCGGTTGTCCCGTTTGCGCGCCCAGACCCGGACCGCATCGCCATCTTCGCAAAAAGACACCGCATTGGTGATAAGATTGACAAAGACCTGCGCCAAACGCGCCTCCAGACCAGAAATCCGAATTGGTTCCGCCGGAAAGTCAGTAATCAGCTCCACCCCTTTTTCGGCAGCTTGTTGACCCAGATATTCGGAAAGGTTCGACAAAGTCTTGGTCAGGTTGAAGTCTTCTTCAGCCTCTTTCACCAACTCTGAATCCAAACGTGACGCGTTCGAAATATCACTGACCAAGCGGTCCAGTCGGCGCACGTCATGATCGATCACCTCAAGCAGTCGCGTGCGTTGATCATCCCGTTTCGCAAAGTGCATCGAGGCCACGGCAGAGCGGAGCGAGGCAAGCGGGTTCTTGATTTCATGCGCCACATCGGCCGCGAACTGTTCGTTGGCGTCAATGCGATCATAAAGCGCCGCAACCATCCCGCGCAACGCAACCGACAGCCTGCCAATCTCATCCGGGCGGGCCGCCAGATCGGGAATCCGAATGCGACCGGGCTGCACCTTGCGGCTATCGCGGTCCTGTCCCAATTCCGCGGCGGCCGCCAGATCGGACAAGGGGTTCGCAATCGTGGAGGCCAGGACAAGGCTCAAACCAATGGAAACCAACAGCGCAAGGACGAACATCTGCAAGATCTGTTCGCGTTCATTGCGCACCAGTGCGTCAATCTCACCATCAGCGCTGACAAGGGCGACAACAGCCAATACTTCGGCATCCCGCGCCACCGGTGTGGCCACCGAGAAAAGCGCCCCGCCATCGGCCCCTTTACCAAGGTTTACCGCCGTCTCGCCAGACAGGGCCTTTTCGAACAGGGCGCGCGCCAGCGCTTCAGGCTCCACCTGCCCGGCCTGACCTTGGCTGCGGAACAAAAGGGAAGAGGCCCCTTCCCACACGCTGTTCAGAAACCCTGTGATGACAGTAGAGCCCGCGCCGCCGATCGCCTCGCGCGGTGCGCCCCTTGCCGTACCGATGACGCGGCCGCCCTGATCAAAGACAAACACCTCTGATCCGGGGCTGACATCCAGCTTTGCGATCAGGCCAGCCACGGGCCCAACCGAGGACAAATCCGCGTCACCTGCGGTCGGCAAGGCCGCCTCAAACACATTGGAAATCAGTTTCGCTTCGGTGACGAACGCTTGTTCCCGCTGAATGACCAGAGTGTCACGGAACGGGTTAAGGAACAAAACCCCCGCCACCAGAACCACAAGCGCCATCAGATTGAAGATGATGATCTTGCGCGCCAGAGGCGAGCGTTTCAAAGAGACGAGGCCCCTTTGTTTTCGAGATGCCCGCAGGGCCGCGTCCTCGGCATGCCCCGGCGACACCCAGTCATCGCCCAAAATGACGTCACCACCCGACATCGGGCGCGGTTCCTTGGGGCCAATTTGGGGCACAGCGGTCATGCTTCGTTGTAACGGTAGCCAATGCCATACAATGTCTCGATGGCAGAAAACTCATCGTCCACCGAGCGCATTTTCTTGCGCAGACGTTTGATGTGGCTGTCGATGGTGCGATCATCCACGTAAACCTGATCATCATAGGCCACGTCCATCAACTGATCGCGTGATTTCACAAAACCGGGACGTTGCGCCAAAGCTTGCAACAGCATGAATTCTGTCACGGTGAGCGAGACATCCTGCCCCTTCCACGTGACGGAATGGCGCAGCGGGTCCATCCGCAATTGTCCGCGTTCCATGATCTTGGTTTCTTCGGTGACGGCAACCTCGCCCGTCACGATCGCATCTTGCCGGCGCAGGAGCGCGCGGATGCGTTCAACCAGCAAGCGCTGACTGAAAGGTTTTTTCACGTAGTCGTCAGCCCCCATGCGCAGACCCAAAACCTCGTCAATCTCATCATCCTTGGATGTCAGAAAGATCACCGGCATCTGGGTTTTTTGGCGGATACGTTGCAAAAGATCCATGCCATCCATGCGGGGCATCTTTATATCCAGCACCGCCATGTCAGGCATGCGCCGGGAGAATGCGTCAAAGGCCGATTGGCCGTCATTATAGGTTTCAACTTCGAAACCCTCTGCTTCCAGCGTCATTGAGACTGACGTCAGGATATTCCTGTCGTCGTCAACAAGGGCGATCCTTGCCATGATAAGGTTCCTTATGCCTGCTTTTTTACACGTCTTTTCAGAATATCAACAACATTCCGGCTCTCAGAATCAACAAGGAAGTGCGAATCACCCTGATTTGGGCTCAATTGTGGCAAGAAAAGTGCCAAGGAATGGCTAATTTGCCTCACTCCCCCATCTGCTGGCATAATGGTTGCGCTAACCTGCCCGTGGTTGCGCTAACTGTTCACATGCCTGCTGTTCCGTGGCGTCATTGTCGTGTTATATGAACTTGCGATTACCCCTTTGGCCCGGGGTGTTGCCGGTATCCTATTGGCCCGGATGCCGAATTCTGAATGACAACACGCCGCGTGCTATGCGCGGCACCGGGAGCTTGCAGGATGACCAACGGACGCGTGAACCCCAACCGCACCCTCGAAACCCAGGGAATAACTGGTCTGGGCAACGTCTTTTATAATTTTATTGAACCTGCCCTGATTGAGGCTGCTGTCTCACGCAAGGAAGGAACATTGGGCAAGGGCGGTGCGTTTTTGTGCACCACCGGTCAATTCACAGGCCGTTCGCCCAAAGATAAATTCGTTGTTCGTACCCCATCGGTTGAAGACACGATCTGGTGGGAAAACAACCCTCCCATGGCGCCAGACGCCTTCGCCCGTCTGAAGGCGGACATGTTGGCCCATATGCAGGGCCGCGATTACTTTGTCCAAGATCTTTACACAGGCGCAGACCCGCTGCACCGGCTTGACGTGCGGATGGTGACCGAATTGGCATGGCACGGCCTGTTCATCCGCAACCTGCTGCGCTGCCCCGAGCGGGCAGAACTTGATACGTTTGATCCGGAATGGACCATCATCAACGTGCCAAGCTTCAAGGCCGATCCTGCAAAGCATGGCTGCCGGTCCGAAACCGTGATCGCGATGAACTTTGATGAAAAGACGGTCCTGATCGCCAATACCTACTACGGCGGCGAGAACAAGAAGTCTGTCTTTACCATCATGAACTATGTGCTGCCCGGCAAGGGTGTGATGGCCATGCACTGCTCGGCCAACCATGCCATTGGCAATCCGGTTGATGCGGCGGTGTTCTTTGGCCTGTCGGGCACGGGCAAAACCACCCTGTCGGCCGCGTCAGATCGCACCTTGATCGGCGATGATGAGCATGGCTGGTCGGATCGCGGCATCTTCAACATCGAAGGCGGCTGCTACGCAAAGACCATCAACCTTGACCCAAAGGCTGAGCCAGAGATCTACGCAACCACCTCGCGCTTTGGGACCGTGGTCGAGAACATGATTTTCGATCCAGATACGCTGGAACTTGATTTCGCAGACAATAGCCTGACCGACAACACCCGGTGCGCCTATTCGCTGGATGCGATTTCAAATGCCTCGGATACGGGTCTGGGCGGGCACCCCAAGCATGTGGTCATGCTGACCTGTGATGCCTTTGGCGTGCTGCCCCCGATTGCACGACTGTCCCCAGCCCAAGCGATGTACCACTTCTTGTCTGGCTTCACCTCCAAGGTGGCCGGAACAGAGCGTGGCGTGACCGAGCCGCAGCCCACCTTCTCGACCTGCTTTGGCGCCCCCTTCATGCCACGCCGGCCCGAGGTTTACGGCAAATTGCTGCAAGAAAAGATCCTCAAGCATGGCGCAACCTGCTGGCTGGTCAACACCGGCTGGACGGGGGGTGCCTATGGCACAGGCACCCGCATGCCGATCAAGGCGACGCGGGCACTGCTGACGGCGGCGCTCGATGGCAGCTTGAATGGTGTCGAATTCCGCCGCGACGTGAACTTTGGCTTTGATGTGCCAGTCGCATTGGAGGGTGTCGATCCGACACTCCTGAACCCGCGCGATACATGGGCCGACAAATCCGCCTATGATGCGCAGGCGCAAAAGCTGGTCGATATGTTCGCCAACAACTTTGGCAAATACGTGCCTTATATCGATGATGACGTGAAGGCCGCCGCCATCGGCTAAGGCAACATTTGCCGCAAAAACCAAAACGCCGCCCAGCAATCGGGCGGCGTTTTTCATTTTGCGGTTTCTGTTTTGCCGCTACAGGCCCAAACCGCCCCGGATCAGGTTCAGCCCCGTCACGACCAACAGCGCCTGCGTCCAGACGCGGAAACGGTCCTGATCCAGCCGATCTTGCAACCGATAGCCCAAGGTCATCCCCAGCATTGCAGGCACCACCAAAAGCCCGGAAAAGGCCATGCTGGAGGGGTTGGCCAATCCCGTCTGGATATGCGCCGACAGCAGCGCAACTGATCCCAGCAGAAACACAACACCTTGGGCGCGGATCATCTCCAGCTTTGGGGTTTTGGTCGACAGCAAGAACACCAAAAGCGGCGGCCCCCAGATGCCGGACACGCCCCCGTAAATGCCCCCGATCACGCCCAAAAGCCACTCTGCCCGGTTCTGATGTTGCAATCGCAGGGCCAAGGGCACGCCAAAAAGCTGCAGTCCTGCATATACGGCCACCGGCACGCCAAGCAAAAGCAGATAGACGCTGCGGGGGATATCATCCAAGAATTGCGCGGAAATCCCGATAAACACCACCGTTCCCAGCAAAAACCGCCACCGTTGCCGTGCAGTCGTCACCGCCGGAGCCAGCCCTTGGCGAAAGGCTTGGGCCATGTTGGTCAATAAAGTTGGCAGGATCAGCCCTGCAAGCGCCACATGCGGCGGCAAAAAGCTGGAAAAAGCCGAGATCATGATCAGCGGCATGGCAAAGCCGACTGCGCCCTTCACAAAACCTGCAATCAGCGTCACCGCGCAGGCAAGCAAGACAAGCGGCACAGTCAGGCCGAGGGATGTGAGCATCTGTTCAAACATGCGCGACTGATGGCCCGCCATCTTGCCAAAGAAAAGATGCAAAACGCGCCCATGGCAAATTGGATCGGCAGCTTGACCCATGTGAAAAAAATCGATGCGACATTTTCCATCATTGAGGGCATTTCATTTGAAATTATATTGCGCTGCGACTGCAAACGGTTTAGCCCGGCTGCAACCGCAGAATCTTTGGATCAGGAATCGCGCGATGGCCCATGACGGACAAACACTCGCCCCCTCACCCGTGCTGGGAAACCTACTTGACCTGACGGCAGAGGCAGTTCCGGAAGTTGAGGCCCTGTTTACGGCCGCCCGTGAGAACTTGCGCGCCCTTGTCACCGTGTCGGGCAAAGTCTCAAACGCTGCGATGGAAGCACATCAGTATGCTGCCCACGCCCTGTCATGGCTGGCAACCTACACCGAATCCTTGCGCCAGATGCAGGCCTGGGCCACGCGCCTAAGGGCCGAGGACAAGTTCGGTGAGGCAGAGGCCCTGATCCATCAGATCGCCTTTGGCGAATATCTGCACCACATTCATGGGGGTATCCCCATGAGCCAGGGTGAGGTCGCGCGCTTGCAGGACCTTGGCCTTACCTCTGGCACCTGCGGCGCGGCGGTGACGACCCTTATGGCCCAAGGGAACACCGCCGCCGCCCGCGCCCGTCTGGTTGCGCTTATGCGTGACGGACGCGCCAATGCCACATTCGGGGCCTCCGGCCTTGATGATGAGCTTGAGATGATCCGCGACCAATTCCGCCGCTTTGCGCAAGAAGAGGTCGCCCCCCACGCCCATGGCTGGCACCTGCGTGACGAATTGATCCCGATGGAGATCATCGAAAAACTGTCGGAACTTGGTGTATTTGGCCTGACCATCCCAGAAGAATTCGGCGGCTTTGGTCTGTCAAAGGCCAGCATGGTCGTTGTTTCAGAAGAATTGTCGCGCGGCTATATCGGGGTGGGATCGCTTGCCACAAGAACCGAGATCGCCGCGGAACTTATCTTGTGCGGTGGCACGGCAGATCAAAAAGCCCATTGGCTGCCCAAGCTTGCCAGCGGGGAAATCCTGCCAACGGCCGTGTTCACGGAACCCAACACCGGGTCCGACCTTGGCGCATTGCGGACCCGCGCCGTGAAGAGCGACGATGGCTGGGAAGTGACCGGGAACAAGACATGGATCACCCATGCTGCCCGCACCCATGTGATGACGCTGTTGGCCCGGACAAACCCCGATACCACCGACTACCGGGGCCTGAGCATGTTTCTGGCCGAGAAAACCCCCGGCACGGATGAGGCCCCCTTCCCGACCCCCGGCATGACCGGCGGCGAGATTGAGGTTTTGGGCTATCGCGGCATGAAGGAATACGAACTGGCCTTTGACGGCTTTAAGGTAAAGGCAGAGAACCTGCTTGGCGGGGTGGAGGGTCAGGGGTTCAAACAACTCATGCAGACCTTCGAATCCGCCCGTATCCAGACAGCCGCCCGCGCAATCGGGGTGGCACAATCAGCGCTGGACGAAGGCATGCAATATGCCGTCGACCGCAAGCAATTTGGCAAATCGCTGATCGAATTTCCACGCGTTGCCGGCAAGCTTGCGATGATGGCCGTTGAGATCATGGTCGCCCGTCAGCTGACCTATTTCTCGGCATGGCAAAAGGATCACGACAAGCGCTGCGATCTGGAGGCGGGCATGGCCAAGCTGCTGGGCGCGCGGGTGGCATGGGCCTGCGCCGATAATGCGCTGCAAATCCACGGCGGGAATGGCTTTGCGCTGGAATACAAGATCAGCCGCATCCTGTGCGATGCGCGTATCTTGAATATCTTTGAAGGCGCGGCAGAGATTCAAGCCCAAGTGATCGCACGGCGGCTTTTGGACTAAGCTGCCTGTCTGGCCGTCTGAAACACATACCCTGGCCAAACCCTGGCTAGGGTATTTTGCTGCCACCACGCGAAGGTCGGGCCACACCAAGACGCGGGTGCAATCGCCCTGCCACAAAGTAAGACATGGCCATAGCCGCACTCGCCGCGACAAAGATCCCCGGCAGGGGGGCCACAAGCAAGACCAGCCATGCCACACCCGGCGTAAAAATACCTGACACATCGCGAAAGCTGGAATAGACCGCCGACATTTCCGTGCGCTCACTGGGCTTGACCGCCATCAGGAATGGCAATCCGCCCACAACATCCAACACGACCAGCAAGACCGACGCCACCATGCAGGCCGCAACGCTCAGCCACGGCAGGGGCGAAAACAGCGCGGCACAAAAGAATGCCACCATGCATGCGGCAAAAGACAACCGGACAGCCAAGCGCACACTGACGGCCCGCGCCATCCGCAAGACCAGCGGTGATACGAACAACAGGGCGTTGGTTGCCGAAAGAACCATCCCGCCAACCTTGTCGCCCAATCCAGATTCGATACAAAAGATCGGCAGGTAAACCACATAGACCCACCATCCGCAGGACCTGATCACGGCAAAGCTCCATCCCGCGATCAACCGTGGCTGTGCAAAAAAGCGCCCCAGATAGGCAAGCGGATTGGTTGCAGGACCTTTGGCCCGTGCGATCTGTTTGCCGTTGCCCAATCGCAATATCCAAAAGACGATCAGCAAAAGAACGACGAACACCCCCGCAACGATAAAGGGCAAGGGGGGCCAGATATGGCGCAACCACACACCAAACAACGGCCCCAAAGCCCATGGCCCGGCCGCAAAGACCATCTGCATGGATTGGCTGCGCCCCAAATTGCCGCGATCGATATAGTCAAGGATATAGGCATTCAGACAGACAAAGGTGGTTGCCGTCGCCATTGCCAAGGCCATCAAGGCAAGGGGCAGCGACCACGTCTCGCCCAGAACGGCCAAGATCAGGCCAAAGAAATACAGACAACAGCCCAGCGTATACATCCAGCGACGAGGGATGAACCGTGTCCCCCACGGCACAAACAGACCCCATGTCAGCGACACAAGGCCCGCTATGAAATAGGCCGCCGAGGTGCTTTCCGCCGATCCAACGGCATCATAGACCGCCAAAGGCATTACAGAGATCAGGGTGCCACGCACAGCCGCCTCTATCCCCGCCAAAAGGGCGAAATTTTCTACGCGGGGGGTCGGTGAATGCTTCAGGAAAAGCGGTATGTATCGGGTTGCCATGCGGCATTTGCACAATTATTCGACACATCGTCTGGCACGGGTGCGACCCGAAGGCGTCGTTTGTCAGCCGCCGCGCTTTTGCAGCCGCGAGATCATGCGCCCCCGCGCCTCGGGCAAAGGCCCCGCCTTTAGCTGTGGCGCAAGCTCGCGGGTCAGGAAATGGGCTGTGATCGTCAACCCCGCCAAAAGGTCTGCCGTGGAGGCCGGACCCTGCCCCAGCATGCATGCAGGCATCGGCAAAAGCCGCGATGCCCACTCCCCCGCCCCATCCCGGCTGACGGCGCGCCCTGTCTTTGGGCTGACATAGGCCAGATCCTCGCGCGATCCTGTCACCGCACAGGAGCCAAGGCTCAGACCAAAGCCGATCTCTTCCAGCAAGGACATTTCCCATGACAGGTAGGCCCCACCCCAATCCTGACCCCCCACCATGGCATCCAGCAGCGCGATGGTCTGGCGATAGAGATGGGCATGTGGCTCTCGTTCCGGCAAAGCGTGGTGCAAAAGGGCACACACCGACCCCAAGCCGGACAACCCAAGTGGATCCTCCAGCACCGCAGCACGCGACCGCACGGGTTCCGCCGTGAAGGCTCCGATGTGATTGTCCAGCCGTGCGCGCCACTCCACCGCGATCTGTGTGCCCGGCTGCAAGACAGGCGCCATCTTGCGCGATGCGCCCCCCCGCACAACGCCCATATGCCGCCCATGCGCGGCGGTCAGCACCTCTATGATCGCCGAGCCTTCGCCATGCGGGCGCATGGACAACAGCACACCTTCGTCTCGCCATTCCATCGCCGGACTATCCCTTCGCCACAGGCCCGACGCAAGAGAACACTTGCAAAGCGTGGACCTGTCAGCTTTCTTTCCTTTATGACCGTGAAACGCACACTCGCCCTTCTGATTGGCTTGGCGGCCCTTGCGGCGCTGGTCGGCCAGTTCACGCTGAATGGCACCAAACCGGAGCTGGAGCCTTGGGGGGCGCGGCTTTGGGATCTGGCGCGTTATTTTACGATCCTCACCAACGCCCTTGTCGCCGTCGCCATGTTGCAGGAGGCCACAGGGCGGCCCCCGCAGCCCGACTTGCATCTGACAGGGGTCATCAACATCACGATGGTTTGCCTGATCTATCAAACCCTGCTGGCCCCGCCCGAGCCGTTTCAGGGCCTGAACTGGTGGACGGATTTTGGCCTTCATCTCTTCGTGCCTGTGGCAACCTTGCTGTGGTGGCTGGCTTACGGCCCAAGAGACCAGTCCCTCCGCCGCCTGCCGCTGTGGCTCATCTGGCCCGTGGCCTATTGCCTTTATGCGCTCATCCGCGGGGCACTGACGGGCAGATACCCGTATTTCTTTCTGGATGTCGCCCGCTTTGGCGCAACCCAAATCGCCATCAACATCGTCGGCCTTGTCTTGGTCTTTGCCGTTGCAGGAGCGGTGATCTGGGGGATGGGCCGACTGACACGCCGATTAGGACGATAGACCCTCTTGGTCCAAAAGGGTGCGGCCCATGCGGTCCTCGACCTCGATCACCCACAGATCACGGTCCCGACCACGCGCGCGGGTGATCATGGCATCAACCTCTGGCTCTGGCCCGTCAAGAACCGTGCGCCACGTTCGCGCATTGCTGGCCAGATCAAAGCCGCGCTCATAGGCACGTGCCTGACCGTTCAAAAGTGCAAGCTTCACCATCACAGTGCCCGCCGTATCATCGCCATGCGCCACCACATAGGCCGGGATATCGGCAAGGCGGAGCCTTGTCAGATAGGCGTCGATCCAAAAGCGGGTCGTCAGATTCATGGTGTGGCGCGCGGTTCACCGCAAAAGAGGCGCGGCGACCACTCAACCCGGTGATCAGGCATCACCATCCTTGAACTCCAAGCCCATTTCGGAATAGCGCTCTGGCTCATCCAGCCAGTTTTCGCGCACCTTTACCTGCAAGAACAGGTGCACCGTGCGGTCCAGAAAACCCGAGATTTCGGCCCGCGCCGCCTGACCGATGGCTTTGATCGTCTCGCCCTTGTTGCCCAAAACGATCCCCTTGTGGCCATCACGGGCGACATAGATGATCTGATCGATCCGGGTGGAGCCGTCGGGCTTGTCTTCCCACTTTTCCGTCTCGACCGTCAACTGATAGGGCAATTCTTCGTGCAGGCGCAGGGTCAGCTTTTCGCGCGTCATTTCGGCGGCGATCATCCGCATTGGCAGATCGGCAATCTGATCCTCGGGATAGAACCACGGCCCCTCGGGCAATTCCGACGCCAGCCAGTCGCGCAGATCGTCCACGCCATAGCCCTTTTCGGCACTGATCATAAAGGTCTTTGCAAAGGGAAACGCCGCATTCATCTCTTCGGCAAGGCCCAAAAGGCTGGCCGCCTTGACACGATCAATCTTGTTGATCGCAAGGGCAATCGGCTTGCCTTGTGGCAGTTCATCGGCGATCCGTTCGATGATGGCCTTGGCCCCTTCGGTCAGGCCGCGATGCGCCTCGATCAGCAAGACCACAACATCCGCGTCCGAGGCCCCGCCCCATGCCGCCTTGACCATCGCGCGGTCAAGCCTGCGGCGCGGGCGAAACAGCCCGGGTGTATCGACGAACACGATCTGTGCATTGCCCGCCATGGCCACGCCACGAATGCGCGCCCGTGTTGTCTGCACCTTATGGGTGACGATCGAAATCTTGGCCCCCACCATGCGGTTCAAGAGCGTGGATTTCCCGGCGTTCGGCTCGCCGATCAAGGCCACAAATCCAGCGCGCGTTGTCTCTGTCATGTCGTTTGCTCCAGCCGCGCAAGCAAGGTGCGGGCGGCTTGTTGTTCCGCAGCGCGCTTGGACCCGGCCTGCGCGGTTTCGCGCGCGCCGTCCTCCAGCACCACTTCCACGGTGAAAATCGGTTGATGATCGGGCCCTGATCGGGCTGTCTGCGCATAGGCTGGCGGCGGCATGCCCCGCGCCTGCGCCCATTCCTGAAGGCTGGTCTTTGGATCGCGGGCGTCGACATCAACTTGCAAGATACGCGCGCCCCAAAGCCGCAAGACCAGCGCCTTTGCGGCCTCAAACCCGGCATCCAGATAGACGCTAGCAATCAGCGCCTCCATTGCGTCGCCCAAAAGTGCTTCTTTGCGCCGCCCGCCGGAAAGCATTTCGGAACGGCCCAGTTTCAACACCTCGCCAAGTGCGATCTCACGGGCAACATCGGCGCAGGTTTCCTTGCGCACCAAAGCATTGAAGCGGGGGGCAAGCTGACCCTCACTTGCGGCTTGGTCGGCGGTTAGCAAGGCTTCGGCCATCACAAGGCCAAGCACACGGTCACCCAGAAATTCCAGCCGTTGATTGTCTTGGCGTGTGGACGAACTGATAGAGGCATGTGTCACAGCCCGGACCAAAAACTCGGGCTTGGTATAACTGTGCCCGATGCGCAATTCCAGCGCCTTTAGGTCCGCACTCAGCCTCATTCCACCGCCTTAAAGAATCGATCCGAGCGCCATGTCCAGAAATACAACATCGACCGTCCGGCGGACGAGAACATGATGCGATCCGCGCGGCCAATCAGGTTCTCGGCCGGAACAAACCCAACGCCACCAACAGCCTGCCCATAGCGGCTGTCTTGGCTGTTGTCGCGGTTGTCGCCCATGAAGAAGTAATGGCCTTCGGGCACGGTAAACACATCCGTATTGTCGCCAAAGCCGTTTGTATCGATATTCAAGATATCATGCTGGCGACCACCGGGCAGGGTTTCGCGGGCGCGCGACTTTTTGCAAATATCGCCCTGACCAATCGGACCATTCTCGCAACGCGGCAAGTTGCCCATCGGGCCCTGCTGATCATAGACCTCTTCGAAATCGCCATCGGGGGTTTGCTTGACCTCTTCACCATTGAGGAAAAGCACGCCATTTTTCATCTGAACCGTATCACCCGGCATCCCGATCAGGCGCTTGATGAAATCCGCCCCGTTCACCGGATGACGAAACACCACAACATCGCCGCGCTCTGGGTCCGAGAACAGCAAACGCCCGCTGATGGGACAAAAGCCAAAGGGGCAGGAATAGCGGCTATAGCCATAGGCCATCTTGTTGACGAACAGAAAATCGCCAATCAAAAGCGTGTCTTTCATCGACCCGGAGGGAATCCAGAACGGTTGAAAAAACAGGGTGCGAAACACGCCCGCGATCAACAGCGCGTAGACCACCGTCTTTATCGTCTCGACGATCCCGCCTTCATTTGCCGCTTTGCTGGCCATTTCTCGCCCTTTGGTAAGTTCGTTCATCCACCGGGCCGCTACATGCGCCCAAGCCCCCCGTTAGTCAAGCGACACGCTGTTCACCCTTTGGGGAATGGGCGGGCCTCGATCACCACAAAGGCCTGTGCCCATGGGTGATCGTCTGTCAGGGTGACATGGACCACCGCCTCATGCCCCTCGGGCGTCATTGACTTCAACCGCTCAGCCGCCCAACCGGACAGATGCATGACGGGCTGGCCACTGGCAAGATTGGTCACCGCCATTTCCTTCCATGCGATTCCCATACGCAAGCCCGTTCCAAGCGCCTTGGAACAGGCCTCTTTCGCAGCCCAGCGTTTCGCATAGGTGGCGGCAATTCCATGGGGACGGCTTGCGGCCTTTTGCTGTTCTCGGTCTGTGTAGACCCGGTCAATAAACCTTGTGCCAAAGCGCGCCAAGGTCGCCTCTATCCGCTCAATATTCGCAAGATCACTGCCGATACCAAGGATCATGGCTGTTCCATCCAAGAGATCGTCTTGCGCATCGTCGTTTCCCCAAAATACGGGCAAAGCCCCCCGGTTCAAGCCCGCGCTGCATCCATCCGGCGGCGCATCTCTTCGATTGCGGCGCCAAGACCCATGAAGACGGCCTCACCAATCAAGAAATGCCCGATATTCAGTTCCATAATCTGCGGAATTGCTGCAATCGGGGCCACATTGTCGAAGGTCAGACCATGGCCGGCGTGCACTTCCAGCCCAAGGGAATAGGCCAAGGCCGCCCCCTCGCGCAACGCGGCAAGTTCGGCCTCGGCCTCATCAAAGCGACCCTCGGCATGCAATTCCGAATAATGGCCCGTGTGCAGCTCCACCACTGCCGCACCGATGCGTGCCGAGGACCGGATCTGGCGTTCATCATGGCCAATGAACATCGACACACGGCACCCCGCGTCACGCAAAGGGGCGATGAACTGCGCCAGACGGTTTTCGTCGCCCGCAACATCCAATCCCCCTTCCGTTGTGCGCTCTTCACGCTTTTCGGGCACAAGGCAGATCGCATGCGGTTTGATCCGCAACGCAATCGCGGCCATTTCATCGGTCGCTGCACATTCAAAGTTCAGCGGAATGCCGATTCCGGCGCGCAGGGCCTCTATATCCGCGTCATGAATATGGCGGCGGTCTTCGCGAAGATGCGCCGTGATGCCGTCCGCACCGGATGCTTCGGCCAAAATCGCGGCGCGCAACGGATCAGGCCATGCAGACCCACGCGCGTTGCGCACTGTCGCCACGTGATCGATGTTGATGCCAAGCCTCTGTTTGCCCTGCGGTATCATCTGTCCACTCCAGTCAAGCCCTGCCCTAAGCTAGGGCGCGGTCGGGGGTTCGTCATCCCCTTGTTTTGTATCGGATACAGGTGCGGCCTTTGGTGACAGGCGCCCCAGTTTTTCTCGCAAAAGCAAACGCTTTTCACTGTTGGCGTCAAATTTTGTTGCCCGCGATTTTTGATAGGCGGCAACGAGAGGAATAGTGGCGTAGTAAAAAGCGAGGCTCAGCACGATGCCCGGCCCCAAGGCCCCAATGAAATAAGGCACATAGACGGTGTTCCAGAACTGGATCAACCCGTCCCAATGCATCACCTCCGGGCCGAACATCGCCAGAAGATTGCCCCACAAATCGATGCCCGCATCGGCAAAGGCCTCTCCGATCGCCTCGGCTGACAGCGGGGTGTCGATGCCCATCATCCAATGGCCAAGGCTGATGGCGCCGACAGCAAAGAACGGGGTCGTGACCGGATTGGAATTGAACGTGCCCAGCAAGGCGGCAAGGATATTGCCGCGCATCACCCATGCCAAACCCGCCGCGCCAAGAAACTGCATCCCGGGCAGCGGCAGAAAACCGATCAGGCACCCGGCAAACACCCCACGGGCAATCCGGTGCGGATTGTCTGGCAAACGGCGCATGCGGTGGATCACATAGCGCGTGGCCCGCCGAAAACCGCCGGTAGGATAGAACATCTCCCTGAACCAAGCCGCCCATGACAGACGATCGCGACGTTTAAAAACCACTGTCTTCCCCGCTCATTCCGGCGCCAAAAGGCCCGGATTCAACATCAGCCCCGACGACATCGTTCGCTTTATAGGCTGTCATCATCACAGGCACGTCTCAAATCGTTGCCCATCCAGATAAATGGATATGAACACTTGCCGGACAAGGCAAAGGATAAAAGAACCTGACCATAGGTCACTTCCACAGCGAGTTTCACTTGGGGTCAGCGTTTGGCAGATTTACTTGCTTTGCCGAACGGGCCGCACGAAGCCGTTGCCCCGCCGCCGAGCGTGTCCTTTCCGCCCTGTCGCGCCTGCGCTTTTGACGCAACTTCTGATAGGCTGAGATGATCGGAAGGGACAGATAGTAACACAGCAATCCCGACAGCAGGCCGGGTCCGATTCCGCCGATCAGATAGGGTTTGAACAGGCCGAAGTAGAAATGCTTCAACAACCCCCATTCAACATCCCCACCTGTAAACAAAGTGAAAAAGTTGCTCCAGACTTCGCCTCCGGCCGAGGCGAAAGCCGACAGGATCTGTGTCGCAGGCACCGCATCTACACCTGTTCCAAGGATAATGTGGCCAAGTTGAACCGACCCTACGGCAATCAACGGAAAGGTCAGTGGGTTTCCAAAGAAGGTGCCTAAAAGGGCCGCGATGACATTGCCACGCATCAAAAGGGCGATGAACATGGCCCCAAAGAAGTGAAAGCCGAAAAGGGGCGTGAACGAGATGAACACTCCGGCAAAAATACCGCGTGCGATTCGATGGGGTGGGTCTGGCAATCGGGTCAGGCGGTGCAGCACATACTGCCCTGCCCGCATCCAGCCACCCTTGGGATAGACTGATGCCTTGAGCCATTCCATGGCTGTGCGCTTGTTGCGCCGCCTGAAGACCACCCCGTCTATCCCTTTCCCTTATCCATGCGGCCAAGTGGCCTTATGGTTTTCGTGCAAGATCCCGATGGCGGGACACCTGAGCCACATCTGTTTCGGCCTCAAGCGCCGTCATGACCATATGCAGATGTTCCACGTCTCGCAGATCCACGTCGATCACAAGCCTGTAGAAATCGGGCTTGCGATCTGTGAAACGCAGGTCCGAGATATTGGCCTTCTGCTCGCCGATCAAGGTGCAAATACGCCCCAGAACGCCGGCATCATTGGCGATGGTCAACTCAAAGCTGATCGTATGAACGGCGGCATGTCGTCCTGCGTGCCAAGACAGATCCACCCAACGTTCTGTCTGCTCTTCGAATTCGGCAAGAGCCGGGCAATCAATGGCATGTGCCACGATCCCCTTGCCACGATAAGTGATCCCGACAATGCGCTCGCCGGGGACAGGCTGGCAGCACGGGGCGCGACGAAAGGCCTGATCGTCTTGCAGTCCCAACACCGGGCGTGAGGCATCCACGACATCCAGATCTTCCCGCGCAAGTTCTGGATACAGCGCTTCGACCACCCGGCGCGCCGTCAGTTCCGCAGATCCCAGACGTGCCAACATATCTTGCTCATCATTCAGCCCAAGCATCTTGGCTGCTGTGCGCAGGGCCTTTTCGGTGGCCTTTTTACCAACGTGATCAAAGGCTGCGCGGGCCAATTCCTGCCCCAGCTTGATAAAGCGGCCACGATCTTCTTCGCGCAGGGATTTACGGATGGCCGCTTTGGCACGCCCCGTGGTTACGATGTCAATCCAACTGGATTGCGGCCGCTGCCCTTCGGCGGTGATGATCTCGACCGATTGGCCGTTTTTCAGGCGTGTCCACAGGGGCACGCGAATGCCGTCAACCTTGGCCGAAACACAGGAATTCCCGATCCGCGTGTGGATAGAATAGGCATAGTCAAGCGGCGTCGCCCCGCGCGGCAACTGCACGACATCGCCCTTTGGCGTAAAGCAAAACACCTGATCGGAATACATCTCAAGTTTGACGTGTTCCAAAAACTCATCATGGTCGCCCTCGCCAAACCGTTCGGTCAAGCTGTTGATCCATTTTCCGGGATCGATGGCAAAGGGGTTCTGCGTCCGCACGCCCTCGCGATAGGCCCAATGGGCCGCGACGCCCGCCTCGGCCACTTCGTGCATCTCACGCGTGCGGATCTGAACCTCAACCCGCTTGCCATCACGGCCTGAAACGGTGGTGTGGATGGACCGATACCCGTTATTCTTGGGCTGGCTGAGATAATCCTTGAACCGCCCCGGAACTGCGCGCCATCTTTGGTGAATGACGCCAAGGATCCGATAACAATCAGGCAGAGAGTCACAGATGATGCGAAAACCGTAGATGTCGGACAGGCGCGAAAAGGCCAGATCCTTTTCCTGCATCTTGCGCCAGATCGAATACGGCTTTTTGGCCCGCCCGTAGACGGTCGCCTCAATCTGCACCTTTTCAAGCTCATTGCGGATATCGGCGGTGATCTTGTGGACCACATCTCCCGATTCCCGTTGCAGCGTCAGGAACCGGCGAATGATCGAATTGCGGGCATCCGGGTTGAGGACCTTGAACGACAGATCCTCCAACTCTTCGCGCATCCATTGCATCCCCATGCGCCCGGCAAGCGGGGCATAGATCTCCATTGTTTCGCGGGCCTTTTGCGCCTGTTTTTCGACGCGCATTGACTTGATCGTGCGCATGTTGTGCAGACGGTCGGCCAGTTTCACCAAGATGACGCGCAGGTCCTTGGACATGGCCATGAACAGTTTGCGGAAATTCTCGGCCTGTTGGCTTTCAGTCGAAGACAACTGGAGATTGGTCAGCTTGGTCACGCCATCGACAAGTTCCGCGACTTCAGCACCAAATTGCGCGGTGATGTCCGAATAAGTCGACCGCGTATCTTCGATCGTATCATGCAAAAGTGCGGTGATGATCGTGGCATCATCCAGCCGCTGTTCGGTCAGGATGGCTGCGACTGCAACGGGATGGGTGAAATATGGTTCGCCAGATTTACGGAACTGACCTTCGTGCATGGCAAGGCCATAGGCATAGGCCAGCCGGATCAGATCAGCGTTCGTGCGTGGGTTATAGTTCCTGACAAGGGCGATGAGGTCTTCAACGTCGATCATCATCGCCCCTGAAACGGGGTTCCCCCCGACTTAAAGCTCGCCCTGCGCTTCCATCAAAGCACGCAGCAGCTTTTCTTCTGACATGTCGTCTTGCATTGGGCGGTCAATCTCGCCCGACATCAGCAACGCCATCTGATCTTCTTCCGGCTCATCAACCTCGATCTGAGTTTGATAGCTTTCAATCATCCGTTCGCGCAGAGATTCAGCTGCCTGAGTTTCCTCTGCGATCTCGCGAAGGGCAACGACAGGGTTCTTGTCGTTATCCCGGTCGATGGTCAGGGAAGAACCGGACTGGATCTCACGCGCCCGATGGGCCGCCAGCATCACCAGTTCGAACCGGTTCGGAACCTTATCAACGCAATCTTCAACCGTCACGCGGGCCATAGAGGACTCCAATTGGTCTTTAGGGGCATGGAATGCGCTTACTTACGCGTGATGCTGGGGCTTGACAACCCCGCCACCGGGAATTTCGCGCACATCATCGCGATCTTTTTCCGGCAACGCCGCAAGCAGCTGCCGAATGGTCAAGTCAAGCAGCGGGTGCCGCCAGTCCGGCGCGATTTCCGCCACAGGAACAAGAACGAAGGCGCGGTCTTGCAAGCGCGGATGCGGCAAGATCAATTGATCGGGTGTGGCGCGGCTTTGTTGATCGCTTGGCAAATCGATCCAATGCCGCAAAGTGGGCCGATCTGGCAGGACGGCTTGCCCCATGGCAATAAGGTCAAGATCAAGCGTCCGCATCCCCCAGCGGACGTCCCGCCTACGCCCAAAAGACGACTCGACGTCATGAAGGGCGGTCAGAATATCTTGGGCAGACCACTCATCAGGGTAACGCAACAATGCCGCTGCGTTCACATAGTCGGGACCTGCCCCTGCTGGAAAACAAGGTGTTTTATAGAGTTTGCTCATTATAATCGTGGACAAACCCAAATCTGAAAGCATTGATAATGAAGCGAGAATAGTTTCCCTTGGCGGCGAACCGCTCACGGGTAAATTCGCGCCAAATGCAACCATAGCGGTCTTTCCGTTTTGCATTGGGAATGTTACACTTCCGTATAGTTGAGCTTGCGACTTAACGTGATCCGCTGATATTAGAAACTACGTTTCACGCCCACCTTTTTTTCCTGCTTCACCACTCACGAAGAAGGCAGGCTAGAGACACTTTTTTGAGGGGAAACATAGATGTTTTACAAAGACGAACGGCTCGCGCTGTTCATCGACGGGTCAAATCTATACGCCGCAGCAAAGGCCTTGGGTTTCGACATCGACTACAAACTTCTGCGTCAGGAATTCATGCGTCGCGGCAAGCTTCTTCGTGCGTTCTACTATACTGCCCTTCTGGAGAATGACGACTATTCACCTATCCGGCCGTTGGTAGACTGGCTTCACTACAATGGGTTTACCATGGTGACGAAGCCAGCCAAAGAATACATGGATAGCCAAGGCCGCCGCAAGGTCAAAGGCAACATGGATATCGAACTGACCGTCGATGCCATGGAGCTTGCGCCGCGGGTTGACCATATTGTTTTGTTTTCCGGCGATGGGGATTTCCGGCCTTTGGTCGAAAGCCTTCAGCGGCAGGGTGTGCGCGTTTCCGTTGTCTCGACGATCCGCAGCCAACCGCCAATGATTGCTGATGAACTGCGCCGTCAGGCCGATAATTTCATCGAGTTGGATGAATTGCGTGATGTGATCGGCCGCCCGCCGCGTGAGCCGCGGCTTGATGAACGGCCCGAAATGATGGTCGAAGTAAAATAAACTGGGGCGCCTTCGGCGCCCCTGATATTTTCAGGCCCTTGATTTGGTCAAACACCCCTAGACCTTTGCACTTTTGGCAGCGATGGGAACGGGGGCAGATTTCTGCCTACCTCAGACCTGCAGGCCACATCACTCACGGCAAAGCAATCCCTTTCGGGCTTGCGTTAAAGCCGCAACTGCCCCTGTCCACCATCCTTTGCGCCCCACCCAGCAGTGACCTGGTTGCGCTCAGATCGGATCAAAGATCGGCATTTGCCTATCCGATCCTTTGGGCACTCTGGTCCTTTGATCCCGGCTTTCCCCCTGCAAACGGATCGCGTAAGGGCTACGGGGCAAGATGCGTGCAAAAGGTGGGCGGCTGACGAATGATGGTGGGGGCGTCGCTCTTTGGTCTTTTTGTTGCGGCGTTCCTTGCGGCCACACCCATTCCCTTTCAGTCAGAGGTGGTCTTTCTGGCGCTCTTGGCAAACAAGAGCGCAGGTGTGCTTGTCCTGATCCTCATAGCCTCGGTTGGGAATGTGTTAGGGTCTTGCGTGACCTATGCGGTCGGTCGTGGGATCGGGGGGCAGCGCAGCGCACGGTGGTTTCCTGTACGACCCGAGCAATTGGCGCGGGCTGAGGTCTGGTTCCAGAAATGGGGTCTTTGGGCCTTGCTGCTCAGCTGGGCGCCGGGTGGTGACCTGATCGTGGCACTTTCCGGCGTGATGCGCGTGTCGATCTGGAGGTTTCTTGCGCTTGTCTCGCTGGCCAAGACGCTCCGCTATGGCGTCGTCGCCTTGATCGGCTTGGGTATTTGGGGGTAAATCCCCAGATAGTTGCCGCATCCGCGCGCCTTGGGCTGGACCTGCGACATGCCACGCCTTACCTCTTGGGTCATCCATAGCCGAGGTCGACCATGACTGCACAGACTGACACCCTGCCGCCCCTGAAGCTGTTTCTTGCCGCGCCGCGCGGGTTTTGTGCGGGTGTTGATCGCGCCATCAAGATTGTCGAGATGGCGTTGGAGAAATGGGGCGCGCCCGTCTATGTGCGCCACGAAATCGTGCACAACAAATTCGTCGTGGATGCCCTGCGCGACAAAGGGGCGGTCTTTGTGGAAGAGCTGGACGATTGCCCGCCGGATCGTCCGGTGGTGTTTTCCGCCCATGGGGTGCCAAAGGCGGTGCCGGCCGAGGCTGCACGCCGCGAGATGATTGCCGTTGATGCCACCTGCCCGCTGGTGACCAAGGTGCACAATGAGGCTGCCCGCCATTTCGAAAATGGGGTGCAGCTGATCATGATCGGCCATGCAGGCCATCCAGAAACGGTCGGCACCATGGGTCAGTTGCCCGAAGGCGAGGTGCTGTTGGTTGAGACTGTCGCCGATGTTGCGGACCTTCAGGTCCGCGACGAGGCGCGCCTTGCCTTCATCACCCAAACCACCCTGTCGGTGGATGACACGGCCGAAATCGCCGCCGCCCTGATGCAGCGGTTTCCGGCCATTCTTGCGCCCGCACATGAAGACATTTGCTATGCCACGACAAACCGTCAAATGGCGGTCAAGGCGGTTGCCCCCCGGATTGACGCCCTGCTGGTGATTGGCGCGCCAAATTCCTCAAACTCCAAGCGACTGGTGGAGGTTGGCAAGGCCGCCGGCTGCAGCTATTCGCAACTGATCCAACGCGCGACGGATATTGATTGGCGGGCCCTTGCGGGGATTAAGGCTGTCGGCATCACAGCAGGCGCTAGTGCCCCCGAAGTGCTGGTAAACGAGGTGATCGATGCCTTCCGCGCGCGGTTCGAAACCACCGTGGAGCTTGTAGAAACAGCCGTGGAGACCGTTGAATTCAAGGTGCCCAGACTCCTGCGCGAACCGGCCTGAGCGCCGTGGCATGACGCCGTATGATCATCCGCCCCCCTATAGCGCGTCCGCTTGGCAACACCTGCCTCAAATCGCTTAGGCTGACTGGTTCACCGCCCGGCAAAGACTAGAACAGCACGATGGTCAGCCGCTCGGGGGAGATTGCGTTGGAACCAATTCCTAGATCCGCGCTTTTGCTTGGGCTTGCAGGCGTTTTGCCATTCGCTTGGGGGGCCGCCACCGCCTTGTCCCCCGCGCTTGCGGCTTGGGGGGGGGCATGGGTTGGCCCGCTGTTCTTGGGAACCTATGTCAGCCTGACCTATGGCACTGTCATTCTGGCTTTCATGTCTGGCGTGCTCTGGGGCTTTGCAACCAAGGCTGACGGGCAAGAGGCCACAATTGGCTACTGCCTGTCGGTCATTCCAGCGCTTTGGGCTTTTTTCATGGTCAACGGCGATCCCGCTGATGCGGCTGTCAATCTGGCCACCGGCTTTGCGTCGCTTGTGCTGCTCGATTGGCACTTTTGGAAAATGGGCACGGCACCGGATTGGTGGATGCGCTTGCGGCTCTTGCTGACTGCCCTTGTCTTGTTGTGCCTGAGCGTGCCGATTTTTGGCTGACCTCTCTCAAGCGCGATGCGTCCCAAGCATCACCGCATTCGTTGGGGTGCGCTGGCCCCGCACCAACGCAGCACTGGGCGGGGACCTGAGTGGTCTGGGCCTTGCACCTATCGGCAGGTTGCGCATGTGCCTGTTCAGCGGCGGCCAGTTCATTCGGCCAAGCTTGGTTCCCGCTGATGTTGCCAAGGCGAATTTCACAGGGATTTGCAATGGCTTGATCGCAGGTCCATCCGGGATTGATGTGATGGAGTTCGAAAACGCGCAAGGGGAATTTTCATCCCTGCCGCAGAGTTGATTTTTGGATCGACTTTACTTGCACATTCAAAAAACTGTGCAGAACACTTCCCAGAAAAAGGCCGAGCGTACGGTCAAAGCGCAAATGATTTGGCGCCGTTACGCCCAGCTCAACCACATCTCGCATAAGTATTTGGAGGAATGGTGAACCCGGAGCGATTCGAACGCCCGACCCTCAGATTCGTAGTCTGATGCTCTATCCAGCTGAGCTACGGGTCCATCATGCTGGCGGATTTAGCGGCCCCCGCGCGGGTTTGCAAGGGCAAATCGTGCACAATCTCATGAACAGTTTTCGGAAGGCGGATCAGGAACTCTGTTCCCTCGCTATCGCTGCGCATCAGATCCAATTTGCCCCCATGTCCCTTGACCAACTCTGACGCGATGGCTAGCCCCAGCCCGGTTCCGCCCTTGCGCGCGCCCCCCTGAAACGCTGCAAAAAGGTGTTCTTTGGCCTTGGCAGGCAGGCCCGGCCCGGTGTCACCGACCCTGATCCACCAATCAGCCTCATCCTCGCCTGCTGAAATCTCGATGGTGCCTTCCTTTGCCGTTGCCTCCAAAGCTTGTTTTGCATTGCGCACAAGGTTGGACAAAACACGAAACAGCTGCTCGCCATCTGCGCGCACCGTCAGCGTCGGAAGAATATCAATGATGCAAGTGACAAGCGATGCCGGGGTTTGCTCTGCCCCCAAGCCCTCGGCTTCGATCACATCTTCGGCCAACCGCGCCAGCGCGACACGCTCCAGCCGTGGCGGGGGCTCCTCGGCCTTGCCAAAGGTCAGCGTCGCCTCACACAGGTTCACGGCCCGGCTGATCGAGGACACAAGCTTTGGCACGGCGCGGGCAACCATCGGATCGCCGCTGCTTTCGATACGATCCGCAAATAGCTGTGCGGTGGTCAAGATATTGCGCAGATCGTGGCTGATTTTTGCAACCGCCCCGCCCAATTGCGCCAGCCGTTCCTTTTGCCGCAAGGCATTTGTCAGCTGCGTCTGCATGCTTTGCATGGCGTCTTCGGCTGCGCGCAATTCGGTCACGGTTGAGGTTGGGTCGATGATCCGGCGCGCATCTTCCGGGGCCTCGGCATAGGTTTGCATATGCTGCACTACCCGGCGAATCGGCGCCACCAACATGCGCTGCACGGCGATAAACAGCAAAAGCGCCGTCACCGCCGAGATCAGCGCCGACAGCAGCAGGATTCGCACCCCGTAATCCAGCATCGCCACCCGCAGCGGCCCTGTCTCCAGCGTCACTTCGATCAGCAAACCACCCTGCTGCACCGGGTTTCCGATCACCCGGATCACCCGGTTCATCGGATCAATCAGAATTTGTGCGGCATCGCGGATAAGTTCCCATGGGCCGGAAAGCCGCAGATCATAGGTTTCATAAACTGCGGCGGGAATGGGCGAGGACAGGACCAACTGCCGGATCTCGTCCCGGCGCAGAACAACGTTGAACACCCCCGCATTGACCAGCAGTTCTTTTTCCAGATCCGGGGCAATGGTTTCATCTGTCGTCAGCAGGGCAAGTGACGCGATCTGGGCATCTTTCAGACGGCTAAGCAGATAGTCGGCCCGGAACCGCGCGATCGAGGGCACAAAGATCAACACCTCGGCCAGCATGACAAAGGCGACAGTCAAAAGAAGAAAGCGACCGGAAAGCGTCTTGAAGAACTTCCCCCGTGTTGCCGCCACTCTTTTCCTACCTTTCGCAATCCGCGATCAGGGCAGATACCGTTGCACCAATCGCACCACCGTCTTCAATGTAGGATTATCAAAGAGTTTGGGAGAAAAATAGGCTCCTGCCGCGCGTTTGGAAATTTCCCCCAATGTTGGATAGGGCGCGACCATTCCTGCGATGGCCCCCATCTTGGCGTTTGAGGCAATGGCAAAGGCCCAAAGCCCGATCAACTCGCCTGCCTGCGGCCCCGCGATGGAAACCCCGACAGGCCGGCCCTTGACCACCATCACCTTCATCAGACCCTTTGCCTTGCCCTCGGCCTGCGCGCGATCATTGTGGTGAAAGTCCTGCCGCAGGACAGTCAGCGCGGCGCCATGCGCCTTGCGCGCCTCGGCCTCTGTCAGGCCCACTTGCGCCAATTCTGGATCGGTGTAGGTGACCCACGGAATATGCCTTGTGCTGGTCTTGGCGGGCAGTCCCAGCACGATCTGACGGATCAAGATCCCTGCGTGGTAGCCCGCGACATGGGTGAATTGCAGCCCACCTGCCGCATCCCCCACCGCATAAACGCGGCGATTGCTAGATCGCAGGTTTGCCCCGACCGTCACGCCACGACGCGTAAACTCCACCCCGGCGGTCGGCAGATCAAGACGGTCAAGCTGCACCTGACGCCCGACCGCCATCAAGATATGGGTGCCCCTGATCGCACGCCCATCTTTCAGCGTCACCGTCACATCGCCTGAGGTGCCGGACAGTTGCGTGACCGGAGACTCCTCAAGGATCACCACACCTTCGGCGCGCAGATTGTCCAGCACCACCGCCGCCATTTCAGGATCATCCCGACCAAAGGCGCGGGCCCCTTCAATCACCGTAACGTTGCAGCCAAGACGCCGATGGGCCTGCGCCATCTCTAGTCCGATGGGGCCGCCGCCGATCACGATCAAATGACCGGGCCGTTCACGCTGGGCAAAGATCGTCTCATTCGTCAGATAGGGAACCGTCTCCACCCCCGGAATGGGGGGAACAAAGGGACGGCTCCCGGTCGCAATCACAAAGCGGCGCGCCTTGATCGTCTTGCCGCCCGCCTCGACCGTATCGGGGCCCGTAAAGCGCGCCCAAGCCCTTATGACGTTTATGCCAAATCCCTCAAACCGTTCTTGGCTGTCGACGGGCGCGATTGTTGCGATGACATTGGCCACATAGTCTTTTACTGCCCTGAAATCGATCTCTGGCTCGACCGGCGACACCCCGAACTGCGCACCCGAACGCATCGCCTGGGCCGCCTTGGCCGCCGCGATCAGCGCCTTGGAGGGGACGCAGCCCGCATTCAGGCAATCCCCCCCCATCTCACCGCCCTCAATCAGGACCACACGTGCGCCCATCTGAGCGGCCCCTGCGGCCACCGAAAGCCCCCCGGACCCCGCACCAATAATGCAGATATCGGTTTCAATGCGGTCCATATCAGGCCCCTTTCCTAAAACGCTTCACAAGAATCGGCAGGGCCGACAGTGCTGCCAGCCCAAGGATCGGCCCAAGCACATGCGGCGCAAAGATGATCGACAGATCTGGCGTCTCGCCCCGCGCAAAAACTTCGCCCAAGCCTGCCCCGACCGAGGTGAACACAAGTGCCCCCGGCATGATCCCGAAGAATGTCGTCACGGCAAAGCGAAACAGTGACGTGCCAACAAAGGCGGGAATCAGGTTGGCAAGAAAGAACGGCACCGCAGGCACCAGCCGCATCATCAGCAGAACCGACCATTCATTTTCGCGCAATCCCTGTTGCAACCGCGCCGCGGCCCCGCCCTTTTGTTCCAGCTTTGCCGCCATATCCGCGCCGAACCCGGCCCGCGCCGCCAAGAACACCGCCACCGCCCCAAAGGTCGCCCCCAGAACGTTATAAAGCACCCCCGGAAACAGCCCGAACAAAAATCCACCCGTCAGCGTGGCGATGGTCGCACCGGGCAGGCTGAAGGCAACGATCACCACATAGGCCCCAATAAAGGCGAGGCTTGCAAGCAAGAAGTTGCCGTCCCGAAAGGCGATCAAGGCCTCGCGGTTCTGGGCCAAGGCATCAAAACTGATGTGATCGCGCAGGGTAAAGGCCCCGACCACGGCAGCCAAGGCGATGGCAAGGATGGGCAATCGCTTGATCCAGGGGGACGGGGGTGGGGTGGTCTCGGTCATGTCAGCCTCATATTTCATGGGGCTACCATGGTCAGGAAGCAGCCTCACATGATAGGGGGATCACGCCGCCTTGAACGGACGCGAGGGCCATTTGCCAAAATGGACCGGAAATGAAACATTCGGAGTGGTCGTGCAGGCGATTGGCCGCCAAATGTTGCAGGAAATCCGCGCGCTCTGCGTTGACTTACCCCCAAACCCTGCTTAAAGGACGGGCTTCAAGTTCCCTGCCCTCGAATCCCCGGATCATCCGGACCGTCGGGTTCGGGCATACCCGTCTGATGGAGTCCTGCGATGAAGCGTACATATCAACCGTCGAATTTGGTCCGCAAGCGCCGCCATGGGTTCCGTGCCCGTATGGCAACCAAGGGTGGTCAGCTTGTGCTGTCCGCACGTCGCGCCAAGGGCCGCAAGCGCCTGTCGGCTTAATCCAGTGGCTCTTCGGGGCCTCTACAGGATTTACACGCCATGATACCGCCGGAGGAAATGGGCAAAGGCATTGATGCCGAGCAGCCTGTTACGTCTCCGGCGGCTTTGTTTTGCATAAAGACCATGCAAACCCGCCCTGAATTCGTGCGCACGGCCTCGGCCAGGCGACAGGGGGCTGGTGGTTTTTTGATTCAGGCCCGGTATCGCGACGACCAGAATGCCATGGTGCAGGTCGGCATTACTGCCTCAAAGAAAATCGGCAATGCCGTCGCCCGCAACCGTGCCAAGCGCAGGCTGCGCGCCGTGGCCCGAGCGGTCCTTCCCGGCTTTGCCTGCCCCGGATGGGATTATGTGCTGGTGGCACGCCCCGGCGTCACGGTCGACAGGCCCTTTGCAACCCTTTTGACCGATCTTGAAAGTGCTTTGCTGCACATCCACAAAGCCCGGACATGAGCCCGATTGCCCATCTGATCGCCCTGCCTGTGCGTGCCTATCGGCTACTGCTCAGCCCTTGGGTCGGCCACGGCTGCCGCTTTCAACCAACCTGCTCTGTCTACGCGCTGGAGGCGTTGGAGGATCATGGCCCCCTTAAGGGCGGCTATCTGATGGTCCATCGTCTGTGCCGGTGCCACCCTTGGGGCGGGCAAGGCTATGACCCTGTGCCCGGCCGGGATGCGGCGCATGACGCCTCAGACCAAGGTCGCGATCACCGCCCGTAGCGTCTCCATCCCCTCGCCCTTTTCCGAGCTTGTGACGATGATTTCCGGATAGGCCGCCGGGTGCTTGGCAAGGGCCCCCTGAACCTGCGCGATTGTCTCCTCGCGCGTGGCCAGATTCACCTTGTCGGACTTGGTCAGCACGACCTGAAAGGTGACGGCGGATTTGTCCAACAGGCCAAGGATCTCTTGATCAACGGCCTTGATCCCGTGCCGCATGTCCACAAGCACAAACGCGCGGCGCAAAGTCTGACGCCCCGCCAGATAGGCGCGCAACAGCGCCTGCCATTTGGCAACGATGGCGACCGGGGCCTCGGCATAGCCATACCCGGGCAAATCGACCATGTAGCGATCTGTGCCAAGGGCAAAATAGTTGATCTCTTGCGTCCGCCCCGGCGTATTCGAGGCACGGGCAAGGGTTTTGCGCCCCGTCAAGCCGTTGATCAGGCTGGACTTGCCAACGTTCGAGCGGCCCGCAAAACACACCTCAATGCGATCTGCGGGGGGCAGTCCGGGCATGGCGACCACGCCTTTGACGAAATCAACAGGGCCGGCAAACAAAAGACGACCCCGCTCACGCGTGATGTCATCTGGTTCTTCGGCAAGGGGGAAAGCTAGGCTCACATTAATCTCCAAGGGTCGCCAAGGGCAACGGGGCCGCCTTCGACCACAACGGCATAGACGCCAAAATCCTGATGGCCATAGGTCTTCTCCAGCATGCCAAGGGTATCGGCGTCGCGTTCCCCTGTCATCGGGTTAACCATCGTGGCCACGCAGCGGGTGATCCGCTCTTTGATCTGTAGCACGGACTGCCCGATGCGGATCTGGCGGCCAATCCAATCAAACTCGGCAAAGGGGTCAGCCCCCTCGATCCACAGATTGCCGCGCCACCGGTCATGGGCCAAGGGTTGGCCCAGATGGCGCGACAGATCCGCCAAGGAAGAGTCGGACAAAATCGCCACCGAAGGAAAGGGGCTGTCTGTCATTCCCACATCAGCGCTGACAATTTTCGTGGGCGCGGCCCGCTCGGCCGGGATCAGCGGGGCCACCCAGTCCAGAAATCGGGCTGCGTCTTGCGGATCATCCGGGCGAAACCGGATCGTGCCCTGTGTGGGGTGTGACACTGTCACCTCGGCCTTCGCCTCATCCAAGGCCGCCGTCACCGCCATCAACTGGGGTGCCTTTGCGCCACGGGCAAAATTCGCGCAATTGTTCCAGCCGGGCACCAGTTTCGCCGCCTCATGGGCCACGGCCCAGTGGCGATCCCAAGGCAGGCAGGCCCCCGGCAAAAGGGAAACGGACGCGAGATCCTCGCGTCCGTGGCCTTTGATCGGATGTCTCGTGATCCGGGTCAGGCGGTTCATTTTTTCTTCTTTTCCGGCGGTGCTTTGACAGCAGGCACCGGCGTTTTCTTGAAGCTTGATCTGATGTTTCCAAACAGGTCAGGCTTGTGCCCATGGCTGCGCATGATCGCATATTGCTGGGTGAAGGTGATGATGTTGTTGGTGATCCAGTAGACGACCAGACCGCTGGCAAACCCACCCAGCATGAACATGAAAATCCATGGCATGAAGGCGAAAATCTGCTGCTGAACCGGATCGGCGGGGGCCGGGTTCAACTTTTGCTGCAGCCACATCGAAATCCCCAGCAAGATTGGCAGGACACCGATAAAGATCAGGTGCAAGATCGTGCCCGCAACCGGCGCATCCCAGGGAAGCATGCCAAACAGGTTGTACAGCGATGACGGATCAGGTTGCGACATGTCTTTCAACCAGCCAAAGAACGGCGATTGGCGCAGCTCGATTGTGACGAATATCACCTTGTAAAGGCTGAAGAAAATCGGAATCTGGATCAGGATCGGCAGGCAACCCGCAGCAGGGTTCACCTTCTTGTCCTTGTACAGCTTCATCATCTCGCGCTGAAGCATCTGCTTGTCATCGCCCGCGCGTTCTTTCAGCGCCTCCATCTCAGGCTGAAGTTCCTTCATCCGCGCCATGCTGACATAGGATTTATAGGCCAGCGGCAGGACAAGAAGCTTCAGGATAAAGGTCAGCGCGATGATCGCCAGACCCATGTTTCCGATGGCCGCATGCAACCAGTGCAGAACCGAGAAGATCGGCTTGGTCAGAAAGAAGAACCAGCCCCAGTCGATGGCGTCAATAAAGCCGCCAATCGGTTTTTCGCCGGCCGAGAACCCGCCCTCGTTTTGATAGGTGCGGATGGTTTCCCATTCCTTGGCCCCGGCAAACACTCGTGAGGCGGTGCTGACCGATGCTCCCGGCGCGATGCTGACGACCGGTTGGCGGACTTCCGTTTGGTAGATATCCGCGCTTTGGACGTATTTGGTGACCGAGGTGAAAGGCTTGCCTTGCTCGGGGATCAGGACGGTCATCCAGTATTTGCTGGTAAAGCCAATCCAGCCATCTGTCGTGGCCTCAACCGTTTCCGCCTGCGCGCCTTCACGTTCCACGAAGGGCAGTTTTGCCACGTCCTTATACTTCACTTCTTCCAAAGTGCCGTCGGCGCGGGCGATGATGCCCTCATGGCTGACAAAGAAATTTTCAAGGTCGGTCGGAACACCGTGACGTGCGACGATCCCATAAGGGAACATCCGCGCCTCTGTCGTGCCCAGATTCTTGACGGTGTCGGTCACGGTGAACATGAACTCGGCATCCACGGCGATCTGACGCTCAAATTCCAGACCCTTGCCATTGTCCCACCGCAGGGTGACAGGCTGGCCGGGGGCAAGCGTTCCGCCGCCGGCGGGCATCCATTCGGTATTGGCGCCGGGCACGTCCGAGAATTCAAGTTGACCCGCAGGGCCCCATCCGAACAAGGCATAATAGGCGTCTTGCTTGCCGACAGGCGACAAGAGCCGCACGATATCGGAGCCGGGCTCGATCGTCTGGGTATAGTTTTTCAGCTCCAGATCATCAATCCGCCCGCCCAAAAGCGAGATCGAGCCGCGCAGGGCTGGCGTGTCAATCGTCAGGCGCGGGGCCTCGGCGCTTGGGGTTGCGGCATCCGTGACAACGGCCGCTTGCTCGGCCGCGGGGGGGGTTACCCCTTGGGTCGCCGTTACCGCAGGCACGTTCGGATCAACCACCGTCTCTGGTGGAGGAAATACCACAAACCAAACCATGATGACCAAAAAGGACAGCACAGTTGCGAGGATTAGATTCTTGTTCTGATCGTCCATCGGGACTACCGCCACCATTGTTCAGGTCAGCGGTCGTTCAACAGAAGGGGGCGGAAAAGGTCAAGCGGTTTTCCCGAATTCTTCCGGACGAATGGACGCGGCAGGCCAGTTACCGCATTCTAGACGCCCATTCCCCCCCTATTTGGGGTCACCCACGGCTGCGTCCAAGGCGAAGGGTCTTGGATAGTCCCTTTTGATGCCGCTCGATCCAGCCAAAGCTTTCCTCCATCGCCATGGGGCGTGCGATGCCAAATCCCTGCACATGGGCGCAGCCCAGTTGCGCGACGGCTGCATGCTCTCCGGGTGTCTCGACCCCTTCGGCCACCGTTGAAAGACCCAGCTGTTCGGCCAAGGAGACGATGGCCGCCACCATCTTTTTCTGCCCCGGCTCGGTATCAGCCTTTGTGACAAATGATCTGTCGATCTTGATGCGGCTCACAGCAAAACGCCTGATATTGGCGATAGAGGCCATGCCAGTCCCGAAATCATCCAGATCAATGCCGCAGCCCAGTTTGGACAGGGCAGCAAGGTTTGTGACAATCACATCCTCTTCTGATTGGCCCGCCACGGTTTCCAGCACTTCAATCGTCAGACGCGCGGGCAGCAGGTTAAAACGATCCATTTCCCATTTCAGCTTTTCGACCAGCCTTGGATTGCGCAATTCGGGGGCGGAGAAGTTGACGGCAACCCGTGGCACCGCATAGCCCGCCTTATCCCATCGGTTCAGGGCTGAAAGCGCGCCATACAGCATCACCTCGCAAAGCCGTTCAGACAGGCCCACATCCTCGACCAAGGGCAAAAACTCGGCCGGTGGAATGACGCCGCGCTGGGGATGATGCCATCGGGCAAGGGCCTCAAACCCGCTGATGGCCCCGGTATCGGTGCACAACTGCGGTTGGAACCATGGCCTGATCTGCCCTTCATCCAGCGCTTGCTCCAACCCCTCGCGCAGTTCCGCACGATCAGAGCGTCGGCGCGACATGTCTGGCGAAAAGGCCCGGATGGCACCGGGGCCGTTGCGCAAGGCATCATCTGCCGCAATGCGCGCGGCCCCCAGCAGGGCGGTGGCCTTTGGGCCGGGCGCGCGTTCCAACACACAAAACCCAACGGAAACAGAGGGATATATGGTCATTTCGTCCACAGCCATAGCCGCGACAGCAGCTTTCTGCACCCGGACAGCAAGTTGAACTGCCGTCTCAAGATCAAAGCGGCGCACGGGCGACAGGCCAATGGCAAAGCCCCCCTCGGCCAGTCGTGCCACAATGTCACCTTCGCGCAAAACAAGGCTCAGACGTTCTGCCGTTTTGGCAATCACAGCCTCCTGCGCCAAGCGACCGTGACGTTCGACAATCGTTTCAAGATCGTCAAACATCACAACAAAACAGGCGGTCGTTCTACCAGTGACTGTCCGATTCGACAAAATGTCGTCAAACATCGCCAAAAGCTGCTGTTCCGTCGCAAGTCCCCGCGTCTGAACGATTGCGCGCGGGTCTTGCCATGCCCTTTTGACAAGGAACAACAGCGCCATGACAACGGGCGCGCCAATCGCCACGCCCATCAGCCATCCTTCCCCCCCCAGCCAAAACGCAATCAAGGTTGCCGCAGGCAAAAGCACAAGCCACTCGGCCGAAGCCGCGCGCATGACCGTGTCTTGCCATGTCGCCGCCCCGGATCGATACTTTGCGCCACGCGCCATCTCTGCCCCCTTTTGTCACCGAAAGACGGAATCTTCGGATTGACCCTAGGCAGCGTTGCTGAGCGAAACCTTAATCTTCACCCCGAAGTTGCGGCGGATTTTCGCTAATTGTTCTCATCTCTTGCATCAGTCCCGCAAAATCAAAGATCTGCGGGTCCGCCAGATGCGACGGCCGGACATTCATCAACGATCGGAACATCACCTGCCGCCGTCCGGGGGTGCGGACCTCCCATTCATCCAAAAGGCGCTTGACCTGCACGCGCTGCAGCCCCTCTTGGCTGCCACACAGATCGCATGGAATGATGGGATAGTTCATTTCGCGGGCAAACCGATCACAATCGGCCTCGGCCACAAAGGCGAGGGGGCGGGCGACGAACAGATCACCCTCTTCATTCAGCAGCCTTGGCGGCATGCTGGCCAAGCGTCCGCCATGAAACAGGTTCATGAAAAACGTCTCAAGAATATCGTCGCGGTGATGGCCCAGCACAACGGTGGAACAGCCCTCTTCGCGGGCGATGCGATACAGGTTCCCCCGCCGCAGGCGCGAGCACAGCGAACACATCGTGCCACCGGGCGCGATCTTGTCGACCACGATGGAATAGGTGTCTTGGTATTCGATCCGATGCGGCACGCCCATCTTGGTCAAAAACGCAGGCAAAACGGTCGCCGGAAAGTTTGGCTGGCCCTGATCCAGATTGCAGGCCAGCAGATCAACCGGCAAAAGCCCGCGCCATTTCAATTCGTGTAAAATGGCAAGCAAGGTATAGCTGTCCTTGCCGCCCGACAGGCAGACCAGCCAGCGGTCGCCCGCCTTGGCCATGCCATAGGTCTCAATCGCCTCGCGCGTTTGCTGGACCAGCCTTTTGCGCAGCTTGCGAAAGTCCAGATCCTTTGGCGCGCCATGGAACAGGGGGTGAATGTCGTCGGCATCGTCAAGCATGGGCAACCTCAAGCATTCTGGCCTCCGGGCATTGGGGCGATATGCGGGGCAAGCGGGCGTTGGTCAAGCGTCGGGTCACACGTGCTGCGCACCGTTCACTTCAATTTCGGTCCCTGAAATATAGCTCGACTGGTCCGAACACAGAAACCAGATCACATCGGCCACTTCCTTGGGCTGCCCCAACCGCCGAAGGGGCAGTTGCTCCACGATCTTGTCGGTGCCGGGGGACAGGATGGCCGTTTCCACCTCGCCCGGGGCAATGGCGTTCACGCGCACGCCCAAGGGGCCAAAATCATGCGCCATCTCACGTGTAAGTGCCGCAAGCGCTGCCTTTGACGTGGCATAGGCGGCCCCAGCAAAGGGATGCACCCGCACCCCGGCAATCGAAGTCACATTGACGACCGAACCTTTGGTCGCCGCCAGTTCATTTTGCAGCCCCCGCGCAAGGATGACCGATGAAAAGAAATTGACGTGGAATACCTGCCCCCATGTGCGCAGATCGGTTTCCAGCGTGTTCAGACGCTTGCCACCCTCGCCCTTTGGGCTGATCCCGGCATTGTTGACCAGTGCATGCAGGCGTCCATTGATCTTGCCCTTGATCGTCTCGATCGCCTCAATGGTCTTTTTGGGATCGGCAAGGTCAAGCTGGATATGGTTGGCCTCGCCCCCCGGCCATGGGCAACGCGGATCGAAGGGTTGGCGCGAACAGGTCAAAACCCGCCAGCCCTCGGCCGAAAACCGCTTGACGGTGGCATGGCCGATGCCACGCGATGCACCTGTCAGGACAATGGTTTTCTGTTCAGACATCGGACCCTCCGCAATTAGCCCGAACCCTACCCTTCCTGTCAGGAAAGGCAAGCAAGGCTTGGCACCGGGGGATGAGTGCGTTACCAATCATCAACCCGAGAGGCCCCCCATGAAACAACAGACCCTGACCATGCAAGATGCCATAAACACCGCCAAGATGTTGTCCGAGGCCCTGCCCTATCTGCAACGCTATTCAGGCGCGGTGGTGGTGGTGAAATTCGGCGGCAACGCCATGGGGGATGAGGCCGCGATGGCCGAATTCGCCCGTGACGTCGTGCTGATGCGGCAGGTTGGCGTGAACCCGGTTGTGGTGCATGGCGGCGGGCCGATGATCAATGAATTGCTGGGCAAGCTGGGCATCAAATCGGAGTTCGTGCGCGGTAAACGGGTGACCGACAAAGCCACGGTCGAGGTGGTCGAGATGGTTCTGACCGGCCTTGTTAACAAGCGTATCGTGCAAGCGATCATGGATGCAGGCGGGCGCGCTGTGGGTTTGTCCGGCAAAGATGATGACCTGATGGTATGTGAGGCCGACGATCCCGAACTTGGCTTTGTGGGCCGCCCCGTAGAAATGAACGTTCAAGTTCTGCGCGATCTGTTCAACGCAGGAATCATCCCCGTCGTGGCCCCGGTGGCCACGGGCATGGCGGATAATGAGACGTTCAACGTCAATGGCGATACCGCGGCGGGGGCCATCGCCGGTGCCCTGCAGGCCGACCGCTTGCTTCTGCTGACGGATGTCTCGGGCGTGAAGAATGCCGCCGGTGAGGTGATGACCGCCATCACGCCCGAAGAGATTCGCCAGATGACCGCAGATGGCGTGATTGCGGGCGGGATGATCCCGAAAACGGAAACCGCCCTGAAAGCGATTGATGAAGGCGTGCGCGCCGTGACCATTCTTGACGGGCGCATTCCGAACGCCTGCCTGCTGGAACTGTTCACCGACCATGGCGCAGGCAGTCAGATCCGCTCTACCGTGCCCCGCGTGCAACCCCGTGTGCGGCGCTAAGGCGCGGTCGGGTCGCGGACTGTGACCAAGCCCCCCTTGCCTGACCTGTCCCTTGCCACCCTGTCAGAACGGCTGGCCACCCATCAGCTGGAGGTGCTGGGCGGTTTTATCCCCAAGCCCGAAGATAAGATGGCACCGGACATCCAGCGGCTGGTGCTGATCGGCCCCAAGGAACCGGGATTCTGGCCACATCTGACCGCCCAACCGGAATGGGACGGTGCGCCTGACCCGGTGGATCGCTGGTCGCGGCGCGTGGTGGGGCAGCTTGCCTGTGACCTTGGGGGCAAGGCCATTTTTCCCTTTGGTGGCCCACCCTATCATCCTTTTTACGCATGGGCCCTGCGCACGGGCCGGGTCTGGGAAAGCCCTGTCAGGCTTTTGGTGCACGCGGATCAGGGGCTGATGGTCAGCTTTCGGGCAGCGCTTGGCCTGCGCCAGCCCATCGACCTGCCCCCGCCTGCTGCACGCCCCTGCGAGGGCTGTGCCCAGCCCTGTGTGACGGCCTGCCCAGTCGCGGCACTGGGGTCTGGGGGCTATGACGTCCCCGCCTGCCACGCCTATCTTGACCGACCCGAAGGCGATGCTTGTCTTTCCGCAGGTTGCCTTGTGCGTCGTGCTTGCCCGGCAAGCATTGGCTATGCAAGGATGGCCACTCAATCAGCCTATCACATGAGGCAATTCCACCGATGAAGCGCTTGATACTGACCCGCCATGCCAAATCCGCATGGGACGATCCCCTCACACCGGATCACGACCGCCCCCTCAATGATCGCGGCCTTGCGGCTGCGGCTGATCTTGGGCAATGGCTGGCCTCTCGCGGCTATGTGCCCGATGAGGTGCTGTGCTCGGATGCCGTGCGCACCCGCAAGACCTTTGCGGGGATTGCACCTGCATTGCCGGCGACTCCGGTTCTGGAGCTAAAACCTGCGCTTTATCAGGCCGGGCCCGATGTGATGCTGGCGGTGCTGCGTCATGGCAAAGGCGAGACGGTCATGATGATCGGTCACAACCCCGGAATAGCGGAATTCGCGGCACGCCTTGTGGCGCTGCCACCGATGAACCCCGAGTTTGCGCGCTACCCCACAGGTGCCACTCTGGTTTTGGATTTTGACGTTGACGCCTGGGGCGATGTCACCTTTGGCACCGGCACCGTCGATGACTTCATCATCCCACGCGAGATTGTCGCCTGACGCATGCGGCGCTAACTGACAGGCGTGCCATGCAACTGCGCCCCCGCCCAATCTGTCAGGGCGGCGGCGTTCAGATAGGAAAAATCGCGCGCAAGGTGGGCTGCGAAATCCTCAGCCGAGATCGCGTTCAACCCGCGCGGTTTGTGGCCTCTATCATCCATGGGTTGGGAATCGTGCCCCGGCAACTTCAGGGCCAGAAACGCCGTGCCCCTGCCATCCAGAAAGCTTGGGAAACGCGACTGCAACGCCAGATGCCCAAAGCTGAACACCGTATGCGGTGAGGCGGGCAGATACACCGTCGCCCCCATGGAGTGGAACGGTAGCTTCAAGGTGAAATGTTGCGGCGCGTCACCTGAATAGGCCGTCAGCACAAGACCCTGAGAGCGGGAATAGCTAAAGGGGCCAAAACCCTTCATCCGCCGCGAGAAATCGGCCAGTTTGGCGATGAAATCGGTGGACAGGCAATCGTCATCGTCAATCCTGAACTGAACAAGACCCGGCGCATCGCCGCGAATCTTGGCCAAGGTCGGCAGCAAACCCTCATTCACCGTTGCCGCATCCGAAATCACCAGATGCACATTCGCAAGACCCGCCGTCAGATCACGCAGACGCTCTTGATCGCCGGACGGCATCGCTGTGGAGGTCAGGACAACAAAATGGAAATTGCGATCTGTCTGGGACATCACCGCCCGCAAAAGCAGGTTCTCAAAGCTCCAGAAACGCTGCGCCATCCGCGACGGGTGGTAAAGCGCTGCGGCATGTGCGGCCAGATCAGCGGGGGCACCCGGCTGGCCATCAACCGCGCTCCACGCATGCCAATCACCGCGCCCGAGGAAGGAAAATCGGCAAATACCGACGATAGGGACCATAATTGCCGGGCCTTTTGATCAATGTTCTTGGGGTCACGTCAAAGCAACTGCAAGAATCTTACTGCCCCAAGATCTGGCAAGGGAACAGCCTTTGTTCAGAAACCCCTTAGGGTGTTGTAAAATTCTTCTCTCCCGGACGGGCAAGCCAAGTGACCAATGTGGCGCGGGTGCCTCACAGACCCGAGTTTTCAGCGCGCCGCCCCAAGCCAATCGCATTGAATTCTGGCGAACGCTTGAATTTAAACGGGCAGCACCGAGTCCCGGTGCTGCCTGATGCAGGATTTGTCAGTGACCGAGGATCTGGCTCAGGAAAAGTTTGGTCCGGTCAGATTGCGGGTTGTTGAAGAACTCTTTGGGTTCATTTTGCTCAACGATCTGGCCCTGATCCATAAAGATCACGCGGTTCGCCACAGCCTGAGCAAAGCCCATTTCATGCGTCACGCACAGCATGGTCATCCCCTCTTCGGCCAGTTCGATCATGGTGTCGAGCACCTCTTTGATCATCTCGGGGTCAAGCGCCGATGTCGGTTCGTCAAACAGCATGATGCGGGGCTTCATGCACAGCGACCGCGCGATGGCCACACGCTGTTGCTGCCCGCCCGACAACTGGCCGGGGTATTTATGCGCCTGTTCCGGAATTTTCACCTTGCCCAGATAGTGCATCGCGACCTCTTCCGCCTCACGCTTGGGTGTCTTGCGCACCCAAATCGGTGCCAGCGTCAGGTTTTCCAGAATGGTCAGGTGTGGAAACAGATTGAAGTGTTGAAACACCATCCCAACCTCGGACCGGACCTTGTCGATGTTCTTGAGGTCCGACGTCAGTTCAGTGCCATCCACGATGATCTGGCCCTGCTGATGTTCCTCCAACCGGTTGATACAGCGGATCAGCGTCGATTTGCCGGAACCAGATGGCCCGCAAATGACGATACGTTCTCCGCGGTTCACGGTCATGTTGATGTCGCGCAGAACGTGGAATGTACCATACCACTTGTTCATAGCCGTGATCTGAATGGCGACCTCATCGCTGACCTGCATTTGGCTGCGGTTGATGTCGCGGGCAGTTGCGTCTGACATTGGAATGCTCCTAGCGATGATCAGTCTTCAGCTTGCGCTCGAGATACATCGAGTAGCGCGACATGCCGAAGCAAAAGACAAAGAAGATGGCGCCGACAAAGATATAGGGCTCCCAGTAGACGCCCTTCCAGTCGGTCGAGGCCCGCACAGCATCTGTGATGCCCTTGAGCGGGTCAAGCAGGCCGACGAAAACCACAAGCGTGGTGTCTTTGAACAGGCCGATGAAAGTCGACACGATGCCCGGGATCGAGATTTTCAGTGCCTGAGGCATGATGATCAGGCGCTGCGCCTTCCAGTAGTCAAGGCCAAGCGCATCGGCGGCCTCGTACTGGCCCCGTGGCAGGGCGGCAAGGCCACCCCGCACGACCTCGGCGATATAGGCGGCGGCGAAAAGCACCACCATGATGATGACCCGCAAGATGATGTCAAAATCAGTCCCCGGCGGCAGGAAGTAGTTCAGCAAAAGTGAGGCCGTGAACAGCAAGGTGATCAGCGGCACGCCACGAATGAACTCGATAAAGCCAACCGACAGTTTGTTCACGATGAACATGTCGGATTGGCGACCCAAGGCAAGCATCACCCCCAAAGGCAGCGAAAAGGCGATGCCGGTAAAGCCGATGGTGAAAGCAAGGATAAAGCCGCCAAACTCGCGCGAGCGCACCCCCTCCAAGGCGATGGGAATGACCGATTGAGCAGCGTCGGCCGCAGGACCGGCAAGGAACAACCACCACAACACGGGCGTCAGGACTGCGGCAATGGTGGCAAGGATTGTCCCTGCAATAGGTTGCACGATCTTTGCCGCAACGTAGCTGATGACAAACCCGGCCAGCGCCATAACCGGCACCCAGACCGTGCCACCCCACAGCAGCCAGAAGCCGACGGCAGGATAGACCAGCGTAAACCATAGAACCCTGCGCGGCAGGGCGTCGAACAACACAGGCGCGATGGCCGCCAGCATCAGCACAAAGGCCAATACAGGCCGCCAATAAAGCTCTGACGGGTAGAAGCCGAACAGGTACTGCTGCCAACGGTCACGGATCAGCGCCCAGCACGCGCCGGTGACGCCCTCACCATAGCGGGCCTGAATGATCTCACGGCATTCGGACAGCGTGCCCGCAACCCAGACCCCGCGCAGCATCCACGGCGCGATGTGCATCACGATATAAACGACAGCACCAACACCAAGAACCGTCAGAACGATGTTGAGCGGCGAAGAGAACAGATTCTCGCGCATCCACTTGATTGGCCCCGCCTCTGTGGAGGGTGGCGCGGACGGTGCAAGCATTTCATTGCGCACAAAGGTGGCAGAGGTGGCTTTCATCTCAGCGCTCCTTCAGGCGGACGGAATTATTATAGATGTTCATCGCGCCCGAAATGACCAGACTGATGATCAGGTAGATCAGCATCAACAGCATCATCGCTTCCAACCCGCGACCCGTCTGGTTCAGCGTGATGCCCCCCAAGGTGCCGCGCAGGTCCATGTAGCCGACTGCAATCGCGAGCGACGAGTTCTTGGTCAGGTTCAGATATTGCGAGATCAGCGGCGGGATAATCACCCGAAGTGCCTGTGGCAAGATCACCAGATTCATGGTCCGCCCCGGACGCAGGCCAAGGGCGAAAGCGGCCTCGGACTGGCCGCGCGAAATGGCATTGATGCCCGAGCGGACGATTTCGGCGATATAGGCGGCGGTGTACAGCGTCAGCGCCAGCCACAGTGCCACCAAGGAGTTCGACACCTGCAAACCGCCCGTGAAGTTGAACCCTTGCAGCGACGGCGCATCAACATGCGTGCCCAGTAGCAAAAACACGGCAATGATCGGGCCGAACAGCGCAAGAATGGATTGCCACCAAGTTGTCGGTCGCTCACCCGTAGCTTCTTGTATTTTGGTTGCGCGACGCACGATCGCGCGGTTGATCAGAAATCCGCCAACCAACGCGCCAATGATTGCCGCAAGGTCGAGGTTCAGCCATAGCGGCCCCAACGCAAGCCACCCAAGCGAGTTGTCGAACATCACCCACGGAATAGCCGTGTACCGATTGGTAAAGGCGACACTATCAAACATCACCATGGTGGACGTCGCGTTCTCTCCCCTGAAAGCGTTCGGTGCAGGCAGGGCCTCGGTGAACACGGCGTAGATAATAAGGATCCACAGCAACAGCGGGACGTTCCGAAAAATCTCGACATAGACCGTCATCAGGCGCGCGACGACCCAGTTCTTCGACAGACGCAACACACCGGCAAGCACGCCGACCACGGTTGCCGCAACGCAACCAAGAAAGGCGACCAATAGGGTATTGAGGATACCTACCAGCGTAGCCCGGGCGTGGGTGCTGTCGTTGGTATATTCCACTAAGGACTGGTTGATATCATAGCCTGCCCGGTTGCCCAGAAAGCTGAAATCGATGCCGCGCCCCAGAACAGCAAGATTGCGAAGCAGGTTGTCTATCAACCAAGCGGCGCCAGCCATAACAAGGAAAAGCACCACGATCTGGATGGTGATCGACCGATACCGCGTGTCGTAGATAAGCATCCCGAGCCGAAAGCCTGCTTTCGGTTCATCCGTTATAACGGCCATGAAAAATCCCCTAATCTCCGCGCGTAACCGGGCTTTGCCCTTGTTGCTGGGTATTGCACCCCGACGCTACGGATAACCCTGTTGGAGGTTATGGAAAGGGCGCGCCGTGACAGCGCGCCCCAATAGTCAGCCAATCAACGGAAAGGCGGGGTGTAGAGCAGACCACCTTGGGTCCACTGAGCGTTCAGGCCACGGGCCAGACCGATCGGTGTGGATTCGCCGATGGTTGCAGCGAAGATCTCGCCATAGTTGCCGCTTGCCTTGATGGCGTTCATGGCCCAATTCGGCTCAAGCCCGATCATCTTGCCAAGTTCACCCGAGGTGCCCAGCAAACGCTGAACTTCCGGGTTCTGCGACGATGCAGCCAGCTCATCGATGTTGGTCGAGGTGATCCCGAATTCTTCGGCAGCGATGAGTGCGTTCAGCGTCCATCTTACGACGTCACCCCAAGCATTGTCGCCATGGCGCACGGATGGCCCCAATGGCTCTTTCGAGATGATTTCGGGAAGGATGATGTGGTTTTCTGGATCTGCAAACGCAGCGCGCGTCGCAGCAAGGCCAGAAGCGTCAGTTGTATATGCATCGCAGGCCGCAGCAAGGTACTGCTGTTCGCCTTCGGCGTTGGTTTCGATCGGAACCGCCGTATAGGTCATGTTGTTCGCTTTGAAGTAGTCAGCGAGGTTCAATTCCGTGGTGGTGCCGGTCTGGATACAGATCGTCGCGCCGTCCAGTTCCTTGGCGGAGGATACGCCAAGATCCTTGCGGACCATGAAGCCCTGACCGTCGTAGTAGTTAACGCCGACGAAATCCATCTTGAGGTCGGTATCGCGCGAGAAGGTCCATGTCGTGTTACGCGACAACAGGTCGATCTTGCCCGAGGTGAGCTGTTCAAAACGGTCCGACGAGGTGGTCGGGATGTACACGACCTTCGATGCGTCGCCCAGAACGGCAGCGGCGACAGCCTTGCAGATTGCAACGTCAAAGCCCTGCCAGTTGCCGTTTGCATCCGGCGCGGCAAAGCCGACGAGACCTGTGTTCACGCCGCAGTTCAGTTCACCACGGGCCTTGACGGTATCGAGCGTCGAGGTTCCCTGCGCCATAGCGCCAGCCGCCAGAAGCGTGCTTGCGGCGAGGGTGCCGAGGAATACGGATTGTTTCATTCTTACCTCATCCTGAGTTGCCGGTCTTTTTGACCAGCCATTTTTGAAGCCAGCCGCGCCCATCATGGGCGCGACACAGCAGAAACTAGTGGAGGTGAGCCTCTCCCAGTACCGCACAGTGTCTTCCAAAGGGGTTTGAAAGGTCAAGTCGATCCCGCAAAAATGCTGAAAAACTATGCAAAATATCGACTTAGGGGGAGATGTGGGCAATATCTCTTACCATTGCACAGCGTTTAGGCAAGATTGTTACCCAGACAATCCATAGAATCGCTCTGCGATCAGCAACGCGTCTTTGCGTTTTGCCTCTGTCGCGGTGGCCTCCTCATCGGCCCCCCACTGCTCCACCTGCCAAGCCTCGTCGATTCGGCTCAACTCAAAAGCCTGCTCCGCCGACAGGCGATTTCGGGCCACGGCAAGGGCCAGAACAAGCGATCCCGTGATCGCCACAAGGTCATGCAAGGCAGCCAGATGAAAGGCGCTGTGCCCCGCGACATGGGCGCGCAGATTTTGCAAACTGCCGTGTGGTTGCGGCATGGGGATGACACCCGCCGTCACGCGCAGCGGGGCCCCAAGGTCACTGTGCGACCACGCAAGCAGCGGGTCCCAGCCAGTCGCCTGACGGGCCACCAGTTGCGCCGGGCTATCGGCGCGGTAGCACAAAAGATCAGACCCGCCATAGCCCGCCAACTCATCCACCACGGCGTCAAAGTTTGGCGCGACTTTGTCGAGGGCGGAATTTGCCGCGCGGGTCAGCGGCATGGTTGCAGGATTGATGACACCGCTTTGTGCATCCCATTCCACCGCCAGCGCCTGCGCCATCTTCATCGTGGGCACGACCAAAGGCGTCTTCGCCGGGGTTTTCACCGGGCGCGCATCAAGATGCACGGTAAAGCCACCCTCACACTCTCCGGCGGATGCGGCCTTCCAGAACCGTTTGGCAGCCCATGCAGACATATCGTTCCCCGCGTATTACTTGAAAACCTCGAACGGGTCAGCAGGCACATCGTCCTCTTTCCAGTCGAGCAGTTTCCACGTTCTTGCCATGTGTTCCGGCAAGGGTGCTGTAAAGGTCATCTCTACCTTTGTGATCGGATGCTCAATGGTCAGGCGGCGGGCGTGCAGATGCAGCTTTTTCGACAGATCCCCCCCGATGGCGGAGCCCCAGCCATCGCCGATATTTTCTTGGTCCGACCCGCCGTATTTGCCATCGCCCAAGATCGGATGGCCCAGTTCGGCCATATGGGCGCGCAATTGGTGGGTTCGGCCCGTCACAGGCTCCAGCGCCATCCATGACATCCGGGCACCCAGAAACCAAAGGGTGAAAAAGTCGGTGTGGGCACGCTTGGCATCGGGATAATCGGCCATCTTGGCGGGATGGACGCAGATCATCTTTTCGCCCTCACCGCCCCGGCCCCGGCCCGGTGCCTTCATCAACCCGTATTTGATGCTGCCTTGGCGCGGATGCGGCACACCGGCGACAATTGCCCAGTAGATCTTGCGCGCATTGCGGTGACGCAGTGCCTCGGACAGGGCGCGTGCCACGCGGTCAGTGCGCGCCAGCATCAAGACACCCGAGGTATCCTTGTCCAGTCGATGCACCAGCTTTGGCTTGTCCTTATAGCCAAATTTCAGCGCCTCCGACAGGGCGTCGACATGGCGTTCCCCCTGCCCCGATCCACCCTGACTGGGTAGACCCGGCGGTTTGTTGAGCACGATCAAGTGCTCGTCTTTCCACAAGACCGCATCTTGAATCATCTTGGCATCGGCGGCAGAGATCCGCCCCTCGGCCGAACGGCTGGGGGCCGGGCTGTCGGGCAGCGGTGGCACGCGAACGGTCTGGCCGGGGATCACCCGATCCGACGCCTTGGCGCGCGCGCCATCCACCCGCACCTGTCCCGTGCGGCACATCTTTTCGACCGCCCCTTGGGTGACCTGCGGAAAGCGCCGCTTGAACCATTTGTCCAGCCGCTGCTCGCCCTCATCTTCCGAAATCGTCAGGGTCTTGACGCCGCTCATATCAGGTTCCTTGCAACAAAAAGGCCTGCCGCGATAGCGGCGAGCGAGAAGAGGACCGAGGCTGCAACATAGCCGAACGCAAGGCCCTGTTGGCCCCGCTCCCATAATGTCAGCGCATCGAGAGAAAAGGCCGAAAATGTAGTGAACCCGCCAAGGATGCCTGTCATCAACAAAGGCGCAAGGTGATTGCCACCCTTCTTCGCCAATGCAACGACGAGCAAGCCCATCACGAACGAGCCTGCGATGTTCACGATCACCGTGCCGATGGGAAACCCCGGTCCAAACATGCGCATAGCCCCCACATTCGTGAGGTAGCGCAAAGACGCACCGATAGCGCCGCCAAGGGCGACTTGGAACAGGGTCAGGATCATGAGCGGTCTTTGCGGTGGGGCGCGGGAAATGTCAAGGAAGGGCAAGGCACACGCAGATGACTGGCAGGTATGCGGAATGCAGAGGACGCCTGCGCCCCTAGCCCTGCCGTTTGGCCCTGAGCTTTGCGAAATACTCCACCCGCTTTTTCAACTCGCGCTCAAAGCCGCGTTCGGGCGGCAGGTAGTAGACAGGGCGTTTCATGTCATCGGGGAAGTAGTTTTGCCCCGAAAAGCCATCTTCGGCGTCATGATCATAGGCATAGCCGGTGCCATAACCGATGTCCTTCATCATCTTGGTGGGTGCGTTCAGGATATGTTTGGGCGGCATCAGGCTGCCGGTGTCCCGCGCGGCGGCTCGTGCAGCCTTGTAGGCGGTGTAAACCGCGTTCGACTTGGGGGCGAGGGCGAGGTAGACCACGGCATTGGCCAGCGCCAGTTCCCCCTCGGGCGATCCCAGCCGTTCATAGGTGTTCCATGCATCAAGGCAGACGCTTTGCGCCTGTGGGTCAGCAAGGCAGATATCTTCAACCGCCATGCGCGTCAGGCGGCGGGCCAGAAAGCGCGGGTCTTCGCCGCCCTCCAACATCCGCGCGAACCAGTAAAGTGCCGCATCCGGGTCAGATCCACGCACCGATTTGTGCAGCGCCGAGATCAGGTTGTAATGCTCTTCGCCCGATTTGTCGTATTTGGCGGCCCGGCGCATCAGACGGGTGGCAAGCTGATCACGACCAAGCGGGCTGGACACCTTCCACGCGGCCACCTGCTCGATCAGGTTCAACAGCGCACGGCCATCGCCATCGGCCATCTCCAGCAGCGCCTCGCGCGCCTCGCCGGTCAATGGCAGATTGCGCGCCAGTTCCTTTTCGGCCCGCTGCGCCATAAGTTCCAGATCAATGAGCGAAAGCCGTTCCAGCACGATCACTTGGGAGCGCGACAACAGGGCCGAGTTCAGTTCAAAACTGGGGTTCTCGGTGGTGGCGCCGACCAAAAGGATCGTGCCATCCTCCATAAAGGGCAAAAACCCGTCTTGCTGGGCTTTGTTGAAACGGTGGATTTCATCCACAAACAGCAGCGTGCCCTGCCCGGTCTGGCGGCGGATGCGCGCACCCTCGAACACCTTTTTCAGATCAGGCACACCGGTGAAAATGGCGCTGATCTGCACGAAATGCAGATTGGTCTGATCGGCCAGAAGCCGCGCAATCGTGGTCTTGCCCACGCCCGGGGGGCCCCACAGGATCAACGATGACAGGCTGCCCGCCGCCAACATGGCACCAAGGGGGCCTTCGGGTGACAAGACATGCGATTGGCCGATGACTTGCGCCAACGATTGCGGGCGCAACCGGTCGGCCAAGGGGCGCGGGCCTTCGGCGCGAGGGGGCGCGGGCGTGGTGTCAAACAGGTCAGCCATGGCGTTAGATTACGCGCGCGGGCCCGCAGTGGAAAGGGGCTAGAGGCGAAAGCGCAATTGCACCGTTTTCCCCTGACGGATCAGCGCGATTGACCACCGTCGGGTCGCTTGCGACGCGGCAGTCATGACATCGGCCGGACTTTGGATCGGAATGTCATTTATGGCAATCAAGACGTCGCCCACCGTCAGCCCCACACGGGCGGCAAGGTCCGAGACTTGCGTCACCACCACGCCCTCTGCAGGCAGGGAAAGGCCCAGCTCGGCAGTCACGGCGGGGTTGATGCGCGCGACCGAAAGACCCCGCAGGGCAACATCCCCCGTCACATCGACCGCATCACGCGGTGGCAGTTCGGGCGGGGCGATCAGCGTCACCTCAACCTCGGCTTGTTCTTTTCCATGCAGATAGACAACCTGTGTCTTGGCCCCAACCCCCAATGTCGCAAGACGGAAGATCATCTCTTGCGGTGTATTCGTGGGCTCCCCCCCGATGGACAAGATGACATCGCCCGCCTCAACCCCGGCTTTGGCGAAGGGGCTTTCGGGATGGATATCAGACAGGACCACGCCGTCGGGATGCGGCAACCCAATCGCCTCAGCCAAGGCCGCATCAACCGCCTGCCCGGTCACGCCCGCCCAAGGCCGTGTAAAGCGGATGGCCCCCGCCAAGGCCTGCTGAACGACCGTTTGCACAAGGTTGGACGGAATCGCAAAGCCGATGCCGTTCGATCCGCCAGACCGCGTCACGATCGAGGTATTGATCCCCAGCAGACGGCCCTGCATATCCACCAGCGCCCCACCGGAATTGCCGGGATTGATGGCAGCATCCGTCTGAATGAAATAACCATTGCCCTGCCCGAAAGAGCTGCGCGCGAGGCCCGAGATGATGCCCGAAGACACCGTTTGACCAACGCCAAACGGGTTGCCGATGGCAAGCACAAGATCGCCCACCTCAACCTCATCGGAATTGCGCAGCGGCAATGCAGGCAGGTCCTTGGCCCCTTCCAACCGCAAGATCGCCAGATCGCTCCCCTCATCCCCCAGGATCACTTTGGCCGCAAACTCCCTGCGGTCGTTCATCACAACGCGGATCTCGGTCGCATGGCCGACCACGTGGAAATTCGACACGACGATGCCATCGGCCGAAACCACCACGCCCGAGCCAAGCGAGTTTTGGACACGAGGCTGCACCTGCCCGAAATCACGAAAGAAATCCTGAAAGAACGGGTCATTGGCAAAGGGGCTGACGCGCTGTTCAACGACTTGCGTCGCATAGATATTCACGACGGCGGGGGCGGTTGCCTTTACCAAAGGAGCGAAGCTGAGGGTGAGGTCAGCCGTCGTTTGCGGAACCTGCGTTTCGGACCAAGTCGGCGTGCCCAAAGCAAATGTCACGATCAAGACTGGCAAAGACTTGCGCAAAGATTGAAACATTTCGATCCCCCGTGTTTGCACGATCCGGGTATCGCACCACAGGCCGCCATACGCAATCGGGCCTGAGGATTTTGGGCGATGCCAGACGAATGCGGGAAGGCGCATCTTTGCCAAAGCCCTGAAAATCAAGGGAAGAGGCGCCAGCACATCCAACTTTTGTTGGCGGATCAGGCTTTAGAAAAGGATATCTTCAAGGTCATTCATGTCGACTGTTTGGGCAAGGCTGTTTTCGCTTGTCTCTTCCTTGGCGCGGCCCAGCATGCGGTCATGGATCAGCCGCTCTGCCTCCATGGTATAATCGGACCGCAGCGCGTCAAAAACCGCCTCCTCTGCCGATCCCGTGGGGAAAGGTAAACTCGGGTCAGGCAACGTGGACCGTTTGGCGCGCGAAACGGCCAGGACGACGTCAAGATGGCCCAGCAATCGGTTGAAATCGGTCAACAAGACGATGGCGGCGGAAATCGAAGCAGGCAGGGATTTGCCCGCCTGCCGTGTTTCCTTTGTGGCAATCCCGATCAGCGAATGCACCTTGCTGATCCGCCTTTGCACATCCGCGCCCTGTTCAAAAATGCGGGCCGAGCCAGTTTGCAGCACCTCGACGCTGGTCGTGCCCAAATCGTCACTGATGGCGCGGGCGTTCCCAAGCGACAGTTGCAACTGCCCAATGATCAGATCGGCCTCATCCGTCATGCCACGCAACCACTGGGCAACTTCGCGCAGGGCATTGCCCTTGTGGCCAAGTTGCGTGCAGATCACGATGGCATTCACCCCGGCAAGACGAACCTTTTGCCCGATGGCGCGCAGACCGCGCTCTTGGTCACGAATGTATTGCAACCGGTGCAAGACTGAGTGGCTGCGGGCCTCAAGGAAGCGCAACTGTGTCTCGAAATTCGCAAGATGGGCTTTCAGGGCGATCCCATGGTTTGCCAGATCAGACCGTCCCATCCCCTCGACACCCGCCCCCAGATAAAAGCGCTGTGCCACCTGAATGGCGAAACGCGCAGCACCTTCTAGATCATGCAAAGTCGTAACGGCTGTGGACACATCTTGAGTTGCCTGCGTCCGGGCAGAGGTCAGCAACTGCTCCAACAGGTCAAGGGCAGCGGCGGTGGCGGATGCACTGGGCATATCCGCGACGCCATCTTGCATCGCGATCACACGATTCAGTCGTTGGCGAAAACTGTCCCCAGCCTGAAGCGAAATAATCAGTCGCGACACGCCAGAAAACGTGTCCGCCATGCGATCCGACAAGGTCTGGTTGGTGCGGGCAAAATCGGCACGCCCGGCCTGAACCTTTTCCGCCGCACCCGTCAATTGCGCCACGACGGTCAGGATGTCTTGCACAAGGATCTTGCGCAAAAGCTCTACCGTTTCAGACAGCTCTGCCGTTTCCGTCCGGATATCGGCAATGGTTTCCTTGACATCAACCAAGATGCGCTCGGCCTCGCCCGCCATGACGGAAAGGTTTTCCACAAACGAAGCGACTTTGGGTTGCGGCGGCGACATCGAATGCCCGATCAGGCGGGCCGTCACGGCAAGGGTCATGATGGTGCGAACAACCCGGTCAAGATCCGAGATATCGCGACTGACCGCACGGGCAGCGGTTTGCAAATCCTCTGTTCTTGCAATGAAATCGCCAAGACCTTTCTTGGAAGCGGTTGCGGCCTGCTGCAGCGTCATCGACGCTTGGGCAAATTCCAGCCCCGCATCCGCGCCCAAACCGTTTTCCAACCGCGGGAAAAGGGCCTTGAGCCGGTTAAGGACATCGAGGGCCGACTGAAGATGATCCCCTGCGGCAAGAAAAATCGTCTCGGTCCGTGCGGCGCAGGTTTCAATTGTGGAAGGCCCATCAACCGACTGATGACGACCCTCCTGAGAAATTGTTACTAAACTGTTCACCGTAATAACCCTTGTCTGTGACGCTGGGCGAAAGACATAATGAATGCGGCAATCGCCTCCACTGGCAGCATTTGACTGGCACTGCCGAATTCCAGGGCTGCACGTGGCATGCCAAACACAACGCAGGACTGTTCGTCCTGGACGGCGGTTTTTGCACCCGCCTTGCGCATATCCCCAAGGGACAGCGCGCCGTCGTCGCCCATGCCTGTCATTAAAATGCCAAGCGCATTGTCCCCGGCGGCAATCGCCACAGACCGAAACAAAAGATCAACCGACGGGCGATGGCGCGAGATGGGCGGGCCGTCCACCAGATCGGTCCGGTATTCGCTGCCGATGCGCCGCAAGATCAGATGGCGATTGCCCGGCGCAATCACAGCACATCCCTGACGCAGCCTTTCGCCCCCCTCCGCCTCGATCACCTGAATTTTGCTCAGGCTGTCCATCCGGCGTGCAAAGGCTGTGGTGAATCCTTCGGGCATGTGTTGCACGATCACGATCGCCGGGGCCTCTGCCGGAAGGGCGGTCAGCACCTGCCGCAATGCTTCGGTGCCACCGGTCGAGGCCCCCAGACAGACGATTGGCTCGGTTGCCGGGGCGGGGCGCAAAACGGCAGGCATGGGCATGATCACGTCTGGAGAATGTTTGGTGGGCACATGGGGCGCGCCAGTTTCGGATTGCCGCGCCAAAGGTCCTGCTGCCCCCGCTCGCAATGCCGCGCAGATCCGCCTGCGGGCGCGCTCATAATCAGCCGCATCTGCCATGATTGGCTTTTCCACCACGTCATGCGCCCCCGCCGCACGGGCAATTTGGACAAGTTCTGATCCCTCAACCGCGTGGCTGGAACAGATCACGACGGGCAAGGGCCGCTGGCTCATGATCTTGCGCAAGAAAGACAGCCCATTGATCCCCGGCAAGTCGATATCCAGCAGCATCACGTCAGGCAGCGCCGTTTTCATTTTTCGCGCAGCACTTTGCGCATCATTCGCGGTCGCCATGACCTGAAGCCTTGAATCCGATTCCACGATCTGGCGCAAAAAAGCGCGGGCGGCGGTGGAATCGTCAACGATCATGACCGAGTATGACGGGCGCGCACTTGGGATCATTTACGCCCCGCCTTTTGAAAGAGGGTGGGCACGATCTGCTGCAGATCCGTTTGGCGGACGATCATCGATTCTGAATGGCCAACGATCAGATAACCACCCGGCGCGATATGTTGTGCGACATGCGAGATCACCTGTTGCTGCACATCCGCCTCAAAATAGATCAACACATTGCGCAAGAAGACAACGTCGATATCCCGGTCCAGCGGGTAGGTCTGCGCCATCAGGTTCATCACACGAAACCGCACCTTGGCCCGCAATTCGGGGCAAATCCGGCTTTGTGTGGCAGCGCGGGTTTCGCGGCTGGTCAGGACATAGCGATCCAACAGGGCCGAGGGCACGGCAGCGACCTGATCATGGGTGAACACCGCCTTTTGCGCCTTTTCCACCATGCGCTGCGACAGATCTGTGCCCAAAACGGCAAAGTCAAAATCGCCGCCCTTCCGACGCTCGTCGGCCAAAGTCATGGCGATTGTATAGGCCTCCGCCCCTTCCGAGCAGGCCGCACTCCACACCTTGATCCGCCTGCCTTGTTTTCCTGCGATCAGCGCGGGCAAGATGCGCTGCGACAGGAATTCAAAATGCTGGGGCTCTCGGAAAAAGCTGGTGGTGTTGGTGGTCAGGCACTCGACTGCGGCCTGCAGTGCGTCATTGGCCGCGGGATTTTTCAGGGCCGACTCAAGAAACGCCTCGGTGCTGTCAAGGTTTGCCTCCATCACGCACCGCTTTAAGCGCTGGTGAATCATCGGCGTTTTGGCCCGAGACAGGGCAATCCCGGTCGTATCCCGCAGATAGTGGCGAAACTTGTCCAAGATATCAGGCGCAACAGCGCGCGCCCCTGCCCCCGAACGGGTCATTGAGCACCCTCGATCACGCGGTCGTCCTGCACTTGGGCCGAGGCGGTTTGCACGGCGGCCAGCGACGCGTCAGCCCTTGTCGAAAACAAATTGTCGAGGTCAAGAACACTCACAACGGCACCCTCACGGCGACCAAAACCGATAATCGCTGTCCCGTGCCAATGAAGCATGTCGGCCCCCTCCATCGGTTTGATCTCGCCGTCGTCAAGTTGGGTAACCTCGATCACGCTATCGCTGCGCAGACCGACAAGCCTGCGATGATCGCTTTTTCCCATCCAGACGATCAAGATCCGGGTTTGCGGCGTGTCTTCCGCCCAGGGGCGGCCAAGGATGCAGCGCAGATCAAGGATCGGCACATTGGCCCCGCGCAGATCAAGGATCCCCAGCAGATGTGCCGGGGCACTTGGCATAGGGGCAATTACTTGGGTATCGATCACCTCTTGCACACGGGTGACGGGGACCGCGTAGATCGCTCCGTCCACCGTCAATGTCACGACATCAGGGTTTGACATGATGCTGCTGTCCCCACCTCACGCGGCATCGCGGCGCTTGAACCGGTCGTCAAGTTCATCGCGCCCCGCACCAAGATCGAAGGCAAAACCGCCATCAGTCTCTGCGCCCTTTGCGCCCCCGGCGCGGCTGGTGGCAAAGGTGCCATCCGTCCGGCCCTTCGTGCGTGGCGAGGGTGCCTGACGCTCTGGTGTCGCTTTGCCCAAGTGCGCGGTCCAGTCCTGTGCCAGTGTTTCCGTGTCACCCGCGACCTTGAAGAAGGCGATCACGTCGGTCAGTTGTTCGGCCTGGCTTGCAAGTTCCGCCGCAGCCGAAGACATTTCCTCAGACGCCGAGGTGTTCTCTTGCGTGACCTTGTCAAGCTGCTGGAGCGAGATTGTGATTTGGGCACTTCCATTCGCCAATTCGCGCGAGGCGGTGGTGATTTCCGTCACAAGGGTCGACGTTCGCTCAATATCAGGCACCAATGATGTCAACATAGTCCCAGCACTTGCCGCCGACCGTGCCGTTGAGGCCGAAAGAACCGAAATTTCCAACGCCGCCGTTTGACTGCGTTCTGCAAGTTTGCGGACCTCGGCGGCAACCACGGCAAAACCACGGCCATGATCCCCCGCACGTGCCGCCTCAACCGCTGCGTTCAAAGCAAGAAGATCGGTCTGCCGAGCGATTTCTTGCACGATCCCAATGCGTTCAGCGATGGATTGCATGGCTTTGACGGCCTCGGACACCGCGACGCCCGATGCCCGAGCATCTTCGGCTGATTTCTTTGCGATCCGTTCGGTCAATTGCGCGTTTTCGGCGCTTTGGGTGATGTTTGCAGACATCTGAGTGATGGCCGAGGCGACCTCTTCCGTCGCGGCGGCCTGTTCCGTTGCCCCTTGGGACAGCTCTTCAGAGGTCGCGGCCATCTGCGAACTGCCTGCCGCCACATTGCGAACGGCAACCGACACATTGCCCACCGTATCGCGCAGGCGCACGATCATCTGGTTCAGCGCGTTGAGCAGATCCGAGATTTCATCATTCGTGCGAATTTTGGCGGTGTCGCGAAGGTTCCCCGTTGAGACCGAACTGGCCAGACGCACCGCGACGGCAAGTCCGGATGAGATGTTGCGGATGATGAATGAGGCTGCGATCAGGCCAACCACAAGAGAGACACCCAAAAGGATGAACAGATGGCGTGACGCCTCTGTGTTCGCAATCTTGGCAGCGTCAGCCGCCGCGTCGAATTCAGCACGGATTGTATCGCGCATATCTTGCAAGATGACGCGGATTTCAGAGCTGTTCTGTCCCAGTTCCCCATGAAAAAGGGTATTGGCCGTATCACCGTCGCCTGCCAATTCCGCTGCCACGACGCGCGCAGACAGGGTCTGTGCCTGCGCGTGCAACACTTCGAATCTTTCAACGTCGCTCACCAGCGATGGCCGCCCGATCTCCTTGATTTCAGCCAGCAAGCGGTCGACATTTTCAATTTGCGACGCCAGTTTGGCTTGGAGATCGCTCATGTGGTTTGGCGGTGCATTGGGCAGGCCGACAAGGATCTCTCCGACGGAGGTCCTGACCTGCAACTTGGTGGTCGCGATATCCTCGATCAAGTGCAACTCCGTCAGGTCACGGTTCGCAAGCTGACCGAGTCGCTTTTGCCCATCATCAATCGCAAGGATTGCGACGATGACCGACGCGGCAAACAACCCGAACACCAATACGAAGACCGCGGCGAGTTTCAGTTTTATCGTAAGTCTCATATCGTTGTTCCATTCGAAGAAGGGGTGCTGGGCTTTTTGGCAAGGGTCGAAAACACTTGCACAAGGTCGGGCAGGATGACGAAACCGTCGCCGGATTTGTAGAGACCGAGCAGGAACTCGGCAGGCCACGGGGAAAGCGAAGCGCTTGCTGTCAAGATCGCCTCGGGATGCAGGCTGGCCACCTCGTGGACCGCATCGGCGTGGATCACGACGGTTGAAAGATCACCGCCAACATCCACCTCGACAACGACGAAGCGGTGGTTCGCAACGTCGCCGCCGCGCGGCAACCCAAGGGCCGCGCCAAGGTCTGCAAATGGAACGACCGACCCGCGCACATTCACGACGCCGGGCACAAGACGCCCCGCCCCCGGCACCCGCGTGACAGGTAAAGGGTCCATAACTTCCAGCAAGGAGGTCGCAGGAACGGCCAGCCGCTGTGGACCGATGGAAAAGGTGACCATCGTTTGTGGCCGTGTGGGTGCGCGTTGGTTTTGACCTTGGCTCATGCGGCGGCCCCCCGCGCGTGACCGGCCGACCCGGCTTGATGATGCCCCAATGTGATCAATTGGGCGGTATCAAGGATCAGGGCGACCTTGCCATCGCCCAAGATCGTCGCCCCTGAAATACTGCGCACATGGGCATGCAATTTTGACATGTGCTTGATCACAACCTGCTGGGTGCTGATGATACGATCCACCACGATGCCAACCTTGCCGCCAGACGCCGAAACGATCACCACGTTTTGGGTCCTTGGCGCTTCGCCAGCGCAGTCGAAGGCCGCACGCAGCCGGAGAAAGGGTACGAACTCTCCGCGCACATCCAGAAAGTCACTTGTTGTGTCTGGATTGGTCTTGTCGGCGGGCAGTTCAACAATCTCCTGCACGGCCCCCATCGGCAGGGCATAGCGTTCACCAGCCACATCCACCAAGAGCCCGTCGATAATGGCCAGCGTCAGGGGCATGTGCAGGGCAATTTCGGTGCCCTGCCCCGGCTCAGACGTAAGTTCAATGCGTCCACGCAGGCCCTCAATGGTGCGCTTGACCACATCCATCCCAACCCCTCGGCCAGAAACTTCGGTCACTTGCGACGCCGTAGAGAATCCGGGCGCGAAGATCAGAGCAAAGATCTGGCTGCGGTCCAGACTGGCTTCTGGCGCAATCAGGCCCATGGCCACGGCCTTTTCGCGGATTTTGGCCGGGTCCATGCCCTTGCCATCATCGCGAATCCGCACCACCACTTCGGTTCCCTCATGGGCTGCGGACAGGGTGACGGTCGCGACGCTGTGCTTTTGCGCAGTCTGCCGATCTTTGGCTGTTTCCACCCCGTGATCCAGCGCGTTGCGCAAAAGATGCACAATTGGATCGGCAAGCTTTTCAATCAACGTTTTGTCCAACTCCGTCTCTTCGCCTTGAACGACGAAGTTGACAGGTTTGCCCAAATGATCGGCCAGTTCAGACACCAGCCTGCGAAACCGCCCGACAAGGCTGCGTATCGGCACCATGCGCAGCGTCATGGTGGCATCGCGCAACCCATTGGCAAGGCGGGTGATCTGCTCTGCCGTGGCCAACAGGGCCGCGTCTTGGCTGTTGAGCGCAAGTTCGGTCAATCGGGCCTCGACGATCACCAATTCGCCAACGGCGTCCATCAGGGCATCCAGCCGCTCTGCCGGAACGCGAACGGTTGGCGCGGCAGACGGCGTTGGCGCACTTGGCGCTTCTGTCTTTGTGGGGGGATTGTCCGCAGTGTCTATTGCAGGCGCGGCGGGCATTGGTTGCGCCTGCGGTGCAGGGTCTTTTGCAACAAGCGTCCATGTCGCCTCGGCGAACATGAAAACGTCAGCGATGGCCTCTTCGCCCACGCCGGGTGGCACATCGCAGGTCCAGACGATGTGGCACACAGAAGGATCAAGCTGGGCAAGATCGGGAATGGCGTCGGTTTCGGCGACGAACCCCACAGCCCCAACTGTTTGCAACTCTGCAAGGATCAGATCAGGCCGAACACCCAGATCAAACGCCGCCCCATCCAAGGCAAACTGGAGGGTCTGCCAGTGTGTTTGTCGGGCATCTTGCTGCCCAAGGCTGGGCGGATTTGCAACGCGCGTCGCGGAATGGACAGCGGCCCCATCCGAAAGGGCAGCCGAAAGGTCTGACAAAAGCGCCTGCCTCGCGTCAGCCGTGCCTGCTTGCCCGTCCAACAGGCCCGGAATCTCATCTCGCGCCCGCAGGGCAAGGCGGATCACCTCAGGCGTGACCTTTGCCGCGCCACTGCGGATGCGTTCAAAGGCCGTTTCAAAGCCATGCACAAAGCCGGAAAGCTCGGCAAAGCCGAACATTGCACCATTGCCCTTGATGGTGTGCAAATCGCGAAAGACCTGATCGATCAACGCCGGGTCTTCGGGCGTGGCCCGCAGATCAAGCAGCCCTCGGTCTAGGCTGTCGAGCAAATCTCGAAGTTCCTCGTGGAACAATTGGGCAAGATCGTCGGGGATCATCCGATGACCTTGCGCAAAACTGCCGTCAGTTTGGCCTGATCAAACGGCTTGACCATCCACCCGATTGCCCCGGCCTCACGCGCCCTTTGGCGAAGCGTGTCGTCGGAATCCGTCGACAGAACGATGATCGGCACACCGCGACTGACCGTTTGCTGGCGGAACTCCCGAATAAAGGTCAGCCCATCCATATTGGGCATGTTTTGATCGGTGATGATCCCGTCGCAAGGGCCTTTCAACGCCTTGGCCAAGCCATCGCGGCCATCGGTTGCCTCGATCACGTCATACCCGATTTCGCCCAAGGTCATCGCCACCATGCGCCGGATCGAAGGAGAATCGTCAACGATCAGAATGGTCTTTTTCAAAGGGAGTTCTCCGTCATATGGCCCACGTCTTGCGGTGCCATCTCGCAGCCCAAGGCCGCCGCAAGGTGCAGTTTGTGGACAAGCGTGTGGAAGGGTGTTTGCGGCGATGTGCTCACCGTCAGGCGGTTCCCATGGAGAACCGCATGTCGGCGGGCCGCAACCAAGACCTGAACAAGCGCCCCATCAAGGTCTTGCAGGTCGCTCGTCTCGACCACAATGTCACGTTGCGGCAAGATTGCCGTCAGTTGGGCGGCCAGTTCCGAAGCCTCTGTCAATCGAACGGTCCCGTTCAACCGCAAGGTGACAGCCCCTGATGCCATTGCCATATCTTTGTACTCTTTATCTTTACAATTCTGACCGTTTCTCCGCAGACGGCCCTTCGGTACAAAGAACGGCGTCAGCGGCCCCGGCTTTAGCCCCGCTCTATGTTACAGTCTGCTGACAGGCCTTTTCGGCTCGGATGCGATCTGGCCTCCGCCGCCAAAGGTGACCTCGCCCTTCGTTGGGGCTGCGTTCGGGCTTTCAGTCCGGGCCCCCGATCTGCTAGGATCGCGGTGCTACGCTGCCGGGGAGGGCTTGGGTGCTGGACTATTCGCATGATTGGCGACTGATTCTGGCGTCCCTTGCCATCTCGTTGATGGCTGGTTTTACGGGCCTTTCGCTGACGCAAGGGGCCAACCAGCTTGAGGTTACACGCCGCAAGGCCGTTGTCTCCATGTCTGCGGTCGCCCTTGGCGGTGGCATCTGGTCAATGCATTTCGTGGCAATGCTGGGCCTGCAGCTGCCGATCTTGTTTTACTACGACGCCCTTGTGACCCTGATTTCGGCCTTGGTCGCCATCTTGATGACAGGCGTTGCCTTGTTGATCTTGCATTTCCGCCCCCGAACGCCCCGCAGTATCACCCTTGCCGGTGCGATCATTGGCTTGGGCATTCCGCTGATGCACTATATCGGCATGTCGGGGATCGAGTTGTGCCGCCCAATCTATACCCCCATGGGCATCAGCGGCGCATGGGCGGCGTCGGTTGCCCTGTCAATCGTTGCGATGAGAGTGGCCTACGGCGAAAGAGGGCATCGCAATATCCTTCTGGGCACGGGTTGCTTTGGTATCGCCGTCGTTGTCGTGCATTTTCTGGCCATGGCAGGCACAGGGTTTGAACAGACCGGCGAGCCGGGCCTTGCGGGGCCGCTCATCGGCAACGAAAGCCTTGCCATTCTGGTCACGCTATCGGCCTTCGTGATCTCGGCGGCGTTCTTGCTGACCGGAATTACCTTTGCCCCGGCAAATGGTCAGGTTTCGGCCAAGAACGAAAACGCGGTGGAACCCGTGGCCAAAGCTGCGCCGCCCCGGCCCGACCCAGTGGGCGAAGCCGTTTCCGTCCGTATTCCCCATGAGCGTGATGGGCGCACGTTCTTTATTGATCCCACGACCATCGGCGCCATCCGCGCCGAGGGGCATTACACGCTTTTGCACCGGGGCAATGAGACGCTGTTTTGCCCTTGGTCAATCTCTGACGCCGAAGAACGGCTGACGCCCATGGGCTTTTTGCGGGTGCATCGCAGCTATCTTTTGAACCCGGCACGGGTCGCGCGGTTCGAGCGCAACAAAGACTCTGGCCAATGCTTTTTGGAAGAGGATGGCAAACTCGCGGTCCCCGTCAGCCGAACGCGTCTGGCTGAGTTGCGGCAGGTCTTGGGCTTGTAGTCCTCTTTCGCACTTCGTGCGGCCTATTCGCAGTTCGTGCAATTCGCGGCGGTTTTCGTTCCCTGACGCTTAGCATTTTGGGCCGCCACAATAGTGTTCGCGGCAAGTGCGCAAGATGGCGCACCTCAGGGAGGAACACATGATACCATCGGCGTTCGAGTATCATCGGCCGGGCGATCTGTCGTCGGCGATTGGACTATTGACCGAATACGGGGACGAGGCGCGCGTGATCGCGGGCGGGCACAGCCTGATCCCGATGATGAAACTGCGCATGGCAGATATCGGCCATCTTGTGGATTTGCAGGATGTGGCCGAACTGCGCGGGATCAGCGTCACGGCTGGCAGCATTTCCATCGGGGCGATGGTCACCCAATATGACATGCTCAGCCACGATGGCCTTGCCGGTGACGCGCCGATCTTGCGCGAAGCGGCCTTGCAGATCGCGGACCCTCAGGTGCGCTACGTGGGCACGGTTGGCGGCAATGTTGCAAATGGGGATCCGGGCAATGACATGCCGGGCCTGATGCAATGTCTGGATGCCACCTTTACCGTGGCAGGCCCAGATGGCAGCCGCGATATCGCGGCCCGCGAGTTCTATCACTCGGCCTACATGACAGAACGTGCCGATGACGAGATCCTGACCAAGATCACCTTCGCCACGCCCTCGGGTGGTTATGCCTATGAAAAGCAAAAGCGCAAGATTGGCGACTATGCCACGGCGGCGGCGGCGGTTCTGATCACCAAGGCAGATGGCAAAGTGGCCACGGCCAGCGTTGCCATGACCAACCTGAAAGACACGCCTGTCTGGTCGGCCAAGGCGGGTGCGGCCTTGATCGGCAGCGACTGCGGCAAAGACTCCGTCGCCGCCGCCGTTGCAGCCATGCTCAACGATATTGATCCGGGAGCTGACAACCGCGGCCCGGTGGAGTTCAAACGCCATGTGGCGGGGGTCATCCTCGCCCGGGCCATTCAACGCGCATGGTCGCGGGCCTGAGGGGGGAACATCATGGCAAAAAAGATGCACATCAACCTGACCGTGAACGGTGAGGCACAGGAGTTTCTGGCCGAACCGCGCGAGTTGCTGATCCATACCCTGCGGGAACGCCTTGGCATCACCGGGCCGCACATCGGCTGCGAAACCAGCCATTGCGGGGCCTGCACCGTTGATCTGAACGGCAAGTCGGTCAAGGCCTGCACCGTGTTTGTGGCACAGGCGAACGGGGCCGAGATCACCACGATCGAGGGGCTGGGCAGCCCGGATGCGCTGCACGTCTTGCAACGCAGTTTCCGCGAGCATCACGGTCTGCAATGCGGCTATTGCACGCCGGGCATGATTACCCGCGCGCATCGCCTGCTGCAAGAAAACCCATCGCCGACCGAAGAAGAGGTTCGCTTTGGCATCGCGGGCAATCTTTGCCGCTGCACCGGCTATCAAAACATCGTCAAAGCGATCCTTGCTGCGGCCAGCGAGTTGAACGCGAAGGAGGCAGCAGAATGAACGACCTTACCCCCACGCGCGAAGAACGCGTTGAAAAGCTCAAGGGCATGGGGTCTTCGCGCAAGCGCGTCGAAGACGTGCGCTTTACCCAAGGCAAGGGCAACTATGTCGATGACATCAAGATGCCCGGCATGTTGTTTGGCGATTTTGTTCGCAGCCCCTATGCCCATGCCCGCGTAAAATCGATCAACGCCGATGCGGCAAAGGCGCTTCCGGGCGTCATTGCTGTGTTGACGGCGGCAGATCTGGCACCGTTGAACCTGCATTGGATGCCCACGCTTGCGGGTGACAAGCAGATGGTGCTGGCCGATGGCAAGGTGCTGTTCCAAGGTCAGGAAGTGGCCTTTGTGGTGGCGACGGATCGCTATATCGCCGCCGATGCCATCGAACTGGTCGAGGTGGATTATGAGGAACTGCCCGTCGTCGTGAACCCGTTCAAGGCGCTCGAAGAGGGTGCGCCTGTGTTGCGCGAAGACCTCAATGGCATCATGTCCGGCGCGCATGGCCCACGCAAACATCACAACCACATCTTCTTGTGGGAAGTCGGCGATAAAGAGGCCACCGATCAGGCCATCGACAGCGCCGACGTGGTGGCCGAAGAGATGGTCTATTACCACCGCACCCACCCCTGCCCCTTGGAAACCTGCGGCTGTGTCGCATCAATGGACAAGGTCAATGGCAAGCTGACCCTCTGGGGCACCTTTCAGGCGCCGCATGTGGTGCGCACCGTGGCATCGCTGCTGTCCGGCATCGAGGAGCATAACATCCGCGTCGTATCGCCCGATATCGGCGGTGGCTTTGGCAACAAGGTTGGCGTCTATCCTGGCTATATCTGCTCCATCGTTGCCTCCATCGTCACAGGCAAGCCGGTGAAATGGGTCGAGGATCGGATGGACAATCTGATGGCCACGGCATTCGCCCGTGACTACTGGATGAAGGGCCGCATCAGCGCCACCAAAGAGGGCAAGATCACGGGCCTTTCCTGCCACGTGACCGCCGATCATGGCGCGTTTGACGCCTGTGCCGACCCGACGAAATTCCCGGCCGGGTTCTTTTCGATCTGCACCGGGTCCTATGACATCCCCGTGGCCTATGTCGGTGTGGACGGCGTTTACACAAACAAGGCACCGGGCGGCGTGGCCTACCGCTGTTCGTTCCGCGTGACCGAAGCCGCCTATTTCATCGAGCGGATGATCGAGGTTCTGGCAATCGAGTTGAACATGGATGCGGCCGAGCTGCGCCGGATCAACTTCATCCGCAAGGATCAGTTCCCTTATCAGTCGGCCCTTGGCTGGGAATATGACTCGGGCGATTACCACACCGCGTGGGACAAGGCGCTGGAGGCGGTGAATTACAAAGGCCTGCGTGCCGAACAGGCGCAGCGGCTGGAGGATTTCCACGCCGGCAAAACGCGCAAGCTGATCGGGATTGGCCTGACGCATTTCACCGAAATCGTCGGCGCAGGCCCGGTCAAGAACTGCGACATCCTTGGAATGGGCATGTTCGATTCTTGCGAGATCCGCATCCACCCCACGGGGTCGGCCATCGCCCGCCTTGGCACGATTTCCCAAGGTCAGGGCCATGCGACGACCTTTGCCCAGATCATCGCCTCGGAAATCGGCCTGTCGGCTGACAGCATCACGGTTGAGGAAGGCGATACCGATACCGCGCCCTACGGCCTTGGCACCTATGGCAGCCGGTCTACCCCGGTTGCTGGGGCCGCGACCGCCCTGTGTGGCCGCAAGATCCGGGCCAAGGCCCAGATGATTGCCGCCTATCTGCTGGAAGTGCATGACAACGATCTGGAATGGGATATCGACCGCTTTCAGGTCAAAGGCGCGCCCGAGCGGTTCAAAACGATGAAAGAGCTTGCCTATGCTGCCTATAATCAGGCCATTCCGGGCATAGAGCCGGGGCTGGAGGCGGTCAGCTATTACGATCCGCCAAACATGACCTACCCCTTCGGCGCCTATATCGCGGTGATGGAGTTTGACGTGGATACGGGCGAGCATGAGGTGCGCCAGTTCTATGCGCTGGACGATTGCGGCACCCGCATCAATCCGATGATCATCGAGGGGCAAGTGCATGGGGGTGCCACCGAAGGCTATGCCATCGCCATGGGCCAAGAGATCGCCTATGACGAGATTGGCAACTGCAAGACCGGCACGCTGATGGACTTCTTCCTGCCAACCGCATGGGAGACGCCGCATTACACCACCGACCATACCGAAACGCCCTCTCCGCATCACCCGATTGGCGCGAAAGGCGTGGGCGAAAGCCCGAATGTGGGGTCGGTCCCGGCGTTTTCAAACGCGGTGCATGATGCGTTCCGGTCCTTTGGGCTGAAGCAAAGCCACATGCCGCATGATCATTGGCGCATCTGGAAGATCGCCAATGATCTGGGCCTGCATGGCTAAGGGAAAAGGGGCGGCAGCAATGCCGCCCCGCCTGATCATGACAGATTGGACCGATATTCAGACCGACCTTGCCGCGCAAGGCTATGTCGCCGCACCCGACCTTGCGATGGCGGTTCACCTGTCATTGGCCCTTGGGCGGCCCTTGTTGCTGGAGGGGGCGGCAGGCGTTGGCAAAACCGAAGTGGCGCGCGCGCTTGCCGCCATGAAAGGCTGCGAACTGATCCGCCTGCAATGCTATGAGGGGTTGGACGCCGCACAGGCCATTTACGAATGGAACTATCAGCGCCAGTTGCTGGCCATCCGTGCCTCTGGTGAAACTGGCGCAGGCAGCGAGGCGCGGCTGTTTTCCGAAGATTACCTGCTGGAACGCCCGCTTTTGCGCGCCATTCGCCAGCCGGTTGCCCCGGTCTTGCTGATTGATGAAATTGACCGCGCGGATGAGGAGTTTGAGGCCTATCTGCTGGAGGTTCTCTCGGATTTTCAGATCACCATCCCCGAGATGGGCACCCTCCGGGCGGTGACGCGGCCCATGGTGATCCTGACAGCCAATGGCACGCGCGATCTGTCGGACGCACTGCGCCGTCGCTGTCTTTACGCCTATGTCGATTACCCTGACCGCGCCACGGAACTGGCGATCTTGCAAAAGCGTTGCCCCGGGGTTTCCGACGCTCTGGCCGGGCAGATCATCGGCTTTGTGCAAACGCTGCGCAAAGAGGATCTGGAAAAGAAACCCGGCGTGGCAGAGATGCTGGATTTCGCGGCGGCCTTGGCCGGGCTTGGGGTCAATGACCTGACCCGCGATCCCGTGGTCTTGCAGGCCGCCCTAGCGACCTTGCTCAAGACCCAGTCAGACCGCGCCAATATCACGACCGAGGTCGCGCAGCGCCTTGCCGGACGCGCGGCATGAGGGGGGGCATCACACGCTTTGCCGCCCGCGATGACGGGCCCGCAGCCCGCGTGGCGGGCTTCATGGCGCATCTGCGCGAGAGTGGCTTCAAACTGGGCGTGGCAGAAAGCGATATGGCCCTGCGCGCCCTTGCCGCAACGCACCCCGAGGCCGAAGCTGTGCGCGCGGCGCTCAAATGCGTGGCTTGTGGCAGCGCCGAGGATTGGGCCCGGTTTGATGCGCTGTTTGACAGCTATTGGCGCAATGGTGGGCGCGTCCGCACCAAGGCCGTGCCCTCTGGCAGCTCCATGCAACACACCCGCAATTGTCGCAGCGCTGCGGAGGGGCAGGCCAGTGGCAGCGGTACGGCAGACAGCCCCGACACCAATGGCGACGGCGAAAGCGAAGACGGCGGCGACGGGCGGCTGATCGCCTCGACCATCCGTAATCTGATGAAAAAAGACCTGCGCGAGGTCGTCTCACCCGAGGATATCCGACAGGCCGAACGGGTGGCCCTGCGTTTGGGCGCGGCCCTGAGGGACCGCAGGTCCCGCCGCGCCCGCCTTTCGGCCAAGGGGGCACGGATTGACTTGCGCCGGACCATCCGCGCATCCCTTGCCACGGGCGGGGATCCCTTGCGCCTTGCCCGCAAACGCCGCCCCGATCGGCCCGTGCGCATCGCCGCCCTCGTGGATGTCTCAGGCTCCATGACGCTTTATGCTCGCCCCTTTCTGGCTTTTCTGGCGGGATTGATGCGGGCGGATGCCGCCTCGGACGCCTATCTGTTTCACACAAGGCTGGTGCGGATCACCGAGGCCCTGCGTGACGATGACCCGCTGCGCGCCCTGAACCGGATCACGCTGCTGGCGGATGGTTTTGGCGGGGGCAGCAAGATCGGGGCAGCCTTGGCCCAGTTCGCGGCCACCTATGCGCGCCGCTTTGTGAATGGCCGGACGGTGGTGCTGATCTTGTCGGATGGCTATGACACCGAACCGCCCGAGGCCATGGCGCAGGCGATGGCCCGGCTGGCACGGCGGGGCTGCCGTATCATCTGGCTCAATCCGCTGAAGGGCTGGCGTGACTATGCGCCCATTGCCGCCGGAATGGCCGCCGCCCTGCCCCATCTTGACCTTTTTGCCCCGGCCGCAACGTTGGAAGACCTTGCCGCCCTTGAACCGGAGCTTGCCCGCCTATGACAGCCCAGCTTGCCCACCGTTTCGACGCCGCTCTGCGTGCCATGCGCGATGCGGGCCAGCCCTTTGCCGTCGCGACAATCGTGCGCACCATTGATGCCACCAGCGCAAAGCCGGGGGCAAAAGCGCTGATCTTGCCTGATGGCACAATTGCCGAGGGCTGGGTCGGTGGCGGCTGTGCGCGTGCCGCCGTCGGCAAAGCCGCGATGGCCGCCATCGCCGCAGGCACGCCACAGTTCGTCTCGCTGCGCCCCGAAGAGCTTTTGGTCGCCGAAGGTGTGGCACCCGGCGAAGAACGCAGCGGCGTCCGCTTTGCCCGAAATGGCTGCCCGTCCAAGGGATCGATGGATATCTTTGTGGAGCCAGTCTTGCCGCAACCGCGTCTGGTGATCTTTGGCGGCGGCCCGGTCGCCCTTGCCCTGTCCGATCTGGCGCAGCGCTTTGATCTGCACCGCACCCTTGCCGCCCCCGGACTTGCCGCCGGGGCCGCCGACGTGGTTCAAGACAGCTTTGCGCTGGACATAAGCGCCACCGCCAAACGGTTCATCGTGATCGCGACACAAGGCAAGGGCGATGAGGCCGCCTTGCGCGCAGCCCTGTCTTCTGGCGCCGATTATATCGCCTTTGTCGGATCGCGCCGCAAATTCGGCACGCTGAGCGAAAAGCTGATCCGCGACGGGATCGAGGTGTCCAAGCTGGCGGCCGTCAAGGCCCCGGCTGGGCTGGATATCCATGCCATCACGCCCGAAGAGATCGCGCTGTCGATCCTGGCCGAAATCACAGCGCGTCGCCGCGCGGGCGGACGAGAGGGGCAGGAATGACCAAGCCGCCTTCCCCCGCACCTGTGCAAAAGCCATCCCTTTTGGCCCGAATCTTTCCACCCCTCACCCCAGAACAGACAGCGGTTCTTATCGCTGTCAAACTTCCCTGCTGTTAAGGAATTCCCATGGATCTGTCTGACGAAATCCGTATCCCGGCCCCACGTGCCCGCGTCTATGCCGCCCTGCAAGACGCAGAGATCCTGCGCGCCTGCATCCCCGGATGCGAAGAGTTGATCAAGAATTCAGATACGGATCTGGAGGCCAAGGTGGTCTTCAAGGTGGGCCCCGTAAAGGCGCGCTTCGCCGGTAAAGTCACCTTGAACCCCGAAAGCCCGCCTGAGCGTTTCACGCTGCAAGGCGAAGGCTCTGGCGGGGTGGCAGGGTTTGCCAAGGGTGGCGCGGTTGTCACCTTGGAAGACCTCGGAGAGGAAACCCTGCTGCGCTATGAGGCCAAGGCAGAGATCGGCGGCAAGCTGGCACAACTGGGGTCCCGCCTGCTGCAAGGCACCGCCAAGAAACTGGCAGGCAATTTCTTTGAGACCTTTCAGCAAACCCTGGCGGATGAGGTTGAAAAGGCCTAAGGCAACAGGCCTTCGAGCGATCCCCGGATTACAAGGTGCCGCACAAAACAATTGGCATCAACAAACCCCTCGGCGGCTGCTAGAACGAAGGGACAATCGTTTTCGGAGGCCCCGCAATGCTTGCAGACCGCATCATCACCAACGCCCGCGTTCTGACGATGAACCCCGCCCAGCCAAGGGCCGAGGCTGTTGCGATGTCTGCCGGCAAGATTCTGGCTGTGGGGATGCGCGCCGAGATTGAGGCCCTTGCGGGGCCCTTGACTGAGATCATTGATGCAAATGGTGCAACAGTTCTTCCCGGATTTGTCGAAAGCCATTTGCATTTGGGTCTGGGTGGCGCGGAACTGTCGCACCTGCATGTAACGGGCCTGCGCGGCCAAGACGCTTTGGCGCAGGCCTTTCGCAGCTTTGCCCGAAAGAACCCCGACCGACCCCTGTTGATGGCGCAGGGTGCGGATTATGCCATGCTGGATCATCCGGTAACGCGGCACGATCTGGACGCGATAGTGCCAGACCGCCCCATCGCCATGACCGCCCATGACCATCACACGGTTTGGGCCAATACGGCCGCCTTGCGGTCTGCGGGCATTTTGGGCGGCTTGCAAACCCCGCATGGGCATGAGGTTGTCATGGGCGCGGATGGCCTTGCCTCGGGGGAACTGCGCGAGTTTGAGGCCTTTGCCCCCATCATCGCCTTGGGCGGCGAGACACGGCTTAACCTTGGCATCGCCACTGGGGCCGAACCGTCCCCTTGGCCAGATGCAGCAGAACGGGCCATCGACAAGGCCAAGATCCTTGACGGTCTGCGCCACTGCGCCGCGCATGGCATCACCTCGATGGTGAATATGGATGGCAACCGCTACACGTTGGAGTTGCTGCGCGAGATACAGGCCGAAGGGAACCTTTTGGCGCGCGTAAAGGTGCCGTTTCACCTTAAACCCCATATGGATCTGTCAGAACTGGACCGCGCCGAGGCGATGATGCGGGATTTCAATGACGAATGGTTGCAGTCGGGCTTTGTGAAAATGTTCATGGACGGCGTTGTCGACAGCCGCACCGCCTTTATGCTGAACGACTATCCCGACTTGCCCGGCCATCGATCAGAGCCGTTGTTCTCACCCAGACGCTTTTGCGAGGTCGCGACCGAGATTGATCGGCGGGGGCTTCAGATTGCCGTCCATGCCATCGGCGATGCTGCGGTTCGAACAACGATTGATGGATATGAGGCTGCGCAAATCGCGAATGGCAAACGCGACAGTCGTCACCGGATCGAACATATCGAACTGATCGACCGCGCCGACATCGCCCGATTGGGCCAATTGGGGATTACCGCCAGCCTGCAACCGCCCCATCCCCCCGGTGCACTGGACTTTCCACTGATGCCCACGCTGGAGCGGATCGGAAGGGCGCGTTGGCCCGATGCCTACCTGTGGAAGACTCTTGCCATGGCCGGCGCCCCCGTTGCTTTTGCCTCCGATTGGCCGGTGACGGATGTGTCAGTGATGCGCGGACTTCAAGCCGCACTGACCCGCGCCCCCTATGAGGGCTGCGGCGATGAACGCCTGACCCTTATGGAAAGCCTGCGCGCCTATACGGCCGGCGGTGCATGGGCCGCGCACCGCGAACACGTCACGGGTCGGCTGGTGCCGGGATTGGCAGCAGACCTTGTGATGCTGGATGTTGATCTGGAAACAACGCCGGCCAACAGGCTCGGTCATTGCGCCGTTATGCTGACGATCTGCGGTGGGACGGTTACATACCGCCACGGGGCGTAACCCCCTGCCCCACCTGACAAACCTTTCAAACAAAAGGTCCGCCCCAATCATGGAGCGGACCAATTCAGTGCACTTAACGTTGGCGCAGGCTTACGCCTCGGCAGCTTCGGTGCGTGCGTGGTCTGCGGCGCCTTTGGCCGACGGATCGCGATCCACGAATTCGATGATGGCCATAGGAGCCATGTCGCCATAGCGGAAGCCAGCTTTCAGAACGCGAACATAACCGCCCTGACGCTCTTTATAGCGCGGCCCCAGAATTTCGAACAGACGGGCCACATATTGCTCTTGCTTGAGCTGCGCACCAGCCTGACGGCGGGCATGCAAATCGCCGCGCTTGGCCAGCGTGATCAGCTTTTCGATGATCGGGCGCAGTTCTTTTGCCTTTGGCAAGGTGGTCTTGATCTGCTCGTGCTCGATCAAGCTGCCGGCCATGTTTGCGAACATCGCTTTGCGGTGTTCGTGGGTGCGGTTCAGTTTGCGGTAACCGTTAGAGTGACGCATGGAAATCTCCTATTCGCGTGTTTTGCTTTGTCCGGCAGGACCTACGATTGGCCTGCTCACCTTGGGGTCTTGTGACCCATGTTTTCCCCGGACGCCCGGGCATTTAGTACACCCCACCCCTTCCGTGCAGAGGGGGTGGGGCTAAGAGAGTAACCTCTTAGAACTGATCTTAGAACTGATCTTCGAAGCGCTTTGCCAGATCTTCGATGTTTTCTGGCGGCCAATCTTCGACTTCCATGCCAAGGTGCAGGCCCATACCGGACAGCACTTCCTTGATTTCGTTCAAGGATTTGCGGCCAAAGTTCGGGGTGCGCAGCATCTCGGCTTCGGTTTTCTGGATCAGATCACCGATATAAACGATGTTGTCGTTCTTAAGGCAGTTTGCCGAACGGACAGAAAGTTCCAGTTCATCAACCTTCTTGAGGAGCAGCGGGTTGAATTCAAGCCCTGCATCCACTTCGCCCAGTTTCGCCGATTCAGGTTCGTCAAAGTTGACGAAGATCGACAGCTGGTCCTGAATGATCCGCGCAGCATAAGCCACAGCATCATCCGGGGTCAGCGAGCCATCGGTTTCAACCTTCATCGTCAGCTTGTCATAGTCCAACACTTGGCCCTCACGGGTGGGTTGAACTTCGTAGCTGATTTTCTTGACCGGCGAGTAGATCGCATCAATCGGGATCAAACCGATCGGGGCATCTTCTGGCCGGTTCTTGTCGGCCGAGACATAGCCTTTGCCGGTGCTGACGGTCAGTTCCATGAACACATCCGCGCCATCGTCAAGGTGGCAGATAACGTGTTCCTTGTTCAGGATCTCGATCCCGTTGGATTCCGAAATGTCACCAGCGGTCACGACGCCCGGCCCCTTGGCCGAGATCGTCAGGCGCTTTGGCCCTTCGACTTCCATCTTGATCGAGACACCTTTGAGATTCAGCACGATGTCGGTGACGTCTTCACGCACACCTGCAACGCTAGAAAACTCGTGCAGCACGTTGTCGATTTGCACCGATGTAATAGCTGCGCCTTGCAGCGAACTCATCAGCACCCGGCGCAGGGCATTGCCCAACGTCAAGCCAAAGCCGCGCTCCAGCGGTTCTGCAATCACTGTTGCAACACGCGCCGGGTCTGCACCTGGTTTTACAACCAATTGCGTCGGCTTAATGAGTTCCTGCCAGTTCTTATGGATCATGCTGTCGCCTCCATCCTTGTTCTTCCGCCCATGTCCAGCAAGCGGATGAACGCCCGAGGGTCCTTGAATGCCGAAATCAGGCCGCGCGAAATCGCACGGCCTGACCTAATTTAAAATAGTTAGACGCGGCGACGCTTTGGCGGGCGGCAACCGTTGTGCGCCAGCGGGGTCACGTCGCGAATAGAGGTGATGTTGAACCCGACTGCAGCCAAGGCCCGCAGCGCCGATTCACGGCCCGAACCCGGACCTTGCACTTCAACTTCCAACGTCTTCACACCATGTTCCTGTGCCTTGCGGCCCGCATCTTCAGCGGCCATCTGCGCGGCGTAAGGTGTCGATTTACGCGACCCCTTGAAACCCATTGTGCCCGACGACGACCAAGAGATCGCGTTGCCCTGCACGTCGGAGATCAGAATTTTGGTGTTGTTGAACGACGAGTTCACATGCGCCACACCAGCGGCGATGTTCTTGCGTTCTTTTTTCTTGGTACGAGCTTTTGTATCGCGTGCCATTGAACTGTCCTCCCCTTACTTCTTCTTGCCAGCGATGGCTTTTGCGGGGCCCTTGCGGGTACGAGCGTTCGTGTGCGTGCGCTGACCGCGGACCGGAAGGCCCTTACGGTGACGCAGGCCGCGATAGCAACCAAGATCCATCAGACGCTTGATGTTCATCGACACTTCACGGCGAAGGTCGCCTTCAACGGTGAAGTTTGCGTCGATGAATTCGCGGATGGAAAGAACTTCGGCATCCGACAACTGATTGATGCGACGCGCGCGATCAATGTTGAGCGATGCACAGATGGTTTCCGCATTATGCGGGCCGATCCCCGTGATATAGGTCAGGGCGATTGGAACCCGTTTGTTTGTCGGAATGTTAACGCCAGCAATACGTGCCACGCGTGTGTCCTTTTCTCAGTTGCGGTTCCGTAGTGCCAGAACCTTTTTTCACAACGATGCAGAGCATCTTGCCCTACATCCCGAATCCCATAGTGGGAGCCCTGCCACGATTCCGTATCAGGACGGTGTGCTGTATGGGCATTTGACCGGCCCGTCAAGGCCGACACCGACAATTTTACTATTTGTCAAGAATTTTCGCGATAGCTTCGCCAACAGCGTCCATTTCCGCCAAACCATCCACCGACTCAAGCTGCCCCTTGGCGTAGTAATAGCCGATCAGGGGTGACGTTTTCTTGTAGTATTCCATGAGGCGGGTCTTGAGGGCATCTGCGTTATCATCGGCCCGGCGCTTCAGATCATGGCTGCCACAGACATCGCAGGTTCCGTCAACCTTTGTTGGCCGGGTCACGTCATGGTAGACTTCCCCACAGGCACCACAGGTAAAGCGCCCGGTGATGCGGGCAACCAGTGCCGCATCATCAACCTGCATCTCGATCACGCTATCAAGCGTTTGCCCTGTCCGCGCCAAAAGCGCAGCCAAAGCATCAGCCTGTTTGAGCGTGCGCGGGAAGCCGTCAAAAATGAACCCCCCACCTGACTCGGCCGCAAGCTTTTCCTCAATCAGACCGATGACAATCTCATCGGTCACAAGCTGGCCACGCTCCATCACTTCGGCGACCAGCTTACCCATTTCGGTTCCGCTCGTCTTGGCCTCACGCAGCATGTCACCGGTCGACAATTGCACCATGGCGCGTTCATCGACCAGACGTTTGGCCTGCGTCCCTTTTCCGGCCCCCGGGGGCCCAAGAAGAATGATATTGGCCATACTCGTTACCGCCTTGCCGGGGCCTTGTTGCCCGTGCGTTTTTTGCCGCGCAGCTGCGACTTTTCAATGAGGCCTTCGTACTGATGGGCAAGAAGGTGAGATTGAACCTGATTGATCGTGTCCATCGTCACGGAAACCACAATCAAGACCGAGGTGCCGCCAAAGTAGAACGGAATGGCGAATTGGCTGCGCAGGATCTCTGGCAGCAAACAGACTGCCGCAAGATAGGCTGCCCCCAACACCATGACGCGGGTCACAACGTATTCCAGATACTCTTCGGTCTTCTTGCCCGGACGGATACCGGGAATAAAGCCGTTCTGGTTCTTCAGATTCTCAGCCACATCTTCCACCTTGAACGCCACGTTGTAGGTGTAGAAATAGGTGAAGAACACGATCATGCCGGTAAAGAACAGCAGGTACAAAGGCTGACCCGGACCAAAATAGGCAAGGACGGTCGACATGATCGGACCGGTCGATGCCCCCGAAAAGGTCGAGATCGTGGTTGGCAGCAGCAACAGCGACGAGGCAAAGATCGCCGGGATAACGCCAGCCGGGTTCACCTTGACCGGCAAATGCGACGAGCCGCCGTCATAAACCTTCATGCCGACCTGACGCCGCGGGTATTGAATATGGATCTTGCGCAAGGCGCGCTCCATGAACACCACAAAGGCAATCACACCAACGATCATGACAATAACGCCAACAATCACTGCCGGAGATATCGCACCTGAACGGCCTTGGCTCAGGAACTGCGCAATGGCATTTGGGATTTCCGCGACGATTCCCACAAAGATGATCAAGGAAATGCCGTTGCCGATGCCGCGTGCGGTAATCTGTTCACCCAGCCACATCAGGAACATCGTCCCCCCCACCAGCGTAATCACACAGGCGGCGATGAAAAACAGACCCGGCTCATGTGCCAACCCGCCGCTTTGGATCGACACCGCGATCCCATAGGCTTGGAAAGTGGCAAGAAGCACGGTGCCATAGCGAGTGTATTGGTTCAGCTTTTTTCGACCCTGCTCCCCCTCTTTCTTCATCTGCTCCAACGAGGGAACCATGGAAGACAAGAGTTGCACGATGATCGACGCGCTGATGTAGGGCATGATCCCAAGGGCAAAGATCCCCATCCGGCTGATCGCACCGCCGGTGAACATGTTCAAAATGCCCCCGATCCCCGCACCTGCGCTCTGCATGAACTCTCGCAGAGCCTGTCCATCGATGCCCGGCACGGGAATATAGGTGCCAAGCCGATAGACGATCAGCAATCCGATGGTAAAAAATATACGTTGGCGAAGGTCGGTGGCCTTGCCAAGGGCGCCCCAACTTAGGTTCGCCGCCATTTGCTCTGCAGCAGATGCCATGTCCGGTCTCTTTCATGGGCAGCGCCGCCAAACCGTCTTCCGGTCGGCGGCGCGGGAAAACTTGTCAGTTATGTAAGCGGTCTGACGGCCGCTCACAATCCCTTATTCTGGACCTTATTCCGCAGCGGCCTTCGGAGCGCGGACAGTCAGCGTCCCACCAGCCGCCGTAACAGCCTCAACAGCGGCTGCTGATGCGCCTGCAACAACTAAGTTGACCTTCGCGGTGAAGGCGCCCTTGTTCAAGATACGGATACCGTCACGCTTGTGCCCGGTCAGGCCAGCGGCCACGAGCACGTCCTCTGTGATCTCTGCCTGTGCATCCAATTTGCCCAATGAGATAAATTTCTCGATAAGGCCAAGGTTCACAACGGCAAAGTCCAGACGGTTCGGCTTGTTGAAGCCGCGCTTTGGCAAACGACGATAAAGCGGCATCTGGCCGCCTTCGTATCCACCAATCGCCACACCCGAACGTGATTTCTGGCCCTTGATACCACGGCCAGCGGTCTTACCCTTGCCCGAACCTGGGCCACGGGCTACGCGCTTTTTGCTCTTGGTCGCGCCGTCGTTGTCGGCAAGTTCATTCAATTTCATGTCGCATACTCCTATGCCGGAACGTTCCCGCCTGCGACGGATGGGAACAACACGGCGATTAATGATACCTGCATCCAAGGCGAACACAGATTTTGATTCCCATGGCCCAAGAAGGCCACTGGCGGCGTATAGACACTTGCCGTGAATACTGCAAGTCTGGCCGCTTGGCGAAAACAGATCGGAACCACATGTCGACGAACGCTGCCTACCGCGCCGGCCTTGAACAGCAATTCCACAATGAATGGGTCACCTTCTTTGCGACCTTTGCAAGGTTCGAGCACGCGCTGAAAAAGGCCCCCTACCTGAAGCACACAAAATCCGGCACCACAGCCGAGGCGGGCTGGCAAGGATTTGCCAATGACCTCGGGCCGGAATTTCTGGATCTGTGCCGGACAGAGCCGGATCTGGAGAAACTGTTCACCAATCCGCCGATGCTGTTGAAAGTCGACCTTGGCGAGGCGACCTCGTGGAAAAAGGCGCGGGCGATCAACTCCGTGGCCGATTTTTTCCAAGTCGTGAAAGATGTGCGCAACAACCTGTTCCATGGCGATATTCGCCCGCATTCCGACCGCGAAGAGCGGCTGATCAAGGCCGCACAGCAGGTTCTGGATCTGGCGTGGAGCCATGCCTCAAAAAAGGCCGACAACCCAAAACTGGTCGAGTTTTGTGAGGCGTTTCGCTTCAAGGCATGAACAAAGAGGCGAGGGCCGGGTCTGCTGTGCGGAAACGTTAGGACACGGCCTGCCACCCCATAAAGCGCATAGTCCAAAGGCGCAACCTTACCCAACAGCACATAGCAAAACGCCCCACCTTGCGGCGGGGCGTTTGCACTCAGAAGAAAGCGGAACTTAGCCGCGCTCTTCGATGATTTTCACAAGATGCGCGATCTTGTTGACCATACCGCGCACAGCTGGGGTATCTTCCAGCTCACGTGTGCGGTGCATTTTATTCAGGCCAAGACCCTTGAGGGTCGCGGTCTGAATTGCAGGCCGGCGTGCAGCCGATTTGATCTGCTGCACAACGATTGTTTTCTTGGTGTCCGCCATGATCAAGCCTCCTGCACTTCAGCTTCGGGCTTCTTCAGAATCTCGGCCACTTTCTTGCCGCGGCGAGCCGCAACCTGACGAGGCGAAGTTTCCGATTTCAGACCGTCGATGGTCGCACGGATCATGTTGTACGGGTTCGAAGTGCCGATCGACTTTGCAACCACGTCCTGGATGCCAAGCATCTCGAACACAGCGCGCATCGGTCCACCTGCGATGATCCCGGTACCGGCAACAGCCGTCCGCATCACAACCTTGCCGGCGCCGTGGCGACCTTCCATGTCGTGGTGCAGGGTGCGGGCGTCCTTCATAGGCACGCGGATCATCTGGCGCTTGGCCTGTTCCGTTGCCTTCCGGATCGCCTCGGGCACTTCTTTCGCTTTGCCCTTGCCGAAGCCTACACGACCACGCTGGTCGCCGACCACGACGAGTGCCGCAAAGCCAAAGCGCTTGCCGCCCTTGACGGTTTTCGAAACGCGGTTGATCGCGACCAGACGGTCAGCGAATTCTGGCGTTTCCTCGCGGGTTTCCTGACGACGATCGCCGCCACGGCCCCGGTTTTCACGTTCTGCCATATCCAAACTCCTCAGAACTTAAGGCCGCCTTCACGGGCAGCCTCGGCCAAAGCCTTGATCTTCCCGTGAAAGAGGAAACCACCGCGGTCAAAGTAGCATTCTTCGACGCCGGCCTTCTTCGCCCGCTCAGCAATCGCAGCGCCGATTTTGGCCGCAGCCTCGACGTTGTTCTTGCCAACCAAACCCAGATCTTTCTCCAACGTGGAGGCGGCCGCAACGGTCACGCCTTTCACATCGTCGATCAACTGAGCGCTGATGTTTTTGGACGACCGATGAACCGAAAGACGCAAGCGCCCATTGGCCATCGCCTTGATCTTGTTCCGTACGCGCAAGCGGCGCTTGAGGAACAGCTCTCTTTTGTTGTTCGCCATTTCTCTCGCCCCTTACTTCTTCTTGCCTTCCTTGCGGAAGATAAACTCACCCTTGTAGCGGATGCCCTTGCCCTTGTAGGGCTCGGGACGACGCCACTCACGGATGTTGGCCGCAACTTGTCCGACAAGCTGCTGGTCAATACCTTCCACAGTGATTTCAGTCTGCTTCGGCGTGACGACAGTGACGCCAGCCGGAACGTCGAAGTTTACTTCGTGCGAATAGCCAAGAGACAGCTTCAGAACATTGCCTGCCATCGCAGCGCGGTAACCCACGCCTTGGATTTCAAGCTCTTTCTTGAAGCCGGTCGTCACGCCGGTGACGAGGTTCTCGACCATGGACCGCGCCATGCCCCACTGCTGACGAGCACGCTTGGAGGTGCCACGAGGCGTGACCTTGATCACGTCTCCGTCGATTGCGATGGTGACATCGTCGGTCGCGGTGAAGCTGCGGGTGCCTTTCGGCCCCTTCACTTCTACAGTCTGACCACTGACCGAGGCAGAGACGCCTTTGATCAGGGTTACGGGTTTCTTGCCGATACGAGACATTGCACCCTCCTCAGAACACGGTGCAGAGCACTTCGCCACCAACGTTGGCGGATCGTGCTGCTGCATCGGACATGACACCCTTGGGTGTCGAGATGATGGAAACGCCAAGGCCGTTACGGACCGATGGGATTTCCTTGACGCTCATGTACACACGGCGACCTGGCTTGGAGACGCGCTTGAGTTCGCGGATCACCGGGGTGCCTTCGTAGTACTTGAGAGAGATGACGAATTCGCCCTGACCGTTCGAGGTCGGGTTCTTTTCGTATCCGCGGATGTAGCCTTCGGACGCAAGCACTTCCAAGACACGGCCGCGCAGCGCAGAGGCTGGCGTCATGACAGTGGATTTGCCGCGCATCTGGGCATTGCGGATGCGGGTCAGCATATCGCCGATAGGATCGTTTACAGGCATGTCCTACTCTCCTTACCAGCTCGACTTCACCATGCCCGGGATCTGACCGAAGGAGGCCAGTTCACGCAGCATGATCCGCGACAGTTTGAGCTTACGGTAGTAAGCGTGGGGACGACCCGTCAGTTGGCAGCGGTTATGAATCCGCACAGCTGACGAGTTACGGGGCAGCTTGGCCAATTTGAGAGTCGCGTTGAAGCGCTCTTCCATCGGCTTGGACTGGTCTTCGATCACCGTCTTGAGGTCAGCGCGACGGCCAGCATATTGCTTGACCAACTTAGCGCGCTTGACTTCGCGGTTCACCATGGATTTTTTTGCCATTGTCAGTGTCCTCGCGCTTACGACGTGAAGGGCATGTTGAAATGCTTCAACAGCGCCTTGGCTTCAGCATCGGATTTCGCGTTCGTGCAAATGATGATGTCCATACCCAGAACCTCATCGACTTTGTCGAAGTTGATTTCCGGGAACACGATGTGCTCCTTAAGGCCCATGGCATAGTTGCCACGGCCGTCAAACGACGTACCTTTCACACCGCGGAAGTCGCGGACGCGGGGCAGTGCGATGTTGATCAGACGGTCAAGGAATTCGTACATCCGGTCGCCACGCAAGGTAACCTTGCAGCCGAGCGGCATTTCCTCACGAACGCGGAAGCCTGCGATGGACTTCTTTGCCTTGGTGATCACGGCCTTTTGGCCAGCGATCAACGACAGTTCTTCAGCAGCCTGTTTCACCTTTTTGGTGTCTTTGACGGCTTCACCGACGCCCATGTTGAGAACGATTTTCTCAAGCTTGGGGATCTGCATGTCGTTCTTGTACGCGAATTCTTCTTTCATCGCGGCGCGGATCTTGCCGGCAAATTCTGCCTTGAGACGCGGAGTGTACTGAGCAGCGTCCAACATCAGATCGCCTCCCCTGTGGTCTTGGCAAAGCGGACCTTCTTGTCGCCGTCCATACGGAAGCCAACGCGGGTTGCCTTGCCGTTCGCATCAATCAGCGACAGGTTCGACAGGTCGATCGGCATTGACTTGGCAATGCGGCCACCCTGCGACGCTGCAGATTGTTTGGTGTGACGGATCGCGACATTCACGCCATCAACGACGGCTTTGTTGTCCTTGGGCATGACGGTGGTGATTTCACCCTTCTTGCCCTTGTCCTTGCCCGTCAGCACGATAACGGTATCGCCTTTTTTCAGCTTAGCGGCCATCAGAGCACCTCCGGAGCCAGCGAGATGATCTTCATGAAGTTCTTGGCGCGAAGCTCACGCACAACCGGCCCGAAGATACGCGTGCCCACTGGTTCACCCTGGTTGTTCAGGATGACAGCGGCGTTGCGGTCAAAACGGATTGCGGTGCCGTCTTCACGGCGAACTTCCTTGGCGGTGCGAACGACAACGGCCTTACGGACGTCGCCTTTTTTCACACGACCTTTTGGAATTGCTTCCTTGACCGACACCACAATGATGTCGCCCACGGATGCATAGCGGCGGTGTGAACCGCCCAGAACCTTGATGCACTGAACTCGGCGAGCGCCGGAGTTATCAGCAACATCCAGATTAGTCTGCATCTGGATCATAATGTTTCTCCCGACCTTTGGGGACCATCATGCAGGTGACGGCCCCAGGGTTTCGATTGTCGTTGTAAATGGACTTAAGCAGTTGCTTCGGTGACCACGGTCCAACGCTTGGTTTTCGAGATCGGCGCGCATTCTTCAATGCGAACGGTGTCACCGGTCTTGAATTTGTTATGCTCATCATGAGCGCGGTATTTCTTCGACTTACGAACCGTCTTTTGCAGCAGCGGGTGCTTGAAACGACGTTCGACCAGAACCGTGATGGTCTGCTCGTTCTTGTCCGAGGTCACGACGCCGGTAAGGATACGCTTGGGCATGGGTTTGACCTCTTACTTCGCTGCTTCAGCAGCTTTTTGGTTGAGAACAGTCAGCACGCGCGCGGCATCCCGACGGACGGCACGCATACGGGCGGTATTCTCAAGCTGGTTCGTAGCTTGCTGGAAGCGCAGGTTGAAGGCTTCCTTCTTCAGCGAGACGAGCTGATCACGCAGCTGGTCGGGCGTTTTGGCACGCAGTTCAGTGGCGTTCATGCGCCTTTTCCTTTTCTCAATCACCAGACGGCCCCTTTTCAGGGTGACCGTGAACCTGATGGATCAATGACAAACCAGCGATTCTGGGAAACCCCGAACCGCTGGATGCGTCCCTATAGGGGAGTGACGGGTATAGGGCAAGCGAGAAGTTGGGGTTTGCCCAAGGTGACGTTGAACGGCCCCCTGATCAGACGCAGGCCAGTGGGCAAGAGGCTGGATCGGCGACGGATGGTCCCGACGTGTCGCTAGTGCACGCAGCCATGTAAAGGCTGCCTTCGCCCAAAGCGCATCCGGGAACGCCCCCTCGCGCTATCATCGTGACCGGAGGGAAGATTAATCCAAGTCCTAACGCTACCGACGCTTACGCCCATTCGTAGTTGAAACTCACCGAAATCCGCTCTTCTTCAGACATGTTCATCGGCACCTCGTGGCGGAGCCAGCTTTCCCACAGCAGCACCTCACCCACCTCTGGCTTCACATAGACAAAGCTTTGCAGTTCCTGTGCCGCCTTCTTCAGGCGCAAGGGGGCGTGCATCATCATGGGCAGGCGCGGGTCTTCGAGTTTCAGGGCAGAGGTGCCAGCTGGCATCGCGACATAGGTGGTGCCCGAAATCACCGAATGCGGATGGATGTGGCTGGCGTGCATGCCGCCTTCGGGCAGGATATTGATCCAGAATGACCCGCATTTGAGCTTTCTGTCTTGCAGATCAAAACCCAAATCTTTCACAAACGCTGCAACATGCTTATCCAGCGCCTTTTCCAGATCGGCAAAGATAGGGAAACGCCACGGCAGATCGTTGAGCGAGGCGTAAGAAGTATAGCCCGGATAACCATTCGCTTCGCACCACTCCTGCCCAGCCTCATCATCTTCGGCGATACCGTTGCACGCGGCCGCAAGCTCGGCATAGTCGATCTTTTTCTTGGCAGGCGTATTCACCTCGGCGCGATAGAGGCGTGTGACAAAGAGATTTGAGATTTCGGCCATGGCGAAGGTGTTCCGGGTTTGAGAGGTGATGTTGTCAGCTTTCACAAAGACACGCTGAGTTCAATAGGCCGGATGGGACATCCAGCCATGCAAAGGCCCCTGCCCTATCCACACCCCAAAAGGGAGGTGGGCAGAAACGAAAACACCCCCGCTGTTGCCAGCGAGGGTGTTCTTTAGCTTGGTGGTCGCAGCCTGCCCTATGCTTTCACACGCGCATCACCGCACCGGTTATGCCCGAGGGCAAGACCTTACCAGTCTTCGCGCGCAACAACGCGGGTCAGCACCGGAAGCTTCATCGCACCAAGGCGCAGGGCCTCACGTGCGATCACTTCGGAAACGCCGTCGATCTCGAACATGATACGACCGGGTTTCACCTTGGCCGCCCAATAGTCGTTCGAGCCTTTACCTTTACCCATACGCACTTCGACGGGCTTGGCCGACACTGGGACGTCCGGGAAAATCCGGATCCAGACACGACCTTGACGCTTCATGTGGCGGGTGATCGCGCGGCGAGCCGCTTCGATCTGACGCGCGGTAACCCGCTCTGGCTCTGTGGCTTTCAGCGCGAACGAGCCGAAGTTCAGCAAAAAGCCGCCCTTTGCTTCGCCGTGGATCTTGCCTTTGAACTGTTTGCGGAACTTAGTCCGTTTAGGTTGCAGCATTTGTTATGCTCCCTTACGCGCGTTCACGGCGTGGTTGACGCGGTGCTGCGCCTTCCTGTGCCTCAGCGTGACGGCGGTCATGTGCCTGCGGGTCATGCTCGAGGATCTCGCCTTTGAAGATCCAGACCTTCACCCCGATGATCCCGTAAGGGGTCGTGGCTTCGGACAGAGCATAGTCGATGTCGGCGCGCAGCGTGTGCAGCGGAACGCGGCCTTCGCGGTACCATTCGGTCCGTGCGATTTCCGCGCCACCCAGACGTCCGGCAACGTTCACACGAATGCCAAGGGCGCCAATACGCATTGCGTTCTGCACACCACGCTTCATGGCGCGACGGAAAGAAACCCGACGTTCCATTTGCTGAGCGATCGATTCGGCCACCAGCTGAGCGTCAAGCTCGGGCTTGCGGACTTCGACGATGTTCAGGTGCAGTTCCGACTTGGTGAAAGCCGACAATTTTTTACGCAGGGTTTCGATATCGGCGCCTTTTTTGCCGATGATCACGCCCGGACGTGCAGCATGGATCGTGACCCGGCACTTTTTGTGCGGACGTTCGATGATCACCTTGCTGATGCCAGCTTGCTTGGCTTCCTCATGGATGAATTCGCGCATCTTGAGGTCTTCAAGCAGAAGATTGCCGTAATCTTTCGACTCGGCGAACCAACGGCTGTCCCAGGTACGGTTGACCTGGAGGCGCATCCCGATTGGATTAACCTTCTGTCCCATTATGCCGACTCCCCGGTTTGACGCACGAGAATTGTGATTTCGCTGAACGGTTTCATGATCTTCCCGAAACGACCACGCGCACGCGGGCGGCCACGCTTCATCACAAGGTTCTTGCCACACCAGGCTTCAGCGACGATCAGATTGTCGACGTCGAGGCTGTGGTTGTTTTCGGCATTGGCGATCGCCGACTGAAGGCACTTCTTCACGTCGCCAGCAATGCGGCGCTTGGAGAAAGTCAGGTCAGCCAAGGCCTTCTCGACTTTCTTGCCACGGATCAGGCCCGCAACAAGATTCAGCTTCTGCGGCGAGGTGCGAAGCATCCGGCTGATCGCCATTGCTTCGTTTTCCGCCACGCGGCGCGGATTTTTATCTTTACCCATGGCTTACTTCCGCTTCGCTTTTTTGTCGGCAGCATGTCCGTAATAGGTACGGGTCGGTGAATATTCACCGAACTTCTGACCGATCATATCTTCGGTGACCGCGACCGGGATGTGCTTCTGGCCGTTGTAAACGCCAAAGGTCAAACCAACGAATTGCGGCAGGATGGTGGAGCGGCGCGACCAGATCTTGATCACTTCGCTTTTGCCCGACTCGCGCGATTTTTCGGCCTTTTTCAGGACGTAGCCATCGACGAATGGGCCTTTCCAAATGGAACGTGACATGGATTAGCGCCCTTTTTTCTTGGCGTGACGCGAGCGGAGAATGTACTTGTCCGTCTCTTTGTTCGACCGGGTACGATTGCCCTTGGTGCCCTTGCCCCATGGTGTAACCGGATGACGGCCACCTGAGGTCCGGCCTTCACCACCACCGTGCGGGTGGTCGATCGGGTTCATTGCAACACCACGAACAGTCGGGCGAACGCCCATGTGGCGCTTACGTCCGGCTTTACCGAGGTTTTGGTTGGAGTGGTCAGCGTTTGACACAGCACCGATGGTGGCCATGCATTCTTGACGCACCAGACGCAATTCGCCCGACGACAGGCGGATTTGCGCATAGCCACCGTCACGACCAACGAACTGGGCATAGGTGCCAGCCGCACGTGCGATCTGACCGCCCTTGCCGGGCTTCATCTCGACGTTGTGAACGATGGTACCGATTGGCATGCCGCTGAACGGCATGGCATTGCCAGGCTTTACGTCGGTCTTGGCGCCAGCAATCACGCTGTCACCAACAGCCAGACGCTGCGGGGCAAGAATATAAGAGAGTTCACCGTCGCTGTATTTGATCAGCGCGATAAAGGCGGTGCGGTTCGGGTCATATTCGATCCGTTCAACAACTGCCGCGATGTCGAACTTACGACGCTTGAAATCCACAATACGGTACAGACGCTTTGCGCCGCCGCCCTTGTGCCACATCGTAATACGTCCGGTGTTGTTCCGGCCGCCCGTCTTGGTCAAACCCTCAGTGAGGCCTTTGACCGGGCGTCCTTTCCACAGCTCCGAACGGTCGATCAGAACCAGCCCACGCTGGCCAGGCGTCGTCGGTTTATACGACTTGAGTGCCATGCTTTCTGTCTTCCGTCAGCTAGAGGACCATGCATTGATGGTCCGGTTTATAGGGCCCCGAAGGTCCCCAAGATAAAAACGATTAGCCCCGGAACGAATCCGGGGCCAATTGAGTGTGCGGGGAATAGCAGAGAGCATTGTGCCTGTCCATGCACAGACCAAAGGTTTTTGGACAACGGGGCCAAGAAAAACAGGCCTGCCGGGCAATGCGGTAAAGGGTGATTTCCGCGAGCGCATCTGCTGCACAGAACCGGCAAAAACTATTCCATATAGGGCAGTTCTTGAGGCATTCAGCCACGGCCACGAACCTGTGCTGAGCCTGCTCTATAAGAAAAAACTATACACGCCCGCTGGCAGAGCATCTAAATACGCCACATTGTGCCCAAGACGGCCTTTGGAAGGGCTAATCTCCACGCCAAAATAAATGCGACCCAAAAATCAAAAAGGCCCCTGCTTGCACAGGGGCCTTTTCGTTAACTCAACAACGGATCAAAGACCTGTGCTGACGTCGATGGTGTTACCATCTTCGAGCATGACATAGGCCTTCTTCTTGTCCGAACGTTCGCCCGGACGGCCCTTGAAGCGTTTGACCTTGCCTTTGGTGATGGTCGTGTTCACGGCCTTCACCTTGACGCCAAAGATCGCCTCAACAGCTTCTTTGATCTGTGGCTTGGTCGCATCCATGGCAACCTGAAACACAACCGCGCCCGCCTCTGAGGCCATGGTGGCCTTTTCGGTGATGATCGGCTTTTTGATCAAGTCGTAGTGCTGTGGTTTCGCGCTCATTTCAGACGAGCCTCCAGTGCTTCTAGACCGGCCTTGGTGATGACCAAGGTGTCACGCTTGAGGATGTCATAGACGTTCGCGCCCATCGTTGGCAGGACGTCGATGCCATCCAGGTTGCGCGCAGCGGCAGCAAAGTTCTGATCAACGGAAGATCCGTCGATTATCAGAACACGCTTCCAGCCAAGCTCTTTGGCCTGACGGGCGAGGATAGCGGTCTTGGCTTCTGCCATGGCCAACGTATCCACGATCACCAGATCGCCAGCTTTGAACTTGGCCGACAGTGCATGCCGCAGACCCAATGCACGCACCTTCTTGGGAAGGTCATGCGCGTGGCTGCGCGGGGTTGGGCCCTTGACCACACCACCCTTGCGGAAGATCGGCGCCTTCCGGGAACCGTGACGTGCGCCACCGGTGCCTTTTTGGCGATAGATCTTCTTGGTGGAGTAGGACACTTCACCACGGGTCAGCGTGGAGTGCGTACCAGCCTGTGCTTTCGCACGCTGCCACCGCACAACGCGGTGCAAGATGTCCGCGCGCGGGTCAAGACCGAACAGGGCTTCGTCAAGGTCGATGGACCCTGCTTTGCCGCCGTCAAGATTGATCACATCAAGTTTCATGCTTCACCCCCTTCGACTGCCACTTCGGCAACCGGAGCGCTTGCGGAGCGGATCGCTGCTGGCATCGGCAGATCTGCCGGGGCCGCTTTCTTGACCGCGTCCTTGATCGTCACCCAACCACCCTTGGAACCGGGAACCGCGCCTTTGACCATGATCAAACCGCGGTCAGCATCCGTGCGGATCACTTGCAGGTTCTGCGTGGTGACACGCACGGCACCAAGATGGCCAGCCATCTTTTTGCCCTTGAACACCTTGCCGGGATCTTGGCACTGGCCGGTAGAGCCGTGCGAACGGTGGCTGACCGACACACCGTGGCTGGCCCGCAGACCGCCAAAGTTGTGACGCTTCATCGCACCGGCAAAACCCTTACCGATCGAGGTGCCTGCGATATCCACGAACTGACCTTCAAGATAATGGTCAGCGGTGATTTCCGCACCCACATCGATCAGGCAATCCGGGGTGACGCGGAATTCAGCGACCTTGCGCTTTGGTTCCACACTTGCTTTCGCAAAGTGGCCCCGCATCGCGGCCGTGGTCCGCTTGGCCTTGGCAGTGCCAGCACCAAGTTGAACGGCCGTGTAGCCATCCTTGTCAGCCGTGCGCTGTGCCACGACCTGAAGAGCGTCAAGCTGCAGAACCGTTACCGGAATCTGTTTGCCATCTGCCATGAACAACCGGGTCATGCCCAGTTTCTTTGCAATAACGCCAGAGCGCATCTTGATGCCCCCTTACACTTTGATTTCGACGTCAACGCCCGCAGCGAGGTCGAGCTTCATGAGCGCGTCCACGGTCTGGGGTGTTGGGTCTACGATGTCGAGAAGACGCTTGTGCGTCCGGATTTCCCACTGGTCGCGCGACTTCTTGTCGATGTGCGGACCACGGAGAACCGTGAACTTCTCAATCTTGTTTGGCAGCGGGATGGGCCCGCGAACCTGTGCGCCCGTGCGCTTGGCCGTGTTCACGATTTCTTGCGTGCTGGCATCCAGAACGCGATAATCGAAGGCCTTGAGCCGGATGCGGATGGTTTGACCTTGCATCTTATTTTCCTTTTAGAACATTGGAGTGGGCGCTACCAAAGGCGTTAGACGCCCACCCAAGAGGTTCTGTTTCTGATCAGGCGAGGATTTTGGAGACGACGCCGGCGCCGACGGTGCGGCCGCCTTCGCGGATGGCGAAGCGCAGTTTTTCTTCCATGGCGATCGGGGCGATCAGTTCAACGTTGAACTTCAGGTTGTCGCCCGGCATCACCATTTCGGTGCCTTCCGGCAGTTGCACAGTCCCGGTCACATCCGTCGTGC
>JAIOYF010000019.1 GCA_021741245.1 Paracoccaceae bacterium
ATAGGAGCCTTGATGCTCCAGCACCATCCGAACGGCGCGTGCCCGCATCTCAGGTGAATAACGGTTTGATGTCTTACTCTTTTCCATAGCCCTCATCCTTAGTCAGGTTGAAGGTCTCCGGCAAACCCGGGGCGGTTCACCCCACCCCTAAACCGCGGGAAACACTCTATTCCTACCTGTCGCGCCTCGCGGCTGTCTGGCGCACGGATGCCCCTGAGCTCACCTATGACATGGGCGCACCGTTCAGGCGGCTATTGGAACAGGATATGGGGGCCCTCGAAACCGTTGCCGATTGGGCGAAACTGTCCCCCGATGTTATGACTGAGCTGCTGTCCTGGACCGGGATCCGGGCAGGGAACGTCCGGATGGAATTCCGAGGCGAGCTCTATGTTTCTAGGGCGATTCGCAACCCGATCATGCGCGGATGCCCCGTCTGCCTGCGCGAGGACGCCGCCGGTGCGACGGAGCCGGCCTATGCGGCGATGAGCATGCGGGGGGACTGGCAATTGCGCGAGGCGACGCTGTGCGTAGGCCACCGCCACCCTCTAGTTCCCCTTTGGCATGCTGCCGCGCCCCGGGACCGTTTCGATATCGGGGCTCGGCTGCGCGAGGTTGAGGCGGATATTCTGTCCGGGGCGTTTGACCGGCCGCTGCGGGAGCCGTCGGGCTACGACCTATGGCTCGATCGGCGGCTTGACGATGGCACGGACGCCACATGGTTCTCGGATCACACCGTTTATGTGGTGACCACTCTGTGCCGCCTGCTTGGGCAGGCCCTGCTGAAAGAGGATACCCACAAGGATGATCAGTTGTCCGACCGGGCGCATGCGGCCGGGTTCGATGTGGCGGTTGCCGGAGAGGCGGCGATCAGGGCCGCTCTCGAACATGTGGCGGCGCGGGCAACCGGCGCTTTGGATGAAGCCGGTAAGGCCTTCGGGCCGCTCTATTCACGGCTCAACCGAGACTACCTGCATGATTCCGGGTTTGACCCGTTCCGGGACATTTTGCGCGACTGCATCCTCGAGAACTGGCCCATAGGGTCCGGGGAAACGGTTCTGGGTCGGGTGGTTCCCGAGAGGCGCCTCCATTCCGTCACGACGGCGGCGACGGAGACCGGGATCGGCACGAAGGTTCTGGAGCATTTCCTTGTGGAGGCTGGGGCCATCGCGGCGGATGATCCGCGACCCCAGAGCCGGAGGTTGTTCGATGCTAAGGTCTATGCCGGGCTTATGGCGGAAATCCCCACCCTTGTCGGGCCGATCGCTATGCGGACAGCGATGGGGGCCACCCGAATGGAGCTTGCTGCCCTGGCCGAGGAGGGGCTGCTGATCCCCCGGACCCGGTTTGAGAAGGTGAAGAACCCGTGGCGGATCTCGGACGGGGTCGCCTTTGTGGCGGGGCTATCCGCCGGGGCCCGCTATGTCGCCGAGGACGACACGGAATGGCAGACCCTGCTTCTGGCCTGTCGGCGCAGCGGGGTCCCCTTGTCGGAGCTGATACGGGCCATTGGCGACCAGCGCCTGACCGTCGGACAGCGCGCAGGTGTGACCGGCTTCCATGGGATCGTCGTACCGAAATCCGACGTGGACGTGCTGGCCGCTCCGGCCCGGGCTGTCCGGGATGAGTTTCTGGAGGAGGTTCCGGCAGCGTCACCGCGGCAGAATTCGGACGATCCGTCGGGCTACGCGATGGCGGGGTGTTTCAGGCCATGATCGAGGCCGGTCATGTGAGCGCCTATCGGATCATCAACCCCCGGACGGGTCGCCCGCAACACCGGATGACGCCGCAGGATATGGCGGCGTTTCACCTCCGCTTCATGACCCTGACGACCCTGTCCGCCGAGACGGGTCAGCATCGCAATACCCTGAAAGGCCTTCTCGCCGCCCGCAGGATTTCCCCGTTCGCGCCCGATGGGCAGGATTTCGGCGCGGTTTATCTGAGGGCGGATGTCGCGGCGATCATGCGATGACCAGTCCTCAAGTCAAAGGTCAGCCTTGGATGGCTTACCTCGATCAAATTCCCGACTTTTGCCGAAAAGTCGGCGTTTGCGCGCCTGACGACAAAATCAAAGGTGTTTGGCGGCCCCGGAAGGACTCGAACCCTCGACCCGCTGCTTAGAAGGCAGCTGCTCTATCCAGCTGAGCTACGGAACCGCTTTGCGTGTTTTGCGTCAGTCGCGCGATTTAGGCAAGTTGCTTTGTCATGAAAACCGAATTGGGGTCGTCCCAATAGCCCTCAAATGGTGTGCATTCCTCGAATCCGGCATTGCCATAGAGCGCACGGGCCGCGACGAAGGTCGGCTGCACCCCCGTTTCCAGTGACAGGCGCAGGAACCCTTCGGCGCGGGCGGCATCTGTCAGGTGCTCCAGCATGCGGCGTGACAGACCCCTTCCGCGCACTTCGGCCAGAACATGCATCGATTTGATCTCGGCATGGGTTTCGTCAATCCGCTTGAAGGCCCCCATGGCAATCGGCCTCCCCTCCTCGCGCATCACGAAAAACCAGATGCCCGGCATGCAAAGCTGGCCTGCATCCATCATATGGATGCTTTCGGGCGGCGTATCGGCGTGCATGTCTGCGGTGTGGCGCTCCATCAAAAGCCCGAGGTCCGAGGCAAGGGGGCTTTCCAGCGCGATTGTTGGCGTCATTGGCGTTCATCCGGTTTACATCGGCGTCAAGCTGTCGATTTTCCAAATGATATTCAATAGCCATTTCCGACCATTTCCGGCCTCTTCCGGATCAAAAGCCGCGCGGATGGATCAGATCGTCCCTGGGCGTTCCGCCTCGGCGATCGCGAGCCTTGCCAAGGCAAGCACCGCATCACGGCTATCAGCGACGGCAATAAAACGGCCGTTGTGGCAAAAGCGGGCACCGGTCACCCCCGATGCCGCCTCAAAAGCTGCATCTGTCAGACCGGCCCATGCGGCGGGCAGATCAGCGCGTTGTGCAAAACCTTCTTCGCGAAGCCGGATTCCATTCAGCGCCCAATCCTTTTCACGAGGATGAATGACAAAAAGCAAATGGTCCGCCCCCGACGCCGTGAGCGCCGCGCGGTAGGGCATGCCCATCGGCAATTCAAGAATGCGGCTTGCGCCAGCGTTTGTGATCGCCTGATCGACAACCGCCTCGGCCCGACCCTTGGCCGCAGCTTGGGTGATCGCGGCCTCCACAAAGGCGCGGGCGACCGGCAGTGCCTGATCAAAGGCGCGGTCGTCTGCTGCGGGTGAGCGGTCATCAAACACCGGCTTGAGGGATTCCAGCAGCACGGGCAGCGTCAGTCCAGACAATAGCCCGGCCGAACCGGGGTTGATGGCACCATTGTCCATCAGGTCAACCGGCAGGACAAAATGTAGATCAAACGCCAGATGAACCGTTTCAAGCTGCGTCTCCGGCACATCACAGGCACGCAGATAGTCGTGCCCAAAGTGTCGCCAGATCAGCCCAAAAGAACTGAAAGGCCGGCCGTCATCACGAAGGGGTGGATCTTTTTGGTGGTGGTCAAACAGGCCTTCATTGGCATCATAGCCCCGGCCGACGTCATAGATAATCCGATCGGAAGAGGGCGTGATCCAATCCGCGTCACGCGTGCGGAGCAATTTGGCTTTTGGGAAAAGGCGCGTCAGAATGACCGACGACAAAAGCTCATCAGCATGAAATCCGCCGGAATGCGTGACCAGAAAAGAAGGCGTCGTCACGTATTTGACCCTTTCGAAAGGATTTTGCAGGTCTAAACCTCAAGGGTGGGGGCTGCTCAGCACAGCCAAAGATGCCTTGAAACACAAACGCGCCGGTGGCTGGCATCAAGCCCTAGTGCGTCCAAACGCCCCTGCGGTCAGTGGCGAAGTTTTCGCCATACCCTCGCGGACGAATCACGGCCTTGCGCTCCTTTGGCAATTGCACGTCGAAGGCAATTCCCTTGTCTGTGGCATAGGCTTCGGCTGCTTCGCGACTGTCAAAGCGCAGCTTGACCTGTGCTTGGGTGTCGTCAGAAGACGTCCACCCCATCAGCGGGTCAACCTCGCGGGCGGAGGCAGGGGCAAATTCAAGAACCCAGCCCTTTGTCTTGGCCGTTCCCGACTGCATCGCTGTTTTGGTGGGCTGGTAAATGCGGGCGCGCATGGGAAACCTCCTGAAGTGCAGTTCATATATCGTCTAAAACGGGGGGGGTGTGCAAGCGGCAAGCGATTGCGTTTGTGCCAGGCAAGTCGCTGTCGATTGGCCACGGGGTGTGGGTGGGGTGTGTGGTGCGGCCAACCGACAGCTTCAGTTGCTGCTTGCCCGTTCAACTTGCCGTATTGCATGACTCATTTCAACCAAAAGATGCAATATTTCTGATAGTTTTCGCTAAAATTGCATTTTACATCTTAACCAATAAACAAAAGTCGTTAACGGCAGGTTTCGCATCGGAAGTCCTGGCTCAAAAATACACTTACCCCAGCAATCCGGGAACACACCCTTCCATGGGAACAAAAACGGAATAGATTGCAGCACAGGCGGGAATCGCTTTGGGAAGGACTATGATGCCGCACAACAACTCCAACGACCTGTCGCCGCGCCCGGATGTTCTGACCAGACCAAAGCTGGAAGGGGGCCGGAAATTCGCCCTAAGCACCCCGTTTCAACCGGCCGGCGACCAGCCGATGGCCATTGCGGAACTGTCTGCCGGTGTTTTGTCGGGCGAGAGGGATCAGGTTTTGCTGGGGGCCACGGGTACCGGCAAGACCTTTACGATGGCCAAGATCATTGAACAGACCCAACGCCCCGCCATCATCCTTGCCCCAAACAAGACCTTGGCCGCGCAACTCTTTGGCGAATTCAAGGGCTTCTTTCCAGATAACGCAGTCGAGTATTTCGTTTCCTATTACGATTACTACCAGCCCGAGGCCTATGTCGCCCGGTCCGACACCTATATCGAGAAAGAATCCCAGATCAACGAACAGATCGACCGGATGCGCCATTCGGCCACGCGGGCGCTGTTGGAGCGCGACGATGTGATCATCGTGGCCTCTGTCTCGTGCATTTATGGCATCGGCTCGGTCGAGACCTATTCGGCGATGACCCAAGACCTGATCACGGGCCAGATGTATGACCAGCGCAAGGTGATTGCGGAACTTGTCTCGCAGCAATACCGCCGGAACGATCAGGGGTTTCAGCGCGGGTCCTTCCGGGTGCGCGGCGATAGTCTTGAGGTCTGGCCTGCCCACCTTGAGGACCGCGCGTGGCGCTTTTCGTTTTTTGGCGAAGAGCTGGAAACGATTGCGGAATTCGATCCTCTGACCGGAGCCAAGACGGGTACGTTTCCGCAAATCCGCATCTATGCCAACAGCCACTACGTGACCCCGCGCCCCACGATGCAGCAAGCCGTTCTGGGCATCAAGAAAGAGCTGCGCCAGCGGCTGGACCAGTTGGTGAACGAGGGCAAGCTGTTGGAGGCGCAACGGCTGGAACAGCGCACGAATTTTGATCTTGAGATGCTGGAGGCCACGGGCGTCTGCAACGGGATCGAGAATTACTCGCGCTATCTGACGGGCCGCGCGCCGGGAGAGCCACCGCCGACGCTGTTTGAATTCATCCCCGACAATGCCATTGTTTTTGCGGACGAATCCCACGTCTCGGTGCCGCAGATCGGCGGCATGTACAAAGGCGACTTTCGGCGCAAGATGACCTTGGCCGAACATGGCTTTCGCTTGCCCTCTTGCATGGACAACCGACCCCTGAAGTTTGAAGAATGGGATGCGATGCGCCCGCAAACGGTCTTCGTCAGCGCCACCCCCGCGTCGTGGGAGTTGGAGCAAGCGGGGGGCGTTTTCACCGAACAGGTCATCCGCCCCACGGGCCTTGTCGATCCGCAGATCGAGATTCGCCCCGTCGAGATGCAGGTTGATGACCTGCTGGATGAGATTCGCCGCGTCGCCGCCCTTGGGTTGCGCATTCTAGTGACCACCTTGACCAAGCGGATGGCCGAGGATTTGACCGAATATTTCCACGAACAAGGCATCCGAATCCGCTATATGCACTCGGACATTGACACGATTGAGCGCATTGAAATCCTGCGCGATCTGCGGCTTGGTGCGTTTGATGTGCTGGTTGGCATCAACCTTTTGCGGGAAGGGTTGGATATTCCGGAATGCGGTTTGGTTGCGATTCTGGATGCGGATAAAGAAGGTTTCTTGCGCTCGGAAACCTCGTTGATCCAGACAATCGGCCGGGCCGCGCGGAACTCCGATGGTCGGGTGATCATGTATGCAGACCGGATCACTGGCAGCATGGAACGCGCGATTGGGGAAACCAACCGCCGCCGCGACAAGCAGATCTCCTATAACACCCTGCACGGGATCACCCCCACGACGATCAAGAAAAACGTCGAGGATGTGCTATTGGGCATCTATCAAGGCGACACGGATCAGGCGCGCATTACGACCAAGGTCGACAAACCCCTCATTGGCCAAAACCTTTCCGCCCATCTGGACGCGATGCGCACCGCCATGCGCAAAGCCGCCGAGAACCTTGAGTTCGAAGAGGCCGCCCGCCTGCGAGATGAGGTCAGACGGCTGGAGGCGGTGGAACTGACCATTGCCGACGATCCCTTGGCCCGCCAATCCGTGGTCGAAGAGGCGGTGGAAGACGCGGTCAAGATGAGCGGTCGCTCCACCGGCGGTCGGGCCGGGATGCGCGGCGGCAAGGCGCGGCGGGGTCGCTAGGGTTTGTCTGGGCCTGCAACCCGCAAACGCGACGCCGGATCGGTGTCTGACGGCGTGAGCCAAAAGGGGCTGCGCTAGCCAACAGCGGCCAATACTTTGCCCTGTGCCACAGTGGTCGGTGCAATCCACAGCTTGCCTCCGTGATAGCCACCACGGATCAAGAACCCTTCGTCCCGCACCTCTGGATGGGCATCGGCCCAATCGCGGTAGCGGTCATTGGTCACGACGCGGGCCCCCAGATCACGCGCTGCCTTCAAGATCACCTCATCGGCCGGCGTGCCCTTGTGCACCACAAGGACCTGATCGGCAGGCAATTTTAGCATGCCTGCCAGCACCCGATCATCCAGATAGCGGGTCGAAATCTTGTATCCCACATTGGCGTCAAAGATCACCCCGGCACAAAGGCCCCGTGTCGAAAGTTCGGCCAGAACCTCGACCAAGGTGGCCAGTTGCGGTGTGCCGTCCCGCCAGTGCAAAACATTCGATCCATCCACGACAACCCACGCCCCACGATCGCGGGCCTTGACCCTTTTGAGGCGCTTGCCCTCTTTCCGCGGCAGGAAAAGGACGAGAATGCTGGCAAAGCCCGAAACCAGTGCAAGCAGCATAAGATCTGACAGGCCGGGGCCAAACCTAAGCCACGCATAGCCCCCTAACGCACTACAAAGTATCACTAAAAAGATACGATCAACCATAAGAAGTACTCTATGCTTGGGCCGGAATCGACGTCAAGATGCGGGCGATCTTGCGATTGAAACCACCCCATGGTGGCACAAAAGTGGCATAGGGCTTGGAAACGGTCGGATGTTTCATTAGCTGAACGTGACGGCGCAGTTCAACACAGGCCCATGCCATGACATTCCTTGACCCGAACCATCCCTTTTTTGCCAAGGCCTGGGTCCGCTGGGCCACGGTTCTGTTCCCGCTGGCTTGGGCCGCGCTGGAGTTCATCTTCAACAGCCCGGGGTGGGGTGTGCTTTTCGCCGGGGCCGGGATCTATGCCTTTTACATCTTGATCCTCAAAGGCCCGGATCAGACCTGAAGCAAGGCCTCGACCTCTTGCATCAGGGCGGCGACCTCGGCACTCGCTGCCGATTTTCCCGCCTCTTGCGCGGCCAGACCATGCCCCAAGGTTTCGGCAAAGACCACACGCTGACCAAACCGCGCTTGCGCAACCTCGGCCATCGCCCCGGCAGCCAAGGCCACATCTTCGGCCAAGCGCGTTCCAGCTTTTGTGCGGTTCAACACCACCAAGGCACGGCGACTTTCCCGCGCCACAAGGTCCAGCACCCCGTCGGTCGCCCAAAGATCGACGTGGCTGCTGGCCACCGGGATCAAAACAAGGTCCGCCTCACGCAGGGCCGGACGCAGATCGGCATCAACCTTTGGCGGGGTGTCAATGATGACGATATCGTTGAGTTTCTTTAGCTTTTCACACTCATAACTCACGCCCCAAGCGCTGGCCGTTGACAGATCAAGCCCCGGATCGCCCAGCCTGTCGCGCCGCGCCATGAACCATCGCCCCAAAGACCCCTGCGGATCCGTATCCAGCAAAGCAACCTTGCGTCCCGCCTTTGCAAAGGCCACGCCCAGATTGACCGCCAGCGTGGTCTTGCCCGATCCACCCTTTTGCTGGGCCACCGTTATCACATACCCCATGAGAATCCCCCATTGCTGCAGCGCAGCATAGGCAGATCCGTAGCAAATTAACAGCGGATGCTGGCACGCATTTCGCCACTATCGCCTTGAACCGAGGCGGGCAGCACTTTGCACCCCGTAACCTCGGGGATCAGGGTGATCATTTGGGCGCGGATGTCCTGATGCTCCCCCCGGCGGGCATAGCCAAGGCGGATCACCTCCACCCGGTTGCCCTTTTGCAAAACGGCATAGTTTCGACCGTTTCGGGTCACGTCACTGCGCGTCGCGCCAAAGAATTCAGGCGCAGGCTGCGCACCACAGCCCGCGAGGATCACGCAAAAGGTTAAAAGCCGAAGGATCTTCATTCAGACATTAAGGGCAAGATTGGTTAAGGGTCGATTAATGCGGCCACTGGCGCAGTGCATCGCCCTGCCCTAGCGTGTCAGCATGTCCTTTACCCTGCGCCAGTTGCAATTCTTTGTCGCCGCCGCCGAACAGGGCAGCGTCTCTGGGGCGGCGCGTGTGCTGTCGATCAGCCAGTCCAGCGTGACGGAGGCCATCCGCGCCCTTGAAGACGACCTTGGGGTGACCCTTTTTGACAGGCAGGCCCGTGGATTGCAGATCACCCATAAGGGCAGCGCCTTTTTGCGCCATGCCCAAACCATCTTGGGTGACGTTGCCCGCGCACGCGACGCCTTTCGTACCGAGGCCGAGCAAACCACGGGGCGGCTGTCGTTGGGGGTGACGAGCCTTGTTGCCGGCTATGTGCTTTCCGACATCCTCGCCCGGTTTCGCCGCGCGTTTCCGCATGTCGAGTTGAACGTGATCGAGGACAATGGCGATTACCTGCAGCATTTGCTGATCGGGGGAGAGTTGGACGTGGCGGTCTTGCTGACCAGTTCGGTCAAGGATCGCTTGGCGCTGCATGTCGAAACCCTTCTCGTCTCACCCTTTCGGCTGTGGTTGCCGCTGGGCCATGCCTTGGCTCAGCAAGAGGCGATCTCACGCGATGAGTTGGCGGGGCACCCGCTGATCCAGTTGATGGTGGATGAGATCGAAGAGGCGACCCGCACCCTGATGTCGTCGATGTCTGTGCCTCCAAAGGTGACGTTCCGCACCCGATCGGTTGAGGCCGTGCGGTCGCTTGTGGCCACGGGTGCAGGCCTCGCGCTCTTGCCGGGTTTGGTCTATCGACCATGGTCCCTTGAAGGCGACCGGATCGAGATTAGGGATGTTTCGGGTGATCTTCCCACGGTGCAGGTGGGTCTTGCCTGGCGCAGGGGCGCGCCGCTTTCAGGCCCGGCTCTGAACTTCGTCCGCTCCGCCCAAGGCGCGGTTTCAGACCGTTAGGGGCCAGATGATGCAGGCCTATGGCCGCTTGAGACATCAGGAACACGAAACACCCAAGACCCATCGGTTTTACCGATAGGTCCTTTCTGTGTTTTGAATTTGCGAATTGTCTTGCTGGGCCTAGAGTTTCAGCCAACGGCACTTGGCATAAAGCCGGGGCATTCCAACGGGAGCATTGCAATGAAGACCATAAAACTGATGGGATCGACCGCATTGTCGGTTTTGTTGGCCCTAGGGCCGGTGGCGGCGCAGGTGACAAGCCTTGGCGCGCCGGAAGGGCAGGTCAATATCGTGGCTTGGCCGGGCTATATCGAACGCGGTGAAACCGATGCGACCTTTGACTGGGTAACCAAGTTCGAGGCGGCATCGGGCTGCAAGGTGAATGTCAAAACCGCGAATACATCCGATGAAATGGTCGCGCTGATGAATGAGGGCGGCTTTGATCTGGTGACCGCCAGCGGGGATGCCTCTTTGCGATTGGTGGCGGGCAAGCGCGTCCAGCCCATCAACATTGACCTGATCCCGTCATGGTCCACGGTGGATGAGCGTTTGAAAACAGCCTCATGGCATACCGTGGGGGGCGTGCATTACGGGGTGCCCTATATGTGGGGGCCGAATGTGCTGATGTATAACACCGAAGTTTTCAAAGAGGCGCCAACAAGCTGGAACGTGGTGTTCGAGGAAATGACACTGCCAGACGGGCAATCGAACAAGGGGCGCGTGCAGGCCTATGATGGGCCAATCCATGTGGCCGATGCTGCGCAATACCTGATGTTTCACAAACCTGACCTCGGCATTACCAGCCCTTATGAGTTGAATGACGCCCAATATGCGGCGGCGCTTGATCTGCTGCGCGTGCAGCGCACCTTGACCAGCCGCTATTGGCACGATGCCTTTATCCAGATGGATGATTTCAAGAACGAGGGCGTGGTTGCCAGCGGCTCTTGGCCGTTTCAGGTGAACCTGCTGAAGGCCGAGGGGCAACCCATCGCCTCGACCATCCCGCAAGAGGGTGCGACGGGCTGGGCCGATACCACCATGATGCATGTGGATGCGGCAAACCCGACCTGTTCTTATCTATGGATGGAACACAGCCTGAGTTCCAATCTGCAATCCGACCTTGCGGTCTGGTTCGGTGCGAATCCATCGGTGCCAGCCGCCTGCACCGATGGGCGTGGCATGCTGGACGCCGCGGGCTGCACGGCCAACGGATTGGATGATTTCGAAAAGATCCGCTTCTGGACCACACCTGTTTCCAATTGCAGCCAAGGCGACGGGGCCTGTGTGCCCTATTACCGCTGGGTCAGCGATTATATCGGCGTGATTGGCGGGCGCTAAGCCTGTGCCTGCGGGGTTTTGGGGGCGCAAGTGTGACCGGCGCCCCCTGCCCTGCCTTTACCCGGAAAAGACAATATGACGGCGGCAGTCGAATTCTCCAACGTGACCCGGCATTTCGGGGCAGTACGCGCAGTTGATGGCGTGGATTTCACCATTGCCGAAGGGTCCTTCTTTGCGATGCTTGGCCCCTCAGGCTCGGGCAAGACCACCTGCCTGCGGCTGATCTCGGGGTTTGAAAAACCGACGGGCGGACGCATTCGCATCTTTGGCGAGGATGTCAGCGAGGTGCCGCCGCATCTGCGCAACGTGAACACCGTGTTTCAGGACTACGCCCTGTTTCCACATATGAACGTGGCCGACAATGTGGCCTATGGCTTGATGGTCAAGGGGATGGCGCGGGCCAAGCGGATGCGCCGCGCCGAAGAGATGTTGGCACTGGTCAAACTGGACGGATATGGCGGGCGCAAACCGGCGCAACTGTCGGGCGGTCAGCGGCAGCGGGTGGCCCTTGCCCGCGCCTTGGTGAATGAGCCACGGGTTCTTTTGCTTGATGAACCCCTTGGCGCGCTGGACTTGAAGTTGCGCGAGGCGATGCAAGATGAATTGAAGGCCCTGCAACAGCGCCTTGGCATCACCTTTGTCTTTGTGACCCATGATCAGCATGAGGCGCTGTCGATGGCCGATCAGCTGGCCGTGTTCAATGAGGGCCAGATTGCCCAAATCGGCACGCCCGAGGATATTTACGCCCGTCCGGCCACCCGCTTTGTCGCGGATTTCGTGGGGTCGTCCAATGTGCTGCCCCCCGAGGTAACCCATGCGCTTGGTGGACCTTTGGCGTGGGCCAGTCTGCGACCCGAGGCGATGCACCTGCACACCTCGGAGGGGGCAAGGCTGATGGGTGAGGTCAACTCACTTCGCTACCTGGGCGGCGCGACCCGGGTGAGTTTACGCTTGATGGCGGCAGAAGGCGGGGCAGAGGTTTCGGTTCTGGTGCCCGCAGGTCAGACGCTGCCTCTTGTGGGGTCGACTGTAGGTCTTGGGTTCGACCAAACCGCATTGCATGTGATGGAGCGGGCATGAGCGCTACCCTTGCCACGCGGGGACTGGGCGACAAGCTGACGGGCTTGTTCTGGCGCAAGCCAAACCTTCTTTTAATGTTGTTGCTGATGCCACCCTTGATCTGGCTGGGGCTCGTCTATCTGGGGTCACTGGCTGCACTTCTGGTTCAAAGCTTTTATTCTATTGACGAATTTTCCGGGGTCGTCGTGCCTGAGTTCACCTTGCGCACCTATGGAGAGCTGTTTCGGGCGCAGAATATGGACATTATCTTGCGCACTTTGATGATGTCGGCCTCTGTTACCATCGGCTGTGCCGTGCTGGCCTTTCCCATCGCCTATTTCGCGGCACGCTATGCCCGAGGGCCGTGGAAGGCTGCGTTTTATCTGGGGGTGATGCTGCCGCTTTGGTCGTCTTATCTGGTCAAAATTTACGCTTGGAAGTTGATCCTTGCCAAAGAGGGGATCATAGGCTGGGCCGCAGGGGCCACCGGGACAACGCCGATTTTGGAGGCGGTTCTGTCGATCCCCGGCATCGGCGGAAATTCACTGTCGACCTCATTTCTGGGCACGTGGATGGTCTTTGTCTATGTCTGGCTGCCTTATATGATCCTGCCGATGCAGGCCTCCTTGGAGAGGGTGCCGCAATCGATGCTGGAGGCGAGTGCCGATCTGGGCGCAAGCCGCGCGCAGACCTTTCGCACGGTGGTGCTGCCCCTTGCTCTGCCGGGGGTAATTGCGGGGTCGATCTTTACCTTTTCGCTGACGATGGGCGATTACATCATCCCGCAGATCGTCGGCACCTCGGCCCGGTTCATAGGGCTTGCGGTCTATCAGTTGCAGGGCACGGCGGGAAATATCCCTCTCGCCGCCGCGTTTGCCGTGGTGCCAATCGTGATCATGGTGATTTACCTGATGCTGGCCAAACGGGCGGGGGCGTTCGATGCACTCTGACCGCGCCGGATGGGGGTTGAAGATCGCGGCCTTTGGCGGGCTTTTGTTCCTGCATTTGCCGATTTTGTTGATTTTTCTCTATGCCTTTACCACAGAGCAACGGACCTATCAGTTCCCACCACCGGGACTGACAACGCAGTGGTTTGGCGTGGCATGGAACCGCGAAGACATCTGGCCGCCCATGGTGCTGTCATTGCAAGTGGCGGCGATTTCAACCGTTCTTGCGATGATTCTTGGCACGCTCGTGGCAGGCGCAATGGCGCGCACACGGTTTTTTGGGCGCGAGCAGATCTCGCTTCTGATCATCTTGCCGATTGCCCTGCCGGGTGTGATTACCGGGATGAGCCTGCGATCTGCCTTTGCGATCATGGAGATACCGTTCAGCGTCTGGACCATTGTTTTGGGCCATGCGACCTTTTGCATCGTGATCGTATATAACAACGCGGTGGCGCGGATGCGGCGGTTGTCCGGCGGGATCATGGAGGCCTCGGCCGACCTTGGGGCCAATACCTTTCAGAGCTTTCGCTATGTGCTGCTGCCGAACCTTGGCTCGGCCCTGCTGGCGGGCGGGATGCTGGCCTTTGCCCTGTCGTTTGATGAGGTGATCGTGACGACCTTTACGGCGGGCCAGCAAAGCACTCTGCCGATCTGGATGCTGAACGAGCTTGTCCGGCCCCGCCAGCGGCCCGTGACCAATGTGGTGGCGATTGTGGTCTTTGTCGTCACCTTTGTGCCGATCCTTTTGGCCTATTACCTGACGCGCGGCGGATCAGAGACCGCAGGCGCGGGCAAATGAACGTGGGAGGAAACGATGACTGCAATTGACGTGAAGCTGTTGATCGGAAACACATTCGAGGGCGGACAAGAGACCGCTGAACAGGTGCTGAACCCGCGCACGGGGGGATTGATCCTTGAGGTGCCAGAGGCATCCTTGGCGCAGGTCGACCGCGCCGTGGCCGCGGCCCGGCGGGCCTTTGACGGCTGGTCACGAACCACGCCGGGGGAGCGGTCGGCAGCCCTGTTGCGCATCGCCGACCGGGTGGAGGCCGAGGCGCAGGGCTTTGCCACGCTGGAGGCGCTGAACTGCGGCAAGCCGATCAATGCCGCGCTGAATGATGAGATTCCGGCAATTGTTGATTGTTTTCGGTTCTTTGCGGGGGCGGTGCGGACTCAGCAGGGGCAGGTTGCGGGGGAATATCTGGCAGGCCACACCAGCATGATCCGCCGCGATGCGATTGGGGTCGTGGCCAGCATTGCACCTTGGAATTATCCATTGATGATGATGGCGTGGAAACTGGCGCCTGCCATTGGGGCGGGCAATACGGTGGTGTTCAAACCCAGTGAACAGACCCCCTTTACCGCGCTGAAACTGGCGCGGATTTTGGCCGAGGAACTGCCAGCCGGCGTGGTCAACGTGATCACCGGGCGCGGGCAAACCGTTGGAAACGCTTTGATAAATCATCCGGGCGTCGACATGATCTCGCTGACGGGCGATGTGGCGACCGGCAAGAAAATGCTGGATGCGGCGGCCAAAACGGTCAAGCGGACGCATCTCGAATTGGGCGGCAAGGCGCCGGTGATCGTGTTTGACGATGCCGATGTGGATGCGGTGGTCGAAGGCTTGCGCGCCTTTGGCTATTACAACGCAGGCCAAGATTGCACAGCCGCTTGTAGAATCTACGCCGGATCAAAGGTTTATGAGCGGTTGGTGGCGGATTTATCCTCGGCGGTTTCTACGATTGCGCTGGGGTTGGAGGATGACAGCGCCAATGAAATCGGGCCGCTGATCAGCCTGCGTCAGCGCGACCGGGTGGCCAGTTTTGTCAATCGCGCCAGAGAGTTAGCCCATATTGAGGTGACCACGGGGGGGGAGGTTATGGGTCAGGGGTTCTACTACCGCCCCACCGTGATCGCAGGCGCGCGGCAAGAGGATGAGATTGTGCGGCGTGAGGTGTTCGGCCCGGTCGTTTCCATCACGCCGTTTTACGATGTGGAGCAAGCCGTGACTTGGGCCAATGACAGCGACTATGGGCTGGCCTCCTCGGTTTGGACACAAAATGTGGGCCGCGCGATGGAGACATCCGCAAGGCTTAGATATGGCTGCACTTGGGTGAACACGCATTTCATGCTGGTCAACGAGATGCCGCATGGCGGTTTGAAGCAATCTGGCTATGGCAAGGACATGTCCGCCTATGCGCTGGAGGACTATTCCGTGGTCCGCCATGTGATGATCAAACACTGACAGCGGCCACGTCACCCCCCGTACACCCTGCGTACACCCCCCGTGCAGACCGCCGCCACCCCTTTGGTACAGCATCAAGGGGCGGTGTGTTGCCGTGCCGGAGGGGAGGGTCGGCCGGATGGTTTTTGATCGCCGTTGAGCAGACGGGAGGGGGGAGAGAGAGTCGGGGTGAACCCCGACCTACGCGCGATTGGGGCAGCGCAAAGCGCCCTGAACTGGCGTCAGCGTCTTCTTCAGGCTGAACGAAACGAGGCAAAGCGAGGCGCGACCTCGCCCCACCTTGGGTTGCAAAAGCTGAGATTAAGTTCGCCCTATGCTTGCTGAAAAATTGACAGACTGTACCCACACAGATAGTTCTGTAAGACGATTTCAGTGCAAGAGGCACAAAGGAGCTAAGTTCTATGAATTTAAGTTTGTCTAAATTGCTGTGCGCATCAATTCTAGTTAACTTTTTCTTCGCAAGTGAAGGGAGTGCTGCTCACTATGTTTACGATTGGGAGACTCGAAGCCTCACTCTTGACGGCACGCCGTCCGATGCACTTGACCTCTCCAAGAATGGATCGTCTTTGTTTACGATTTCATTTTCTGGTGGATGGCTTTCCAGCGACAATTACTTTGAATTAAACGCCATCACCAGAGATGACTCAAGAATACGGTTTTCTTATCTACCTAGCCTAAATGTTGGCGAAGGCTTGCCCATCAGCACTAGTTCGTTGGATTTCACGAGGCCAATTGTATGTGCAAATGAGTATGTGGTCCGCGAAAATTCGTTCGACGCTTTGATGCCCTACAACAATAGACGCTGCAATGGAGCGGAAAGTTACAACAACAGAGGCGGGTACTTTGTAAGAGGGTACGGCTATGACGACGCGGCCTCGACCTATCGCATTGATGTTTCCGCAGTACCCTTGCCCGCCGGATCAGCTCTGCTTTTGTCTGCCATTTCATTGCTTGGCTTGACCAGACTGCGCAGACGCAAAATAGGATGATAAAATAGTTGGAGGGATGAATTTGGGTGGCCATTTGTAAGCGACGTCTGAAGCTTAATCGTTCAGCGATTACCTTCGTAAGCGTTGCCCATTCATTTACGCCCACCTATCAATCTTGATCGCCCAACCCCACAGCGTGGGCACGCATTTGGCTGCGCCAATCGCTGTCGCCCACCTGCGACTGAAGAGGGATAGCTTAGTTATCCATCTTCAGCGCACTGATAAACGCCTCCTGCGGGATCTCGACCTTGCCGAACTGGCGCATCTTTTTCTTACCGGCTTTTTGCTTGTCCAGCAGCTTGCGCTTGCGGCTCGCGTCGCCGCCGTAGCATTTGGCGGTCACGTCTTTGCGCATTGCCGAAAGCGTCTCGCGGGCGATGACGCGGGCGCCGATGGCGGCTTGGATCGGGATTTTGAACATGTGGCGGGGGATGAGTTCTTTGAGCTTTTCAACCATCGCGCGGCCCCGTGCCTCGGCCCGGTCGCGGTGGACCATCATCGAGAGGGCATCGACGGGCTCTTCGTTCACAAGAATCGACATTTTCACGAGGAAATCCTCGCGGTATTCCGAGATCACATAGTCAAAGGAGGCATAGCCCTTGGTCACCGATTTCAGGCGGTCGTAGAAGTCGAAGACCACCTCGGCCAGCGGCAGGTCATAGACGACCATGGCGCGGGAACCGGCGTAGGAGAGGTCAAGCTGAATGCCGCGACGGTCTTGGCAGAGTTTGAGGATATCGCCGAGGTAATCATCGGGCACCATGATGGTGGCCTTGATGCGCGGCTCTTCGATATGGTCGACATAGGTGAGGTCGGGCATATCGGCGGGGTTGTGCAGATCGCGCACCTCGCCGTCCTTCATGTGCAGCTTGAAGACCACGGAAGGCGCGGTGGTGATCAGGTCGAGGTCATATTCCCGCTCCAGACGGTCGCGGATGACTTCGAGGTGGAGAAGGCCAAGGAAGCCGCAGCGGAAGCCGAAACCGAGGGCGGCGCTGGTTTCCATCTCGGACGAAAAGGAGGCGTCGTTGAGTTGCAGCTTTTCGATGGCGTCGCGGAGGTCTTCGAAATCGGCGGCATCGACGGGGAAGAGGCCGCAGAAGACCACGGGTTGCGCGGGTTTGAACCCGGGAAGGGCAACTTCGCAGCCCTTTTTCTCGGACGTGATGGTGTCGCCCACGCGGGTGTCGCGGACCTGTTTGATGGAGCCGGTCCAGATGCCGATCTCGCCCGGGCCGAGTTCGGCGATGTCGACCATCTGGGGCTTGAGGACGGCGAGTTTGTCGACGCCATAGACGGCATTGGTTTGCATCATCTTGATGCGGTCGCCCTTGCGTACCACGCCGTCGATCACGCGGATCATGACGACGACGCCGAGGTAGGCGTCATACCATGAGTCGACCAGCATCGCCTTGAGTGGCGCATTGCGGTCGCCCTTTGGCGCTGGCAGGCGGGTCACGATCGCCTCCAGCACATCGGGGATGCCGAGGCCGGATTTGGCGGAGATGTTGATGGCATTGGAGGCGTCAAGGCCGATCACATCCTCGATCTGCGCCTTGACCCGTTCGGGTTCGGCGGCGGGAAGGTCGATCTTGTTGAGAACGGGGACGATTTCGTGGCCTGCGTCCAGCGCCTGATAGACGTTGGCGAGGGTTTGCGCCTCCACCCCTTGGGAGGCATCGACGACCAGCAAAGAGCCTTCGACCGCGCGCATGGAGCGGGAGACCTCATAGGCGAAGTCGACGTGGCCGGGGGTGTCGATCAGGTTCAGGATGTAGGTTTTGCCATCCTTGGCCGGATATTCGATGCGGACCGTGTTGGCCTTGATCGTGATCCCACGCTCGCGCTCGATATCCATCGAGTCGAGCATCTGCGCCTTCATGTCGCGCTCGGCCACCGTGCCGGTCAACTGAATGAGCCGGTCGGCGAGGGTGGATTTACCGTGGTCGATATGGGCCACGATGGAGAAATTGCGGATGAGATCAAGCTGGGTCATGGGCCGCATATAGCCCGGAAAATAGGGGTCGGGAAGGGGGATTGCTTGGATCAGCGGCGTGCCGTGGCATGTTGACACAAACTAGGGTCGCGTATATCTTTACTAAAATAATCGGATAAAGGAAATTTCGGATGCCATCAGACCGCAGCCCCCGCCCCGTTGTTGCCCGCAGAACCGTTGTTGCGGGTGCTTTTGCCGGATTTGGCCTTGCCGCCAGCCCGGTCAGACTCTGGGCCGATGAGGGCGGCGAGGCGGGCGAAGGGGCGGCGATTGCGGAACTGCCCGAGGCGGTGGGCTTTCTGACCACGCTGGGATTGTTTGAGGCGCAGCACCGCATTGTGGCGGCGCTTTACGCCCAAGGGGCGGTCACGGTGGCGCAAGAGCATCTGGCAGGCTCCCACCATGCGTTTTATGAGGATCTGGAGGCTGGCATTGCGGCCACCGCTGCGCCGGGATTTGAGGGCGAGACGCTGGCCTTTGCCACGGCCGTGACCGCGGGCGCAGATGCGGGGGCTGTGGAGGCTGCGGCGGCACAGGTTCTGGCCGCCTGTGCCGCAGTGCGCAAGACCACCCATGACAAGGATCAGATGCAGGCGGCCGAAGCCCTGTTGCGGGTTGCGGCGTCGGATCTGGAGGCCGGGATGGAGGGCGGGCAGGTCAGCCTTGCGCAAGAATACCGCGATGCTTGGGGCTTTGCCACCGTGGCGCAGCTTTGGCTGGAGGATCTGGCGGGCGATGCGGATGCAACTGTGGCGGCGGCGGCCACCTCGGCGCTGCGCGGCAAGGCGGAGGTCGAGGCGCAGTTTGCCGGGGTGAATGCCACCACTGCCCCCGGTGACGCAGGGGCGCTGTTGGCCGAGGCGGCGCGGGTGGAACTGGCGGCCTTTCGGCTGAAGTGAGGCAGGATGTTTCACATCATCGGGGATCTGTTCGACGCAGCCAGCCTGACCGCGTTGAAAGAGGCGGTGGCGGAGCTTGACTATGAGGATGGGCGGCGCACGGCGGGGGCGCTGGCCGCGCGGGTCAAGCGCAATGCCCAAGCCGTGCCGGGGCCTGCGCGAGAGGCGGTGATTGCAAAGGTGCAGGCGGGGCTTATGGCCTCATCCGCGTTCAACAGTGCCGCGCGCCCCAAGGGGTTCGCGCGGATGTTGGTGTCACGCTATGACGGTGGGCAGGCCTATGGCACCCACGTCGATGATGCGATCATGGCAGGGGCGCGCACGGATCTGTCGTTCACGCTGTTCCTGTCGGACGCTGACAGCTATGCCGGGGGTGGGCTGGTGGTGCAGGACCGGGCCGAAGATCGGCTGATCCGCCTGAATGCAGGCGAGGTGGTGCTGTATCCGTCAGACACGCTGCACCGGGTGGAGCCTGTGACGGATGGCACGCGCTTTGCCGTGGTGGGTTGGGTGACAAGCTGGCTGCGCGACCCCCGTCAGCGCGAGATGCTGTTCGATCTGGATCAGGCGATTGCCTTTGAGCGTGCGGGGCGTGCCGAAGATGGGCAGTTGGACCGACTTGCGCAGCTTCGGTCCAACCTGTTGCGTCTTTGGGCCGAGTGACGGGGCCGGTCACTTGATCGGGGTGCCCTTGTAGCAGCCAAGGGTATAGGGATATTCGGCTGTCAGGTGATAGTGATAGATTTCGGTTGGCTTGCCATCCCACATGACAGTGCCGGTATGGCCGTGACAGCCATCAAGGTCTTGGTTCGTCAGGGTCTTTCCGCCTTCGGTCACGGAATAGATGCCGAACCCGTCCAAGGCATAGCCCACCAGCCCCTCACTTTGCGTCATGCAGTCGGATGGCGTGTGGTAATGATATTGCCCTGATCGTTCGGGGTGGCCATTGCAGCTGTCTTGAATCTCATGCGCGCCCGCATCTTCGCCCCGCGCATCCAAGGAATTATAGAAGGCAACCCCCGTCAGGGCGACGCCAATCATGCCCATGGGCAGGCAGCTTGGCGCGGCAGCCACCTTCGGGTTGGCAGGCAGCGTCATGCTGACGGTCTGCTGTTTGATCTTGTTGGGGTTACGATCATATTGATAGGCATCATCGGTCTTCTGGACCGGATAGATGCCCGTCGTATGCGTGGGCAAGGAATTGGTGCTCAGCTTGCGCTTGCTGCCCGACACCGCCACCGTCAGCCCGCCGCCTGACCACGCAACCGCGCCATCGACCGTAGGCTTCAACTCGGGATACCATTTGCCATCCTTGAGCCAATCACCAGAGGCAAAAGCCCCGCCGGCATTGGGGTTGAACGTCTGCTGGCAGGACATGACCGAGCCTGTGACCGGGCTGGTGGAGATCTGTCCATCCCCGACGGGAAGGCCACCGGAATGGGCCAAGAGCGCAGATGGGGAAAAACTGCCAAGGGCGACAAGGGCCAGGGCTGTGACATGGGCTTTCATAGCATACTCCTGTTGAAACCGCTTTTTTCAGGGGAGTCTTGCGCCCCCATGGCGAATCAAACGCGCGCGGTTTGACATTCCGTCGCGAGAAAATGACTGACCGTGAGCGAACGTTGATGTGGCACTTTGCGCGGGAGGGTAAAATTGTCCTGCATCTGGGGGAAGATCAGGCCCGTGCCACGAGGGGTGGTAGGCTTTGGCAAAACATCGCCCAGCCGCGATGCAGCATTGAAAAAACTCTGCACAATCGGCACAGTGGTTGTAGAAAAATGACCTGCGGTGAGGGGGTTTTCCCGGCTTGCAGGCAAAGAGGCAGATGATGAAAAACACCCTTTCCATGGCAGCTTGCGCTGCCCTTGTTCTGGCGATTGCGGCACCTGCCTTTGCAGGACCGATTGAAAGCGCCTGCCTGCGGTCAGACCGCAAGGCCGCCAACCGTTCGCTGTGCGGCTGCATTCAGCAGGTGGCGGATATGACCCTGCGTGGCACGGATCAGCGGCGGGCGGCGGCGTTCTTCAAGGACCCCGACAAGGCGCAGCAGGTCAAAATGTCAAAGCGTAACAATGACGATGCGTTTTGGGACCGCTATCAATCGTTCGGCGAACAGGCCGAGGCGTTTTGCGCCAGCTGACGGACGGTGGGCCTTGGCGGACCGCGGGTCTTAGCGGAACGCAGGCCCGTGTGACCAAAGCGTAAGAGACAGGCGTTCCCCTGCGGTCACCGGGGTGACGCGGTGCAGCACAAAGCTGGGAAAGACCATCGCCATGCCCTTTTGCCGGGGCGCTGTGGTGATGGAGCTGTCGGGGCGCAGTTCCAGTTGGCCGCCCTCATACTCGGCCGGGTCAGACAGTTGCACCACGATGGTCAGCTTGCGTTTGGCGGCCAAGGCCCCTGCCCCGATATCGCTGTGCCAATCGAAATGGCCCTGACGCTCGGCCCCATAGCGGGCGATCTGGGCGCTTTCGGCAAAGTCTTGCAGATCAAAGCCAAAGCTTTCGCGGTTGGCCTCGGCCACGATTCGCACCATGCGGTCCATGACCCAATCGGCGGCGGGGTGATCGGCCAGCCAGACAAGGTCGGCGCGGCGGATGGAATGGGCGGTCTGGCCGCCGACAAGGCCCGCGTCGGCCTGTGGGGCTGCGCGGGCAAGGGCGCAAAGCTGGTCGCAATCAGGGGCAGAAAAGGCATCCGGCACGAGGTGCAGCGCACGCATGATGATCCACATGGATGGGCGCCGCAGGGCAATCGACCCCGGGCGCAATGGTTGAAGTGCTGTTCGAAGGGTCGTTTTGATCCGGCCACCCAGCCTGCGCCGAATCTCCGGATCGCGGGTGGTATATCACAAATTTCGGAAGTCATCGCGGATTGTAACAGCGCCTGAAACGCGGCGCGTCACGCGGGGAGAGGCCCCCCCGCGCAAGGTGTTTGGTCAAAGGTGTCAGCCGCCGTGTTTCATGCCGTGGCCCGCATGATCGCCTTGCATCATGCCGCCAGCGTCGGGTTTGCGGTTGTTGTCAACGGTGACGTCGATCATGACTTCCCCAGACTTTTCAAACACAAGGGTCAGAGGAAAGCTGTCGCCGTCGGCCAGATCGCGGGTCAATCCCATCAGCATGACGTGATCCCCCCCACGCTCCAGCGCATGGGCGCTGCCTGCGGGCAGGGCAAAACCTTCTTCGACGTGGATCATCTTCATGACGCCATCGCCCATGTCCTTGTGGGTGTGCAGTTGCACCAGTTTGGCGACATCGGATTTGGCCGCGATCAGGCGGTCATCCTCATGGCCCGTGTTCTCGATCACCAAGAACACGGCCCCGGATTTACCTACCCCCCCTGCGGCACGGGCATAGGCATCATGTGCCGAAACTTCGGGACCATGCGCAAACAGCGGCAAGGACAGGGCAAGAGTGGCCGCAGCAGCGGCGCAGAATGTGCGAATAACGTTCATCGACGTTTCCTTTCTATGTCTGATTTCAGGGTGGATCAGACCAGAAAAGGGGGGCCCCGCGCCTTTGGCACCGCCGTTGTGGGCAGCGCGGGCCATGCCAGCGTTGGAACTGCAACGCTGTGGCTGCGGGTGGTCGGGCGGAGAACCGAAGGGGCTGTGGGCAAGGTGCCAAGCCCAAGCCCGGCCAAACACTCGGGGCACAGATGCACCCCGCCTGCGCCCGGCACGGGCGTGCCATCAGGCCCGATATACAGCGTGACCACGCCATAGCCCGAACAGATGGTGATGGCCGTAGCCCCCGCCCCCTGCCCGCGCGCAACCGCCATGGTCCCCGAGGAAAGCCCGAGGATCACGCATAGCAAAACGGCAAAGAGGCGACGGATAAGCATTCCTATCCGATAGCCAGAATCACACGAAAAGAGAAGAGGACATCAGCGCACAGCGGGAGCGAGGGATGTGGCTCTCTGCCGCATAAATGAAAAAATCCCGCTTGCGCCGGGGCAAGCGGGAGATTTTTTGCGATCACGCAAGAGATCAGGCGGCGGCCTGAGCCTTGGCAATCTCTTTCTTGATCTTGAGCGCCGCTGTGGACAGCTCAATATCCTTTGCCTTGGCAAGGAATGCGTCCAGACCGCCACGGTGATCCACCGTGCGCAGTGCTGCTGCGGAAATCCGCAGTTTGAACGATTGACCCAGCACGTCCGACATCAGCGTTACCTCATTGAGGTTCGGCAAAAAGCGGCGGCGGCTTTTGTTGTTAGCATGGCTGACCGTATTTCCGGTCATCGGGCCCTTGCCCGACAGTTCGCAGACGCGCGACATCGTCGTGATCCCTCAAGTCAACGCCAGATTGGCGTTATGTGACAACAACAAGGCCGCGCCCAAAAGCGGCAAGCCCCGAATTCGATGGCTGCGTTTACGCGTGAAGCCGCCCCGCGTCAAGCGATTCACCCACGCCTTGTCGCGAAAGAATGGTCAGGGCCCGCGACTTGAGGATACTTCCCGCCTTTTGTGGCCCTGCCCTGCGGCCCAAACGGAACCTTGGCCCGCCTTATCGTCAGGTGCCACGCGGCTTGGCGCGCAATGTGGGGTCGGCGCTGGTCGGATCCTCGGGCCATGGGTGGCGGGGGTATTGGCCGCGCATGTCTTTGCGCACATCGCTATAGCTGTTGGCCCAGAAGCCCGGCAAATCCAGCGTCACCTGCACCGGGCGCTGGCCGGGGGAGAGAAGCGTGATGCGCAGCGGAAGGCGGTTCTGGCCCACGGTGGGATGCGTGGTGGTGCCAAACATCTCTTGCAAGCGAATCTCGATTGCCGGGTGATCGCCGTCATAGTCAATTGGCACGCGGCGGCCCAAGGGGGTTTCAAACTGCGCGGGCACCAGTCGGTCAAGGGTTTGCGCCTGTTCCCATGACAAAAGGCTGCGCAAAGCCTCGGTCAGGTCAAGCGCGCGCAGATCGCTTTCGCTGCGCGCCCGGCCCAGATGCGGCAAAAGCCAATCCTCGGCGTTTTCTAGAAGGCTTGCATCCGAGACATCGGGCCAGCCTTCGGCCCCGGCAAGGCGGATGCGGGCGCGCAAACGGCGGGCGGCGGGGGCCCATGGCAGGCCAATCTGCCGCAGCCCATCCAATGCAGCGCGGGCCATCGCCTCGGGCGGGGCCTCTGGCCAAGGGCGTTCGGCCAGAACCAGCGCGCCGAATCGCTCTTGCCGCCGGGCAATCACCTTGCCCTCGCGGCGCGACCAATCGCAGACCTGATGCCAATGGATGCGGTCGGCATAAAGCGCGCGAAGGTCCGCCTCGGACAGGGTGGCGGCCTGACGGATCTGCGCCTCGCGCAGGTCGCCGTCCAGATCGGTGGCCACGAGCAGCCGCGCGCCAGACAGGGGCAGACCTGCGGCCATCGCGGCCCCCTTGCCGCCCGACAGAACCCAGCGCGGGGCATCGCCCTTGCGGCGCAGGCCGATGCGGTCAGGGTAGGCAAGGGCTGCCATTTGGGCGGGGGAGAGGTCGGTCTGCTGCGGGGCCGGGGTCGCACGGGCCAGACGCCGGGCCTCATCGCGGATCCGCTCAATCGTGGGGCGATGCGCCTCGGGCCCCGGACGTTCAATCGCCTTGAGCCGGGCCAGAAGGTCGGGCGGGGTGCCGCGCAGGGGATCGCGTTCGGCCAGAAGGGCCGCCAGAGGGGCAGCTTTCGGCCCCGCAAGGCTGAGCATATGGCCCAGCCTTGGGTGCAGCGGCAAACGGGCGAGGCTGCGGCCATGGGCGGTGATGCGGCCCGCATCATCCAGCGCGCCCAGATCGGCCAGCAGGGCCTGCGCCTCGGCCAGAATGCCGGGATGGGGCGGGGTCAGGAACGGCAGGTCCGTGGCCCCCCAAAGCGCCAGTTCCAGCGCAAGCGGGGTCAGATCGGCCGCCTCGATCTCGGCCGGGGGAAAGGGGGCAAGGCCGCCCTCTTCGCCCTTGGTCCACAGGCGGTAGCAGAGCCCCGGCGCCACGCGCCCTGCCCGGCCCCGGCGCTGTTCGGCCTCGGCCCTAGTGACCCGTTCTGTCACCAGCCGCGACATGCCGGAGGCGGCATCAAAGCGCGCGCGGCGGGCGCGGCCGCCATCGACGACCACGCGGATATCTGGAATGGTGAGCGAGGTTTCGGCGATGGAGGTCGCCAGCACGATCTTGCGCCCCGGCGCGGGGCCAAGGGCGGCGGTTTGTGCGGCAAAATCCATCGCGCCAAACAGTGGGCGCAGGCTGCATCCGGGCAGGCCCTGAAGCTGGGCCTCAACCCGCCTGATTTCGCCCTCACCCGGCAGAAAGACCAAGATGCCGCCCTCGGTTTCCTCGACCGCTTGTCGCACGAGGGCGGCCAAGGCCCCCTCATAGCGCTGCGAGGCATCGGGGGGGCGGGGCAGCCAGCGGGTCTCAACCGGAAAGGCGCGGCCTTCGGACGTCAGCAGGGGCGCGTCGCCCATCAGGGCCGCCACGGGGGCCGCATCCAGCGTGGCCGACATGACCAGAAGCTGCAGGTCAGGGCGCAAAGCACCACGGATTTCCAAGCAGAGCGCAAGGCCCAGATCGGCATTCAGGGAGCGTTCATGAAATTCGTCAAAGATCACGAGGCCGATGCCGGGAAGGTCGGCGTCAGACTGGATCATCCGGGTCAGGATGCCTTCGGTCACCACCTCGATCTTGGTGGCGGCGGAGGTTTTCGCCTCGCCCCGAATGCGGTAGCCGACGGTCTGGCCCACGGGTTCGCCCAAGGTCTGTGCCATGCGTTCGGCGGCGGCGCGGGCGGCAAGGCGGCGGGGTTCAAGCATGACAATGCGGCCCGTGATCTGGCCCATCAGGGCCAAGGGCACGCGGGTGGTCTTGCCCGCCCCCGGCGGGGCTTGCAACACAGCCTGCCCGGATGCGCCAAGGGTGGCGCAAAGCGCGGGCAGGATTTCGTCGATGGGCAGGCTTTGCATCATGCTGCGGGGTTAGGACGGGCGCGCGGGTCTTGCAAGGAAAACTCCCTTTGCGCCTTGGTTTTCAGCGATGGATCTTGCGGTACGGGTGGCGGCGCGCAAGGCCCCCCCTGCCCGTTGCAAGGCCGTGTATGCGCCACTAATTCCGGCTGAGTTTGGCCGGGCCGTAGCTGGAATCGAGCGACAGTTCAACCGCGCGCAACTGGCCGTTGGCGATTGGCTGGTAAGTGACCAGAAAGGAGAATGTCGGACGCTCGGCCAGTTCCTTGGCGGGATAGCCATCGATGCGGCGATAAAAGCCCGCGCAGACGATGCCATCGCCCGATGCCTTGGGGTTGGAAAGGGTCATGCGGCTGCCGCGATGCCCGTCAAAGAGCCGCAGGTCCAGCTTGCAGGCCGCCTCACGCGGCACATCGCGCAGCACGGCGTACAGGGCGGTCACCGGGTCAACGGCGCCCTTTTGCGTTGCGGGATCGACGAGGGGCGCGCCGGGCTCTCGTTCTTCATCGGCCCGGATCACGATGGGGACGCCATCGTTGAAGGCCAGTTCCCCCCCACGACCGCCCCGCGCGCCATCGCTTTGCGAGACATAGCTTTGCGGGCTGTACCGGCCGTTCTTTTCGACCCCGCGCGTGGTGCTGACGAGGGTAAAGGGGCGCAAGATGCTCGCAAAACCGCTAGAGGCGGCGCGGGCCTTGACCGCATAGGCAACCCCCTTGCGATTGGCGGCAAAGGAAAACTCGCCCACCGGGAAGCCGCTGATCGTGACGGAAAAGCTGGCGCTTTCCTGATCGGCATCGGCGGTGGTGGCTTGGGCCTGTGCTGTCTGGGCCTGTGCTGTCTGGACCTGCGCGGGCAGGCCCGACAGCAGAATCGCGGCCACGGCAAAGACCCGCATCTTGGCATGGCGACGGGCAATCATCGGCAAACTCATCTTAAAACGACCTTGTTGAAACGCATGGGCGCGGGCGAAGCCCTTGGTGCGCCAAGGGGTAGCGGTGTCAGATGACAGCAGCAAGACTGGAATAGAGTGCCGCGTTCGGGCATGAAAGGCCACGGCGATGACAATCGAGTGTCAGCGCGAGGCGAAACGGCGCCCATGGGGGCGGCAAGGGGATCAAGGCCGGATGGAAGCACATGCATTGGCAGCGGCCGTGGTGGCGGGGGATCGACGGGCACTGGCACGGGCGATCACACGGGTGGAAAGCGCGCGGGCCGATCACCGGGTAGAGGCAGTGGCACTGGTGGCGGCGGCGCGGACGGCGGCCACGGCGCTGGGGCGGCAGGCGCTGCGTATTGGCCTTTCGGGCACGCCGGGGGTGGGGAAATCCACCTTTATCGAGGCCTTTGGCATGATGCTGGTGGGCCTTGGCCTGCGGGTGGCGGTGCTGGCGGTGGACCCAAGCTCGGCCCGGTCAGGCGGGTCGATCCTTGGCGACAAGACCCGGATGGACCGTTTGGCGCGCGAACCTGCGGCCTTTATCCGCCCCTCGCCCAGTCAGGCGCAGATGGGCGGCGTGGCCCGGCGCACGCGGGAGGCGGTGGCGCTGTGCGAGGCGGCGGGTTTTGACGTGGTGCTGATTGAAACCGTGGGCGTGGGCCAGTCGGAAACCGTGGTGGCCGAGTTGTGCGATGTCTTCGTGCTGTTGTTGGCCCCGGCGGGCGGGGATGAGTTGCAAGGAGTCAAACGCGGCATCATGGAAATGGCCGACATGATCTTTGTCAACAAGGCGGATGGCGATCTGAAACATGCCGCGATGCGGACCATGGCGGATTATGCGGGGGCGCTGCGCCTGCTGCGCCGTCGTCCGCAAGACCCTGATGGCTTTCCCAAGGCGATCTGCGTCTCGGCGCTGGAAGAGGCGGGGATTGAGCAGGGCTGGGACGAGATACAGGCGCTGACGGCGTGGCGGCGCGAGAATGGGCATTTTGAGGCCCGGCGTGCGGCGCAGGCGCGGCATTGGTTTGCCGAAGAGGTGCGCCAAGGACTGCTGGCCGTTCTGGGCCGCGAACCTGCGCGCGGCAGCATGGCGGCCTTTGGCAAACAGGTGGAGGCGGGGGACCTGTCGCCCGAGCAGGCCGCCGCTGATATGCTGGCGCTGTTGGGGCGCGGGGGCTGAGCCTTTCGCCCTGACGCCGCGCAAGCCATGCACCAAGCGCATAGCGGAAATGGCACGTCTTGGGATTGTGCATCTGCAGCATGTGCCCCATCTTGGGTGCATGGAAAGGGCGGATGGGCCGCCTGGACCGATCCGAAGATGAGGGTATGAAAATGGCTTATGTAACGTCCCAGCGCGCGTTTGGCGCAACTGCAATGGCATGGTTCGGGGATGTCGTAGCCGCTTGGGCAAACGCCCGCGAGCGTCGTTCTGTTTACACGAGAACCTTGCGCGAGCTTTCGTCACTGACGAATCGCGAACTGGCTGACATCAACCTGTCACGGTCGCAGATCATCGAAGTGTCGCACGAAGCAGCCTACGGTAAATAAGGAATTCCCGGCACCTTTTCCTCCCGAAGGGGTCCGGAACCGCGGCGGCTGTCTTTCTCCTCCCTGACGCTGACGCGCACTTGGGTCTGACGCTTTCTCCTCCCTGCGTCAGGCATCTGCAAACGGCGATCCCGTCCTCCCCGGGGTCGCCGTTTTCTTTTTTGGTCCGCGCATCGCAAGACCAAGGCACATCTGCGCAAGGCGCATGGCAGGTCTTCGCAACCCGGTATTGTGCACCTGCAGCATTTCACCAGATACTGTGAGACGGAGAGGAACGCATTCGCCGTCAGACATCGGCAATAGATAAGGATAAAGCGCATGGCTTATTCGAATTCCACCTCTGCGCGGGGCAATCTGCCAATGGCATGGATCAATGGGATCTTTGCAAATTGGAAACTGGCCGCCCTGCGACGCAACCGCTATCTGACCACGCTTCGCCTGCTTGAAGGCATGACGGATCGTGAATTGGCCGATATCAACATCAGCCGCCTGTCGATCCGCGACGTGGCCTATGAGGCCGCGTTCGGCAAATCGCGCTGAACTAAGGCGGGTTGGGGGTAAGGCGGGGGCGAACTCTGTCACACTCTGTTACCGTTGCCATCTGTTCGGGCGCGCGTTTCTGGGATAACCCATCCCAGAGGCAGCGGAGAGCGGATGATGGATACCACACAGGCGCGGCGCGGTCGTTGGGCCGTGGCGATGATGTTCGCCGCAAACGGCTTTGTCATGGGGGCATGGGCGCCGCAAATTCCGCTGCTGTTGCCCCGGCATAGCATCAGCGAATCGGTGCTTGGCCTGCTGATCCTTGTGCTGGGCCTTGGGGCTGTGGGGGCGATGCTGTTCACGGGGCGATTGATCGGGACATATGGTTCGGTCAAGGTGCTGCGCGGCTTTGCGCTCTCGGCCTCGGTCGCGCTGCCCTTGGTGGTGTTTTCCCCCAATCTTTGGGTGCTGGCCCCGGCCATGGCACTGCTTGGCGCGCTGATCGGCTGCATGGATGTGTCGATGAACGCCAATGCGGTCGAGGTGGAGCGCGGGTTGAAGCGGGCCATCATGTCGTCAAGCCACGGGTTCTGGAGCCTTGGCGGCTTTGTCGGTGGGTCGATGGGCGCGTGGATCGTGGCGGTCTGGGGCGCGCAGACGCAGGCTGTTGTGGTGGGGATCGCCTCGGCGGCCCTTATCGTGCTGGCGATGCCGTTCTTGCAAGGCGATCCTGCCGCCCCGGCCCCTGCCGCAGATCACCCTGCCCCAAAATCCGGCCTGTTCCCGCGTGAGGCGGGCCTGTGGCTGTTGGGGGCGATGGCGCTGTTTTCCATGGTGCCCGAAGGGGCGGTGCTGGATTGGGCGGCGCTCTATCTCAAGCAGGAATTGGGGTCAGACGTGTTTCGCTCGGGCCTTGCCTTTGCGTTTTTCTCGGGCGCGATGGCGGTGATGCGCTTTGCGGGCGACGGGGTGCGCAATCGCTTCGGCGCGGTGCGCACGCTGCAAGCCTCGGGCCTGTTGGCGGCCTTGGGCCTCTTGCTGGCGGCGGTGGCCCCCAGTGACAGCCTTGCGATTGTGGCGTTTTTCATCACCGGGCTGGGGGTTGCCAATATGGTGCCCATCATGTTCTCGGCGGCGGGCAATTATCCCGGATTGCCCTCGGGTGTGGCGATTTCCATTGTGACGATGGTGGGCTATGCGGGCATTCTGGTGGCCCCGGCCAGCATCGGGTTTATCGCCGAACATATCGGCTTTCGCTGGACCTATGCCGGGCTGTCGCTATTGCTGGTGCTGGTGGCGTCTTTGGCGGGCAGCACGGCGGGGGCAGATGGGGAGCATGCCCGCCCTCAGGTCAGCAAGAGGCCTGCCACCTGATCTGTTGTGGTCAATTGCGCGAAATCCGCGCCCAGCAAGGACAGGGTGACACGGTGCACGACCGCCGCGTCCAACCGCCCGCCATCATGGGCGGGCAAGTCAAATCCCAGGAGCGCATCGCCCGGCAAGATCACCGAAAACCCAAGGTCAGAGGCCGCGCGCGTGGTGGAGGTGATGCAAAACGCAGCCACCGCGCCCACAAGAACGATGCGGTCAATGCTGTGACGGCGCAAATGTCGGTCCAGCCCCGTGCCCGCAAAGGCAGAGGAGCCGGATTTCCAGAACACCGCCTCGGTTTCCAGAGGCAGGGCGCAAGGCATCGGCGCGCCGCTGGGGCTGTCCTTGGTAAAGGGTGTGCCGGGTTCATCATGATGCACATGGATCACCGGCAGGCCGCGCGCCCGGAACAGAGCCAACACCTTGGCCATATTCTCGGGCGCTTGTGCCACAGCCACCTCACGCCCCGCCGCGATGCGTTCGGCCATGCCCATCTGCATGTCGATCATCACCAGCGCGGTGCGCGCGTTGGCTGCGGCAGGCGCGCTCATGCAGCGCCCATATAGTCGCCCTTGCCAACCTCCACGCCGTTGTGGCGCAAGATGTTATAGGCGGTGGTCAGATGAAAGTGGAACTGCGGCATGGAATAGAGGTTGAGGAAATCCTCGCCCGTCATCTGCACCTCATTGCCGCGCATCTTGAGCGTGACCGTCCGGGCCCCGGCGCCGTCATAGCGATCGGCGTCAAACCCGGCGATATAGCCGCGCGCGGCCTGAATCCGGGCCTGCAGATCGGCAAAGCTGACCTCGGTGTCGGGGAAGCTCTTGGGGTCTTCGCCCGCCAGACGGGCCGCCCCACGGGCTGCAAAATCGCAGGTCAGCTGCACCTGACGCACAAAGGGGAACATGTCGGGGAACAGCCGAAAGGTCAGCATCGCCTCTGGCTTGATGGACTTGGCCTCGCAATGCGCCTCGGCCTTGGTCAGGATCTTGGACAATGCGCCAAGAAAACGGTCATAAACGGCGACGGAACGGTGATACATGGGGGCCTCCATTTGCCTGCAGGCGATTGATCTGCCCTTGGACGCGATTGGTCAAGGGTGGTTGAAGCAGGGGACAGATGTGCTAGGTGGCGGGCATGACATCTCACCTTGATCTTTCCGCCCGCAAGGGCCTGCCGGACGAGTTGCGCCAGCTGCTTACGCTGTTTCCCCGCGAGGGCTGGCAAAAGGCGCCGGGGTTTCACGGTCTGGCGGCCTTCTGGCTGGACCGCCACCTTGGCTTTCGCAGCATGCTGGGGATGCTGGCGGAGGAGGCCGAAGCGATGGTGGATGGCAAAATGCCACCCGAGCGCTGGCGGCAGCGCGTTTCGGCGATTGGCGGGCATCTGGTGCAAGACCTTTTGGGCCATCACCAGATCGAGGATGACGCCTATTTCCCACAGATGGTGCAGTTGGAAAAGCGCCTGAGCCATGGGTTCGAGATTCTGGACCGCGATCATCATGCGTTGGACGGGCTGCTGGACGGCTTTGTCAAAGGTGCAAACAAGGCCTTGCAAGCCAAGGATGCGCGCAGCGCCGCGGGGCGCTTTCGAGAGGGGCTGGTGCCTTTTGAGCGCCAGTTGATCCGGCATCTGGAGGATGAGGAAGACCTGATCATCCCGGTCATCCTGAAGCATCGGATGCGATAGCGCGGCGGATCAGGGGCGGCCCGGAATTTGGAAAATTCCGGCAAAATTCTTGCAAGAATTTTGGCCGGCCCATCGGGCCGGCGCGCGGCGTTGGGATTAGGGCGCGGGATTACTTGCCAAGGCACCAGCGCATGATCGCCTTTTGCGCATGCAGGCGGTTTTCGGCCTCGTCAAAGATCACCGAATGCGGACCGTCCATCACGGCACTTGTCGCCTCGTCATTGCGATGCGCGGGCAGGCAATGCATGAACAGGCTGTCCGGCTTGGCCCGGGCCATCAGCGCCTCATTGACCTGATAGCCGCGCAACTGGTTATGGCGGCGTTCCTTGGCGCTTTCGGGATCATGCATGCTGACCCAAGTATCCGTCACCACAAGATCAGCCCCCAGAACCGCCTTGTTGGGATCGCGTTCGATGGTGATCGGGTGGCCGGATTTGGCCGCGAACTCCATCCAGACGGGTTCGGGGTCCAGCGTTTCGGGCCCGGTGAAGGTCAGATCGAAGCCAAAGCGCCCGGCGGCATGGGCAAAGCTGGCAAAGACATTGTTACCATCGCCAGCCCAGACCACCTTTTTGCCCGCGATGGGGCCACGATGTTCTTCATAGGTCATCACATCGGCCATGATCTGGCACGGATGGGTGCGGTTGGTCAGGCCGTTGATCACGGGCACCGTGGCGTGTTCGGCCATTTCCAGAAGCGTCGCCTCTTCAAAGGTGCGGATCATGATCAGATCGACATAGCGCGACAGCACGCGGGCGGTATCGGCAATGGTTTCGCCGTGGCCAAGCTGCATTTCCTTGCCCGAAAGCACCATGGTTTGCCCGCCCATCTGGCGCACGCCCACGTCGAAGGACACCCGGGTGCGGGTGGAGGGTTTTTCAAAGATCAGCGCCACCATATGGCCCGCCAAGGGCTGGTCATCGTCGGGCATGCCTTTGGGTCGGCCACCGCGTGCGGTTTTCATGGCATGGGCGCTGTCGATCATGTGCCGCAGGTTGGTGGCATCGGTTTTGTGGATATCGAGAAAATGTTTCATGTCGTTTCTTTTCAGATGGCGAGGGACGGGGGCTCTGCCCCCGAAGCGCGATCTGGCCTGCGGCCAGACCGCTGCCCCCGGGATATTTAGGAACAGATGAAGATCAAGGCTGTGCCTCGAAACTCGGGGTCTCAAGATCGGTGGCGGCGGCATCAAGGCGGCGCAGGGCCTCTGTGATGTCGGCCTCGGGGATGTTGAGTGCGGGCAAAAGGCGCAGCACATTGTCGGCGGCGGCGACGGTCAGCAGGTGCCGGGCATATCCTGCCTTGACCACATCGGTATTGGGGACCACGCATTTGAGGCCAAGGATCAGGCCTTGGCCGCGCACGGCTTCAAACACCGTTGGGTGATTGGCGACGAGGCCTTCGAGGCCTTGCCGGAACTGTGCGGATTTGGCCGAGACGGCGTCGAGAAAGGCAGGGTCGGAGACGATTTCGGTGACGCGGGCGGCCACTGCGCAGCCAAGGGGGTTGCCGCCATAGGTGGAGCCATGGGTGCCTGCAACCATGCCCGAGGCAGCCTCTTCGGTGGCGAGCACCGCGCCGATGGGAAAGCCGCCGCCGATGCCTTTGGCGACCATCATGATGTCGGGCGAGATGCCTGCCCATTCATGCGCGAACAGCTTGCCGGTGCGGCCCATGCCACATTGGACCTCGTCAAAGATCAACAGGGTGCCGGTGCTGTCGCACAGATCGCGCAGGCCTTTGAGGCATTGGTCGGGCACCGGACGGATGCCGCCTTCGCCCTGAATGGGTTCAATCATCACCGCGCAGGTCTGCGAGGTGATGGCCGCGCGGATGGCGTCATGATCGGCCCATTTGAGGTGGCGAAAGCCGGGCAGGAGGGGGCCAAAGCCCTTTGTCATCTTTTCCGATCCGGCGGCGGCGATGGCCCCGGTGGAGCGGCCATGGAAGGCCCCCTCAAAGGTGATGATCTCGGTCCTGTCGGGCTGGCCTTTTTCATACCAGTATTTCCGCGCCATCTTGATCGCAAGCTCGGCCGTCTCGGTCCCGGAATTGGTGAAAAACACCGTATCGGCAAAGGTTTTCTCGACCAGCATCTCGGCCAGCCGTTCTTGTTCGGGAATGCGGTAGACGTTTGAGACATGCCACAGCTTGCCCGCCTGCTGGGTCAGCGTATCCACCAGCGCCGGATGGGCATGGCCCAAGGCATTGACCGCGATGCCCGAGCCAAGGTCGAGATATCGGCTGCCATCTTCGGCAAAGAGCCAACTGCCCTGACCATGGGTAAAGGCAAGGGGCGCGCGGTTATAGGTGGGCAATACGGCAGAAATCATGGCTGGTGCCCTTTCAAGGCGTCATGGGGCCGGGTCGGGTTGGCTATCCCCCCATGGCCGCAAGATGCGGATCATTGGGGAAAGCTAAGCCGTAGCGGCTGGCTGTGGGGGGTGTCAATGCGCCCATGGGGGCGCAAAGGCGGCGGGTTGGGGATTTTGTGCCCTATACGCCGGGCATGCGGGACCACACGCCTTAGCGGCGTCGGATACGTCGGAACTGGCGGACGATCATGGTCATTTGGGCTGAGTAGGCCAAGATCGGCCTTGTGTAAACGAAAAACATGGCCTCCGGGCCCGGTCAGGCCCGTGAACTTGTTGCTGTGCGCTTGTATCCGCCGCGCTGACGGTTAGAATGGGGACCAACCAGCCGGAAAAGCGGAGAATGCCATGTCCTGGACGGATGAGCGCGTCGAGACGCTCAAGCGCATGTGGGCCGAAGGTCAATCGGCCAGCCAGATCGCCAAAGAGCTTGGCGGTGTCACGCGCAATGCGGTCATCGGCAAGGTCCATCGTCTTGGCCTGTCAAACCGCGTGAGCGGTGGCAAGGATGACGTTGAAGAGGACGTGCCCGCCCCCATGGCGGCCAAGCCCGCACCTGTGGCCGAGGCAAAGCCGGAACCAGAACCCGTGGCGCCGGTTCGGGTGGCCCCGGAACGGCCTGCGGTCGCGCCCGCGCCGGTGTCCAATGTAACCCCCCTGCCCCTGCGCAAGTCGATTGTGCCGGCAGGGCAGCCCTTGCCGCCGCAGCCGTCGGCCAATGAGATCAGCCCCGAGGCGCTTGCCTCGGTGCGTGAGGTGGAAAAGCGTGCCAAGCGTCTGTCGCTGATGGAGTTGACCGAGCGGACCTGCAAATGGCCGGTGGGCGACCCTGCGACCGAGGACTTCTGGTTTTGCGGATTGCCGAGCGTGGCAGGCAAACCCTATTGCGAGGCCCATGTCGGCGTGGCCTTCCAACCGATGAGCGCGCGGCGGGATCGCCGCCGCTGATCCTCGGGCACGAAACGCACAAAGGGCGGCCAATGGCCGCCCTTTTTTCATGAGTGACCTTTGGCCCGGATTACAGATTGCGGATGCGGTCGACAAAGCCGGTCAGGGTGTTGTCCATCTGCTGTGCCGCGCCATCGACCCGTGCCATCTCTTCCAAAACCTCGCCCGCCGCGGTTGAGGCATGGCCAGAGGCGGTTTCGACCTGTGCGATGTTGCTGTCAACCTCGCCCACGCGGCGGGCGGTGTCGGCCATTTGTCCGGCGATGGATTGCGTCACCTCGCCTTGCTGTTCGGCGGTGGTTGACATGGCGCGGGCCTGATCGCTGACCTGCGTGATGGCTTTGGTGATGTCGCGGATGGCCATGACATTGCTGGCGACCGTTTCGCGCACGGTCCGCACCTCGCCCGCGATTTCGCTGGTGGAGGTGGTGGTGCGCAGGGCGAGTTTGCGGATCTCGCCCGCGACAACGGCAAAGCCGCGCCCGGCATTGCCGGCATGGGCGGCCTCGACGGCGGCATTCAGGGCCAGAAGGTTGGTGCGGTTGGCGATGTCATTGATCAGCCCCACCATGCCGGTGATACGTTCGGCGACGCGCTCCAGCTCGACCAACAAGACCTCAGAGGCCTTTGCGCGGTCGGATGCGGTATCGACCAGATCAGAGGTCTTGCGAATTCCCGCCACCACCTCGCGCACCGAGGCCGAAAGCTCTTCGGTTGCGCTGGCCACGGTCGCCACATTGCCCGCCGTCGCGCGGGAGTTTCCGGTGACGAGCGCCGATTGGCGGCTGGTTTCCTCGGCGGTTTCGGCCATCGTCTCGGCCGCTGATCTGGCGGAGGCGGAGGCCTCTTTCAGTGCCTCGACCACGGAGGCCGCCTGTCGCTGCACGTCTTGTCCAAGCCGCCGGATGGGGCGCAAAAGCCCCTGCGCTGCCAAAAGGCCCAAGACGAAGATCACCAAGCCCACGCCAGTTTCCGTCATGATGGCCGCGCGTTGCATGGCATCGGCGCTGATCATCGCCTCATCCAAGGCGATTTCGGACACCAGCACCCAATCCAGCCCGATGATGGACAAAGGACCAGAGGCGGCGACGACCTGAACCGCGTCATGGTTGGCGCTTTGGGTTACGCCTTCGATACCGCGGCGCACCTGTTCGGCCACGCCACCGGACATGAGGGTGCCAATCGACGCCCCTTTGCTGAGCCGTGGAATGGATTTCAGCGCGCCATCCTTGCCAAGCAGATAGGCCTGCGTGCTTTGCCCGCGATGCTCACCGATGGCGAGGACCTTGCCGACGAAATCCAGCGAGATCTGGAAGGCGAGGATGCCTTGCAGGCCGGACGCGTCGGTCAAGGGCACCAGAAGAAAGGAGGCTTGATCGTTGTAAGAAGGCTCATAGGCCTCAAAATCGACAAAGCTATAGGGGATTTGCCCGGCATCCTTGACCATTGCCTGCACCGCACGCGCAAAGGCCGTGTCCCGATAGGGGCCAGAAAACAGCGAGGTCCCGAAATCGGTTTCCTTTTCAACGGTATAGACGATCCTGCCCTGTTGCGGTTCGATCAAGAAGATATCGTACAGGCCAAAGCGCGTCAGGGTGTCGCGAAAATAGGGATGCACCTGCCGATGGACAGTGTCATAGAGCCCGCCGTTTTCTGCGGACATCAGGGCATCCTTTTGCCCGATCGGGTTTTCGTTCCCGACGATATAGGCCTGTTGCAAAAGGCGGGCTGTGGCGTCCAGATCAGGGCCGAGCCAGCGGGCCAAGCTTGCCTCATTCGCCCCTTTGGTCTTTTCCAGCTGCACCTGATAGCGCGCGGTCAGGGCCTGTTCGTCAACGGGTGTGCCGGGCATGAACAGGATCTGATCAGACGCTGCGGTAAAATTCTTGAGCGCTTGTATCGTGGTGGGTGAGGCGGCGAGGCTTTCCCCTACATCCACCAAACGCTTGAACCCGGCCAAAACGGCCTCGCGCTTGAGGTTGAGTTCCGTGGTGACCTGAGCCTCTGCTGCCTCCAGCGCGAAATCGCGCAGCCTTTTGACATCCACTGCAGAAATAACGGCAAGTGGAACAAGACCCGCCACCAACAGCGCGGCGGTCACCTTCACCCTGAAACGCATAATTGAACCTTACCCACAAACAAGACCACAGTGTGCGGTCAGGACCGTCCATATGGTTAGGTCAACGACAGGGCGCGCAGGCGCTTTAGCCATGCGCATCAGATTTGCAAAGGAAGGCGGGCAATGTGACTTAATTGCCCCCGCCCAGAAGGCGGTTCAAGAGTTTGCCCGCCTCGGCATCCAGTGCCTCTTGGGCGCGGCGCTTGGCGGCGTCTTCCAGACTTTCGCCCTCTTGCCGTACGATGCCCAATTCCTCTTGCGCCTTTTGTTCCAGCTGGGCCCGCGCCCGCGCTTCGGCGGCCTTGGCCTCGGCGCGGGCGCGCTCTTCCAGTTTCTTGGCCTCATCCTGAAGACGCTCTTTGGCGATGCCTTCCAGATCCAGCCGGAATTTAGGTGCCGCCCACGGGCCCGTGATCAACAAAGGCACCATGACCCCACCCGTGCCATCCACCGCCGCAAGCGCCGTGGGGCGCAGACGGTAATCCAGAACCCGCGCGCCGATCCCCACGCTGCCTGCCCCGGTTGCCGTGACATAGGGGGCTTTGAAGACCAGATCGTCATTGCGCAAGACACCCTTATCCATGGTGAAGCTGGCAGTGATCGCCTCAAAAATCGTCTTTTGCCCCGCGCCGACATAGCTTGCGTCGAGCGTGCGCAGCATCCCTGCGATATCTAGACCCAAAATCTCGCCCTTGCCAAAGCGCAGATTGCCAGAACCCGAAAGGGAATTCATGATTGCATCCAAGGAGTTGCCGACCCCGAGAAACTTTATCGACATATCGCCTGTACCGACAAGGCGTTCATAGCCGCCCAGATCCCGCAAGAGCGGCTGCATCGCCAAGCCAGACATATTCAGATCGCCGCCGACCGATAGCCCCCCCCGCCCGTTGACGACGAACTGCCCGGTGACCTTGCCCTGATAGGCCGCGATTTCGCGCAGATCGAACACGGCGCGGGCGCGGTCGATGGTCAGCACGGCGCGGGTCGTGCCCAGCTTTGCCAGCCCCAGATCAACGCTTTGCGCGGTCAGGGCCAAGGCCACATCCATGATCCCAAGGGCCGAGACGTCAATCGCCTCTTTCGGCCAAGAGGCCGCTTGCGCCCCGCCCGAGGCCCCGCCGCCCTGCCCGCCCGACAGGCCGACAAGCGACAGCGCCCCGGTGGTGACTTGCGCCGAAAGTTTGGGCCGCGGGCCATCTGTTGTCAGGTCCGCCTCGACCTGAAGCCGATTGCCGTCCAGCCCAAGGCTGCCGCCCCGCAGATGCAGGCTGGCCTTTTGCGTCACCGTCACTTTGCCCGCCACACTGACCGAACCCGCGCCAAGACCCTGTGGCAAATCTGGCCGGGCTGCCCCCACAAGCCGGGTGATCGCCGCCAGATCGGCCAGATCGGCGGTCAGGTTGCCCTCCAGCGCCATCGGGTTCCAGCCGCCGCGCCCGTCAAAGCCGACCTGCGCCGCCCCCGCCGCCAGTTGCAGATCAAGGCCGACAAGGCGGCCCTCCAGGAAGCTTTTGAAATCCGACAGTTTGGCCACGATCTTGGCCTCTTGCCCGTTCATCGAGGCGGTGAAGTCAAACGCGGCCGCCCCGGTGAAGGACGGAATTCGCGCTGTGCCAGAGACGGAGGTCAGGGCGATGTCGCTGCCTGCCCCGTGATCGACAAAGCGGAAACTGCCCCCCGAAATCTCGGCCAGATCGAGGGTAAAGGGCGTGCCCTCCCCCGCCATGCCGGGGCTGGCCGTGCCATTGCCGGGGCCACCAAAGACCCAGTTTTCGCGGCCATCACGGGCGCGCTCCAGCAAGATGCGCGGATTTTCGGCGCGAATGCCGGTGATGCGCACCTGACCGTCGATCAGCGCGGACATGTCGATCCCGATATCCAGAGCGGTGGCCTGCACCATGGGCCCCGCATCGGACCAAGCGGCATTTGACACCGTCACAGGCCCGGTCTTGACCCCGAGTGTTGGCCAGACCGAGGGGCGGATTGACCCCTCGATCGTCAGGGTGCGCCCGGTGATCTGGGTAAACTTGTCGGTCGCCACGCGGGCAATGCGTTCTGTGGGCAACAAAAACAGCGCCACACCGGCAAAGACGACCAAAAGCAAAAGTGCAAAAAAAGAACGGATTACCCAACGCATGTTCTGACTGCCTGCCGCTGCGAATTTTTCCAAACGGTAAGGCGCGCATGGCCCTCCATGCAACGCTTACGCGTGTTTCAGCAGGCCAAAGCCGACGGATCGGCGGTCTGCCGCCTACCCGTATTGGCTGACCTGATGATTGGGGCCAAGATTGTCGGGGCCGACCAGAATATGGATGACAGCCGCCATCCCTGCGCCCAGCGCCCGTTCCAAGGCAGGGGCAAAGTCGGCGGTCTGCGAGACCCGCTCGCCATGCGCGCCATAGGACAGGGCAAGGGCGGTGAAATCCGGGTTGGTCAAGGTCGTGGCCGAGACCCGACCCGGATAGCGGTTTTCCTGATTGCCCCGGATCGTGCCATACATCCCATTGTCAACGATGATGAAAATCGGTGTCAGGCCATATTTGACGGCGGTTGCCAGTTCCTGCCCGGTCATCAGAAAATCACCGTCCCCGCCGATGGACACCGCCGGGGCCGATGGGCGCACGATGGAGGCGGCGATGGCGGCGGGCACGCCCATGCCCATGGCCCCGTTGATCGGGGCGGCGGCCCCCAGAAACTGGCGGTAGCAATAATAGATGTTGGGCCAGTCCGAAGCATTGCCTGCCCCTGTGGTCACCGTGGCCTCTGGCGGCAGGCGGGCGTTCAGGACGCGCATCACCTCGGCCATATCCACCGGGCCGGGTTGTGGCGGCAGCGCCATGCGCGCGCGATACCGCGCCCGCGCCTCGGCCCGAATGGGGCTATGGCGGCGCGTGACCGGCAGCTCCGCCAAGGCAAGGGCCGCAAGGTTCGGGTCGGCAAGGATCGGCAGTTCGGGTTGGAAAAAGCGCCCCAACTCCTCGGCCCCTGGATGGATATGCACAAGCCGGCAGGCGGGCATGGGCGGGGTGAACAGCGAAAACCGCAGCGTGGTGCTTTCGTTCAGCCGCGCGCCAAGGGCGATCACCAGATCGGCCTCTTGCGCATAAGCGTTGGGAAAGGGTTGGCCGCCCGAGCCAAGCGTGCCGATGAAATTGTCATGGTCATGGGCAAACAGGCCCTGACGGCGAAAGCCGACGGCGACCGGCAGATCATGGCTTTCCGCAAAGCGGCGAGCGGCGGCGGCCCCTTCGGCAGTCCAGCAGGTGCCGCCCAGCAAGAGCAAGGGGCGTTCAGCGGTGGCCAGCATCGCGCCCACTTGGGCGATGTCGGCAGGCGCTGGGCTGGCGGGCGTGGCTTTGACGGCAGGAAGATCGGGGGTTTGCGTCAGGCTGAACAGCATGTCTTCGGGCAGGGCCAGCGCCACCGGGCCGGGGCGGCCCGAGGTTGCCACCTTGAAGGCGCGGTTGATATATTCCGGCAGGCGGGCGGCATCCTCCACCTCGGCCACCCATTTCACGATATGGCCCAGAAAGCGGCGGTAATCGATTTCCTGAAACACCTCACGGTCGCGGCTGGTGGTTTTGGTCTGGCCAATCAGCAAGATCATCGGGGCCGAGGCCTGATGGGCGGTGTGCACGCCGATGGTGGCATTGGTCGCCCCCGGCCCCCGCGTGACCATGCAGATACCGGGCTTTCCGGTCAGCATGGCATAGGCGGTGGCGGCAAAGGAGGCCCCGCCTTCATGCCGCATGGTGAAATAGCGCAGCGCATTGCCCTGATCGCGGATCGCGTCCAGCGCCGCCAGATAGCTTTCGCCCGGCACGCCAAAGATCACCTCGACCCCGTTGATCTTCAGCGCCTCAACCAGCACCTGCCCGCCTGTTCGTTCCATTGCCGCCTGCTTCATCGCCCATGATCCCCCTGCGCCCTGACGTAACGGGCGGATCACACAGGCATATCGCCCCAAAGCGGGCGCGCCAAGGGAAAGCGCGTCTTTAGGCCACGTGCGGCCACATCTGAGCCTGCGCGCGCCCGGCCCGTTTGGCGGCGTAAAGCGCCGTATCGGCATCTGCGAGCATCTTTTCCGCCTCTGGCACCGGGTATTGGGTGGAAACCGTCATCCCGACGCTGGCGCCGATCTGGCAGGCTTGCCCCTCAAATGGGATGGGGCGGCGTAGGCCTGCGATGATGCGCTGCGCCACATGGTGCAAGGCGGATCTGTCCACCATGCCGGGCAGCACAATGACAAACTCATCCCCGCCGACGCGCGCAATGATATCGCTGGTGCGGGTTTCAACGCGCAAGACTTCGGCCACCACGCGCAGCACATGATCACCCGCCGCATGGCCAAGGGTATCATTCACGGCCTTGAAGTGATCAAGATCCAGATGCATCAGGCCAAAGGGGGTCTTTGCCCGGCAGGCCGCCGCCAATCGCACATCAAGGGCGCGGCGGTTGCACAGGCCGGTCAGGGGATCGGTCAGGGCCTGTTCCTCGGCCTCGGAGCGCGCCCCTTCCAACCGAAGGTTCAGTTTTTTCAACTCTTCCAGCACGGCGTGTTTTGCCTCCACCAGATAGAGCAGTTCGACGGTGAGATCGGTGGGGGCGAAATCGGCATCTGTCAGGCCATGGGCGCGCACCGCATCGACCACGGCAATGCCGAACGACAGGTTGAGCACCATGCCAGAGCCATCGTCGGGCATGGCCAAGGCGCGAAATTCGGCATCCTCACGCCCGCGAAGGGACAGGTAGAGGCGCGTGCCTTGGCGCAGCGACAGGTCCGCCATGGTCAGGACACCCGCCGGACGACGGATCAAGAACACCTCAAAAAAGCTTTTCCCGATCAGGGGTCTGCCTGCCGCCACCTTTTTGAGGGTAGGCCCATAACCGATGATCCGCCCCTGAGCCGACAGGTGCAGATGCATGGGCATCAGCCGATCCAGGCTGTCCGGTTGCAGCACCAGCCGCCGATGTCGTGCGCCGCCATCAGGCATGCAACCCCCCTGAAAATTGCAGCCCATCGCCCCATAGATGCGCACTCAGCATCGCGAGAGCGCCCCCACGGCAAGATCAAAGCGCCGACCTGCGGCATAGCCTTCATCAAGCACATGAATCGAAATCACATCCCCATCGCCTGCCTGCGCGCGCATTTCCAGCAGGGCCAAGGCCCCATAATCATCCGCCATGGCCCGCAAAAGGCCGATCATCACATAGCCCGCCCCCCCGAACGGTGCGCCCAAGGCAAGCGTGAACTCTGCCTCGGCCATTTCGGTCAGCACCATGTCGGGCAGATGAAAATCGGGCAGCGCAAGACGGGCGCGGGCGGGCAATTCCTCCAGCGAATGCAGAAAATCGCGAAAGCCCACCCCGCCAAAGCGCAGCAGGCGACGCAGGCGTTCGCCACTGGCGCTGGAGACGATATAGGTTCCCAGATCCTCCAGTATCGCATCGGCGGGGCGATCCAGCAGGGCGCTGGCGGCATCTATCACGGCAACGGTAAGGGCGATGTCATAGATAATGAGCGGCTCAAAACTTTGGAACGGCAAGGCCGCCTGCCCGGCAATGCGATGCCACATCTGCGCGCCAAAGGTTTCGCGCAGATAGAGTTCCATCGCCAGATTGACCAGACCGTGCATTGCCCCAACCCCTTTCGCGGGCCCCTGATTCCGGGCAGATTACGGCCTTTGGGTTAACAAGCTGCTTCGTGCTGCCCGGCAAGATCAGGGCAGCACAAAGATCCCGTTGCCGCCCGGTGCTGGCAGCATATTGATCGGCGCGGGCACCAGTAGCGGCGCGGCGGTTTGCCATGCGCGGATCAGCGCCAAGGCCGCATCGCCCGAAGGCACGGCCCCCGATTGCCAGAACGTGCGGACCTGCTGTGGCCCGCCCTCGGCCATCTGGAACGCCAGTTGATCCACGCCAAAGTCGCTGTAGCGATAGATCAGCACCGCCTCTTGCCCCGGTTGGGCGGGCAAGAAATCGGTCAAGACCATGACACAGCCCGCCTCACCTCCGGGCAAGCTGCGCTGGCAGCCGGAGAGCACCATCTCCACCTCATAGCGGGACAGAGCAGCCAGATACGCATCCCGCTGGGGCACGGCATCGGAGGGTTGCAGGGGCAACAGCTCTTGCAGCTGTGCCAAGATATCCGTGTCGTCCGCGTGCCCCTCAAGACGGGCGGCAAGCGCCTCTTGGCCCGGTTCCTTGGCACGATCGCGCAGATCCGTAAGCAGTGCCGCACCGGCAAGGCCCCAGCGTTCCAGCAAAACCGGCTCCAATGCCTGAACCGGCATCCGGCCATCGGCCAGACGCGTCTGAACACTGCCCGCCGAAATGGCCTGCGCGTTCAAGAGCGGCGTCAGACTGAGGGCGGCCATGACCAAGAGGGCCACGGCCATCACGATATTGGCGTGCCGGATCCGGGCCATCCACCCCGCGCCGCGCAGCACGGCGATGATGTAAAGGACGCCATAGCCCAGCGCCAGAACCGCCACTTCGGCGGCAAAGATCCGCTCGGGTGTCCAGCCATATTGGTCCACCCGCAGCCAGACGGCCCAAGCCCCAAGCCCCGCGATCACGGGCAGCAGCAGGCAAAGGCCGCGTGCGGATTGCGTCAGGATCGCGGTCTGCGTCGCCTCGGCATCCGTTTGATCGACGGCTGTGGTGACCAAGGTGGCGGTCGCAGCCGCCATGGCAAGCAAGGTTGCCGCCACCGAAAGCCCCTCAAACAACCCCGAGATGCCCCGCATCGGCAACAAGACCAGAAACACCGCCGTCACCCCAAGGATCACGGGCAACAACAGCCTGAGCAGGCGCAAGATGAGGAAGGGAGAGATATAGTCCGACAGATCCTGAACCACCGCCAGCCCAAGGCCCAAGACGCCCCCGGTCAGGATCCAAGGCACAGCGCCGACGGTCAAAACCTGATCAAGGATCCGCAGGCCGACCAGTTGCAACAGCCCGTCGGACAAGACGATCACCGCCCAGACCGCCCCCACAAAAAGCCATGCCACCATATAACGCACCACAATGGCCCAGCTTTCGCCAAAAAGGGTCGGGTAGTGGCGCATCCCCTGCCCATTGCGGGCGATCCAGAAGGGCATGGGCACAAGGGCAAGGATGATGCAGGCAAGGACCACCATAGGCGTGTCAAACACGCCCTCGGCCGGATCAAAGCGCAGCGAGGCCAGCAGCAAAAGCCCGGCCACCACCATGGCCATCAGGGCGGCCCCAAATGCCGCGCGCAGGCCTCGCAAGGGCCCCTCCATGCCCATCAGGGCCGTGAAAAAGGTCAGAGCGAAGGCAACCGCCGCCATCAAGGGGCGGCCAGAAAGAAGATCCGCATCCGCCAAACGGGCCAAGCCATAGCCTGCCACCCCAGCAGCGGCCCCCATGGCAGACATGCCGATCCGGCGTAGGGTCATGGTGTCCATCGGGTCCTCCGCGTTTGACTGCGGTCAGACTATGACTGCCGGAGGCAAGACGCCAGTGGCGCAAACCAGACCATCGGCGGCGTTAGAAATCGGTCGGCGCGCCGCCCTCTTGCTTGCGCTTGGCGACAAAACGGGTCAGGTCTTCGAGATGATCGCCGTTGATGGCAGGCGCTTCGAATTCCGCGATGATCTGTTTGTAGATCCGATGCGCGCGTTCCGGCGTCCAGACCGAGCCATCAATCTGCCATGCCTCAAAATTGCGCCAATCCGAAACGATGGGCGCGTAAAACGCGGTCTGGTAGCGGTCTTGGGTGTGCTGACAGCCAAAGTAATGGCCCTGCGGCCCGACCTCGCGGATCGCATCAAGGGCGATGTCGTCCTCGGTGGTGGCAAAGGTCGCCTCTTCGAAATAACGCTGGATCATCTGCAGGACTTCGCAATCCATGATGAACTTTTCGGGGCTGGCGATCAGGCCACCCTCCAGCCAACCCGCCGCATGATAGACCATGTTGGTGCCCGATTGCACCGCCGCCCACAGGCTGTTGGAGGTTTCCCACATCGCCTGCCCGTCAGGCACATTGGCCGCACAGACGCCCGAGGAGCGGAGGGGCAGTTTGTAAAACCGCGCCAGTTGCCCGGTCATCTGCGTGGCGCGCATGTATTCTGGCGTGCCAAAGGCGGGCGCGCCGGATTTCATATCGACGTTGGAGGTAAATGTACCGATGGCCACCGGGCAACCGGGGTTGATGTATTGCAAAAGGGCAATGGCCGCCAATGCCTCGGCAATCGACAGCGCCACGGCCCCCGCCATGGTCACCGGGGCCATGGCACCTGCCAGCGTGAACGGGGTGACGACCACGGGTTGACCGCGCCGCGCCAGACGCATCGCGCCATCCAGCATCGGATAGTCATGCTTTAGCGGGCTGACCGAGTTGATGTTGGTATACATCCGGGGCTTTGCGTCGAATTCCTCTTGGGTCAGACCACCGGCAAGGCGCGTCATCTCCATCACATCTTCAACCCGCTCGGCGCCAAGGGAATAGGCGTGAACCACCTTGTCGGTCAGCGTGAGTTTCTCGAACAAGCAGTCAAGGTGACGCACCGAGGGGTGAATATCTATCGGCTCTACCGGATAGCCGCCCGCGATGTGAATGCAGTTAAAGTACTGCGTCAGCTTCATGAATTCCTTGAACGTCTCAAAATCGCCAGAGCGTTTACCGCGTTCCAGATCCCAGGCATTGGGCGGCGAGGAGACGTTGACAAACACCATATGCTTGCCACCGATGATCAACTCCCGGTCCGGGTTGCGGGGGGTGATTGTAAAGCTTTCAGGCGCATGGGACAGCATTTCCATCACGAAATCCTCGTCCATGCGGACATTGGTTCCGTTGATGATGCAGCCCGCCTTGCGCATGATCTCCAGCGCTTCGGGGTTCAGAAACTCGATGCCGATGTCGGACAGGATCTTCATCGCGCCGCGATGGATGCGGGCGACGCCATCGGCATCCAGCGGTTCTGTCGGGCGGTCCGGGTTGACCGGAATGCGCCATGGCATCTGGTCAATCACCGCCGACCCGGCCCGCGCCTGATTGCCTGCCCGTCCGCCTGCGCGACGTCTGCGTCCCTGATCATCATTCATCGCGCGTGTCTCCTGCACTGGCCCGAAAGCTGCCGATTGGCTGCAAGATGACCGAAAGCCGCGAAATGCGGCACCAAACCAGCGACGTGTTTGCGTCGTTTTTGGATTAAGGCAGAGAGGAAAGCCACGCAGGCAGCGCGCCAATATCGGCAAGAACCACATCGGCATGCGGGCGCAGGTCAGCCTCGGTCGCGATGCCGGTCAGAACGCCGATGCAAACCATGCCCGCCGCGCGCCCGGCATGCAGATCATGGGCACTGTCGCCCACCATGGCAATTCTTGCCGGTTCAATGCCGGTGTGCCGGGCAAAGGCAAGGCACATCCCCGGCCCCGGCTTTGGCCCATGACCCGAGTCATAGCCCGCGATGAAATCGAACAACTCGGTGATGCCATGCGCCGCAAGATGGGCGCGGGCCGGAACCTCGCTGTCATTGGTGGCAAGGCCAATGCGCAGCCCCTTTGCCCGCATCCCCGACAAGAGGGGGATCAAAGGCACCGCTTCGGCCATCGGGGCAAGGGCTGCGGCCGCATTGATGCGCTGGGTGATCGCCGCAACGGAGTGTCCGGGCAGATGCGGGGCAAGGGCCGCCGCAATCCCGGCAGCCGTGTCCGCGATCACCGGGCTTGTGGGCGCAAAATTGCCTGTGGAAAGATCATATCCGATGACATGGCCCAGATGCGCCGCCTGCGCCGGATCGGGCGCAAGGCCCCGCAAGAACCCATTGGCCCAAGCCCCCCAACTGCGCCGGAAATCGAACAGCGTTCCGTCTTTGTCAAAAATAACACCGTCAATCATGTCAGCCCTCGGATGCCTCGGTTCGGCGGCACCATCACCTGACAGATCGGCAAGTGCAATCAGGTCCAGTGCAGGCTTTGTCCGCCGGGCAAAACAGCACGGGCCTGCATCGGCGCGGTATAGGGCAAGGAGACGGAGTCGCAAAAGGCCATCACCCAGGCGTCATCCATCAAGATGAAGTCCAGAACCGAGCCCAGAAACTCGGGATCTGCGGCCTGCCGGGACAGATCCCCGATCGAGGCGCCGGTGGCCCCAAGGAAAACCGGCAACACCTCTTCATTTGCGGCCAGCCACGACAGCGCCTGCAAGGCAATGGTTTCAGCGGAATCTTGCCTAAACATCAGCTTTTCCCCGGGATTTACGGCCTGTTACACGCAAATTAGCGCAAACAGGCAGAAATGCCTTATAGTTTTTGCAACGATTCCTTAACCAGTTGGTAGGAAAACGGGTGTGGTGAGGTTTTATACGGGTTTCGCTTCATGGCCGGCAAGATACTGATCGTAGATGACGTTGCGACGAACAGGATTGTCTTCAAGGTGAAACTTGGGGCTGCGGCCTATACGCCTGTGCTGGCCGCAAACGGCCATGACTGTCTTGTGCTTGCGCGGGAGCATCGGCCCGACCTTATCTTGCTTGACCTCGTCTTGCCCGATCTGCCGGGGGTGGAGGTGCTGCGTCGCCTGCGGTCTGATCCGGTGACAAAGGACATTCCCGTTATTGTCGTCTCTGCCTCGACCAGTGCCGAGGACCGCATTTCGGCGCTTGAGGCCGGGGCCGACGATATCTTTTTCAAACCCTATGATGATCAGCTTTTGATGTCGCGGGTGCGAAATCTGCTGCGCCGGCGTCAGGAAATGCCGGATCTTCCCTTGGCCGCAGAGACGCGCCTGATGGGGATGGCGGAATCCCAAGGTGAGTTTGCCCAACCCGGTTTGATTGCGCTTGTCACCGACCGGGCGGATGCGGGGATGCGCCTGCGGCGTGAGTTGTCGCCGGTGATGCGGGACGCCTTTGTCATTCTGGGGATTGTCGATGCGCTGGCCGAGGTGGCGCCGGGCCGTGCGAGTGCGGATGTCTATGTGATCGACGTCACAAACGGTCAGGAGGATAAGGGGCTTCGCCTGTTGTCCGATTTGCGCAGCCGCAGTTCAACCCATCATGCGGGCATCTGCATGGTGACAGCCAGCGGGGCCACGAAAGCGGCCCTGACCGCCTTTGACCTTGGCGCGAACGAGATTGTGGATGAGGCCATGACGGCCGAAGAAATTGCGCTGCGCTTGCGGATCATCTTGCGGGGAAAGCGCCGGGCGGATCATGCGCGGGAGCGTCTGCAAGATGACCTCAGGCTTGCCATGATTGATCCCCTGACCGGTTTGTTCAATCGCCGCTACGCGATGGCCAAACTGACGACGATGGCCCAGCATGCGCAGATCATTGGGAAACCCTTTGCCGTCTTGATCGCCGATCTGGACCGGTTCAAATCCGTGAACGACCGCTTTGGCCATGCGGCGGGGGACAGGGTGTTGATCGAGGTCGGTCAAAGGCTTTCTGCGGGTTTGCGCAACAATGACCTTTTGGCCCGTGTCGGGGGCGAAGAATTTCTGATTGCCTTGCCCGAAACAGAATTGGACGATGCCCTGAGCATCGCCACGCGGCTGTGCGCGCGACTGGATGAAAGCCCGATCCTTTTGCCGGGCGGTGAACGCCTGCCGGTGACGATGTCGGTCGGCGTGGCGGTCAGCGAACCCTGCTCAACCGACTGGCATGGCACAAACCTTGATTATGTGTCGTCGATCATGGAATGCGCCGATCAGGCCCTGCTTGCGTCCAAGACAGCGGGGCGTAACAAGGTTTCTATCGGGCGCAACGCGGCCTGAGGCCGCTGGGACCAAAGGCCTTGGGTCAGGGCCTGCGCCCGCCATCATCGGGGCGATCGCGGGAATTGGCAGGCTCACGCGCATCGGGGCGGCGGCGCTGCAAGCCATCCTCCAGCCGGTCCGCATAGGCGGCACGATCCTCTGGCGTCATGGCGATGATCACCCCTTCCAGCGCCTTTCGCCCGGCTTCCAGCCGGGCAATGGTGCTGCGACTTTGGCCCGCAAGGGCCGCTTGCAGGGCGATGGGATCAAAGGGCTGTGCGCGGACCGCATCCAGAACAAGCTGATATTCCGCGCGGATCAGGCTCCGCATTTCGCGCAGTGGTGGTTGGACGGCGACAAAGCCCTGCAACAAGGCGCGCCGTTGCGGGCGGCTGAGCGCCCCGGTAAAGGGCCCGAAGTTCAATTCGCGCACATCTGGCGCCCGCCCGCCATCATCATTGCGGGCCTTCAGCGCTGCCCCCGCCACAACACCGACAACGGCAAGATTCAGCGCAAGAGAGACCGCCAACAGGATCTTGACCCAGCGTCCCGCCTTGACTGGCGGTGGCGGGGCATTTGGTCCCGTTTGCGTGTTGGCGTCGGTCATTGCGATTATTCCTCGGTCAGTAGCGTATCGAAACTAGGAAGCAGATCAAGGCTTTCGCCGGTGCTGATCAGGCCAAACCCATCAGTCAGGGTCACAAGGGAGTCGGGTTGCACATAGCCGATCACCAATCCCGCCATGGCAGCGGTGCCAAGGCCGGCCACAGCCGCCGCCCCGCCCAACAGGGCCGCAAACCGGGCGATGAGCCCCGTTTTTTGTTCGGGTCTTGTGGCAGGGGCATGGGATTTGGGCGCAGGCTGAAGGCGCTCGGCCTCAGCCACCAGACGCGCCATGAAATCGCCGTCAGGCAGCGGTGCCGCCTCACGCGCCTGAGCAAACAGCGCATCGAGCGGGTCACGATCCTTGTTGTCAGATGACATCGTCATATCCCAACTCCTCTTTCTTGCCCGACAGCAGTGCGCTTAGGGCGCGTTTGCCACGGGCGGTCAGGCTTTCCACGGCTTCAACCCCAATTTCCAGTATTTGCGCAATCTCGGGGTTCGTCATCCCCTCGATATGACGCAGAACGACCGCTTGTCGCTGCCGGTCGGGCAAAGACGCCAAAGCCGCTTGCAAGGCCGCCATGCGGTCGGCCTCGATCATTCCCGTCACCACGTCTGGCCGGTCGTCGCCCGGTTCGGGCACATCGTCCAGCGTATCCGCCTGTCGCCGCTTGCGCGCGCGCAACCGATCCGTCGCAAGATTGGTCGCCACACGGTAAAGCCACGTCGTCACCTGTGCCTCGCCCTGCCGCCAGTCGGGCGCGATGCGCCACAGGCGCAAAAGCCCCTCTTGCGTGATATCTTCGGCCTCGGCCCGGTCGCCCAGAACCCGCATCGCATAGGCAAAGACACGCGGGGCCAAACGTTGCGTCAAAAGACGTGCCGCAACCGGATCTCCATTGGCATAGAGAACCAGAAGAGCCTCGTCCGAAAGTATGGCCAGATCGTCGCGGGGCATTGTCATCCTGAAACTGAGCTATCGCGATTCCGGCCCATCGGGAAGTCCCGGGCCGCATTTCGCGCGGCCCGAGGGGAAGGGTTTGCTTGGGCTTAGTTGTTGCCGTGCCCACGACGCTCGCCCCCGCGGCGGCTATTGCCACCGCGCCTGTCGGCCATGCGGTCCTTTGAGGCGGCAATCTCGGCCTCGCTCAGCGCACCGTCATTATCGGTATCGATGCGTTCGAACATGGTTTTCGGGGCTTTGCGGGCCAGCATTTCGGCTGTCGACAATTTGCCGTCCTTGTCGCTGTCCATCCGTTCGATCATCTTTTGGGCCATGTCATTGGCGCGACCCTCCAGCCGTTTGAGGTGAGTGGCCGACAGTTCCGCCGCACTCATCAACCCATCGCCATCGGTATCGGCGGCTGTAATCTCAGCCGCACGAAAGGCGTCGATTTCCTCGGGGGTCACCTTGCCATCCTTGTTGGCATCGACAGTGGCGAAATCAAAGGCGGCAAAGGGGGCCTGCGCTCGTGCGCCATCGCGGCCCGGTCCGCGCTCGGCCATTGCCGTGTTTGCCACCAAGGCGGCAGCGAGCGTTACAAGGGTCAGGCCCGCGAGTTTTGAAGTGCGTGTCATCGTATGATATCCTTCGGCATGGGTGCCCCACAGGATTTGTCGGGCGTTGTGATGGTGATACGACGCGGGCTGGCGGTTCCGTCGCAGAAATTTCACAGGCCTGCGAAAGCCTGACCAAGACTACCTTGCGACAAAGGCGCACAAGCGGGCAAAGCACCCTGCATCTTGTCTGCAGACTGCGCTATAGAGGCGATAAGGCGGGAATGTATTTGGTCCTTTCAATGAATTGGTAAATTGTTGGCCAAGTTGCCCCCAAAGTCTTTGGATAAGCGCAGTGATGACAAAAGGTGACCCGATGTCCGTGTTTGATGAACGCCCCGTGCGGCCTGCGCTTTTGCGCGGTTGGCGCAAGCGCTGCCCGAATTGCGGGGCGGGTCCGATGCTGCGCGGCTATCTGAAGGTCCGGGAAAGCTGCCCGGTCTGCGGGGAAGAGCTGCACCATCAGCGGGCAGATGACGGACCGGCCTATCTGACCATTCTGATCGTCGGGCATTTGATGGCCCCGTTGATCTTGTACTTCTTTACCAAGTATCGCCCCGATCCCTATGTTTTGGCCTCGGTCTTTTCCGTTGGCACGGTGGCCTTGTCGCTGTTCTTGCTGCCACGGCTAAAGGGGATGCTGGTCGCCCTTCAATGGGCAAAGCGCATGCATGGGTTTGGCCACGTCGCACCGGGTGAGTGAGGCAGCCCCGATACGCCCCGCCGCCACGGTGATCTTGTGGCGGCGAATGGGGACCGAGACCCAAGTCCTGATGGGACAACGCGGGGCTGGTGCTGTTTTCATGCCGTCGAAATATGTGTTTCCGGGTGGCGCTGTGGATGCGGCGGATGGGTTGGCAGATCTGACCCTGTCGCCGGTTTGCGCCGCGCGCCTGGCCCAGATGTGCCCGACCGATGCACCCAGTGGCATCACGCTTGCGGCAGCGGCGCTGCGCGAGTTGCAAGAAGAAACCGGTCTGGCCATTCCGTCCACAGCCGCCCCATCCTTGCGGTTTTTCTTTCGGGCGATCACCCCGCCGGGGCGGCCCCGGCGCTTTGATGCACGGTTCTTTCTGGCAGATGCTGCACATGTTCAGGGCGATCTGGAGGATTTCTCGGCCGCCGAAGATGAGCTAAGCCATTTGCATTGGATCGGTCTTGCACAGGCGCGCGCACTTGATCTGCCGTTTATCACCGAAGTGGTGCTCGCCGAAGTGACCGCCCATTTGACAGGTGCTGCGGACCAAGGTGTTCCGTTTTTCGACAATTCCGGCCCAGTGCCGACGTTTCGGCGCATCTTGTAAGCGCGCCCTCAGGTCGCCCAGACGATCCCGACGATAGACAAGGCCAAAAGCGCCATGCCGCCAATGTCGGTCAGCCGGGGCCTTTCCCGGAACCATAGGACCGAGATGAGAAGGGAAAAGATCAGCTCGATCTGGCCTAAACTGCGCACATAGGCGGCGTTTTGCAGCGCAAAGGCCCAAAACCACCCGGCAGAGCCCAAGACCCCGGTGATCCCGACCGGCAATGTCGCCCGCCATGCCCGCGCCACACGAACGACCTCTCCCCTTTCGCGCAGCATCAGCCACAGGCCAAGGACTATGGTCTGGAACAGGGTCACCGCCGCCAAGGCCACCATCGCGCGGGTCAGCGCCTCCGGGCTTTGGACGGCCAAAGTGGCGCCGCGATAGCCAATGGCCGAAATCCCGAACAATCCCCCCGCCAAAAGGCCCCATCCGGTCGCAGGCGTGATCCAGCCCGCCCCCGAAATCCGCTGCGGCCGCGACAACACGATCACCCCCGCCACGCCCAGCAAGATCGCGACCAGCCCAGTGCCTGACACGGCCTCGCCCAAGGCCATGGCGGAAAAGGCGGCGACCTGAATTGTCTCGGTCTTTGTGAACGCGATGCCAACGGCAAAACTGCGCAGCGAAAACAAGGTGATGGTGGCAAAGGTCGCGACGATCTGCCCAAGCCCCCCCATCATGGCCCATGGCCAAAAGGCGGGTGCAATGGGCGGCACATCGCCTGCCGTCAGCCAAAGGGCAGCGCCCCAAGCAATTGGAACCGCCCAGACAAAGCGGGCCAGTGTCGCCCCACCGGTCGAAAGCCCCAGTCCTTTGAGCCGCTTTTGCAGCGCAAAACGCACGGTCTGCACGGCTGCGGCAAAAAGTGTGGCAAGGATCCAGATTTCCATCGCTGTGCACTGGCACAGCCGATTACGGTTGTCGAGGGATCAGGCGCCGAGGCGCTCTGTCTCTTTCACGGCCCGCTGCGATTGGTCTTGGGGGCCATAGGGCATCAGCGGATGCGGAACCGGGTCTTTGACGCGCAAGAAATACAGCCGGAAAATCTGCAGATAAGAGCGGTAGACATAATCATCGTTCCGCTTTTGAAACTGCGCGCGCTGCTTGGCATAAAGTGAGGGCAAAAGATACCAAGGTGCCTGTGGGTGACAATGATGCACGGCGTGGAAATTATTGTTCAAGAACAACAGCGCCAACGGCCCCCGATCCTCGATGATGACCGAACGCGCCCGCGCCAATTCATGGGCGCGATGCTCTAGAAATGTGCGGATTTTCAGAAGCGAATGGCCAAAAAAGGCGGCCAATAGATAGGCCCAGATCGGCATCTGCGCGGAGAGGAGCCAGAGGGCCAGGACGACCAGCCCGCCAAGATGCAAAAGCCAATCCCGACGCGCGGCCCCTGCCCCGTCCAGCACCAAGCGGGCTTCATTCCTTAACCACAGTGCATTGCCCAAAAGCGGGCCAATCAGCATCCGGCCAAAGAGGCTGTTGTTGGCCACAAACAGCCGCTTGCGCCACTTGGGCAGACGGGCCCAAACCTCGGGGTCCATAAAATTTGACTCCGGGTCATCATAGGGATCGGTCAGGTTCGGGTCGTAGTGATGCGCCAGATGGGTATCGCGAAAGCGGCCATAGGGGATGGTCAGCGTCAGCGCCGGAAACACCAAGGCTTCGTTCAGCCATTGCTTGCGAAACGGGTGGCCGTGCAGAACCTCATGCTGGAGCGAGGCATATTGCGCAATCGCGATGGCGGTCAGGGCAATGGCAAGGGCGGGCGACAGGGCATAGGCATAGGTCGTGCCCAAACCAAACATCGCATAGGTGCCAAGCATGACGGCCAGTGTCGGCCATTCAATCTCGGGTTCCGCAGGGGTTGTGATGGTCGAACGCACTGATAAGTCCCAACAGTTTGTGTAACATTCCTGTGACTACCACGGCTCGGACTCGGTGAGAATTCAGTGGATGCGAAACATTTAGTCACCTATGGTTACAAAAATCACCAAAGGTGCCATTTATGGACAAACGCGATCGAGCCCTGCTTTTTCGGACTCGCCTGAACGAAGCGATGACGGATCGAAGCCTGACGCAAAGTGCCCTTGCCCGGCGGGCCGGCGTGGATCGTTCCACCATCAGTCAGCTTTTGGTCAGCGACAAACGGATGCCAAATGCCCAACTTGCCGCCGATTGCGCCGAGGCGCTTGGCGTATCCGCCGATTGGTTGCTCGGCCTGTCGGGGCGGCCTGAACCGGTGGCGGATCTGCTGGCCATGTCCCTGTCAGAAACCGAGGCCCCGCGCGCCCTGATCGACGAGGCAATCTTTGGCTGGCACCAAGAGGCCGCGGGCTACAAAATCCGCCACGTGCCTGCGACCCTGCCCGATATGCTCAAGACCCGCGCGATGGTCCAATGGGAATATGAACCGCAGTTGGGCCGCACGGCAGATCAGGCCATCGGCGCGTTCGAGGATCGCCTGACATGGATGCGTGGCGCACGGTCAGACTATGAAATCGCCTTGCCCATGCATGAGTTGGAGTCCTTTGCCAAAGGCACCGGGTATTACAAAGGCGTTCCCGCGGATGTGCGGTTGGGCCAGATGGACAGGATGATCACCCTGACACAAACCCTTTACCCCGCCTTGCGCCTGTATCTGTTTGATGCGCACCGGGTGTTTTCCTCGCCAATCACCGTCTTTGGCCCGATGTTGGCCGTGCTCTATCTGGGTCGCCACTATCTGGCCTTTCGCGACTCCGCCCGCGTGGACAGCTTTACCCGTCATTTCGACTGGCTGGTGCGCGAAGCGGCCCTTGGCGCGCGCGAGGTTCCGCAATTCCTGCGGGATCTGCGGGACGCAATCAAAGACTAGGATCGCCGCCGATTGTGGAAAGCTTTGTTTTAGCAACGCTTTTTACGTGCCATTGGCTGAGGCCGTGTGGAAACTCTCGCGCCGAGAGCAGCTTGAACCTTCTTGCGGTTCATGCCGCCCCTTTCGTTCCTGACGGGCGCGATCTCGGGGCGATCTACGAATGGTCAGAAATCGAAAACAAGCTCTGGTGCCGCTGGCCGCGCAACTGATCCTGCCAGCAAGCACCTGAAAGGCTACCGTTGCAGGGAGCCTTCAAGAAACCGACTTGTGTCGAAAAGTCGGTCTTTGCGTGTCGAACTTCACTCTTCCTGTTCCGCCAGCGAAAATTTTTCCACAAGGATCTCTCAAGTCATTGAAAATGCTTAACCACATTCATGAAAAAAACAGCATCTCTGTCCATTCGCAAGGTAAAATACGTCCACTGAATTTTTTCACGCGACCATGAAAAAAGCCGCCCGAAGGCGGCTTTTTTCCATCTTTTTCATGTCGTCAAGGCGAGGGCGAGGCGAGATCGTCGGGAAGGTCAGCCCTTCGGTAGATGCTCACCTTGATCAACTTGGGATCGACGACCGGCTTTACGTTCCGTTTACGCAGGATCTGGTTCAGAGTGATGTGGTGGATCCCCGTATCTCGGGAGAGATGGAAGAGGGTCACGTAGGTTTTCCGAAATCGCTCGATCTCCGCCAAATCAACCATAGATCTACTATGACGTCCGTCCTTCTTTCCGTTCAGGAGCCGGACGCCTTCCCATTCTTGCAGAAGTCTGGGCGCCACTGCCGGATTGATCCCGAGCAACTGCGAGGCGTCGAACGCCGTCAGCTTCTTTTCAGGCCTCCGCGGGGCATAGACGACATTCACCTCCTCCGGATCCAAGTGGATCGCACCGTACCCCCGCTCCCCCGTTCGCCGGACAATCCGCTTGACCTCATGCGCCCGGATCATCCCGATGATGATGTCGCCTGTGACCCGCGCTTTCTGCGCGGTCGCCGGAATGTCGAACATGCCGCCAGGGATATCTTCGACATCAACTGCATGGCGGTGGAGGTCGGCGAGGAATGCGTCAACCACATCGGCAGCGACCCCGCGGGACATGTTGCCGGTATCGAGGCCGGATGCGTTGATCCTCGGAAGAATCCCCATCTCGATCAGCATGATGACCTGGCCGCGCGTGGTGTTCATGTAAGATGGCAGAGCCGTCTGGGAGATCACGGTCTTGGCCATATCTGCCACGGATTTCGCCGCCTCGACGTCGAACGAACCCGGGATGATGACGCCCTTCCAATCCTTGATGACTCCCTGAGAAGCCATCAGATTCCGAAGCGTCCTGGGGTCCAGGCCACTTTCCTTGGCAATTGCGTTGATCGTATAGTTTTCCGTCTTCGGAGCGGCATCTCCCATGAACTTCTTGCCGTAATTCGTGCGCATGGATTCGACAATGAAGCGCCGCACGACTTCCTTGATCGGTCCCGCTTCCTTGCTATTCTTCGATAATTCCGTCCAACGATATAGACCCCCGAAAGCGCGCTGTGGGCCATAGGGCGTTGTGAGCCCGGTCTGCACGGATTTCTTATCGTGAATTTCCGAAAGCGCCTGCCGGATGCCCTCCTCTCCCCGCGACACATACGGATAGCCTGCGCGCGCCGCGATCTCCCAGTCCTCCGCCGAGAGTTTCTTCAGGTTCACCTTGAGAGGAAAAGCCAGGACGAGCCCCAGCATTTCCGTCGCCCTGACCGCTTGGTCGATATCCTGCCCATCGAGCCATGCAGGTCCCGGCTGGCCCTCAAGGCGCCGCTCCACGTAATCCTGCAATTCAGAAGGCGCACGCGAGACGCTGGCATCCACCAGACGCAGCAGGTCGACGCCGCGCTCCGGAACGATCAGGCTCATCTGCTTTGCAACGTCGTCCCACCTGATCCTCTTGCGATCCATCAAAGGAATCTGATGGCGTCCACAGGTCCTGACTGCGCGAACCCACCAGTTCAGACGCCCGAGGCGGAAACGTCTCGGATCTCCAGCCTGATCATCTTCCGCGAGGCACATGGGGCAGAAGCCAATCGAGTTCCCCCGGAAAAGCTCTACGGAGAAGGCGTTTCCGCGCAGTTCGTACCGGCGCTGGTCCACCTGACGGGGCGTGTTGCGCCGCAGTTCGACGGCATCGACACCGGTCATCTCCGCGAGCCGGTCGACGGCCGCATCGGCTCCGGTAATCAGGTTGTTCAGCTTGACGCCGATGTCGTTGAGGAACGGGACCAGCGACCCGCCCGTATGCAGGCCGGCGAGGCGCGTCGCCCAGGACAGGACGCTTTCGTCCGATCGGATCGGAAGGATCGGTTTCAGATGATTCATTTTGCCTTCCTCCATTTGGCAGCGTGCCCCTCGTCCCAGATGTCGATTTTCGACCACTCGGTGGCGATGAACGGGTTTTTCGAGCGAGGCTGACGCGATACGGTCGCCCAGGACTCGGCGAAATGCAGGGGCTCCAGCCGGCTGTCGCCAACCCGCAAAGCCAATTCGATGGCGTTCACGATGTTCTCCACGCAGAGGCCGAACCGCATCCTGCTGGCATGGATCAGCCGCGGAACGATGTCGCCTGTCGGTGGCTCGAGGTCGGCCCGGGCGCAGTAGTTCTGCAGCACCTTGCGCAGGTTCTGCCCGTCAGCGGCCAGGGTCACAGGCGGCAGATCGAGTTTCGCATAGCGCCGCTGGGTCTGCCCTTCGATAGCTACCAGTTCCTGAAGGATCGGGATGCCCATCAGGATGACGATCACCGGCTGGTCGGCGGCCAGAAGCGACTTGAACGCCGAGAAGATGTCCATCACCTCGCGCATGGAGCCCGAAGAGTTCAGGTCATGCGCCTCGTCAATGACGAGGCAGACGTAGCCGATGGCGCCCAGTCGATGGCGAACGAGGTTCCAGATGCTCCAGCGCTCCCGACGCTCCGAGATCTCGGGATAACCCGTGGCCCGCAGGATCTCGCAGCCGAAGCTCTTCAGGGTGGTGAACCGCCCCGGGTTTGCCGGAGACCTTCAACCTGACTAAGGATGAGGGCTATGGAAAAGAGTAAGACATCAAACCGTTATTCACCTGAGATGCGGGCGCGTGCCGTTCGCATGGTGCTGGAGCATCAAGGCTCCTAT
>JAIOYF010000008.1 GCA_021741245.1 Paracoccaceae bacterium
AAATTTACGCGCGTTTGGCGGGACAGAGCAAAAAATGCCAGAGATGGGGTGGATCGCAGTTCCGCCCCATCCACCGCAAGACCGCTTTTGAGGCGTAGGAGCCGAACTTGATGTCACGCCGAACGCCCGCAATCCGCCCTTTATGTCGATAAGGGCAAGGCATTGAGGTCCGCTCGGACCTGTCGCCACCCCGGCATATTCCTATCCATGATGCCCACGAACACGTCATCGTGGCACGGCGCAAGGAGGTGGGCCAATTCATGCAGGACCACGTAATCCAGGGATTGGAGCGGCTTTTGGGCAAGGTCCAGATTTAACCAAATAAGGCCTTTTTCAGGATTGCAGCTACCCCATTTCGTTCGCATCCGCTTTATCCCCCAACGTGGTGTCGCAACGCCCAGACGTTCGGCCCATTTTGCAACTCGGGGTGATGCTCGCTCTTTCAGTTGCGCTCGGGACCAATCCTTGAACCACAGGGCCTTTTGCTGAGATGTTGCCTCTTCCGGCACCGTCATGATCAGGCGATCCGATCCCTCAGGTTGGATTGAACCCCTTCTCGTGGCAGCGGTTTTGACCATGAGACGAAGGGGGCGGCCGAAGAAAAAATGGGTTTCTCCTGACACGTATTGCCGTTCGGTTTGGCGGGCTTGTCCCTCGAATTCGCGCTGCTTCTTCTTGATCCAGCCAAGCCGTGTCACGACCGCCACCCGGATCGCGTCCTCACTGATGGCCGGCGGAGCCGCTACCCGAACACGGCCATGGGGCGGATAGACACCGATATGCAGGTTCTTGATCGGTTTGCGGATCAGTTCAACCGAAAGTCCTGCGATTTCAAAGAGTTCAGTACTCATCGTGCGACCGGATGATCTCGATAACGTTGTCGACAGCTTCCTCTGTCCAAAGGATATCGATAAGCTTTCTCCGCAGCATCCGTTCCTTCATCCTGTTCCCGCGCCAGCCGGTTTGGGCCGTGCTTCGGATTGCTTCATCCACTGCCACAGTCGCAGCCTCATCCTGGCCGAGGTTGTCGTAAAGCGCCTTGCGCCCTGGCGATGTCATGGAAGAGGGGTATTCCCCGCCATGCCCTGCCTTCACCGCCCTGACCAGCGCAGCGATCTTTTCCAGGTATTCGGCATAGGCAATCGCGTCATCCTTCCGCTTCTTGACGAGGTCGGTCAGAAGTTCGGACATCCGTTCATAGAACTTCGGGTTCACAGGCGTTTCGTCGATGATCAACCTGCGAACGTTGTTCTCGATTGCCTCGGCCACGTTCTCTCGCTTCGATTTCAGGGCCTCGGGCAATTCGCCCTCGATTGCCGCTCCCTTGCTCGCGACCAGATCGATCAGGCTGATGTCATCGAGGTGAGAGATCACAGCTGACTCTTCCGCCTTGATGTAGGTGTCGATCAGGTGCCGCATCGCAGGCTCGAACTGCTTCATGTCGACCGCATCACCGCTGTGAAGGCGCACGGCATCCCGGAGTGAGATCGCGCGTTCGACCTCGCCGCGATACTGTGCCAGTTGCAGGTCGTTGACGCCTGACGCGCCAGGATCATCAGCTACGGCTCCGAAGGACCGGGCATAGGCCCCGGCAAGCTTGTATAACGCTTGACGCCGCCGCGCTTTTTCCTCGGCCTGTGGATCGCTCTCCCATCCTCCGGGGCTGGAGAACCAGGAAAGAACCTCGGCGTCGCCCTTGGGCTGTTCCACCGGGTCGAGCAGTCCGAACCAAGCGTCGCGCGCGGTCATCAGGTCTTCGCCCGCCTTTTCGGCCCGCGACGAAATCAACCCCTCGACATCGGCCGCATCAAAGGCATCGAAAGCACCGGAGGTGTAATCCTCAACCGCGGTTTCGATGTTCTTGAACAGGTCTTTGTAATCAACGACGTAGCCGTAGTCCTTGTCCTCGCCATCCAAGCGGTTCACCCGACAGATCGCCTGAAACAGGCCATGATCCCGCATTTGCTTGTCGATGTAGATATATGTGGCCGTCGGCGCATCAAACCCGGTCAGCAGGCGGCTGACGACGATCAGCAGTTTCATCTGTGCCGGTTCCTTGCGGAACTTCCGCAGGGCTTCGGTTTCGTAGGCGTCCTCGTCCGTGGCCAGTTCGGTCATCAACTGGTCATAGACCTTGTAGACGTATTGCTTTTCCGTCTCGCCCATCCCGGCTTCTTCGCCGGTCAGTTCCGACGCGGTTCGCTTGTAGGATGTGACGATGGCGCATTTCTTGGCCAGATCGGACCCGGAATTCCGGAATATCTGGAAAAGGCGGCAGGCCTCGGGGATCGAGCCTGCCACCAGCATGGCGTTGCCGCGACCGGCCTTCAGGCGCGGCTTCAGCTCCATATCCATGATGATGTCATTGGCGATCTGTTCCAGCCGATCCTTGGAGGACAGCACCCGTTGCAGCGTGCCCCAGCGCTGTTTCAGGGTGGCCTTGGCCACCGGGGTAAGGCCCTTGGTCTTGGCCTCGAACCATTCGTCGATCTTCTTTGGCGAAGCCACGCGCTGGTCGATGTCGCGCGCTTCATAGCGCAGGTCCAGGACGACGCCATCCGCGACCGCTTCGTTGAAGCGGTAAGGGGTGCCGATATATGGCCCGAATATCTCCAGGGATGTCTGCTTGTCTGAACGCAAAAGCGGCGTGCCGGTGAAGCCGTAAAACACGGCATCCGGCAGGATCATCCGCATGGTCCGCGCAAGCTTGCCTGATTGGGTCCGATGCGCCTCGTCGATGAAGACAAAGAACTCGCCCACCGGCGCACCGATCTGGCCGCGCTGGATGTCGGCGATCATCGCGCCCAGCTCATCCTCTTCCCGCCGCCCGAATTTATGGACCAGCGACGAAACTACCCGGTCCTTCGGGTCGGCAAGCGCTGCCAGCAGGTCGGCGCCGGATTTTGCGCGGCGGACCTTGTCGCCGGTGTTGCCGAACACCGCCTCGATCTGGTCGTCCAGTTCCTTGCGGTCGGTCACCACCAGAATCCGCGCATCGGGCCGTGCCTCGCGGATCCAGCGGGCCAGCATCACCATGATCAGGCTTTTGCCCGAGCCTTGGGTCTGCCAGATGATCCCGCCCGTTTTCGCCGCCACCGCATGTTGCGCGGCCTTCACGGCGAAATACTGGTTCGGGCGGGCGACCTTCTTAATCCCAGCATCAAACAGGATGAAATCGTTGATCAATTCCAGAAACCGCGCGGGCGTCAGCATCTGCGACACGTCGCGGTCGAGGGGCAGGGCGGTCGCACTTTCCTCCTTCCAGGCCAGCCAATAGGGTTGCGGGGTCTGGATCGCGGCATAGCGCAGGCCCTGCATGTCGTTCCCGGCAAGGGTGATCTGAACGGTGGTGAAGAAGTGTCGGATGAATTCAGGGCGCTGGTTGTCCAGCGTCTGGCGAATGCCCGCACCAAGATCGACAGTGGATTTCTTCAACTCCACCACGCCCATGGCGATGCCGTTCACATAGATCACCAGATCGGGCCGCTTGTTATAGGCCTTGGGGGACTTCGCCGTGATAGCCACCTCTTCCGCCACGCCCAGATCATTGGCGGCGGGGTTGTCCCAATCGACAAAGCGCACGGTGACGGGGGCCTCGCCGGGGCCGGGGGTGACCTGCACGCCATAGCGCAGCATGTCATAGGTGGCGCGGTTCGCCTCATACAGCTTCAGCCCGTCCATGCGGGCGGCGCGTTGCAACTCGGTGATGGCGCGGGTTGCCACATCGGGGTCATGGCCGCGCGCGATCAGCCATGGGCGCAACAGGCTGGGTTCGATATTGGCGTTGCCTTCGCGTTTTTGCCAATCACCAAGGTAGCGCCAGCCGAGGCCGCTGACTGTGCCAGAGGTATCGCCGCACATCTGCGCGATCATGCGGTTCTGCGTGGCACGTTCCGGATCGCCGATGGCCATGAAAATACCCCCTTAAAATACTGTCACCTGAGTCAGACCAGCCTGACCCGCCCTGTCAAAAGATTCTGCATCATCCCCTCCTTCACCGCCCGCGCCTTGCCGAGGCGGGACTCGAGGGTCTGGATTTCGGCGTCTATGTCGGAGAGGACTGCGGCGATGGCCTTCTGCTCTAGCCCATCCAAGGGAACGTCAATCTCGATTTTCTTAATCTTCTCAACAGACAGGCCGGGCTGAGCGGACGATTCAGACACTTTGTTGAGGTCCGCATACTCCAGCCTATGCGAAATGAACTGCTGACAATTGGGCGCGGTCGCTTTGCAAACAATCGCATGTTCTGATGCGAAGATTTTTCCAACTGTATGGGTGACGACACCGCAAAGCGCTCCCTGGCGGCCAACCAAGGTGCATTCGCCATCACGGTTGAAGCTGTTTGTAAACCCACGCAAGCCGTTTCCACCAAAAACCGGATAATCTCCCTCTTCGTGGATGAATGCAGAGGTAATCGCGTCTCCGCTTTTCATGGACATAAGGTCGCCCAGCCGCTTCACCTCCCACTCCCCCGAGAACCCCGGGAGGCGGCGGCGGGCGGTGAGGAGATCTTGCATCGCGCCCTGCTTGATCAGGCGCTTCTTGGCGATCACCCGCTCCAACCCCGCCACCACCGCATCCGCATCCGACAACGCAGCGGCGATGGCCTGTTGTTCGCGGAGAGGGGGGAGGGGTAGCGGAACTGTAACGAACTTGTCCTTTGGCAGGTGGGCGATACTTGTTTGCGTGGCAAAGTTGGTCAAGAAGCCGGTTTTCGCGTAATACTCCAGCAGATACCGCATCAGGACCGGTAAGTAGCTTCCTCTTGGCCTCAACCGGTGAAGCGCCTTCTGGAAATAGCAGTCATCCAGCTGATCTTGCCAAATGGCGGCGCGTCCAATGTCGCCGCCCTCGCAGACCAACAAATCGCCAGTCTGGAGGCGATACTTTCGCATGTCGCCTTCAGTTAATTTGATCTGATCAAGATCGGACAAGTCAACGCGCCCCCATTGAACCGAACGGTTTCCGAGGTAGGGCTTTGGCGTGCCGATGTTCTTTTCAGCATCAAGCATTTTTCCGAGAATGACATGAAACTGCGCGCCCACCGTTGAGATCGTCCAGTCAGCCGGGAATTTCGCTGGCAGTAGAGCATTGTCCGGCTCACTCATCCCGCCACCCCCATAGCCGCCAGATGCCCGGCCACCCGCGCCTCCAGCCCGGCCAGATCCTCCATGATCTGCGGCAGGGTCTGGCCATAGCGTTCGGTCAGCACCCGCACGCGGGCGGTCAGGGATTCCGTGCGCGCCTCAACCTCGGCCCCGATGGCCGCCGTGATGTCGGCCAGCCATTTGTCCTGCCCCACAAGCGTCTGGATCTCGCCCATGGTCAGGGCGGGGTATTTCTTCAGCACGGCCTCGGTCAGCTTGGCCTCGGCCTCTTTCGCCGCCCGCTTCGTCTCGGCCTCCCCTTCAAACAGCGCGGCCACCTGTTTCAGTAGGGCCTTTTCGTCTGGCTCTAGGCCCCTGTCCTTCAGGCGCGCTTTCACGCCGCCCGCCGTCAGCTTGCCGGTGTCGGCCATCAGTTCCTCGAACAGCCCGCCCTCGACCCCATGTTCCTCGGCCAGTTCCTCGATCTCGCGCCCCAGTTCCTCGGCCCTGGCGGTGGCCTGATCCAGCGCCGCCTTTATGTCTGCGAAAAAGCGCGCGATGATCAGGCGCGGGGGGATCACATCGGCCACAAGGCGCACCTTGTTCACTGTCAGGTCGCCCTCTTCCAGCCATTTCACCTTGCCGTCGTCGGTGGTTTCCTTGCGCGCCTCACGCAATTCGCGCGCGGCCAGCCAGCCGCCGCCCGCGATGATGAACACATCATCCTGCAGGGTGGCGGCCCAATAGGCCATCAGGCGCTGATAGGCCTCATATTTGTCAACCAGCGGGGCGGGGTCGAAACGGGTCAGCATATCCTCGGCAATGGCGTGGATCAGGTTGCGCGGGTGGTCCCCCTGTTTGATGCCCATCAGCAGGGGAGTGTTGGCCGCGATCCAGCCGTTCAGGATGGCGGTGACCTGTGCGCGGAAGGCCGCGAAATCCGGGTGGTTGCGGATGGTGGCTCGGACCTGATCGGGGGCAACCAGCGGATCAGCATAGCCTTTGCGAGGGTTCGGCCCGAACAGCGTAGCGCGCAGGGTGGGCATGACGGCCCAGAAATCATCCAGCGCATCGATGTCCCGCTCTGGCACGCCGCCATGCAGGTGGGCGGTGATGTCCTGCAAATCCTCGGGGTCGGAACCGTCGATGTAGCGGGGGATGTTCAGGTTAAAGTCGTTGCGGGTGATCTCGTCGAAGGGGACGAGGCGGGAATATCCATGGATGGTCTGCTGGCGGGTGAAGGCGTCAATGATCTTGTGGATGTCCCGCTCGCGCAGGCGGTTCTTGTTGCCGTCCTTGAGGAAGCCCTTTGAGGCGTCGATCATGAAGACGGGGCGGTTGGCTTGGGCTTGCGCCTTGTCCAGAACGATGATCGAGGCAGGGATGCCGGTGCCATAGAACAGGTTGGCAGGCAGGCCGATGACGCCCTTGATAAGCCCTCGTTTCAGGATCTTCTCGCGCAGCTTGGCCTCGGCATTGCCACGGAACAGAACGCCATGCGGCAGGATGGCTGCGCCCGATCCGGTGGCCTTCATCGAGGCGAGGATGTGCAAGAGGAACGCGAAGTCGCCGTTCTTGGCCGGTGGGTCACCATCGATGAAGCGACCATATTTCGTTTCTTCGGTCAGGCCCGAGGCCCAAGCCTTGGCCGAGAAGGGCGGGTTGGCGACAACGAAGTCAAAGGTCTCAAGGCTGTGGGCATCCGCAAGAAAATGCGGTTCGGCGATGACATCGCCTTGCGCGACCTCGGCGGTGGCGCGGTTGTGCATGATCATGTTCATGCGGGCGAGGCCACGGGTGGCGATGTCCATTTCCTGCCCGAAGATGGTGATCGGCACGCGGGCCGTCTCGGCGGCTTTCAGCAGAAGCGAGCCCGAGCCGCAGGTCGGATCATAGACTGTCTGCTTTGGGCTGGTCGCCCGACTGACCCCCGCCACGGCGGCCACGACGCGCGACACCTCGGCCGGCGTATAGAACTGGCCTTTGGACTTGCCGGCTTCGGTCGCGAAGTTCCGCATCAGGTATTCGTAGGCGTCGCCAAGAATGTCGTCACCATCGGCGCGGTTTTTCGAAAAGTTCAGTTCTTCCCGGCTGAAGATGTTGATCAACGTGGTCAGGGTGTTGATCATCTTCGGGCCACGCCCGAATTTTTCCGGGTCGTTGAAAAAGGCCCGGTCGATCACCCCACTGAGGTCGTTCTCCTCGGCGATGCGGGCAATGATGGTGTCCATTCCCTCGCCGATGTTCTTGGACCCGCGCAGGGCTTTCATGTCGGAAAAAGAAGCGCCAGCCGGTACTTCGATCAACGCATCGGGCTGGCCGGCGCGGTCAGAGACATATTTCACGAAAAGCAGGGTGAGGATGTAATCCTTGTAAAGCGAGGCATCCATGCCGCCCCGGAGCTGGTCGCAGCTTTCCCAGAGGGACCGGTAAATGTCGCTCTTCTTGATGGCCATGGACCGCCCCTTCTCGAAATCTCTCCGGTTTTCAGTTTGATAGGGCCTATTTGTCCAGAATGACAGCCTGCGGTGCGCCGAAGGCACTGCTTTGTTGGCTTGAACCTCTTGGGGAAGAAAGCGTGGGGGGATGCATTGGTCTGCGGCTTCGACACGCTTGCTTATCTCTGGGTCCCCGCGGTGGAGCAGGCAGGACGAAACTGGCACAAAGTTTGTTTTTCCCACCGTGCCAGCGGGGCGGTCAAGGGGGCCCTTTGGTGCCTGTGGCTCGCGATCCCAGCCAGATATCAACGAGTGATTTGCACACAGATGCAAGGTTTCTTGAAACTGGGTTCGACGGAGGCTGACCACCAGCCCGGATCGACGGTTTGCGAATTTCTGAAACTTCGCTTTTTCCTCCACGGACAGGGCGTCATTTTCACTTTTTCGCAGATAAATCAGTGTGTTGACTCGTTTTAGTAATTCTGGTGCTTGGCGCCATCAGAAGAATCACCGCCGCCGGTGCTGGCTGTTCCAACCCAGCGGACGAAGGTGACTTTACCTAGGTCAACGAAGGACAAAGACCATGAAACATCACGACTGGTCTATCGACAGACCTTGGCTGTTTGAGGCCTGAGCGGCCTTAGGCATTCGTTTTTCCCAGAACTCAAAAACCAAGCTGCCGGGCGCATTTCGCCCGCCGGCTTCCCCATGCCGTCATCATAAGAAGGAAACCATCATGGCTCGCATACCGTTCATCCTCGGGCACTTACCCGATCCGAAGTTCACCAAATCCGGGATCGAGCGACGCTTGAAGCAGCATTTTCGACGCCTGAAAGCGCAAAAAGCCATGCTCGATCTGGCTGAAGAGGCTGTCGAAGATGTTGAAATTTACGGCGACAAAGACGCCAAAGAGATCCCTTGGAGTGCGAAGAGCAAGATCATCCGTCGTGCCGACCTGATGCACGCCTGTGTTCTCAAAAAATCTGTTTTCGCGCAACTGAAGCCCGAGGATCGCAAGCGCCTTGACGGAGTTGCGACAGGGATTTCGATTGTCGGTATTCCCTCGGGTCACCGTGCTGACGAGATTGCCGCAGCACTTCATGCTGATTTTCCATGGTTGGGGCCAGCAACAGAAGTCGTCTGGCATGGGTTGCGACGCTCGGTAGAACACGGCGATCCTGGTGTGCGGATTTCGCCGCTTCTGCTCGATGGCCCGGCAGGTATTGGCAAAAGCCACCTTGCCCGAAAGCTGGCGAAACTGCTGGGCGTGCCTTCCATGGTCGTCGAAGCGACGAACGAGAATGCGAGCTTCGGCGTTGTTGGTTCCCAGAGAAGCTGGGGAAACTCAGCGCCGGGGCGCCTGATCAACTTCATCTTAAGCGAGGGGGTGGCGAACCCGATCGTAATCCTCGACGAGTTGGAAAAGGCCGGTGACGTTCGCGCAACCAAGGGCCAAAGCTATTCCCTGACGGAGGCACTGCTGCCGATGCTCGAACCTTTGTCGGCTGCACGCTGGACCTGTCCCTATTTCGAGGTGCCATTCGACATGCGCTGGGTCGGCTGGGTCATGACCACGAACAATTTTCGCCTTTTGCCTGACCCACTGCTCAGTCGGTGCCCCCCGATCCGCCTTTCGGCCCCAACCATCGAGCAGCTGAAGGCATTTGCACGACGGCAGGGCGCCGACCGCAACCTGAGCGAGCTGTCGGTCGAGGCGATCTGCGAGGTCTTGGACCGTGCGGGCGCACGCGGATACCTGCCCGATCTTCGCGCTGTGATCAGGATGTTGGACCGTGCGGAATGGCTGGAGCGGAGGCCGCGGCTTCAGTGATGGGCAAAAAATCCTGGGATCAAGCTGCGCACTTGTCGAATCTAGACAGCGTCACATTCCCGCAAGGATTCGGATAAGTCACAGAACTTAATACGAAAAATTCCGGAATGATCCTGGCTCGGTCGGCGTTCCTACCGTGTTTTTCACGGCAAAGAATCAAGCCTGTGGACAACCAATTGTTTTGACTCGGAATTTTCTCTGCACCCCGCAACAATGCGTAAACAACATTTACGACGGAGACTGGCCAGAGAGAAAAGGACCTGAAAAGAAAAGCCCGATCCAGATGGATCGGGCAATAAGGCGGCCGGGTGAACCCGACTATACTCAAGGATCCAACCTACGCAGTTCCAGCGCGAACGCAAGCGGTGATCCCGGCCAAACGTTGAAATCTCAGTGGCGATGCAAGCCGCTGCCACATTCAACCTGGACCCAACAGTCCGGGACCGGAGACCGCATGTCAAAAAGCAACGACTATTCTCGACACTTCGCTCAGACCGCCGATAAGTTCGCGAGGTTCCTGCCATGAGTTCGACCTATTTCTGGGACGATCCACGCCCTTCACGGGCAGTGAAACCTGTTCCCAAGTCCGGTCACGGCCATTTCGTGGTCCAGATGGTGATTCACGATACCGATGAGCAACCGGGGCAGATTTCGATGTGCGGGAGCCTCGGCGAATACCGGACACGTTTGATCGCCCTCGCGGAACCGGACACGATCGACGTGATCGAACAGGTCGGACCATTTCCATGGACTGACGAAAAGGGCGAACGGCACCACCATTACATCGACCAGATTGTGGTCAAGAATGATGGCCGCCGGTTGGGGCTCACCGATAAGCCCTATCGCAGGGTGACCCCAGCTTTTCAGGCCGAAATCGCTCAGGTCGATGCAGAGGCTCGGAAGAGGGGCGCCATCAATCGGTTGTATCTTGTCACGGAATACGCTCGCGATCCGATCAAGCTTTACAATGCGGACCTCTTTCGGGGCTGCAGGGATGCAGATCCTGAAGCGGATGCGTTGGCATTGGCCGTCGTGACCGACCTTTCTGGTGACGTCCCGCTTCAAAGTCTGGTGGCCGAAATCAACCGCGGACCCCGAGGGTTCCGGGCTCTTGTTCGACTGATCCAGCAAGGGATTTTGCGGCTTGCCCACGAAGAAAAGATCAAACCCACGACCCTGGTCATCCGCGGGGAGGTGTCCCATGTCTGATCAGGGATTCAGCGGCCCTATTTTTCGGTTCGAAGTTGGCTCGACCGGCCGATTGGGCAAGCGTAACATTACCTTCTTGCGTGCGGCCTTGTCGGGCTATCTGGTCGAGTTCTTGCCACACCCCGACGCCGAGCAGATCCCTGAGGTGATGCGCGGCACACGGCCGGATATCGAATTTGTCGGCAGACGCGTGATCCCACACGCTGAACTGACTGCCGCATTGCTGGACGGTACGCTCGACATCGATGAGGGCGACCATGTCTTTATCGACCACACTCAAACCTTCAAGCCCGAGTTTGTGGCATCGTTGACCGACCGGCCTGCGAACGATTTGATCCTGCGCTACGCAACGGTCATCCTGATGCGGGAGATAGCTCAGGAAAAGAAACTTGGGCGTCCGACACGGCGCCAAGTTCAAATGCTTGAATCCGAAATTCTCAAGCGCCTTCCGGCCAGGATCGATCTTCTGAATGGCAAGGTCGACCACCTGCGCCGCTATCCTTTCCGTCGGCGAAAAAATCCTGTCAACGTGGCGACGGCGCAGACAATCCTTGACTGGGATGAGCGGCTGACGAACCGAGGCTTCTGCTGCCTTGTCGACAGGCTGCATATTTCGGGTAACGGAACTGGGAAACTCGCTCCGGAAGTCGAGGCAATTCTCGACGAGGAACTCAAAGAACGGGATACCCTTGAGGCGGTGCCCAACATCGCGATCCATGAAGTGGTTGAACGGCGTGTCTTCAATTTGCGTGCCGAGCGGGATGCGGAACTTCTGCGACGCGAGACAGCCGGTGAGGTGATTGACGCTGCTGACCGTGATGCAGTTGAAAGGATCAAGCCTCCCTCTCTTAAAACCGTCGGAATCCGCATCAAAAGCCGCAGCATCTTGGAGAGGGCGCTGCGCGGCAAGGGGCCAGACTGGCTCCTGCGCAACCAACTCGTGACCGGCCGGGGACTGCAAGTCGAACGCGCCGGGCACATTGTCATGATCGACGAATACGACGCCGATCTGATGTCGATCATTCCCTTCGACTATTTGATCCACTGGCTCGGTGTGGCAAAGGTGGCGGCTCTCGGGATTTCTGGAGAGGCGCCATTCCGGATCATCATTTCAGTGATGATTGACGCTTTCACAGGCTGCATTCTTGGCTTGCAGTTGGGGCTTACTGCCGATCAAGACCTCGCCCGTCGCACCTTCATGCTGGCCATGATGGACAAGTCGAAGATCTCTGCCGCCTGCGGCGCCGAAAGTGCTTGGGACCAATTCCTCCGGCCAGAGAAGGTCCTACATGACTCTGGCAACGCCTACATCGCCAGCGAAACCGAGCGGATGTGTGGCCTGTTGCGGATGGATAAGATTTCAGCGCCCAAGGCAGCGCCATTCCTTCGCGGTCTGATGGAGCGCATCTTCCGCACGGTCCATGAACGACTGTTGGCGCGAATTCCCGGCAAGACGTTCGCGAATCCGGTGAGACGCGGCGAATATGACTCCGAGGCCGAGGCGATCCTGACCCTCGATGACCTGATCCAGGTGCTGATCGTTTGGATCGTGGATATCTATCACAATTCCCCAAATCTTGGGCGCGACGGGCTGACGCCAGCCGATCTCTGGCGGCACGAGATGGCGGTTGGGATAGGCTGCCGGCCAGTTCCGGGGTTGCGGTCGATGACCCATGTCTTCGGTACGACGCTCACGCGCCGGGCTCATGGGACGGGCATTCGCATCATGCATGCCAACTATTTCTCGGAAGATTTCGCCCGGGTATTGCTGAGATCCCCGACACGCGCCTTCCGGGTGCGCTGGTGGGAAGAGAATATGAGTGAGGCTCAAGTTGAGGTTGAACCACGGGTCTGGATGCCCCTCGAGGTCATGGAAGCTCGTGCCCGCGGCCTGTCAGTTGATGAATGGATGCTGCTGCTCAAGCGCGATGACGTGGCGCGCAACCCCGAGGCCGCCGCGATCCGACGGCGTGCGGGCGAGTTGATCGACGAATTGGTTGAAGATCGGATAGCGACCCGGCGAAAACTGCGACGCAAAATCTTGACAGAAGAGCGCCTCAAGCAAGCCGAAGATCGTGCGCTGCGCCACTTCTCGACACCCACAACCGAAATCACCAGTGCCGAAACGCATGGGCTTTATGGGGTGCCGGTTGGCGCCGATCACGACGAGGACGGCGTTGTACGTGAGGTGCCCGCCGCAGAACCTGCCGCTGAACAAAAGCGAAAGGTGACCGCAAACACCGCCCAGCGGGACAGGCGCCGGAATACCCGATGGATCCCAGGAACGATGGAATGACCGCCATGACACTTTCCACCAATTCACTCCCCCTCGATGCCGCCACCACAGCAGCTACGCGCGCGGAACCTGACTTCGGCAATCAATCCTCTGACGACGAGCTGTCCGCCCTCTGCGATCGGATCCGGAACCGTTACGTGTCAAGCGACTGGGATAACGAATTTATCACCCGCCTTGAGTTGGTCTTGTGCCGCACGGGCGATGGTCGGCTGCTTCCTAACCCAAAGATTTTCCATGGCGAGACCGGAGGTATCGCAGTCACTGGACCGAGCCGGGATGGCAAGTCCACCTTGGTTCGGCGGGTGATCGAACGAATTTTCGCAGAACGGCTCGACGATGACAGACCCGGTAAGCATGTCATCTACCATCGTGTTCGCACCGCCGCGACCCTGAAAAGCGTCTACACCGACCTCTGCAAGGCGACCGGATTTTCAAGCTTTCCGGCGCGGATGACGGTGCCGGAAGCCCATGACCTCGCCATCCATCGGCTGCGTTTGGCCGGAATTCGTATTGTGATCCTGGACGAGGTTCACAACCTGCTCGGCTATGACAACAAGGCGGTTAACCTCTTCCTCAAAACCTTTGTGCAGGACGGTGGCGGGTTCTGTCTCATCGTCATCGGCACCCCTGTCCTGCGCAAATTCATCTTTGAGCAGGTAGAAAATGTAGAACTGGCCGGGCGGTTGCTCGACATGCCGCTGGAGCAATTTCCCGAGGCCAAATCGCTCGGTCTCATCAGTGGCGCTCTGGAGGGGCTTTGTTCTGATGCGGGGTTGCGCCTTGCGCCCAGCATCCACCGGGATCCGTATTTTGCACATCGCATCCTGGAGGGCTGTCGCGGCAGCTATGGCAGATCGATGCGATTGATCTCCACCTCGATTGTGCTTGCCTTGGAGGAAGGAGCATCTGCGGTCGACATCGAAGATTTCCGGCGGGTTTTTGACCTTAATCTGCTCTACTTCAACCCCGAGAATCCATTCCGCTTGAGCGATTGGGCCAGCCGATCTACGGCAAGTTTCGGCCAGCCCGGGCAGGTCAGCGACACGGATTTCGGCGCGGCCAACAAGAAGCCGCAAAGCCGGACGGGACGGAAGAGGTCCAAGAAGTGACCGCCGAAATTCTGCTCCCCGCGCTGCCATTCCATGAAGATGAGGTGACGCAAGGCTACTTCGCCCGGATCGGTCATTTCCATGCGGGCGTGGATGTGGGTAGATTCTGCCGCTACACGGCCTTGCCGTTGACCGACTTTCGCGATGGGACCGACGAATTTGTGGCGAATGTTGCCGCGCTGTCTGGAAACGATCTGGACTGGCTTCGGCGGAACACGCTGCGTCGGCTACCTGATGATCAATTCCTTTTCCGCGAAGAAACCCTGTCCGTTGCGGTACTGCGCCGGACTACTGTGCATTTCTGCCCGCAGTGTCTGGCCGAGGATCAAGCCCGCAATCCAGAACTGGGACAAGGGGCATGCCGCCTGCGGTGGTCGTGGCTTTTGCGGCCAGTGGTAAGCTGCCCGGTCCACGGCACGGAGCTTGTGGAATGTCCCGAACCTGACGCAGTGAAAGCCTTTGACCTGACCCTGCTCCGCGCCCGAAATGAGCCGCTCCTGCGAGCCAAGCCCCCTGTAGGGAAACACCAACCCGGGTGCCTCCAGCGCTATGTGGTTTCACGGCTGGAAGGCCATCGCAATGCTGCGGCCTGGTTGGATGAGCAAGCCCTCGCGCAGGCAGTCAAAGCGTGTGAAATGCTCGGGGCGCTGCTGGCAAATGGTCCTACGGCCGAAATCGGCGACTACACCGATATCGATTGGGCAAATGCCGGTGATGTCGGCTTTGGCATTTGCAGCAGGGGGGCCGAAGCCATTACCCATTCCCTTTTGGCTATCCGACAGACGTCTGGGCGCCGCAGCGGGAGGACCGGGCCTCAAGCGGTGTTCGGCCTCCTCTATCGCTGGCTGGAATACACCGCCAGGCCCGAGGAGGCAGGGCCGATCCGCAACCTTTTGCGCGAAGTGATCCTCTCATCATTCGCGATCGGCCCCGGCGAGATTGTCTTGGGTCAGAAGGTCGAACGCCGCATTGTCCATAGCGTAAACTCGCTGAAGGCAGCCACCGGCCTGAACCCCAAGCGCCTCTATCGGTTGATGCTGAAGGCGGGCATGATCCCTGCAAACACCAATGACGAAGCGCTTAACCAGTGGGTCTTCCCGGCAGAAGCAGGTGAAGATCTCATCGCGCGAATTTTGAATTCGGTTCCGCAGAACCAGCTGAAGGGCTTGCTGGGATGCAGCAAGACCCAGGCGGAGCAGCTTGCCGCCGCTAAACTCGTCACGTCCGTCGTGCCGGTTGAGGAGGGGGACGTCGGTCTGTCTGTCGGTGCGTATAACCGCGACGAAATCACAAGCTTTCTTGCCCTGGTTTGTTCGCATGCCGAGTCCGGTGCTGAAGAGTCCGAAGGTTTTCTTGACCTGACGCGGGTCTCCAAGGGCAGGTCCTCCACGGTCGAAGTCATTCGCTGGCAGATCGAGGGACAACTGAAACATACCCGGCTCATCGGGGCAGGTCACCGGATCGACCGACTCCGGTTTTCCTTGGCCGAGGTTCGGGTACTCGCTCGGGCAAGAGCTGGGACGGACTTGCACCGATTGACTGTGGTTGCGGACCGCCTTGGCCTGACACTGTTGGCGGTTAAACAACTGACCGCTTCTGAAAGCGGAGAGCCGCTCCTCCCCCTCGTTCCGAAAGAGGATTGTGTCGGTCGCCAAGGGGCGGCCTATGTGTCCACCGCAGCCATCGAGAAATTTCTGGCGTCCTATGCATCCTTGAGCCAGGTCGCGAAGTTGATGGGTGTGCACCCCAAGACTGCGTCCATTGTGCTGGAGGGAAGGTTGTCGCCGGTATCGCATCCGAGCGCCGCCGGGATCCGGCTTTATCATCGTCAGGACATTGAGACATTTCTGAGCAGGATCGACGCGGCGGGCGGCGCTGGAATTGGACGGCCCCAAAAGGGTCAAACCCATGAAGAAAAGGGCCTCAACTGTTCAGAAAGCGCTGAAATCGGCAGTTTTGGTGAGATCGATGCTTCCATCCGGTGAAATGGATGCTTCCCTGACTGATATGGGCGGAAGAGCGCTCTATGTTTATCAATGGTTTAACAGGTGCAAATGTGCTAACTATGGTTCCGTTCACACAAGGGCAAGCTTAGGCGCGTGCTGTGCACGTCTAGGGTGGCGGTAGGTTGCCGTATATACGCAATTTGGTTCTAACACCGTTCGGTCGATGCTAGACAGGGCGACGATTGCGAAGTAAACGGCCTTAGTTAGCGCTAACACGTCCCAAAACGACAAAGAGGTAGCCATGGTTTCGCGTGTCATTCCGGTCGATGTGTTCGACCTTGTGATTTTTGGCGGCACTGGCGACCTTGCCCGGCGCAAGATCCTGCCCGGGCTTTATCGCAGGTTCCTGTCGGGGCAAATGACCTCTGACAGTCGCATCATCGGCGCTGCCCGTGGTGAGCTGACCGATGCCGATTTTCGCAAGATGGTGTCGGATTCAATTGACGAGTTTGTGCCCAAAGGCCGCCGCGACCCCGCAATCATTGAGGCTTTTCTGAGCCGCCTGCACTATGTCGCCATCGACGCCAAGGGTGAGGGCGGTTGGGACAATCTGAAATCCCTGATGCGCCCCAATGTGGTGCGGGCCTTTTACTTCTCGGTTGCGCCCAGCCTGTTTGGGGACATTGCGGCCCGGTTGAACACCCATGGTGTCGCTGACGCGCAAAGCCGAATCGTGGTGGAAAAGCCCTTTGGTCGCGATCTTGCCTCGGCGCGGGCGCTGAATGCGATCTTGGCCGAGCAATTCGCCGAAAGTCAGATCTATCGCATCGACCATTATCTGGGCAAGGAAACCGTCCAGAACCTGATGGCGGTTCGCTTTGCCAATATCTTGTTCGAGCCGCTGTGGAAGTCGGAATACATTGATCACGTGCAGATCACGGTTGCTGAAACCGTCAGTGTGGAAGGGCGGGGTGCTTATTACGATAAGTCCGGCGCGATGCGTGACATGGTTCAAAATCACATGATGCAGCTTTTGTGCCTGATCGCGATGGAACCGCCCTATCACTTTGATCCCGATGCCGTGCGCGACGAAAAGCTAAAGGTCATCCGGGCACTCGATCCTGTGCGCTCCGAAGATATCGTGCGCGGGCAATATCTGGCGGGTGGCGGGCAGGGGGGCTATGTCGCGCATTCCGAGAACGTGACCTCCAAGACCGAAAGCTATATCGCGCTGAAGGTCAACGTCTCGAACTGGCGCTGGAAGGGCACGCCCTTTTACCTGCGCACCGGCAAACGTCTGCGGGCACGGACATCCGAGATCGCGATCACCTTCAAAGAACCGCCGCATTCGATCTTTGACGATGCCGAGGGTTGGCGCGAAAATGTTCTGGTGATCCGGTTGCAACCCGATGAGGGGATGAACCTGATGGTGATGATCAAGGAACCCGGCCCGGGCGGTATGCGCCTGATGCAGGTGCCCTTGGACATGTCCTTTGCCGAGGCTTTGGGTGACGAGGCCGAGGATATTCCAGATGCCTATGAACGGCTGATCATGGATGTGATCCGGGGCAACCAGACCTTGTTCATGCGCGGAGATGAGGTCGAGGCCGCCTGGGCCTGGACCGATCCGATCATCAACGCCTGGGAGGCCAAGGGCGACAAGCCGCAAGGCTATGATCCCGGCACATCGGGCCCCGAGGATGCGCTGATGCTGATGCACCGTGACGCACGGCGCTGGCGGGAAATCCGCTGATGGAATTCGTTGAATATCCCGATAGCGATTTCATGTTCCTGCGGGTCGCGGACAAGATCGCCAGTGAGTTGGGTGAATTTCTGCGCCGCGATGGCCATGCCTCTTTATGCGTGCCGGGTGGCACAACGCCCGGTCCGGTGTTTGATACCCTCTCGGGCGTGGATCTTGATTGGGCCAATGTCGCAGTTTTTCTGAATGATGAGCGTTGGGTCGGCGAAGACAGCCCGCGCTCCAACACGCGGCTTTTGCGGGAGCGATTGTTTCGTGGCCCTGCGGCGGCGGCGAACCTGATCCCGCTTTATGCGCCCGCCCCAAACCCCGAGGACCGGTTGGAGGAATTGGCGCAAGGTTTGCTGCCGCATCTGCCGATATCGGTGCTGTTGTTGGGCATGGGGGCCGACATGCATACGGCCAGCCTGTTTCCCGGCGCGGACCGTCTGGCCGAGGCGCTGTCCGCGGACGCGCCACCCCTGATGGCATTGCGAGCCGATGCGGCAGGCGAGCCCCGGATCACCCTGACCGCCCCGGTTCTGAAAGCCGCCTTCCGCACCCATATCTTGTTGCGGGGGCAAGAGAAACGCGCGGCGCTGGAACGTGCCATGACCCTTTCCCCCAGCGAGGCGCCGGTGCGCGTGGTGCTGGACACTGCAACTGTACATTGGGCCGAATGATGATGAACCAGATTTGGAATGCCCTGCGGGATCACCATGCGGCGGTTGAGGGGCGCGCGATCCTTGAGTTGTTCGAGGACGAAGATCGGGCAGCTGTGTTTTCTGCCTGTGCCGACGGCATGCTGTTTGACTATTCCAAGACCAATATTGATGCGCGTGGGCTGTCGCTGTTGCTGGACCTCGCCGATAATGCTGGTGTGGCCGCCAAGCGTGAGGCGATGTTCACAGGCGTCAAGATCAACGAGACCGAGGGCCGCGCCGTTTTGCACACTGCGCTCCGTAACCTTGATGTGCCAGTGATCGTGGATGGCCGGGACGTCATGCCGGATGTCCGCGCCACCCATGCCCGGATGCAGGCCTTTGCGCGCGACGTCCGGCAGGGGCGTTTCACGGGGCAGGGCGGGGCGATCACCGATGTGGTCAATATCGGCATCGGCGGGTCTGACCTTGGGCCAGCCATGGCTGTGCTGGCGCTCGCGCCGTTCCATGACGGGCCGCGTTGTCACTTTGTCTCCAACGTCGATGGCGCGCATGTTCATGATGTGCTGGCGGGGCTGGACCCTACGACCACTTTGGTGATCGTGGCGTCAAAAACCTTTACCACGATTGAAACGATGACCAATGCCGAAACCGCCCGCCGGTGGATGGCGGCAAAGGTGGCCAATCCGGCAGCGCAATTCGCTGCTGTCTCCACGGCTGCGGAAAAGACCGCCGCCTTTGGCATTGATGCGGCCCGCGTCTTTGGCTTTGAGGATTGGGTCGGTGGGCGCTATTCGATGTGGGGGCCGATTGGCCTGTCGATCATGTTGGCCGTGGGGCCAGAGGGGTTTGACCAGTTTCTTGCCGGAGGGGCCGTTATGGATGCGCATTTCCGCGCAGCCCCGTTTGCTGATAACCTGCCCGTCTTGCTGGCCTTGGTCGGGGTTTGGCACAACCAGATCTGCGGTTACGCCACCCGCGCGGTTCTGCCCTATGATCAACGTCTTAGTCGCCTTCCCGCCTATCTTCAGCAGTTGGAGATGGAATCGAACGGCAAGCGTGTCGGGATGGATGGCGCGGATCTGACCATGAATTCCGGTCCCGTCGTCTGGGGAGAGCCGGGCACAAATGGGCAGCACGCGTTTTATCAACTGATTCATCAGGGGACGCGGGTGGTGCCTTGTGAGTTTTTGATTGCCCGGATTGGGCATGAAGCTGACTTGCGGCATCAGCATCTTTTGCTGGTGTCCAACTGCCTTGCACAATCGGAGGCGTTGTTGCGGGGGCGCAGTTTGGATGAGGCCCGCGCTATCATGGCCAAAAAAGGCCTGACCGGGGATGAGTTGGACCGTCAGGCCCGCCACCGGGTGTTTCCGGGCAACCGCCCTTCGACCACGCTTGCCTATGAGCAACTGACGCCCTTTACCTTTGGCCAGATCATATCCCTTTATGAACACAGGGTTTTTGTCGAAGGGGTGATCCTTGGCATCAATTCCTACGATCAATGGGGGGTGGAGTTGGGCAAGGAACTTGCCCTTGCCTTGCAGCCTGTGCTGGAGGGCAAGGCCGGAACGGAAGGCAAGGATGGCTCGACCCGCCAGCTTGCCCAATGGTTCAAAGGCTAGCGGTCGCAAGACCCACTTTACGGCGCGACATCGGGTGCGGGGCGGGGTGATCCGCCCTGTCGCCGTGCGTGCACCCTGCGTACACCCCCCGTGCAGACCATTTGGCGCATCACATTAGCGGCGTTTTGACGGGGCTTTGACAAAGCTGCCCGCTGTCTGCCTTTCCTGACGGATCAAACCCGCCCCCTTTTGGACCGGCTTTGGTCGCGCCAGAATTCAAAACCTCCCCCCCCCAACGAATCCCTGTGATTTCCCCCCAAATCCATTGGTTTTCAATCCGTTGACGAAGCGCTGACGGTGAGTGTGACAGCATTAACCTTGTTCGGCACTGCTGATCAAATCTTGGGATTTTCATTTAGACACAGAGGGGATTCACCATGAGAACTCGTGGGCATTTTATCGCAATTCTTGCAGGCACGTCGCTGCTTTCGGCCTGTGGCGGCGGCGGAACAACGGTCAGCCGGGCGGGCAATGCCGCTGCAGATCAGGTTCTGGCCAAGACCACGCCCGTTGCCGCGCAGGCACTTGCGGATGGCACAACGCTTCGGGCGTCCGAGCGCGCCTCTTCGGGCGTTGCGCGCAACTTTGACGACGCCACCGCCGCTGCCGCGCAAGATACGACCGCGCGGGTGACGCGCAATGGCAGCGGCGCGCTGACGTTGCAGGTGGGGGGCGAGACGATTGCCTTTGCGCCCGGAGATCTGACGGGCGACGGATATGGGTATGAAACCGGAGACGCTGGGATCTGGGCATGGAACGAAGATTCCATGGCGGAGGCGCTTGATCCGGCCAATGGTCGCAACAGCCTTGTGTTTGACTATTATGCCGACCTTCCGGGCAACAAGGGGCAAAGCGGGTTCGTCGTTGTTGGCTCGGAAACCGATGCGGCAGATCTGGCGGCTTTGCCAAGTGCTACCTACAGTGGCGGAACGCGGGTGCGCGTTGCCCCAACCGCAGGGTTTGAAAACTATGACGACGCGGTGTCCGAAGCGCGGGGCGATCTGACCATGGCCGCCAATTTTGGCGCAGGCACGATTTCAGGGTCTGTCACCAATATGGAAGGCCGTGCGCCGCGCAACGTGGACCCGACGCGCACGTGGTCGGCCCTCGACGGGACTTTGGCGCTGAATTCGACAGGCATCACCGGGAATGGGTTTGCCGGGACGGTTTCCGCCGACAGCGCCTTTACCACCGAGGTGGGGACTGTGGGCGCAGGCTCCAGCTATGCGGGAACCTTCTTTGGCACTGCGGCAAATGAGGTCGCGGGCGGGGTCAGCCTGACGGGAACCTCGGCAGAGGATGGCACGCCCTATGTCGGTTGGGGGTTCATCCAAGGCTACAAGGACTAACACGGGGACAGGGTTTGCCAATCCTTAGGGATGTGCGCAGGAATGGCCTTGGTTCGGCGATCCGTCGCCGCGCCAAGGTCAGGTGCGGGCACTTCCCCAAGTGGTGCCCGCGCCACTGAACAAGAAAATCTTGGGACATTTTTGACATGAAACAGTTTGCAAGCGCCTTGATCGGCGGCATGGCCGCAGTTTTGCTTTTCACCGGGTCTGTCCAAGCCGAGACTGTTGGGCAGGCCCTGCGGCGCGGGGATGCAGAGGCCGCCCGCGCCGCCCTGAGTGCCGAGGTCGCGGGCCGCAAGGACGCGGGGTTGCACCGCGCGCAGTTGGAGGGATTGATTGCCCTGCGGCAGGGGGAACCCGCCAAGGCGATGCAGATTTTCCGCGCCATTCTGGAGGTCGCACCGGGGTTTGAGCCGGCGCGTCTTGGACTGGTCAAGGCGCTTGAAGCCGCGGGCCAGCGGGGGACGGCGATTGTGCAGGCGCGCAGGCTGGCCCTGCAGACCGAGGATCAGGGCCTGCGGGATCAGTTGCTGTCCGAAGTTGCGCTGGCCGAGGGGCCAAAGCGCGGGGGCGTGGCGCTGCGTTTTGGCCTGCTGCCGTCCAGCAATATCACGGGGGGGGCGGACGCCGACACGGTTTTGGTCGGGGGGGTTCCCTTTACGCTTGATCTGGCCTCACGCAAGGCGGGCGGTGTTGGGGCGACGGTTGGGGCAACGGCGTGGCATCGGTGGTCGCTGGGCAAAGAGTGGACGGCGACTGCCTCGGCCTCGGTCGATCTGCGGCTGTTCAATACGGCGCTGAAAGCCGATGAGACGGATGTGGGCCTGCGGCTTGATCTGTCGCGTCAGGGCCCAAGGGGGAGCGTTTCCTTTGGGCCGCGCTTTGCGATGCTGTTTCAGGATGGCGACAGGGCGCGGCGCCAAGCGGGGGTTGGACTGAACGCCACCTATTTTGCGTCTCCGCGCCTGCGGTTTTTCCTGTCGGCCGAGGTTTTGCGGCAGGATTTTCCACAAAGCAGCTTTCGCGATGGCACCCGCAGCAGTGCGACTGTGGGGCTGCAATGGGCCCTGTCGCGGGAAACGTTTCTGACAGTAGAGGTGCCGATGCTGCGCGAAACCGCCGTCGCCGCCCATCTGGCGCATAAGGATCTGGGTCTGGGGATTGGCCTTGCCACGCAGTTGCGCGGCGGGTTGAACCTTGGCGTCAGCGTGTTTGGCGGGCGCAATGCCTATGATGGGGTCTATCCCGGTTTTACCGTGGCGCGCCGGGATGATGTGAAAAGCCTGCGGCTGCGCCTGAGCCATGACAAGGTGAAAATCCGGGGTTTGGTGCCGGAACTGAGTGTGACCCGCAAATGGCAGGCCAGCACGATCCCCCTGCATGACGTCACCACGACCGACGTTGCGCTTTCGCTGTCGCGGCGGTTTTAAGTCATGCGCAGCACATCCCAAGCCGTCGCGGGTGGGCGGTTGGCCCGCCCTGTGCCCGGAACTGACAGGGCCAAAACCATTTTGGATCTGCCCGATCCCGTGTTAAATTTTCGCCTTGAAGCAAAGTCCTTCAGGAAAATGCATCCATTGGGTGAGGCGCAGAAAACAGCATTTCGCCCCTCGGAGGGCACGCATGGCGCGCAAACCGCGACGGCCATGATGCAGGGGCCGTTTCGGGTGATCACGCAAGAGGGCGTGGATATCACGCCCGGCAGCACGTTGCGCCAAGCCATCCTTGCGGTGCTGATCTGCGCCCCGCGTCAGATCAAGTCGCGCAAAAGCCTGCAAGACCTGTTTTGGGGGGATGCGGCGGCAGAGCGGGCCTCGGCCAATCTGCGGACCGCACTTTATCAGTTGCGGCTGGACCTTGCGCTTTTGGGACCTGATTTGTGGACCGCCGATCGACAGACCATCGGCCTTGCGCCGGGGCGGATCGTTTGCGGCGATGCCGATGTGGGGGGGGCGTCGTTTCTGGAGGGGCTGGACCTGCCCCTTGATGGCTGTGCCGGCTTTGAGGATTTTTTGCGCGACATGCGCCTCTCAGGGGCTGATCCGGATCAGGCGGCGGAGCCTGCGCCCTTGGCCGCGCCAAGCCGCCTGTCGCTTGAACGGCCGCATCTGGCCTTGGGTCTTTTGCCGCCCATTCATATCGGGCTTTCTGAGGGGGATCTGCACAAGGCCAATCTGTTCGTCGACACGGTGGTGCAGTCGCTTTGGCATGTCAGCACCATGGATGTGCATGATCTGCGCACGCTGGACAACCAGATCGTGCCGCTGCCGCTTTCGTCGGGAAAGGGGGCAACGCATTGGTTGCAGGCCGTTGTGCAACAAGAGGGCAAGCAGATCGGATTGCGCCTTCGGCTGTTCGAGGGGGGCACGCGCCGGTTGGTATGGCTTTCCGATCCGGTCAGCGATACCGCCGCCCAAGACGATGGCCATGCCCATGCCATGGGTGAGCTGTTGGTGGACCGGTTGACGGGTTTGAAAGACACCTCCGACGCGCCCGACCTGTTCCCGATTTCGGCGCTGGCTGCGATGTTTTCCCTTGACCCGGCGACGATCCTGAAGACCGAGGCGCAACTGGACAGCATGCTGGAGCGGGAGCGGTCAAGCGTGCTGGAATGCCTGCATGCCTTTGTGCAGGTTTTCAAGGTGCACGAAGGCATCGGGCCTGCTGCGGATATGGATGCCACCTATCTGTGCGAACGGGTATCGGGGATGCGCACGTCAGACCCGCTGTTGCCCCTGTGCCAAAGCCTTCTGGGCTATGCGTTGCATATGGTGAGGGATGACAGGGAAACCGCCCTTCTGTTGATCGAAGCGGCCAATGAACGGGCCCCGCATCTTGCGATCAATCTGGATCATCTTGCGGTTCTGCGCCTGATCCGGGGGGATGTGACAGGGGCCTCGGCGGCCGTGCGGCACTGCTTGCAGGCGGGGGCCTTTAGCCCATGGCGCTATACCTATGAGGTGACGGGGGCGATGGTCTGCATGGCAAGCGGCGATTTCCGCCAGTCGCTTTATCATTCCAATCAAGCCCTGTTTCGCCAGCCAAAATACCTTGGCGCGCTGCGCTATTCGATGGCGGGGCTGGCCATCAGCGGCCAGACCGCCGATGCGCGGCGCATGCTGGCGCGCATTCAAAGCCTTCGTCCCGGCTATGACCTGTCATCCTGGGCCGAAGGTCTGCTGCGCCGGGCCCCGACACATTTGAGCCAAAGCCTTGTTCGGGGGATGCAACAAAGCGAAATCTTGTAACTTTTTGCGGAGGGAAAGATGAGTTTGACCGATTACAAAAGCCTTTTGCGCGAGGCCAAGCTGGTCGTCTGGGGCGACAAGATCCGGGTTGATGAATTGACCCCGGAGATCGCAAATGAAGTCCTTCTTTTGATCAAGGAAGAAATCAGCAGAGACGACAGCACACCCGAAGGCAACGCCCGTCTGGCGTCAATCCTGCGAAACAATCTGGCGGAACGGGTGGGCGTTTCCTATAGTTTCGCCAGTGGCGGCAGCTTGCACAAAGGACTGCACAAGGGCCTTCACAAGGGGTTGCACAAAGGCCTGCACAAAGGGTTGCACAAGGGCGCGCCGACTGGTGCGGTGGGCGGCGGGGCCTCGACCGGATTCAGTTGGCCCGAGATCGACATCCCATGGCGGGAGATCGGGTTGCTGTGCCAATATCGCGAAACGTTCAAATGGGATGAATTGGACGTGCTGCCGCCGCCACCCACACAGCAGCGCATGTCGGAGGTTAAGGATCTGATGGCGTTGCAAGACTTGCTTTGGACCCAACAGCAGACCAAGCGGCGCCTGCAGATCGAAGTGGAGGCGGGCAATGACATCACCGCCTATATGCAACCGCTTGCCGCGACGGTGGCGGCCCCCGGATCGGCAACGGCGATCCTGTTTCAGACCTTGATCGCGCTTGGTGGCTTTATCGGCCAGCACTACAAGGCCCGGTTCAATGCGCTGCGGCCAAGCGAGCTTGACCCCAACCTTAAACCCTATCTGCCGGTTCCGGCGCATTCGTCCTATCCGTCAAACCATTCCTTCCAATCGTTTTTGATTGCCGAAACCTTTGGGCGCGCGGTGCCCGAACACCCCGGCCTGCCTGCGCTTTACCGCGCGGCATGGGAGGTGGCGACCAACCGCGAATGGGCCGGATTGCATGTGCGGTCGGACACCTATGCCGGGCGCAGGCTGGCGCGGCTTTGCATGCCGGTGATCGAGCGGGTGCTCGAAGATCAAATGGCGCTGGTGCGTGATGACTATTACGGGAGGGCGTAGCGATGGCATCTGCGGAAAAAACCAAACCCAATCATAAAACCGGGGTCGGCTTTTACCCGGAGTTTCCTGCGCTGTGGCACCTGCAGGCCTTGGGTGTGGTCGACGATCTGGTGAATTTTTACAGCAAAGACTGGGAGGCCGCAGAAAAGAGCGCGCTTGAGAACGGACCGATCCGCATTGTCGTGATGGACACCACGGTTGACTGGGAGCATCCGAACCTGCGGGGCGTGATCAACATCCAAAAGATGCGCGACTTCTCCTCACTCAACGGAGGAGAGGTTTTGGTGGGTATATCGAAAGGGGGCGCAACCATCCCAAGACCAACCGGGGCGACGGTCTATGGCGCGCATGGAACCGCCGTTGCCGGATTGATCGGGGCCCGACCGACCAAGGTCATGCTGCAACCGCCTGATCAGGAGTCGTTGCAGAAGGACAAGCTAAGGGAGGTCATTCTGCCCTATGTCGGGATCAACCCGTTTTGCGAGATCATCCCGGTCTCGCTGACCGCAGCGCCGGACCCGGATATGGTTCATGGGGCCTTGGCCTATGCGGCAAGTTTGCAGCCGCAGATCATCGTGGTTGCAGCCGCGTGGGACGATACCGACCGCGCCATCAAAGACGCGCAGAGCTTTGGCAAGCATGAGGGGAAATGGTCACATGTGAATGCGCTGTTGAGCGACGTGTGCAAGAACAGCCTCGTGCTGTGTGCTGCGGGCAATTCTGGCCCTGGGCAGATGGCCTATCCGGCGTGTCTGACGGGGCAGATCCCCGGACTGATCGCCGTGACCGCCTGTGACATCAAAGGAGAAGCCCTGACCTATGCCTTTGACCCCAAGGGGAAACCGGGTGTCATCCGCACCTTGAGCAACCAAGGCCCCAGCTATGACCGGTCGAAGGTTCTGCTGGACCCTTGGGCGGCGGTCGATCCCTATCTGAAACGCCCAGCGGGCAACGCGGATTTCCCGGTGCAGCGGATCATCTCGCTCGATCCGCGGGGGCCGGGCGGCTACAACCCCTCACCCTATCGCTATACTCCGCCAAGTGATGGTCCCTATCTGGAAATCGGATCACTTTATGCCGAATTCTCGGGCACCTCGGCCGCAACGGCCATCGCGGCGGGTCTGATCAGTCTGGCCATGCAGGCCAAGAATGCGACGGATATGAAAAAGATGAAGGGGGAAGAAATGCCCAGCACGGCCACGGTTTTTGACCTGCAAGCCGCCTTGCGCCTGTTCTAGCGCCGGGCCGCGCGCGGACGGCATCTGTCCGCCAGATTACGGCGATTGCGCGGTTGACCCTGTGGCAGACATGCGGTCAGACTGACGCCAAAGCCGATGCGTGCTTTGGGGGGAATCTTATGGAATACAGAACACTTGGCCGCTCTGGACTGAAGGTTTCCGCCATTGCCATGGGCACCTTTACCTTTGGCGGGGTGGGGCCGTTTGGCCGGGTCGGCAATCAGGGTGTGCCCGAGGCGCGGGCCTTGGTGGATCTGTGTATCGACCACGGCGTCAACCTGTTTGACACCTCCAACATGTACTCGGGCGGGCTGGCCGAAGAAATTCTGGGCGAGGTGCTGGAGGGGCGGCGGCAAGATGTCCTTGTCACCTCCAAGGCCCGGATGAAGATCGGACCCGGCCCCAATGACGAGGGCACCAGCCGCTTTCACCTGATCCGGGAATGTGAGCGCAGCCTGAAGCGGTTGCGCACGGATTACATCGATATCTATTACATGCACGAATGGGATGGCACGACCCCGGTCGAAGAGAAGATGGCGGCGCTCGATACCCTCGTGCAGCAGGGCAAGATTCGCTATGTGGGCTGCTCGAACTATTCCGGCTGGCATGTGATGAAATCGCTGATGGCCTCGGAGCGTGAGCGCCGGGTGCGCTTTGTCACCCAGCAAATCCACTATACGGTGGAGGCGCGCGAGGCCGAATATGAGCTTTTGCCGATCAGCCTTGATCAGGGCCTTGGCGTTCTGGTCTGGTCACCGCTTGCAGCGGGGTTGCTGACGGGCAAGCATCGGCGCGGGCAGGCGACACCTGAGACCAGCCGCCAGTTTGCAGGCTGGACGGAACCCCCGATCCGCGATGAAAATCGGTTGTGGGATATCATCGATGTGCTGGTGGATGTGGGGGCGGCCCATGGGGTTTCGGCGGCGCAAGTGGCGCTGGCATGGCTTTTGACGCGGCCTGCGGTCTCATCGCTGGTGGTGGGGGGGCGCAACGCGGCCCAGTTTTCCGACAATATCGCGGCGGTGTCCTTGCGCCTGCGCGACGAGGATCTGGCGCGGCTGGATGCGGTCAGCAAGCCACCCCTGATCTATCCCTATTGGCATCAGGGCCAGTTTGCGCGGGATCGGTTCTCAGCCGCGGATTGGGCGCTTCATCAGGGCAATGAGCCTGCGGCCTGGTAGGGGGATGGGACCGCCCCAAGGGGGCGGTCTGCAAAATCCTTTGAAGGATTTTCGAAATTTATTGGAATAAATTTCCGCCTAGCCGCGATCTGCGATCGCGGCGGCGATGCTGGTCATGGCAAGCATGCCCGGATCATCCATGCCAATGGTCTTTTCGCCAAAGATGCGGGCCCGGCCAATGGTGGCGGGTTTGTCGCGCAGGGCCAGTTGTGCGGCCGCTGCGGCCTCAGCTACTGCCGTGGCGATGGCCTCGCGCGATGTCAGGTCAGCGGTTGCCTTTGCCATCGCGTCCAGACTGTCAAGCACGGTCTTGCCGCCCAGATCGGCCTTGCCACGGGTCTGCATCGCATCCCTTGCCCCACCGATCAGCGCCGAGATCTGTGCCGGGTCCACGGATGTGTGGCCGCGCAGGGTTTTGGCCATCGACATCAGCCCCGTGGCCATCAGCGTGCCATAGGACGAGCCCGAGGTTTTGGTAAAGGCCTGTGCGCAGGCCAAGAGCGCCTGCCCGAGGTCATCGGGCAAGTCAGGTGCAAGGTCGGCCATGGCCGAGGCGCCGCGTTTCATCGTGACCCCCAGATCGCCATCGCCAAGCGCCCCGTCGGCGGCATTCAGGGCATCAAACTCGCGTTCCATCGCCGTGGCCAGCCGCGCGATGGCGGCGCGCAGATCGGTAACGGTCAGCGTCATTTGACGCTCCAGAACGCGCAGTCGCAGGGCGCCTTGAGGTAGGTTTCCAGCTCGGCATCCAGCTTGATCAGGGTAAAGGACACGCCTGCCATTTCCATGCTGGTGGCATAGCGCCCGACCAGTGGCATCACCACCTCGGCCCCGGCGGCATCAAGCCGGGTCTTGACGATGCGGTAAAGAATATAGAGTTCTTCCGGCGGGGTGGCGCCAAGGCTGTTGACAAGGATCGAGACGCGATCCCCCGCCGCAAGCGGCATGTCGGCCAAAAGCCTGTCCATCATTTCGGAGGCGATGGCATCGGCGGGGCGCAGCTTGTCGCGCCAGACGCCCGGCTCGCCATGGATGCCCATGCCCATCTCCATCTCATCCTCGGCGATGTCAAAGGTGGGCTTGCCTGCCTGTGGAACGATGCAAGATGACAGCGCCGCGCCCACCGAGCGGCTGGCATCGGCCGCCTTTTGCGCAACGCGGGTCACACCATCCAGATCGAGCCCCGCCTCGGCTGCGGCGCCTGCGATCTTGAAGGCATAGACCATGCCGGCAACACCGCGCCGTTTAGCGGCCTCGGCCGGGGGGGCGGAGGCGATGTCATCGGCCAAGATCACGGTGGTGCAGGTGATGTCTTCAAACTCCACCAGCTCCCCCGCCATGTCGAAGTTCATGATATCGCCGCCGTAATTGCCGTAAAGCCGCAGCACGCCTGCGCCGCTGTCGGCGGCCCGCAGGGCATCGGCCATCTGCTCGGCCGAAGGGCTGGCAAAGACATCGCCAATTGCGCAGGCATCCAAGAGGCCCGGCCCGACATAGCCGGTAAACACCGGCAAATGGCCCGAGCCGCCGCCGGTGACGATGCCCACCTTGCCGGGTTTGCCCGGCATTGCGCGGGCCACAACACGGCCTGTGTCGCCCGCAAGGCGATAGAATTCGGGATGCGCCGCCGTCAGGCCTGCCAGCATCTCATCGACGTAATCAACCGGGTTGTTGAGGATCTTTTTCATTGTCATCGTCCTTTTTCAGCTTCGGCTGCCCTTGGCGCGCCATGTGTTCACGATCATCACAAAAATCAAAAGGCTTCCCCAGATCAATTCGCGCGCGAAATTCGACACGCCGACCATGTTCAGCCCCGAAGACAGGAATTGCATCGACAGCACCGCAAGGATCACCCCGATCACCCGGCCATAACCGCCATAAGGGTTCACCCCGCCCAGAACCGCGATCAGCACCGCCAGAAGCAGGTAGCTGGAGCCATAGTCGGCCTTGGCGGAGTTGGCGCGGCTCATCACCACCATGCCCGCGATGGCGGCAAGGGCGCCCGACAGCATATAGACCTTGATCAACATGGCGTCGATGTTGATGGCGGCAAAGCGCGCAGCCAAGGGGTTTGCGCCATACATGCGCAGTTTCACGCCAAATCCGGTGCGTGTCAGCAGATAGGAGATGCCCGCCGCAAGCACGACAAAGACGATCAGCGGCGTGGGGATGCCCAGCAGGGTTGTGTTGCCGATCCATGCGGTGGCGGGCGGAAAACCCATCATGGCCGATCCCCCGGTCAGGGCAATGGCGATGCCGGTAAAGATCAGACCAGAGCCCAAGGTTGCCAGAATGGGTGGCAGGCCCAAGAGGGCCACGAGGATGCCGTTGCACAGCCCCGCCAGCAGCCCGACACACATCGCGGCGGCATAGGCCATCATCAAGACCCCGGCACCATCGCCGGATCCGGTGACCTGCGTCAGGATCATGGCGGCAATGATGGCCGAGAGGTTGGCAATGCCCACCACGGAGAGATCGATCCCCCCCGTCAGCATCGTGATGGTCATGGCCAGCGCCAGAATGGCGAATTCAGGGAATTGGAACGCCATCGAGGTCATGTTTTGCGCGCTGAGGAACTTGTCCGGCGACAAGAGCGACATGAAGACAAAGACGGCCACGGCGATGACGGCAAGGCGCCCCTCGGTCGAGGCCAGAAGGCGGCTGATGGCGGGTGAGTTTGACATGTCTGGCCCCCTTATGCCGAACGTGCGGCGGCGCGCTTGGCCTGCCATGCGGGAAGACCGGTGCCGATCAGGATCAAAAGGCCAATCGCGACCGATTGCCATGTGGACGGGATGCCCAGCACGATCAGGCTGTTGCGGACCAGAACGATCAGCGCGACGCCCAGAATGGTGCCGGTCAGCGTGCCATGCCCCCCGGCCAGCCGGGCCCCGCCCAGAACCACGGCGGCGATCACCGACAGCTCCAGCCCGACAAGGTCAAACGGGTTGGCCACGCGCGCCATGCTGGCATGGATCACCCCGGCCAGACCGGCAAGGATGCCGACATAGACATAGACGAAAAACTGCACCCGACGCACATTGATCCCGATGCGCCGCGCGCTTTCCACCGAGCCGCCGATGGCAAAGATCTGCCGCCCCAGCATGGTGCGTTGCAAGATGAACCATGTCAGCACGATCACGATCACGGTCACCGCAAAGGCGCCGTGCAGCGAATAGAACGAACCATCCGCATTTTCGCCGCGCAACAGCATCATGCGGCCAAATTCGCGCATGCCGGGGGGCAGGGTGGTGATCTGCTTTTGCCCGATGAAGGTCAGCATGAAGCCGCGAAAGATCGACAGCGTTCCAAGGGTGACGATCAGCGTGGGCAGGCCCATGATCGCGATCAGCACCCCGTTGATCGCGCCCAAAAGCGCCCCCACGCACATGCCAAAGCCCAAGGCCCCCCACCATGGCATTCCCGGCAGGGCGGCATTGAGGGCCATGGCGGTCACATACATGGTAAAGGCCGCAACGGCGGTAAAGCTGACGTCAATGCCGCCCGAGATCAGCACGATCATCGCGGCCACGGCAAAGATGCCCAGCACGATGCCGCCGCGCAACAGGTCGGTCAGCGTGGCCACCGACAAGAACCCCGGGTCCGAGGCCGCTGCCGCCGCACAAAAGGCCAAAATGACAAGGGCCACGAGGGTTTCATTGCGTGTCCAGTCGATCTTCATGATGCCAGCCTATGTGCAAGCTCGGTTTCCGAAACCTGACCCGAGGCAAAGCCCTGAACCAATCGTCCGTCCTTCATCACCAAGATGCGATGCGCGGTGGACAGAACCTCGGGCAAATCATCCGAGATCACGATCACCCCAAGACCACTTGCGGCCAGATCGGCAATGATGCCGTGAATTTCGGCCTTTGATCCCACATCCACCCCGACACTCGGGCCGTTGAGGATCAAGACCTTGGGCGAGCGCGCCATCCAGCGGGCCAGAACCACACGCTGCTGATTGCCGCCCGAAAGCGAGCGGACGGGGGCGGTGGGATCGGGGGCCTTGACCGACAGGCGGCGTAGCCAGTCGCCTGCCTCGCCCAGCAGGGCGCGCCAGTCCAAGACGCCCGCCGCATTGCCATGCGCATCAAGCCGCCCGATGGCGATGTTTTGCACGATGCTTTGGGTCAAAAACAGCCCCTCGGTCAGGCGATCTTCGGGGACATAGCCAATTCCAGCCTCGGCCGCCGCCACGGGATTGCCCAGCGGCACGCCCCTGTCGTTCAGGCGGATGCTGCCGCCATCGGGGGCCACAAGGCCAAACAGCGCCTTGGCCAAGGCCGTGCGGCCCGAGCCAAGCAAGCCAGAGACGGCCAGGACCTCGCCCGCGTGCAGATCAAAGGAGACATCGGCAAAGATACCGGTCTTGTTCAACCCCTCGACCCGCAACAAAACCGGGGCATTTTCGGCCAAGGGGGCAGGGGGTTGGGCGGCCACATCGCGGCCCGTCATATGGCGCGTCAGGCTGGCTGCATCAAACTCTGTCGCCGGGCCCTCGGCCACCTTTTGGCCATTGCGCAGCACCACGACATGCTCACACACCTCCAGCACCTCGGCCAGCTTGTGGCTGACAAAGAGCACGGCCACACCATCGGCCTTGAGCCGCCGGATGATGTCCAAAAGCACCCGCACCTCACGTTCGGTCAGCGCGGTGGTTGGTTCATCCATGATGATGAGCCGCGCCTTGGTGGCCAGCGCCCGGCAGATCGCGACCAGTTGCTTATGCGCAACCGACAGTGTTTCGACCGCCACATCGAGCGGGATATCGACGCCGATCCGGCTTAGCGTTTGTGCGGCCAATGCGCGGGCGCGGCCCCTGCGCACAAGGCGGGAGCCATGGCTGATTTCGGCGGAAAAGGCGATGTTTTCGGCAACGCTCAGGTTCGGGAACAGGCTGAAATCCTGAAAAATGACCTTGATCCCCGCATCGGCGGAAAGTCGGGGGTTCAATGGCCCTTGGGTCTTGCCCGCAAAGACGATCTTGCCCCGGTCAGGGCGTTCTACCCCGGCGAGGATCTTGATCAGCGTGGATTTGCCAGAGCCGTTTTCGCCAGCAAGGCAGACCGCTTCGCCCGCCGCAATGGAAAACCCCACGCCGTCCAAGGCGGTGATCCCGGAATAGGTTTTTGTCACACCGTCAAGCGTGACCAATGCATCTGTCATGTCCGTTCCTTGGTCGGTGTCGCGAAAGCGGTGGGGCAGCGACGGCCACCCCACCCCCAGCTTTTCGCGAGGATCAGAACGGATAGTCGGCCATGTTGTCCTTGTTCACGTTGACCCAAGCCTGACCGTAGATCACCTTGCCGTCCAGCTTGATGGCGTTATAGCCCGACAGCCCAAGGTCCATGCCATCGGTGACGGTTTCACCCGCCATGACCATCGTCGCCAGCTTGTTCATCGCATAGCCCGCGACCGATGGATCCCAGAAGCCGATGCCATCAACCGCGCCCGTATCCAGATACTGGCCCGCGATGGAGGGAAGCGAGGTGCCAAAGACGCAGGTCTTGTCGGCAATGCCACGCTCTTCAATCGCCAGACCGATGCCCGCCACGTCGGTGGAGGCAGAGCCTTGCAGACCCTTTACATTCGGGAAGGCGCGCAGAACTTCTTGTGCCTTTTCATAGGCTTTTTGCTGGTCGTCAAAGGTTTCGTTCTTGTCGCCGACCATCACCATGTTCGGGTATTTCTCTTTTTGGTAGGCAATCGCGCCATCCACCCACTGGTTGTGGGTCTGGCTGGTCAGGGAGCCGACGAACACGGCATATTCGCCTTCGCCGCCCATGCAGGTGGCCATCTGTTCCATCAGGTTGGCGCCGAAGTCTTCGTTCTTGAAGGCCTCAAGGTCATAGCTGGTGTTTTGCTGGCTTGCGGCCTCATGCGTGATGACGGTGATGCCGGCATCCATGGCGCGCTTGAGAACGGGTTCCAGCGCCTCTGGCGACATTGGCACGACGGCAAGGGCGTTGACGCCTTGGGCGATCATATCCTCGATCAGGGCGGCTTGCTGCTGCGGGTCTGCCTGTGCCGGGCCTACCTGAAACGCATCATTGCCGGTGTCGGCGGCATATTGCTTGACGCCTTCTTCCATGCGGTTGAACCACTGGATGCCTGCGATTTTCACGACCGTGGCGATTTTGCTGGATTCGGCAAGGGCCGGCATTGCGAGCATTGAGGCCGAAGCAGCAAGCAGGACAAGTGTCTTGGTGGTCTTCATGTCTTCCTCCCTAGGGTGACCCTGCGTCAGGGCCGTTCATTGTGATCATCACCTTAGGCAATCTTGCCCAAGTTTCTAGTGATTTTACCGGTTGATCCGATAATTTTTCTATACATTACAGTGTCTTAGATTCATTAACATGCGTCAGGGGACCCCTTTCGCGGATCGCGAAACAGGCGCGTCAGGTCCCGCCGTTTGGTCCGTTTCGGGGCGTGGCGGGCCGCCCCGGCGGGTCGCTACCCAAGCCCGCGCAGGGGCGGTGCCGGGATCTCTTGGTCAAACAGCGCCGCGATCAGGTCGGGGGCTGCGGCATGGGGCAGATGCCCCGCGCCTTTGATCAGATGAATGGCGGCGGTTGGCGGAAGCTGGGCCACATCGTGCCAGTCAAGGATGCGGTCCATGGTGCCAAACACAACCCTGATCGGGCATGTCAGGCGCGCAAGATCAGCCGTGATGTCGATCTGCTGAAAGCCTGCCTGCGCGACCGCATTGGCAAGCGCCGCCTGACCGGGCCGAAGGATGTGAAGGCGCGCCAACTCTTGTGTCAGGGCCATCGCGGACAGGGGGCCTGCGTCCAGCAAGGACAGTGCCCGCGACAGGGCGGCGGGGGTTTGCGCGGCAAGCATCCCATCGGTGAACGCGGCGTTGATCCGGGCGCCAAGCCCTGCCGGGGCCAGCAAGACGAGCGAGGCCGCGCGTGCGCCCAAGTGCGTGGCAAGCCGGGTGGCGATCGCGCCGCCCAGCGAATGGCCGATCAGGTGCAGCGGGCCTTGCGGAAGGGATTTGGCGATCAGATCCACCGCTGCCTCAAGGCTATGGGCGATGGCGGTGCTTTGGCCATGCCCTGGCAGATCGACGGCCAGCACCCTGTGGCCAAGGGCGGCCAAGCGGCGCGGCAGGTCGCGCCAGCCGCGATGATCGTCAAACAAGCCATGCAGCAGAACAATGGGCGTACCTGTGCCGCCAAGGTCATGCACCGCGATGTCGCCCGCGGCACCTGCGGAGATATCCGCGGCCATGATCCGCCCGCGCCGCCCGGTGCCTTGCACCAGTGACAGATCAACCCCGGCCTTGCGCGCCGCGGCCCGTGCGGCGGGGCTTGCTGCCGGGCGGGGGCCCGTGGTGGCATCGGCGGGTCTGTACGCCGACGTCACCGCCAACTCCGCCTCACGGAGGGGAGGTGAGGCGCTTGGAGCCTTAGTGGTTTGTTGCGTGGCAGGAGCGAGGGCGGGGGTATCGCCTGCACCCTCTACCTCCACCTCGGCAATGGGGTGTTCCAGTGCCACGGTTTCGCCCGCCACCACCAGTTGGGCGCGCAAGATGCCATCGGTCAGGGCGGGCACCTCTACCACCGTCTTGTCGGTTTCCACCTCCAGCAGCACATCGCCACGGCGGAAGGCCGCACCGACGGCCACCAGCCAGTCGACGACCTTGGCCTCTTCCATGGTTTCGCCCAAGCGGGGCAGGTTGATCGTTACGCGGCCCATTCGGGGGCCTCACGCGTGACAAGCCAGCGGGCGGTGTCATGGATCAGTTGCGCCGACGGGATGGACCCCCGCTCCAGCGCGGGCGAGACGGGGATGGGAATATCCTCGCCGCCCAGCCGCAAGATCGGCTCTTCCAGCCAGTCAAAGCAGGTCTCAGACAGCCGCGCGGCCACCTCAGACGCGACAGAGCCCGTCACCACGGCCTCGGTCACCACCATGGCGCGGCCTGTGCGTTTCACGGCCTCGATCAGCGGGGCCATGTCCAGTGGGTTGAGGCAGCGCAGGTCGATCACCTCGGCCTCCACCCCCGAAGCCGCAAGGCGGTCGGCGGCGGCAAGGCTTTCGTGCAGCATCCGGCTGTAGGACAAGATCACCAGATCACGCCCCGCACGGCGCGTGACGGGCGCGCCCCATGCGCCATCGGGGGTGTCCACGTCCAGCGCGCCCTTCATCGTGTAAAGCCCCTTGTGTTCGATGAACACCACCGGGTCTGCTTGCGTGAGGGACTGGCGCAGCAGGTGATAGGCATCGTTCACCGTGGCGGGCATCACCAGCCGCAGGCCGGGGGTATGCATCACCCAAGCCTCAAGGCTTTGACTGTGCTGGGCAGCGGCGGAGCGGCCCGTGCCGCCTTGGGTGCGCAGCACCATTGGAACACCGATCTGACCGCCGAACATATAGCGGCTTTTGGCGGCCTGATTGGCAAGCTGATCCATCGTCATACCGATGAAATCCACATACATCAGTTCGGCCACCGGGCGCATGCCGGTCATCGCAGCCCCCACCGCCGCGCCCACGATGGCGGGTTCAGAGATCGGCGCATCAATCACGCGCTCGGGGCCATAAAGGTCGATCAATCCCTTGGTCACGCCGTAAGCGCCGCCGTAGAGGCCCACTTCCTCGCCGATCAGAATGATCGAGGGATCAACCGCCATGGCATCCAAGAGCGCCTGTCTGATCGCATCGCGATAGGTGCTTTCGATCATGCCCGTGCTCCTTCGCCCAAAACGTGCATCAGGCGCGCGGCATGCGGGCGCGGGGCCGGGGTGCCGGGGGCATAGACATCTTGGAACATCGTGGCCAAGGCCGGGGGTGTTGCTGCGATGGCATGGGCAAGGGCGTGGTCCATCTCGGTCCCGGCCTCTGTGTCGATGGCGTCAAGTTCGGCGGTATTTGCCAAGCCTTCGGCGGCCATGCGGGCGCGGGCATTGGCGACAGGGTCGCGGGCGCGGCCGGTCGCCTCTTCCTCGGGCGTGCGATAGGGGGATTTGTCCATGCGGGCGTGGCCGTAAAAGCGGTAGGCGTCGATCTCCAGAAAGCCGGGGCGGCCTTCCCGCGCGGACCCTGCCAAAAAGCGCGCTGCGTCATGCACGGCCTCCACATCCGCGCCATCGGCGCGCATGGCGTTCAGACCGAACGCCTCGGCCCGGCCCGGAAAATCGCGGTGCCCGGCAGAACGGTCAACCCGCGTGCCCATGCCGTATTGGTTGTTGATGCAGCAAAAGATCACCGGCAGATGCCAAAGCGCCGCCATATTCATCGATTCATACAAGATGCCCTGGCTCATCGCGCCATCGCCAAAGAAGGCGACCGAAATCTGGCCCGAACGGGTGTTGCGATAGGTCAGCCCCGCCCCAACGATATGCGGAATGCCCCCGCCGACGATGGCATTGGCCCCCAGATGGCCAAGGGCGCGGTCGGCGATATGCATCGAGCCGCCCTTGCCCCGGCAATAGCCATCCTCCTTGCCCGCAATCTCGGCCATCATCCGCGCGGGATCGCCGCCGCGCCCGATGAACACGCCATGGCCCCGGTGATGGGTGGTGAAGGTGTCACCCGCCTGCATTGCGGCGGTCATGCCCACCACCGCCTCTTCGCCGATGGACAGGTGCAGCATGGAACCCGCACTTTCGCCCTTCAGGAACAATTCCCCCACCCGCTCTTCAAACGACCGGATGCGGCGCATCATGCGGTAGCGGTCAAGGGCCGCTGTGTTGGCGGGTTTGGTCACGGCGTTCATTCTGTATCCCTTAGGGGTTTCAATGCGCCATAGGCGTCAAGGTAGCGGGCGTAGATCGGCGCATAGGCGGCGTGGGCGTCCATGTCGGGTTCAATCCGCCGCGCGGTGCGCACCATGGCGTCACAGGCGGCATCGATGCTGGGAAAATGCCCAGCACCATGGGCGGCAAGGATGGCAGAGCCAAGGGCGCAGGCCTCGGTCTCTTCGGTCAGTTCAAGGGCGATGCCCAGCGTGTCGGCATGCACCTGCAACCAAAAGGGTGAGCGTGTGGCCCCGCCTGCGACCACAATCCGCCGGGCCGAAAACGCCTCGCCAAAGGCATCGACAATCGCGCGGGTGCCAAAGCAGACGGATTCCACCAAGGCCCGGTACACATGCGCAGGCGTATGTTTCAGCGTCAGGCCCGTGATCGCGCCGCGCGCAAGGGCATCGGTATGGGGGGTGCGATTGCCCTGAAAGTGATCAACGGCCAACAAGCCCTCGGCCCCCGGAGGCAGCGCCGCGGCTTGGGCATTGAGGGTATCAAACTCGATATGTTCGGCAAAGTTGCGCTTGAACCATGCGATCACTGACCCGGTGGAGGTTTGGCCACCCTCGATGATGGGCCGCCCCGGATAGACGCAATCCATATAGGTGCCCCAGACCCCCGGCGCATGCACGGTGCGTGCCGCGACCCCGAGTTGCAGATGGCTTGATCCGGTGATCAGAGCAAGGTCACCGGGTTGGGTGACGCCAAGGCCGATCATGCCGATAAAGGCATCGGCCCCACCCTGAACAACAGGGGTTCCGGCCAAAAGGCCCAGATGCGCCGCCGCTTGCGCGGTCAAGGGCCCGATCTGTTGGCCGGGGGCCACGATCTTGGAGGGCCAGCGGTCTTGTAGATCGGCCAGATCCAACCGCGCCAGCATCGAGCTGGGCCAACCGCCATGTTCGGTCTGATAATGCCAGCGCATGGTGACATTGTTCAGGCTGGCCACCCAATGGCCGGTCAGGCGCAGAGTCAGGAAATCTTGATACTCGCCCACCATCGCGGCGCGGGCCCAAAGCTCTGGCTGATGCCGTTTGATCCACAGCGCCTTTGGGATCATCCATTCCGGGCTGACAGGGCCCGCCCCATTGCCATTCAAACGCAGGCCGGGGTCACCACAACCCGCCACGTCCGCCGCCTCACGGTGGGCGCGCACATCCATCCACAACAGGCAGGGGCGCAGCGGTCTGCCCTGATCATCCAAGGCGACGACGGTGCAAGATGTGGTGTCGCAGGCAATGGCCGTGATCTGATCGGGATCGACCTCTGCCGCCACCAGCGCCTCACGCACGGCGACGCCTGCGGCATGCCACCAGTCATCAGGGTTCTGCTCGGCCCGACCGGGTTCGGGGAATTGCGTCGTATAGGCGCATTTTCCGACCCCCCGCGCGCGACCGGACAGGTCAAAGACATGGGCCCGCAGGCTTTCTGTCCCACCATCAATGCCGATCACATAGGCCATCCGAGTTCAGCCCCATTTTCTGCGCCCGCAATGCTGCACGTGCAACATTGTGCAGGCTTTGCACATTTGTTGATATGCGTTGACGGCGGCTCTGGTCAAGTGTCTAATTGTTGGAGAATGGCAAGGTAGTCCCGCATGAGTCAGGCAAAAGAAACCGATGATCTGTTGCAGGCGGCCTGGCTTTATCACATTGGCCGGATGAGCCAGGAAGAGGTCAGCCAGCGCCTTGGCATTTCACGGTTCAAGGTGCTGCGCCTTTTGGCCGAGGCGCGGGATCTGGGCCTTGTGCGGGTCTCGATCGCGCATGAAACAACGCCGACCCTTGCCCTTGCCGACCAACTTGCCGCGCGCTTTGGCCTGACCGAGGTGCGGGTGGCGCCGATGCCGGGTGGCAGCGACGATGAACCGACGGCACGTCGGGCGGTTGGCATCCTTGCCGCAGGGTTCTTGGCCCGCATCGGGCAAGATGGCCCTTTGTCGATTGGCGTGGGCTGGGGCCGGACCATGGCGGCCATGGCGCAGGCGCTGACGGGCCTGCGCAACCCCGACCTGTGCTTTGTCTCGCTGATGGGGTCGATGGCGCGCACGTCCGAGACCAGCCCCTTTGACGTCTGCACGCGGCTTGCGTCGCTGACAGGCGGGTCGGCGATGTTTCTGCCGGCCCCCTTTGTGACCGACAGTGAAGAGGATTGCCGCGTGGTGATGCGCCAAAGACTGGTGCGTGAAACGCTGGAGGCCGCGCGGGCGGCGCCTTGGTCGATCATCTCGCTTGGGGATTGCTCGCCGCAGGCGCTGTTGTCGACCAGCGGGATCCTGACGGCCGAGGAATCGGCGCATCTGGTGGAACTGGGCGCGGTGGCTGACAGTACGGGCAAGTTCTTTTGCGCCGACGGGTCCTTGGCGCAGACCGATCTGAACCGCCGCGCGCCCTCGATCGGGATCGAGGATTTGCGGGCGACGGATGTGATGTTGCTGGCCGCCGGGGCGACCAAGGCGGTGGCAACCTTGGCCTTGATGCGATCGGGCATCGTGAACCGCTTGATTGCCGATGAAACGCTGGCGCGGGCGCTGCTCGCCTTGGGAGAGGGTTAGGGGATGAAGGGTTTTGGCGTTCACACATCGATGTGGACCATGGCATGGGACCCTGCGGGGGCCGAACGCGCGGTTGCAGCGGCCACCGAGCATAAGATGGATTTCATCGAAATTGCGCTTTTGTCGCCCGACAAGGTCGACACCGCCCATTCGCGCAAACTGCTGGAGGCAAAGGGGATGCCTGCGGTCTGTTCGCTTGGCTTGCCTGAAGGCAAACGCGCCTCCACCGAACCCGAGGCGGCGATGGCGTTCTTGCGCTTTGCGCTGGATCAGACGGCGGCCATCGGGGCCACGGCACTGACCGGGGTCACCTATGGCGGGATTGGCGAGCGGACTGGTCTGCCGCCCACTATGGCAGAGCACGACAATGTCGCGCGGGTGCTGGCGGATGCCGCGGCCTATGCGGGGCGGCTGGGGCTGGCCTTTGGGATTGAGCCGGTGAACCGCTATGAGAACCATATTCTTAACACCGGCTGGCAAGCGGTTGAGATGATAGAGAAAGTGGGGCATGAGAATATCTTTGTCCATCTTGACACTTATCACATGAACATCGAGGAGCGCGGCCTTGCGCTTGGCATTCTGGATGCCCGCGAGCACCTGCGCTATATCCACCTGTCGGAAAGTGACCGGGGCACGCCGGGGGCCGGAAATGTGCGGTGGGACGAGATTTACGCCGCCCTGAAAGCCATTGATTTCAAAGGCGGACTTGCGATGGAGAGTTTCATTGACATGCCGCCCGAGGTGGCCTACGGCCTTGCCGTTTGGCGGCCTGTGGCGGCCAGTCGCGATGTGGTGATGGGCGAAGGCTTGCCGTTCTTGCGCAACAAAGCACGCCAATACGGTCTGATTTGACGGGGGACGCATGACTTACGCCGCACTGACCCCCGAAACCCTGCCGCGCCGCCTTGGCGATCTGCCCGCCTTGACCGAAAGGATCGGCCCGCCTGAGGGGTGGAAAGTGGCCGAGGTGGGGGATGGAAACCTGAACCTTGTGTTCATCGTGACGGGTGAGCGGGGGCAGATCATCGTCAAGCAGGCGCTGCCCTATATCCGGCTGGTGGGCGATAGCTGGCCCTTGCCGCTTAACCGAGCCTTCTTTGAATATCATGCGCTTATGCGGCAATCCTCACGTGATCCGGGGCGGGTGCCGCAGGTGTTTCATTTCGATGAAGCACAGGCGCTGATCGTGATGCACTATCTGTCGCCGCATGTGATCTTGCGCAAATCCATCGTGCGCGGGGTGCAGCATCCGCATCTGGCCACGCATATGGGCCGGTTTTTGGCGCGCAATCTGTTTCGCGGATCGGCGCTGTCGCTGTCGGGGCGGGTTTTGCGTGAGGACATGGCACTGTTTGCCGCCAATCATGCCTTGGCCGATATCAGCGAAAACCTTGTGTTTTCAGACCCTTATTTTGACGCAAAGCTGAACCGTCACACACCGGGGCTGGAGCCGTTCATCGCGCCCTTGCGGGCTGACCGCGCACTCAGAATTGCGGCGCAAGAGGCAAAGCATGCCTTTGTGTCCAAAACGGAAACGATGCTGCATGGGGATCTACATTCCGGCAGTCTGATGGTGACGCCCGATGATACGCAGGTCATCGACCCGGAATTTGCCATCTATGGCCCCTTTGGCTTTGACGTGGGGATGTTCATGGCCAACCTGTTGCTGGCCTATCATGCGCAATCGGGGCATGAGGCATCGCCCGGCGCGCGCGACGACTATCGCGAGTGGCTGCTGGTGCAACTGACCGAGGTGTGGCGCGTCTTTGCCGCAGAGTTCCGCCATCTGTGGCAGACCGAACGCAGCGGCATCTTGTATGAGCGCAGGGTGTTTGAGGATGTCGGTGACAGCCTTGGTGCGCAGGCCGCTTTGATACATGTTCTCAAGGAGATATGGCGCGATGCTTTGGCCTTTTGTGGGGTGGAGATGCACCGCCGCATCCTTGGCCTTGCACATGTGGAGGATCTGGAGTCCATCCCCGATCCGGCAACCCGTGTGCTGGCCGAGGCGCGCGCGCTGGAAACCGGACGGATTATTGCAACATCTCGCCATGCCCTGACCTTGGGTGATCTGCCCCTTCTGGCGCGGGATATCGAAAGGACGGTCGCAAGATGAAAGTGGGCCAAGAGCATTATCGCTCCATCTGGCAAGAGGGCGATGCGGTCAGGATCATCGATCAAACCCGCCTGCCGCATGAGTTTATTGTTGTCACCTTGGAAACATTGGAGCAGTCGGCGACGGCGATCCGCGACATGTGGGTGCGCGGCGCGCCGCTGATCGGGGCGACGGCGGCCTATGGCATGGCGATTGCGATGCGGGCCGACAGCAGCGATGCGGGCCTGCGCCATGCGCATGACACCTTGATGGCGACGCGCCCGACGGCGGTCAATCTGCGGTGGGCGCTGGAGCATATGTTGGCCCTGCTGGCCCCGGTTTCCCCGGCAGAACGGGCCGCGGTCGCGCTGGCGCGGGCGGCCGCGATTGCGGATGAGGATGTGGCGATCAATTCGGCCATCGGGGACCATGGCCTGACGATCATTCAAGAGATCGCCGCAAGAAAGGCAGGCCCGGTGAGTATCTTGACCCATTGCAATGCGGGGTGGCTGGCCACGGTCGATTGGGGGACCGCGACGGCACCGATCTACAAGGCGCATCAGGCGGGGATCGCGGTGCATGTCTGGGTCGATGAGACGCGGCCCCGCAATCAGGGCGCGCATCTGACCGCGTGGGAAATGGCAAGTCATTGCATCCCGCACAAACTGATCGTCGACAATGCGGGCGGGCATCTGATGCAGCATGGCGAGGTGGATATGGTGATTGTGGGCACCGACCGCACGACCGCAGGCGGCGATGTGTGCAACAAGATAGGAACCTACCTCAAGGCATTGGCCGCAAAGGATAATGGTGTGCCGTTCTATGTTGCCTTGCCGTCGCCCACCATTGATTGGCGGGTTCTGGATGGGGTGGCCGACATCCCGATCGAGGAACGCAGCGGCGATGAGGTGTCTTTCGTGCAGGGCAAACTGGCCGATGGCACGGTGACCCGCCTGCGCATCAGCCCTGAGGAAACTCCCGCCGCCAATCCGGCCTTTGATGTGACGCCCGCGCGCCTTGTGACCGGGTTGATCACCGAACGCGGGGTCTGTGCGGCCAATGTCCAAGCCATGGCCGCGATGTTCCCTGACCGTGTTGCAAGCTGACCGCGTGGCAATCACCCAAGGACGGAGGCGTTGATGATGCCCCTTGAACAAACGCTGCGCGAAGAGATCTTGGCCCGCGCCCGCGACATGGATGCCTCTGGTCTGAACCGGGGGTCATCTGGCAATATCTCGGCCCGTTGTGGTGGGTCGATGCTGGTCACGCCCTCAGGCGTGCCGCCGGCGCGGTTGGAGCCTGCGATGATCGCGAAAATGTCGCTTGAGGGGGAGCATGGCAGGTGGGAGGGGCCGCTCAAACCCTCGACCGAGTGGCGCTTTCATCTGGATCTGATGCGCGCGCGGCCCGATCTGAACGCCCTTGTTCACACCCATGCGCCGTTTTCCACCATCCTTGCCATTGCCCGAAAGCCCATTCCTGCGGTGCATTACATGATGGCGGCCTTTGGCGGGCCGGACATCAGGTGTTCGGGCTATGCCTGCTATGGCACCGCAGAACTGTCGGAGGAGGTTGTGCGCGCGATGGCGGGGCGCAAAGGCTGTCTGATGGCCAATCACGGCATGATCGTGGGGGGCGAAAACCTGACCCGCGCCACATGGCTTGCGCATGAGTTGGAGGCGCTGGCGCATCAGTATTTCCATGTGCTGCAAATCGGAGGCGGCCATATCCTGAGCGAGGCAGAGCTTGCCGAAACCGCCAAGGGGTTCGCGAGCTATGGCGTGCAAGACCCAAAGGCGTGAGCGAAAGCTGGTCCTGCCGCGCAATCGCTGTGGATTGCTCGGGTTTTGGGGGGCGCCGCTTTGTGATCCCGGCCTAGCCTGTGACCGATGCGCGATAGGCGCGCCAGCTGCCATAAGATGTGACCTCAATCGCGCCCGACAAAGCATGGGATTCGCATAAGAATCCGCTGATCTGGCGACCATCCTCCAAGGTCAGTTTTCCAACGCCCAAGGGTGCGGGAATGCGGGCCACAAAGGCCCCAAAGGCGGCGGCGGGCAGGGCCCAGACCTCTACCTTTATCCCCTCACCGACAAAGGCGGGGTCATGGATCAGGCCCGGTTTGGGCGGCACCGTGCCCGGTAGTGCGTAAAGGCGATAGCCCGCGCCCGTGCGGGTGGATTGTAAAAGCACACCCCCCGGTCCGGTCAGTTCCGCGTTCAGAGGCATTCCAGACAGATGCGCGCCCACCACCACGATGGGCAACCATCCGTCCGGGCAGGTGGGCAGGGTTGCGGGCGGCACCTCGGCCCCCTGGTCGATTCCCATGCCGCAATCGGCGGCGGCATGCATGGCCCCGGCAAAGGGCACCAGCGCCTGATCGGAAAACGCAGGTCCAATCAGCGTCACACCCCCCGGCAGGCCGGAGGTGCCAAAGCCTGCGGGCACTGCAATCGCGGCCAGACCCATCAGGTTGACGAAATTGGTATAGCGCCCGAACTGGCTGTTGCGCCCGATCGGATCGGCCAGCATATCCGCCACGGTGCAGGTGGTGGGCGAGGTGGGCAGCATCAGCAGATCCACCGCCTGCCACACCGGGGCGGTTTGCTGGCGGATTTCATTCAGGCGGTAAAGGGCGTTGAACGCCTGCACCGCCGTGCGGCCCTTGGCCCCTTCGATGATGCGGCGCACGGTGGGGTCGAAATCGTCGGCGTTGGTGGCAAGAAAGCCCTCGACCGCCGCCAGACGTTCCGCCACCCACGGGCCATCGTAAAGCAGGGCTGCGGCCTCACGGAAGGGGGCGTAGTCAAAGGGCACAATCGTGGCCCCAAGGCTTTCGGCGCGGGCAATGGCGGCATCATACAGCGCCTCAACCTCGGCATTGCCGTAAAACTCCCGTTCCGCCCCGGTCAGCACGCCGATGCGGGGGCGGGGTGGCAGGGCGGCGGGCGTGGCGTGGCGCGAGAACGGGTCGGCCGCGTCATACCCCTCCATCACGGCGCGCACTTCGGCGCCATCGGCCACGCATCCGGCAAAGACGGTGACCACATCGACCGACCGACACGCCGGGACCACGCCCGTATTGGGCACCAGACCGGGGGTGGGTTTGATCCCCACAAGGTTGTTGAACGCGGCAGGCACCCGGCCCGACCCGGCGGTATCAGTGCCAAGCGCAAAGCTGCACAGGCCAGAGGCCACCGCCACCGCCGAACCCGAGGAGGACCCGCCCGAGACATAATCCGCATCAAACACCGAGCGCGGCGCGCCATGGGGCGAGCGCGTGCCGTTCAGGCCCGTGGCAAACTGGTCAAGGTTGGTCTTGCCGATGACAATCGCCCCCGCCGCGCGCAGGCGGGCAATTAGCGTGGCATCCTCCGCCGGATCATAGGCAAAGGCGGGGCAGGCGGCGGTGGTGGGCAGACCCGCCACATCGATATTATCCTTGACAGCAAAGGGGATGCCCCACAGTGGCAGATCGCGCGGGCCTGCCATGACGGCCTGTGCGGCGGCGCGCAGAGCGTCATCGGGGGTTTTGGTGATGAACACGGCCGGATCGGCAAGGGCCGCGCGGCGGGCAATCACCTCTTCCATCAGATCCGCGGGGCTGTGTCCGCGTTCGTAATAGGCCTGCACGGCAGCGAGGGTGAGCATTTTTGGCAACATCAGTCAATCTCCACTACGGCAAGGATATCGCCCGCCCGCACAACGCGGCCCGGTGCGGCGCGGCATTCACGCAAGCTGCCCGCGGCGGGGCTTATGACGGGAATCTCCATCTTCATCGATTCAAGGATGGCAATTTGTTCGCCTGCGGCAACCCGCTTGCCGGGCGTCACAAGGTATTTCCACAGGCTTCCCGGCACCGGGCTTTCCACGCCAATGCAGCCCTGTGGCAGATCGGTGGCGGCGATGGCCGCGCCCTCATCCGGGGCAAAGGTGTCAAGTCCCGCCGCGCGCCAGCGGGCGCGCTCGGCCTCGAATGCGGATTGCTGGGTGGATTTGAAGGCGGTGATCTGCGGGGCCTGCTGTGCAAGGGCCGCCGATTCCGCTGCCCAATCAAAGGTGCCTTCCTCAATCCGCAGGGGGTATTCGCCATGGGGAAAGGCCTCGCGCGCCTCGGCCAGGTCTTGCGGGGTGACGGGGAAGAAGCGGATCTGGTCAAAGAAATCCAGCAGCCACGGGCGGTCGTGAAAGGCGGGCGTGCGCGCCCAAGTGTTCCAGACCTGAATGGTGCGGCCAAAGAGTTGATAGCCGCCCGGCCCCTCCATCCCGTAGATGCACATATAGGCCCCGCCGATGCCGACGGCGTTTTCCGGTGTCCACGTGCGGGCGGGGTTGTATTTGGTGGTCACAAGGCGGTGGCGCGGATCGACCGGGGTTGCGACCGGCGCGCCAAGGTAGACATCGCCCAGCCCCAGCACCAGATAGCGCGCATCATGGATCGTTTTGCGCACGGCAGCTTCATCCTCCAGCCCGTTGATCCGGCGGATGAATTCGATGTTCGACGGGCACCATGGCGCATTGGGGCGGACAAGGTCTTGATACTTGCGCATCGCCAGTTCCGCCTGCGGGTCGTTCCATGACAGCGGCAAATAGACCGTGCGCGTCGGCACCTTGACGCGGGCCGCGTCTGGCAGCGCAGCCTCGATCCTTTGCAACTCGGCGATCAGATCGGGGCGGCTGATGCGGGCCGGGTCGTAGTGCAGTTGCAAGGACCGGATACCGGGGGTCAGGTCCAACGTGGGCAAGCCCGCCGCCTGCACCGCCTGCATCAGGGTGTGCACCCGCAGGCGCAAGCCGATATCCAGCGTCATCGGCCCGTATTCAACCAGCAGGTTTGCATCCCCCTGACGGCGATAGGCCACAGGCAGATCACCCGCGCCCTGATGCACAAGGGGCGAGCCTGCACGCAGATAGGCGGGCCCTGCCACCGGATCGGCGGGGCGTGTGGCAGCGCGAAAGCGCACGCGGTCGCCGGGGCGCAACTGGCCCAGCTTCCACAGATCGGCATCGGCCACCACGGCGGGGCAGACAAAGCCGCCAAGGCTTGGCCCGTCGGGGCCAAGCAAGATCGGCATGTCGCCAGTAAAGTCGATGGCGCCGATGGCATAGGCATTGTCATGCAGGTTCGATGGGTGCAGCCCGGCCTCGCCACCATCCTCCCGCGCCCATTTTGGTGCCGGGCCGATCAGGCGTACGCCTGTGCGGGCCGAGTTGAAATGCACCTCATAGGCGGTGGAGAACAGGGTGGCGATATCGTCCTCGCGGAAGAAATCGGGGGCCCCGTGGGGGCCATAGACGACCTCCACCTCCCAGTCATGGGTCAGGGGCGCGGGTTCCGGCGGAGTGGGTGTGCCAAAGGCGGCGCGGGCCATGTGCAGCGTATCGCCAGTTTTGACCACCCCCGTGGCATGGCCGCCAAACTGCCCAAGGCCAAAGCAGGCACGAGAGCCAAGGATTTCGGGCGCATCAAAGCCGCCCGCGATGGCCAGAGAGGCACGCTGCCCCGGCCCGGTGATGGCACCTATGGCGAGCACGCCGCCCGCCGGGACATCGACAACCGGGCCTGTCACGGCGGCGCCATTCAGACTAAGCGCCATATCCGCCCCCGCCAATGCCACCCGTGCGGGGGAGGCAAAGCGTAAGGTCGGGCCAGTGACCGTCAGTTCCAGCGCCGCCGTATCGGGCGGATTGCCGACAAGGCGGTTTGCGTTGCGGTGGCTGCGCGCATCCATCGGGCCCGAGGGCGGCACGCCCACATGCCACAGGCCCACGCGACCCGGCAGTTCTTGCAAGCTGGTTTGTGCACCCGGCGACAGCACCTCGATCACATCGGGGGCAAAGGCAAAGCGGGCCAGCGCGGTTGTTGCGACTTGGCCGGACGACAACAGGTCGGACCCCGCAATGGCCCGCAGATAGGCAAGGTTAGTCTCGATTCCCGCCACTTGGGTTTGCGCAAGGGCATCTTGCAGCGCGGCAATGGCTGCGGGTCGGTCGGGACCATGCACGATGATCTTGGCCAGCATGGGGTCATAGAACGGGGCGACCTCGGTTCCCGTCGCAATCCAGCTATCCACGCGGATACCCTTGGGAAAGCTGACCTGCGTCAGGCGTCCGGCGGCGGGGCGGAAATTGGCATGCGGCATTTCGGCGTAAAGCCGCGCCTCGATGGCATGGCCCTTGGGCGCGGGTAGGGTGGCGGGGATCGGGTCCTCGCCCGCCGCTTGGCGCACCATCCATTCGACCAGATCAATGCCCAGAACAGCTTCGGTCACCGGGTGTTCGACTTGCAGGCGGGTGTTGACCTCCAGAAAATAGAATTCGGCCCGTGCGGGATCATAGATGAACTCCACCGTTCCGGCGGAGGCATAGCTGACCGTTTCGCCCAAGCGCACGGCGGCGGCATGCAGGCCATCGCGCACCGCATCGGGCAAGAGGGGCGCGGGGGTTTCTTCGATCACCTTTTGATTGCGCCTTTGCAACGAACAGTCGCGTTCGCCCAGCGCCACCACGCGGCCCGCGCCATTGCCGAAAATCTGCACCTCGACATGGCGGGCGTCGGGCACAAAGCGTTCCAGAAACACCCGTGCATCGCCAAAGCTGGCCTTGGCGGTGCGTTCCACACTGTCAAAGGCCGCACGCAGGGCGGCGTCATCTGCGCACAGGCTCATCCCGATGCCGCCACCGCCAGCGGTGCTTTTGAGCATGACGGGATAGCCGATGTTCTGGGCCGCCGCGACGGCATCTTCGACCCCGCCCAGCAAGCCGCTGCCCGGCAGCAGGGGCACGCCTGCCGCCGCCGCCAGATCGCGCGCTGTGTGTTTCAGGCCAAAGGCCCGGATATGATCGGGCGAGGGGCCGATAAAGGCGATGCCTGACGCGGCCAGACGCTCGGCAAAGCCGATGTTTTCGGACAAAAAGCCATAGCCGGGATGCACAGCCTCGGCCCCCGTATCGTGGCAGGCGCGCAAGACGGCCTCGACATCCAGATAGCTCTCGGTTGCGGGGGCCGGGCCAAGGCGGACCGCCTGATCGGCCAGCCGCACATGTGGGGCAAAGCGGTCGGCGTCGGAATAGACGGCCACAGGCGAGATGCCCATGGCGCGCAAACTGCGCATGATGCGCACCGCGATTTCACCGCGGTTCGCCACAAGAACGGTTTTGAACATGGCCTTACCCCGTAATCACGACGCGAATGGGCGTCGGATCAAAGCCGTTGCAGGGGTTGTTGATCTGCGGGCAGTTCGAGATGACGCACAGCACATCCATCTCGGCCAGCATCTCGACATGATCGCCGGGGGCAGAGATGCCGTCATCAATGGTCATGGAGCCATTGGGGCTGATCGGCACGTTCATGAAGAAATTGATATTGGGCACGATATCGCGCTTGGTCATGCCGTGGCGCGACAGTTCGAGAATGAAATTCTCGCGGCAGGCATGCAGATAGCGGGTGTCATGGCCAAAGCGCACGGTGTTGGATTCGCATGAACAGCAACCCGCGCTGGTGTCATGGCGGCCCGAGGTATCTGCGGTGACGGTCAGCATCACCCGCCCTTCGGAGGACATGATCTGCGTGCCCTTGGTGATATAGGCCGCCCCTTGGGCGCGCATGGTATCCTGACTGGAATAGCGTTCGCCAAAATCATTAGCGTTGTAAAAGATCGTGTCGATGGCTTGCTGGCCGTAAGCGTCGATGATGCGGATGGTCTGGCCCTTTTTCACAAGGCCGGACCATGGCTTTTGCGCGGGGATGTCGTGGATTTGGTCCATTGTGTCAGCCCCTTGCATTGTTTTCAAAGCCCCGGATCGCCTCGGCGGTTGCGGTGCGGCACAGATCGTCGGGGGCTATGGGTCGGGCCGCCATGCGGGTCAGGGTGACATGGGGCACGTCGACCGTGACGGGGTCCAGCAGATGGCGGCAGTTCGACAGGGCCAGCATCAGCGGCATCTCGACGCGCAGGTCCACCCAATCTGTGCCCGACAAAAGGCTGGCGTTCCAGAAAAACCGCCCCGCCGCATCAACCCGCACAGGGGCGAAAAAGGTCATCAGCGCAGGAATATCGCGCCGATCAAGGCCCAGCTTGGCCGCCGCCAGCACCATGTTTTCCCGCGTGTTGCGCTGCATCGGCGTGCCTGCGCCCGTGGCCCCCGATCCCCCGGTCAGCGCATCATGCGCGCCCGAGCTATCCTCGGTGATCGACAGCATCACCCGGCCCATATCAGAAAACATGACCCGGCCCTTGGACAGTTCGGTTGTCCATTGCACCTTGACCGTGTCGGGCAGGTTCAACCGCTCGGACGTGTCCGTGGCCGACCACGCGGCCAAGGAAAGGCTTGACCCCAAGGCATGGGTCTGAAGGCGCAAGACCTCGCCCGCGCCAAGGGTCAGGACCGTATACCAGCCGCCGGGCAGGGTTTCGGTTGCCAAGACGCCATGAGGGGCGGGTGCGGGCAGCGGGCTTGGCTGCGGCGGGGTCTTGGGCGCAAAGGTCAGCCCTTTGCGCTGGTGGTCCTCATAACGGGCGCGGTCGGCGGCAATCGCCTCAGCCGTGCGGGGGGTATGTGGCATCATCGGGGATGTCTCCATCAGGCAACCGGGTCGTCCCGGAGGTCAGCCCAAAGGCGGTCAGGTCGTCCTGACTGGGCGGAATATCGGCGTCATAAAGCGTTTGCGCCCCGGCCCGGCGGGGGGGCCAGATGGCGATATCTTTGGTGATCGTGGCCCCATAGCGCAGACGCTCTTCGGGGCGGTTGCGGGTGCGGTCAAAGGCGATGATGCGGGTGGCCAGCGTAAAGGCCTCGCGCAGATCATGGGTGACCATCACCACCGTCATCGGCAATTCGTTCCAGAGCCGCCGCATGAGGGTGTGAATCTCGGCCCGGATGCCGGGATCAAGCGCGCCAAAGGGTTCGTCCAGCAAAAGGATACGGGGCCGCATCATCAGGGCTTGGGCCAGCGCAAGGCGCTGCTGCATGCCACCCGAAAGCTGGGCGGGATACTTGGCCTCTGCGCCCGAGAGGCCAACTTCGGTCAGCATGGCGCGGGCCTCATCCGCCAGTTTGCGGCGCGCGGGGCCAAACACCCGGCCCACAAGCGGGGCTTGCCGCATTTCGGGGCCCATCATTACGTTTTGCAGCACCGTTAGATGCGGAAACACCGAATAGCGCTGATAGACCACGCCACGCTCTGGCCCCGGTTCGGGGGGAAGGGCGGTGCCATCCCAGTCGATGCGGCCACGGGTCGGCACCTCTTGCCCCAACAACATGCGCAAAAAGGTGGTCTTGCCACAGCCCGAGGGGCCGACCAGCGCCACAAAGGATCGCGGCGCGATGCTGAGCGAGATATTCTCCAGCACGACCTGATCGCCATATTCTTTCCAGACATTCTGGATGGTCAGCCCACTCATCGCGCGCCCTCCAGTTCCGTCCACGGATACAGACGCCGCCGCAAGACGCGCAGGCCGAGGTCCATCACCACGGCCAAAAGGGTGATCCAGATCACATAGGGAAAGATCACATCCATCGACAGATAGCGCCGCACCAGAAAGATCCGGTAGCCAAGGCCTGAGTCAGATGAGATCGCCTCGGCCGCGATCAGGAACAGGAAGGCCGGCCCCAGTTGCAGGCGCAGGCTGTCGATCAGGCGCGGCATGATTTGTGGCAAGACCACGCGAATGGCGATCAACCACGTGGAGGCCGACAGGGTTTCGGCCTTGACGATCTGTTCGCGGGGCAGGGCAAGGGCTGCCAGCGACAAATCGCGGGCAAGGATGGGGGCCACGCCAATCACGATCAGCGCGATCTTTGACACCTCGCCCAGACCAAGCACGATGAACAGGATCGGCAAAAGCGCCAAGGGCGGCACCATCGAGACAAAGGCCACAAAGGGTGACAGCACTGCACGCGCCACCGGCAGCACGCCGATCACGAGCCCCAACAGCAGCGCCAGCGCCGTAGCGATCCCCAAACCCGCCCAAAGTCTGCCAAGGCTGGCATAGGTGTCGCTCCACAGCAGGTAATCCCCCGTGCGCTTGTCCGGGGTCAGGGCCATGACCTCGATCATCCGGCCCATCGACTGCAGCGAGGGCAGCAGCTTATCCGCCGGGTTATCGGCCAGTCTGACGGCAGAGCCGATCAGATAGGCCAATCCCAGCAAGACAAAGGGCAGGCAGGCCAAGACGACCTGCGCCCCTTTTGAGGGCCGTTGATTGATCCAGCGCATGGGGGATCCGGCTTAAAGTGCGCCGTCGGCGGCCAGTTTCATGAAGGTCTCGTCAAAACGGAACTTCACGTTGTTTGCATCGCCAAGGATGGTGCCGCCGGGCAGGGCGATCCCCACCGCATCCGCCGACATCGCCCCCGCGCCCAACAGGCCCTTGTCAAACAAGAACAGGCGGACAAGGTCCATCGTCTTGGCCAAATCGGGCGAGGTGGTAAAGGCCACCGCATCACCGGGTTTGTCGAACAGCTCGGTCGCGGCCATCTGCGCCTCAAACCCGGCCTGATCGGTGCCAGAGGCCGCCCCCATTGCCGCGCGGGCGGCTGCCCCTTCGGGCGTATCGGACACCATCAGCGTGGCCGTTTCATACCAGATTCCGGCCAGCGCCTTGCCAAAATCGGGGTTGTCGGCCAGCACTTGCGTATTGGCGACCATCAGATCGATGATCTCACCGGGGATCTGGGCGCTGTCAAAAACCTTTGTCGCACCGGGCAGGGCTGCAATCTCGGACACCATCGGGTTCCATGTGACCATCGCTGTCACATCCGCCGTCTGGAACGCGCCCACCATATCGGGGTCGGCGGTGTTGATCACCTTGACGTCAGCCTCACTCAGCCCGACGCTGTCAAGCGCGCGGGCGAGGAGGTAGTGCGAGACGGAGAACTCCACCAGATTGACGTCACGTCCCTTGATGTCGGCAAGGCTGCTGCCGTCCTTGACAAACACTGCGTCATTGCCCGCCGAAAAGTCGCCCACGATGACGGCCGTTGTGTCCACGCCGCCCGCGGATGGGATCGACAGCGCGTCCATATTGGTCACCGTCACGGCGTCATAGGCGCCTGCGGTATATTGGTTGATCGATTCCACATAGTCGTTGAACTGCGTCACCTCGATCGTCAGGCCGTATTTATCGGCCCATTTTTGCACGATGCCCGCATCCGAGGCATAGCCCCATGGCATCCAGCCGACATAGATCGACCATGCGACCTTGAAATCTGTCCTTGCCTGCGCGGCAGCCGGGCTTGCGTTCAGTGACAGGGTCCCCAGCATGGCCAGGGCGGCAATCAACGAGGTGCGACGTGTGGGCATGGTCTTTCCTTTCATGTTCAAAGGGAAAGCACGAACCATCGCTCGGCCAATCCCTTGGCTTGACGAGGTCTCCCGGGTTTTTGTCCCGCCGTGCGCCACGCGGGGATGTCTCCCCCACGGGTGACAGCTCTCGGACCAGACACGTTGCAAACGCCGGAACCCTAGCCGTCAACTCTGACCTTAAACATGTCAGGGGCATTTGGGCGGCGGCAATGCTGCAGGGGGGGCTGGGGGGCGTCTTTGTGCGGTTGCGCGAATCTTGGGCGGGTATTTCGACGATTGCCCATAAAACACGCGTATGCAGAGGGATTCAGGGCCAGAGGCCTATCCCGCCTTGATCAGTGCGGCATGCGATTGGCGCAGCAGGGCCAGTTTTGGGTCGATATGGGTTTGGCAAAACGGTCGCGTGGGATCAGTTGCATAGTAGTTGTGATAGCGCGGGGCCGAGGCGGCAAAGCGCCCGAAGTCCAGCACCCGCGTGATAAAGTTGGCTCCGCTCTGGCGGGCATGGGTGGCAAGGGCGGACTGCGCCCTTTGGCCTTGGGCCGTGTCAAAGGCATAGATCGCGCTGCGATAGCGGCTGCGCAGGACATGGGCAGATGTGCTGGAATGGGTGGCCAGATGCACCCCGATCAGATCGGCAAGCGTGATTGCGGCAGGGTCAAAGCTGACAATCACCGCCTCGGACAGGCTGTCATCCGGGGGTGGGGCTGCGATGAAGCCCTGTTCGACGTGGATCACCCCGATCAGGGATTGAAACACGGCCTCGGTGCACCAATGACAGCCGCCGCCAAAGCCGATCCGGTCCATCCGTGCCCCCTTTCCATAGCAAAAGGGCGGCACGGATGCCGCCCCCTGATTATCGCATCAACCCCGCCCTTACTGGGCGGCGGCGCGTTTGGGCAAGGACCAGCCGGGGCGGATGAAATGGCAGGTATAGCCATGCGGAATCCGCTCCAGATAATCTTGATGCTCGGGCTCGGCCTCCCAGAAATCACCGGCGGCTTTGACTTCGGTCATCACCTTGCCCGGCCACAGGCCCGAGGCATCGACATCGGCAATCGTCTCCAGCGCCATCTGGCGTTGGTCTTCCGACAGGTAATAGATGCCCGAGCGGTAGCTGAGCCCACGATCATTGCCCTGACGGTTCAGGGTGCTGGGATCATGGATCTGGAAGAAGAATTCCAGAAGCTGGCGATAGCTGATCTGGGCGGGGTCAAAGACCACCTCGATCCCTTCGGCATGGGTGCCGTGGTTTCGGTAGGTGGCGTTTGGCACATCGCCCCCAGTATAGCCGACGCGGGTGGATTTCACCCCCGGCATCTTACGGATCAGGTCTTGCATGCCCCAGAAACATCCGCCAGCAAGAATGGCACGTTCGGTCATTCAGATATCCTCCACTTGGGTGAGATAGGCGCCATAGCCTTCGGCCTCCATGTCATCGCGATGCACAAAGCGCAGGCTGGCGGAGTTGATGCAATAGCGCAACCCGCCGCGATCCTTTGGCCCATCGGGAAACACATGGCCCAGATGGCTGTCGCCATGCGCGCTGCGCACCTCTATCCGGGTCATGCCGTGGCTGGTGTCGCGCAGGTTGGTGACGTTCGCCAATTCGATCGGCTTGGTAAAGCTGGGCCAGCCACAGCCGGACTCGAACTTGTCGGATGAGGCAAAGAGCGGCTCACCCGAGACGATGTCGACATAGATGCCCGGCTTTTTGTTGTCATTGTATTCCCCGGTAAAGGCCCGTTCGGTGCCGTTTTGCTGGGTGACGCGAAATTGCTCGGGCGTCAGGCGGGCCAGGGCGTCTTCGGTCTTTTGGTAGGTCATCAGTATCTCCTTGCCAGAGTCGTGTGCGATGCAATGTCGTATGCTCTGCAATGTGGGGCGCGCGCGCGAAATTGCAAAAGGGAGCGGCGGGATTGTTACAGCGCCTCGCGCGGTGTTTGACAAGCGAAACAGTGAGAGGGTCGAGCCAAGTCGTGCGGGACGCGGGGCCTTAGGCCTTGCCCTCCAACCCATCCTCGGCCTGACCGGTGGCGTGGGGGATGCGCATCTCAAACGTTTCGGTGATGCGGGCGTAATCATAATAGCCCATCCGGGCGAGGGGTTGGATCGCGGGGATATCCAGTTTGCCCGAGGGCAGGATCACCTTGTCATCGACATGGATATGCATGACCTGACCATAGACCACCTCCACCCAACCCGCCGCACTGTTGCCGGGCAGGCGGTGGGTGGAGAGGTATTTGCATTCAAAATGTGCAGGGCTTTCGGCCACCCGCGCGCCGGGGGCAGACAGGCAAGGGGCCTTGGTCACCCCTGCATGCACGAATTCATCTTCTTCGGCCGGGAGCGCCATGGCCGACAGGTTGACCGCCTCGCGCAGCGCGTAGGTCGCCATGTTCCACACAAACCAGCCGGTTTCCTCGGCATTGACCACGGTATCCTTGCGCCGCCCGTCGGGATATTGATTGGCGGCAAACATCACCATCGGCGGATCGAAGGTCAGGTTTTGCCATTGGCTATAGGGGGCAAGGTTGTGGATGCCGTCCTTGCTGATGGTGGACAGCCAGCCGATGGGGCGCGGCACGGTGCAGGATTTGAAGGGCGAAAAAGGCAGCGGGCAGGGATCGGTTCCGGGCGCATAATGCATTGCGTGGTCCTTGTGGAGCGGTCAGGATCGGGGGTTTCACACCCGCCAGTCTATTGGTTTCTTGAACCAATGGCGAAACCAATAGACTACCCCGTGGGATATTTATGAACAGATGAAGGCAGCTTGGGGGGTCAATTTCCCAGTATGGTGGGCAGGCGCAGGCCTTGGTCGCGGGCGCAGTCGATGGCTGTTTCATAGCCTGCATCGGCATGGCGCCAGACGCCGGAGGCGGGATCGTTCCACAAGACCCGGTCGATGCGCCGGGCTGCCTCGGGCGTGCCATCGGCCACGATCACGACGCCTGCATGTTGTGAAAAGCCCATGCCGACCCCACCGCCGTGGTGCAGGCTGACCCAAGTGGCGCCAGAGGCGGTGTTGACGAGGGCATTGAGCAAGGGCCAATCCGACACCGCGTCAGAGCCATCCTTCATGCTTTCCGTTTCGCGGTTGGGAGAGGCGACGGAGCCTGCGTCGAGGTGATCGCGCCCGATCACGATGGGGGCCTTGAGCTCGCCGCTGGCGACCATCTCGTTGAACATCAGCCCCGCCCGATGCCGATCACCAAGCCCGATCCAGCAGATCCGCGCGGGCAGGCCCTGAAAGGCGATGCGGTCAGCGGCCATATCGAGCCAGCGGTGCAGGTGGGTGTTTTCGGGGAAGAGTTTCTTCATCGCCGCATCGGTCTTGGCGATATCCTCGGGGTCGCCGGACAGCGCCACCCAGCGGAAGGGGCCGATCCCTTTGCAAAACAGGGGCCGGATGTAAGCGGGCACGAAACCGGGGAAGGCAAAGGCATTCTCCAACCCCTCATCCAGCGCCACTTGGCGGATGTTATTGCCATAATCGAGCGTGGGCACACCTGCGTTCCAGAAATCCACCATGGCCGCGACATGGGTGCGCATGCTGGCGCGGGCGGCGCGTTCGACGGATTTGGGATCGCTTTCCCGCGCGGCCTTGGCTTCGGCCACGCTCCAGCCCTGAGGCAGATAGCCGTTCAGCGGATCATGCGCGCTGGTCTGGTCGGTGACGATATCGGGGCGGCCATTTGGCACAGCGGGGTCGCCAGCCTGCATCCGGCGGACAAGTTCGGGGAAGACATCGGCGGCATTGCCGACAAGGCCCACGGATTTCGCCTCACCCTGTGCGGTCCACTCCGCGATCATGGCCAGCGCCTCATCCAGAGTCTGAGCTTTGGCGTCGACATAGCGGGTACGAATACGAAAATCGATCCGGGTCTCATCGCATTCCACGGCCAGACAGCAGGCCCCGGCCATGACGGCGGCAAGGGGTTGTGCGCCGCCCATGCCGCCCAAGCCCCCGGTCAGGATCCATTTGCCGGTCAGATCGCCGCCATAATGCTGGCGCCCGGCCTCGGCAAAGGTTTCATAGGTGCCCTGCACGATGCCTTGGGTGCCAATGTAGATCCACGACCCCGCCGTCATCTGGCCATACATCATCAGGCCCTTGCGATCGAGGTCGTTGAAGTGATCCCACGTGGCCCAATGCGGCACGAGGTTGGAGTTGGCGATGAGGACGCGGGGGGAATCGCGGTGGGTGCGTACCACGGCCACCGGGCGGCCCGATTGCACCACGAGGGTTTCGTCATCCTCAAGGTCTTTGAGTGTGGCCACGATCCGGTCGAAATCGCCCCATGTGCGTGCGGCCCGACCGATGCCGCCATAGACCACAAGCTCATGCGGGTTTTCGGCGACATCAGGGTGCAGGTTGTTCATCAGCATCCGCATCGCGGCCTCGGTCTGCCAGCTTTTCGCGCTGCGCTCGGGGCCGGTTGGGGGGTAGATGTCACGGCTATTCTTGCGGTCCAGCATGGCGTGTCCTCACGATTGGGGAGAAAGGGGCGGAAGCGGCAGGGCGGCGGCACGCGTCAGCGCACCTGAGGCGATAAGGGCGGATGCGGCCTCGATATCCGGGGCGAGGTAGCGATCCTCGACCAAGGGGGGAACCTGCGCGCGCAGGGCGGCGATCACGGCGGCAAGCGCAGGGCTGGTGGGCAGCGGCGCGCGAAATTCGATGCCTTGGGCGGCACAGATCGCCTCGATCCCGAGGATGACGTTCAGGTTCGCCACCATTTGCCCCAAGCGGCGCGCACCATGGGCCGCCATGGAGACGTGATCCTCTTGATTGGCGGAGGTGGGGGTGCTGTCGGTCACACATGGCATGGCGATGTGCTTGTTTTCGCTCATCAAGGCGGCGGTCGTCACCTCGGCGATCATCAGGCCGGAATTCAGGCCCGGCTTTGGGGTCAGAAAGGCGGGCAGGTCAAAGCTGAGCACCGGATCGACCATCAGCGCCACGCGGCGCTGCGCGATGGCCCCGATTTCCGACAGGGCCAGCGCGATCATGTCGGCGGCAAAACCCACGGGTTCGGCATGGAAATTCCCGCCAGAGACGATCAGCCCGGCCTCGGTCAGCACGAGCGGGTTGTCGGTGGCGGCATTGGCCTCGATCTCCAGCGTGCGGGCGGCTTGGCGCAAGACATCCATCGCGGCGCCCGTCACCTGCGGCTGGCAGCGGATGCAATAGGGGTCTTGCACACGCGCGTCGCCGATCCGGTGGCTTTCGCGGATCACGGAACCGTCCAACAGGGCACGCAGAAACGCCGCCGCCTCGATTTGCCCCGCATGGCCGCGCAGGGCGTGGATTTCGGGGTGGAGGGGGGCGGTGGAGCCCATGATGGCATCGGTGGACAGGGCCGAAGTCACCAGCGCCGATTGCGCCGCGTTCCAGCCATCAAACAGGCCCGCCAGCGCGTAGGCCGTGGAAAACTGGGTGCCGTTGATGAAGGCAAGCCCCTCTTTCGGGCCAAGGGTGGCGGGCGACAGGCCCACTTTGGCCAAAGCCTCGGCGCCGGGCAGAACGGCGCCGTCGACCTCGGCTATGCCATGGCCAATCAGAACGGCCGTCATATGCGCCAAGGGGGCCAGATCGCCCGAGGCCCCGACCGATCCTTGGGCCGGAACCACGGGGGTGACGCCCTTGGCCAGCATCGCCTGCAACAGCTCAATGAGCGCCCAGCGCACGCCCGAGGCCCCGCGCCCAAGGCTGAGCATCTTGAGCACCATCATCAGGCGGGTCAGGTTGCGCGGCATGGGATCGCCCACGCCACAGCAATGCGACAAGATCAGATTGCGTTGCAGCGTGGCGGTATCGCCGGGGGCGATGCGGATATGGGCCAGCTTTCCAAAGCCCGTGTTCACACCATAGACGGGCACATCTCCTTCGGCGGCAGCCCGGATCGCCGCGGCGGCAGCCTCCACCGCTGGGCGGGCGTCTGGGGTCAGGGTCACGGCACATCCGGTGCGGTAGACTTGGTCGAGTTGGTCAAGGGTTGTCTCGCCGGGTGTCAGAGTAAGTGCGATCACAGCTCGCCTCCGATGATGCGCTGATGCAGGGGGTTAAAGCCGATGCGATAGGACAGTTCCGCCGGGTGCTGGCAGGTCCAGACCGCCAGATCGGCCCGCAGTCCGGCCGCGATCACGCCCCGGTCAAACAGCCCCAAGGCCCGCGCCGCGTTGCGGGTGACGCCTGCCAGTGCCTCGGCCGGGGTCAGGCGAAACAGGGTGCAGGCCATGTTCATGGCAAGCAAGATCGAGGCCATGGGCGATGAGCCGGGGTTCATGTCGGAGGCCACTGCCATTCGCACGCCGTGGGCGCGCAACAAAGCAATGGGCGGGGCCTGCGTTTCGCGCAAAGTGTAAAAGGCACCGGGCAAGATCACGGCCACGGTCCCCGCCGCCGCCATGGCCTGAACCCCCGCCGCATCCAGATATTCAAGATGATCCGCCGACAGCGCGCCAAAACCCGCCGCAAGCGCCGCGCCACCAAGGTTGGAGAGTTGCTCGGCATGCAGTTTGACCGGCAGGCCGCAGAGGCGTGCGGCCTCAAAGACGCGTGCAATCTGGTCAGGGGAAAAGGCGATGCCTTCGCAAAACCCGTCGACCGCATCGACCAGACCCTCGGCATGGGCCGAGTGCAGGGTGGGGATGCAAACCTCGTCGATATAGGCATCGGCGCGACTGGCATAGTCGGGTGGAATGGCATGGGCGCCCAGAAAGCTGGTGCGCACCGCAATCGGGCGCAGCGCCGCAATCTGCCGCGCGGCCCGCAGCATCCGCAGTTCGGTGTCACGGTCCAGCCCATAGCCCGACTTAATCTCGATCGTGGCGACCCCTTCGGCAATCAGGGCATCGACAAAGGGCAGGGCGGTGGCCACCAAACCCTCTGGGCTGGCGGCGCGTGTGGCGCGCACGGTGGACAGGATACCCCCACCTGCACGTGCGACCTCTTCATAGCTGGCACCTTGCAAGCGCATCTCGAATTCCGTGGCGCGGTTGCCGGCATGCACCAGATGGGTGTGGCAGTCGATCAGGGCAGGGGTGACGAGACGCCCACCCAGATCGTGCCGGGGCATGGCGGCGTAATCGGATGGCAGGTCTGCGCGGGGGCCGACCCATGCGATCCGGCCCTGATCCAGCACGAGCGCCGCATCGCGGATCAACCCATAGCCGCTATCCCCAGCAGCCAATGTGGCCGCATCACAGGCGATCAGAACCTCTGGCATGGCATTTCCCATAGTGGCCCCTTGGTGCGGATGAAAAAAGACAGTTGCCGAAACCGCGTCTCGGCCCCTATAGCTAATATGTCTACACATAAGGAGTCGAGACGTGATTTTCGCCGAACGCGCTTTTTTGGGGGACGGGTGGGCCGAGAGGGTCCGGATCACGCTTGTAGATGGCGTGATTGACAGTGTGACGCCTGATGCGCAGGCGCAGCCCGGCGATACGCGGGTGCAGGCGCTTTTGCCCGCGCTGTCGAACCTGCACAGCCATACGTTTCAACGCGCCATGGCGGGGATGACCGAGTATCGCGCGGCGGGGCGCGACAGCTTTTGGACATGGCGCGATCTGATGTATCGCTTTGCCGCCCGCATGACGCCCGACCAGATCGAGGCGATTGCCGCCCTTGCCTTTATGGAAATGCAAGAGGCGGGCTTTGCCGCCGTGGGCGAATTTCATTATGTGCATCATCAGCCTGATGGCACTCCCTATGCCGATAAGGCGGAACTGTCGGTGCGGATCTTTGCAGGGGCGGCGCAAACCGGGATTGGTCTGACGCATCTGCCCGTGCTCTACAGCTATGGCGGGGCAGGGGCGCAGCCCTTGGCGGCAGGTCAAGCCCGCTTTGGCAACAGCGCCGACGCCTTTGCCCAATTGCTGGAGGCCGCACGTGCGGCGGCAAAGGCCCTGCCCGCCGATTGCCGCGTGGGCCTTGCGCCACATTCGTTGCGCGCAACCACGCCCGAGGATCTGGCGCGCATCTTGCCCTTGGCGGCGGGGCAGCCCCTGCACATCCATGTGGCCGAACAGCCCAAGGAAGTTGCCGATGTTCAGGCATGGCTGGGCGCGCGCCCGGTGGAATGGCTGCTGGCCAACACCTCGATCAACGGGGATTGGTGCGCCATTCATGCAACCCATATGACGCCTGCCGAAACCCTTGGCCTTGCGCGTGCGGGCGCCGTGGCGGGCCTGTGCCCGGTGACAGAGGCAAATCTGGGCGACGGCCCCTTTGACGGCCCCGGTTGGCTGGCGGCGGGGGGGGCGCTTGGCGTGGGCACCGACAGCAATGTGCGGATTTCCATGGTCGAAGAGCTGCGCACATTGGAATACAGCCAACGCCTGCGCGACATTGCCCGCAACATCATGGTGGTGGGCGAAGGCTCGGTCGGGCAGTCGCTGTACCGGGCGGCGGCCATCGGGGGCGCGCAGGCGCTTGGCCGCAAGGCGGGGGAGATTGCCGTGGGGCGGTTGGGTGATCTGGTGGCGATTGATCTGGACCACCCGGCCTTATGTGCCTTGCGGCCCGCGCAAATCCTTGACGGTCTGGTGTTCGCAAGCCCCGATACGGTTGTCACCGATCTGTGGAGCGCCGGGCGTCATCAGGTGCAGGGCGGCAGGCATGTGGCGCGGGGCGCGATTGTTGCGGCATGGCGCAAGGCGCTGGCGGAGTTGGCGGCCAGTCTGTGACACTCAGCCGAGTTGGCGCAGCGACACACGCAGCGCCTTTGCGCCCTTGGTCACGCGGATCACGCCGCTTGTGCCAAGTGCAAAGCTGCCGGGAAACAGGGCCATGCCGTCAACATCCACCCCCGGCGTCAAGGCCAAAAGGCCGATCAGATCGCTGCCCATAACCTCTTCATGGTGGGGTGCGTCTACGACTGTCACCTGCCCGGAGATCAGGCGCGGATCGAAGATCAGGTTCAGGTCGCGAATGGGGCCGTTGATCAAGCGCCCATCAATTGGCGTCTCTCCGTCAAAGGGGACTGGGTGCAGGGGCAGGGCGGACAGCACCTGATCGGGGCCATGCAAGGCGATCCCGGCCCCCTCGATCACCGTCAGGATGCGGGCATAGCCGTCAAAGCGTGAAAAGGGGCCGTCGGTGGCGACCTCGGCGATGCTCAGCCGCCAGAGCCAGCCCCTTGCCCCCTCGGCCCGCGCGATTTCATGGGTGAGGCCACCGCCGTTTTTCCATGGGGTGGTGATGAAATCCTCGGGGCGATGGATGTGGAACACGGGCTTTCCTTGCATTAGGTGTAGACATAACCCTATCAACACCGACAGACCCCGCCAAGAGGCCCGCCTGATGCCCGCCAGCCCACCCGCAGAAAAGACCACGTTTCGCGATGTGAAGGCCGAAATTTTGCACCGCATCACCGAGGGGCCGTGGGGCCCCGGGAGCCTGTTGCCCGGTGAGGTGGAGTTGGCGGAGGAATTTGGCTGCTCACGCACCACCGTGAACCGCGCGATGCGCGAGTTGAGCGAGCTTGGCCTGATCGACCGCCGCCGCAAGGCGGGCACACGGGTGCGCAAGGCCCCGCTGCGGCAGGCACGGTTCGGCATTCCCTTGGTGCGCGAGGAAATCGAGGCGACGGGGGAAAGCTATCGCTACACGCTGATCGCGCGCCGTTTGATTGAGGCCCCGGATTGGGTGGCTGAGCGGATGAAACTGGGGCCAAGCGGGCTTGTGCTGCATGTTCTATGCCTGCACAGCGCGAATGGCAGGCCCTATCAACTGGAAGATCGCTGGATCAACGCCAACGCCCTGCCACAGGTGCAAGATGAGGGCTTTGAGGCGATTGGCCCCAACGAATGGCTGGTGACCACGGTGCCGTTTTCTGACGTTGAGATCAGCTTTCAGGCCGTGGCGGCTGAGGGCGCGGTGGTGCAGCATCTGGACCACAGGCCCGGCGAGCCCGTGTTTTGCGTAGAGCGCACGACGTGGTGGCAGGGGGCGGCGATGACCTTTGTGGCGCTGAGCTTCCGGCCGGGGCATCGGATGACGACGCGGTATTGACCGGGCCAAGGGGCCGTTGCGGCGCAAAACCATGCCTTTGCGGGCTTGATGATCGCCCCTCCCTTGAGTTTACCCGCACCTTTGCCTAAACCTTGGCACAAAGCAGCCTCAAGGAACGCCCCATGCGTATTCATACCGATCTTGCCGATACCATTGGCAACACCCCGCTTCTGAAACTTCAGAAAGCCTCGGAGATGACGGGGTGTACCATTTTGGGCAAATGCGAGTTTCTGAACCCCGGTCAATCGGTCAAGGATCGCGCGGCGCTGTACATCATCAAGGATGCCATTGCGCGGGGCGCATTGAAGCCGGGCGGCACCATCGTTGAAGGCACGGCCGGAAACACCGGGATCGGACTTGCGCTTGTGGGGGCCTCGATGGGGTTTCGCACGGTCATCGTGATCCCTGAGACGCAAAGTCAGGAAAAGAAGGACATGCTGCGCCTTGCCGGGGCCGAACTGGTTCAGGTGCCGGCAGCCCCCTACAAGAACCCCAACAACTATGTCCGCTATTCCGGTCGTCTGGCCGAGGCTTTGGCCCAAACCGAACCCAATGGCGCGATCTGGGCAAACCAGTTTGACAATGTGGCCAATCGCCAGTCGCATATCGAGACGACAGGCCCGGAAATCTGGGAACAGACCGGCGGCAAGGTGGATGGTTTCATCTGCGCCGTAGGTTCGGGGGGCACTTTGGCCGGTGTTGCCATGGCTTTGCAGCCAAAGGGCGTGAAGATCGGCCTTGCCGATCCCGAAGGCGCAGCCCTGCATGCCTTTTACACGACCGGCACCTTTGCCTCGCCCGGATCCTCGATCACCGAAGGGATCGGTCAGGGGCGTATCACCGCCAATCTGGAAGGCTTCACCCCCGATTACAGCTATCGTATCCCCGATGCCGAGGCGCTGCCGCTGGTTTTCGAGATGCTGGAGGATGAGGGGATCTGTCTGGGGGGATCGTCGGGCATCAATATCGCCGGTGCGATCCGGATGGCCAAGGATATGGGGCCGGGGCATACAATCGTGACCATCCTGTGTGACTATGGCAATCGCTATCAGTCAAAACTGTACAACCCTACCTTCCTGAAGGAAAAAGGGCTGCCAGTGCCAGAATGGCTGGATCGCGGACCACGGGGATTGCCAACCGTTTTTGAAGACGCATGAGGCATTTGTGCAGGCGATATAACGGGCTGAAGACACTTGCCGTCTGGACGGCTCTGGCGCTGTGGATTGTGGCAGGTGCCGCCCCGGCGCAAGATGTGGTCGCCCCGGTCCAAGGCACGCAGGCGCCGCTGAACCCGGCGCCTGAAACGACGAGCCCGACCCCGGCAGAGGGCACCAGCGTTGCCACTGGCGCATCCCCTACAGGTGCCGAGGTGGCGCAGACGGAGTTGGACTATTCCGCGTGGGAGGCCTTGGCTGCCGAAGCCGAAGCTGCCCTTGAGGACCCTGCCAGCAGTTCAGCGACGATGGAGCTTTTGCGCGCCCAGCTTGCGGATTGGCGCGAGTCGCTTTTGCTGGCGCAAAGCACCAATTCCTCACGGATCGCCACGCTGCGCCAACAGATCGCCGCCTTGGGGCCAGTGCCCGCCGAGGGCGAGACTGAGGTCGAGGAGATTGCCACACGGCGCGCGCAACTGACCGAGCAATTGGTCCGCCTGCAAGCGCCGTCTATCGCGGCCGAGGAGGCCTATCGCCGGGCCAATGGCCTGATCGGCGAGATTGACCGCATCCAGCGGGAGCGGCAGACCGATGCCTTGTTGCAACTGTTGCCTTCGCCCATGAACCCGGCCAATTGGCCCGACGCCTTTCGGGCGTTGAATACGGCGGTTCTTGGCATTGGGGTCGAGGTGACCAGACGCTGGGCCCTGCCCAATGGGCGCGAGGCGCTTTTTGACAATATCCCGGGCATATTCCTGCTGCTGGCTGTGGCACTGGCGCTGATTTGGCGCGGACGTCAGGTGATCGAGGCGTTGATCGCAAAACTCATGGCGCGCTCATCTGTGCGGGGGATGCGCATCTCGGCACTGGCGCTTTCGCTGGGCCAGATCGCCATTCCCACGCTTGGGGTGGTTGCGCTGTCAAACGCGATGCGGCTTTCGGGGCTGTTTGGCATCGTGGGCACCGTCATGATCGAAACCTTGCCAAGCATCGGTTTCCTGATCTTTGCGGCCTATTGGCTGGGCGGGCAGTTGTTCCCGCGCGGTGGCGACCTGTTGCCGCTGAAGCTGTCACCCGAGCGCCGGGCGGAGGGGCGGTTTTACGTTACACTCTATGGCATCGTGCTGGGCGTGGAAGCCTTGCGCAAGGCCATCGTTGACCATCAGGCGCTGCCGGAAACGGCGCGGGCGGTGCTTGAGTTTCCCGCGATCGTGCTGGCCGCCTTCATCTTGTTCCGCTTGGGGCGGTTGCTGCGCATCTCTTCGGTGAATGAGGCCGAGACAGATGATCCCCAAGGGTTCCGGGGCCGCGTGATCAGCATTCTGGGCCGTGGGGCGCTGGCGATTGGGGTGGTGGGCCCCTTGCTTGCGGCGATTGGCTATATTCCTGCCGCCGCCGCGATGATCTTTCCGGCCGTTACCTCGCTTGGGGTGATTGGGCTGTTGTTCTTGCTGCAGGTTCTGGTGCTGGACATTTATGTGTTGATCACCCGCAGCGAAGATGATGGTCGCAGCGCGCTGATGCCGGTTCTGGTGGGCTTTGGTTTGGTCTTGGCCTCGTTACCGCTGTTTGCCCTGATCTGGGGCGCGCGGATTGCTGATCTGACAGAATTGTGGACACGCCTGCGCGAGGGCTTTCAGATCGGTGACACGCGGATTTCGCCCACCGATTTCCTGTTCTTTGCCTTGGTCTTTGCCTTTGGCTTTATGCTGACACGGCTGTTCCAAGGCGCGCTCAAGGGGTCGATCCTGCCCCGCACAAGGCTGGATCAGGGCGCGCGCAATGCGCTTGTTTCGGGCACCGGATATGTCGGCATCTTTCTGGCGGCGCTGATCGCGATCAACTCTGCCGGGATTGACCTGTCGGGCCTTGCCATCGTGGCCGGGGCGCTGTCGGTCGGCATCGGTTTTGGTCTGCAAAATATCGTGTCGAACTTTGTTTCCGGCATCATCTTGCTGATTGAACGCCCGGTCAGTGAGGGCGACTGGATCGAGGTGGGCGGCGTGCAAGGCACGGTCAAGTCGATCTCTGTTCGCTCCACCCGGATACAGACCTTTGACCGCACGGATGTGATCGTGCCCAATACCGATCTGGTGGCAGGCCGCGTGACCAACTGGACGAGGTTCAATCTGACGGGCCGGTTGATCGTGCCGGTGGGTGTGGCTTATGGGACCGACACCCGCAAGGTGGACCGGATCTTGCGCGAAATTGCCGAGGCGCAACCCTTGGCGCTGCTGAACCCGGCGCCTGTGATCGCCTTTATGGGTCTTGGGGCAGATTCGATGGACTTTGAAATCCGCGTGATCTTGCGTGATGTGAACTTCAGCCTGTCGGTGCGCAGTGAGATCAACCACCAGATCGTCCAGCGCTTTATGGAAGAGGGGATCGAAATACCCTTTGCGCAGACCGATGTTACCCTGCGCAACGCGGGCGAGATTGCCAATATGTTGGGCGGGGCCCTCGCCGCGCCGGCAAAAACTGCGCCACCCAAGACCGCAGAGCCGCCCTCGACACAATCCGCAGCCCGTCCAATCTCACGGGATCTGGAACCGGGTGAGGGGCTGCGACCAAACGACGATGATTCAGATGACACATGAGGAGAAGATGGATGCCGACCGAATTGCTGTTCCGCTCTGATCCCTATCAGCAATCGGCCGAAGCTGTGGTGACTGGCCACACCGCCGAGGGGGGCATCTTGCTGGATCGCACCGTATTTTACCCGACGGGCGGCGGTCAACCCGGTGACAGCGGGTGGCTGGACTGGCCCGGAGGGCGTCTGATGATCGCAACAGCCGTCAAGGTGGAGGGCGGTTTTGTGGCCTTGGTTCCCGCAGAACCCTTGCCTTTGCCACCTGTAGGCGCGCAGGTGCAACAGCGGCTGGACTGGACGCGCCGCCATCGCCACATGCGTATGCACACCGCCTTACACCTGCTGTCGGTCGTGGTTCCCTTGCCCGTGACAGGCGGGCAGATCGGGGCGGAGCGTGGTCGCCTCGATTTTGACATGCCAGATCCGCCGAGTGACCTTGCGCCCCTCAATGCTGCGCTGACCGCCATGATCGACCGCGACCTGCCTGTGTCGGATGAATGGATCACGGATGAAGCCTTGTTGGCCAATCCGGGCTTGGTGAAAACCATGTCGGTCAGACCGCCCATGGGGCAGGGGCGGGTACGTCTGGTGCGCATTGGCACCGAGGCATCCCAGATTGACCTGCAGCCCTGTGGCGGCACGCATGTGGCCCGGACGGGTGAGGTCGGTGGGGTAGAGATCACAAAGATCGAGAATAAGGGGCGGCAGAACCGCCGCATCATTGTGACCCTGAGGGATTGAGGGCTGGGCCGCCGACCTTTGGCATAGAGCGGTTTGCTGGCAGGGGGCCTAGATCCGGTCGGGTATGCGGTTAAGCGCCCCCAGAACGACGCTGGGCAAGCTGTCCAGCGTCAGGCTGCCGCAGACACGCGCCCAGCCAAGCCATGCGCCGTAATCGGTCGGCAGACGCTGCATCACGATGGCGGTCAGGCGATTTGCTTCGGGCAAACGCCTGCGCGTGACAAAGGAAATCCCGCTGTAATAGTCGGGCAGGGCGTCCAGACCATATTCAAAAAAGGTCACATTCATCAGATCGTTGTAAGGGGTCCGCGACATCAGCGCAAAGCCGTCGAACTGCTGGATCAACATACCATCATAGCTTGTGCTGCGCGAGAACCGCCGGGTGCCTGGCCGGGTCGCGGCATCGTGGATGTCATAGCCCTTCCAGAGCTTTGTCTCGCCAAATGTGCGGATCTGCGCCATGCCCTGATAAGCGCGGTTCGGCTGGCGGAAGGACTTGCGCCAATAGCGATACATGCCATCGGGCAGCATATAGTGGTCAAAAGGGCGCTGCACGCCTGACAAGGGCAAGCCATGCAGGGGCGCCTCTGTCGCCGGGTCCGGACGCGGTGTTTGATCCAAAGGGCGCAGCAAGATATTCGCATCCACCCCGAAATGATGGCAGATGCGGAACAAGATATCTGGCCGGGGAAAGGCCGTTCCCGTCAGGTATCGGTTGAACTGCGTCCTGTTGACCCCAATCGTGCGGCATAACTCACTGATCGAACTCACATCATTGCACAGCCGCCGCAAGTTGTTGCCAAGGATCATCCGCAGGTCAGACGGGTTGGGATGGGCACTGTTTTTCATGCGTTCAAGGCACCCCATCGCCCTTGCTATCCATGGTTGTATCAAACCGACGTAGCACCTGATGCGAACTAGCGTCAAGGGGGCAATACACTGATGCTAAGTCGCGTCAGGCTGATACAACACATGGACTATTGCGGTCGCAGGCAGCGGATTATCCTGATTTTCAGTGCAGGGTCAGATCGACCCGGCTTGATCCAGAGGGGCGGATAGAACAGCAATGCGTGGGGTTGTCATCTGGTATTCAAAACAAGATTTTCGTGCGGTGATCTGGTGCGAGGATTCCAAGGCCCTGGGAATTGCGTCGGGTCCGACGGCTTGGCGCAATCCCATGATGGATGTTGAAATAGGTGATTTCGTTGCCTTTTCGGTCCACGAAGCCGGTGCCGAACGGCGCTGCAAGGACATCCACCTGCTGGAAGCACAACACGCACCGGGGCTGCACAGCAGTATTCTGCAGCCAATGTCGTCGATCCCGACGAAAACACGAAATCCCCTCTTGCATCTTTGCTCCAGTAGAGATTAAGACGCCGCGACGGACAGTTGGCCGAGTGGTCGAAGGCGCACGCCTGGAAAGTGTGTAGGCGGGGAACCGTCTCGAGGGTTCGAATCCCTCACTGTCCGCCATACATTCCACTTAAATTATTGATTTAAATTGATAATTTTGGATTGGGTGTTTGGCTATCCCCCACGATATCCCCCAGTTGGCGCTAGCTTGCCACGGAATTGGCGGGAACATGGTGGACAGATTGCAGGCGGTTTGTCGGAAGTATGACAGGGCCTTTTCGGCATTCATTCGCGAACTCTTGGCCAACTGCAACCGGGTTAGGCACCCCCGGTCCCACCGATGCGCCTTTGGCCGTCTGAACCTTTTTTCTGCCCGTTTATGTGAGGAAGGCTATCCGCCCCGGTCCTTGGCAAGCGCTGGTTAAAGTCTGAATGACCCCCGGTTGGCGTTTCCACGAATTGCATGCTCTACCGCGCCGCTGGATCGGGCGCATAGGTTAATAGGAACTGCACGGAAAAGTTTCGTATGGAGGGAAATACAATTGACCTACTAGGGTAGGTATCGTCTATTTGACTGGTCACTTCGGATGCCCAGCACAGATTTGACAATTACGTAACCGATTAAAAAGGCAGAAAAAAATTATGAAGCTCGGCGTCACAAAGTTACCATTTCTCATGATTTTTGGCTTGCTAGGATGCGCCGAGACGCAATTCCAAGCGTACTCTTCTGGCGAACCGCTGCGCAGCTACGCCTATAAGGCTGGAGCAACTCCAGAATCAACCGAAAGGGCGGAAACCAACTGTCAGATTGAGGCTGCTCAGAGGGTGCCGCAACAGATGATTTCTCAGACTTCGCCGTCTTACACGACCCCGGTGCAAACATACTGCAACAACATCGGCGGACAGACGTTTTGCAACTCCACTGGAGGTCAAACGTATGGAGGTGAGACTACGATTTCAGACGCCAATACTGGTTTGAGGCAAAAGGCATACGGGCAGTGTATGGCTAGAGAGGGATATCGATATCTAGATATTCCTGCATGTGCTGCAGGTACAGCAACATCGTCTCTTAGAGCATCTTCAACAGGCGGCTTGCTGCCGCTTTCTAGTACGACGTGCTACATCGCGACCCCAGATAATCAAGTTTATGTCGGTAACCGCGCCTAAACTCTAGTGCTAAGGCAACTCGCTTCATCCACTCGCGAGCGGAAAGTATGGTAAAGCCTATTCGGCCCGTCGCCTTGCAGCCTTTTTCCGGCATGCTTCGCGGCAATAGATCGCATCAGCGCGACGGGTGAACGGCACGGGGTCGCCGCATTCCCGGCAATACCATTCGCCCCATAGTGCATTTTTCAGGATGCGCTGGGCGCGCGCGTTGCGATGGCGCTTGTTCCCACATGGCCAGTGATAGACCAGCACACCGCGCGGCCAGTTTTCGCCGGGTTCAATGCCGTTGGGGTCAGGTTCGGGCATGAGATGGAGCCTTTCGATTATTGGGGGCCACAAACGGATTGCGGTCTTGCTTCTATTCGGGGCTATCAATTGGGTTGTTTTCCGGCCCCTGTCGGCAGGGCGTTGCCATTATGGTCGATCACCGCCAAGCCCGCCGCCCTAAGTCGCGCCTCGGCTGGCCATGCCCGCGTTCAAGTTAGCAAGCCAAGCCTTAAGAGCGGTATCTCTGTGCGCCGCAGCCTCTTGTTGCCAATCAAATCCTATCGAGCACGCAAGGGCCGCGCCGCGTCATCCATGCAAAACGCTTGACCCAAAGGTTGAATCAGGCAACTCATATGACCGTGTTGTGCAACTTTAAGAGTGTAGTCTTCGACCCTGTTTCGGGCATTAGAAGGATTCTAGATGCGAGCTATTTTCGAAAGTTTCTTCGGTGGGATGACATCCATTGTCTTGATTGCATGCTATGCCTTAGTCGCAGTCGGTGGGATATATTGGCTCTGGATCGCTATACAGATCGGTAGCTTTGGAATGTTCTTGATCGGTCTTTTCCCGATAACTGCAATATTTGTGGCAACCCCCGTGGGAGCATGGTCAATTCTGTTCGGTGTGCCCGGCTGGGTATTTGACGTATTTGGTTAGCACCGCTCTACGCAGTTATGGAAGTCTCGCTGCCGTCAACTCTGCATCGGCCTTGCGGCCCGCTTCCTGCACTTTTCGCAACAGAACCTAGCGTCTGTCCGCCGGAACATCGGGATGCCATCGCCGCACCAATGGCAAAGCCAGCCATCTCGCGCCAATTGATGGAGGATGCGTTTGGCCCGTTGCAACCTATGTTTGTCATTACCGCCCTAGGACGCCCGATAGACTTGAATGGAAAAGCAATGGGGCTATCCCCGCCTAGGTCGATGCCGTTTGGGTCAGGTTCGGGCATGGCGTTTCCTTTTGATTAAATTGGGGGCCAAAGACGGGTTAAGCCGTTGTTTTTCTGTTGGTCAAATCAACTGACTCCCCCCTCGGAAATGTGGCCATCTGGTGCGACATGCACCCGCCCCGCATCGCGCATCTTGTCTAAAAGCTGATAGACGCGGGTCACCCCCAGCCGGGTTGCCGTGGCGATTGCGCCGGGGCGATGCCGCCCAGCGCCTATGGCCCAGAGAATTGCCGCCTCATCATCCAATTTTGGGGCAAGGGGTGCCGCTACTTCCGCTACTTCCGCTACTTTGGCCGGGGGGAATGGCACGGGGGCAAGGGGTGCCTCGCCCGCCGTGAGCGTTTGAAGTGCCGCCGATACGTCAAACCACATCGCGCGGCCTGACAATCCGATAGGCCAGCTTGCGCGCCACCCCGCCGATAACCTCGCCCTCGGCCAAGGCGACAAGCCAGCCGCTATCTGCCAAGGTTCCCATCAGCTTTCGCGCCACCTTGGCCTCGCGCAAGGCGTTCGGCCCGTATTGCATCGCATCCTTCGGGGTAACGGTTGCCGGGTCGCGGTCCATCCTTTGCGCCTGTTCCGGCCATCGGTCCAGAAGCCAAAGCCGCAAAGCCTCGGCCTGTGCCGTGTCCACAGATATGAGCGCCGCATCTGACAGGCGCACAGCCTCGCCCAGATAGTATTGCGCAAGCATGATGCCCGAAGCCATCGCCTGCACCGTGACTGCCGGGGCCATCAGATCGCCCCACAGGGTCAGCACAGCCGCAATGCGCACCGCCTGTTCCGCCGCCTTGGACGCATAGCCCGTGACATGGGTGAGACTTCCACCCGCGCCCTGTTCTTGTTCAATGGTATCGGCAAAGGCCACAAGCAAGGCCCGCGCATCAGGGGCAAGGCAAAGGTCGCGCGGGTGCAGTTCGCGGGTGTCTGGGTCCATCGCCATCGGTGTTTCAAGGATGGTGCGCAAGCGGTCACTGAAACGGCCCAAAGCCGCATCATCGCGCCGGGTCAGCGATGACAGGCGGGTGCCGATGGTGCTGGGCGGTTCCGTCATCAGGAAGCGTGGCAGGAAGCCTGTGCCGCTTGCCGTGCTATCGGCCAAAAGGCCCCGCGCCACTTCGGGCTGTATCATCAGATGCACAGCCAGCCGCCGCCCAAAGAGCGTAAAGGCCCCGTCACCCGCGCGGGTGCGCCGGATCGGGTTGCCCTGCCATAGATCGTTAAGCGCGGTCAGGGTCTTTAGGCGGTTGTCACTGTTCATCGCATGGCCCCCGATGAATTGCCCGCCCTCATCGGCAAAGATGCCAAGCGACGGTTGCCCTTCCGCGAACAATTTTGTCAGCCCCTCAAAGGTTGGTTCGGTCACTGTGCGGTCAGCCGATGGCGGGGCAAGAGGTTCCGGCCCCAAGCGGTCTAGGTCCACCTGTGCCGCCACCCGCTTTTCGCCTTTGCCGTTCTTGGCCTCGGCCAAGATGCGGTCACGCTCGCCCTTCCACAGCGATTGTGCATTGCGCCACTGTGTCAGGGCATCGCGCTGGGCCACGGCCTGTTCGCGTTCATAGGCCCGCAATGCGGCCATGAGCGGGCCATCGCAGGATGACTTACGCTCGCCCGAACGGGCAATGGTCAGGGCATAGAGCGACGGGGGGGCAAAGCCCCCGCCTAGGGTTTCCACATTGGCAAAGCCCTGCACCGCAAGCGATGCCACAGCCAGCGCCGATTGCGCGGGAACGGCAAAGGGGGCCAAGGTCATGCCCTGCACCGCCTCTACAGCCTCGCACAGCGGCCCTAGCGCGGCCTTTGGGTAGTCCGCGCCGGGAAGGATAGGGCGCAACAGCGGTTGCGGCCCTTCGCCTGTGAACGGGGTTTCAGTCGGATGGATCGTCATGCTGCACCGCCTTTCAGGGCAAGCACATCATTCCAATCCCTGCCATCAGGCGCAGGCAACAGCGAGACACGCCAGCCCAGCGCCTCGGCCCGTGACGCAAGCGCCATTGCCGCCTCACGGCCCGGTTGATCGCCATCAGCGGCCACGGTCAGCCGCCCCGGTAGCGGGGGCAGGACAAGCCCCCGCATCCCAGAGGTGGACAGCGCCGCCCAGATGGTCGCAGGCTTGCCCAGAAGGCCGGAGGCAAGGCTTAGGGCAGTCTCAATCCCTTCCGCCACCACAAGCGGCCCCTCGGCCTGTGCCACCTGCACAGCGCCGCCCGCGCAAGCACCAAGCATGGCCTTGTTTGGGTCCACAGCCGCCTTGCCGCCCCCCGGTGCCAGATAGGTGCGATGCAGCGCAAACCGTGCGCCGCCATCCACCCGCGCCACCATCATCGGGAAGCGGTAGCCCTTGGGGTGCCAGCCCAAAGGCTGATAGCGCAGGCTATCGGGCAACGGGCAGGTGATACCGCGCTTGCGCAAATACGCTTCCGCAAGGGTGCCTTGAATGGCGACGGTTTCCACGTCACCCCACAGGGCCTTGGCTTGCCCCTCGCGCCTCGCCTCATCCTTGGCGCGTTGCAGGTCAGCCGCGCGCGCCGCTTCCGCATCAGGGCGAAAGCTGCCGGGGGGCAGATCGAGCGCCCCGGCAATCTCAACAAAGCTACACCCGCGTTTGTGGCAATAGGCCAAGAGCCGCCCGCCCTCATCGCGCAACGATAGGGCATCTTGCCCAAGCCGCCGTTCGGGTTGGCAGACGGGGCAAGGCGCGTTGCCACGATTGCCCCGCCAGAAGCCGCCCAAGGCTTGTGCGATGGTTTGTGCATCAGTCATGCTGCACCCCCTCGCCATAGGCCAGAGCGGCCACAAGAACGGCCTGTGCAAGCGTAAGCCCGAAGGCATGGCGCAAGCGCGCAATCTGCACCGCCCTCATGCCTCACCCCCTTCCGTTGCCAGCGCCATTGCAGAGCGCGGGAATTTCAGGCGGGTGCGGTCGGTGCCGGGGGCAAGCCAATAGTGCTTGATATTATCCCGGCCCCGATATTCCGAATGGATCGGCCAATCAAATTCCTGTTTCAGCGCGTGAATGACAGCGGCCAACCGCCATCCTTTTGCCTCGCTGATTTCATCTTGGGTTGACAGGACGCGGCCCGCCAAGAGGTTGTGACAAACCCAAAAGCGTTGGGTCGGACTGGAATAAAAACGATCTTCTTTAGACATGGAGATACTCCTTGGAAATTGCACCCAAGGACGCGAAAGGCTATAGTGGCTTTGAATGTATTTGCGCCTAGCCCCCCGTCCTTGTGGCGGGGGGTTTTGTTAGGCGGGGTCGCGCTGGGCGAGCCAATCGGCAATGGCGCTTTCAGGCCAAGCCACAGCTTTAGCAGTAAGACGCACTGGGCGCGGGAATTGTCCCTTGGCCATCAGGTCGTAAATTGTAGATCGGGAAAGCCCGGTCAGGTTTTCAACAGCAAGGCGGCGAAGGTGTTTATCTGGCATGTCGGTAACTCCTTGCATTCTAGGGAACATGCAGGAAGCCTGTCAGACAGTAACAATAGGGGAAACACCCGGAAAAGCCGAAATAATCCGCATCATTTTTCCGGTGATTTTTGCGGTTTTTTAGTCGTCCTATAGCGTCTGGATTGCAGCCCTCAACGTATCCTCACTTACATGGACTCCCTGTTCTTCGCGAAGAATCTCAAGGACAGCTTTCCATGAATAACCGCCATGGCCTGTGGGGAAACGCTCGGCATATGCAGAAGCGGCATCTTCCATTTTTCTTGGGCGACCTCGTTGCGCTACTTCCGTGCCTTCCTGAGATTTTGTTGAATCGAGATTGAAAGACTTTCTAATTGCAATTCTGTCTGGAACATCCTTTTCACTTATCGCAAGGCTGTATCCTTCATACGGCAGAAGGCTGAGTGCGGCACTTTCCTGTTCCGCTAAACTATTCAACTTCCTCTTCGCTTCAGTGTATAAAAACGTAGGATGGGTAAGTGTGTCGCTGGCCAAAACTAGTTTTGCTGCTTTAGCCAATTCAATCTTCTCTTTCACACTGATTACTAGAAACGGATCGGAGAGAAAATACCAACGCCTTGCCACCTCAGACCAAGGTAATAAAGGTGGTCCAATCACATCATTTGATATGGAATAGCTAATATCATTTGGGCCACAGATAGATAGGTTCGTCTGGAAGAGAAAACGGCGAAAGGCTAGTTGTATGGCTTCGGCAATTTCTTCGGTAACTTTATAGGGGGGTATAGCCGCAAGCGCTTCATCGGATGTAAACAATTTTCTTGGTTTATCAGCATTTCCCTCGCGTCTTTGAGTATCGTCAATCATTTTCCTATATTTTCGAATACGTTGGCGCTCCTCAATTTCTTTGGAAGTAGCATCGTCCAAGTTCCATCTTCCAAATAATTTGCGGATTTCCGTCGCAGGTACAAAACCCTCTTTCCGAAACATTAGCCAATCCTCACCACTTTGCCCGCCTCTTGCGCCAAATATCCCGCCCAAGCTTCCATCATCTTTCGCCGCTTCTCGAACACATCCGAACGGGCGTATGCCGCCTCGGCCTTATCCTTGATCGTATGGGCAAGCGCGGCCTCGGCCACTTCACGCGGGAAGTTGGTGCGCTCTTGCGCCCACATGCGGAAGGACGTGCGGAAGCCGTGAACATCAGCGTCAAAGCCCAATTCCTTGACCAGCTTGGAAACGGTCATATCGGAAAGCGGCTTGCCCGGTTTGGTGCCGGGAAACACAAGCCCGATGCCATCGCCCAAGCCCTTTGCCTCGCGCAAGATTTCCACGGCCCGCGTTGATAGCGGGATGCGATGGTCACGCTTGGCCTTCATGCGGCTTGCCGGGATCGTCCAGACCGCCGGGGTAGCGGGAGTAGCGGGAGTAGCAGGTGTGCCTAGGTCAATTTCGGACCACATCGCCCCGCGCCCCTCGCCCGAACGGGTTGCGGTCAGGACAAGAAACTCAAAGACCAGCTTGGTGGACAGGCCCGCCCCGGATGCCTGCACCGTTGCAATGCAATTTGCCACATCGGCATAGGACAGGGCTTTGCGATGCTCTTGCTTGCTCTTGTCGCGCTTGGGCAATGCCTCGGCAATCGACAGGGCAGGGTTGTCTTGCCGCCAGCCTTGCGCCACGGCCCATTTCATGACGGTGCCGATGCGTTGACGCACCCGTGCAGCCGTTTCCGGCTTTTCGGTCCAGATGGGGGATAGCACGGCCAACACATCAGCGGTCGTCACCTCGCCCACCTTAATCTTGCCGATACGGGGGAAGGTGTAGGTTTCAAGCGTGGTCAGGAATTGTGCACCATGCTTGGCATTGCGCCACGTTGGCAGGTGCAGGGCATGAACCTTGCGCGCCGCTTCCTCAAAGGTCAGCGCAGCCATAGCCTCAAGCTTGGCTTGCTTCGGATCGCCCCCCGCCTGTGCCAGCTTGCGGTTTTCCAAAGCTTTGGCCCGCGCCTCGGCCAATGACACGAAGGCCGGGTTGCCAAGCCCAAGTTCGGTGCGCTTGCCGCGAATGGTGATGCGCTGCACCCATTGCCGCGCGCCGTTCGGCTGCACCCGCAAAAACAGCCCGTGGCCATCGAAATACTTGCCCGGTTCGCGAACGGTTTCGACAAACTTGGCAATCAATGCCTTTTCCGGCTTCCGCAATCCTTTGGTGCTCATGGCTCATCCCCCAAGCTATCCCCCACTTGGTGCAGGATAACACAGGAATTCTGTGGAACAAGGTGGAATGATATGGGCGCTATACCACAGTAAAATATAGGATTTGTGGAAGAGTCTGGAATGTTCTGGAACGTGCACAGGCAGACTCACTGTCCGCCAATCCCCCATAAAGATAACGAAAAACGCTCATTTTAGGGCGTTAATGGCCTGATGTGCTGCACACTCTGCTGCACATTTCGCTGCGCGCGGCCACCGTTGCGCTTAGTCGCAAATCGCGACATTGTGCGCGGATGCAGTTAAACCGTCGTGGCAAAACCCTCTACCTGCGCAAGCGTGTCCCACGGCGATACCAGCCGGTCGAGGATCGCAAATATATCTGGATATCCCTGCACACCGACTCCGAAACCGTGGCTGTCGCAAAGGCCCCAAAGATCTGGTCTGAAATGATCGAGGCCTGGGAGGCCAAGCTCGATGGCGCCAAGGCAGAGGGCGACGGGCGAATGCGGGCGGCCCGCGAGCTGGCGGCGAAGCGCGGGTTCAGGTTCATGTCAGCCCAAGAGGTGGCAAGACTTCCGATTGATGATTTGCTTGAGCGTGTCGAATCCGTTGTCACCCCGAAGGGCAAGATCGACATGGTGGAAGCCGCGGCTGTTCTCGGTGGGGCCCGGCCCCCGGCCCTCACTGTGTCGCGCGCCCTCAAGGCCTATTGGGGGCTTTCCAAGTCCAAGATACTGGAGAAGTCACAAGATCAGATCCGGCGCTGGGAAAACCCGCGCAAGAAAGCGATCGCCAACTTCATCGATGCCATCGGCGCGGACATGGCCATAGGCGATATAACCACAAAAGACACGCACACCTTCAAGAATTGGTGGGTCGAGAAGATCGAGGGGAAAACCTAACCGCGAATAGCGCCAACAAGGACTTCATCCATCTGACATCGCTTCTGCGGGAGGTCGCCTTGGTCGAGGAAATCCCGCTGCGGTTCGATACCAAAGGATTGTCGATCAAAGAAACCGACAAGGGGACGCGGCCGCCATTCTCTATCGATTGGATCAAGGAAAAGATCTTGGCCCCCGGTGCCATGGCCGGGCTGAACACCGAGGCGCGTGGTATCGTTCTGGGCATGGTCAACACCGGCTACAGGCCCAGCGAGGGCGCGATGCTGACACGCGCCCAGATCATCTTGGATCAGGATATCCCGCACATCAGAATTGAACCCGTTGGGCGGCAGCTCAAGAGTGCCTATGCGCGGCGCACGATCCCTTTGACCGGCGTGAGCTTGGAAGCGTTTCGCGCAAACCCGGATGGATTCCCAAGGTATGCGGACAACCCATCGCTTTCCGATACCGTCAACAAGTTCCTACGGGAGAACGGGCTGTGCGAGACAAAGGCGCACACCCTCTACAGCTTGCGCCACAGCTTCGAGGATAGATTGCTGGCCGGTGATGTTGATGAACGCATCAGGCGCGACCTCATGGGGCACAGGCTGACACGGGAACGCTATGGCCGGGGCGCAAGTCTGGAGCATTTGCATCGTGTGGTTCAGGCCATCTGTTTCTGAGGCCGAAAGTCAATTTTAGATCTTCTGGTTGAGCTAAAGATTCTTGGACATCTTCTGAATAAACGGGTTCATTCTGTTTGCCCCTGACCTTACGAAACAAGTCCTAGCCAAGTGCGCCGAGCAGTGTTTTTGTTTGGTCAACGAACTCATCCATAGCTGCCCGGTCAGGCAGAGGAGGCTTGCCTGCATCTCCAGATGGCATCTTTGTGTTGGGAAGGACCCAGCACAGGTTTCCTCTCGTAATGAACTGCGTCTCTAGTTTTCAACGCTTGTCACTGTTGAGAGTTCCAGTGTGCTCGCGTACCACAACGCAGTGGTTTCGTGGAGAGGCCATTAGGCCTTGCATATCCGGATTGCCTTTCGCGCCTTCATCCGCGCGCAGCTTTCCACTATGCCAGCGAACATGAGACTGTCAGCCGTCTTGTCACCATTCCAGGCATCGGGGCACTCGGTGCAACCGCACTTATTGCTGCCGAAGGTGACGGTCGGCAGTTCAAGAAGGCGCGCGATCTCGCCGCGTGGCTAGGGCTCGCTCCGGCAGAGCATTCAACCGGAGGCAAGCAGACCCTGCTGGGCATCAGCAAACGCGGCAATCGTTACGTGCGGCGGCTGATCATCCACGTCAGAGGTCATGCCTTTTGCTTCTGAACCGCGCAAACCACGCCATGGAAGTCTGGCTCTCCGCTCTGGAAGTACGAACGCACCGAAATAAGGCCGTGGTCGTCTGGGCCATCCTGACCAAGCCTGGCACTGTCTATCTGCAGTCGAAAGGCGCAGCTGCGAGCTGACCTCTTCACAGCAGAACCAATTGCAGGGGACGTGCTTCTCAGTGATGCAAGCATCACCTGCCAGCCAACGGATGACCAAACGGTTGATCGACCACGGGTAAGCCACAAAAAAACGGGACTGTATCCCGCGCTCAGCCAGAGCAAAGCCCGCCAAGACAAGCCGTAACCCCACACCAAAATCTCAACCAATTGGCCCTTGCGGGCCAAAGCATCCGGGCAACCGCCAGCTCTGTGAAAAGCGCGGTCGCCCGGATGCTGCCGCACGCCTATGCGGCAATCTTGCCAACCCCAAAGTGGCAACATTTTGCGCTGCCCTCCGGCTCACTTTTGCTCTGCCGTTGACATCATCCCGCCCCACCACTTAGAAACGCTCGGATGCGACGGATGGCCACGTGATATTGGGGAGCCTGGGCTGTGGCGTTTTGGGCAACTGTTTCGCAATATCCGATGGAATTAGCGCTTCGTCGGTGCAAAAGTTGGGCACGAAAGTGGCGTGATACCGTGAAATCTTTTGGCGCCTACATCCTAAAGCTCAAAGCGGCCGCACAGATTAGCGCTTCATCCGCAAAGCCGAAAGCACATGTTACCATCATCGCTAGGCTGTACTTCCACCATCCACGGTCAGCACTGTACCTGTAACGCGGGCCGCGTCAGCGCTTAGAAAATATGCCACAGCACCTGCCGCGTCTGCGGGTTCGGCGAGGCCGAGTGTGGCGCGGCGGCGGATTGAGGCCATCTGATGCACATCAATCCCCTTGGTCATCTCGGTCTCCATATAGCCGGGGGCGACGCAGTTCACGGTGATCCCGCGTTTGCCCAGTTCGCGAGATAGCGATCGTGTCATGCCTTCAAGGCCAGCCTTGGATGCGGCATAGGCGGAAAGGCCGTGAAATCCTGTGGAGGCGATGATCGACGAGATGTTGACGATCCGCCCCTGCCGCGCCGACAGCATTGCGCGGGAGACATATTTGGTCAAGATCAGCGGCGCTGTCAGATTGACGGCGAGAACTTTTTCGATATCGGTCCGGTGCATCGTTGCCAGCACGCCATCCATGCCGATGCCGGCGTTGTTCACCAGTCCCCAGAAGGCGCCATGCTTTGCCACAAGATCTGTGATCATCTGCGGAATGGCCGCCAGATCGGCTATGTCAAACGCCATGAACTCGGCACGCCCCCCAGAGCTTTTCACCAGTTCCTCATAGGTAGGGCTGAAGCTGCGGCTCAGACCGATCACATGATAAGGTTCCGGGTCGGCCAGCAGTCTTGCTACCGTGGCCAGTCCAAGCCCGCGCGACACTCCTGTAACCAAAACTGTCTTCACCATATTATCCCCCTGTCCGCACCAGTTTCCCAGCGGCATTGGTCGCAAATCCCGCGACAAAGCGGATGATAGCGGGCACGGCCTCTCGATCCAGCCGGGCGCGACAGACCTCCTGTATCAGGCGCCGGGTGGTATCCGGGTCAGCACCGACATCAAGTTGCACTTCGGCGACCACCAGCGCGCCCGTGACAGGGCTGCGCTTAGCCGATACCTGCACCAAAGCCACGCCAGCCACTGTCTTTACCACTGCTTCGACGGTTTCGGGGTAGACCTTAACGCCACCGATGTTGATCAGCCCGTTCTCCCGCCCCATAAACATCACCCTGCCACCATCGAGCGAAACCCGGTCACCCGAGCGGACATAGCCCGCAGCATCTACTTCTATCCCCGGCAGGCCGGCCACCAATGCCGTCACCGGTGGGCGCAGCCACAAGATGTCATCCTCGATCTTGAGGCGGACATTGCCGGGGGCCTTGTCGAGATAGCTCTGCGGAAAACCAGCAAGCCCGTCTGTCACCGAAAACCCCACCCCTGCCTCGGTCGAGGCATAGATATGCGACAGCCGAGCAGCGGGGAAAGCCGCGCGCAAGGCGTTCAGTGTTGGTTGATCAGCAATTTCGCCGCCAAGCGTGACCTGATGCAATGGAAGTCGGCCATGCCCGGGCACCATCATCAGCCGGCGCCACAACGTAGGTGTGGCAGACAGATGGGTGCAGCCGTGATCGGCCAGCGCTGTGACCTGATCGGCCAGCGGCAGAGTTGTGTCGATCACGGCAAGCCGACCACCGCCAATCAGCGCCTGCAGTACCACTTGAAGCCCAGCAAAACGGGTCGGATCATACAGCAACCCCCAGACGGGTAGGGCTGACTGATCGGAGTCACGACTGAAGCGATAGACGCTGCGCGCCAGCGACCGAAGCGTGTGAGGCACGATTTTTGGGATACCAGTCGTGCCAGAAGTGGTCATCAACCATTCTGTCGGCTGAGGATCCTGTCGACGGTGCGGACCAAATACCGTTTCCAAAGGCCTGACCGAGATCCCATCGGCCCCCTTCGGCATCATGTCGGACACAAAGAAAGTACAGCCTGCAATCTGTGCAAGCACCAACGCCGTTTCGGGTGCCAGCGCATGCGACAGCAGTAAAACTGCCTTCACCTGACCGTCCAGCGCCGCAAGCGCCCGCACGACATCCAGTGGATCGTGCAGCTTTAGAGCAATGCGCGTATCAGCACCGATATCGAGCGCGACGCCCGTGTTTCGAAGGTCTGCACCACGAACAGTGCCTCCAGAACTGCTGACAATAAGAGCATCAGCCAGTTGCGGAGCAATTTGTTGGGCGAGCGAATTCATGTTTTTGGTTGGTAACGCTCATAAAAAGCAACAAACTCAGAGAACGTTTGCGGATAAAAGGCATCTTCAGCCAATGTAAAGGGATCAAATCCCAGAGCTTCATCAAGCGATGATACGAAAATTGCAAACCCAAGGCTATCAAGGCCGGTGTCCAAAAGGATCGTATCAGCCATCAAAGTGGGAGATGTTGATCCTTTCTCAAGGACCCAAACCTCAGCAAAAACTCTTCGAATGTCATTTTCAAGTTGGCTCATCTATCGCCCTCAAAGTTCAATTTCCGTAGCATTGCCTTTGTCTAAGCGAATGCCCCAATAACCCGTCACGATGTTGTTTTCCACCACACGGGCCGGATTTCCCATTACGATACAGTTGGACGGTACGTCGCGCCCGACAACAGAATTTGCTGTCACGATGACGGAGTCGCCGATGCGAACGCCGGGTAGTATAACGGCTCCGAATCCGATAAAACAGTTTCGCCCGATGTACACTTCGGTATGAACGCGATTCACGAAATCATGCGTCAGAATTCCCGCGCCTGACGTAATGGCCGTAAAGTCGCCAATATGGACACCCTTGGGGTTGGTTCTATCAAGCCGCGCGCCCATCGAAATGCGCACGTCACGGCCGATATCCATACCGTAAACACTACGGTACCAGAACATCATTGACGGCTGAACAATATTGCGGTGAACAAACGTTCTGAACTTTGAAAGTAATGACATAATTGCCCTCGAAAATGCAGGACCAAACTAACCTAAAGACGATGAGTGATTACCCCACAACTCATGCGGTAGGCAACCTCCAAGTTGGCAGGATCCTGCATAAACTGCGATTACCAAAGCGAGTCTTCAGGGACTCGGATGCCATGGGCAGCGAATAGTTGCAGGTCGGCCCACAGAGTCGCCGTCAAGATGCCTATGTCGTCGATTTCAATCCGTCGGTACAAGGAATTGAACGTGGTCCAGCCCCTCGGTCGCGGCCTGCTTAGCCAGCTTGCCGTATTCGCGCAGAACGGTCGGCAGCCGCAGGGATTTGAGGCGGTGGTTCAGAAGGATTTGGGGCGCATCGCTCATGCTGCCCGCCCCCGGATCAGGGAATGTAGCTGGCCGCCGACGTCGTGCCGACATTGGCCTTTGGCAGATAGGGATAGACATCCAGATCCAGCTTGGGGGGCCGCTTCTCGATCGGGCACTGCACGAGGTGTTTGACGGCGTCAAAGCCGATCGCGCCCATGCTCAGGGCATTCTTTACGGCGACCTGCAGGTCAGCCATCTCGAAAGTCTCCAGGAGCCGCAAGACCTGCACATACTCGCGCCGTCCCGCCTTGATCATCCGGGCTTCCATCAGGCGGCGCAGGGTGGCGAACTCGTCCGGCAACTCCCATCCGGCCAAAGGGGCTGCCTGATCAAGCGCACCCGTCTTTTGCTCCAGCAGGGGCAGATAATGCACGGGGTCAAAGACCATGTCTTCGCGATCCCAGCACCGCGGGTGGCGGGCAATCACATCGCCGCCGCAGCCTATGACGACCCGATCAACATAGCCACGAAGCCAGACATCGCGGTGGCCCCTCTCGTTGAATGCAAGCATTCAACTGCCGGGCAACACATAGGCGACCGGAACCGAGTAATCGTTGGTTTTGTAGCGCACTAGGGACTGCGAGTTCACTTGGCCGCTGGCCTGATCGCAGGCGTCGAACGGCGATGCGGGCAAATACATCATCGCCTCAAGATCACGCGCCAAGCGCTGCCCGATGGTCTCGCCGTGCCCACGCAAAACGTCCGCCTGACGCTTGCGGCATTGCTCCGCCAGCCAGGCATTCAGGGCGTCCCATGTCGCAAAACGCGGGATGGGTACCATGAAGTTGCGCCTCGCATAGCCGACCAAGCCCTCGACAGCGCCCTTATCGTTGCCCTTGCCTGGGCGGCCATAACGATCCTGGAGAAAGTAATGAGACAGGAACCCGCTGAACAGCTTGGTCCGCTTGCGTGAACCGTCCGGTAGGATATTCGCAACAAGGCACCGGTCGTTGTCGTAGAGAACCGACTGCGGCACCCGCCCGAAGAAGGCAAAGGCATGGACGTGGCCATCGACCCAAGCCTCGGAAACGGCCGCGGGATAGGCCCGAACAAAGCAGGCATCACTGAAGGGCAAATCCAGCGCGAAGAAGTGCGCCTTCTGCTCCACGCCGCCGATCACCACCATAGCTTCGCCGAAGTCGGCCTGGGCATGACCAGGGGCATGGGCCAGCGGCACAAACATCTCCCGGCTTCGACGACCATGTTCACGAACGTAATTCTTGACCGTCGTGTAGCCGCCCTTGAAGCCGTGCTCGTCCCGTAGCCGCTCAAAAACACGCTTGGCGGTATGTCGCTGCTTGCGGTTCTGGCTCAGGTCTTCCACCAGCCACTGGTCGATGAAGCCGGTGAAACCGTCCAGCTTGGGCCGCTTGATCTCCGCCTTGCGCCGATAGCCGGGCGGCACCGAAAACCCCATGATCTTCTTCACGCTGGCGCGCGAAATCCCAAAATGAACCGCTGCCGAGCGTTCGCTCATGCCGCCCCGACGCGCGAGACGGACCTTCCTGTAAAGTTCCACGCTGAATATACCCCCGCCCTCCCTGTCACCAGAAAGGGCCAAAGTGGCAAAGTCTTACTCTGCCCGCAGCAAGACTATCCCGCCACTTCCGTGGCAAACTTTTGCACTGCCGTTCTCACCCAAGAAGGTTAGAAACAGACCAATGGTCACGAAGAGACCAGGTACGATCCGCCAGAAACCAGCACTGTATTCAAGGTCTTCAAGGTTCAGAAATGTGGACGGACGGACGGAGTTGCGCAGATGACGTGCTTCGCCTTCCCCGTGCGAAGCAAGTGTCTCCCTGTATTCAGCCCAGGCTGCCACGACGGCGGCATAGGTCTTTTCCTTGCGCTTGTCCTTGATGGCCACGTCGATGTCGGTGATGGCAGCGGTGAAGGACTGTGGAGTTTCATGGCCGTTGATGATGGATCGAAGCCACTTGAGCTTTTGGATCTGTAGATAGACCTGCCCCAAGTACAGGGCAATTGGGAGCGCGAGCCCGAGGAAGAGAGCCAAAGCAACGAGACCAAGCGTATATTTTTCGACCAAAAGGCCAGCGACCGAAAGAATAAACTCTCTGGTAGCATCACCAAGGCGAATGAAGTTTGATCACATTCCTATTTCTTCCCTATCCCGTCATCTCAGAGCGGACCCACCCGTTATCGTCCTAGTTCGTTGTCTCACCCGTCGACGTCGCCCTCAATCTTTATTCAGCCTGTGCAAGACGCCGAATTTCCCTTTTGCCCATTTGGTCGGGGTGAGCAACGGGGGCGGAGCGCCGAACTTTGATTTTTCACGGTTTGCGGTCCTGTTTCTTGCATCTAGACCTGGCGAACCACGCCCTCGGTTACTGGCTTTCGACCCTAGTAGGGCGAAACCTGCTGCCCTTCATCATTGGACTTTTCGGTTGAGCAAGAGACCATGTCAAACTCGATTGAGCGGAGGGGGCAACGTCAGTCAGCTTTGCAAAATCGTGATGTTTCTTGCCTGTCAAATAACGAGGAAATCGGTATCAAATTGCTGCACACGTTGCTGCTCAAACATCTTCACATAGATTCTAGAATATCTTGTTTTTAAATATTTTTTGGCAAATACCGAATTCTCACTGTCCGCCACTTCATCCCTCTAGGGAGACTTTTAAGGGAAAAGTGTAGTGTTCTGGCCATTTTATCCTGAACGATATCCTCCAGTTTGCGCTGCGTTCCCTGAAATAGCTGCGGTCGGGAGGAACGTGTTTCCGCCTGACTGTCCGAAGTATGGTGGTGTTGCTTCGCTTTAGAGCCACTAGAGTAGCGGTGCCTGTGGCGGAGGCCCTAGCATGCAAGCCCCCGGTCAAAGTGATAAGGGCCGTGAGCAGTGTTTGATCTCTTGCAACACATCATTGTCAGGCGGTCCACCTGCTCTAGACTGGGTAGGATTTCGGCTTGTTGCAAGGGCCGGGCGTGGGGTGGATGTTGGCTTGCTGTGTTGTCTATCGAACCGAACCAAGAACGTGGTCTGGAGGTCGAACACCCCGCGACATATGCCCATCTGCCTTTGCGCTTCCGTACGCTTCTTGAAACCTTGATATCGGCATATCTTTGCTGGGAAGCGCCGCATTTTCACCCAAATAGAGCGAACCTGTGACAACAGGGCAAAGGGAGGGTACCGCCAAATTATATCGTTCCATTTCAATTGATGCGGCTTCGCTGAGACGGGATGCAGCCCAGTCAATACATACTATTGCCCTTTCAATAGCGAGGTAAGTATGGCATGTTATGCCAAAGTAAGGTCCCCCGATTTTACCTTGTTCCAGTTACACGAGGATATTCATGATTAAACAACTCTCACTCGCGGTGGCACTCAGCCTTTGCACCGCAGCAAGCGCATCAGCTGCAACCGTTCTGAACGACACTTTCGATTACGGTGCCACGACCTTCACGAATGCTGCTGACAGCGTTTTTGGTGGCAACTGGACCACGACTGGCGGCACGGTTGATTATCTGGCAACCGGCAGTGGTTTTGGTAGTCTGTGCCGCAGCACCGGTGGCTGTGTTGATCTTGACGGCAGCAGCGGCGATGCCGGGCTTTTCTCGACCGCAGCAAGTTTCGCGGCAGGCACGTATTCGCTGGCCGTTCAACTGTTCGGTTCTGATCGTGGAACAACAGAGTCGGTCACGATTTCGCTGGGCTCTTGGAGCACCACGATTGCGGGCATTTTGTCAGCGGCTGATGTTTCGCAAAGCTTTACCTTTGCGACCACGGGTGGCGTGCTGAGCTTTCAAAATGCGGGCGGTGACAACGTAGGCGCTGTGCTTTCTGCGGTTAAGCTGGAGACGGTTGCGGCAGTGCCACTGCCAGCGGGTGGCCTGCTGTTGCTGGGCGGACTTGCCGGCCTGGCCGGTCTGCGCCGGCGTGCTCGCACGGCCTGAATTCTGGCAGGTGGGTCGACCCACATTTCTTGCCACAAAAAGCGAACAAAGGGGGCCGAAGGGTTCCCTTTTTGTTGACTAAACCGCATCCTCCGCCGCCGCAACGCGCCGAAACGTTACCACGACCTGCTGCCCTTTCCTGCCATCTTCGCGCTTTCGGAAACGGGATCCTACCCATGTCGGTGATGGTCGTTGCCATGGGCTGCGCCTAGGGTGCTTGCGGCGGGTATGATCCAAAAGGGACCGAAACTGGCGCTTGGTTGGAATTCCCTAAACACTTTTCCGCGCGGGTTTTAGAAGGGGTTTGCCTTGAAAATTGCCCTCGTCGGCATTGGAAAGATCACACCGGACACCATGTACCGACATTTGACCAAGATGCGAGTGGAATGCGCAATCTCCGACAGGCTACGCTCCATCTGTATGAGGCGTCGGGAACCGATCGGCTGGCCGACAATACCGTGGGGGAAGAGGTCTTTGGCCCACTTGGCCTGATCATCCGGGTTGCAGACATGGCCCAGATGCTGGCTATCGCCCACAGCCTGCAAGACCCGCTGACCTGCACCCTTCCCAGCCAGCACCAGTTTTGGCGCGACATCCGTCGGCACGATGTCGATCCGCTGCGGGCGACGCCCGGTCAGCGATCAAAACATGCCAAACATCTCTTGCCCGCTGATTGGGGCTGATCCAAAAGGGCCGCCCTGTCTGGGGCGGCCCGTTGGCGCATCATGCATCGCGTTTTGCGATCCAGTCATGGTCGGGATGGTTCTTGAACCGCCAGTTGCGCCGGGGCCCGGCCATGACATTCAGGTAATACATCTCATAGCCATAGGGGCTGCCACAGGGGTGATGTCCCTTGGGCACCAGAACCAGATCATGGTTCGACACCGCCATGGTCTCATCCAGACTGCCATCCTCGGTGAACACACGCTGAATGCCAAAGCCTTGAGCAGGGTTCAGACGGTGGTAATAGGTCTCCTCCAGATAGGTCATATTCGGGAAATCGTCCTCATCATGCCGATGTGGCGGATAAGAGGACCAATGCCCCTGAGGGGTGAAGACCTCGGTCACCAAAAGGCTGTCAGCTACATCGCGCTCTTCCATGGCAATGGCGTTGATGTGCCGCGTGTTGGTGCCTCGGCCCCGCGTCACCTGAGGCACGCCCTCGGGCCCGATGACCGCTGCCTGATGCCCGCCTGTGCCGGGGGCCGTGCAGATGGCCAGCGTGAGAGGGGTTGTTGCTGTCACGGCCCAATCACTGCCGCCCGGCAAATACACACAATGCGGTGGCGTCTTTTCAAACACATCCATCCGGTCGCCCAGCACGCCAAAATCCTGCCCAGCCCCGGTCAGGTGCCCCTTGCCCTCGACATAGACCACGATCCCTTCACGATCTCCCATAGATCCCGAGGCCACATCCCCCGCCTCAAGCCGATAAAGCTCAAACCCCACATAGCCCCAACCCGCACTTTCAGGCGTGCAGTCATGCACCTTGCCCCGCGTGCCCGTCGGTTTCACCAAAAGCCTGCTCATCGGTCCAAACCTTTCATCTGTTCCTAAATATCCTGCGGGGGAGACGGATTGGCCTTCCAATCCGTCAGGGGGTGCAAAACCCCCAAATTCCTTGCAAGGAATTTGCAAAAGTCTTGCAAGACTTTTGGTCATCTCCCAACTCAGATCAATCCCGCTGCTTTCGATAGCCGCTTCAGTGTCGCAAGGCCCAGCGTCTGATAGAGCAGCGGGTTGCGCAGGTCCGGGTCCTGCTCGGCCTCGATCACGATCCAGCCGTCATAGCCTGCGCCCGCCAAAATCTGGAGAAGCGGCGCAAAGTCGATGGCCCCGTCCTGATCGCCCGGCACGGTGAACACGCCCGCACGCACCCCGTCCATGAAGGACAGCCCTTCGCCCTCGACCTTTGCCCGCACAGTGGGACGCACGTTCTTGGCGTGGAAATGGCGCACCCGCCCGACGTGACGGCGCAACACGTCTGCCGGGTCGCCGCCGCCGAAATAGCAATGGCCCGCATCGAACAGCAGTTTCGTGGCAGGCCCGGTCGCCGCCATGAAGGCATTGATATCCTCGGGGCTTTGCACCACAGTGCCCATGTGGTGGTGATAGACCAGATCCACGCCCTGCGCCGCGCAATAGGCCGCGATTTCCTCGACCTTGGCCCCAAAGGCGGCCATGCCTGCGGCATCCAGCACAGGCCGCGTCGACAAGGGCTGTGCCAGCCCCTGAACCGAGTTTGAGGTTTCGCAGCAAATCGCCACGGTGCAGCCATTGTGCTTGAGCTTATCCAGATGCGGCTGGATCGCCTTTTTCTCCTCCTCGACCGTGTTTGCCAGCAGGTTCAGCGAATGCCAGCCCGAGACAAAGGCCAGCCCATAGCCCGCCAGCAGCGCCCGCAGCGCCTCCGGATCGTTCTGCGGCCAGCGATGGCCGTTCTCTATCCCGTCAAAGCCGATCTGTCGGCCTGCCTCGTCCAGAATGCGCGCGGTCGGGATATTGGCGCCAAGGGTTTGGTCGTCGTCATTGGCCCATGCAATGGGGTTGGTGCCGAAGCGGATCACAGTTTCACCTGTTCTTTGCGTTTGGTTTCATACTTGGCCCGCGCGGCGTTCACTTCCGCGCGGGGGCTGACTTCTGGCACGCCGACTTCCCACCAGCTGCCGCCCACATGGGTGCTGGGGTAGGGGTCGGTGTCGATGACGATGACATAGGGGCCTTTGACGCCCGCACGTTTGGACAGCGCCGCCTCCAGCTCTGCGACAGAGGCCACCTTGACGCTTGTGGCCCCCATGCTGGCCGCATGGGCAGCAAAGTCGATCTGCGGCTGATGCTCCACCCGCGCGTGGGCGTAAAGATTGTTGAACTCCGCCCCGCCGGTGCCCATTTGCAGCCGGTTGATGCAGCCAAAGCCGCGGTTGTCGGTGACAACGACGGTAAAGCTGATGCCCATCATGGCCGCCGTCGCCATTTCCGAATTCATCATCATATAGGTGCCGTCGCCGGTAAAGCAGATCACGTCACGGGCCGGTTGGGCCATCTTGATGCCCATTGCGCCGGCAATTTCATAGCCCATGCAGGAAAAGCCGTATTCCATGTGGTAGGACATCGGCTTTGTCGCCTTCCACAGCTTGTGGAGTTCCCCCGGCATCGTGCCTGCCGCGCACATAACCACGGTATCGTCATTGGCCGCACGCTGCACGGCGCCCACCACCTGCATGTCGGTGGCAAGGGCGTTTCCATCGCCGGGGGCGGCCGTCAGCGGGTCTACAGCCGCGAACCATTCGTCTTTCAGGCTGGCGGCTGGGGGCGAGAACTTAGTCGTGCCAAGGGCCAATCCAAGCGCCTCCAGCCCCGCCACCGCATCGGCGCAGAGCGGCTCTGCGCCATGTTTCATCGCGTCGTAGGCCTGCACGTTCAGGCTGATCAGGCGGCGACCGGGGGCTTTGAACAGCGACCATGACCCGGTGGTAAAGTCCTGAAAGCGGGTGCCAACGCCGATCACCACATCGGCTTGACCGCATACCGTATTGGCCGATGCCGCCCCGGTCACGCCCACTGGTCCAAGGTTCAGCGGATGGTTCCAAGGCAGCGCCGATTTTCCGGCCTGGGTTTCCACGACAGGGATCTGATGCGCCTCGGCAAAGGTGCGCAGCGCTTCGGTGGCAAAGGCGTAATGAACGCCACCCCCCGCCACGATGACGGGCGATTTCGCCCCCCGGATCAGGGCTGCAACAGCCTCAAGTTCCACGGGGTCGGGCTGCACGCGGCGGATGCGCCAGACGCGCGGGGCAAAGAACGCCTCGGGCCAGTCATACGCCTCGGCCTGCACATCTTGGCAAAACGACAGCGTGACGGGGCCGCATTCGGCGGGGTCCGTCATCACCCGCATGGCACGGGGTAGGGCGGTCAGCAAATGTTCTGGGCGCGAGATGCGGTCAAAATAGCGGCTGACCGGACGAAAGCAGTCGTTGACCGACAGGGTGCCATCACCGAAATCCTCCATCTGTTGCAAGACCGGGTCGGGGCCGCGATGCGCAAAGACATCGCCCGGAATGAACAAGACGGGCAGGCGGTTGACATGGGCCAGACCCGCCGCCGTGACCATGTTCAGCGCCCCCGGCCCGATGGAGGAAGTCACCGCCATCGCCCGTTTGCGGCCCAACTGCTTGGCATAGGCGATCGCGGCATGGGCCATCGATTGTTCATTCTGGCCGCGATAGGTGGGCAGGGCGTCTTGCATGCCCTGCAGCGCCTCACCCAAACCTGCCACATTGCCATGGCCAAAAATGGCCCAGACGCCTGCCAGAAAGGTCTCGCCGTCCTCATTCTTTTGCGCGGCCAGATAGCGCACCATCGCCTGTGCGGCGGTCAGTCGGATCGTGGTCATCATCTTATCCCCTCAAAGCCCGCGCTGCATCCCACAGGGCGCAAAGACGCGTGTAAGTCCCGGCCATCATGGCAATGGCCTCGTCATCCGTCATTTTCCCGGCAAACAGCGCCTCGGCCGCTTCGGCAAAGATGGTGCGGCCCACGGCAAAGCCTTTGACCAGATCGAACTTGGCCGCCTTGGCAAAGCTGGCGGCAAGGGTGGCCTCGCTTTCGCCCAGACCCAGCACGACAATCCCACGGGTATGGGCATCATTGCGCGTGATGGCATCACAGGCAGCTTGCCACCCCGCCTCGGTCTGCATCGGCTCCAGCTTCCACCAGTCGGGGAAGATGCCGATGTCATAGAAGCGCTGGATCACCTGCGCGGTGGTTTGATCCGTCACGGGGCCAGCCTTCGACGGAATCACCTCCAGCAAAAACTCCAGCCGGTTGCGGCGGGCGGCGTGGAACAGGCGGGTCACGGTCGCCTCTTGCCCGGCCTTCATCTCTGGCGTGTCATCGGGGTGGTAAAAGCACAAGACCTTGACCACATGCGCCAGCGGCCATTCCGACAATCCGCCGTAATCGGGGCCAAGTTCGGGTTCCAGCGTCAGGGGCCGCGATCCGGGCCATTCCACGGGGCGGCCAATCCACAGGCCGGTCTCGGCGGCGGCATGCAGGGCCTCGCGCCCCAATCGGTTGTCACACAAGATGCCATAGCCGGGGCGGCCATCTTGAACCTGCGTCGCAGCTTTCAGGCACAGGGTCTTGAAACGCGATATCTTTTTGGCATCAGCACCCGGCAGAGTTTCCAGTTGCATGCGGTGGTCAAAGGCAAAGACCCGCATCTCGGGCCAATCGACCACGCGGTTGGTGGACCAATGGATCTGCTCCAGCGGACCATCGTGGCGCAGCGCCTTGTTCACCACACCCCGCTTGAAGAAGAACTGCATCTCCTCCCAGCTTGGATAGGCCGGGGCGCAGCCATGGCGTGACACGGCAAAGGCACCGCAGCAATTGGCGTATTTGAGGGCAACGGGCCAAACCTCATCATCCAGCCAGCCCTTGAGCAGACCTGACATGAAGCCGTCGCCCGCGCCCAGCACGTTGAAGACCTCAATCGGAAAGCCGGGGCCCGCCTCGCCCGCATCCAAGGTGTCGGGAACCGCGCCGGTAAAGGCGACGGCCCCCATGGGGCCGCGCTTGCACACCAAAGTGGCCTTTGACACAGCACGCACGGCGCGCAAGGCGGCGATGGTATCGGTCGTGCCGCCTGCGATATGGAACTCTTCTTCCGTGCCCACGATCAGATCGAACAGTTGCAGGGTGGATTGCAGTTTGGCGGTAACGGCGGCGCTTTCGATAAAGCGGCTTTCGCCATCGCCATGGCCAGACAGACCCCAGAGGTTGGGGCGATAGTCGATGTCCAGCGCCGTGCGTGCGCCATGTTTGCGCGCCAAATTCAACGCTTTAAGGACGGCGGCTTCAGTCCGTGGATGGCTCAGGTGGGTGCCGGTTGCCACGACGGCACGGGCGCGGGCGATGAAACCTTCGTCCACGTCATCTTCGCACAGGGCCATATCGGCGCAGTTTTCACGGTAAAAGATCAGGGGAAAGCGATGTTCATCCCGAATACCCAGCAGGACAAGGGCCGTCAGACGCTCCGGGTCGGTTTTCACCCCGTCCACACAGACACCTTCGCGCACCAGTTGCTCACGGATAAAGCGGCCCATGTGTTCATCGCCCACACGGGTCAGCAGCGCCGATTTCAGCCCCAGACGCGCCGTGCCCACCGACATGTTCGTCGGTGAGCCGCCCACGTATTTCTGGAAACTCGCCATATCCTCCAGCCGCCCGCCGACCTGCGCGCCGTAAAGGTCAACGGAACTGCGGCCAATGGTGATGAGATCCAGATCCTTTTGCATCACAGAACCTCGGACACTTTCACAAGACGCCCTTCGGCGACAGATTTCAGTGCAGCCTCGGCCAAGGCCAGTGCCATCAGCCCGTCATGGCCAGTGGTGGGTGTAGCGTCACCTGTCGTAACCGATGCCACGAAGGCATTGATTTCATTGGCATAGGCGGCGGTGTAGCGGGACATGAAGAAATTCAGCAGCGGAGCCGAATGGAAGCCATCCTTATCGGCCAGCTGAATGCGGTTTTCGCCGTGGTTTTCCGCCGAAACCATGCCAGTCGCCCCCAGAACCTCGATCCGCTGGTCATAGCCATAGGCGGCGCGGCGGGTGTTGGTGATGATGGCTTGGCTGCCGCTTGCCGTGCGCAAGATCACATTGGCGCTGTCGAAATCGCCAAGCTCGCCAATCACCGGGTCCACCAGAACCGACGCCGAGGCAAAGACACTTTCTACCTCTTCCCCCAAAAGCCAGCGCGCCATGTCGAAGTCGTGGATCGTCATGTCGCGGAACATCCCGCCCGAGCGGGTGATATAGTCGGAAGGCGGCGCGCCGGGATCGCGGCTTGTGATCGTGACCATTTCAACCTTGCCCACACGGCCCGCATCAATCGCGGCCTTTACGGCCATGAAATCGGGGTCAAAGCGACGGTTGAATCCAACCATCAGCGTGCCCTTCGTGGCCTCGACCACCTTCAGGCAATTGGCAACGCGCGACAGGGAAAGATCGACCGGCTTTTCACAAAACACGGCCTTTCTGGCCTCGCAAAACCGTTCGATCAGATCGGCATGGGTGTCGGTCGGGGTGCAGATCACCACCGCATCCACGTCCGTGGAGGCAAGGATTTCGTCAATCGTGCGGATATCGCAGCCATAGGCCTCTTTGATCGCCTCAGCGGCGGCGTGCATCGGGTCGGCAATCGCCACCAGATGCGCGCCGGGAACCGACGCCACAGCCGAAGCGTGGACGCGGCCAATACGGCCCGCCCCGAGGATTGCGAAATTGACGCTCATGATAGTCCTTTCTTATTCGGGATAAGCGCCCGAAACGTTTTGATCGAAGTCAACGATTGATCCGGTCATTACACCGGAATTGGGGCCAAGCATATAGGCCGCAAGCTGTGCCACGTGCTCTGGTTTTACAAGCATTCCAAAGGGTTGCTTGGCTTCAGCTGCGGCCAGCCAGCCATCTTGCGCACCGTGATACCGACGCTGAACCGAATCTTCGCCCGGCGTGTCCATCCAGCCGCAGTTGATGCCATTCACCCGGATCCGATCGCCCCGCAAGGCGTTGGCGGCATTCTTTGTGACATTTGCCAAAGCGGCCTTGCTGGCGGAATAAGGGGCAAGGAAACTTTGCCCGCAATGCACGACCATCGACAGGATATTGACCACACTCGCCGGATGGTTCGCCGCCCGCGCCAGTTGCGCCACGCGTTGCAGGGCAAAGAACGGACCCTTGGCGTTGACCGCCATCATCTGGTCCCACATCTGTGGGGTCGTATCAAGAATGGACCCCCGGTCCGTCGATGCCCCCGCAAGGCACAGGGCGTCTATCCGCCCCATGATGGCTGCCGCCTGATCCACCACATCCAGAACCTGCGCCACATCTGCCAGATCGCAGGGGACAAAGCTTGCCCCAAGCTGTCTTGCCGCAGCCTCACCCTTTGCAACATCGCGCGCCGCGATGACAAGGTTTGTGCACCCCTCGGCCAGCAGTCGTTCGGCGATGGCCAGCCCAAGGCCCTGCGTTCCGCCAAAGACTAGGGCACAGGTTTGCTTATGCGGTTTCATGCGGCACCTTCAAATTGGGGGCAGTTTTCGCCCCGGTGATATAGGCCACTCCATCTTGGCCATCGGTATCGTCCTTGCGCAGGTTGGGCAGGGTGCGTGTACACGCGACCTTCAGCCCATTCACGACGCTTGCCGCACTGCTGCGAGGCCGCGCCATCAGACCTGCCAAAATCACCGGACCATCCATCCAAGCCTCACCAAAGATCGCCTTTGGGTTGGGCTTCCCGGGCCACAGTCATGTGGTTCAGTGCAAAGCCATTCATCCCGATCGTCCCCCCCCCCAAAGTTCTTGAGGCCGGACCCTGAGGCGAGTCGGGGGCCTGCGTCAATTCATGGGGTGCTATTTCCCCTCATACCTGACGATAATGCGATCAAACCTTGACGAAAACACATCAAACAGATTCGGGCAGATAGAGGTCAGGTTGCAAGAAGTGCTGGCCGGAAACACGCGGGGCACCGTTGTTGACCGCGTCAACCATCATGGCGGTCATCTCGCCGCAAAGTCGGGCCAGTGGCGTTGAAATCACCATGGCGACATGCCGCGACACAAGGGCAGAGCGGCTTTCTGGGGTAAGTTCATTGACCACAAGCTGCACCTCGCCCGGCGCGCGCTGCTCTTGCACGGCGGCAATCGCCCCCTCCATGCCGCCGCCCGCGCAATAGATGCCGCGCAAGTCTGGATGGCGGCCCAAAAGGTCCAAGGTGGCCTCATAAGTCAATTGCCGCGTCTCAAGATTGACCAAGGTATCAAGGATGGTCAGATCGGGTGCGTATTCGCGGAAATAACTCCGAAACCCGGTTTCACGCAACTCATGCCCATGCCAGCGATAGCCCCCGACAAAGACCGCAACCTTGCCCGGCCTGCGGGCCGTTTGCGCGATGATATGGGCGGCGATCCTGCCCACCTTTATGTTGTTAAGCCCCACATAATTGGGGCGAATGCCTTGGGCAAAGTCATTGAGCATGGCAAAACACGGGATGCCTTTGGCAGCCAGACTGACCACAGCCTCTGTCACATCGGGATGGGTCACGGCGGTTGCGGCAACCGCATCGGCGCGCCCGGCCATGCTTTCCATCAACCCGGCGAATTCTGCAGGCGATTGCGAGGTTGAAAACTCGAACACCGCCTGACCGCGCACGCCGGGGGTCTGGGCCACGGCGTGCTCCATCTCGGCCCGCAAGGCCTGATAGAAGGCTTGGCGTTCCTTGTGCAAGACAAAGCCAAAGCGCATGCGGGGCAGGTCAAGCTGCACCCTTTGCCCGATCAGTGGGGCCGCGTGATAGCCAATGCGCCGGGCGGCCTCATAAACCCGGTTCGCCGTATCTTCGCGCACCTTTTCACGGGCGTTCAAGACCCGGTCGACCGTGGCGATTGAAACGCCAGCCGCACGTGCGACATCGGTGATTGTGGGGCGACCGGCCATGGTGTTCCTGACGAAAAGACATCAAATGTGCCTCTCTTGATGATAGGTTTTGATGGGAACATCAATCCATGGTGATGGAGAACGCAAGGAAATCCCGTATCACTGACTCATGGCCACGGCTGTTGCAGACCCCACCACGCAAAGCAGGGTGCATGCCTGCATCCAACACGATCTGCCCGCATGAGGATGTGCATCTGTGCGACGGGTTGGCGATCGGGCATCTCATCGAATGCCCCAAGCAAAGCGGCCAGTTCGATTGCCGCACCGGAGACGTGAGGCGCACCCCAGCCTGCCTTGCCCTGCCCACCTATCCCGTCAGGATGGAAGGGGCGCGCGTGTTTCTGGGGCTCGATTAGCGCTGCGGGGTCCTTGGCCGCGCTGGGTGAGGGGCAGGGGGCTTACGCTCTGCCACTCTCCGCACGCGCCAGATGACCAAGGCCCGCAATCACACCGCGCAACTCGGCCAACCCGCGAAGCCGCCCAACCAAGGGATAGCCGGGATGCGTGCCACGCGCGGCATCGTCCAAAAGCTCATGTCCATGGTCGGGACGATAGGGAATGGCGCGATCAGCCGCCAGAAACGCGGCCAGAACCGCGACCATGTCGGTATCGCCCTCCAGATGCGCGGCCTCTTCAAAGCTGCCGTCAGGGTCTTTGCGCACATTACGCAGATGGGCGAAATGGGTGCGGCCAGCAAACTCGCGCGCCATGGCAGGCAAATCGTTGGCGGGGTTTGCGCCAAGGCTTCCGGTGCAAAAAGTCAGGCCATTGGCGGGACTGTCCACAGCGTTCAGGATAAAGCGGATATCCTCGGCATCCGACACGATGCGGGGCAGGCCAAGGATATCGCGGGGCGGATCGTCGGGGTGGACACAGAGCTTGATGCCAAGGTCCTCAGCCGCGGGCACGACCTCTTGCAAGAAGCGCGTGTAATTTGCCCGCAGGGCGTCTTGGTCCAGCCCGTCATAGCCCTGAAGCGCCGCCTTCAGCCCGGCGATATCATAGCGGTCATAGGCACCGGGCAGGCCCGACATGATGGAATGCAGCAAGGTGGCTTTATCGCTTGCGCTGGCCTGCTGGTGCCAGATGGCCGCCTTTTGCAGTGCCTCAGGCGTGTAATCCGCCTCTGCCTCGGCACGGCCCAGCATGTAAAGCTCAAACGCGGCCATTTTGGAGGCCTCAAACCGCAGGCAAGACCCACCACGTGCAACGGGGGCCGCAAGGTCGGTGCGCGTCCAGTCCAGAACGGGCATGAAGTTATAGCAAATCGTCGTCACCCCTTCGGCAGCAAGATTTGCCATCGATTGGCGGTAATTGGCGAAAAGTGCCGACAAATCGCCGTCGCCGCGCTTGATCCGCTCATGAATGGGCAGGCTTTCGACAACGACCCAGTCAAACCCCGCCGCGCGGATTTCCGCATGTCTGGCGGCGATGGTGGCGCGGGGCCAGACCTCGCCATAGGGGATTTCGTGCAAGGCTGTCACAATGCCGGTAGCCCCGGTCTGGGCAATCTCGGGCAGGGTGATCTTGTCAAACGGTCCGTACCAGCGCCAGCTTTCGATCATGACAGGGCCTCTATCGCGCCTTTTGCGCCTTTGGTGATGAGGGAGGAATAGGCCATCGCCACGCTGCTTTCCAGTCCGGCGGCAAGGTCGGGGGGAAAGACCTCGCGCAGCGCCAAAAGGGCTGCGACCGGATTCGCCGCGATGGCGGCCGTGCGCAGGGGGGCGGCGAGGGGGTCTTTGACCTCGATCGGCTGGCCCGCAAGGTCTGTGCCGCGCACATAGATCATCCATGCCGCCACGGCGAGCATCAGGCCCCCAGAGGGGCGGTTTGCGGCAAGATTGGCGGCCAAGGTTCCCAAAATGCGCTGCGGCAATTTCTGGCTGCCATCCATCGCGATTTGCCAGGTGCGGTGGCGAATGGCCGGGTTGGCATAGCGTGCATGCAACTGTTTGGCATAGGCGGGCAGGCTGGTGCCTTGGGGCGGGGTCAGGGCGGGGATGATCTCGGCCCCCCAAAGATGGTTCACAAAGCGGTCAAACACCGGGTCTGCCATGCAATCGGCAATCGTCTCATGCCCGGCCAGATAGCCCAGATAGGCCAACGAGGAATGGGTGCCGTTGAGCATGCGCAGCTTCATATGTTCGAATTGGGTGACATCTTGCACCAGTTGCACGCCCACGCGGCCAAGATCAGGGCGGGCACCGCCCACGAAATCATCCTCGATCACCCATTGGCGAAAGGGTTCATGCAAGACGGGCCCCGCATCGTGAAACCCCGTAAGGGCGGCCACACGGTCCAGATCTTCGGGCTTTGTTGCGGGCACAATGCGGTCCACCATGGTCGAGGGAAAGCGACCCTCGGTCGCGATCCAGTCGGCAAGCGCGGGGTCGATCTGGCGCGCAAGGTCCAGCACCACGCCGCGCACCACCCGCCCGTTTTCTGGCAGGTTGTCGCAGGTCATCACCGTGAACGGCGCCGTGCCGCGCTGACGGCGCAGCTGCAAGGCGCGCACCAGATAGCCCGGCGCGGATCGGGGCAGGGGCGATGACAGATCATGCACGATGTCGGGGTGATCCGCCTTGAGCCGCCCCGTGCTTGGCTCATGGCAATAGCCCTTTTCGGTCACGGTCAATGTGACGATCCGAACCACAGGATCGGCCATCGCCTCCAGCACGGCGGCAGGGTCGTCGCGGGCGACAAGCACATCTTGCACAATCTGGATATGGCGCGGGGTCTGACCATCGGGGCCAAGCTCCAGCGCCGTATAGGTCCCCCCCTGTGGCGCTAGCTGATCGCGCATTGTGGGCGATTGCAGGCTGACCCCAAGGATCCCCCAATCTCCGCCCGAGGCAGCGACCGCCTCATGAATATAGATCGCCCCATGGGCGCGGAAGAAGGCGCCAAGCCCCAGATGGACAATGCCAACGGGCAAGGCGGCGGCGGTGCGGGACAGGCGGGGCTGAGTCATTGTATCGGTTCCGGTGGTGCACAATTTCCTTGCAAGGAAATTGCAAATTTCTTCAAAGAAATTTGGAGCGCGCGCAAGGGGTCAACGGGCAAGCCAACCCCCATCGACATTCAGCACCGCCCCATGGATATAGGTCGCGGCGGGGGAGGCAAGGAAGACAGCCGTCTCGCCAATATCCTCTGGCCTGCCCCAACGCCCGGCCGGAATCCGCTCCAGAATGGCTTTTGAACGGTCTGGATCGGCGCGCAGGGCTTGGGTATTGTTGGTCTCGATATAGCCGGGGGCGATGGCGTTGACGTTGATCCCCCGCGCCGCCCATTCATTGGCCAGCAGTTTGGTGATCCCGGCCACCCCATGTTTTGATGCGGTGTAAGAGGGCACGCGGATGCCACCCTGAAAGGACAATAGCGACGCGATGTTGACGATCCGCCCTGTGCCCTTGCGCGCAAAGACCGCTTTTGCAAAGGCCTGACAGGTAAAGAATGTGGCCTTGAGGTTCACATCCATCACCGCATCCCAGTCTTCCTCGGTGAAGTCCACACTGTCGGCGCGGCGGATGATGCCGGCGTTATTGACCAGAACATCAATCTTCCTGTCTGCGAACACTTCTTTCGCGGCTGTCGGATCAGCGAAATCAAGCGCAATCTCCTCGCCCCCCGTCAGCGCGACGGTCTGCGCGCAAGAGGATCGCCCGGCGGCAATCACATGCGCGCCCGCCCGTGCCATGGCCGTGGCGATGGCCTGACCGATGCCGGTATTCGCCCCTGTCACAAGGGCGGTCTGACCGGTCAGCGAGAAGGGATTGGTCACCGAAGATCCTCCATCGCGACGCTTTCAACATCGCGGTAGTCCACATTGTCACCCGCCATCGCCCAGATAAAGCTGTAAGAGGACGTGCCCGCCCCGCAATGGATCGACCATGGCGGCGACAGGGCCGCCTCTTCATTGGCGATGACCAGATGGCGCGTCTCTTGTGGCTCCCCCATGAAATGGAACACGCGCTGGCCGTCGGGAATGTCGAAATAAAGATAGGCCTCCATCCGGCGGTCATGCAGATGGGCGGGCATTGTGTTCCAGACCGATCCGCCGTGGAACTGGGTATAGCCCAGCACCAGCTGGCAGCTTTCCATCACCTCGGGGTGGATGAACTGGTTGATGGTGCGGTGATTGGCGGTCTCAGCCGCACCAAGGGTCAGCTTCTTTGCCTCCTCCAGCCGTACCAGACGCGCGGGCAGGGTGCGATGCGCCGGGCAAGAGGTGATGTAGAACCGACCCTGTCCCGCAAAGGTCACCTGACCTGCGCCCATCGGCAGATAAAGCACATCGCCCTTGGACATTGCATAGGTTTCGCCCGCCGCCGTGACGCTGCCATCGCCGCCGATATTGACCACGCCCATCTCACGCCGATCCAAGATGCTGGGGGTCCCGCATTGCTTGACCTGATCGAGCACCAAAGTTCTGTCCGCTGGCACGGCCCCCCCGACAATCATCCTGTCGTAATGGGTGTAGATCAGGCGGATCTGGCCATCTTGAAACATCCCCTCGCCCTGAAAATTGGCGCGCAGGGCGCTGGTGTCCATGCCCTTTGCCTCATTGGCTGAAATGGCTTGGCGGGTTTCAACGATCAGCATAGGGCAGTCCTTTCACAGAAAATCATCGCGGCGGGGGGTAAACCCGTCGATCAGGGTGCCGGGTTCAAGGCAGAGGCAGCCATGTTCGGCGTGGCTTGGCACGACAAAGGCATCGCCCGGGCCCACCTCAAAGCTGCGATCCGCCACAGTAAAGCGAAAGCGGCCCGATTGCACATAGGTGGATTGCACATGTGGGTGGCTGTGCAACGCGCCGATCGCGCCGATGGCCGCAAAGCGAAAGGCCACTGTCATCAGGGCCGGGTCGTCGGCCAGAACCTGCCGCGTGACGTTCTCACCTGTGCTGACGATGGGATACATACGGCCCTCCTAGTGGAACAGTGACGGCAGCCACAGTGACAGCGCCGGGATATAGGTGACAAGCATCAAGGTCGCGAAGGCGGCCCCGTAAAAAGGCCAGATCGTGCGCACGGCCTGCCAGACCGAGATCCGCCCGACGGCACATCCAACGAACAACACCGCACCCACCGGGGGGGTGCACAGCCCGATCCCAAGGTTGAGGATCAAGATGACCCCGAAATGCACCGGATCAATGCCAAAGGCCATAGCCACGGGCAGGAAGATTGGTGTGGTGATCACGATCAGCGGCGCCATATCCATGAAGGTGCCAAGGATCAGCAGCATCACGTTGATCAGCAACAGAATGATGATCGGGTTTTGGCTGACGCTTTGCATCAGCGCAACCATGGCCGTTGGCACCTTGAGAAAGGCCAAAAGCCAGCCGAAACTTGCCGCACAACCAATCACCATCAAGACCATGGCCGTGGTGCGGACGGCGGCCTTTACGGCGGCCACAAACTCCACCCAGCCCATGGTGCGATAGGCAAGGGTGGTGACGGCCAAGGCATAGAGGGCGGCGATGCACGAGGACTCGCTTGCCGTAAAGATGCCCGAGCGTACACCACCAAAGATGATCGCGATCAGCAAGATGCCGGGGATGGCGTTGATCAGCAATTGCCCCAGCATCGACCAGCCCGGAAAGGCCTCGGTCGGGTAATTCCGACGCCGCGCCACGAACCATGCAGCCACGGCCAGCGACAGCGCCAGTAGAAGACCGGGAATGATGCCCGCCGTGAACAGGTCGGCAATGGAAATCCGCCCCCCCGCCGAGATGGAATAGATGATCATATTGTGCGAGGGCGGGATCATCAATGCGATGATGGCGCTGGTCACGGTGATGTTCACCGCATAATCCACGTCATAGCCGCGCTCTTTCATCTGGGGGATCATCAGGCCCCCAATGGCCGAGGCATCAGCCGCCGCCGAGCCCGATATCCCGCCAAACAGCAGCGATGAGGCGATATTGACCTGCCCCAAACCGCCCTTGAAATGCCCGACCGCCGCCCCTGCAACGGCGATCAAGCGCCGGGCAATGTCGCCACGCACCATCACCTCACCGGCAAAGATGAAAAACGGAATGGCCATCAGCGCAAACACCGAAACCCCGGAATTCAGGCGCTGAAACACCACCATGGGTGGCAGGCCAAGGTAGGCCACGGTCGCGAAACTGGCCACGCCAAGGCAAAAGGCAACGGGCGTGCCAATGGCCAGAAGGAGGCCAAAGGTGCCAAAAAGAACCCAAAGTTCCATGATTTATGCCTTTTCCAAATCGTCTTCGCCAAAGCGGGCGGTGGGCAGTCCGGCCGCACGTCGGGCGATCCGTTCCAGAGAAAACAGCACCATCAGCACGCCGCCTCCGAAAAGTGGCATGAAATCCACCGCCCCCGAGACGCCAAGCGTGGGCAATTGCACACCCGCCGCCGAAGCCATCAGTTGCCAGCCATACCAGACCATGCCCGCGCCAAAACCCGTCACCACGATGTCGGACAGGGTATAAAGCACCAGCTTGCCCCGTTCAGGCACCAAATACAGCAGCACGTCAAAGGACAGATGATACCCTTCGCGGATGCCGACAGCGGCCCCCAGAAAGATGAACCAGCCCATCAAAATCACGGCAGCGGGTTCGCTCCAGATGATGGAATCGTTCAAGACGTATCGGAAAAATACCTGCGCCCCGATGATCAGGGTCATCAGCACCAGACCTGTTCCTGCCAGCCAAAGTGCCGCGCTGGCCACATGGCCAAGGCCTACGGCAAGCCGTCTCATGGTGCCTTGCATTCGAAAATCCCCGCAAAAACCCGCGTTTCACCTTGGGCTTGCTGTGTTGCTAAGTCTCATGATCCGAACCGGGGCGATGTGCCCCGGCCCGGGCCTTTTGGCGTGCCGATCACTCGGTCGCTTGAATACGCTTGACCAGATCTTGCAGCTTGGGCGTATTGGCGTGCTTTTCGTAAACCGGCACCATCGCCTCGATAAAGGGGGTCTTGTCGATGTCCTTGATCACCTCGGCCCCGGCTGCGCGCACCTTTTCTTCCGAGGCCGCTTCACGCGCCACCCAAAGTTCGCGCATCACGGGCACGCTGTCTTTGGCTGCCTGACGCACCAGCGCCTGATCTTCGGCCGACAGCTTGTCATAGCTGGCCTTGGACATCACCAGCACCTCTGGCACGATCAGGTGTTCGTCCAACGTGTAGTACTTCGCCACCTCGAAATGGCCCGAGGATTCAAACGACGGCCAGTTGTTTTCGGCCCCGTCGATGACGCCGGTTTGCAAGGACGAATAGACCTCGCCATAAGGCATTGGCGTTGCGTTCGCGCCAAGCGCGCTCATCATGTCGACGAACACGTCTGATTGCATGACGCGGACCTTCATGCCCTTCATGTCGTCGATCGAGGTGATGGGCTTTTGGCTGTTGTAAAAGCTGCGGCTGCCACCATCGTAAAACGCAAGGCCGACATAGCCATGTGGTTCAAACGCGGCCGCCATCTCGTCGCCGATCGGGCCATCCATCACCTTGTGCATGTGATCCACGCCGCGGAAGATATAGGGCAACGACACAACCTTGGTTTCCTCAACGATATTGTTGAAGGGGCCAAGCGACACGCGGTTGAAATCGATCACGCCGAACTTGGTCTGCTCGATGGTGTCCTTTTCTTCGCCCAACTGGGCCGAATGGAACACTTCGATGCAGAGCCGCCCGTTTGAGCGTTCTTCCAGCATCTTGCCCATGGCTTTGACCGCCTCGACGGTTGGATAGCCGTCGGGGTGGGTGTCGGATGATTTGAAGGTGATCTCGCAGGCACTTGCGGCACCAGCAAAAACAACAGAGGTCAGCAGGGCTGCCGTGATCTTGGAAAATGTGGTCATTGTTAACTCCTCCCTGAGTTCTATGGCTGTCACAAACGATAGGCTTGCTTTGCAAGCCGGTAGCTAAGGTCTTGGGCGACCTCATAGGCGTCGTGCTCGCCCAGCCGTCCGGTCTGGACCAGCGTGGCAAGGTAGGCACAATCCACACGCCGCGCGACATCATGGCGGGCGGGGATCGACAGATAGGCGCGGGTGTCATCATTGAAGCCGACGGTGTTGTAGAACCCGGCGGTTTCGGTCGTCATCTCACGGAAACGGCGCATGCCTTCGGGGCTGTCATGGAACCACCATGCGGGCCCGAGTTTCAGCGCGGGGTAAACACCCGCCAGCGGGGCCAGTTCGCGCGCATAGGATGTTTCATCCAGCGTAAAGACGATGACCGACAGGCGCGGGTCCATCCCGACGGCATTCAGCAAGGGGCGCAGGGCGGCCACGTAATCGGTGCGACCGGGAATGTCGAAGCCCTTGTCGCGGCCAAATTGCGCCATGACCGGGCTGGAATGATTGCGCCGCGATCCGGGGTGGATTTGCAGCACCAGACCGTCATCAAGGCTCATCCGTGCCATTTCGGTCAGCATCTGGCCCCGGAAGGCATCGGCCTCTTCCGCCGTGCACTTGCCAGACAGGGCCTTTTGGAACAGCAGCGCCGCCTCATCCTGGGGCAGGTCTTCGGTCCGGGCCGTGGCATGGCCGTGATCGGATGAGGTGCAGCCAAACCCCTTGAAATACTGGCGACGCGCACGGTGGGCCGCAAGATAACCGGCCCATGTCGCGGTATTCTCGCCGGTGAGTGCGCCAAGGGTCTGCACGTTTTCGACAAACCCCGCAAACTCCGGGTCCACCACTGCATCGGGACGATAGGCAGGGATCACCCGGCCATGCCATCCACTGTCGCGGATCATCTGGTGCCATTTCAGATCATCAAGCGCGCTGTCGGTGGTCGAGATCACCTCGATCTTGAACCTGTCATACAGGGCGCGGGGGCGAAAGGCCGGGGTTTGCAGGGCCGCCGCGATCCGGTCATAGTAATCATCTGCCGTATGTACGGTCAGCGGGTTGTCAAAGCCAAAGATGGTTTCAAACGCATGGTCCAGCCACAGCCGCGATGGCGTGCCGCGGAACAGGTGATAATTGGCCGCAAACAGGTGCCAGATCTTGCGCCCATCTGTTTCGGTCGGACCGCCATCGGCGCGCGGCACGCCAAGGTCGGTCAAGCTGATCCCTTGCGAACACAACATGCGAAAGACGTAGTGATCGGGGGTGACAAACAACTGTGCCGGATCGGGAAAGGCCTCATCCATCGCAAACCAGCGCGGATCGGTGTGGCCATGCGGGCTGATGATGGGCAGGTCGGCCACCGTGGCATAAAGCCCGCGCGCAAGGCCACGTGTGGACGGTTCAAGCGGGAAAAGCCGATCTGGATGAAGCAATGGCACTTGTGTTTTTACCTCCCTCTGGCCAGTCTCGGCAATAATCACTTCCCAAACTGCTAGCAAACTAATATGTTAGTTTGGCGAGACTGTCAATGGAGAGCCTGATGTCCGACGCCGCGCTTTTGAACGTGCTGGAACCGATCAGCCGCCACTCGGTCACCGACGCGGTGTTTGAAGAGTTGCACCGCCAGATTCTGGCGCTGGAGCTTCCACCCGGCACCAAGATGTCAGAAGTTGATGTGGCCAAGGTGATGGACGTGTCGCGCCAACCCGTGCGCGACGCCTTTTACCGGCTGTCGATGCTGGGGTTTCTGACCATCCGCCCGCAGCGTGCCACGGTCGTGTCCCCCATTTCCGAAGCTGCGGTGATGCAAGCGCGCTTTATCCGCTCGGCCATCGAGGCCGAGACGGTGCGCCTTGCCTGTGAGCGGCTGACAGAGGCGGATATGGCGGCGCTTGAAGATCTGTTGCAGGGCCAAAAGCAGATGTCAGATGCCCGCGACGCGGCGGGCTTTCATGCGCTTGACGATCTGTTCCACCGCGAGATTTGCGTGCGGACGGGCAACGGCTTTGCATGGGACATCATCCGCGAGAACAAGGCCCATATGGACAGGGTGCGGTTCTTGTCACTGTCCTTTGCCTCACAAGATGCCTTGGGCGATCATATCAAGGTGATGAAGGCGATCCGGTCGCGGGATTCCGTGATGGCGATGGAACAGATGCGCCTGCACCTGACACGCATCAAGACGCAGATCCGCCGCATCCGGGCCGAGAATGAAAGCTATTTCGAGGGAGAGGTGTGGCGTGACTAAGCGGTTTGTTTCGATTGGGGAATGCATGGTCGAAATGGCCCCGCAACCCGATGGCACCTATGCCATGGGCTTTGCGGGCGATACGTTCAACACCGCTTGGTATGCCCGAACCTGTCTGCCCGCTGCGTGGCAGGTCGACTATCTGACCGCCGTGGGGCGCGATGCGGTGTCGGATCGGATGGTGGCCTTCATGCGCAAGGCAGGGATCGACACAACCCATGTTGCACGGCTGGACGGGCGGACGGTTGGCCTTTACCTGATCGAGTTGCAAGGGGCAGAGCGCAGCTTTTCCTATTGGCGCGGGGCCTCGGCGGCGCGGGCGCTGGCCGATGATCCGGCCCGATTGGAGGCGGCGCTGACTGGTGCTGATGTGGCCTATTTTTCGGGCATCACGCTCGCCATTCTGGAACCAGAGGCGCGGACGCGGCTTGCGCAGGCCCTGACGCGCGCCCGGCTTGCCGGAACCATCGTGGCCTTTGATCCCAACCTGCGACCAAAGCTGTGGCCGTCAGAACAGGCGATGTGCACCGCCGTGACCCAGGCTGCAGGTCTGGCAGATATCGTCTTGCCTTCGTTCGAGGATGAGGCACGCCACTTTGGCGATGCAGATCCGATGGCCACCGTAACCCGCTATCAGGCGGCGGGGGCAAAGGTCGTGGTTGTCAAGGATGGCGCGGGTGAGGTGCTGTGTGCCGAAGGCACGGCCCTGACGCGCCACAATCCCGCCCCGGTCGCGCCAGTGGTCGATACCACAGCGGCAGGCGACAGCTTCAACGCGGGCTTTCTGGCCACATGGCTGGCAGGGCAGGGTGCGCTTGCGGCGATGGCCGCAGGATCGGCTTTGGCGGGCCGGGTGATTGGCGCGCGCGGGGCGCTGATTGCGCTTTAGCGCGCAAAGCTCATCGGCAGGGTAAAGCTGTAACTTGCCTCTGTCAGCCCCTTTGGGGCGGCAACAAAGCGGCCTGCAGATTGGACCGCCTTTATGGCAGCCCTGTCCAGCGCCGCATGGCCCGAGGATTTTGCGATGGCGACGGCTGTCAGACGTCCGCTTGCGCTGACCGACAGGCGCAGGGTGACTTTGCCAGATGCGCCCTTTGCATCGGCGGGATAGCGTTTGCGCGCTTCGATCCGGGCGCGGATGCTTGCCCCCCATCCGGCCTTCAGATCTGTAAGCTTGGCCTTTGACACTGTTGTGCTTTTGGCCGTGCCCCCGGTGCCCGCCACTGCGCCCTTGCCCGCACCAGAGGCCCGTTGCCCCACCGATGGCGCGCTGGATTTTGGCTTTGGCTGGGCCTTGGGTTCGGCGACGGGTTCGGGCTGCGGCGTGGTCTTTGCGACCTGTGGCCGAGGTTTTGGTTTCATGGCAGGGGGCGCTGGCGGTGCGGCTGCGGTTTGCGGGGCGATATCCTGAACGGGCAGACGGGGCACAGTATCTGTCGCGATCTTTGGCACCGGATCAGATGCAGCATCGGGCAGGGAAAGCGCCAAGGCAGATGCCCCTGCAAGGGTGGCAAGGTCGGCGGGGGCTTCAAGCATAGGCTCCGGCGCTGGGGGCAGCGGCGCTTGGGGTGCCGCATCCGCCTGACTTGGCGCAGGTTGCAAAACCGGGGTCTGGATCTGGGGCAGGGTGTCCACACTTGGCCCCAACGGCGCATCGGCCGGGGCAGGGTCCGTTGGCGCACCCTCCGGGATCGTCAGATCCGGCAGGTCGGCGACCGCTGGCGGGCTGTCCCACAGTTCCACAAGGGTCTGCACCTCACCCGAGGCTGCTTGCAATGAGACAAGCGCCTCACCGCCGTCGCCTTCGCCGCTGTCACTGCCCGAAAGATGTGGGACCATGGCAAAGGCGGCAACATGCGCCCCGCAGGCAAGGCCAATTGCCGCGACCAGCCGCAGATGGGCTGCAGACTTCCCCATCATTTGGGCACCACAGCAAGGGAAATGGCGGCGAATCCCATCCCTTCGATCGCGCGCATCAAACCCGGCAGGGCGGTGGCCGGGGCCATGCTGTCGGCGCGGATCAACAGCGCAGGCGGGGCTGATGTGCAATCGGTGGCGCTGCACCATGCTGCGCGGTCAGACAAAAGATCGGCAAGGGCCTGCGCTTGCCCGGTGGTCGCGCCATAGCCGACCTCTCCCTCTGCGCCAAGCAGCAGGGTAAAGCGACCATCCTCTGCCAAGCCCGTCTGTGCCGCATCTGGCAGCGTTACGGGAAAGGCTTCGGGCGGGGTCAGACGGGCCGCGATCAGGAAAAAGATCAACAGCAAAAAGACCACGTTGATCATGGGCAAAAGCCCGGCTTCGGCGCTGCGGCGTGGGGTGGGGCGGTGCAACAGGGGCCTGCGGTGCCGCATCGGATCACTCCACCAGCACGAGGGTGACAAACCCTGCCGCCCGCAAATCATCCATCACCCGCAGCAGGGCCTGCAGAGGCGCGCCCTGTTCGGGGCGCAAGACAATGGCATCTGTGGGGGATAAGGTCAGCGGGGCAAGGGCCGCGACAAGGTCTGTGGCCAAGACCACCCGCCCGTTCAGGCGCAACTCTTGGGGACCGACGTCAATCAACCGGGGCGGCCCGCTGTAACTGCCACCTGTGGTGGATGCGGTTCGCAAAGGCAGGCTATCCTCGGCCCCAAAGCGGGCGGCGAGCATGAAAAACACCAAGAGCAGAAAGATCACGTCAATCATTGGCGTCAGGTTTTGCCTGCGCCTTGGACGTGACGCAAGCAATCCCCTTGCTTGTGCTGAGGGAGCTGGCGCCATCACTCAGCCGCGCGAAACTGTTGAGCAGCAGGGGTTTGCAGCCCGACATTCACACGCTCGGAGGGTTTGTTCAAACCGGGGGCGTGCAAGATGCGGGTGGAGGCATCCTCCATATCCTCGGCCAGATGATCTACGACGGAGTCAAACCACGCCAGCGCCATCTGGGCCGGAATTGCTACGGCCATTCCGGCAGCTGTGGTCAACAGCGCCTCCCATATCCCACCGGCAAGGGCGGCCGGGTCCGCGCGGCTGCCTGCCTCTTGCAGCGCCTGAAAGGCGGCAATCATGCCCGTGACGGTGCCCAACAGCCCCAAGAGCGGCCCCACGGTCGCGGCCAGTTCCAACCCGCGCAGCCCGGATCTGGCTTGCGTAAGCAGGGCGCGGCCAATGCGTGTGGCCTCGGCCTCCGCGCCTTCGCGGTCCATTGCGGGATTGGCGGTGGCCTGCATGGCCCCAAGGGCATGACGGGCGCGCAAGGATGAGCGTGCGGCCAACCCCGCCATGGCCGCCTGATGCTCGCCTTGCGTCCATTGATCCAAGGCGCGAGCCGTGTGCCGCCCGCCCGACCATGCGCCAAAGGCCAAAAGCTGCATCACCTTCCACAAGATCAAGGCCAATGTCGCCACCGACAAGAGCGCAATCGCCCACATTGCAGGCCCGCCCAACAGCACAAAATCACCCGCCCGGGCCAAGGCACCCTGCGGTCCCAATTCTGTGGCAAGCGTGGCAGATGGCTCCATGATGCCCTCTTTCGCATGGGTGACAATCGGTGTTGGGTTTCGACTTTGCCCATCCCATTGTCAAGAAAACAAGGGCTGGATGCAGGGTTGGATACGACCTGTTGGCATGATCCCGCGCCTTTGGGGTTTGCCCCCCGATCATGCATTGGGTGGCACGGGGCCAGCGCAAGTGGGGGGCGCGACAGCCCGCCGCATGGTTTCTTGCGCCTCGGGCCCCACTTCGACAATGCAAACCAAACTCAAAGGATAGACATATGTTCAAAGGCTTGACCCGATCACTGGCCATCATCACAGCGCTTTTTCTAGTGTTTCCGGCGCTGCTCATCTGGGCCGCCGAGGGATCGGAATGGCTGGACAAGTTCAAGAACATGAGCCCGATCTTCTGATCTTTCGCCACTGGATGTGGTCTTGTGGCCCTGCGGCGTAATTTCCCGCCGGGCCACTCCTCTCGCCGCGATCATTCGGGCAGGCCTTGCGCTATTTAAGCTCCACCTCGACAAAACTCATCGCAGTTGCGCCATCGTTGATCACATTGTGTTCCACCCCTTCGGCGCGGCGATAGGCGGTGCCCGCCGGGACAGTGACGCGCCGCGTGGCACCCCCCGGTTCCTCCAGCAGCATCAGGCAATCGGTGATCGCCGTGATCACGTAATCATGCCCATGGCGGTGCCATCCGGTTTCGGCCCCCGGCATGAAATCAAACCGTGTCACCCGCACACGGGCATCATCAATCAGCGTGGTGGCGGTGCAAGGCGGGCGCATGCTGTTTCCTTTTGCCTGACATGAAGTCTCCTTCTTAGGCTTACCGAAATCTTCAGGATTTGAAAGCGGGATGCAGGGATGGTTAACCTGTCGATGTCGCGGACTGCGTTAGTGGCGCCAAAATGGCCGTGCGGCCTCAGCCTCGGCAACCCATTGATCCAGCCCGATATCTGCAAGCAAATGGCGGTCAAGCTTGCGCAGGTGTTTTCTTGTCTTGTGACGGTTCTCCCATGTCATGACCAGAACCGTGATGCGCAGCGCCATCCGCGAAAGCGGGGGAAGCGAGGCAGGGCGCAGGATCAGTACTTCGGCAAAAGACATATTTTGAATCCTTTGTATTGATACAATGACACATTTAGCCATAGTATATGGATACAAGTTCCGGGAAATGACTCGCTAGAGGTAGATTGTGGCTGATACAATAAACTGGTGCCCGGCCTTGTCCGACACGGATGGGCCAAAATATCTGGCCCTGACGCGGGCCCTGCGTGAGGCTATTCGGTCAGGGGAACTGGCCCAAGGTGCCCAGTTGCCGACCGTGCGCGATCTGGCGTGGCACTTGAAGGTCACGCCCGGCACGGTGGCGCGGGCCTATAGCCTTGCCACACAAGAAGGGATGTTGGCTGCCACCGTTGGGCGCGGCACCTTTGTTGCCTCTCGCGCCCCGCGTCTGGGGCCGACGCAGCCGCTGTATATCGAACGGGACCCGAACCTTGATCATCGCCGCGTCGATCTGCGCGCGCCGATCATGCCCGATGTCGGGCAGAACAAGGCCATTTCGGATGCGCTTCGGGCCATTGCCGAGGATGAGGGCAATGATTGGATCGATTACCCGACGCAAACCGCTGAGCGGCCGCTGCGCGAGGCGCTGGTGCATTGGATCGGCGATCGGGTTCTGGGGCCGTTTGGGGCCGATGATATCGTGCTGACGCATGGCGGACAGAATGCGATCAACCTGATCCTTCTATGCTGCCTGCGCGGCGATCGGCCCGTCGTTCTGACCGAAGACCTTGCCTATCCCGGGTTTCGCCATGCCGCCAAATTGGCACGGGCCGAGGTTGTGTCGATTGAGATGGATGATCAAGGGATCATGCCCGCCGCCTTGGAGGCCGCGTGCCGCAGGCAGGGCGCGCAAGTTCTGTGCCTGACGACCGAGGCACAAAACCCAACCACGCTGCGGATGACGCCGGAACGGCGCATGCAGGTGGCCGAGATTGCGCGGCGCCATGATCTGCAGATCATCGAGGACGATTGCTATGCCAATGGGCAAAGCAACTGGCCCGCCCTGCGCGCCTTGGCCCCCGAACGCACGTGGCACGTGGCAAGCCTGTCCAAGACGCTGTCGGCGGGTCTGCGCTTTGGGTATATGGTGGCCCCCACGGGGATGGGCCCGACGGGGCGCTTGACCGCGCAACATGCGTTCTTTGCCTTGTCGCGCCCGGTAGAGGCCTTGGTCTTGCAGCTCTTGGCCAGTGGCGAGGCAAGCAAGCTCTATGACCGCGTTCAGGCCGACCTTGATCAGCGCTTGCAGATGACGATCAACGCGCTGGGGGCTTTTGATCTGTCGTGGCAACCCGGATTGCGGTTTGTGTTCTTGCGTCTGCCCTCCGGCTGGCGGTCAAGCACCTTTGTCTCACGGGCCGAGGCAGAGGGGGTCATGGTGCGATCTGCGGATGAATATGCCTTGGTCCATGGGCGCGCGCCCAATGCGGTTCGGATTGCGATTTCGGGGAATGTGTCGCTGGACCGGTTTCAATGGGCGCTGAGTCGCCTTGCGCAATTGCTGGCAGAACCCCCGGCCGATCTGATGGTGTGATTGGCTTAATGTGTCGAAAATATGGCTGTTTCGTGACGATATCGCGACGGCAAATTGCGCCGCACCCGCCACCTGTTGCCCAGTAGACTCATTGTGACCCAATGTTTTTGTCTTTTTGCCACAATGCTTGACCGAAATCGAAGTTCTACTGCAGTTTCAAACCCATAAAGAGCAGTCCACGCAACGATCGTGGGAAAAACAGGACAGGCAGACTATGGGTCAACAAACATCTTTCCATGCACCTCATGGAGGTGCGGATTTTCTGGGGTGGCGTGTTCGCGCGGGCTTTACAGAGATCGTTTATGATGACGGTGTGGCCCGTCGCATTGTCTGGCGTGTGTCCGAAGGCGCCGAGAACGGGGAACGCCTGTCCGAGGCCCTGCGGGCCGCTGTTGGATCGGTTCGCGTGGTCTCTTCGCTTTATGATGAGCTGAAAAAGCGTGCCATTGCGATTGAGCGGATCGCCTACTAGGCCAGATGAGTGCCTTAAATTTCGGCAACGCCGGGCAGATGGCCCGGCGTTTTGCATTTTTCTTGGCCAGAATTGCTTGCTTTGTGCCGTAGCCTTGCGTAACGATTTGATCAAAATCGGTTAAAACGATCTCTCAACGGGGGCGCGATGGCAAAAGCAAATCAATCCGGGCTTGGCCGGTCAGAGGCTGCCTCTGGCCTCTTGCTGATCAGTCCGACCGCGATTTATGCCGTGCTTTTGTTGGCTGCCCCTTTGGCGACAGTGGTGATGTTTTCCTTGCTCACCGGGGGCCGGGGTCAGATCACTTGGGACTTCAGTCTGCAAAACTACATTGATGTCTGGACCGGCCCGGTTTACCGTGCGATCATGCTGCGATCACTGATTGTGGCCTTTGGGGTCACCTTGGTGACCGTGGTGATCGCCTATCCCATCGCCTATTTCGTCAGCTTCCATGTGGAGCCGTCAAAGAAATCCATCTGGCTGTTTCTGATCACCATTCCGTTCTGGACCAGCTATCTGATCCGGGTGTTTTTGTGGAAGGTGATCCTTGGCTATAATGGCGTGGTCAATTCGGGCCTTCTTTCCATCGGTGTGATTGATGAGCCACTGCAATGGATCAATTACAACGTGGGCGCCTTGATCGTGACGCTGGCCCATGCCTACGCGCCCTTTGCCATTTTGCCGATCTTCGTCAGCCTTGAAAAGATTGACCGCAGCCTGCTTGAGGCCGGTCAGGATCTTGGCGAAAGCCGCCTGCGCACTTTCTGGCGGGTGACATTGCCATTGTCGATGGCCGGGGTGATCGCGGCCGTGCTGATTGTGTTCATCCCGACGATTGGCGATTATGTCACCCCTGATCTGATCGGGGGGGGCAAGTTGCCGATGATTGCCAATATGATGGAAGTGCAGATGCTCAAGGTGAACAACAAACCCTTGGGGTCGGCGATTGCCGTCTCGGCCATGTTCATCGTCGCCATCATCGCCGTTGGCTTTGTTCTGCTGAACCGCCGCTTCATCGGAGGTCAGAAATGAAGGCCACCGGATTGCGCGCCTATGCCATCGGCTATCTGATCTTTCTCTATGCTCCGATTGTCTTGCTGCCGATCTTTGCGTTCAACGATTCAAAGATCATCGCCTTTCCGCTTTCAGGCTTCACCACGCATTGGTTCGCCGAGATGTGGTCCGACAGCCAATTGTTCAATGCGCTGAAGAACTCGATGATCATTTCCGGGACAACTGCGATCATTGCAACGACGCTGGGCATCTTTGCCGCCCGTGCCTCTACGCGGTTCAGCTTTCCGGCCAAGGGCGGGCTCTTGGGCATGATCATGTTGCCGCTGGTTCTGCCCGAGATGATCGTGGCCATGTCGCTTTTGGTCGTGCTGCTGGCGATTGGGGTCAAGTTGTCGTTCCTGACAGTGATCTTGGGCCATGTGCTGATCTGCACCCCCTTTGCCGTGGCGATCTTGTCCTCGGCCTTTCAATCGCTTGATAAGTCGCTTGAAGAGGCCGCCTATGATCTGGGCGAAACGCCGATCTCGACCTTCCGGCTGATCATCTTGCCACTGGTCATGCCGGGCATCATCTCTTCCTTGCTGATTTGTTTCACCATCAGCCTTGATGAATTCATCATCGCCTATTTCCTGTCGGGGGCCGATACGGTCTTGTCGGCCTATATCTACGGCCAGTTCCGCTTCCCGGCGCGGGTTCCCGCCATGCTTGCCCTTGGCACCATCCTTGTGCTGGTGTCCATCATCTTGCTGTCCATCGCTGAATACTTCCGCCGTCGCGGCATCGCGAAAACCGGCGGCAAGGATACCGGAGGCTTCCTGTGAACGCTGCAAAACCCACCATGATCGAGTTCCGGGACGTCCATAAATATTATGGCGACTATCACGCGCTGCGCGGGATCACCGCAAGCATCCGCGCGGGCGAGTTCTTTTCGCTGCTGGGACCTTCGGGCTGTGGCAAGACCACGCTGTTGCGCACCATCGCGGGGTTTGAGGGCATCTCCTCGGGGGTGGTGCTGCTCGATGGCAAGGATATGGCCAATGTGCCCGCCAACAAGCGCCCGACCAATATGGTGTTCCAAAGCTATGCGATCTTTCCGCATCTGAGTGTTGAGGAAAACGTGGGCTTTGGCCTGCGGCGCGACCCGCGCAGTGCCCGGGAAAAGGCCGTGGCCGTGGCCGAGGCGCTGGAGATGGTGGGTCTCAAAGGCTATGGCAAGCGCGCGGCCCATGCGCTTTCGGGCGGTCAGCGCCAGCGGGTTGCCCTTGCGCGCGCCCTGATCCTCAAGCCAAAGGTATTGTTGCTGGACGAACCTCTCTCTGCGCTGGACAAGAAGATGCGCGAACAAATGCAGATGGAGTTGATCCGCCTGCAACGTCAGGTTGGCATCACCTTCGTTCTGGTCACCCATGATCAGGAAGAGGCGCTGGTGATGTCAGACCGCATTGCCGTGATGTTTGAGGGCGAGATCACCCAATTGGCAGATCCCGAAACCCTTTACCGCCGCCCCAACAGCCGCAAGGTGGCCGATTTCATCGGCACCATGAACTTTGTGCCCGCCCAGATCACCTCTGAAGGCGGTGATGTGGTCGAGGTGGACGCTCAGGGCTTTGGCAAAGTTACGCTGAAAACCGAACAATGCATGGGCAAAACCACCCCGACAGGCGCCTCGGTCGGCTTCCGGCCCGAGACTTTGACCATCTTGTTTGATGGCCAAACAGCAGCAGATCGTGAAACCATGGCCACGGTGACGGAGGTCGTCTATTACGGTGACATGACCTATTACGACGTAAAGCTCGATGGCACGGATCAACCGGTCCGGATCTCGATGCGCAATGTCTTTGGCCGCCCGGTGCTTGATATCGGCACAAGGGCGCGGGTCGCGTGGTCGCCGGGCGCTCTGGTTCTGTTCCGCTGACCCAAGGGCGCTCTGCCCCCCTTCATCTGTTCAAAAATATCCCGGGGTGAGGCGCCGCCGGCGACGAGGGGCAGCGCCCCTTACCTTTACGCGCCGGTCAGGCGTCTGGTGGCAACAATCCCAACCCGCGCAGATAGATCCCGATCCCGGTTTCCAGCAGATCCTCTGGCGGAAAGGGCGAGGGCGCGCGGCCATTCGCGCTGCCACGCATGAAAAGTTCCACTACACCATGGCTCATCGCCCAGATATGGGCCGAAAACATCGTGGCGGGCGGGCGTTTTCCAGGCGGCATGTGCTCTGACAGGCTTTCGGCGGCCCGCTCCAAAACGCCACGCGCCTTTCCGGCCACCAGCGCCAGATCAGGATAGTCGTTCAGCGACAATCCCGCCTCAAACATCGCCATGTAATGACCGGGATATTTGCGCGCAAAGGCCAGATAGGCCCGTCCTGTCGCCTCAAAGGCGGCAAGGGCCGTGGGTTTGCCGCCGTTGAAGGCAAACTCCATCAGGGCGGCAAAGATATCATAGCCTTGCCGCGCGACCTCGGCCAAAAGATCCTCACGCCCGGCGAAATGGCGATAGACGGCGGCAGGTGTCACATCCGCCGCCTTTGCCGCCTCAGACAGGGTAAAGCCGGTCGGGCCTTTTTCTGCGATCAACAGTAAGGCCGCCTCAACCAGGGCCTGCCGCAGATTGCCGTGATGGTATCCGCGCTTCACATGCCAGCCTTTTGCCGCAAGGCCGGGCCACCACAGATGGCGGGATCGGGGGTGCCGATCAAATCCAGATCGCGGCCATCAAAATCGACCGATTGCAAAATGGTCTGGATCGCCGCAATCCGGGCGCGGCGTTTGTCATCCGACAAGATCACCGTCCAAGGGGCATAGACGAAATGCGATTTCTCCATCGTCTCGTCAATCGCGGTCGAATAATCATCCCACTTGGACAGGCCTTCGATATCAATGGCAGACAGCTTCCATTGCTTTAGCGGGTCCTTTTCACGGTCCAAAAAGCGTTTGAGCTGCTCGGCGCGGCCCACTTCCAGCCAGATCTTGCGGAAAATGAAGCCTTCATCCACCAACATGCGCTCAAAATCCGGCAACTGCGAAAAGAAATGGCCCCGTTGCTTTGGCGTGCAAAAGCCAAAGACATGCTCGATCATGGCGCGGTTGTACCAGCTGCGGTCAAACAGGGCCAGTTCCCCATTGGCAGGCAACCAGTCGATATAGCGCTGAAAATACCACTGTGCGGCCTCGCGGTCTGTGGGTTTGGCAAGGGCCACGTTTGCACAGGCGCGGGGGTTCAGGTTCATGCGCACCGCGCCAATGGTGCCGCCTTTGCCCGCCGCATCCCGGCCTTCAAAGATCACGACCAAACGCTGTCCTTTGGCCTTGAGGCCCGATTGCATGCGGACCAGCTGAATCTGCAATTCGTCCAGTCGGCTTTCATAATCCTTGCGCTTCATTTCCTCTGGATAGGGATAGGATGCGGTCAGGATCTTATCCTTGTTTCCCGATTCAATGGCCTTGCGGATCGCCTTTGGGGCACTGTCGTTGAAATAGCGGCTGATGGCACCGTCAAAGGGCAGGTTCATATCACTTTTCCCCATTTTCATATCCGGCCAGTATGGCGATTGCCGGGCCTAGCGCAATCCGGCACGCGACGCGGCACGGTTGATCGCCATGATCACCACATCGGGATGCGTGTGATGTGGCATGTGGCCCGCACCGTTCAGGACGGTCAGATTGGCATCGGGCAAAAGCGGGGTCAGCTTGGCCGCATGGATCGCCAAAGGCACAACGGTATCGGCATCGCCATGCACCAATTCCACCGGCAGGTGCAGGCTGGGATAGGCCTGCTGCATTATGACAATTTCAGGCCGCAAGTTGTTGATTTGTGAAACATTGGCCGCCAATGCCTTGCGCCGCAGGGTCAGGTCGACCCCCAGTTGTTGGGCATAGTTTTCGGGGGGGGCATCGGGGGCGAAGACCCCTTCGACCGCGCGCCCCACATAGGCATGGGGCACAAAGGCCGAGGCCAGCGGCACCAAGGTGGCCCGCCCCAAAGCGGTGGAGGTCAGACGATACCACGGGTCCAAACTTCCGGGCCACGGCATCGACACGGCAGAAACAAGCACCAAGGCGGCAGGTTGCTCTTGCAGCGCCCAGGCCAGGGCCACGGCCCCACCATAGCTTTGCCCCAGCACAATGGGCCGGGTCACGCCAAGCTGCGCCACGGCCGCGCGCAAGATACGGGCCTGACCGGCGACAGAGGCGTCCCCATTTTGCATTGGATCAGAATAACCAAGACCGGGGCGGTCAAGCGCGATGACCCGGTATTGCCCCGACAAACGGTCGACCAACCCCATGGTGAAATCGCGCAAATTGCCGCTGGCCCCATGGATCAGCACCAGATCAGGACCAGAGCCTTGCACCACCAGATGCACCTTCTGGCCGCCCACATCGACAAACTGCCCGGTTGGCGGATGGGCCGCAAGGGCAGCACTTTCGCGCGCCGACAACCGCCAAGCGGTCGCTCCGGCCATGCCTAATGCGAAAAGACCGATGCTAGCCGCCAATGTCTTCCATTTCATAGGGTGTGGACTGATATATCTCGTTGATCCAGTTACCATACAAGAGATGGGCGTGGCTTCGCCAGCGGTTCAGCGGGGGCATCGCGGGATTGTCATCGGGATAATAGTTCATCGGCACATTGATCGGCGTGCCCGAAGCCACGTCGCGATCATATTCTTGCTTGAGCGTATCGCTGTCATATTCGAAATGGTTGAAAATATAGAGAGCCCGATGGGCCGGATCCTCAACCAGACAGGGGCCCACCTCATCGCTGCCCAACAGCGTGCGCAGACCGGGGGCTGCATCAATTTCGTCTTGCTTCATCTCGGTCCAGCGGCTGACGGGGATCACGAAATCATCCGAGAACCCCCGCAGATAGGGCGAGGTTTCCGCAAGGTTGCGATGGCGAAAGCAGCCAAAGGCCTTGTGATTCAGCATATGTTTCTTGACGCCATGAAAATGATTGATCATCGCCATGCCACCCCAGCACACGCCAAAGGTGGAATGCACGTTGGTTTGGGTCCACTCCATGACCTCACACAGTTCCGCCCAATAGGTCACCTCATCAAACGGCAGATGCTCGATGGGCGCGCCGGTGATGATCAGGCCATCGAACTTTTCCTCCTTTACCTCCTGAAACGGGCGGTAAAAGGTTTCCATATGTTCGGCGGCCGTGTTCTTGGTTTGGTGTTCCGACATGCGGATCAGCTGAAAGTCGATCTGCAAGGGCGTGGCACCGATCAGCCGGGCAAACTGGTTCTCGGTCTGAATCTTTTTGGGCATCAGGTTCAAAAGCCCAATGCGCAAGGGGCGGATTTCTTGCGCCTGTGCGCGCTCGGGCGACATGACCATGACGCCCTCGTTCCGCAGCACGTCAAAGGCGGGCAGGGTTTGGGGCAAGGTGATGGGCATGGGTCAGGATCCACTTTTCAGACTGTGCCTTTACTTAAGCGACTGTCCGGGTGGCGGCAAGTCGGCTAGGCTGAAGCGATTGGGCGACGTGGATTTATTGAGGTTGGCCGTGAAAACAGGTTTGATGGGTGCTGGCTTTGCCATTTGCATGGGGTGGGCGGTGCAGGGGGTTGCGCAGGGCTATGAAGACCCGATGGAGTCGCAGCGTTGCATCTGGCGATGTCTGGCAGACTCGCCGGGCGCTGCAAGCCAACAATACGCGCAATGCGTGGAGGCCCTGTGCAGCGACGGCCCACCTGAACCGTTTGCGCCAAGCTATAGCAATCAGGGGTACGGAAATCAGGCGAACGCGCCGTTGTGGTTCGCCACCCGCACGGGTGACGGGCAGGGCAATCTGGCCGGGGTAGAGGACCCGCTGACGGGCAACAGCTTTTTTGTGATGTGCGATGCCAAGGGTCGGCACAATCTTGCACTTTTTGGCCCCGAGGGGCCCGATGCGCCGTTGGTCTTGGCTATTGGGGCGCAGCGCTTTCAAAAGGAGTTTGTAGCCTATGGTGGCGGCTATTATGCAAGCATGGCTGCAGGATCAGCCGAGGTGATGGCCCTGATGACCGCCCCAGAACTGATCATCGCAAATGCCGCAGGAAGCGTTTTAATGCAGATCGTGCTGAACGGCGCGCAACAGGCCATCATCGCGGCCTGTCCACAGGGCTAGGCGCTTTTGCGATCAATCATGCTGGCAATCAGTTGATCAAAATCAGCCGCCGATTTCACGGATGAGACGTCCTCAGCCGTAATGGTCACGCCCCAGTCCGCCATGGCCGCATAGCGCGGTTGCCGATGCGCAAGGGCGCGGGCATAGGTCCAGCGAACAAAGTGGTCAGGATCGCAGTTTTCCTCGGTTACAGAATGGCTTGCACGATACTCTTCCCACGCTACATGAAGAAAGGCAGGTTGATAATACATCGGCTTTGGCGCGCGATCAAAGCGCTTGATCAACTCAGCCGTATGCGCGTCAGACCCCTTGATCCAGACCAACAGCAAAGTATCCGACAATTGCTGCATCACCGGATCTTCTGGATTGGCAGGGTCCACCACCTCGCAGATAGAGCCAGAGGTATCGCAGACAAAGTCTTGATACCCATAAATTTCTTCGGCGCGCTTCATGAACCTTGCAGTATCGAGCATGGCCGAAACCTCAGCCTCGGCATGTTGTGCTTGGCGGATCATATAGTCGCCAAAGGGCAACCCGCCCTTGGCCGGATCGCCCGGTTTGCCCAGATAGGTCGAAAGCGGTGCCAGATTGTCGAAGGTAATGTTGGAGGCGATGTAAACGGAATCCGTCATCAACAACTCGCGCAGAAGCGGCACTTTCATCGCCTCACGCTTGAAGTTGTCGGCGATGTATTCGCCCATATACCGCGTGCCGATACGATAATCGACGGAGTAGTGAAACCACCGGCCCTGATCGCGCAGCATGTTTGACAGATAGGTCTTGCCAAGCCCTGACATGCCAAACAACAAGACGCGCTTGTTGGCGGCATTCAGATAGTCAGCCCCGGTTTGGTAAATCATCGCACGCCCCTGCGTTAACTTTGGTGCTGTGTTAGCGCCCGCCGCCCGCCGCTTCAATGCAAAAACCCCGCCCGGTGAGGGGCGGGGTTCTAGGTCTGACTGTCTGTGTTATCAGAACGAGAAACCGACTTTCATGCCAACCGCGACGGCAGAGTTGCCACTGAAGGAGCCCGCGCCGCTAAGCGCAGTTGCATTGCCAATATCGACATAGCGGACACCAGCCGAGATCTTCATATTGTCATGCGTATAGGTGCCGCCGACCTGCAGGCTCAGCAGACCATCGGTCGGACCAAGGTTGCCGACAACCCCGCCTTTATGTTCTTCATATCCGATGGAGATTGCGCCCGAAATGGCGTCGCTGAACTTGCGCCCAACCCCGATGTTGTAGGTGATGGTGTCGGAGGCATAAGAAACCAAGGGGTTCGCCGACCCCGCATTCGGGGCGTCGAGGACTGTCTTGCTCCAATCCATCCAACGGATTGAGCCGAACACCAAGGTATCCTTGGCAACGCCCGATTGGAAATCAAGCGTCAGGGCTTGGGGCAACTTGACTGTCGTCGTGGCACCGGTGAATGCACCGGGCACGAATGCAGAAAAGCCGGACACATCAAGCTTGTGCTCGGTCTCTGATGCATAGGTCAGCGCGACGCGCAGCGCAATTTCAGGCTTCTCGAATGCAACGCCGATCAGGTATCCAAGATCGCGCTTGTTGGCGATGGTGGCGCTGTAGAAGTTTGTGCCGCCATTGAACAGGCTGACGTTTCCGCCAACGCCAACCGACCGCAGACCACCGTGCACCGAAACCTTGTCGTTGATCTTATATCGCGCGATCACCGCGATCGTGTCCCCGCGCAGTTTGGCGTTTGATCCGGCAATCGGATAGCCCGTGCCAGTTGGATAGGCGACATCAGCGCCGAACGTCGGGTCTAATGTCAGACCCAGTGACAGCTTTTCATTCAGGTCGGTCTTGAAGGCCAAACCAATCGTGGAATAGCTTTGCGCGACATTGCCGGTCGTTATTGCTGGTGCCGCGATCAGGTTTCCTGACACGCTGGGCGTGACCGACCCAAAGCTGAGTTCGGCATAGTTCCCCTTTTCAAACATAAAGCCAATCGGCAGCGCAGAACGCTCGAAACCGCCTGCGCTTGCCGCAGAGGCCGAAAGTGCGAGGGCGCTCACGGCCATCAAAGTCGATTTCATTTTTCCTCATCCCTAAGTTGAGATTTCCCCTGAGGAAGGACGGTATTGAATCGCGCAACTGGGGTCAATTCTTGACCGAACGTCACATCCTTGTGACGCTACGACACTATCCTTTTGCGCTTTTTCGTGTCGACTTTTCTACACGAATATTGAGCCAATTCCCCAAAAGAATAAAAGCCGCACCGATAAACGTCAGGATTTCAAGCGGCTCATCATACAAGGTGGCACCGACGATCGCGATCAGGGGCAGGCGGGCGAAATCTATGGGCATCACAAAGGTCGCGGGCGCAAGGCGAAGAGCGCTTGTCAGGCACAGATGCGCCAACAAACCCGTAAGCCCGATCACCACCAGCCAAGGCAGAGTCGCAAAGGTGGGCCACCGCACGACTCCATCCCAAAAGACCATGATCAGTCCCATGACAAACTGCATCAGGGTCAGCCAAAACAGGATCGAGATCAGCGGTTCATGTCGGGTCAGGGACTTGGTCAAGATTCCGGTCAAGGCAAAGCAAAGGGCTGCGCCCGCTGCTGCCGCGACGCCAAGGTTGACCTGATTGAAATCGGGATGCGCCACGATCAGCACACCGATGAATCCCAAAGCCGCCGCAAAGGCCCGAAGCGGCGTGATCCGTTCGCCCAACAGGAGCGGCGACAAGACGATGACCCAGATGGGCGAGGTAAACTCAATCGCAAAGACCTGCGCCAAGGGGATCATCGTCACCGCAAACAGCCACAGGTTCTGGCCGGTGAAATGCAAGACATTGCGCAATCCGTGATTGGGCAAGCGATTGCGCCTGACCTCTGTCAGACGGCCTGTCGCTGCGGCAAAGCCCAGCACGATCACGAATCCGATCAAGGACCGGACGGTCATGATCTCGAACGTGTCGTGCATCCCGTTGATCTGACGGGCGGCAACCGCCATCATTGAAAAGGCGAAGATGGAGCCGATCATCCACAGCGCAGCCGCAACGGGGCGATAGGGTGCTGGTTGCATCACGGCCGCGCGCGGCGCGCTGTTTGCTGGGGCAGGCGATGCGTTATCTTGCGTCACGGTCAATCGCGCAGTTCCTCTATCCGGAAATCCCGCAAGATGCTGCGCGTTGCCTCAAACCAGTGGCTGTCGCGGGTGCGGGCCTGATGCGCATCGAAATCGGCGCGGGTGCGAAAGGCTTCCATCACCTCCCACACAAGCGGATCATCCGTTTCAAAGATATCAAAGGTCAGGCAGCCGGGTTCGGCGCGGCTTAGCCGAATATGCTCGGCCACATGGGCGCGGATGGCCTGTGTTTCCGCGTCGGTCGTACAGACCAGATGGCCCCGCAGGCGCATCATTGCGGCACCGCCAGAACGCGGATTTCACCGGGCAGTGCAGGGTTTGCGATGCAATCGACAAGCTGCTCCAACGGCACAAGCCGCGAGATCATCGGTGCGACCTGAACCGCGCCAGACGCGATCAGATGCGCGGCCCTTTGCTGGGTGAAAGGGTTAAGAAAGCTGTGCAAAATGCTGATTTCCCTGAACAAGAGGTCAAATGGCTCTATCTGGACTTTCTGACCCTGCGGCAAAACCCCCAAGATCACGATACGCCCCCCGTTTCGGGTCAGCCGCGGGGCGCATTCAATCGTTTGCACCACGCCTGCGCATTCGATAACTGTATCCGCGCCCTCGGGCCAGATGGAAAGCACCTGATCCGGGGCCGCCGCGATGGCGGTGGCGCCAAAGGACAGGGCGAGATCCTGCTTTGCCTTGCTGCGCGTCAGCAACATGACCTCGGCCCCGGCAAGTCTGGCCAATTGCACCGCCATCAGCCCGATCACCCCGCCGCCGATGATCAGACAGCGTTCGCCCGGACGCAGCGCCGCCAAGTCCATCCCGTGCAGCGTGCAAGACAAGGGTTCACAAAACGCCCCGTGATGGGGATGCAAATCATCGGGCAGCACAATCGCCTTGCGGGCTGGAAAACAGGCAAAGGGGGCAAACCCGCCATCGCGGGTGATGCCGGTGACGGAATTGCGGCTGCACAGGTTGACACGCCCGCGCAGGCATTGCGCGCAAGTCAGGCAAGGATCGTTCGGATCACAAGTGACCCGCGTGCCAAGCGGCAACTCAACGCCCGCGCCAACCGCAGACACGATCCCGCTGAATTCATGACCAAGGGTGACGGGACCCTTGCAGGGAAATTCGCCCAAGAACAGATGCCTATCGGTGCCGCAGACGCCTGCTGCCTCGACCTTGATCACGATCTCACCCGGGCCGGGCTGGGGCTGGGGGATATCCACCAGCGCCAGATCTTTGGTCTTCAAAAGACGAACGGCCTGCATCTTGCCCCCTTTTCGGTGCAAACTGCCCCGATTTGTTCCCAAGCGGACGCCGATAGGCAAGCCCCAATCCGGACTATTCCAGTTCGATCGTTCCGGGCGGTTTTGACGTGCAGTCATAGAACACCCGGTTCACGCCCTGCACTTCGTTGATGATCCGCGTGGCCGTTTCCCCAAGGAAGTCATGGGTAAAGGGATAGTAATCGGCTGTCATCCCATCCACGCTTGTCACCGCACGCAGCGCAAGCGCATAGTCATAGGTGCGCCCGTCGCCCATCACGCCCACGGTCTTCATCGGCAAAATCGCGGCGAAGGCCTGCCAAATCTCATCATAAAGCCCATGCTTGCGGATCTGATCGATGTAAACCGCATCTGCGCGGCGCAAGATCTCCAGCTTTTCGCGGGTGATTTCGCCGGGGCAGCGGATGGCAAGGCCGGGACCGGGAAAGGGGTGGCGACCGATAAAGCTTGCGGGCAGGCCGAGTTCACGCCCCAGGGCGCGCACCTCATCCTTGAACAACTCGCGCAGCGGTTCGACCAGCTTCAGCCCCATCTTTTCCGGCAGACCGCCCACATTGTGATGCGACTTGATGGTGACAGAAGGCCCGCCCGAGAAGCTGACGCTTTCGATGACATCGGGGTAAAGGGTGCCTTGGGCCAGAAACTCTGCCCCCTCGATCCCATTGGCGTATTTCTGGAACACGTCGATGAACAGCCCACCGATGATTTTGCGCTTTGTCTCGGGGTCCGAGACGCCATCAAGCTTGCCAAGGAACAGCTCGGATTCATCGGCATGGATCAGGTTGAGGTTGTAATTCTCGCGGAACATGGCCACGACCTGTTCCGCCTCGCCCAGACGCAGCAGGCCATGGTCGACGAATACGCAGGTCAATTGATCGCCAATGGCCTCATGGATCAAAATGGCCGTGACGGAACTGTCGACCCCGCCCGACAGCGCGCAGATGACCTTTTTATCGCCGACCTGAGCGCGGATGGCAGCAATAGCCTGTTCGCGGTAGGCATCCATCGTCCAGTCGCCCTTGAACCCGGCGAGGCGGACGAAGTTTTCATATAGTTTCGCGCCCTTTGGGGTGTGGTGCACCTCAGGGTGAAACTGCACCGCGTAGAAATGCCGCGCGGTGTCGGCGGTGATGGCAAAGGGAGCGTTGGGCGATGTGCCATAGACCGTAAAGCCCGGCGCAATGCGAGAGACATGGTCGCCATGACTCATCCAGACTTGCTCGCGCCCTTCGGTGAACCAGCCGTCAAGAATCGACAGGCTTTCCGCGCTTGGGGTCACGAAGGCCCGGCCAAACTCTGCCGTGCCGTGGCCGCGCTCCACATGGCCGCCAAGGCAATGCATCATCACCTGTTGGCCATAGCAGATGCCAAGGATCGGCACACCAAGGTCGAAGACGCCCATGGGCGGCATCGGGGCACCTGTCGCAAAAACCGATGCGGGGCCGCCCGAGAAGATCACGGCTTTGGGCGCAAAGGCCTGCAAAAAGGCGTCATCCACTTTGTTGAACGGGTGGATTTCGCAATAAACCTTGAGCTCGCGCAGTCGCCGGGCGATCAGCTGGGTAACTTGGCTGCCAAAGTCGATGATAAGAAGGCGGTCATGCTGTGTCATGCGCTCGCATACGAAGGCGCAACCAGAATCGCAAGGGGGGCACAGCGGCGAAGCGTGTGATTTTAGGGCCGGATGCGCCGCAAAATTCTTGAAGAAAGAATTTTGGGCGCTTCTGCCCGCCCCGGTCGCAAATACACAGGGGCGGATGGTCGGTCTTTGCGCATCCAACGTCAGCCGGGCGGGTCATAAGGTGGATGTCGTTTTTGGGCAGCAAGCGGCGGAAATGGGGGGCGGTGTTTCGGGCTTTGGCGGCATAAGGGCCGCAAAGAACGGCCTCCGGAGGGTGAAGACGATGAATGATGTGGCAGCAGGCAAGCGGGTGCGGGGCGGCGGCGGATCGACCCGGCGGGCCGAAAGGACGGCTGTGAGCTTTGAGTCGGCGCGGTTCATCGAGCGCAATATCCCGAACTTCGAGATATTGAACGAAGAGGCGCTGGCGATCATCGAGTGGAATGCCGATACGGTTTTGGAAGAAATCGGCGTCAATTTCCTTGAAAACCCCGCCGCACTCGCCTTGTGGAAGGCCGCAGGCGCAGATGTGCAGGGCGAGCGGGTGCGTATTCCGCGTGGTCTTGCGCGCAAACTTTGCGCCACGGCACCGCGCACATTTACCCAACACGCCCGCAACCCGGCGCGCAATGTCGAGATTGGCGGACGCAATCTGGTGCTTGCCCCGGTCTACGGACCCCCCTTTGTGCGCGACATGGAAGGCGGGCGGCGCTATGCCACCATCGCCGATTTCCAGAATTTCGTGAAGCTGGGATATATGTCGAAATGGCTGCACCATTCGGGCGGCACGGTCTGCGAACCCACGGATGTGCCGGTGAACAAGCGCCATCTGGATATGTTGCTGGCGCATATGACCCTGTCGGACAAACCCTATATGGGGTCGGTGACGGAACCCAGCCGCGCCGAGGATTCAATCGAGATGTCGAAGATCCTGTTCGGCGCCGATTTCGTTGACCAAAACACGGTGATGACCAGCCTGATCAACATCAACAGCCCGCTGACCTTTGACAGCATCATGATGGGCGCGTTGGAGGTGTATGCACGGGCCAATCAGGCGGCGATCATCTCGCCCTTTATCGTCGGCGGTGCCATGGCACCTGTAACGGTTGCGGGCACCCTGACGCAAGTCTTGGCCGAGGTTTTGGCAGGCGTGGCCTACAGCCAATTGATACGCCCCGGCGCGCCAGTGATCTTTGGGGCCTTTGTGACCAGCATCGACATGAACTCGGGCGCGCCGACCTTTGGCACGCCAGAAGCATCGCATATCACCTATGGTGCGGGGCAATTGGCGCGGCGTCTGAATTTGCCCTATCGGTCGGGCGGGTCGTTCTGCGGATCCAAGCTGCCCGACGCGCAGGCCGCCTATGAAACCGCTAACAGCCTGAACATGGCGCTGTTGTCTGGCGTGAACTTCATGCTGCACGCCTGTGGCTGGCTTGAAGGCGGGCTGGTCAGTTCCTATGAAAAATTCGTGATGGATGCGGACCAGCTGGGCACCCTGCATCATCTGGCCAAAGGCATTATCATGGATGAAAACGGCCAAGGCCTGAATGCGATCCGCGAAGTTGGGCCGGGCGGGCACTTCCTTGGCTGCGAACATACCCAAGCCAATTTCAAATCGGCCTTCTGGCGGTCAGACTTGCTGGACTACAAGCCGTTTGAGACATGGGATGAAGAGGGCGCGCGCGACACGCAGACCTTGGCGGCAGAGCGGGTCAAAAAGCAGTTGGGCGATTATCAGCAGCCTGCGCTTGATGTGGCGGTGCATGAGGCGCTGACTGACTATGTCGCCAAGAAAAAGGCGGCTGTTCCTGACGCCTTTATCTGACGGATTGATTGCGCCTGTTCTTTGGCCCGCCCTCGATGAGGGCGGGCCTTTTGTTTTGGCAAGCGATCAGGCGCCTTGGCGGGACAATTTGCTTTCGGCCAAAAGTGCGATCAGGATTTCGATGTGCTGGGCCACGGAATAGCCCGCATCACCGCGCTGGCGGTTCTCTTCCAATTTACCCTCTTCGTGCAAAAGCCGGCTGAAGGTGAGTTCAGGGGATGCTGGGGTTTCGATCAACCGGCGCAGATCCCGCTCACGGCGGTAATGCGTTTGTCCAAACCGCGCGGCGCGGATCAAGAGACGGGGGCGGCGCAGCTCTGCCAGTCGGGTGCGGAAATCGGGCATCATCATCATCTCCTTTATAGGTCGGGTCAGATTAGCCCATACAACCCAACGTTGCGTGATCGGGGGATAATGCGAACGGTCCTTTCGGATTTGCGTCATTATTTAGATAAATCATCCACTGATATGAGGGGATTAACTTTTGAATAACCAATTCTCCTTCAGGTTGCCTTCGGCCTGAATGGATGAGGAAGCCGCAAAGGCGGGACCGGAAACCAAGATGAAACCCAACCTGTGTGCTGATTTTACCTTGCCCGATTGGCTGCCCGATGGCGTCAGACTTTATCTGGATCATACGGGTGACGGGGTCTCTATCCGCGCGCTTGCCAGACGGGAAGGGGCGCATGCCTCGACCGTGATGCGCAAGGTGCGGCGCTGTGAATTGCGGCGGGAAGATCCTTTGGTGGATGAGGCGCTCTCCCTTTTGGGGGGCAGGTCGGTGGAAATACAAGCAAAGGAAGAGGCTGCCATGACTGCACCAATCCGGAACAAACCCATGCCGATCGACGATGCGACGCTTGCCCGCGAAGCACGCCGGATTCTGCGCCGTCTGGCAGAACCGGGCGCGGTTCTGGCCATCGCGCCTGACATGGAAAAGGCGGTGGTGATGCGTGAATTCCCCGATGGCCAAACCGCGCGGACCGCTGTGGTGGATCGGGCAATCGCGCAGGCCTTTGCCCTGAAGGACTGGATTTCGTGCCGTAAACAAGGCCGCATTTCCGCCTATGAAATCACGCAAGCCGGGCGCTCGGCCCTTCGTCGGATGATCGACGAGGGGGATTTGGCCCGGCAGGCCGAGGTCCATGGTCTGGCCGAAGCATCGATGCCCTTTGCCGATCAGCATCGCACATGGGATGAGCGCACGGTTCTGGAGGGGGGAACCGCGCGCAAGGTGCGCTATAATCTGGCGGAAAGCCCGATTGCCGTTTTGGGACGTCGGCGTGACAAGGACGGAAAACCCTTTCTGGAGCATGGCCTTGTACAGGCGGCCGAACGTCTGCGTGAAGATTTTGAGCTTGCCCAGATGGGCCCACGTGTGGCGCAGAACTGGGAACGATTCTTGACTGCTGGCGATCGCGGCGGCTTTCGCCCTGATGCCGGGCATGGCGAGGGGCCACGCTCGGCCCGGGACCGCGTTGCGGCGGCATTGCGCGATCTGGGGCCGGGGTTGGGCGATGTGGCGCTGCGGGTGTGTTGCTTTCTGGAAGGGATCGAGACGGCGGAAAAACGGATGGGGTGGGCTGCACGGTCTGGCAAGATTGTTCTGCGCATCGCGTTGCAGCGATTGAAGCGGCATTATGATGAGGTGTATGGCCGCCAATCGCCGCTGATCGGTTAGGCGATTTGGGGCGCGGCGGGTCGTCCGCCGCGTCTGGCCTTTGCGCTGGCATGGCCCGTTGCGCGGCACACATGCCGCTGCGACCGCTTTGCATGGCCCGATAGATTGCCTTGGGGCGGATTCAGGCATATGTCAGGAAAAGCCACTGTTTAGGGGGAAGAACCGTTGCGTGATCTGAAAATTCCGGAACAACGCCATCCAGAAAAGGCGCATCGCCCCGACAACGCCCAGCCCAAAAAGCCAAGCTGGATCAGGGTAAAGGCCCCAACCTCTGACGGGTACAAAAAAACGCGCGATATCATGCGCGAAAACCGTCTTGTCACTGTGTGCGAAGAAGCAGGTTGCCCGAATGTCGGCGAATGCTGGAGCCAAGGCCACGCCACCATGATGATCATGGGCGAGGTTTGCACCCGTGCCTGCACATTTTGCAACATTGCGACAGGAAAGCCGCCAGAGGCGCTGGATGTGTTTGAGCCGGGCCGCGTTGCCGATGCGGTGAAAAAGCTTGGGCTGAACCATGTGGTGATCACATCTGTTGATCGCGATGATATTGCAGATGGCGGGGCTGAGCATTTCGCCCAGACCATCCGTGCCATTCGCCGCCAATCGCCCGGCACCACGATCGAGATCTTGACCCCTGACTTTATCCGCTGCGATCCCAGCGTGCTGGAGATTGTGGTGGCGGCAAAGCCGGATGTGTTCAACCACAACCTTGAAACCGTGCCGGGCCTTTACCCCGAAGTGCGCCCCGGCGCGCGCTATTTCCATTCCTTGCGCCTGTTGCAACGGGTCAAGGAACTGGACCCCACGATGTTCACCAAATCGGGCATCATGGTCGGCCTGGGTGAGGACCGTCAGGCCGTGTTGCAGGTGATGGAAGACATGCGTGCGGCAGACATCGATTTTCTGACCATCGGTCAATATCTGCAACCCACGCCAAAACATCACCGCGTGGATCGGTTTGTCACGCCAGAGGAATTCGCCTCATACGAAAAAGCTGCCTATAACAAGGGCTTCTTGATGGTTTCTGCCACGCCTTTGACGCGGTCCTCCTATCATGCAGGCGATGACTTTGCCCGCCTGCGCGCGGCGCGATTGGAAAAACTGGGGCGGGGCTAGGGGGGGCGCTGCCCCCGCCAAACACTGAAACACTCCCTTTGCCATGATGTTTTGCATTCGACCGGTGTTTTGACATAGGCTTGGCCTTATGTGGGCGCAGAACCTGTGCGCCCACGGCTTGGGAGGGCCTTTCCTTGACAATTTATACAAGTCGCTACGGCGCAGCAGACGTGCCCGAGGTGTCGATCACGGATCTGGTTTTTGCTGGATTGGCTTTATCGGCAGACCGCATCGTTTTGAAATGTGAAGTAACGGGGCATGGCCTGACAGGCACCGTTCTTGCCGACCGGATTCGCAGGCTGGCCGGGGGGCTGACTGCGCGGGGGATCGGGCAGGGATCTGTCGTGGCGATCATGTCGGGCAATACGCCGGAGTTTGCGACGGTGTTTCATGGTGTGGCCTATGCCGGGGCCACGCTGACAACCGTTAACCCAAGCTATACCCAACCCGAATTGCATCACCAGCTTGTGGATTCCGGCGCAAGTGTCTTGATCGTGCCATCACCCCTGTTGGACTTGGCCACGGCGGCGGCAGCGGACACGCGGGTTACGCTGATCGTCACCTTGGACCCGGTCGCTGGCATCCCTAATCTTGAGGATCTGATGGGGGAGCCCGCCCGATCCCAATCCCCCGTGGACCTGCACAGGGACACGGTGGTGTTGCCCTATTCCTCGGGCACCACGGGCTTGCCCAAAGGGGTGTGCCTGTCACATCGCAATCTGGTGGCAAATGTCATTCAGGTGCAGACCTGCATCGGGCTAAAGCCCGGCGATGTGACCTTGGCGATTTTGCCGTTTTTCCACATCTATGGCATGCAGGTCTTGATGAACCTTTACCTGTCGATGGGGGCAGGGCTGGTCACGCTGCCGCGGTTCGACCTTGCCCTTGCCTTGGGTGTTTTGGCGCGCGAGCGGATCGAGAAACTTTTTGTGGCCCCGCCTGTGGTTCTGGCCTTGGCCAAGCATCCGCTGGTGGCCGAGCATGACCTGTCGGCGCTGCGCTTTGTGCTGTCTGGTGCTGCACCCTTGGGCGGGGATCTGGCGCAGGCTTGCGCTGCGCGACTTGGGGCAGAGGTGACGCAGGGCTATGGCATGACCGAGGCAAGCCCGGTGACGCATTTCAACGGCCCCGGCACGAACAAGGTGGGCCATGTCGGCCCGCTTGTCCAAGGAACCGAGGCCAGACTGATTGACCCCGCCACGGGCACCGATGCCGAAATCGGGCAAGAGGGCGAGTTGTGGGTGCGCGGTCCGCAAATCATGTTGGGCTATCACAACAATCCCGAGGCGACGGCCAGCAGCTTGTCCTCCGATGGCTGGCTGCGCACCGGGGATTTGGCGCGGGCCGGTGAAGACGGCTCTTTTGCCATCATGGACCGGCTCAAAGAACTGATCAAAGTGTCGGGCTTTCAGGTGGCCCCGGCCGAGGTGGAGGCTGTTTTGCTGACCCATCCCGATATCGCCGATGCCGCCGTGACAGCAATCCCCGATGATGAGGCGGGAGAGCGGCCAAAAGCGCATATTGTCGCCAAGGCAGGGGCCGTGCTGACAGTGCAATCGGTCCACGAGCATCTTGCGGGGCAACTGGCCAGCTACAAACGCCCGCGTGAGATTGTTTTTGTCGACACGATCCCGAAATCCGCAAGCGGCAAAATTCTCAGGCGGTTGCTGAAGGCCTGAGGCCGGGCAGAATCAAGCCCGTCTGCCGTAAAGCTCCACCGCGCGGCGTTCAAAGGCGCGCACAACCCTTTGCATGGCATCGTTGAACACGACACCGATGATGCCCTGCAAAATCGCATTCCTGAATTCGAAATCAACAAAAAAGGTCACGTCGCAGCCGCCGGGCACATCGGAAAAGGCCCAGTTTGACCGCATGTGTTTGAACGGTCCATCCAGATACTCGGTGTCGATCTTGTGCTCGGCAGGCCAAAGCGTGACACGGGACGCGAATCTTTCGCGAAACACTTTGAAGCTGATCACAAGATCCGCCTCCATCACCTCGCCGCCATTTGCGATGGGGGTCCGGGTGCGGATTCGGGCCGCCGAGTTCCAGGGCAGAAACTTGGGGTATGAGCCAACATCCGCGACGAGGGCGTACATCTCGGCGGCGCTATAGGGCATAAATCTGGTTTCAGAGTGTGTCGGCATCAGGTGTTCCGTGACTTGGCTAGCCGTATTGAGTAGAAATGCGGCGAAAATCAAGGGGACGCCATGACGCAACGAGCATATGTGATAGATCAAATGATCAGCGCAAAGGCAATCGCCGCAAGGGTAGAGGCCTTGGCGCGGGATATTACCACGCATTTCAAAGGCACCGACAAGCTGGTTGTCGTGGGATTGCTGCGGGGATCTTTCGTGTTCATTGCCGATCTGGTGCGCGAACTTGACCTGCCGGTCGAGGTCGATTTCCTTGAGGCTTCGAGCTATGGCGATGGGATGCAATCCAGCCGGGAAGTTCGCATTCTCAAGGACTTGCGCGGCGAGATTGCTGGGCGTGATGTGCTGGTTGTGGAGGATATCGTCGACACGGGCTTTACCTTGCACCATGTCAAGAAACTACTTGAGGCGCGCGAGCCTGCGCGGCTTGAAATCTGTGCGCTGCTCGACAAACCCTCGCGCCGTGAGGTGCCGATGACGGCGACATGGACGGGTTTTGCGATTCCCGATGAATTTGTCGTGGGCTATGGCATCGATTTTGCGCAAAGAAACCGCAACCTGCCCTTTATCGGCAAGGTGCGATTCACCGATGACGGGGCCGCATGAACCCGATCTGGCTGATCCGCATGGCCCGCTGGGCGCGCAATCCGCCCTCTTGGGCGCGGGTCAAGCTGGTGGTTGGGGTTGTCTTGTGTTGCCTTGCTCTGTTTGCGGTTGAGGGTATTTGGGGTTGGCCAGAGTGGCTGACGGTGAACACTATCCGGCACCGCTGACAAATTGCCGGGGCTGATTGCCGCATTCTTTCAAGGGCTGTGCGATTGTGGGCCGCTTGTGATACCCTGACCCGTGTTTTCACGAAAAGGGTGTTGCATGAAGCGTATTTTATTTCTTTGCCTTGTGCTTGGTGTGGTCGGACTTGGTGTCTTTTGGGTGGTCACAACCCCTGTGCGCCTGACGGAGGATGCCTTTGCCGGCATTTCGGGCGACGCAGGGCGGGGCGAGGCGGTTTTTCATGCCTCGGGATGCGCATCGTGCCACATGGCCCCCGAGGCCAAGGGCGAGGCGCAATTGGTCTTGGCGGGGGGGCAGCAGTTCCCGTCGGATTTCGGCACCTTCCTTGCGCCCAATATCAGCCCGGACAAAACCCATGGGATCGGGGCATGGCCCGTTGTTGATCTGGCAAACGCGGTGCTCAATGGTGTGTCGCCAGAGGGCGCGCATCTTTACCCGGCTTTGCCCTATTGGTCTTATGAACGTATGGCGCTGCAAGATGTGGCTGATCTTTACGCCCATTTGCAAACCCTGCCGCCCGATGCCACGCCAAACCAGCCGCACAAGGTCGGCTTTCCGTTTTCGATCCGTCGCCTTGTGGGGGGGTGGAAGGTCTTGAACATGCAGCCCGATTATGTGGTGACCGGCACCTTGACCGCCGCGGAAGAGCGTGGCCGCTATATCGCCGAGGCCATGGCCCATTGTGGTGAATGCCATACGCCGCGGGATGCGCTGGGTGGGCTGGACACCAGTCGCTGGCTGGGGGGGGCACCCAACCCGTCAGGTCAGGGCACGATTCCAAACATCACGCCGGGCAAACTGTCGTGGAGCGAGGATGAGATCGTGGAATACCTGACCACCGGCTTTACCCCAGACTACGACTCGGTCGGGGGGCACATGGTGCATGTTGTGGAAAACATGGCGCGCTTGCCAGAAGAGGACCGCCGCGCCGTTGCGGCCTATCTGAAAAAGGTTCCGGCGGTGCCATAACGGCACCGCCAGCCCAAAGGGTGCACGGTCAGGAGTTCAGGTCATAGGCGCGCTCGCCATGAACCGACAGGTCAAGGCCATTTGCCTCGGCCTCGGCATCAACCCGAAAGGCGGTGACCAGACCGACAAGTTTGATCAGCACAAAGGTCACGATCAAAGTATAGGCTCCGACGATTGCCAACCCGCCCAATTGGGCGGTCCAGCTGCCTGCACCAAACACCGCGATCATGATGGTGCCAAAGATACCGCCCACGCCGTGCACGGCGAAAACATCCAGCGTGTCGTCAATCTTTGCCGTGTTGCGGATAAGGTTCACCGCCTCTTGGCACAGCACGCCTGCGACAGAACCGATGATCAGCGCCTCAACAGGGCCGACAAAGCCAGAGGCGGGGGTGATCGAGGCAAGGCCCGCAATCGTGCCCGTGACTAGCCCCACAAGCGAGGCGCGCCCGAACTTGATCCGCTCCCACACGATCCAAGACAGCGAGGCGGCCGCAGCTGAGAGGTGCGTGACCGTCAGCGCCATGGCCGCCTGACCATTGGCCGCAAGGGCAGAGCCGCCGTTGAAGCCAAACCAGCCGACCCACAGCATCGCCGCCCCGATCATCACCATGCCCGGTTGATGGGGCGGTGTGGTCCGGTGCTTGCGCGGGCCAAGCATGGCCGCGATCAAAAGCGCCGCCAGACCCGCCGTTTCATGCACCACGATGCCACCGGCAAAATCGCGCACACCGGTTTCGCCAAAGATGCCCCCATCGGACATCGCGCCGCCACCCCAGATCCAGTGCACCACAGGCGCATAGACCGCCAGCATCCAAAGGCCCGAGAACATCAATACAAACCCAAAACCCACGCGCTCCACATAGGCGCCCACGATCAGGGCCGGGGTGATGATGGCAAAGGTCATCTGAAAGGCAAAGAACAAGACTTCGGGCAGGGTGCCCGACAGGCTGTCAGCGGTCACGCCCATCAAAAAGGCCTTGTCGAAGCCACCAAACCACGGACCAGAGGTGCCAAAGGCGATGGAATAGCCTGCCGCAAACCAAAGAATGCTCATCAAACTGGCGATGGCAAAGCAATGCATGAACACGCTGAGCACATTTCGCGCGCGCACAAGGCCGCCATAAAACAAGGCCAGCCCCGGCAAGGTCATGAACAAGACCAATGCCGTAGCGGTGATAATAAATGCGGTGTCTGCGCCGTTCATTCCGTCCCCCAACTGCTTGACGCAGGGGTGAAAGCCGGATTCCTTCGCCCAAGAAAGGGGCTATTGTCGAAAATCCTGCACAAATGCTGTGCGGTTCATGTAATGCCTAATTTTTAAACAAAAAACGGGCGCGTCTGCCCCGATACGGGCACAAAATTTACATCTGCCGTAACGCCGCATAAAGCAAGGCAAGCGCATGATCGACAGTTGCCGCCCGTACCTTGCTGCGACCAATCGCGCCGAATTCGACTGTTTCGGTATGCACATCGCGCAGATTGCTGGCCAAGCCAAAGCAAACCCGTCCTTCGGGCTTGAACTCCGATCCGCCGGGCCCTGCGATTCCTGTCACCGAAACCGCCAGCGCCACGCCCGAGCGGAACAGGGCGTTTTCGGCCATCTCATAGGCGACCTGTTCACTGACCGCGCCATGGGCCTTCAGCGTCTTTTCCTGAACCCACAGCATCTCGCGCTTGGCTTGATTGGAATAGGTCACAAAACCCCGGTCGAAGACGTCGGATGATCCTGACACCTCGGTCAGACGGGCGGCGATCAGTCCCGCCGTGCAGCTTTCGGCTGTGGCAATGCGGACACCCTTTGCACGGGCAAGATCAAGGATAAGCTCTGGACTCATGAAAACAGCACAACATGATAAAGGACACCGCCAAGGATAACACAAATTCCGGCAAAAACACCCGCCCAAAGATCGTCCAGCATCACGCCTGCCGGATCATGTCGCGCATCGGCGCGGCCCACAAGCCACGGCTTCCAGATATCAAACAGCCGAAACATCAAGAACGCGCCGACCCATGCGGGCCACGGCAGCCAATCGTCCCAGCCGCGCGCATAAAACGCAGCCGAGGGGAACATCAAGGCCAGCCATTGGCCGGCCACCTCGTCAATCACGATCTCGGACGGATCTTCGCCCGGACGGTTTGCCAGTTCCCGCCCGCAGGCCCAAAACCCAAGCATGGTCACGGCCACAAAGGCGACGGCCAGTGCCGGGAACCCCAAGAAACGGTCGATCACCATGCCAAGGCCCAGCGCCACGGCTGAGCCCCATGTTCCCGGTGCCGGGCGCAAAAGGCCGACATAGCCAAAAGTGGTCAGGACTCTCATGCTTTCACCAGCGCTGCGGTGGCAAGGGCGGCAATGCCCTCTTCGCGGCCCGTAAAGCCCAGCTTCTCGGAGGTGGTGGCCTTGACGCTGATGGCATCGACGGGAACTTGCATGATCTGCGCCAAGGCCGCGCGCATCGCGGCCTGATGCGGGCCGATTTTCGGACGCTCACAAATCAGGGTTACATCGCAATTGGCAAGACGATAGCCCCGTGCCGCGACGCGCTCCATCGCGTGGCGCAAGAAGATATGGCTTTCCGCGCCCTTCCACTGTGGGTCCGAAGGCGGGAAATGCACCCCGATGTCGCCTTCGGCCAAAGCACCATAAAGGGCATCGGTCAAGGCATGCATGCCAACATCGGCGTCTGAATGACCCAAAAGCGCGTGGCTGTGGGGCAGGCGAACCCCGCAAAGCCAGATATGATCCCCTTGGGTAAAGGCATGCACGTCAAAGCCATTGCCCAGACGAATGTCCATCTCGCGTCCTTTCAAGATGTGTTCGGCACGGGCAAAATCGCCAGCAAAGGTGAGTTTGAGGTTGTCTTCATCCCCCTGAACAATCGCAACCATATGTCCGGCCCACCGGGCCACCTCTACATCATCGGCTGCCCCGCCGGGATGGGCCAGATGTGCAGCCAGAATGGCATCAAAGCGAAAGCCTTGGGGGGTTTGGGCGCGCCACAGGCCGGTGCGATCCGCCGTGCCCACAACCTGCCCCTGATCGCCCCGCCAAAGCGCATCGGTGACGGGCAGGGCAGGGGCCGCGCCAACCGCGTAATCCAAGGCGTCCAGCACGTCGCGGATGACCTGTGCCGCCACCAAAGGGCGGGCCCCATCATGGATCAGAACCTTTTCAACGCCGCACCCTTCCAACTCGCGCAGGGCCGCCAGAACTGAGGCCGCGCGGCTGTCACCGCCATGCACGATCTGCAGCTTTGGCCAGATATCTTGCAAGGCAAGCGCACGGGCGCGGTCATCGGGATGAATGGCGACCACGATGTGATCGACCACGTCGCAAAAAGCCCCGATCGAATGGGCCAGAACCGTGCGACCCCCCAAGGGGTGCCATTGTTTTGGCAGCCCCGCTCCGGCACGGGTGCCCCGACCTGCGGCAACGATGATTGCGGCTGTTTTCATGCGGCCACCTCCGTCGCTGTGCATAGATCAGGGGGAAGGTTTGCGCAACTTGGGCAAATATCAATCGAATGTGCACAAAAAATGGGCATTGCATGTTTTTCAGCCATATCTATGCCCTGTCAGATTTGTTATCCACCCAGTGCAGGGTTATCTGATCCCTGTGCGCACAAGGAATAGGCAATTGCCCGTTACGCTCGACTCGCTGACAATCGATCCACCTGTTTTGCTGGCCCCACTGGCCGGGATCACCGATTTGCCGTTTCGGCGCATCGTCTCACGGTTTGGCGCGGGGCTGGTCGTGTCGGAGATGGTCGCCAGTCAAGAGGTGGTTCAAGCGCGTCCCTTGGCGCGGGCACGGGCCGAACTTGGCTTTGGCGAAGGCACAACATCCGTGCAACTGGCCGGGCGTGAGGCCTATTGGATGGCCGAGGCTGCCCGCTATGTGGAGGCACAGGGCGCGCAGGTGATCGACATCAACATGGGCTGCCCGGCCAAAAAGGTGACCAACGGCTATTCCGGGTCGGCCTTGATGAAAGATCTTGATCACGCCCTGACCTTGATTGAGGCGGTTGTCGGGGCGGTGAAGGTTCCGGTCACGCTCAAGACCCGCTTGGGGTGGGACGATGATCTACTTAACGCACCCATTTTGGCCAAGCGTGCCGAAGGGGCGGGGATTCGCATGATCACGATCCACGGTCGGACACGGTGCCAGTTCTACAAGGGGGCTGCGGATTGGGCCGCCATTGCCTTGGTCAAGCAAGCCGTCGCCATTCCGGTGATTGCCAATGGGGACATCACCTCGCCCACACAGGCGGCCGAGGCGTTGCGCCTGTCTGGGGCCGATGGGGTCATGGTGGGGCGTGGGGCGCAAGGTGCGCCGTGGCGGCTTGCCGAAATCGCGCATGGTCTGTTCGGCAAACCTGCGCCTGTCATTCCGCATGGGTCCGCAAGGGCCGACCTGATCATCGAGCATTATGAGGCGATGCTGGGCTTTTATGGACGCGACCTTGGCATCAAGACGGCGCGCAAGCATCTGTCTTGGTATCTGGAGGAAGCGGGCGCGATGGCTTACCGCGCCGCGATTGTTACCGCAACCGAGCCTGCCGAGGTGATCCGCCTCATACACGCCAGTTTTGGTGATGCAGGACGGGCCGCCGCATGACGCCCTATCGTTTGCCATATCCTGTGCCGGGGGTCATTTGGGCCTCGCTTCCCATTCCTGCCTTGTTGATTGGCCCGGATATGCGCGTATTCGAGGTCAATCCGGCAGGTGAGATTTTCCTCAACGTCTCCAGCAAAAGCTTGATGGGCCAACCCGCCTTTGACCGCCTTGCCATTGACGCCCCGATAGAAGAGGCCTTTGCCCGGGCCCGCGCCAATCAGTCGCCCATTTTTATCAATGATGTGGATGTCAGCACCGGGGAACGTGCACCGACCCAGTGCAACATCCAGATCGCGCCCATGCATGACAATTCGGATTACATCATGCTGTTGATCGCCCCGCGCGATATCGCCGATCGACTTGGCCGGTCCATGAGTGTGAAGTCCGCAGCGAAATCGGCCATCGGAATGGCCGAGATGCTGGCGCATGAGATCAAGAACCCGCTGGCAGGCATTTCGGGGGCGGCACAGCTGATCTCGATGAACGCCAATGCCGAAGACCGCGAGTTGACGGACCTGATCGTGGAAGAAACCCGCAGGATCGTGAAATTGTTGGATCAGGTCGAACAGTTTGGCAATTTGCGAAAGCCTGATCGCCGCGCGGTCAACATCCACGACGCCCTTGATAGGGCGCGCAAATCCGCGCTTGTTGGGTTTGCTGCGCATATGACCATCGTCGAGGATTACGACCCGTCGCTTCCCCCCACGTTTGCCGATCCTGACCAATTGATGCAGGTCTTTTTGAACCTGATCAAGAACGCAGCCGAGGCGTGTCGGACAACGGGCAGCACGATCCGCCTGCACACCTATTACGATCTGTCGCTGCGCTTGCGGCGCAAGAATGGCGGGCCATCGGTTCTGCCGCTGAATATTGAAATCATCGATGATGGTCCTGGGCTTCCACCCGAGATCGCGACAGATATTTTTGAACCCTTCGTCTCGGGGCGCGAGAACGGCACGGGCCTTGGCCTCGCACTCGTCTCGAAAATCATTTCGGATCATGAAGGGTGGGTGCAGGTCGACTCTGTTCCCGGGCGCACGGTGTTTCGTGTGTCTTTGCCCGTCGCACCAAAGAAAATGGAGGCAGACTGATGGACGGCACTGTTCTGGTTGCAGACGACGACCGCACGATCCGGACCGTTCTGACACAGGCGTTGACGCGGGCGGGGTGCAAGGTGCACGCCACCTCATCGCTCATGACGCTGATGCGTTGGGTAGAAGAGGGCAAGGGCGATCTGGTGATTTCAGATGTCATCATGCCCGATGGCAATGGCCTCGACGCCTTGCCGCGCATCGGCAAGATGCGCCCCGGCCTGCCTGTGATTGTGATTTCGGCGCAAAACACCATCATGACCGCCATTCAGGCCGCCGAGGCCGAGGCCTATGACTATTTGCCAAAGCCGTTTGATCTGCCGGACCTGATGAAACGATCGGCCCGCGCATTGGAGCAAAAGCGGCGCACATCCAAGGTGGCCCCTGTGGTGATCCGCGATCCGGGCGACGATCTTCCGCTTGTCGGGCGCACCTCTGCCATGCAGGCGCTTTATCGGCTGGTTGCCCGCGTGATGAACACCGATCTTTCGGTTCTTTTGACGGGGGAAAGTGGCACGGGTAAAAGCCTGATTGCAAAGGCGATCCATGATTTCTCGGATCGGAGGACGCAGCCTTTTGTCGTGGCCCAATCATCAGACCTGTCAGGGATGGATGGCCCCTCGACCTTGCTGGCCCGGTCCAAGAGCGGGAGCCTCGTGTTTGACGAAGTCGCCGATTATGATGATGAGGCACAGGCACGGATTGTGCGGATGCTTGATGTGATGGGCGACAATGCACCGCGGATCATGGCGACCAGTCAGGTCGACCTTTCGGCACGGATGGAGGCAGGACTGTTCCGCCAAGACCTGTTCTATCGCCTGTCGGGTGTGACGCTGCATGTGCCCGCCTTGCGCGAGCGGGTGGATGACATTCCCTTGCTTGCAGATCACTTCCTGGCCAAGGGCGAACGCGATTTTGGCAATGTGCGGCGGCTGTCGAATGATGCGCGCGATATGGTGCGTGGCTATAGCTGGCCGGGCAATGTGCGGCAGCTGGAAAATACCCTGCGCCGTTTGCAAGTCACCTCGTCCGAGACGGAAATTACCAAGATTGAGGTCGAATCAGTTCTGGGCAATCAGCCCGCGATGGAGCCATTGAAGGGCGGGGGCGAGAATGAAAAGCTGTCCGCCTCTGTCGCGCGGCATCTGAAGAGGTATTTTGATCTGCACGGCGGACAATTGCCACCCAACGGGGTTTACCAGAGGATTCTGCGCGAAGTAGAGATGCCGCTTATAGAAATTGCCTTGGATGCCACGGCTGGCAATCAAGCAAAATGTGCCGATTTGCTGGGCATCAACCGCAATACCTTGCGTAAGAAGATCACCGACCTCGATATCCGCGTGACTCGGAGGCGCAAGCTGATGTAAAACCGCAACATCAAGCGTGTCCTCTGTGCCCTATGGCGCAGCGGGCACAAGATGTGGCGGTTTGGGGACAGGATTTGTGCCCTGACATCGGGGGTGGTGTTTGGTTCAGCGAGGGTTTCGCACAGCGGCGGGCAGCATAGCCTGGGATCGTCTTGCACGATTGCGGCGGACGCGGCGTGTACAAACGGCGACGACCTTTGGTTTGGTTTTTCTGGGCCCGCTTTTGGCTGTGGCGACGTTTCTGACCTTGGGTCCGTTTTCCCAAGGTGCAAGCAGTCCTGCCTTGCGTTTGGTCCTGCTGTCTGACCTTGTCTATATCCTGATTTTGGCGGCTCTAGTGCTGGGCCGGGTGGCGCGCATCGTGGCGGACCGCCGCAGTCAATCTGCCGGGTCACGGTTGCATTTGCGCCTGTCCGGGGTCTTTGCCCTCGTCGCGCTTGTGCCCACGGTGCTGGTTGCTGTCTTCGCCGTCTTGACGGTGAACATCGGGCTTGAGGGTTGGTTTTCCGACAGGGTTCGGTCGGTTGTGGGAACGTCGCTTTCGGCGGCAGAGGCCTATGAAAAGCAAAGCCGTGAAGACCTTTTGCAAGATGCGACGGCGCTTGCCGCCTATTTGAACGTGGCCAAGCAATCGACGTTTTTCTTGCGTGATGATCAGCTGCGCCCGTTGTTGACCCAAGGCCAGACGGCGGTTCAGCGGGGGCTGAAGGAAGCCTTCTTGATTGATGGGGTTGGCACCTTGATGACGCGGGGCGAACGCTCGTATCTGTTTGATTTTGAGCAGCCTTCGCAGACCGTCCTTGACGCCGCCCGCGATCAGGGGCCGCAGGTGGTTGAAGATTGGGCCAACAATGAATTTCGCGCCCTTGTCCACCTTGAGGCCTATGCCGACAGGTATCTTTATGTCAGCCGCGAGGTGGATGGCGAATTGCTGTCCCTTTTGGATGATACCAAAGAAACCGTGCGGCTTTACAATCAGTTGGAATCCGAACGCGGCCGGGTTTTGTTCAACTTTGGTCTGATCTACCTTGGTTTTGCGATCATCTTGATCCTTGCGGCGACGTGGCTGGGCCTGTGGTTCGCAGAACGGCTCAGCCGGCCTGTCGGACGCTTGGCGGGGGCCGCACAGCGGGTCGGCGGCGGGGATCTTGATGTGCAGGTCACCGAGGAAGAGGGCGATGATGAAATCGCCATGCTGGGGCGGTTGTTCAACCAGATGACCCGCCAGTTGAAAGGCCAGCGTGAGGCGCTTTTGGATGGCCACCGCCAGACCGAACGCCGCCGCCGCCTGTTCGATTCTGTGCTGTCGAACGTGACTGCAGGGGTGATCGGCCTGAACTCCGAAGGTCGGGTGGATTTCGTCAACCGCGCGGCAGAGCGCCTGCTTGATATGACCAACGGTGGCACCGATGTGGAATTGGCGGAATCGGTGCCCGAGTTTTCGCCCCTTTTTGACCGTCTGCGCGAGGCAGGGATGCCGGCGCTGCAAGAAGAAGTCCGCCTGACCCGCAAGGGCAAGCTGGAAAGCCTCTTGGTCCGCATGTCGGTGCGTCGGAACGACACCGGGCGGCTTGAGGGTTATGTGGTGGCCTTTGACGATGTGACCGATCTGGTCAGCGCGCAGCGGATGGCCGCTTGGGGGGATGTGGCACGGCGCATCGCACATGAGATCAAGAACCCGCTGACGCCCATTGCGCTTTCAGCCGAGCGGATCAAACGCAAATTCCGCTCGCAGGTCGCGGAACCCGAAGATCTGGAGCAATACACCGATGTGATCGTGCGCCAGACCAATGATCTGCGCCGGATCGTTGACGAATTCTCAAAATTCGCCCGGATGCCCGAACCTGATCGCCGCGAGACCGACCTGTGCCACATTTTGAAAGACGCCATTACATTGCAAGAAAGTGGCCAACCGGGGGTTCACTTTGCATCACAGTTGCCACCGGGGCCGCAACTGATGGAACTGGATGGGACAATGATTTCCCAAGCGCTCACCAATCTGATCAAGAACGCAGGCGAAGCCATTGAAACATTGCAAGAAAAGCATCCTGAGCAGATTGTTTCCCCAGAAATTCGTATTGAAATGCAGGCCGATGAGACCGAAGCCGTCATCCGGATCATGGACAATGGCATCGGCCTGCCGCCGGATCGGGCCCGGCTGTTTGAGCCCTATGTGACGACGCGGGAAAAGGGCACGGGTCTGGGCCTGCCGATTGTCAAAAAGATCATCGAAGAACATGGCGGGACGCTGGCATTGCTGGACGCCCCGATTTTTGAAGGCAATTCCCACGCGGGGGCCATGGCAGAGATCCGTCTGCCGCGACTTGGCCGCAAGCGCGGGCGTAACAACATGGCCAGTGTAGGCCAGGGAGGCTGATATGAGTATTTTGATCGTAGACGACGAAAAAGACATTCGCGAACTGATCGGCGATATTTTGAAGGACGAGGGCTATACCACCCGTCTTGCAGGGAATTCCGATGATTGCATGGCCGAGATCAACGCCGATCCGCCATCGCTGATGATCCTTGATATCTGGCTGAAGGACAGCCGGATGGATGGGATCGACATCCTTAAGACCGTCAAGCGGGACAATCCTGACATTCCGGTCGTGATCATCTCGGGTCATGGCAATATCGAGATTGCGGTCGCCGCGATCAAACAAGGTGCCTATGACTTTATCGAAAAGCCCTTCAACATTGACCAATTGATGGTCGTGGTCAGTCGGGCCATGGAAACCAGCCGCCTGCGCCGCGAGAATGCCGATCTGCGCCGCCGCGATGTTTCAAGCTCCGAGATGCTGGGATCATCACAGGCCTTTCGCGCGCTGAAGGCACAGTTGGAAAAGGTGACCAAATCGAACGGGCGGGTGATGCTGACCGGGCCCTCGGGAAGCGGCAAGGAAATGGCGGCGCGGTTCATCCATACCAATTCCGCACGCGGATCAGCCCCCTTTATCTCGGTCTCCTCTGCGACGGTGGAACCTGACCGGATGGAAGAGGTGCTGTTTGGCCGCGAAACCACCGAGCGCGGGGTGGAAAAGGGCCTGTTGGAACAGGCGCATGGCGGGGTTGTCTATCTGGACGAAGTGGCCGACATGCCGGTTGGAACGCAGTCCAAGATCTTGCGTGTGCTGACCGAACAGCAATTCACCCGCTCAGGTGGGACAGACAAGGTTCGCGTCGATCTGCGCGTGATTTCCTCCACCACGCGGGACCTGCGGGCCGAAATTGCTGCCGGGCGTTTTCGGCAAGAGCTTTATGATCGCCTGAACGTGGTGCCGATTGCCGTGCCCAGTCTGGAAGAACGGCGCGAAGATATCCCCGAACTTACCGCCCATTTCATCGAGATGTTCCACCGCTCGCAGGGGTTGCCGCTGCGCAGCCTGACGTCAGAGGCGGAGGCGATGTTGCAGACCTCGGCCTGGCCCGGAAACGTTCGCCAGTTGCGCAATGTGATTGAGCGCGTGTTGATCCTTGGCGATGGTTCCGGCCCGATTGAGGCGACGGAACTGCCGGGTCAAGAGGCCCCGTCGGATGGCACGGGTCGGCTGGTTCTGGGCGGGGCGATGGCGACCTTGCCCCTGCGTGAGGCGCGCGAGGTCTTTGAGCGTGAATATCTTCTGACCCAGATCAACCGTTTTGGCGGCAATATCAGCCGAACCGCGAATTTTGTAGGGATGGAACGCAGTGCCTTGCATCGGAAGTTGAAATCGCTGGGCGTGGTCACCGCCTCAAAAACCGGGGCAAGGATTGCGCGACTGGATGACGATATGGACGATATGGAGGATGAGGACGCATAAGAATGACCACAGGTCATGCGGGCAGGCTGCGCATAATCCGTTTGACCACCCCTGCGCGTTCTGCGAAGACAGCCTCCTTGCAATGGGTGCGAGAGGCGGCTGAACCATGAAGGTTATCATCTGCGGCGCGGGTCAGGTTGGCTGGCAGATCGCGCGTCAGCTTTCGTCCGAGCGCAATGATGTCACGGTGGTGGATTTCAACGCCGATCTGGTGCGCCGTGCGACCGATACGCTGGATGTTCAGGGAATTGTGGGCTTTGCCTCATACCCTGATGTGCTGGAGCGGGCAGGGGCGCGGGACGCTGATCTGATCATCGCGGCCACCCATTCGGATGAGGTGAACATGGTCACCTGTCAGGTGGCCCATTCGGTGTTTTCCGTGCCTCGCAAAATCGCCCGTTTGCGCGCGCAAAGCTATCTGGATGCGATCTATTCCGACCTCTATCGTCGCGATCACTTGCCGATTGACGTGGTGATCAGCCCGGAACGAGAGGTGGCCGAGGCTGCCTTGCAACGCCTTGCTGCACCCGCGACGTTTGACACCGAAAGTTTCATGCTGGGGCGCGCACAGCTTTTGGGCATCGCCCTGGATGATGATTGCCCCGTTCTCAACACCCCGCTTCGTCAGTTGAACGAGCTGTTTCCGACCCTTCGCGCAATCGTGGTTGGGGTGCGGCGCGAAGGCCGCCTGTTTGCGCCCGAACCGGGCGATCAGCTTTTCGCGGGCGACCAGATCTATGTGTTCAGCCATTCCGAAGACATCAACCGCTCGCTTGAGATTTTTGGCAAGCGCACAAAAAAGCAAGAACGCATCGTCATCATTGGCGGCGGCAACGTTGGCCTTGGGGTGGCGCGGGCGCTTGAGGCGCGGTCTGACCGTGTGCGCGCCAAGATCATCGAAAAGAACCGGGCTGTCGCTGAACGGGCGGCTGACAGTCTGGAACGCACAATCGTTCTGCATGGCGACGGCATGGACATGGACCTGCTGACCGAAGCCGCGATTGAACGTGCGGATGCTGTTTTGGCCGTGACGGATGACGACAAGACCAACCTTTTGGTGGCTGTGCGGGCCAAACAGGCCGGATGCCAGATGTCGATTGCGCTGGTGAACGATCCCACGCTTGCGCCCTTGATGGGTCCCTTGGACATCGACGCCTACATCAACCCGCGGGCCACGACGGTGTCGTCGATCTTGCGCCACATCCGGCATGGGCGTGTGCAGGCGATTTATTCGCTGGGCGATGCCGAGGCCGAGTTGATCGAGGCACAGATTCTGTCCACCAGCCCGATGGCGGGGCGCCTGATCCGCGAGATCGAGTTCCCCGAGGGCGTTTTGGTGGGCGCGGTGATGAAGGGTGACAAGGTTGTCAAACCCACGGGCGATCTGCGGGTGGAGGCGGGCGATGTGATCGCGCTGTTCGCCATGGCCAAGGACGTGCGGGAAGTGGAGCGCCTGCTTCAGGTCTCCATCGACTTTTTCTGATGCGCGACAGGCTGTTGACCACACCGCTTTTGGTGATCCTTGGGATGATCGCGGGCCTTTCGATGTTTATCCCTGCGGCCCATGCGACCATCAACAATCACCATTCGGTCGCGCAGTCGTTTTTGTATTCCGGGCTGATCGTTTTGATCATCACCGGACTGATTTCCATCGCGACGGCAAATTGGCGTCCGCGCAATGTGGTGCGCAGTCAGTTGGCATCCTTGGTCGGCGCCTACGCGATCTTGCCAATCGTTTTTGCCCTGCCTTTGACACAGGCGCTGCCAGACACCAGCTTTGTCAACGCATGGTTTGAAATGGTGTCATGCTTCACCACCACCGGGGGCACGGTCTATGATGCGCCGGGGCGGCTGGTCAGCTCTTTGCATCTGTGGCGGTCGTTGGTCGGCTGGATGGGGGGGCTTTTTACCCTCGTGGCCGCCACGGCGATCTTGGCCCCCATGAACCTTGGCGGGGTCGAGGTTTTGTCGGGTCGCGCGCCGGGGCGGGGCGCAGATGGCCTTAGCCAGATCACACGCGTGGCAGACCCCTCACAACGGTTTTTGCGTTATACGCTGTTGTTGTTCCCCGTCTATTTGGCACTTACGCTGTCTTTGTGGCTTTTCTTGATGATCGCGGGCGAGGTGAATATCGTGGCGCTGGTGCATGCCATGGGCACGTTGTCGACATCGGGCATCGGAATGGAGGGCGATCTGGAAATCTTGCGCAGCGGGCTTGTGGGCGAGGCGTTGATTTTCATGTTCTTGGTCGTGTCCATCACGCGACGGTCCTTTCCGGGAACCCGGCTTGTGGCCTCACAAGGGCCGTTGCATCGCGACCCAGAGGTGCGTTTGGCCGTATTCCTTGTGGCGGTGGTGACGGTGATCTTGGTGCTGCGGCATTGGATTGCGGCCATTGAGGTTGATCGCACCTCGGATCTTGGATCGGTCCTGCGGTCGGTTTGGGGCACGCTGTTCACCGCGCTCAGCTTTCTGACCACGACAGGTTTTCAATCGGGCGAATGGGGCGCGGCACGGGCATGGTCAGGCCTTTCCAGCCCGGGACTGATTCTTGCGGGTCTTGCCATCATCGGTGGCGGCGTTGCAACCACGGCGGGAGGTGTAAAGCTGTTGCGGGTCTATGCGCTGTTTCGTCATGGTGAGCGAGAGTTGGAACGTTTGATCCACCCATCCTCTATTGGCGGATCGGGGCAACAGGCCCGTAGGTTGCGGCGTGAAGGGGCCTATTTTGCATGGCTTTTCTTTATGTTGTTCGCCTTGTCCATCGCGGTCACTGGGGCTGTGCTCGCGCTCTTGGGGTTGGATTTTGAGCCTGCTTTGGTTTTGACGATTTCGGCCTTGACCACGACGGGCCAATTGGCCGATGTCGCGGCGGCAGCCCCCATCCGCTATGTGGAATTGGGAAGTGCGGAAAAGGTCGTGTTGGCCTTTGCGATGGTCGTTGGACGCTTGGAAACACTTGCAATTTTGGCGCTTTTGTCACCGGCAAGCTGGCAACGGTGATCGACATTCGCAGCTTTTGATCCCTAACGGATTGTTTTTTGGGCTGGAATGTCCTGCATTCCCCCTTCATACTTGAAAACAATGCGCCACCGGCAGGGAATAAGCCGAGGGACAGGGGTGAAACGCGCAAGAACAAAGGCAAAAAAAACATGGCTGGCGACAAACAAAACTTGCAGGACGCTTTTCTAAACCACGTTCGGAAAGCCAAAGTTCCTGTTACAATCTTCTTGATCAATGGTGTAAAGCTTCAGGGTGTTATCACTTGGTTCGATAACTTTTGCGTCCTTTTGCGCCGTGATGGCCAGTCGCAGCTTGTCTATAAACATGCGATTTCGACAATAATGCCCGGCGCGCCCATCAACCTTTATGAAGGTGAAGACTGATTTCCGACCTGCCAGAAGACGAAGATGACGACGATATCTGGCCCGATGAGGGAACAGGTCTTGCGGCATATGAGAGTGAGCGGCCTGCGATGCGGGCCTATGTCGTGCACCCTGACATCAAGTCACAGCGCAGCCGCAGGTTGCCTGAACACGGTCTTGCCGAAGCTGTAAGCCTTGCCGCCGCCCTGCCGGGAATGGAAGTCGTGGGGGCCGAAGTTGTTCGGCTGCCCAAACTCTTGCCGGGGCTTTTGTTCGGAACGGGCAAGGTTGCCGAACTCAAGGCCCGGATGGCCGCGCTGGATGTGGGTTTGGTTCTGGTTGACGGACCCGTCAGCCCCGTGCAGCAGCGCAATCTTGAGGAAGAGTGGGGCGTCAAGCTTCTGGACCGGACGGGATTGATCCTTGAGATCTTTGCCGACCGCGCCCGCACACGCGAAGGCGTGTTGCAGGTGGAACTGGCGGCCCTGTCCTATCAGCGGACGCGCCTTGTGCGGGCCTGGACCCACCTTGAGCGTCAGCGCGGTGGCTTTGGCTTTGTCGGTGGACCGGGGGAAACCCAGTTGGAGGCGGACCGCCGCGCCATTGATGATCAGGTGATCCGGCTAAAGCGGCAATTGGCCAAGGTGGTCAAGACCCGCGAATTGCACCGGGCCTCTCGCAAGAAGGTGCCGTTTCCGATTGTCGCGCTGGTTGGCTATACCAACGCCGGGAAGTCGACGCTGTTCAATCGCATCACTGGCGCTGATGTGCTTGTGAAAGACATGCTCTTTGCCACGCTGGACCCTACGATGCGGGGGGTGGCGCTGCCCTCCGGGCGCAAGATTATCCTGTCCGATACGGTGGGGTTCATCTCTGACCTGCCAACGCAGCTTGTGGCGGCTTTCCGGGCCACGCTGGAAGAGGTGCTGTCGGCCGATCTGATCTTGCATGTGCGCGATATCGCTCATCCCGAAACCGCCGAGCAAGCGGCGGATGTGGCGGATATTCTGGCCTCGCTTGGGGTCAACAAGGCCACTCCGATGATCGAGGTCTGGAACAAGCTGGACCTGGTGGATCCTGTCACGCGCGAAGCCCTGATGGTTCAGTCAGAGGCGCGGCCTGACGTGATTGCCGTCTCTGCCTTGACGGGCGAAGGGATTGATCGCCTGCTTGACGGTGTCTCCACCACCTTGCAAGAAGAAAAATCTGAGCGCGAAGTGATCCTTTCTTTTGCCGAGGGGCGCAAACAAGCTTGGCTTCATGCGCAGGGCGTGGTCGAGGACGAACAGCAAACGGATGAAGGCTGGAAGATCATTGTCCGTTGGACAAGCCGCCAAGAAAAGCGCTTTCGCGACCTATAGGCCAGCCTAGAGCCTGTTGCCCTTGATCAGGTTCGCCCGATCAGGGGCGATCACCACAGTCCCAAGGGCTTGCCCGTCTTGGATCGCGTTCAATCTGCGTCAATTTGAACAAGTTCCTCTCCAGATCGACCCAACCCAATCCCGCGCCATCGCAGCGTTGGGCGATGACCGCGCGGAATTCGCGTCGCCAAGCCGCGACGGCGACGCCGATTTGTCTGTGACGGGTCAGTTTGGTATTTTCGATGATGGCAACGTGCACTTGGGCATCCCTCCGGTCGCATCGGCACTCTGTGCCACAAGATGCATGGGGGCAATCGCGCTTCAAGCGCAAATAGGGGTGATTTGCACTTGCATCCTTGGCAGAGCCATGAAACAGGGAACCGCCAAACGATCACTCCTTTGGAGGCTCCCATGGAGATTCGCGAGGCCCTAACTTTCGACGACGTTCTGCTGGTTCCGGCGGCATCAAGTGTGCTGCCGCTCGATGCGGATACGTCAACTTATGTGACAAAATCCATACGGATGAACATCCCGCTTTTGTCCTCTGCCATGGATACGGTGACAGAGGGGCGCATGGCTATTGCCATGGCGCAATCAGGCGGGATTGGCGTCATCCACCGCAATCTGGATATCGAGGCGCAGGCGCGCGAAGTGCGGCGGGTCAAACGGTTTGAATCCGGTGTCGTCTATTCGCCCATCACCCTGACCCCGGATCAGACCCTTGCCGATGCAAAGGTCTTGATGGAACGCTACAACATCACCGGTTTTCCTGTGGTCGATGACAAAGGCCGCGTGTTGGGCATTGTCACCAACCGCGACATGCGCTTTGCAAGCGACGACAAAACCCCAGTTTCTGTGATGATGTCCGCAGATAATCTGGCCCTTTTGCGCGAACCCATTGATCGCGATCAAGCCATCAGCCTGATGAAGGCGCGGCGGATCGAAAAACTTCTGGTCACGGATGGGCAGGGTAAGCTGACGGGTCTTTTGACGCTGAAAGACACCGAAAAGGCCGTGCTGAACCCACAGGCCTGCAAGGATGAGTTGGGCCGCCTTCGGGTGGCTGCGGCCTCCACCGTTGGGGATGCGGGCTTTGAACGTTCACAGGCGTTGATCGATGCGGGCGTGGATATGGTGGTGATCGACACCGCCCATGGCCATAGCGAAGGCGTGGCCCGTGCGGTGGAGCGGATCAAGGCGCTGTCCAATGCCGTGCAGGTGGTTGCAGGCAACGTGGCCACGGGTGAGGCGACGCGCGCCCTGATCGGGGCCGGGGCTGATTCGGTCAAGGTGGGCATCGGGCCGGGATCGATCTGCACGACGCGGATCGTGGCGGGCGTTGGCGTGCCGCAACTGACCGCGATCATGGACAGTGCGCGCGCTGCGGGCGACATTCCGGTGATTGCGGATGGCGGGATCAAGTTCTCGGGCGATTTTGCCAAGGCGATTGCGGCGGGTGCTTCTTGCGCGATGGTCGGGTCTGCCATCGCGGGCACTGACGAATCCCCCGGCGAGGTGATCTTGTGGAATGGTCGCAGCTTCAAGGCCTATCGCGGTATGGGCAGCCTTGGCGCCATGGCACGCGGCTCGGCGGATCGCTATTTCCAAAAGGACGCTGCCTCGGACAAGCTCGTGCCCGAAGGGATCGAGGGGCAGGTGCCTTACAAGGGTTCGGCTGCCACTGTTATTCACCAGATGGTCGGAGGTTTGCGTGCGGCCATGGGGTATACCGGGAACCGCACTGTCGAAGAGATGCGCGCCAATTGCCAATTCGTGCGCATTACCGGCGCGGGGCTGAAGGAAAGCCATGTGCATGATGTGCAGATCACCCGCGAAAGCCCGAACTATCGGGTCGGCTGATGGCCAATAGAACTGTGCAGGTCCTTTGGCAGGCGGCGTTATCGTGACGCCTGCCGCCCGCCTGTCTGCCGCGATTGAGGTTCTGGACGCCGTGCTGACGGGTGTCCCGGTGGAGCAGGCCCTGACGGGATGGGGCCGGGCTAGCCGCTTTGCAGGCTCCGGCGACCGGCATGCCGTGCGCGATCTGGTCTTCGACGCGCTGCGGTGCCGAAGGTCTTACGCAGCTTTGGGCGGTTCCCTGACCGGCCGGGGCCTGATCCTTGGTGGGGTGCGGGCAGGGGGGCAAGACCCCGCTGTCTTTTTCACGGGTGAGGGGCATGCGCCACGGCCCGTCGAGACCGATGAAGCGGCACGTCCCCCGACCAAAGCGGAAGCGTACGATCTGCCCGATTGGCTTGTGCCCGCCATGGAAAGCAGTCTTGGCGACGATCTTCTTGCCATATCACAAAAGATGCAGCGCCGCGCCCCGGTCTTTCTGCGGGTCAATCGCGCGAAAACCACAGTTGCGGCGGCACTCCGGGGGCTGGATGCGCAGGGAATCTTGGCCAAGTCCCATCCGCTTTGCGAGACTGCCCTTGAGGTGACAGAAGGTGCACGGAAAGTGCAATCCTCACAGGCCTTTGCTGATGGGCTGGTTGAGCTGCAAGACGCCGCTTCGCAAGCAGTGGTGGCGGCGCTTCCCCTTTTTGATGGGATGCGGGTGCTTGACCTGTGCGCAGGTGGTGGAGGCAAAACGCTTGCCATGGCGGGGCAAGCGCGGGTGCGCCTTTGGGCGCATGATGTCAACGCGGCCCGCATGCGCGATCTTCCTGCACGGGCAGAAAGGGCGGGGGCGTCGGTAACGCTGACCTATACGCCCGAGGGCACTGGCCCCTATGATCTGGTGTTGGCGGATGCCCCCTGTTCAGGGTCAGGCAGCTGGCGGCGTGATCCACAGGGAAAATGGGCGCTGACCCCCCAACGCCTTGGCGAAATCATGGAGCTTCAGGCCAGTATTCTGGACAAAATGCCCGGTTTGGTCGCGGCCAATGGTTATCTTGCCTATGCCACCTGCTCTTTGTTGGAACAGGAAAACAGCGCGCAGATTGATGCATTCTTGGCGCGGAATCGTGGCTGGCATCGGGTGACGGAAAAGCACTGGACACCGTTGCAAGATGGCGATGGTTTCTTCCTCAGCGTCTTGACGCGCGACCATCAGGAATCTACACAACCTTAAGATGATAGCCTTTCGAACTGAGGCGCGGTTAAGGGCAGCTTAACGATTTTGATGTTTGGCTGTTGGCAGAAGATTTCCAACTGGGGATACGGCGTGCCAACTGGATTTCACGGGATGGTCGAAGTTATCGACGTGGCGCGCAGCCTGTCGTCACGGGCAAAGTTTTTGCTGGCGGCAGCCCTTGCCTCTGGCGTGGTGTTTCTCTTTGCCGATCAGGCGGTCGTGCGCTTCATGGCCGCGACGATCACGCTGTCCTTGGTTGCCGTGATCTTGATCCTTCGGGGGGTGGTATTTCTTGCGGATCGATCGGATCGGCAGGCGGAGTTCGCGATTTCCGGCCTTGTGGGCAATGATGCGACCCCCTGTTTTACCACTGATGTTCCGGGACAAATCCTTTTTCGCAATGCAGCAGCCCATGCCCGCTTTGGCGAAACGCCTGTTACCCTTGTCGCAGCCCTTGATGATCATTTCGCCAGCCCCGCCTCGGTTTTGTACCGTCTGCAAAGCCGGGCCAGAATAGCTGGTGCCGCGCGTGAGGATGTGGTGACCCGGCGCGGGCATTCACGCCTATCGGTGCATACGGTTGGTTCTGATCGCTTTTTGTGGCGGTTGGAGGAGTTTGTTGACCGCTCATCCACAGGACGCGGGGCCGAGACCCTGAGCCTGCCTATGCTGGTGGCCAATAAATCCGGCGTGATCCTGTTCTCGAATGAGGCGATGCGTCGTTTGCTTGGCGGGCGGCCCAAGCGGTTGGACCGCGTTTTGACCTCCTCCAACCCTCGCACGGGTGAGGAGGTCGAGGTTGCTGGTGTCGATGGCCCCCTACGCGCCATTCTGGCCGAGGTTGAAGGGCCGGGAGAGCGTCGGGAAATCTATCTTCTTCCAATTCCCGACCGCGTTGCCCCCGCGCAAATTCTTGAAGACTTTGAGAATGTTCCTGTCGCGCTTTTGCGGTTTTCGGCCCAGGGAACGCTTTTGATGGCCAACCGGGCCGCCCGTGATTTGCTGGATTTACCACTGGGGGAAGACCTATCCTTTCATGACCTGTATGAAGGTTTGGGAAGACCCGTTCAGGATTGGCTTTCGGATGTTGTAGCCGAACGCCACACGGGCGGATCAGAGGTGCTGAGCGCCCGCAAGGGATCACCGGAATCCTTCCATCAGGTCACTTTGCGCCGAGTGGTCGACCTTGGTCGCCCCGGTGTGTTGGCAGTTATTCAAGATGCCACAGCCATGAAGTTGCTGGAGGCGCAATTTGTCCAAAGCCAAAAGATGCAGGCCATCGGTCAGTTGGCGGGCGGCATCGCGCATGACTTCAACAACCTTTTGACTGCGATTTCAGGGCATTGCGACCTGTTGTTGCTGCGCCATGCGCAAGAAGATGGCGATTACGCGGATTTGGTACAGATCCATCAAAATGCCAATCGTGCCGCCGCATTGGTGGGTCAACTTCTTGCCTATTCACGCAAACAAACGCTCAAGCCCGAACAGATCGATCTGCAAGAGGTGCTGTCGGATCTGACACATCTTTTGAACCGATTGGTCGGCGAAAAGATCCAGTTGAAGCTGACTCATGCTGCGGGATTGGGGATGATCCGGGCGGACAAGCGGCAGTTGGAACAGGTTTTGATGAACCTTGTCGTCAATGCACGCGATGCCATGCCCGACGGCGGGATCATACAGGTTGAAACCGAGGCCCTGACCTTATTGGAGGAGATGCGCAGGGATCAGGCGATTGTCCCTGCGGGCAATTATGCCGTGATCCGCGTGCTGGACAGCGGTGCCGGCATCGCACCAGATTCTCTCAACAAGATCTTCGAGCCCTTTTTTACGACAAAAAGACAGGGAGAGGGGACCGGACTTGGCCTTTCAACCGTTTACGGGATCGTGAAGCAATCGGGCGGCTTCATCTTTGTCGATTCCACTTTGGGCGAGGGCAGCGTCTTCCATCTCTATTTCCCCATTCACCACGTCAAAGCCGAAGATCTGATCGTTGCACCAAAGCGCAAGATCGTTGTGCGGCAGGGTGAAGGCGTCGTGCTTCTGGTCGAGGATGAGGCCCCGGTCCGCGCCTTTGCCAGCCGCGCCCTTCGAATGCGGGGCTATACTGTGTTGGAGGCGGAAAGTGCCGAAGTCGCCCTGGAACTTCTCAAAGACGAAACACTTGAGATTGATTGCTTTGTCACCGATGTGGTGATGCCCGGCCTTGATGGGCCAAGCTGGGTCAAAATGGCATTGGAGCACAGGCCCAACGTCAGGGTGGTGTTCGTCTCTGGCTATGCGGAGGACAGTCTTTCTGAAGAACAGGGCCGAATACCAAATTCCGTCTTTCTGGCCAAACCCTTCTCGCTCAACGAATTGGCGGCGACGGTGCAGGGCCAGATACATTGAAATTCCGATAATTTCGGCAAATTGTCTTGGCGAGAATGCCGGTTTCTCATACCAAATCGGTTTTTTTCCTTCAGTCCTTGAGCCCAAAGCCTGAGTCAGGTCAGGCTTTCATAAAGCCGAAAATCCTCTGCGGCTGTTTGTGCCAGAAGCGCCTCTGTCTCTTTGCTCAAATTCATCGGCGCCGAAGGAGAGACGTTCAATCGAGGCAAAAGGATCTGGAAGTCGAGCCGATCTTCCAAAAATTCAATGAAATCCTCAATCGACTCGTACCGAAAGATCTTGTCTGCGCGTTTGCCATTGGGGGGACACAGAAACCGCGCCTGCGAACCAACCGCTGCATAGGCGGGCTGGGGATCACTGCACCATGCCGTCACAAAGGCATCAAAACTGATGTCGGTGGTGCTGTTGGCCTGATCGGGAATGTCCTCGCGCTGGCGATACCGATACCAACTTCCCAACCAATCGCGCGGCTCTCTCATCAGGGCCACGATGGTAAACGGCTCACCCGCCGTGGCCTCAAGATAGGGCCCGATAAAGCGATGAAAGCGCGCTACATTTGTATGCTTGAGCGCAGGCGGACGCTGGATGGATACCGCCGCCAATGATTCGAGGGCGGCCTCGATGGCCGTCGACCCCGTCTTTGGCGTCGCCAGGATCGCCAATCTTTGTTCCCAGAAAACCAGCATCTCTGCCCCTTTTGCCGATTTTATTGCTCGTTTCCGCCCACAACGGCCAGTTTGTGCAATAGGCTTAAACGATCCCTTAACCAATCCATGAAAAATCTAAGTTTACGAGAATTCGGTTGAAATGTTCCCCTTTTGGTCCCATAACCAATGGAACACTTGGGGAACAAACAAAAGATCGACCGCCAGGCGGCGATCCCGGGCACAGTGATTGCCGCTTTCATGCGGCTGTGAAATAAGGAGACGGACATGGCGGTGGCGAACCTCCTCGATTTGAACGGGAAGCGCGAAATGGATAAGGCAAAGGCGCTGGAAAGCGCATTGGCACAGATCGAACGTCAGTTCGGCAAGGGCTCGATCATGCGTCTGGGCGCAGACAGCCCTGCGATGGATATTGAGGCAACCTCAACCGGATCTTTGGGCCTTGATATTGCCCTTGGAATCGGGGGCCTGCCCAAGGGGCGCATTGTTGAGATTTACGGGCCTGAAAGCTCGGGTAAGACAACACTTACGCTGCACGCGGTGGCAGAAGAGCAAAAGAAGGGCGGCGTTTGTGCCTTTGTGGATGCCGAACACGCGCTTGACCCGCAATATGCCAAGAAGCTTGGCGTTAATCTGGATGAATTGCTGATCAGCCAGCCCGATACGGGTGAACAGGCGCTTGAGATCGTCGATACGCTCGTCCGTTCGGGCGCGGTCAGCATGATTGTGGTCGATTCGGTCGCGGCGCTGACGCCGAAATCGGAAATCGAAGGCGATATGGGCGACATGCAGATGGGTTCACAGGCCCGCCTGATGAGCCAGGCCTTGCGCAAGCTGACTGCCAGCATTGGGCGCAGCAATTGCATGGTGATCTTTATCAACCAGATCCGCATGAAGATCGGGGTGATGTTCGGCAGCCCCGAAACCACAACGGGCGGCAACGCGCTGAAGTTCTATGCAAGCGTTCGCCTTGACATCCGTCGCATCGGATCGATCAAGGATAAGGATGAGGTTGTCGGTAACTCCACCCGCGTAAAAGTGGTGAAGAACAAGGTGGCTCCGCCGTTCAAACAGGTTGAATTCGACATCATGTATGGCGAGGGCATCTCAAAGACCGGGGAATTGGTCGACCTGGGCGTGAAAACCGGTGTGGTTGAAAAGTCTGGCAGCTGGTATTCCTATGGCGATGAGCGGATTGGTCAGGGCCGGGAGAATGCCAAGACATTCCTCAAGCAAAACCCCGCTGTGGCGATGGATATCGAAGAAAAGATCCGCGCCGCAAACGGGCTTGATTTCCACATGGCAGAGACGCCCGGCGAAGATGACGTGATGGATATGTAAGGTTGGGCGGCCATCGCTGATCGAACGAAAGGCCGGGGTCCCCCCGGCCTTTTTCATTGGCATGCACCTCCCCTGTGGACAGGCCCGTTCTGCGGGGCTACATGGGGGGAAAATCGCTTGAAACTCTTGCCAAAAAAGGGCCCTACCTGACATGGCGTCGCTGAATGACATCCGCTCCACCTATCTCGATTTCTTTGCTCGCAATGGCCACAAGGTTGTTGAGTCTTCGCCGCTTGTGCCGCGCAATGACCCGACCTTGATGTTTGCCAATTCCGGCATGGTGCAATTCAAGAACCTTTTCACAGGGGTTGAGACGCGCGACTACAAGCGCGCGACGACGGCGCAGAAATGTGTGCGCGCCGGGGGCAAGCACAATGATCTGGACAACGTGGGCTATACCGCGCGCCATCACACGTTTTTCGAGATGCTGGGCAACTTCAGCTTTGGCGACTACTTCAAGGAAGAAGCCATTACATTTGCCTGGGAACTGCTGACCAAGGACTTTGGCCTGAACAAAGACAAATTGCTGGTCACCGTCTATCACACCGATGACGAGGCGGCCGATATCTGGAAAAAAGTGGCCGGGTTCAGCGACAGCAAGGTGATCCGCATTCCGACGGATGATAACTTCTGGCGCATGGGGCCGACGGGGCCCTGTGGTCCGTGCACCGAGATTTTCTATGACCATGGCGACCACATCTGGGGCGGCCCTCCGGGCAGCGCGGATGAGGATGGCGACCGTTTTATCGAAATCTGGAACAACGTGTTCATGCAAAATGAGCAGTTTGCAGATGGGTCGATGCGCCCGCTTGAGATGCAGTCGATCGATACCGGCATGGGGCTGGAGCGGATTGGCGCGCTGTTGCAAGGCAAGCATGACAATTACGACACCGATCTGATGCGTAGTCTGATCGAGGCCTCGGCCCATGCAACCAATTCGGAACCCGATGGCCCCGGCAAGATGCACCACCGGGTCATCGCGGACCATTTGCGCTCCACCTCATTCTTGCTTGCAGATGGGGTGATGCCGTCGAATGAAGGGCGCGGCTACGTTTTGCGCCGGATCATGCGGCGGGCTATGCGTCATGCGCATATGCTGGGTGCCCAAGATCCGGTGATGTTCCGACTGGTGCCGGCTTTGGTTCGGCAGATGGGTGCGGCCTATCCAGAGTTGCAGCGCGCTCAGTCGATGATTGAGGAAACGCTGAAGCTTGAAGAAACGCGCTTCAAGCAGACCCTTGATCGCGGCTTGAAGCTGCTGGATGACGAATTGGCCCGCATTCCCGCGGGGGCAGAGTTGCCCGGTGCAGCGGCCTTCAAGCTCTATGATACCTATGGTTTCCCGCTTGATCTGACGCAAGATGCCCTGCGTGAACGCGGTCTGGCGGTTGATGTGGCGGGCTTTGATGCCGCGATGGCCGAGCAAAAGGCCAAAGCGCGGGCGGCGTGGTCCGGCACGGGTGAGGCTGCGGATTCAAAGGTCTGGTATGAGATCGCCGAAGATTCCGGTGTCACCGAATTCTTGGGCTATGATACTGAAATTGCCGAAGGTCAGATCACCGCATTGGTGCGTGATGGTGTGTTGATTTCGGGGGCCGATGTCGGTGAGGCGGTTCAGGTCATTGTCAACCAAACGCCGTTTTACGCGGAAAGTGGTGGTCAGGTCGGCGATATGGGCCAGATCCGTACCGCATCAGGCTTGGTTGAGGTTGTCGATACAAAAAAGACGGCAGGTGTGTTCATTCACATCGGCAAGGTCAGCGAAGGGTCCATCCAAAAGGGGCAGGCCGCCAAGCTTGAGGTCGCACCGACCCGCCGTGGGGCGATCCGCGCCAACCACTCGGCCACCCACCTTTTGCACGAGGCGCTGCGCCGGACTTTGGGCGATCATGTGGCGCAAAAGGGCTCGTTGAACGCGCCAGACCGCCTGCGCTTTGATTTCAGCCATAACTTTGGTCTGAAACCCGAGGAACTGGTGACGGTTGAGGCGGAGGTGAACCAGTTCATCCGCCAGAACGGCGCTGTGGAAACCCGGATCATGACGCCGGATGATGCCCGCGCTTTGGGTGCTCAGGCGCTTTTTGGCGAGAAATATGGCGACGAGGTGCGTGTGGTATCCATGGGCGTCCTTGAGGGATCGGCCAAGGGGGCTGAGGGCAACACCTATAGTCTGGAACTCTGCGGCGGCACCCATGTGGCGCGCACGGGCGATATCGGGGCCTTTGTCTTGCTGGGCGATTCCGCGTCTTCGGCAGGGGTGCGACGGATTGAGGCCCTGACCGGCCAAGCAGCGCTCGACCATTTGCGGGCACAAGATGCGCGTCTGGTCGAGATTGCTTTGGCCCTGAAGACGCCCTTGGCCGAGGTCGTAGACCGGGTCAAGGCTTTGGCCGACGAACGCCGCGCCTTGGCCAACGAGGTGGCGCAGTTGCGCCGCGATCTGGCCATGGGGGGCGCTGTCGGTGGGCCAGCCATAGTGGAGGTGAACGGGGTCAAGTTCATCGCGCAAGTCCTGCAAGGGGTTTCGGGTAAAGACCTGCCGCCGATGATTGATGAGATGAAGGCCAAGCTTGGGTCCGGTGCGGTTCTCTTGATCGCAGATACCGGGGCAAAGCCTGCCGTGGCCGCCGGGGTTACGGCTGACCTGACGGATCGCCTGAGTGCGGTGACCTTGGTCAAAGCGGCGGCCGAGGCCATGGGCGGCAAGGGCGGCGGCGGTCGTCCGGAAATGGCACAGGCCGGGGGCGCGGATATTTCCGGCGCCGAGGCTGCAATTGCGGCAGCGACCGCGCTTATCGGAGGATAATCATGCCAACGGCCCTTTGGATTGCCCATGTTACCGTGACCGATGCCGAGGCCTATGGCAAATATGCCAAGGCTGCGGGCCCTGCGATTGCCGATCATGGCGGCGTTTTCTTGGCGCGCGGCGGGCGCTATGTGCAGCTTGAGGGCGCAGACCGCGCCCGCAATGTTGTGGCCCGCTTTCCCTCGGTCGAGGCGGCTGTGGCCTGCTACAACTCTGACGCCTATCAAGCAGCCCTATCCCACGCCAAGGGGGCGGCCATTCGCGATCTTGTGGTTGTGGAAGAGGCAGAATAGTCCAATTCACGCCAAATTGCGCGAATAAAGTTCCGCGATCTCCACGCATTGCTTTACGACGTTCTGTCAGATTGCTACTTTGTAGACGTAAGTTCTTCGCAGATCCGGGGATATCATGTGTCGTTGGGCCGCCTATATCGGGAAACCGATCTTTCTGGAAGAAATCATAAGCCGCCCCGGCCACTCGCTTATTCATCAAAGCCATTGTGCTACCCAGTGCCATACGGCCATCAACGCCGATGGCTTTGGCGTGGCGTGGTATGGGGAGCGGGAGGAACCCGGCCTGTACCGCGATGTGCTGCCTGCGTGGAGTGACCCCAACCTTAAAAGCCTGACGGCGCAGGTGAAAAGTGCGTTGTTTCTGGCGCATGTGCGGGCAAGCACGGGAACAGCGACCAGCCGAAACAATTGCCATCCCTTCACCTATGGCCGCTGGTCCTTCATGCACAATGGCCAGATCGGGGGCTATGATCACTTTCGCCGGGCGGCCGACATGATGATCCCGGAAGAGCTTTATGCCTGCCGCAAAGGCGCGACAGATAGCGAGGCGCTGTTCTTGATCGCGGTTGCAGAGGGGTTGGACGACGATCCCCTTGGCGCGATGGAGCGGGCGGCGGCGCGCCTGATCCGGCTTGCGCGGGAAAAGGGCGAGGCTCCGCATTTGCGCATGACGGCGGCCCTGTCCGATGGCCAGCGGCTTTATGCCATTCGCTATTCAACGGATGATCGCGCGCCCACGCTTTACCATCGCTGGTCCGATACGCGCGGGGGCAGGGCGGTGGTGTCCGAACCGTTGGAAAGCGGCGAAGGCGGCTGGGATGAGGTGCCTCCGTTCAGCTTTTGTGTGTTTGACGCCGAGGGTGTCGACATCCGCCCCTTTCACCCCTGCAGGCTGCAATTGGCGGCCTGAACTTGCGATACTTACGCCGCGCCGCTAGGAAAGAGGCAGGCGGAGGCAAAAGATGCAAGAAAAGACACCCCGGAGTTGGGTATGGGTCGCAGCAGCCCTTGCGGGAGTGCTGTCTGTCTTGTCTGGCTGGGCCGTCTGGCAGAGGACGCTGACGCAGGGTTTGGAAGAAACCGCGCGCCGGGGTGACAATGTCTTGCAATTGGCCGCAACCGCCCTGTCGGGTCAACTTGATCGCTTTGAGCGTCTGCCGCCACTGATCGCGGAATCCGAGGTGATCCGCGCGCTTGCGAATGCGCCGCGCGATCCGCAACTGGCCGAACGCGCAAATCTTTATCTTGAGCGAATTCAGGGGCTTTTGGGCGCTTCGGATGTTTATCTGATGGATACCGACGGGCTGACGATTGCCGCCTCAAACCATGGCACCGACACGTCCTTTATCGGCGGAGACTTTTCGTTTCGCCCCTATTTTTATGAGGCGATGCGCGGAACCCTTGGCCGCTATTATGCCCTTGGCACCACAAGTGGCAAGCGCGGCTATTATTTCGGCGCACCGGTCCTGAGTTTGGGGGCTATTGCCGGGGTGCTGGTCTTCAAGATTGATCTTGATGCGATCGAAGAGACATGGCGCGGGGGCGACTATGCAGTCTTGGTCACAGACCCGGATGGTGTGGTGTTCCTGTCAAGCCGAAGTGATTGGTTGTTTCAAACGCTTTATCCACTGCCGCCCGCCGCAAAGGCCCGGATTCAGGCGACCCGGCGTTATGCAGACGGCAAGGTGGGCAATCTGGATATCGTGACGGAATCAGAGGCAGATGGCCTGCATCTGATGTCCTTGGGCGGGGCACAAGGGCCGCGAGAGTATGTTCAGCGTGATCTTGAAATGCCCTCGGCGGGGTGGTCGGTGCATGTCTTGATCGACACCCATCTTGCCCGAAGGGCGGCTTTGACGGCGGCGGTGGTTGTCATGCTGTCGGTCGGGCTGATGGCCTTGCTTGGGGTGGTGTTGTGGCAAAGGCGGCTTCGGTTGGATGAACGGTTGCAGATGCAGCAGGCCGCGCGTGCCGATCTGGAACGCAGGGTTGAGGAACGCACGCACGAACTTGCGGGCCTGAACCACCAACTGGAGGCTGAAATTGCCGAGCGCAGGCAGGCGCAGGCCGATCTTATTCAGGCAGGCAAACTGGCCGCCCTTGGGCAGATGTCGGCAGCCCTGAGCCATGAGTTCAACCAACCGCTTGCCGCTGCCCGAACCTATGCCGACAATGCCGGCGTGTTGATGGACCGGGGGCGTTTGACCGAGGCGCGCAGTAATATCGACCGGATCATGGCGTTGATTGACCGCATGACGGCGATCAGCCGCCATTTGCGCAGTTTCGCCCGCACCCCAGGCCAAAAACTGTCGGCCGTGCGCGTGTCGGATGTGATTGAAGCCGCGGTCGAGATTGCCGCCCTGCGCCTGCGGGCAGCCAATGTGGAGTTGCAGATTGACCTTCCGCCCGACGTGCCGCTGGTGGTGGCGGGGCCCGTGCGATTGCAACAGGTGCTGGTCAATATCTTGACGAATGCCGCTGACGCGGTTGAGGATCAAGATCATCGCCATGTCGTGCTGCGGGCGGTTGTAGATGGGCAAGATCTGGTCATCGGCATCACCGATACAGGGCCGGGTGTTCCGGAATCACTTGTGTCGCGAATTTTTGATCCGTTCTTTTCGACCAAGGGGGTGGGCAAGGGGCTGGGCCTTGGGCTTTCTATTTCCTATAATATCATCAAAGACTTTGGGGGTGATCTTACGGTGAAGAATGTGGCACAAGGCGGGGCGGAGTTCTGTATTCGACTGCGCATCCACGCGGCCCAGATCATGCCCGAGGCCGCGGAATGAGCACCTCAATGCGCCTTTTGCTGGTCGACGATGAACCGGATCTGCGGTCCTCAACGGTTCAGGCCCTTGATTTGGCGGGGTTTGAAATTCAGGACTTTGCCTCGGGCGAGCGGGTGCTTGATCTGGTCAGCTTTGGCTTTCCGGGCGTTGTGCTGACCGATATCCGCATGCCCGGTATGGACGGTTTGACGCTGATGAACCGCATCCATGAGATTGATCGCGATATCCCCGTGATCCTGTTGACCGGGCATGGTGATGTACAACTTGCGGTCCGGGCGATGCGTGAGGGGGCCTATGACTTTGTCGAAAAGCCGTTCTCAGCCGGTCAATTGGCCGAGATCGTGGCGCGCGCGTCGGATTTCCGGCGTTTGGTATTGGAAAACCGGGTGCTGAAGGCGGCGGCCGGGCAGGCCGATGATCTGGAGCAACGGTTGATCGGGCGATCCAATGTCATGATTGATTTGCGCCGCCGGGTGCGGACTCTTGGCCCGACCGAGGCCGATGTGTTGATCGTGGGGGAAACCGGGGCGGGCAAAGAGGTGGTTGCGCGGGCCCTTCACGATCTGAGCGCCCGCGCCCGCAAACCCTTTGTCGCCATAGATTGCGCGGCCATTCCTGCGGCGCTGATTGAATCGGAACTCTTCGGGCATGAGGCTGGCGCCTTTCCCGGTGCCTTGCGCGCGCGATATGGCAAGTTCGAACATGCCAAGGGCGGCACGATCTTGTTGGACGATATCGCCTCTATGCCCATGGATTTGCAGGGTAAATTGTTGCGGGTGATCGAGGATCGGACAATCACGCGGCTTGGTGCAAATGAAAGCTATCCGCTGGATGTGCGCTTTATGGCGACAAGTCGGGTCCCTTTGGAGACCGAGGTAGAGGCGGGCCGTTTTCGGGCCGACCTGTTGTATCGTCTGAATGTGGTCACGCTCAATGTGCCCCCCTTAACGGCACGGCGAGAGGATATTCCTTTGCTGTTTTTGCGCCTTCTGGCCGAGGCAGCGACGCGACACCGTGTTGATCAGGGCCACGTCTCGCCCGGCCTGATTGCCCAACTGACCGCCCGTGATTGGCCGGGAAATGTGCGAGAGTTGCGCAATGCGGCTGATCGCCATGCCTTGGGTCTGGGCGAGGGTGGGCGGATCATCGAGGAAGAACCTACCTCTCGCCTTGCCGACAGGGTGGCAGAGTTCGAGCGGCGCGAGATTGAGGCCGCGCTTTCAGCGCATCGTGGCAACTTGAAGCCTGTCTACGAAACCCTCGGCCTGTCGCGCAAAACGCTCTGGGAAAAGATGCAAAAGCACGGGCTGGACAAGACTCAGTTCGGGGCGCATCCTGATGATGCGGTGTCGTAGGGCACGAAATCCCCCCATCCAACTTGGATGATGTTACGATATCCACCCATCGAACCCCACATCCGGCACTTGATTGCGCAAACAGCCGGGAAATGTGTTGATGGGATTTTAAAGGGCTGAATAGTCAGGCGCAGCACAAAGGGCGGGAGGCCCGGCGTGACCAATTGGGAGGACTACATGTTCATCAAGACATTCGCCGCCGCCGTGGTGGCTGGCATCGTGGCAACCAGCGCCATGGCACAAGACAAGACCGGCTGGCCAAGTGAAATGACGATCGGCACCGCCTCGCAGGGGGGAACCTACTTCGTCTATGGCAATGGCTTTGCTGGCTATATCTCAGAGGCGCTTGGCCTGAACGCAACCGGCGAAGTGACGGGCGGCCCGGTGCAAAACGTGACATTGGTGGAAACCGGCGACCATCTGATGGGTCTGGTCACCATGGGTCCGGCCTTTGACGCATGGAATGGCAAATCGGAACTGGCACCGGGGCTGGAGCACAAGTCGATCCGCGCGCTGTTCCCGATGTATCAAACGCCGTTTCAGGTGATCACCCTGAAATCCAGCGGTATCACCAGCGTGTCTGACCTTGCAGGCAAGCGCGTGTCGGTTGGCCCCGCTGGTGGCACACCCGGCACTTATTGGCCACAGTTCATGGCCGCTGTTGGGGTTGAGGCGAATATCTCAAACGCCGGGGCAGCCGACGCCGCCGGTCAGTTGACAGATGGTTTGATCGACGCCTTTGCCTTTGCCGCAGGCGTGCCAATCTCGGCCTTTGCGGAACTGGCGGCACAACAAGACGTGGTGATGTTCGGCTTTACCCCAGAAGAGCAAGCCAAGGTTCTTGCGGCCTTCCCGGCAATGGCCCCCCTTGATATCCCTGCGGGCACCTATGCCGGCCACGATTATGATCAGCAGACCGTTGCCCTGTGGAACTTTGCCATTGCGCATCAGGACATGCCAGACAGCCTTGCCTATGAGATCACCAAACTGGCGATGGACAACCCTGACCGCATGAAGCAAATCCACGCGGCCGCCAAGGAAACCTTGCTGGAAAACTGGAGCAAGAATACCTTCATGCCGTTCCATCCCGGTGCTGTGAAGTACTTTGAAGAAAAGGGCATCACCATTCCGGACAACCTGAAATAAAAGGTCGCGCGCAGCGACTTGCGCGCAAACTTGGGGCGTCCGGCTGGCCCGGACGCCTTTTTCACAGGATTTTTCCGAAGGTATCGCACCATGACCGCGACAGAGACAAACACCCCGGAGCAAGATATCGCGTCGGGCGTCGACAATGAGATTTTTTCGGCCAACCAACGCAAACCCATCGGGACGACCGGATTGATTCTGGCAGGTCTGTGCGTTCTTTACACCGCGTTTCATATCGGTGTGATGAACCTTTATCCCTTGGAAACATGGACCTACCGCCTGTTGCACGTGGGGGGCGGGCTTGCCATCGGGTTCTTGCTGTTTTCCTCCATGACCTTCGCCGACGTGGATGGCCCGCAGCGAACGGGTCGCCTTGCCATTTTGGCACCGGGGTTTGCCTTGATCGCGCTTGCCCTTGGACAGGTGGTGCTGTTTTGGCTGACATCGGCGGGCATTGATCAAGCGGCATCATCAACCGCCTATCGCTATACCTTTGGCGTGCCGCTTTTGCTGGGCACGGGGTGGGTCTTGCTGATCGGGTGGTTCTTGCCCGAACCGCGCCGGGCCAAGATTGACATGGCCGATATCGCCCTTGCCTTGGCGGCGGTGGCGGTGACGCTCTATATCATCTATCACGCGCCGTTGTTGCGGCTGCGCGCGGGCACGGGCCTTGCCAAAGAGGCGGATATGTTCGCTGCCCTCGTGGGGGTGATCTTGATCCTTGAGTTGACGCGGCGGATGGCGGGGTTGGCGCTGGTGATCATCGCAGGGATCTTTGTGCTTTACAGTTTCATCGGCCCTTGGCTGCCGGGGATCCTGTATCACAAGGGCTATACGATGACGCGGTTCTTTACCTATGTCTTTACGGATCAGGGTATTTTGGGGCCAACCACGGCGATTTCCTCGACCTATATCATCTTGTTCGTGGCGTTTGCCGCGTTCTTGCAGGCCAGCCGCGTGGGCGAGTATTTCGTGAACTTTGCGTTCGCGGCCGCTGGCGACCGCAGGGGTGGCCCTGCCAAGGTGGCGGTGTTCGGATCGGGTCTGATGGGGATGATCAACGGCACCTCGGCGGGCAATGTCGTGGCCACAGGGTCGCTGACCATCCCACTGATGAAGAAGGTGGGCTACAAGCCGCAAACGGCAGCGGCGGTCGAGGCGGCGGCGTCATCGGGCGGGCAGATCCTGCCGCCGATCATGGGGGCCGGGGCCTTTATCATGTCGGAGATCACCGGCATTGCCTATAATGACATCGTGATTGCGGCGATCATTCCGGCGCTGTTGTACTTTGCCAGTGTCTTCTTCAACGTCGATCTTGCCGCGCAGAAGTATGACATGAAGGGGCTGCCCCGCGATCAGTTGCCGAAATTCGCAAAGCTGGCGCGGCAGGTCTATCTGTTTATTCCCATCATCATCCTGATCGCAGCGCTGTTCATGGGCTATTCGGTGATCCGCGCGGGCACCCTTGCGATGGGGGCAGCGGCGGTTGTGTCATGGCTGACACCCTATCCGATGGGGGCAAAGGCCATACTCTTCGCCCTCGAAATCTCGACCAAGATGGTGCTGCAATTGGTGGCGGTCTGTGCCGCTGCCGGGATCATCGTTGGCGTCATTGCCCTGACCGGGCTTGGCACAAGGTTCTCGTCCCTGCTGCTTGGCTTGGCCGATAACAATCAGGTGCTTGCGCTGTTCTTTGCGATGATCGTCTCCATCGTGTTGGGAATGGGGATGCCCACGACGGCGGCCTATGCGGTGGCAGCCTCGGTCATTGCGCCGGGCCTTATCCAGATGGGGATTGAGACGCTGACCGCGCACTTCTTTATCTTTTACTTCGCGGTCATGTCGGCCATCACACCACCCGTGGCGCTTGCGGCCTATGCGGGGGCGGCGATTGCGCAATCAGACCCGATGAAGACCAGTGTGGAAAGCTTCAAGATGGGTCTCGCGGCCTTTGTGGTGCCCTTCATGTTCTTCTCCTCGCCCGAGTTGCTGATGCAAGGCGAGGTATTGGACATCATCCATGTGGTCATCGGGGCGTTGATCGGCGTGTACCTGCTGTCTTCCGCGGTGCAGGGGTGGTTCTTTGGCAACCTCAACATGATCTTGCGTGTGGTTCTGGCCTTGGCGGCTATGTCGATGATCGACTCAGGCTATCTGACGGATGCCATCGGTGTGGGCGTCGCGCTGCTGGTCTGGGCCATCCAGACCAAGCTCATCAAGCCGGGCAGCGTGGCCCGCGGGTCGGACTGACACCCCCCAACCCAAACCCAAAGCCAAAAAAAACGCCCCGGACCGGGGCGTTTTTTCTTAGTCTTTGCGGGTTTGGCGCTTGCGCTCATGCGGGTCAAGATAGCGTTTGCGCATCCGAACCTTTTTGGGCGTCACCTCGACCAATTCATCGTCAGCGATATAGGCGATGGATTCCTCAAGGCTCAAGCGCAATGGCGTCGTCAGGCGAACGGCTTCGTCCGTGCCCGAGGCGCGGACGTTGGTCAGCTGCTTGCCCTTCAGCGGGTTGATCTCAAGATCGTTGTCGCGGTTATGCTCGCCCAGGATCATGCCCTGATAGACAGCTTCTTGGGCGCCAATGAAGAAGCGACCGCGATCTTCAAGTTTCCACAGCGCATAGGACACCGAAATCCCGTTTTCCATCGAGATCAGAACCCCCTGACGGCGGCCCTGAATCGGGCCTTTGTGCGGGGCCCATGAGTGGAAGATACGGTTCAAGACGCCCGTGCCGCGCGTATCGGTCAGAAACTGACCATGGTAGCCGATCAACCCACGCGATGGCACAAGCGCCACGATGCGCGTCTTGCCCACACCGGCGGGCTTCATCTCGGCCAATTCGCCCTTACGCTCACCGGTCAGCTTGTCGATCACCGCACCCGAATATTCATCATCCACGTCGATGATGACCTCTTCGATCGGTTCCAGACGCACACCATCTTCTTCCTTGAAGATCACGCGGGGGCGCGAAATCGACAACTCAAACCCTTCACGGCGCATGTTTTCAATCAACACGCCCATCTGAAGTTCACCACGACCGGAAACCTCAAACGCTTCACCACCGGGGGTATCTGCGATCTTGATCGCCACGTTCACTTCGGCTTCGTCCATCAGACGCTTGCGGATCACGCGCGATTGCACCTTGGTGCCATCCTGGCCTGCAAGCGGGCTGTCGTTGATGCCAAAAGTGACGGTGATGGTTGGCGGGTCGATGGGCTGGGCAGGCAGGGCATCATCGATCGACAGATCGCACAACGTATCGGAAACCGTGGCTTTCGACATCCCGGCAACGGTGACGATATCGCCTGCAATCGCCTCATCAATAGGTTGCTGGCCAAGGCCGCGGAAGGCGAGGATCTTAGTCACACGGAACTGCTCGATCCGTTCGCCCAGACGCGTCAGCGCCTTAAGCTGCATGCCGACCTTCAGCGTACCCGACTCAACCCGGCCGGTCAGGATGCGACCGATGAACGGGTCAGCAGACAGCGTGGTGGCCAGCATCTTGAACGGCTCATCAGCCGCGGCAAGCTGCTTGGGGGCCGGAACGTGGCGGATCACCAGATCGAACAGCGCGTTCAGATCCTTGCGCGGGCCGTCAAGCTCTTCATCCGCCCAGCCGGCACGGCCAGAGGCATAAAGATGCGGGAAATCAAGTTGCGCGTCGGTGGCCCCGAGGTTCGCAAACAGATCGAACACTTCGTTCAGGGCGCGATCAGGTTCTGCATCGGGCTTGTCGACCTTGTTGAGCACAACAATCGGGCGCAGACCAAGCGCAAGCGCCTTGGAGGTCACGAATTTCGTCTGCGGCATCGGGCCTTCGGCGGCGTCGACCAAAAGGACCACGCCATCAACCATACTCAGAATACGCTCGACCTCGCCGCCAAAGTCGGCGTGGCCGGGGGTGTCGACGATATTGATCCGCAAGCCGCCGTATTCAACGGAGGTACACTTGGCGAGAATGGTTATCCCACGCTCACGTTCGATGTCATTGCTGTCCATCGCGCGTTCAGTTGTCGCTTGGTTTTCACGGAAGGTTCCGGATTGTTTTAGCAGCTCGTCAACGAGCGTTGTTTTGCCATGGTCGACATGCGCGATGATGGCGATGTTGCGGAGCTCCATCGGGAGGGTCACTTTCACGTTTCTGCGGTTGCGAGGGCCATACAGCGTTTCCTGCGGCTTGGCCAGTGGGGATGACGTCACGATACGTCGCGCATGGCCAAGGATGCGGTTTACGGGCAAAAAGGCCGCGTTTGAGGGTCTTTTTCTGGCCGTTTGGCCAGATTTCCCGCCTTCTGATCCAATGGGGTTGCCCTTATGTCCCTTGCTGCGGGAATGTTTCACCCTGTGTCTTCTGTCCCCTTGTTTCATCCACAGGCTGTGTCAAAGTTCAAAAAAGAGAAAAATGAGGCACCGATGCAGACGGATACTGCAAAGCACGTTGTTGAGACGCTTTTGCAAACGGGCAATAGCAATGAGATTGCCGAGATTTCGGGAAAGCTGGATCAGTTGATCCGGTTGGCCGATGAAACACTTCATATGCAAAAGGTTGCGGCGCTGGAACCGGGGAATGTGCTGCGATTTCACACAGGGTTGCATTCCATCGCCTTGTCCCTGCCCGATGCGCAAGATGACTATATTCAACGTGTTATTTTGCGGCGTCGCGCCTTTTATGAGGCAAAGCTGCTGTCGCTGATCCAGACCACGGGCGTGATCGGGCCAGAGGTGACGGTGTGTGATATCGGGGCCAATATCGGCAATCATTCAATCTTCTTTGGCAAGGTCTTGCAGGCAAAGCGGGTTCTCGCCTTTGAGCCGCTGCCTCATTGCTATGAGACGCTGTGCCGCAACCTTGATCTTAACGGCCTGTCCAACGCGCTGGCCTATAATTGCATGGTCGGCGCCAAGTCGGGGCGGGGCGACATTGCCCGCTTTAATCCCCGCAATTTGGGCAGCACGGTTTTTGTGGCCGCCAAGAATGGCCCCATTCCCATGGTTGCCTTGGATGATCTGATGGATGCCGAAGAGATGCAGGGCCTTGGCTTTATCAAGGTCGACGTCGAGGGCATGCAGATGGACGTGCTGAACGGGGCGAAAAAGCTGATCAAGACGTTCAGGCCGGTGATGTGGATTGAAATCCTTGGAAAAGACAAATCTGCGGCGGCCACGATGAAGCTGATGGAAAGTTTGGGCTATATGGCAACGCCCATCGGGGGCACCAACCATCTGTTTACGCCAAAGCCATGAAAAAGGGGCCACGTGGCCCCCTTTAGCCGCGCGCCCTGATCAGCTGATGAGCGCCTTGTTCAGATAGTCGTCTACCTTTTCCAGATACCCCATCGTGGTCAGCCATTTCTGATCCGGCCCCACCAGCAAGGCAAGGTCCTTGGTCATCCAGCCATCCTCCACCGCAGCGACGGTGACCTTTTCCAATGTAGTGGCAAAGCGCATCAACGCCTCATTCCCATCCAGTCGCGCGCGATGCTTCAGACCACCTGCCCAAGCATAGATCGACGCGATGGAGTTGGTGGAGGTTTGCTGCCCCTGCTGGTGCTGTCGATAGTGGCGCGTCACGGTGCCATGGGCGGCCTCCGCCTCGACCGTCTGGCCATCAGGGGTCATCAAGACAGAGGTCATCAGACCAAGGCTGCCAAACCCCTGTGCCACCGTATCAGACTGCACGTCGCCATCGTAATTCTTGCAGGCCCAGACATAGCCGCCCGACCATTTCATCGAACTGGCCACCATATCGTCGATCAGGCGGTGTTCGTAATGGATGCCTGCTGCCTTGAACTTATCAAGAAACTCTTCCTCATAAACCTTTTGGAAAAGATCCTTGAACCGCCCGTCATAGGCTTTCAGGATCGTATTCTTGGTTGACAGATAGACTGGCCACCCCTTGAGCAGCCCATAGTTCAGGGATGAGCGGGCAAAATCGATGATGCTGTCGTCAAGGTTATACATCCCCATGTAAACGCCAGACGAGGGGGCGGAATAGACGTCCCGCTCAATCACCGTGCCATCTTCGCCCACGAATTTCATGGTCAGCTTGCCCGGACCGGGAAACCGGAAATCGGTGGCCTTATACTGGTCGCCAAAGGCGTGGCGGCCCACTACGATTGGCCGTGTCCAGCCCGGCACAAGGCGCGGCACATTGCGGCAGATGATCGGCTCGCGGAAGATCACACCGCCAAGGATGTTGCGGATTGTGCCATTGGGCGATTTCCACATCTGCTTCAGGCCAAATTCCTCAACCCGGCCTTCGTCTGGCGTGATGGTCGCGCATTTGACGCCCACGCCATGGTGTTTGATGGCAAGGGCCGCATCTATGGTGATCTGATCATCGGTGCGGTCACGTTCCTCGATGCCGAGGTCGTAATATTTCAGATCGATGTCCAGATAGGGGAGAATCAGCTTTTTCTTGATGAAATCCCAGATGATCCGGGTCATCTCATCCCCGTCGAGTTCAACAACGGGGTTCTCAACCTTGATTCTTGTCATGGATGCAGCCTTTCCAGAATGGGAAACTCTGCCGTGCCTATATCGCAAAGAAGCGCGCTACGCCAGTACGGTATGCAAATGTATACCGTATCAGCCTTTGCTATTTGGCAAAGAAAGGCAATGTCTTCGCCCGCACCCAGTCCCAAAGCCTTGGCGCGCCTCGGGCAACCTTGACGCCCACCCGCGAGTCCAATTGTTCCGCGGAGACATTATAGGTGATCCATGTGCCGCCGCCGGACATCAGATTGGCCATCACAGGCTGCACACGATCTAGGCTTTTGGCAAAGATGGCATCGGGGGTCTGTGTGGCCTCGAACTCCTCCCACATGGCGCGAAGGTCATCGCCCAAATCCTTGGGAAGTAATCCAAAAATGCGGTCTGCTGCGCGCGACTCGGCGGCTTGTGTGTCGGTGGAGCCATGGGCCTGACCATTGGCAGAGTGGATCGGCACATCGCCCACATCAATCTCGACTAGATCATGGATCAACAGCATCTTGATCACCCGGTTGATATCCACGCCGGGTGCCGCCTGATCAGCCAGAATCAACGCGTAAAGCGCAAGATGCCAAGAATGTTCGCCCGAATTTTCGGGCCGCGAACCATCAACAAGGGTGGTGGCGCGAAGCACCGATTTCAAGCGATCCGCCTCATTCAAAAAGGCGAATTGGCTTTCCAGACGCGCGGTCAATGCCCGCCCTTTTCGGCGTCGCGCGGGGCCTCGGGCAAGGTCGTTCCGCTGCGCTTGGCGTTGATCGCCTTTTCCAGAAAGTCACGGGCCCGGCGTTCTGCCAACCGGATCCGGATCGAGGTCATAAAGGCCTCCTGCAAGGTGGGCGAGGATGCGCCGACGACTTTTGAGACTTGCTCATAAAAGTAGTCGTCTTTCAGTTCCTTCTGGCCTGCCAGCACATCGCGCGCCAGACCATCGGCAAGATCCTGAATGAAATCGGCCATCCTCTTGCCCCCTTTAGCGGCTTGCCTCACCCAAACGGCGACGGACATATTGGGAAACGGTGTCAATCATCGGGTTCATATGCGCCTCTTCATCCTTGAAGAAGTGATCCGCCCCCTCTACTTCCGTGTGGGTGATCGTGATGCCCTTTTGTTCATGCAACTTGTTGACCAAGGATTTGGTATCCTTGGGCGGGGCCACTTTGTCTGCGGTTCCGTTGATGATCAGACCCGAGGACGGGCAGGGTGCCAGAAAGCTGAAGTCATACAGGTTGGCCGGAGGGGCCACCGAAATAAATCCAGTGATTTCAGGACGGCGCATCAAAAGCTGCATGCCGATCCACGCGCCAAAGCTGAACCCTGCCACCCAGCAATGCTTGGCGTTGTTGTTCATCGATTGCAGGTAATCCAGCGCGCTTGCCGCATCCGACAACTCGCCAATGCCCTGATCATATTCGCCTTGGCTGCGACCGACACCACGGAAATTAAACCGCAGGACCGTAAAGCCCAGTTTGTAAAAGGCATAGTGAAGGTTGTAGACAACCTTGTTGTTCATGGTGCCGCCATAAGCAGGATGGGGGTGCAACACGATGGCAATCGGTGCGTCCTTATCCTTCTGGGGGTGGTAGCGGCCTTCCAGACGGCCCTCTGGGCCAGCGAAGATAACTTCGGGCATGTGCGTCCTGTCTGTCTTTCCCGCGAGCGATTTCTTGACGGTTTCGCTCGGCGTATCTAGAACCATTCTAAGGGAGGCGCGGCGCCGCCCCTTTGGGTCGCATTTCAGGTAATGGCCCCCACGGCCCGCGTCAATCCATTTACGCCCATTTCTGGGGCATTTACGGAGTTGCAACATGAAACTCTCGACCAAGGGGCGCTATGCCATGGTGGCGCTTGCCGATTTGGCGCTTGCGCAAAGCGATGATCTGATTTCGCTGGCCGAGATTTCGCGACGGCAAGATATCTCATTGCCCTATCTGGAGCAGCTTTTCGTCAAGTTGCGCAGGGCAGGGCTGGTAGAGGCCGTGCGCGGGCCGGGGGGGGGCTACAAACTGTCCAAAAGCCCCGATGCCATTCGCATCTCGGATGTGATGGAGGCGGTGGAGGAAACGGTGGATGCCATGCACACCGGGGCAGGGGCAAGCGGGGGGGTCTCTGGCTCCCGCGCGCAAAGCCTGACCAATCGGCTGTGGGAGGGGCTGAGTGCCAACGTCTATGTATTTTTGCACCAGACGCGGTTGTCGGATGTGATCCGCAATGAGATGCAGCCCTGTCCGGCGGTGCCTGCCCTGTTTCGCGTGGTGGATGAGGAATGAAACCCCGCTTGTATCTGGACTGGAACGCGACCACGCCTTTGCGGGCAGAGGCACGCGCGGCGATGATTGCGGCGATGGATCTGGTGGGCAATCCGTCTTCCGTGCATGCCGAAGGGCGGGCCGCCAAGGCGTTGATCGAAAAGGCGCGGGGTCAGATCGCAGCGGCCCTTGGCGCAGATGGGGCGGACATCGTATTCACCTCGGGCGCGACAGAGGCTGCCGCCCTTGCCTGTGCGGGCCGTGATCTGGCCTGTGCCGAAGTCGAGCATGAGGCTGTTGCCGCGTGGTGTGATCCGGTTCTTCCCGTCGATGCCGATGGGCAGGTGCTGGCAGATACGCCCAACCAATCCTGTGTCCAGCTTGCCAATTCCGAAACCGGCGTCCTGCAAGACCTGCCGCAAGGCATCGTGGTGTCAGACCTGACCCAAGCCTTTGGCAAGGTGCCGATGGCGTTCAACTGGCTGGGCTGTGACATGGGCCTTGTGTCGGCGCATAAACTGGGCGGACCCAAGGGGATCGGGGCCTTGGTCTTGCGCCGTGGCTTGGACGTGCAGGCGCAATTGCGCGGTGGCGGGCAAGAGATGGGGCGGCGCGCGGGTACAGAAAACCTGATTGGCATCGCAGGATTTGCCGCTGCGGCCGAGGCTGCAGCGCGCGATTTGGCCAATGGAGTGTGGGAAGAAGTGGCCGAACTTAGAAATATTCTAGATTCAGCATTGTCCGAAGCGACAAACAATACTATTTCAGTCGGGAAAGGAGCCAAGCGGCTTCCGAACACGATTTGCCTGATCGCGCCGGGTTGGAAGGGCGAGACGCAGGTGATGGCCATGGATCTGGCGGGATATGCGGTTTCGGCCGGATCTGCCTGTTCCTCGGGCAAGGTTCGGGCCAGTCGCGTCCTGAGGGCGATGGGGTTTGAAGATGGGCTGGCGGGTCAGGCGATCCGCATCTCGATCGGCCCCGGCATAGCGCGCGATGATTTGTTGCGCTTTGCCGATGTTTGGACGGCTGCTTATGCAAAGGCCCGTGCGCGGGCCGCGTGATGACTTCGCCGCAAGGCAAAAAAGACAGGGATAAAGCCGATGGATGCGATTGAGACCGAAGTTCGCGAAGGCGTGGATCGCGAAACGATCGAAACGGTTCAGGCCATGGCCGGAAAGTACAAGTACGGCTGGGAAACGGAAATCGAGATGGACTATGCCCCAAAGGGCCTGTCCGAAGATATCGTGCGCCTGATCTCGGCCAAGAACGAAGAACCCGAATGGATGCTGGAGTGGCGTTTGGCCGCGTATCGCCGCTGGCTCCAGATGGAAGAGCCGCATTGGGCGATGCTGAACTATCCGGTCATCGACTATCAAGACCAGTATTACTACGCCAAACCCAAAAGCATGGACGTCAAGCCAAAGTCGCTTGATGAGGTCGACCCCAAGCTGCTGGCGACCTATGCCAAGTTGGGCATTCCATTGAAAGAGCAGGCTATTCTTGCTGGGGTCGAAGTGCCCGAGGGCGAACGCCGTGTCGCTGTGGATGCGGTGTTCGACTCTGTTTCCGTCGGCACCACGTTCAAGGCGGAATTGGCCAAGGCCGGGGTGATCTTTTGCTCGATCTCCGAGGCGGTGCGCGAGCATCCCGAACTGGTCAAGAAATACATCGGCTCGGTCGTGCCGCAATCGGACAACTTCTTTGCCACGTTGAATTCTGCGGTGTTTTCGGACGGGTCTTTTGTCTATATCCCCGAAGGCGTGCGCTGCCCGATGGAACTGAGCACCTATTTCCGCATCAATGCTGAAAACACCGGCCAGTTTGAACGCACGCTGATCATTGCCGACAAGAAATCCTACGTCAGCTACCTTGAAGGCTGCACCGCGCCCAAGCGGGACACCAATCAATTGCACGCCGCCGTGGTGGAGTTGGTGATTCTGGAAGATGCCGAGGTGAAATATTCCACCGTGCAAAACTGGTATCCCGGCGACGAAAACGGCGTGGGCGGCATTTATAACTTTGTCACCAAACGCGCCGATTGCCGGGGCGACCGGGCAAAGGTGATGTGGACCCAAGTGGAAACCGGCAGCGCCATCACGTGGAAATATCCATCGTGCATCTTGCGCGGCGATGACAGCCAAGGCGAGTTCTACTCCATCGCCATTGCAAACAACGCCCAGCAGGCCGATACTGGCACCAAGATGATCCATCTGGGCAAGCGCACAAAGTCGCGCATCGTCTCCAAGGGGATTTCGGCGGGCAGGGCGCAGAATACCTATCGCGGCCTTGTGTCGATCCACCCAAAGGCCAAGGACAGCCGCAACTATACCCAATGCGACAGCTTGCTGATCGGCGACAAATGCGGTGCGCATACGGTGCCCTATATCGAGGTCAAGAACAACTCCAGCCGGGTAGAGCATGAGGCGACGACCAGTAAGGTCGATGATGACCAACTGTTCTATTGCCGCTCACGCGGGATGGATGAAGAAGAGGCTGTCGCCTTGGTCGTCAACGGTTTCTGCAAAGAGGTTCTGCAAGCCCTGCCAATGGAATTCGCGATGGAGGCCCAAAGCCTTGTTGCGATTTCGCTCGAAGGAAGCGTGGGGTAATGAGTCCGCAGGCTAATCCCTTGACGATCGCCAATTGTGCCTTGGCGCTTGACCTCGGCCAATCGTGGCAGGTTGGCGCTCCAAGCCTGTTTGCGCGCGTCGTCTGTTGAGTGAGGTAAGCGATGATCGTGACGACCACCCATTCCGTTGAGGGCTATCAGATCGCCGCCTATCTGGGGATTGTGACGGGCGAGGCGATCATGGGCGCGAATATCGTGCGTGATCTCTTTGCCAGCGTCACCGATATCATTGGCGGACGCTCGGGTGCCTATGAATCCAAGCTGGCGGATGCTCGTGAAACGGCGCTGACCGAGATGCAGGCCCGTGCGCAGGCGCTTGGGGCGTCGGCTGTGGTTGGGGTGGATCTGGATTACGAGGTGATCGGCAATATGCTGATGGTCTCTGCCTCTGGGACGGCGGTGCGTCTTGGATAAGGTTGATGATCGCCCGATTCTGACCCTTCCCGAAGCGGAGGCCGAGGCCCTTGCGGCCGCCTATCGCCGGGCAAAGGTGATCTTGGAATATGGCTCCGGTGGCTCCACCGTGCTGGGCGCCGAGATGGGCAAGACAATTTTGTCGGTCGAAAGTGACGCCAAGTGGTGTGCAAAGATGCAGGCCTGGTTTGACGGGCACGCCATCAAGGGCAAGGTCGTGCTGCATCACGCCAATATCGGGCCGACCAAGAAATGGGGTATGCCCGTGGGGGCCGCGGCGTTTCGCAGCTTTCCCGATTATGCGCTGTCGATCTGGGATCATCCGGCCTTTGAACACCCCGACGTTGTGCTGATTGATGGGCGGTTTCGACCGGCCTGCCTGCTGGCCACCGCGTTTCGGATCACCCGCCCGGTGACGGTGTTGTTTGACGATTATGCCGAACGCCCCGCCTATCATGAGATGGAATCCATGTTCCGCCCGGTCGCTATGCATGGCCGCATGGCGGAATTTCACATCGCCCCCACTGCCGTTCCAGCCGATCGCCTGTCTTGGGTGATGGGTTGGTTCTTGCGGCCGCAGTGAGGGCAGATGACATATTTTGCCACAATCCTTGCGTTTTGCAGCCCCTTTTGGCGGGCAAACTTCTCCTGTGAGCAGGTCGGTCCAGGAGAAGGCAATGAGCGTGCACAACCCAGATTTCGCGGCGCGACTGGACCGCATTGCGGCAGGGGGCAAGAATACCCGCAATACGCTGTTTGTTGGGATCGACGAGGCCTATGTGCTGCCCGTCAAGAACGGCAAGATCCAAAAGCCGCGCGTGTCGATGATCGAGGTTTTGGCGCAACCCTTGGCGGGCGTGGCCGCATTGTTCATGGGCATGGTCGCGATGATCGTGATCAAGGTGCTGCACTTTCAGATCTTTGCCAATGCGCCTGTTTGGGGCAGTGCGCTGAATGCAATGGCATTGGATATCATGCTGGCGCTGCTGCTGTGCGTCGTCTCTGGGCGGTTGGTGTTCCGCGATCACGCCGCCACCTTGCGCAGTTGGCAGGTGTTGGGCGTGTTCTTTGCGGCGGCCGGGCTGCACAATCTGGTGCATCTGCTGCCGGGCGCGTTTGCGGTTCTGTTTTCCGAAAATTGGGTGCGCACCGTCCTTATCACGACCGATATCCGCACACTGATCATCGGAACCATCTCGGTTCCTTTCTGACATCGGCCACAGCTTGTGGTCCATCTGGCGGGCGGCATCATGCCGCGCCGCCCAATTCCCGTTTCCAATGAGGCCGTAAATAATGCTTGAAATCAAAAACCTGCACGTCAAACTTGAAGAAGAAGATAAGGTCATCTTGCGGGGCGTCGACCTGTCGATCAAGGCGGGTGAGGTCCATGCGATCATGGGGCCGAATGGATCGGGCAAATCGACATTGTCCTACGTTCTGGCCGGACGCGATGGCTATGAGGTGACGGAGGGTTCCGCCAACTTGCAAGGTCAGTCACTGCTGGACATGGAACCCGAAGAGCGCGCGGCGGCCGGTCTGTTTCTGGCGTTTCAATACCCGGTTGAAATCCCGGGCGTGGGCAACATGACCTTTTTGCGCACCGCAGTGAATGCGCAGCGCAAATCGCGCGGTGAAGAAGAGCTTAGTGCCGGCGACTTTCTGAAAATCGTGCGGGCCAAGGCCAAGGACCTGAAGATCGACGCAGATATGCTCAAGCGTCCGGTCAATGTCGGGTTTTCGGGGGGCGAGAAAAAGCGCAACGAAATCCTGCAAATGGCGATGCTGGAACCCAAGATGTGCATCTTGGATGAAACCGACTCTGGCCTTGATGTCGATGCGATGAAGCTGGTGTCCGAAGGGGTGAATGCGCTGCGTGATGCGGGGCGGTCTTTCCTTGTGATCACCCATTACCAGCGCCTGCTGGATCACATCAAACCCGATGTGGTGCATATCATGGCGGCCGGGCGGATCATCAAGACAGGTGGCCCGGAACTGGCGCTTGAGGTGGAAAACAACGGCTATGCCGATCTGCTGGCCGAGGTGAAGTGATGGCGGTGCTGGCAGCAAAAGCGAACGCGCTGACGGCGCGGCTGGAGGGTATGAGCCTGCCCAAGGATGGATGGTCAGCCCCCGCCCGCAAAGAGGCTTTGGCGCGATTGACCGAAATGGGTCTGCCGTCCAAGCGGGATGAATACTGGCGCTATACCGACCCATCGACCCTGACAGCGTCACAAGCCGCCAAAGCGGCCGTGTTTCATGCGGGTGATGAGCCTCCGGTTTTTGACGGAGTCGACAGGGTAAAGCTTGTGTTCGTGGATGGTGTGTTTGATCCGTCCCAGTCTGATGATCCAGTCTTGGCAGGGGTTGAGATCACCCATCTGTCTGACGCAGGGCGCGCCGATATCCATTGGGCGCGGGATCTTTATGGTGTGTTGGAAGCGCGGGGTCAAAACCCGGTGCCGCGCGCCTTGGCGGCCCTGAACACTGCGTTTTCAACCCAAGGTCTGTTGATCCGTGCCACAGCGAAAGCCGCAAGGCCGATATCCTTGATCTATATCCATGACTCCGAGGGTTCGGATGCCATGCTGCACCATTGCATCAAGGTTGAAAGCGGGGCGGAATTGACGGTGCTTGAAAACGGGCCCGCCGCTGCCCGGATCAATCAGGTGATGGAGGTTGATCTGGCCGATGGCGCGCGGTTCCATCATATCCGGGCCCAAGGGCGCGATCATGAACGCCGCGCCGTTACCCATATCTTTGCGCGGGTTGGGGCAGGGGCCTTGTTCAAATCCTTTACCTTGACCGCCAACGGTCAGATGACGCGGAATGAGGCGGTGATTGAGTTGATCGGCGATGATGGTCAGGCCCATATCGCGGGTGCCGCTTTGGGCGATGGTGTGTTTCACCATGATGACACCATTTTCATCACCCACGCGGGTGAGCGGTGCGAAAGCCGTCAGGTGTTCAAAAAGGTCCTCAAGAACGGCGCTGTTGGCGTGTTTCAGGGCAAGATCTTGGTAAAGCAAGGCGCGCAAAAGACCGATGGCTATCAAATCAGCCAAAGCCTTCTGCTCGATGATGACAGCCAGTTTCTGGCAAAGCCCGAGCTAGAGATCTATGCCGATGACGTGAAATGCAGCCACGGATCAACCTCGGGCGCGATTGACGACACGGCCTTGTTCTATCTGCAATCGCGCGGCGTGCCCAAATCCACTGCCCAATCGCTGTTGGTTTTGGCGTTTCTGGCCGAAGCAATCACTGAGATCGAGGATGAGGCGATTGGCGATGACATCCGCAGCCGTTTGGACGGCTGGCTGAACCGGCACGAGCGCTGATGGCCGTCACCAGCGATATTATCGAAAGCTGGTGGCAGCCGCGCGCTGTGCTGCGCCGCCATCTTGGGCGCGGTCAGTCAGAGGCCTTTGCCTTTTCGCTGCTGTTCGTCTTCTTGTTGATGGCGTTTGTGGCGCAATGGCCTGTCGCCGCGCGTGAGGCCTTTGCGGCGGGCGAACCCTCGGCCTTGCCGCGCATGCTCGCGCTTGGCTTTGCCGTGCTGGCCACGATCCCGATTTGGTATGGGCTGGCAGCGGCAAGCCGTCTGCTGGCGCGGGCGATGGGCGGAAAGGGGGCGTGGTATGGCGCGCGCATGGCCCTTTTTGCAGCCCTTGTCGCCATCAGCCCCTTGATGCTTTTGCAGGGTCTCGTGGCGGCCATGGTGGGGCCGGGGGCAGGGCTGGTTGCCATACGGGTGGCGGTTGGCCTCGGCTTTCTTTATATCTGGACAAGCATGTTGATCGAGGCGGAACGCTGAATGGACCTGACGCTTTCAACCCTGTTGCAAATGGCCCGTTTCACGGTGCAAAGCCCCCGAGAGGGCGCGCGCATGGTGATGAAAGCCAATCTGCCGATGGCTGCGCGCTGGTCCGCCCTTGCGCTGATGGCGGTCGTCTCTTCGGTTTTGGCGCATCTCTCCATTCGTCTGATGCCAGCGGCCTCGCAGATCGAAATGGGCAGCGTCATGACAAGTCCGATCAGCACGGCCGTTCTGCAAGGCGTGCTGATGCTGGCCTCGGTCTATGCGATCTTTTGGGTTGGCCGCTGGAGGGGCGGGACGGGCAACTTTGCCGATGCGCTGATCCTGATGGTCTGGCTGCAATTCATCTTGTTGATCTTGCAGGTCATTCAGATTGCCGTGCAGATCATCCTGCCACCATTGACGGATCTGATAGGCTTTGTCTCGATTGGCCTTTTTCTATGGTTGATCAGTAACTTCATCGCGGAACTTCATGGATTTCGGTCGGTTTTGATGACGTTTCTGGGGGTCTTGGCGACCCTGTTCGTGGCAGGGTTCGTCCTGTCGTTCGCCTTACTTGCCTTGATTGGCGGAAGGATTTGACATGTTTGACGTAACCGCCATCCGCAGCGACTTTCCGATTCTGTCGCGGCAGGTCAACAACAAGCCATTGGTCTATCTTGATAATGGCGCATCGGCGCAAAAACCGCAGGTGGTGATTGATGCGGTGACACAGGCCTATTCAATGGAATATGCCAATGTTCACCGTGGCTTACATTATCTTTCTAATCTTGCGACAGATAAGTATGAGGCCGTGCGTGGCATCGTCGCGCGCTTTTTGAACGCGCCGTCCGAAGAGGATATCGTGTTCACCTCGGGCACGACCGAGGCGTTCAATCTGGTGTCCTATGCTTGGGCCGCGCCGCGCCTGCAGGCCGGTGACGAGATCGTTCTGTCGATCATGGAGCATCACGCCAATATCGTTCCATGGCACTTTTTGCGCGAACGGCAGGGCGTTGTTCTGAAATGGGTAGACTGTGACGCCAAGGGCGACCTTGACCCGCAGGCGGTGATTGATGCCATCGGGCCACGCACCAAACTTGTGGCCATTACCCAGATGTCAAACGTTCTGGGCACGGTCGTCGATGTGGCGGCAATCTGCCGTGGCGCAAAGGCCAAAGGTGTGCCTGTGCTGGTCGATGGTTCCCAAGCGGCCGTGCATATGCCAGTTGATGTGGCTGCCATGGGCTGCGATTTCTATGCCATCACGGGGCACAAGCTTTATGGGCCAAGCGGCTCCGGTGCGATTTACATCGCAGCAGATCGTATGGCCGAGATGCGACCCTTTATGGGGGGTGGCGACATGATCCGCGAAGTGACGCGCGACATGGTCAGCTATAACGATCCACCGATGAAGTTTGAGGCCGGAACCCCCGGCATCGTGCAGCAAATCGGCATGGGTGTGGCGCTGGACTACATGATGGGAATCGGCATGGCCCAGATCGCCGCGCATGAGCGTGGATTGCGTGACTATGCGCGTGATCGGTTGGCAGGATTGAACTGGCTTCAGGTGCAGGGCAATTCCGAGAGCAAAGGGGCGATCTTCAGCTTTACGCTGGATGGGGCGGCCCATGCGCATGACATCTCAACGGTGCTCGACAAGCGCGGGATCGCCGTGCGCGCCGGAACCCATTGCGCGATGCCCTTGATGGATCACATGGGCGTTGGTGCCACGTGCCGGGCGTCTTTCGCGATGTATAATACAACGGCAGAGGTTGACGCCTTGGTGTCGGCACTGGAGTTGTGCCATGAGTTGTTCAATTGACGGTTCATTAAAGCTTGGGCGCAGGATCGGCGAATAATCAATTGCAACTGATCGCGACCCAAGGTATCACGCGCGCAGGCACCCATAGCTCAGCTGGATAGAGCGTTGCCCTCCGAAGGCAAAGGTCGCACGTTCGAATCGTGCTGGGTGCACCACCTCAATTTTCTCTCAATAATGCGATGCAAGCAGGGCGGTCATACAGAACGTACCGACGGACACTTTTCAAATTCTTTTGTTGTCAACAAGTTGGAATGTCGTCTGTCCTGCAAAGTAGAACTGTCGTGTGAGATGCCGGAGCAGGACCGGGCAGGGCGGAGACCCCAGATATCGCAGGCCTGACCGGTCCTGCGGTCAGGCTCATTCGGCTGCATG
>JAIOYF010000020.1 GCA_021741245.1 Paracoccaceae bacterium
CGGTGGCAGAAAGCTTCTTCAACCTGCTCAAACGCGAACGCATCCGCCGCAGAAAGTATAAAACCCGCGAAGAGGCCCGCCAGGATGTGTTCGACTACATCGAGTTCTTCTACAACCCGCAGCGCAAACACGTTAGGAATGGCATGCTGTCACCGATTGACTTCGAACAGCAGCAAAAACTGAAGCTGCAAGGCGTCTAGGAAACTCGGGGCTATTCATGGCCACTACTGGCAGGTGTTGGCGGACTACGTGGTGAACAGACGACTAGGCTAAGGCGGTTCCCCGAGGGCTTCGGTCTCCGGGGGGCTTCTACTTCGCTTTTTTTATCGGTTTCCTTGGTGCCATTGGGTTCAGGGGGAAGCTGGCTGGCTAACTTTACCGGGCGCATCGGGTGTCGCGGGAGGCCTTGCTTCAGCACGAACTGGGACGGTGCAATGGGGGCCGCCAACACCCCAAGATCCACCACCATGCGTTAATAGAGAACGAACGCCAAAATCCCTGTTTTTAGGGGTTTTAGAAGCGGTCGGCGATCTCTGGCACACCGATCAAATTTTATGGAAAAATTTAGATGACAGTAACGAATATGAAGCCGCATGTGGTGGCGGCGCAGGGCTATGACCCCGAACATCTCACCACCCTCTCCCGCGCAATGGCAAGCTGGTTCGTCAAGCTCGACAACAGCTACTACGATGTCAACGATCTGGGGCATAAACGGTCCCGGGTTGATGTTGAGCAGACGTCAGTGATCCGCTTCGCAGAGGAATTCCCGGACATCCCTCTTTGCAACCAACTGATCAGTGCGGTGTTCAAGCGGACGATCCACACGCGGCATACGGTCGTCGATGAGATGATCCTGCCGTGGAATGGCCGAGAGGTCTGCCGTCCTGGTGATGCTCAGCAGATCATCGTCGAGCGGGGCGTGGCAACGGTAAATGCTTGGAAAGAGCCAGCGTATCGGCGGCTTGGGTTGGTAGAGGCCGACAGCGGTGTCGCTGGCGAGTTCCTTGACGCTTTCTTCACCAGAGATGCCGAGCGGGAAATGTTCCTGAACTGGTTGGCTTGGTCGCTGCAGAACGAGGGTGATAAACCGAACTGGGCACCGTTCCTGTACTCGGCGCGAATGGGGACTGGGAAGAGCACACTGGCATTGCTGATGGCGCGGCTGTTCGGTGAGCAGAACTCCATCACGCAGAACAATGTCGATAAGCTGACCGGACGCTTCAACATGACCCTGCTGAAAAGCAAGCTGGTGATCTGCGAGGAGGTCAATCTCCGGCCCGGTAGCGGCGATGCCAACACGTTAAAGACCTACATCACGGAGCGGACGACTGCGGCAGAGGCGAAGGGTCGAGAGACAGAGCGGGTCGAGCAGCGGGTCTGCTTGGTGCTGACGAGCAATCACATGCCATTCTGGATCGAACCTGAGGATCGGCGCTACTACATCGTCAATGTTGATCACAATGGCTATGCACGCGGTCCAAGGGCTGCAGAGTTCTCGACGCTGGTGCAGCGGTTGGGGGTGTGGGCTGCTGATGCTGGCAACATCGCTAGGTTTTACAACGCCCTGATGGCTCGGGAACTGCCAGCGGACTTCTCAGCCAAGACGCTGAATGTCGATGTCCACGGTACAGAGATCATGCGGCAGGTGTTTGGCAACGGTCGCGCTACCATCTTAGATCAACTTGAGGAGCTGCTAGACGGTCGCGGGCAACATGCGGTCCCGGAAGCTGATGTCATCAAGATCGTGACGGCTGACCTGAAAGGAAATATCAACAGCACCAAGCACGTCATGTCGGACCTTGGCTGGATCAAGCAGGCATTGAAGTGGGGTTCGGTCGATCATAAGCGGCAGCTTTGGGTTCGTCCGGGCTACACTGTGCAGCACGGTAAGATCTTCGGGCCAGATGGGTTTGAGCAAAATCTAGCCATCCATCTCAAGGAAGACTGGGAGATCGTGTGATGGAAGGCTTCTGTTACGCTGACGAAAGCCAGCAATGGTTCGAGCACATCTTCGCTCATCACTTGGAGGAGGCTCGTTCGCGGGCCTTCACCTTGGTCGAAGAGGGGATGCTGGCGCAGACTGGTTGCATCGAGACGCCGACGCTTGGGGCAAGAAAGGTCCGGTTCAGGGGTCGTCAGATGCCTGCCTATCGCTTCATCCACTGCATCCTGAACCAAGTGGTGGCGGGCTATGATGATGTCGTTCGGCATCGGTGTGATAACAGACGCTGCGTCAACCCTGATCATCTTGACCTCGGATCCCGTGGCGAAAACCTGCAGGATGAGCGGGACTTTTATGCCGACGGGGTCGACTTCGGCCTGCTCTAAAGTTCGTTCCACTGTCCCCGGTCAACGCGGTTTCGCGTAACCCTACTGGGGCATTCCGTGGGGCAACGGCAGCCGCCTGCGAACAACAGGCTCTATGGAACGTTTGACGCCACGAACAACGTGAGTGGCTGGCTGGGGTGCTAGGATTCGAACCTAGGTATGTCGGTACCAAAAACCGATGCCTTACCACTTGGCGACACCCCAACTGTGGGGCGGTATTTAGCGAAGGGCGTTTGGGGGTGCAAGGGGCCATTTGCGAAAAATGCAGCCATGGACGTAAGTTGTTTGAACAGGTATGCGAATGGCATGGAACAACGTGATGTCATTGTACTGGGGGCGGGGGCGGCCGGGCTTTTTGCCGGGATCGAAGCCGCGCGGCGCGGCCGTCGTGTCTTGGTGATTGATCATGCCAAGGCTCCGGGGGAGAAAATCCGAATCTCGGGCGGCGGGCGTTGCAACTTCACCAACCTTGGCATCGCGCCCGACAGGTTCTTGTCCAAGAACCCGCGCTTCGCGCTGTCGGCGCTTAAACGCTATACCCAGTGGGATTTTATCGCCCGTATGGATGCGGCGGGAATCGCCTGGCATGAAAAGACTTTGGGGCAGTTGTTTTGTGATGGTCCGGCAACGCAGGTCGTGGACATGCTGCTGCGGGACCTTGCCGCTGCGGGTGGTGAGTTGTGGCTGGGCTGCGCCATCCAAGGGGTAAAGGCGCGGACCACGGGGCCCGGGTATGAGGTGGAAACCCAGCGTGGCATTCTGCGTGCGGCCTCGGTGATTGTGGCTACGGGGGGCAAATCCATCCCCAAGATGGGTGCCACAGGCTTTGGCTACCGCCTGGCCGAGGAGTTTGGCCTGCCCTTGGTGGAAACCCGGCCAGCCCTTGTGCCGCTGACCTTTGCCGAACAGGAATTGGTCTGGATGAAGCCGCTTGCCGGTGTCGCGGTTGAGGGGCGGGTCAGCCATGGCCGCCACAGCTTTGACGAGGCAATGTTGTTCACCCATCGGGGGCTTTCGGGGCCTGCGGTCTTGCAAATCTCAAGCTTTTGGCGCGAGGGCGATCCCGTGACGCTTGACCTGAGCCACGGGCGTGATCTGGCGGCCGCGTTGCGGCAGGCCAAGGTGGAGTTTCCCAAAATCGCCCTGCGCACGGCCCTTGGGCGGCTGGTGCCCGAACGTCTGGCGCGGTATTTCGAGCAGGCCTTCGGGGCCGAAACCGCCATAGGAACGCTGCCCAATCCCTTGCTGGATCAGATCGCCGCACAGATGCGGTCATGGCGTCTTATGCCCGTCGGGTCCGAAGGGTATCGCACGGCCGAAGTCACCCTTGGCGGCGTCGATACCGATGCGCTGGATGCCAAGACCATGCAGGCCAAGGCCCACCCCGGCCTGTATTTCATTGGTGAGGTTGTTGACGTAACCGGATGGCTTGGCGGGTATAATTTCCAATGGGCATGGTCATCGGGCTGGGCCGCAGGGCAGGTGGCCTAAGGTCAATCCCGCCCCGGCAAGGGGCGGGAAAAAGCCAGATCAGGCGCTGACCTGTTCGCGCAAGATGGCAGCAGTCATCGAGATCATCAGGTAGATCCCGGCAAAAATCAGCATCGCCACAAGCGTGTTTTCAAACGCCCGCGGATAGGTTGCCTCATCAGGCGGGATTGGGCTGACTGACAGCGACAGATAGCGCACCTGACGGTTCGCTTCGGTTCGGGCCATTTCCATAGATTGCAGAGATTGCGCCAAAAGCAGTTGGCGGGTCTGAACATCGGCTTGCGCCACCAGCAATTCGGATTGCACCTGCGCCAGCGACTGCCCGCCGTTCTGTCCTTCGGTCAGGCGGCTGCGCAGAATGGCGATCTCACTCTCCAGCGTGCCGATCCGGCGGATCAGCGGATCCATCCGGGCCTGATTCGGGCGGGCGTTCGATTCCATCTGTGCAAGGCTTAGCCGGTCCTGACTCAGCTGGGTTTCCAACTGTCCGATCTGGGCGCTGATCAGGCTCACCTCGACCTCCGAGGACAGAACCTTGAATTTTTCTTGCAGTTCAACGACCTTGCGTTGTGCCGATAGCATCGTGGCCTCGGCCTCCTGAAAGGATTCGCGTGCCCCACTCATCTGATCTCCGCGCAGACGTTGGGTCAGGTGATCGACCTGCTCTTCCGCATAGCGGATCAGCGCCTCCGAGAATTTGGCCGACAACTCCGGATCGGCGGCAATGACCTCCATCTTGATGATGCCTTCGGTCGGATCATATGCGATTTTGACGTTGCGCTTATAAAGGCGGTAGGTGGCCTCGGTCGTTGCATCGGATTCCAACCGTTGGATCGGGTCGATCTTGGCGTCTGCGAAATGCTGTTTGAAGCCAAGGTCCTTGTCCAGGCGCAGCATGGCATCACGCGATTGCAGATAACCCTGAACGGCGATCGAATCCTGCGATGTGGCGAACTGGGTGCCTTTCAGCAGACCGCCCAAGCCTCCGGGCGCCGCAGCCTCGGCTTGTTGGATCACGAATTCGGTGCGGGTCGCATAGAGCGGGGTCGCGGCGAAATAATAATACCAGCCGGCCAAAAGCGTCGGCAGCAGCACGAAAAATGCAAGCCGCGCCATCAAAAGCGCGGAGCGGCGACGGCGCCTGCGGGCGATGTCGCGCTGAATTTTCTGGATGTCGCTGATGTGGCTTTGTTCCGCCCGCACTTCGGTTGAGGGCACCTGAATGGGTTTGATCGTCTGCGGCAGTTGCACACCATCGCCCCGCGCAGGCACGGTCAGCGCCGTGGATTGAGGGTCGTTTTGGCCATCTTCTGGTGTGATCAGTTCAAGGATCGTGCCCTTTTGGAACGGATTGATGCCCGCTGCCCGCAGCAGGCGGACGGCATCGAAATCTGATGTGGCGGGCAAGCCGTGTTTCTGGGCCATCCGCCGGGCTAGGCGCAATTGCCGACCGGTCAGACCCTCTTTGCGAATCTGCTCCAGATCAAGTGCCGCTGTATCGCGGTTTGGCTGCGGAACGCTCGCGTCCATCATCGCCACGATCTGATCCTTTGCCGTTGGAAACGGCGCGCTGCCAAAGCCGTCATCCTCCACCGGGACTTGTGTGTTGGCTGCGGGCCGGTTTGCAGGGGCCCGTGGCGAACCGATTGTATTGGCAGGCGTTGGTCGCGGCGTTGGAGGCGACATCGCAATTGCCGCCGCAGCGGGTGCCACGGGGTCCGGCCGACGCAGATTGTACCGCTTAGCTTTGAGCTTCATAGTCATAGAGCCGTTTCGCCTCATCCAAGGAATCGAACATGTACAACTGGCCGTTGCGCAAAACGGCGGCCTGTTTGCAGAATTTTTCGAGTGTTTGTGCCTGATGGCTGACCACCACGACGGTTGCATTGCCCAACCGTTCGCGAAGGATCTTGCCGGCCTTGCGGTTGAATTCCACGTCGGTGGTTGAAGGCATCCCCTCATCAATCAGATAGATGTCGAATTCGAGCGCCAGCATCAGGGAAAATGAGAACCGCGAGCGCATGCCCGCGCTATAGGTGCCGATGGGCATATCGAAATATTCTTCGATCCCGCACAGCCAGCGGCAAAAGCTTTCGACATAATCCGGGTCAAGGCCATAAAGCCGCGCGATATAGCGGGCATTTTCGGTGGCGGTGTGTCTGGCGATGACGCCGCCCATAAAGCCAAGCGGAAAGGATATCCTGCTGGTGCGTGTGACCGAGCCTTCGTCGGGTTTTTCCAACCCGGCCATCATGTTGATGATGGTCGTTTTGCCCGTTCCATTGGGGGCCAGAATTCCGAGGGAATTGCCGATCTCAACCCGAAAAGACGCGCGATCAAGGATGACCTTGCGCTGCGTTCCCGTCCAGAAGGACTTTGAAACCTGGTCGAACTCGATCATCACGTGCCCCCTTTGGGCCAAGACTTTTGCCTGAACCTGACCCGCCGCGAATGCCTTGCACCGCTTTATCAGCTACGGGTTAACGTCACCTTGCAGGCCACTTTGCAAAAGCCGTACCAATGGACGTGTCCTATAGCCCCTTTAGGGCATCATTATGTCTGAGGATAAGGGGGTTTGACAATGGCCCATACATTTTGCCAGAGCCAAATGCCGCAGGTGTTATTTCCGGCGCAACATCGGGCCAACCAGCAAGGCCAAGGCCCCAATCCCCAAGGAAATCGCAAGCCCGAGGCGCGCGGCCTCTTGCATGCCGCCACCGGGAAGGGCGGTAGAGATGGTCAGCACAGGCACCGTGAACCCCATTCCCGAGATCAACGCGACAAGGACCAAATCCACGGGACGCACCCCTTGGGGCAAAGCAAAGCGCAAAAGACGTGCCGCACAGGCCGCGCCGAGCAAGACCCCCAAGGGTTTTCCGACCCAGAACGCGGCAAGAACTGTTAGGGATGTCGGCGCAAAGGCCTGCAGGTCGATGCCGCCACTGGTCAAACCGAACAAAAACAAGATCGCGGCGATGGGTTTCACCAGCAGATGGGCCAAGCGGTTCAGTGGATCTTGCAAGAACTCTTCCGCCTCGGCGAAAAGACCAAAGGCACGATCCGCATGGGGTATGGCCGGGATCAGCGGCAACAGGCCAAGCGCACCCGGCAGCCCCGCCAGAACAACGCCTGCCCAACACAAGGCACCCGCCACCATATAGGGCCACAGGGCAAAGGCCCGCAGATGTTGACGCTCTGACTTTCCCGGCCGCGCCAAGCGACCGAACAGCAGCCAGACCCCCCCGACAGCCAAGGCGCTGAGCAAGAGCCAGCTTAGCCGCAAGCCACCTTGCGGAAAGGCAAGGCCAAGCACCAAAAGCCCGGCAATATCATTGGCGATGGTGATCAACAGCAAGAGGTGCAGGGCAGGATGTGACGGCCCGAACACCCGCCTGCCGATCAGATAGCACAGCACCACATCTGACCCGATGGGAACGGCCCAGCCATCCCCGGAGCTGGCCTCCAGCGCCGTTTCGATCCAGCTGCCCGTGACCAGCCAAACCGCCACGGCCCCAAGCCAGCCGCCCAGCATCGCGCCCAGTGGCAAACCCGCACGGCGTCCCGAAAGCGCGCCCCGCCGCAGCATCAGAGATTCCCACAACTCTTTGCCAATAAACAACAAAAACAGCGCCATAAGACCTTGGGAAACGACACTTACCGGGGTCAGGGGCAGGGGTTCCGAGACGATCCAAAGCGGCAGGGGGAACTCTGCCAGCCGCATTTCCATCGTGTCGTAATAGGTGGCGGGCGAGACGTTTAGCCACAGCGTAGCCGCCCCTATTCCCCCCAAAAGGGCCCATGCAAAATGGCGGACAAAGGGCGAAACGCGGTACATGGCAGTGTCCGGTGTTCGGGATTGGATGCATTGCTCTATCGCCCCCCAACAGCGGCTTCAATGGGCCGGGGGCGATTGCGCAAATGTGTTGCCAGATGGCATAAGACCCGGCATGGATCCCGATAGTCCCCTGCATGAACGCCTGTCCGCCTGCCGCCATTGCACGGAGCGCTTTGCCATGACTGCGACCGCCCATGCGCCAAGGCCCGTGGTCTGGTTTTCCCCCACCGCACGGCTGCTGATTGCAGGGCAGGCCCCGGGCGCGCGGGTGCATGCCTCGGGCAAGCCCTTTACCGACCCGTCGGGGGATCGCTTGCGCGACTGGCTGGGGCTGGATGAGGCGGGGTTTTACGATCAAACGCGGGTGGCCATCGTGCCTATGGCGTTTTGTTTTCCCGGCTATGATGCCAAGGGGGCAGACCTGCCACCGCCCGCGATTTGCGCGCAGCTGTGGCGGGGGCAGGTTTTGGCGAGCCTGCCCAAGATTCGGTTGACCGTGCTGGTAGGGGCGGCGGCCATGCGTTGGCATCTGGGCCAAAAGCGGCAATCCGTGGTGCAAACCGTGGCCGATTGGCGCGGGCTGGCGGCGCGCGGCATCTTTCCCTTGCCCCATCCCTCGTGGCGCAATACGGCGTGGATCAAACGCAATCCATGGGTCACGGATGAGGTTTTGCCTGCGCTGCGCGCCCGCGTGACATCCGTGATGGAGGAAGTATGACCAGCCCAACCCCGCTTGACGCCGCCCGCGCCGCCTTGTCTGCCGACCCCGAGAATGAGGCGCTGCGCCTGCGTTTTTACGACTGTCTGGCCGATGGCGAGATGTTCTTGCTGCTGGAGCGCGAGGCAGAGGGCGACACGATGGAACCTCGGATCTTTGATCTGGAGTCTGGCCCCATGGTGCTGGTCTTTGACCGTGAGGACCGTTTGTCGGCGTTTACGGGCGGCATTTCGGCCTATGCGGCGCTTCCCGGCCGCGTGATCGCGGGGCTCTTGAAGGGGCAGGGGATCGGGCTTGGCGTGAACCTTGGGGTCAGCGCGTCGGAGCTGCTGCTTCCGGCCGAGGCGATGGATTGGCTGGCCCAGACATTGGACGAAACCCCCGAGGAAACCGAAGGGCTGCCCGAATCCTTTCATCCGCCAAAGGGCCTGCCCGAGGGGTTGATCACCGGGCTTGATGCCAAGCTAGCGCGGGCCGGAGGCTTGGCCGCCGGGGCCATGCTTGCGGCCGTGACCTATCAGGGGGGGCGGCGCGGGCATCTTTTGGCCTTTGTCGATGCGGTTGATACGGCACAGGCGGCCCTTGCCCGCGCGGCCTCGGAGGCGCTGGTGTTTTCGGGAATCGAGGCGGGTGAGATGGACGTGGTCTTTTTGCGCGGGGGGGACGCCGCCACCGCGGCGATGGCCCGCGTCGCGCTGCGCTTTGATCTGCCTGTGCCTGCAGAACCCGCAGAACCGCGCCAGACCGCCCCGGGAATGGACCCAAACCGCCCGCCACGGCTGGTCTAAAGGCGCTTTGCGCAAGAGGGGTGCTTGACGTCCTTGCTGCCGCCCTCTAGCTGACGGCGCATGGCACGCGCACCCCTCCTTCAGCTTTCCGATATCTCCTTGACCTTTGGTGGCAACCCCGTGTTCGACGGGTTGTCTTTGGTTGTGCAACCCGGTGACAGGGTCGCCCTTGTGGGGCGCAATGGCTCTGGCAAATCGACCTTGATGAAGGTCATGGCCGGGCTGGTCGAACCCGATCAGGGCACCCGCGTTGTGCCCCCCGGCGTCAGCGTGGGCTATATGGAGCAAGACCCCGATATGGAGGGGTTTGCCACCTTGGGCGAATATGCGGCCTCGGCTTTGGGCGAGGGCGAGGAATACCGGGTTGAAATGGTGGCCGAGGGGCTGAAATTCACCCCAGATACCCCGGTGGCCACCGCCAGCGGGGGGGAACGTCGCCGCGCCGCCCTTGCAAAACTTCTGGCCGAAGCGCCGGAGTTGATGCTGTTGGACGAACCGACCAACCACCTTGATATTCAGGCGATCGAATGGCTTGAGGCCGAGTTGAAAAATACCCGGACCGCCTTTGTTCTGATCAGCCACGACCGCGCCTTTCTGCGCGCGCTGACCCGTGCCACGCTGTGGATCGACCGGGGCGAAGTGCGCCGCCGCGAGTCCGGCTTTGATGGATTTGAGGACTGGCGCGAAACCACATGGGCCGAAGAAGACGAGGCCCGCCACAAGCTGGATCGCAAGATCAAGGCCGAGGCGAAATGGGCGGTTGAGGGGATCAGTGCCCGGCGCAAGCGCAATCAGGGCCGTGTGCGCGCCTTGGCTGTGTTGCGCGACGAACGCTCATCCCAGATCCGGCGGCAGGGCACGGCGGCGTTGGAGTTGGAAACCACCACCACCAGCGGCAAACGTGTGATCGAGGCGAAGGGGCTGGAAAAGACCTTTGGCGACAAGCAGATCGTCACCGGCTTTGATCTGCGCATCTTGCGCGGTGACCGGGTGGCCTTTGTCGGCCCCAATGGGGTGGGCAAGACCACGCTTTTGAAAATGCTGACGGGCGAGGTGGCGCCCGACCATGGCACCGTAACCCTTGGCACCAATCTGGATGTGGCGGTCTTTGACCAAAGCCGCGCGCAATTGGACCCAAAGGCCACGCTGTGGGAAAACCTGACGGGTGACCCGCTGATGCGCGTCTCGGGTGCGTCGGATCAGGTCATGGTGCGCGGCACGCCCAAGCATGTGGTGGCTTACCTCAAGGACTTCTTGTTTGATGAGCGTCAGGCCCGCGCCCCGGTGAAATCCCTGTCAGGGGGCGAAAAGGCGCGGCTTTTGCTGGCCAAACTGATGGCAAAGCCGTCAAACCTGTTGATCTTGGACGAACCGACCAACGATCTGGATGTCGAAACCCTTGATCTGTTGCAAGACATCCTTGGCGATTTTGACGGCACGGTTCTTTTGGTAAGCCACGACCGTGATTTCATCGACCGCATCGCCACGGCCACCGTCGCGATGGAAGGGAATGGCCGCGCAACGGTTTACCCCGGCGGATGGTCGGATTATGCCGCACAACGCACCGTCGCGGCGGCCTTGATCGACCGCGAAGGTCCAGCCCCACGCCCAAAATCCGAGCCAGCCCCCGAAGCCCCACGCCCGAAATCGGCTGGCCTCAGCTTTACCGAGCGTAAACGTCTGGATGAACTTCCGGGCATCATGGAGCGGCTGGAGGCTGAAATCGCCAAGTTGACGGAATTTCTGGCGGCACCAGAGCTTTACACCAAAGAGCCCGCCAAATTCCGCAAAGCGACCGAGGCGCTGACCGAACGGCAAGAGGCCCTGCACACCGCCGAGACGGAATGGCTGTATCTGGCAGAGCGCGCCTAGGGCGATCTGCCCCAGACTGATCGGTGCTGAGCGTTCACAAATCCTTTGACCCCCGCCCGTCAGGGGGAATTCCGCCCATTGCGTGGCCTGCGGCGGCGGGCCTTCGCCGTCGGCGGATACCCCCCGTCACCATAGCGTGAGCTTGGGTTGCGGTTGCCCCCCATCACGACGACCTAGGGTTCAGACGACCATGTTTGTGGCCCTTTGCCCGGACTGTCGATCCTGAAGGAGAATGCTATGAAACAGACTTATCCACTTGTTGCCGCCACCATCGCAGGCATGATCGCAACCGTTCCGGCCTTTGCTGGTGGCCTTACCGCCCCAATTGAAGAGCCGGTGGTCTATGCCGAAGTCGCCCCTGTGGTCGCCCCAACCAATGATTGGTCTGGTGCCTATGTCGGTGCCCAGATCGGCTATGGCGATGTGAACAGCAACGCTGCGGGCGTGAATGGCAATGGTGCCATCGGTGGTGTGCATGCGGGCTATTTGATGGATTACGGCCAATTTGTCGCCGGGGCGGAACTGTCCTATGACGCGTCCAACATTGATCTTGGTGTCGGCGGTGACTCGCTGGATTCCGTGGCTCGGTTGAAACTTATTGCGGGTGCCGACCTTGGCCGCACGCTGGTTTACGGTAGCGCGGGCGTCGCACGGGCTTCGGCCACGATCGGTGGGGTTGGTTTGTCAGACAACGGCTACTTCATTGGTGTTGGCGCGGACTACGCGCTGACCGACCAATGGACCGTTGGTGGCGAGGTCTTGGCACACCGCTTCAACGATTTTGCAGGAAGCGGCGTGAGAGTCGACGCGACGACAGTGCAAGCCAAAGTTGCCTATCGCTTCTGATAGCTCAAAACGATGACAGGGGCGGGCACATTGCCCGCCCTTACCACCGCCCCGAGGCCCCGCCACCCGAGGATGATCCGCCACCAAACCCATCCGATGACCCCGAAGACGAAGATTTCGCGGCAATCGTATAGGGAATAATGGTCTGCTCGCCACAGGCCGGGCAAGAGCGGTGGATCTCGCCCCGTCCGGTTGTGGTCTGAGTGGGCTGGTCCAGAATGCGGCGGCTTTGATCCAAACCGCGGTTTCCGCAGCGCGGGCATTTGCGCAGCCGGGCAAAGACAGAGCCGACGCGCTGTCGAAACGCCACAAGGACAACCCCCGCCACCAAAAGGCCCGTCATGATCATCTGGACAATGTCGGTGATGGGAACCCCGGTGTCTGATGGCGGATTGTTTGCCACATAGGGGCGCGCGATCAGATCAAAGGTGCCCTGAACGCCCGCCTCAATCCCGGCGGCATAGCGGTCTGTGCGAAACTCGGGCAAGAAATAGCGGTCAATCACCCGTTGTGCGGCATTGTCCCAGATCACGGGATAGCCCGCACCCAAAGCAATCCGCATCTCACGATCCGATCGCGCGACAAGGATCAAGATGCCATCATTGCGGCCTGCATCGCCCACACCCCATGAGTTGAACAAGGTCTTGGCAAAATCCTCGATCCGCTGACCCGCACCGCCATAGTCGGCAATGCTGTCCATCGTGACAAGGGCCACATGAACCCCCGTTTCCTGCCGCCCCTTGGTCAGGGCATCAACCACCCGCGCCTCAACCTCGGGCGGCAACAGATCGGCAAAGTCGCTGACGGTGGAAGAAAGGGGCTCGGGCAATTCCTGAGCGTTCGCGGGCAGTGACATGAAAAGAAATAATAAAATCTGCCTAAGAAACATTGGTTACCTCATGAGGTCGGCCACAACATCTGCAATCATCATCACGTCGTCGCGCGTGCAATCAAACTGCCCCACCTGCACGCGGATGACATAGCGCCCGGCATGTATGGTCTGGGTCAGGTAAATACGGCCATCATTGTTGATCCGCTCCAACAGGGCCGCCGTGGTCGCATCATCACCGCAGGCAAAGCTGAACAACGACAGCGAGGGTTCGGTCACGATTGAAACGCCGGGAAGCGCGCGCAGGGCCTCGCACACCTCTGCCGCCCATGTGACATGGTTGCGGATGCGGGTGCGCAGTCCCTCCAGCCCATAGGCTCGCAGGGTGAACCAGAGCTTCAGCGCCCGGAAGCGCCGGCCCAAGGGCACGGTCCATTCGTTGAAGTTCACGATCTCTTCGCGTCCTGCCGTCTCAAGGTACGACGGGCGCAGGCCCAGCGTTTTCACCTGTGGCCCCGGATCGCGCAGAAATTGCACGGCGCAATCAAACTGTGCCCCCAGCCATTTGTGCGGGTTGAACACGATGCTGTCGGCCCCCTCCACCCCCGCCCACAGAGCGCGGAATTCCGGGCAGATCATCGCCGACCCGGCCCATGCGGCATCGACATGGGTGGGCAGCCCATGGGCACGGGCCACGGCAATACAGTCGGCCATGCGGTCAAAGGCGCCGACACTGGTGCCGCCTGCACATAAGATCACGCCCATGGGCAGGTGGCCCGCCGCCCGGTCTGCGGCAATCGCCCCCGCAAGTGCGCCGGGTTTCATCGACAGGGTGGAATCGGTGGGGATTTTCACCAGATTGTCTTGGCCTATCCCCGCCAGACGCGCCGCCTTGTCGACGCTGGAATGAGTTTGCGCACTGGCATAGAGCCGCAGGCGGGGCGCGCCCGACAACCCCTTGGTCAGGCCCTGCCAGTCCAGCGCCTGCTCGCGCATCGTCAGCACGGCCGACAGCGTGGCCGTGGTCGCACTGTCATGGATGGTCCCGGTAAAGCCTTCGGGCAGGCCCAGCGCCTGACGCAGCCAGACCATCATCACCTGCTCGACTTCGGTCACGGCGGGGCTGGTTTGCCAGATCATGCCTTGGGCGGCGATCGCATTGGCCAGTTGCTCGGCCAACATGCTGGCGGGCGAGGCATTGGCCGGGAAATAGGCAAAGAATCGCGGATGCTGCCAATGGGTTATTCCGGGCAAGATGCCTTCGAAATCGGCAAAGATTGCCTCCATCGCCTCAGGCTGTTCGGGGGGCGTTTCTGGCAGGGTGTTTGCGATCTTGCCGGGGATGAGGGGGGCGCGCACGGGCCGGTTGCGCAAGGAGGCATGATAGTCATGCGCCCAGTCTGCCGCGCGTTTGGACCAGTCGCGCAACTCATCATGGTTCATCTTGGGTCTCCGCCAATTCGGGCGCAATTGGGCATAGGGCAGGGGCCAATGGCAAGCCGCTTTCGTGGGGTGCTGCACCAAGCCACCGGGCCGCTTGCGGTTTTCTCTTGGCGACGGCGGTGTGATTGCATAGAACGTCGGTCATGACACCGCACCCGACCCCCCGCATTTGCTGCATTACCACCTGACTTCAGGTCGCGTGGGTGCTTGTCAACATTTCCAAAACAGATGGAAGTTGCTAGAGACCCCGCGCGGGGACTGCCGCATGCCGTTTTGGAAAAGAAGCCATGACCACCATCCGTCTGCACAATTCAAAGACCCGCAAAAAGGAAGACTTCCTTCCCATCGACGCGAAAAATGTGCGGATGTATGTCTGCGGCCCTACGGTCTATGATCGCGCACATCTGGGCAATGCCCGACCCGTGCTGGTGTTCGACGTGCTTTATCGTCTGCTCAGGCATGAATATGGCGCCGATCACGTCACCTATGTGCGCAATTTCACCGATGTCGATGACAAGATCAACGCCGAGGCGCTGCGTCGCCAGAAGGCAGGCGCCCCCGGCACGCTGGAGGATCTGATCCATGAGCGGACCGAGGAAACCATCGCATGGTATCACGCCGATATGGATGCAATTGGCGCCTTGCGTCCCAACCATGAACCCCGCGCGACCGCCTATATCGGCCAGATGATCGCGATGATCGAAGGGCTCATCGCCAAGGACCATGCCTATGCCGCCGAAGGGCACGCGCTGTTCCGCGTGCGGTCCTATGCGCAATATGGTGCCCTGTCAGGCCGGTCGGTTGATGACATGATCGCAGGCGCACGGGTGGAGGTGGCCCCCTTCAAGGAAGACCCGATGGACTTCGTGCTGTGGAAACCCTCTTCCGGCGAGGAACCGGGCTGGGACAGCCCATGGGGCAAGGGGCGGCCCGGGTGGCATATCGAATGCTCGGCCATGAGCTATGAATTGCTGGGCGAGTCCTTTGATATCCACGGCGGCGGGCTTGATCTGCAATTCCCTCATCACGAAAACGAACTCGCCCAAAGCAGCTGCGCCCATCCGCATGGCGGCTTTGCCAATATCTGGATGCACAATGAGATGCTGCAGGTTGAGGGAAAGAAGATGTCCAAGTCGCTGGGCAATTTCTTCACCGTCCGCGATTTGCTGGACAAAGGCGTGCCGGGCGAGGTGATCCGCTTTGTGATGCTGAGCACGCATTACCGCAAGCCGATAGACTGGACGGATAAAAAGCGAGAGGATGTGGAGAAGACGTTAGCAAGATGGCACGAACTAACCTTTGATCTTGATGCTACTGATCCAAATGAGTTTGAACCGAGAAAGGATTTTCTTGACGCATTGAAGAATGATTTGAACATCCATCTTGCTTTGACAATCTTGAATTCTTCGATCTCTTCAAATCCGCAAAGCCTGCTTGATCACGCCCGTTTCTTGGGCTTGATGAATGACACGGCACGCGCAGCGCGAAAGGCAGACACTCTTTCGATCGCTTCTGGTTCAGGTCCTTCGGCACAATTTGCAAGTCTGGCGAACCGATTGGACAGGCTGAGAAAGGATGCGCTTATAACCATGAACTTCTGTGAAGTCGACGCTTTGAAGAAATCCTTGCAGGAAGCAGGCATTGAAGTGCGGATGTCTAAGCTGGGAGTCGAACTCATTGCTGGCCCCAACCTAGATCGCAGCAAACTTGAGGCGTTGCTATGATGGCAAATCTAGGAGATGGGGGGCTGTCTGCCCCCCACGCCCCCCGAGGATATTTTTCAACAGATGAAGGGGCTTGCCATGCGTGAGCGCCTTTACCTTTATGACACCACTTTGCGCGATGGTCAGCAAACCCAAGGGGTTCAATTCTCGGTTCTGGAGAAGTTGCAGATCGCGCAGGCGCTGGATGCCTTGGGCGTGGATTACATCGAGGGCGGTTGGCCCGGGGCGAACCCGACCGACAGTGATTTTTTCACGGCACGTCCGCAGACCCGCGCCACGATCACGGCCTTTGGCATGACCAAGCGGGTGGGGCGTTCGGCTGAGAATGACGATGTGCTGGCCGCCGTGCTGGATGCGGCGACGCCAGCGGTCTGTCTGGTGGGCAAGACGCATGAGTTTCATGTGACAACGGCACTTGGCGTGACGCTGGAGGAAAACCGCGCGGCCATCGCGCAAAGCATGGCGCATCTGGCGGCACGTGGCCGCGAGGCGCTGTTTGATGCAGAACATTTCTTTGACGGCTACCGCGCCAACCCAGCCTATGCGCTGGATTGTCTGCGCGCAGCACTTGATGCGGGGGCGCGGTGGCTGGTGTTGTGTGACACCAATGGCGGCACCTTGCCCGCCGAGGTGGGGCGCGTGGTGGCCGAGGTGATCGCGAGCGGCATTCCCGGTGACCGCCTTGGCATTCATTGCCATGATGATACCGGCAATGCGGTGGCCTGCTCGCTTGCGGCGGTGGATGCCGGGGCCCGGCAGATCCAAGGCACGCTGAATGGCCTTGGCGAACGCTGTGGCAATGCCAATCTGACCTCGCTGATCCCGACGCTGATGCTGAAATCGCCCTATGTGGACCGGTTCGAGATCGGGGTGACGCCCGAGGCGCTTGCGGGTCTGCTCAAGACCAGCCGGATGCTGGACGACATCTTGAACCGGGTGCCCCTGCGTGCGGCCGCCTATGTGGGGGCGTCGGCCTTTGCGCATAAGGCGGGGCTTCATGCCAGTGCGATCCTGAAAGATCCCAGCACCTATGAGCACATCGCCCCTGAATTGGTCGGCAATGAGCGCATTATCCCGATGAGCAATCAGGCGGGCCAGTCAAACCTGCGCGCGCGTCTGGTGGCGGCAGGGCTGCAGGTAGCCCCCAAGGACCCGCGCCTTGGCCGGATTCTTGAGGTGGTCAAGCAGCGCGAGGATCAGGGCTATGCCTATGACGGCGCGCAAGCCAGTTTTGAGTTGCTGGCGCGGCGCGAGTTGGACCTGTGCCCGCGATTTTTCGAGGTGAAGCGTTACCGCGTGACCGTGGAACGGCGCAAGAACAAGTATGACCAGATGGTCAGCCTGTCCGAGGCCGTGGTGGTCGTCAAGATTGGCGATCGCAAGATGCTGTCGGTGTCGGAAAGCATGGACGAGACGGGCACAGATCGTGGGCCGGTCAATGCCCTTGCCAAGGCCTTGGGCAAGGATCTGGGGCCCTATCAGGCAATGATCGACGATATGAAGCTTGTGGATTTCAAGGTTCGCATCACCATGGGCGGCACCGAGGCCGTGACCCGCGTGATCATCGACAGCGAAGACAGCGCGGGGCGGCGTTGGTCGACGGTGGGGGTCAGTGCCAATATCGTTGACGCCAGCTTTGAAGCGCTGCTTGATGCCATTCAGTGGAAGCTTATTCGGGATGTAAAGGAGGGTGGTCTATGACGCGCTTTGCTTTTTTGCCGTGTCTGGGTCTATTGGCTGCTTGTGTTGGGGGACCGGCGGGGCAGGCGGTCCGTCCGCCAGAGGGCACGCAGGTCATTGAGCTTTACAGTGGCGGCACCTTTTCCGGCTCTTACAGCACATCGATATATGCAAATGACGTGGTGGCCTCGGAGCAGATAGATCAAAAGGGCAAGGTGCAGCGCAAGGTCGTGCAGGGGCGCCCCGGTGTGTTTGAGGCGGCCCTTGCCGTGCTGCGCGCCGAGGGGCCTGCGGCGGCCAAGGCCACGGCCCATAGCCGTGACACCTATGACTGTATGGACTATGGCAGCGACAGCGTCTCGATCAAGCCCGCGATTCCCGGGTTCTCGGATGCGATTGCCACCTGCCCGGAGGAACCCCTTCTGGCCTTGCACCGTCATGTGCTTGCCACACTTGCCACACCGGAATGATCTGAGCCGATGACAGTAGATGCCTGCGCGGCCCTTGTTGAACGGGGCGACCCGGATCGGTTTCTTGCGGTCATGGCCGCCCCCTTGGCGGCACGGGCGCGGCTTTTGCCGCTCTATGCCTTTAACCTTGAAGTTGCCCGCGCCCCTTGGGTGACGAAAGAGCCGATGATCGCCGAGATGCGTCTGCAATGGTGGCGCGATGTGGTGGCCGAAGCGGTCCCCCGTGCGCATGAGGTGGCAGGCCCGTTGCACAGGCTGATCCAAGAGGCGGCCTTGCCTGTCGATGTTCTAGATCGGATGGTCGCGGCGCGGCAGTGGGATGTGTACCGTGAGCCCTTTGCCGATGATGCGGCGTTTGAGGTCTATCTTGAAGAGACGGGTGCCGGGCTGATGTGGCTGGCCGCCCGTGCGCTTGGGGCGCCAGATGGCGCGGAACCTGTGGTGCGGGCCTATGGTTGGGCGGCGGGCCTTGCCGCCTATCTGCGCGCGGTTCCGGCGTTGGAGGATCGCGGGCGTATCCCGCTTGTCGATGGTCGGCCAGAGGCGGTTGCGACGCTGGCTCTCAAAGGCTTGATGCGTCTTCAAGCGGCGCAGAAAGCCGGTGGCCAAGTGCCAAAGTCGGCGCGTCCTGCGCTTTTGGCGGGATGGCAGACCGAAGGGTTGCTGCGTCAGGCGCTTCGTGACCCTGCGGCTGTGGCCGATGGGAGGCTACAGCTTTCGGAATTCGCACGGCGGGGAAGGCTGTTGTGGCAATCGGCAACCGGGCTTTTCTGACCGGCCCGAAATCCATGGCTTGCGCTGAGCGGGGGCCTCTTAGGCGTTTTGCTCCTTGGGCTGCATCCACAGCCAGATCAGCGCCCCACCGGCCAGAACGAGGAAGGGCAGCATGGCGATATTGACCAATTGCCACCCCGCCTGAACCGAGCCGCCCGAGCAATTCATAAGCCCACCCGACGACAGGCTGGCCAGCGTCACGCCGCCAAAGACGATCAGGTCGTTCAGCCCCTGCATCCGCCCCCGCTCTTCGGGTTTCACCGCCCCCGTCAGCATGGTAGTGGCGCCAATGAAACCGAAGTTCCAGCCGACGCCCACAAACACCAGCGCCACGAAGAAGTTCATCAGATCGACGCCCGCAATGGCCACCATCCCGGCAAGGGCCAGAATGACAAGGCCAATGGTCATCACCCGCTCCACCCCGATGCGCGCGATCACGTGGCCGGTAATAAAGGATGGTGCGTACATGGCAAGCACATGGGCTGTCACCACATGGCCCGCGTCGTTCTTGTCAAAGCCGCAGCCAACCACCGCCAAGGGGGTGGAGGTCATGACAAGGTTCATCAGCGCATAGGACACGGTCGCCACGATCACCGCCACGACGATCCGCGGCGTTTTCAAAAGGGCCATACGACTGCGCCCCAAAGCGTCGCCGATCTGCGGCATCCGTGGCTTTGGGATGTCGAGCAGACCGAACATGAACATGCCTATCAGGTTCAGCGCGACAACCGAAAGGTAGACCCCGGCAAAGGGAACAACCAGTGCGTCCACCGTTGCCGCCCCAAGTTGTGGGCCGATCACGGCCGACAGCAACCCGCCCGCCATGACATAGGAAATTGCCTTGGGGCGGAAGGCGTCGCTGGCCGTATCGGCCGCGGCAAAGCGGTAGAACCCTTGGGCAGACATGTAGATGCCGGTCAGAAGTGAGCCCGCGCACAAAAGCACGAAAGAGGATTGCATCAGACCATAGGCCGAAAGGCCGGCCCCAGCCGCCCCGCCCAATGTGCCGACCACAAATCCCGCACGGCGACCATACCGCTGCATCAGCGCCGACAGAGGCGTTGCCATCAGCATCGACCCGATCACGATCATGGTGATCGGCAGCGTGGCAAAACAGGGGTTCGAGGCCAATGATTGCCCCGCCAACCCGCCAAAGGTAAAGATCATGGGCATCTGTGCCCCTAGGATCGCTTGGGCTGCGACAAGGACCAGGACATTGCGGCGGGCTGTGGCATCTGTGTTCATGACGCTTATTCGTTAGGCATTTGGCCTGACTGCGGCAAGGGCTGAAATGTATCGGGGACAAACCAGCCCTCGGCACGGGCTTGTTTTGGCTGTGCCAAGTCGTCACACTGGGCGTTATGGTGGGACGGATCATTCAGTTTGAGGCCTGCGTGGCCGAAGGGGCGGCGTGGTTGGCGCAGGCTGATCCGCGCTTTGCCCATGCCCTTGCGCTGACCGGGCCATTGCCGCTGCGCAGACAGGCGGATGGGTTTGCGGCGCTTTTGTCCTCCATCGTCAGCCAGCAAGTCTCGGTCGCGTCGGCGAATGCAATCTGGGCACGGCTGGAGGGGGCGGGAATGGTGGATCCCACGGCCATGGCGCAGGCCAGTGAAGAGGATCTGCGCGCCCTTGGCCTGAGCCGCCAAAAGGCGCGTTATGGACGGGCCTTGGCGCAGGCGGGGTTGGATTACGCGGCATTGCACGCGCTGCCGGATGAGGCGGTGATCAGCCAGTTGACACAGGTGCCGGGTATTGGGCGCTGGACGGCCGAGATTTACGCGATGTTCGCCCTTGGCCGGGCCGATGTCTTTGCGCCCGGCGATCTGGCCCTGCAAGAGGCGGCGCGTGTGCTCTTTGCCTTGGACGCGCGGCCCAATGAAAAGGTTTTGCGTCTGATGTCCGAGGCATGGCGGCCATGGCGCGCGGTTGCGGCGCGGGCACTCTGGGCCTATTACCGGGTGGCAAAACAGCGTGAGGGTATTCGGGAATGAGGGAGCTGAACTTTGGCCGCAGAGGGGCCGTGCAGGGGCAGGCAAAGCGGATCGTGGTCTTTGTGCATGGCTATGGGGCCGATGGTGCGGATCTTTTGGGTCTGGCTGATCCTTTGGGCCCGCATCTGCCCGACACCGCCTTTTTCGCCCCCGACGCCCCCGAACCCTGTGCGGGTAACCCCTTTGGGCGGCAATGGTTTCCCATTCCATGGCTGGATGGGTCCAGCGAAGAGGTCGCGCGGGACGGCCTCTACCGCGCGGCGGACGACCTGAACGCCTTTCTGGATCAGCGATTGGCGGAAGAGGGGGTTTTGCCCTCCTCCCTTGCGCTTGTCGGGTTTTCCCAAGGTGCCATGATGAGTCTGCATGTCGCCCCGCGCCGTGCAGAGGCGATTGCCGGTGTCGTGTCAATCTCTGGCCGCTTGCTGGAGCCTGATCGCCTGGCCGGTGAGGCTTTGGTAAAGCCGCCGGTTCTGGTGATTCACGGGGATCAAGACCCCGTGGTGCCGTTCGAGGACATGGCCTTGGCTGGCAATGCGCTGCTGGATGCGGGTTTTGAAACCTATGGCCATGTGATGCAAGGCACGGGCCACGGCATCGCGCCCGATGGTCTGGGCGTGGCGCTGCAATTCCTCAAAGACCGCTTTCAGATTTGAACGACCACCTTTGGCCGATGCGACGCCTCAGCCCCGGCCAAAGGCCTCCAGATAGGCGGCGCAGCCTGTCAGGGCGGCATAGTCATCTTCGACCACATTGATCGAAAAAGCCGTCTGCAAAAGGTCAACACGGCGTTCTTCGCGGAACGCAGTTGTCAGCCCAAAGGTCCCGAAATAGGGGGTCATCGCGCGGGCCATGCCGCCGATCAGGTAAATCCCGCCATAGGGAAGATGGATAAGCGCAAGATCGGCAAGGGTTTGCGCAAGGATCTGCACGTAAAGTCGTGCCGCATGGGCCGCGATGGGATCGCCATTTGCAAGGGCCGCAAACACCTGCGCCGAGGTGGCGTGACGCTCTAACCCCGCCTCATAGGCGGCAAAGCTGTGCAGATTGGCCAAGCCACGGCCCGAAAGCGCCTCTTCAACGCCGGCATGGGGAATGTCCCCATCCGCCGTCAAAAGCCGCTCGATGAACCGCATCAGGCGGAAATCCTCATCCGTGCGGACGGGCAGATTCACATGACCGCATTCCGATGGGGCCACCACGCGGCCCCATTGTGTTTCTTGCACGGGGGCGGCGTTCACTCCGGTGCCCAAGCCCACGACCAGCATCGCACCGCCCGCTTTCACGGGGCCCGCCATCACCTGATTGAGGTGATTGGCCGCAATTGACCCAAGGGCATGGCCCTGCGCCTGCAAATCATTAAGGATCGCCACCCGCTTTGCACCCGTGGCCTTGGTCAGCTTTTCGCCATCCATGGTCCAATCGAGGTTGGTCATGATCGCCACGCCGTCTTGCACCGGGCCAGCCGCCGCGACGCAAACCCCCGAAACCTCGGCCCCAGAGGTACGCAGGTAATCCGCAAGGATGTGACCGATATCTTGCCCGCGCGACTTGTACTCGGCGTTGGGAAAGCGCGCGATGCTGTCAACGCGCACCAAGGGGCCATCGGCCAGTGCCACGCGGGTGTTTGTGCCGCCAATATCGGCAAGGATCGCGAGACTCATCTTGGGTGGTCCTTTTTGGTCAACGTCTTTGCGCGCAGGCGCGCGGGGGTCTTAGTCGTTACGCGCAAGCGCGCGGCTCAGGGCGTGATATGAGGATTTTGGTGTCCTTGCCAAGGTGTCGAAATCCACATGCACCAAGCCAAAGCGTTTTTCATACCCCTCTGCCCATTCATAATTGTCCAGAAGCGACCAATAGAAAAAGCCCTGAACATTGGCCCCCTCTGCAATGGCCTGACGTGTGGCGGCAAGGTGCGAAAACACGAAATCCTCACGAATTTGGTCACTTACAAAACCATCTTGAAGTTCGTCGGCATTGGCCATGCCGTTTTCTGTCACATAAATCGGCAATTGCCCGACATAGTCACGCGCCATGCGCGTCAAGAACCCTTGCAGGCCCTGCGGGTAGATTTCCCACCCCATTTGCGTTTTTGCCAAGGGGCCGGGCACATCGCGCAGATGAGGCCACGGGGCCTTTGGGTCATGGGCCAGCAGATGGCGCGTGTAGTAATTGACACCAAGCCAATCCAGCGGCTGGCCGATCAGCGCCATATCGTCTTGCCAGCCCTTTGGCATATGGGGGGCCAACCCCTCCAGCACAACCTCGGGATAGGTCTGGCGGGTGATGCCTTCGATGAACCAGCGGTTAAAGATGCCGTCCCAGCGTGCGGCCGCCATCTGGTCTTCGGCACTGTCCGACGCCGCCTGTGCGTGGTCAAAGTTCAACACGATTCCAAGGTTCTTTTGCCCCATGCCCCGCATCCGCTCGGTGGCCACTCCATGGGCCAGCAAGATGTGATGCATGGCCCGCGCCGCCGCGCGGATATCCCGCAGGCCCGGCGCATGCACCCCCATGAAATGCGACAACCACGCCACGCACCACGGCTCGTTTATGGTGGCGACAGAGGCGACGCGGTCCCCCAGACGACGGGTGATGGTTTCGGCGAAATCGGCAAAGCGGAAACAGGTGTCGCGGTTGGTCCAACCGCCCCGATCGGCAAGGGCCGACGGCATTTCCCAATGATACAGAGTCTGAAACGGCCGAAGGCCCCGCGCCAGCATGCCATCCACCAAACGGTCATAAAAATCAATGCCTTCAGGATTGACGTTCACACCATCTGGCATCACCCGCGCCCATGATGTGGAGAACCGATAGGCATCAAGATTGGCTGCCTTGAGCAGATCCAGATCATCTGGCCAGCGATGGTAATGATCGCACGCCCGCGCCCCGTCTTCGGCCCGCACCACATTGCCGGGGGTTGCAGCAAAGCTGTCCCAATGGCAGGGGCCACAGCCGCCAAAACCGGATCCTTCGATCTGATAGGCAGCGGTTGCCGCACCAAATACAAAACCGGGGGGGAAATCAAAACGGGAAAGTGTCATGGCTTACTCTCGTTTTCGCGCGATTGGCGCAGGTGCCAAAAGCATTGACAGTTACAGGCGTCGAACCGGGGCTGTGGATTGGCCGATGATCAATTCGGCTTCCAACAGGCGCTGTTGGGGGCCCTCTCTGGGCGAGACAATCATGTGGAGCAGCATTTCTGCCGCCTGCCGCCCGGCCTCGCGGACAGAGGAACGGGTGGCGGTGAAGATCGGCACATCCTCGCCGTTCTTCAGATAGGACAGGTCGTCGTCATGAATGATGACCGAGACATCGCGCCCCATGGCAAGGCCGCGTTCCTCGATGGCCCGCCGGACCCCCATGCCCGAGATCATGGACGAGACAAGAAAGGCCGTCGGTGGCACCAATAGGGCCAGCATCCGACGCGCCGCACGGTAGCCTGCCACTTCGGTCATTTCCTCGGACGCCATCAGATCCGGGTCCGGTGCAAGGCCGCGCTGTTGCAAGGCATCGCTAAAACCACCACGCCTGCGGATCGCGAAATCCATGAACTCCAGCCCATTCACCAGTGCAATGCGGCTGTGGCCCAGATCCAGCAAGAATTCGGTGGCGCGGCTAAAGGCGCGGCGGTTGTTCACGTCAAGCCAACTATAGGGCAGGGTGCTGCCGCTGGACCGGCCGTGGACCACGAAGGGCAGACCAATGTCGAACAAGAGCCTGATCCGCTGATCATCCAGCCGCGGGGCATGGACGATCACGCCATCGACATTGCCCTTGGATTTCAGGTTGCGGTAGGTGTCTTCCTCTTGGTCATCTGACACGACTGACAAAAGCATGTCATAGTCATTGCGGCTGTAGGTCTCGCCTGCGCCTGCAATGAAATCGGCAAAGACCGGGTTCACAATCTCATGTCGGCTGGCGATCGGGATCACGTGCCCCACTGCCATTGCCCGCCCAGTGGCAAGGCGGATCGCGCGGGTGTTCGGATGATAGTTGTGCCGCTTTGCCGCCGCCATGACGCGTTCACGGGTGGTCTCGTTAACCTCCGGATAGCCGTTCAGCGCACGGCTGACGGTTGTCGGCGAAAGCCCGAGCCTGCTGGCCAGTTCTTTTAGGTTCATCCCCCAAAGTGCCCAAAACGGTTTCAATCGGGACGGACCTTAGCCAGAGCCAACCAAGAGGTCAAAGGTAAAGATCAGTGTCCGTAATCGTTTTAGGGGATTTGAGCGCCTTCAGACCGGGCAGTTTGGCGAATTTGAAGGCGCTTTGGATTGACTCAAATGGCCTCTTGGGCAATGGTGTTGCATCCAAAGCGGTTTGAAATCGATTCTGATAAGGTTTCAGATCAGGCCGTTGATGGGATGACGCCCCGCAGAACGGGCGGGGGAACCGGGAGGACTATTTATGAAAACGAAACTCTACGTCAGTGCTGCCGCACTGGCGATCATCGCGGGCACTGCATCTGCGCAGGACCTGAAATTCCCCGTTGGGGAAGGTGCGTTCAACTGGGCCTCGATGGAGGAATTCAAGGCCGCTCATGGCGATCTGGCGGGTCAGGAACTGACCATCGCTGGCCCATGGCTTGGACCTGACCAGGAACTGGTTGAATCCATGCTCGCCTATTTCGAGGCTGCCACGGGCGTTGACGTGAAATACGTCGGCTCCGACAGCTTTGAAACCCAAGTGCGCATCGACGCCGAAGCAGGGTCTGCTGCCAACATTTCGGTCTTCCCGCAGCCCGGCCTGACGGCTGATCTGGCAAAGCTGGGCCAAGTGGCCGCGTTGACCGATGCGGACGCGGCTTGGCTGCAAGAGAATTATGCGGCGGGTCAGTCCTGGGTTGATCTGGCGACGTTCCCCGGTGCAGATGGCAACCCGGCGCTGTTTGGCTTTTTCTACAAGGTCGACGTGAAGTCGCTGGTTTGGTACTCGCCCGAGAACTTCGCCGATGCAGGCTATGACGTGCCGCAGACGATGGAAGAGCTCAAGGCCCTGACCGAAAAGATGAAAGCCGATGGCATCACGCCATGGTGCGTTGGTCTGGGTTCGGGCGGTGCAACCGGCTGGCCCGCGACCGACTGGGTCGAAGACCTGATGTTGCGGACGCAATCGCCTGCCGACTATGACGCATGGGTCAATAACTCGCTCAAGTTCAACGACCCCAAAGTGGTTGCTGCGATTGATGAGTTCGGCTGGTTCATTCAAGACGGCTATGTGGCAGGCGGCAAGGGCGCTGTTGCGACCACCGACTTCCGTGACAGCCCCAAAGGCCTGTTCTCGTCGCCGCCCCAGTGCATGATGCACCGTCAGGCATCGTTCATCCCGTCCTTCTTCCCTGAAGGCACAGAGATGGGCGTGGATGCAGACTTCTTCTACTTCCCGGCCTATGCGGAAAAAGATCTGGGCAAGCCGGTTCTGGGCGCTGGTACGCTGTTCGGTATCACCAAGGACAGCCCTGCTGCCCGCGCCTTCATCGACTGGCTGAAAGTTCCGGTCGCACATGAAGTGTGGATGGCTCAGTCTGGCTTCCTGACACCCCACAAGGGCGTGAATGTCGATCTTTACGGCGACGCGACGCTTAAGAAAATGGGTGGCATCTTGCTGGGCGCCGACACCTTCCGTTTCGACGGGTCTGACCTGATGCCGGGTGGCGTTGGTGCAGGGTCGTTCTGGACCGGCATGGTGGACTATGCGGGTGGCAAATCGGCGCAAGACGTGGCCGATGCGATCCAGACCTCGTGGGATGGCTTGAAGTAATCTGACCAAACCCCCGGGCGTTCGCGTCCGGGGGTTTTGCTTTTGCGGCACATCATTGACGCCAAGATAAAAGAGCCAAGACCATTGGCCATTTGCGGGGAAAAATTAGGGGGGAGGGGCTTGATATGAATCCGGCACTTCAAGGGTTGATCACGATCATCATCGGCGTTGGCGGATGTATCGGCTATTTCTACTTTTCAAATCTGTTCCTGGACAAGGTTCTGTTCCCGGCACGTGGGCCCCATGCAGGGCGCAACATCACCCGTGCAAACATGATCCGGCCATGGCTGTTTCTGGCCCCGGCGCTGCTCGCCCTGTCGATCTATCTGGCCTATCCGGTGGTTGAGACGCTGCGGCTTTCCTTGACGCAGCGTGTGGCAGGGGGCGGCTATGTCTTTGTGGGGGCCGACAACTACCGCGCCATGTTCAAAGAGCCCAAGTTCTGGGAGGCGCTGAACAACAACCTGTTGTGGCTGATCGTGGTGCCTGCCGCCTCGACCGCTTTTGGGTTGCTTGCGGCGCAACTGTCCGACCGTATTCGCTGGGGCAATCTGGCGAAGTCGTTGATCTTCATGCCTATGGCAATCTCGTTTGTCGGCGCTGCCGTGATCTGGAAGCTGGTCTATGACACCCGCCCCGTGGATCAGGAGCAGATCGGTATTTTGAATGCCGTCTGGTTGGCCTTTCAAGGCGGGCCGCTTTCCTTTGTGTTTCTGAAGCTGCTGCCGATTGCCATGATGCTGGCCTTTTCGGCGCTTGTGGCTTGGGTTGGCTGGCTGTTCGTGCGCCCCATGCTGGGCGGCGAGGGCAAGGTTGCTGCAGCGACCATACCGCTTCGCGTGTTGGTTGGTGTCGCCGGGCTTTGGTTGATCTGGTTGAGCCTGCGCTCCTCAGTCACGCTGATCGGGGCGGACCTGCCCTACGGTGTGCCGCAAACGTGGCTGACTATTCCGTTCTGGAACAGCTTTTTCCTGATGATTGTTCTGGTTTGGATTCAAACTGGCTTTGCCATGGTGATCCTGTCGGCCGCGCTGCGCGGCGTGCCCGAAGATACCATCGAGGCCGCCATCATCGACGGGGCAAACCCGTTCCAGATCTTTTTCAAGATCAAGATCCCGCAGATCATGGGCACCATCGTTGTGGTCTGGACCACTATCACCATCGTCGTGCTCAAGGTCTTTGACATCGTGTTCGCCATGTCGAATGGCCAATGGGAAACGCAGGTTCTGGCCAATTACATGTATGACAAACTGTTCCGCGCTAATGACTGGGGCATCGGATCGGCATCGGCCATGATCATCATGCTTTTGGTGACACCGATCCTGATCTGGAATGTCTACAACGCCCGCAAGGAGATGCGCTGATCATGGACAACATCGTTGGCAAGAAATCGACCCTGACATGGGCTGTGCATATTTCCATGGGCCTTTTGGTGGCGCTGTGGCTGTTTCCCACCATCGGGCTGTTTGTGTCGTCTTTCCGCACGGCAGATCAGATCGCGACCTCGGGCTGGTGGTCGTCGCTTTCGACGCAAGAACGCCAAGTGCCCGCCATTCGGGTCGAGGGCGCGGAACAGCAGATCGACGGGCGCTTTGTGATCGAAGGGCGGTTGTTTGAGGCGACAAATGCCGTCATCAGCGCATGGGGCACCTCATCGCGCGAACCTGAGGCCTATGCCCCCGATCAGGTGGTTGAGCTTGAGGGCGGCGCCACGCTCAGCGTTGCAGCCGATGGGGCCTATGTTCTGTCGAGCCCCGCCACGACCGAGGGCACGCGCCTGCCGCGCATTTTCAGTTCTGCCGCGACACCGCCCGAGTTCACAACGGAAAACTACCGTGCAATCCTTTTCGATCCAAGGAATGTGGATGGGATGGCCAAGGCGTTCTTCAACACGCTGACCGTGACCATTCCCGCCACGATCATCCCCATTCTGGTGGCAGCCTTTGCGGCCTATGCCTTGGCATGGATGGATTTTCCGGGGCGAGCGCTTTTGATTGCGGCAATTGTGGGTCTTTTGGTTGTGCCGCTGCAACTGGCGCTTATCCCCCTGTTGAAGCTGCACAATGAGATCGGGATCGGCAAAGGCTATCTGGGGGTGTGGCTGGCCCATACCGGCTTTGGCCTGCCGCTCGCCATCTATCTGTTGCGCAACTACATGGTCGGTTTGCCGCGCGACATCATCGAATGTGCAAAGGTTGATGGCGCGTCGGATTTCCAGATCTTTATCAAGATCATCTTGCCGCTGTCATTCCCGGCCCTCGCGTCCTTTGCGATCTTCCAGTTTTTGTGGACATGGAATGACCTGCTGGTGGCGCTGGTCTTCTTGCTCGATTCCTCGGGCGAAACCACGGTGATGACCAAACAGATCGTAGAGCTTTTGGGCACCCGTGGCGGCAATTGGGAGGTGCTGGCAACCGCCGCCTTCATCAGTATCGCCGTGCCATTGTGCGTGTTCTTTGCGATGCAGAAATACCTTGTCCGCGGCCTTTTGGCCGGGTCGGTGAAATAGAAATACCTCGGGAATGATCAGATGACGACTACGGAACAGGCAGACCGCATGGTGATCGGGGCGGATGCGGATTGGTGGCGCGGGGCGGTGATCTATCAAATCTATCCGCGCAGCTATCAGGATTCGAACGGCGATGGCGTGGGCGATCTGGCCGGCATTACCGACCGCCTGCCGTATATCGCGGATCTTGGCGTGGATGCGATCTGGATCAGCCCGTTCTTTACCTCGCCGATGAAAGACTTTGGCTATGATGTCTCGGACTACTGTGACGTCGATCCCCTGTTCGGGAGCCTTGCGGATTTTGATGCGCTGGTGGCACGGGCGCATGACCTTGGGTTGAAGGTGATGATTGATCTGGTGCTGTCGCATACCAGTGACCAGCACCCATGGTTCCGAACCAGCCGCCAGAACCGCACCAACGACAAGGCTGATTGGTATGTCTGGGCAGAGCCAAAGGGCGATGGCACGCCGCCTAACAACTGGCTGTCGATCTTTGGGGGCAGTGCGTGGTCTTGGGACAGTCGGCGTGAGCAGTATTATCTGCACAACTTCCTCACCAGTCAGCCCGACCTGAATTTTCATCACGACCCGGTGCAAGAGGCGCTGTTGGATGTGGCGCGGTTCTGGCTGGCGCGTGGGGTCAATGGCTTTCGCCTTGATACGATCAATTTCTACATTGCTGACAAGCACTTGCGCGATAACCCGCCATTGCCAAAAGAGCTGCGCAACAACACCATCGCGCCCTCGGTGAACCCCTATAACCACCAGTTGCACCTGTTTGACAAAAACCAGCCGGAAAACCTTGAATTCCTGCGCAAATTCCGCGCGGTGCTTGATCCGTTCAACGCCGCTGCGGTGGGCGAGGTGGGCGATGCCCAGCGGGGGCTGGAAATCATGGCCGAATATACCTCGGGCGGTGACAAGGTTCAGATGTGCTATCCGTTCGAGATGCTGCAACCTGCGCGCCTGACGGCGGGTTTGCTTGAAGAAACCTTTGCCAGAATGGCCGCCGTGGCCCCCGATTGCTGGCCGTGCTGGGCCTATTCCAACCATGATGTGGTGCGTCATGTCACCCGCTGGGGCCTGTCTGATACGGCAGCACGGGCTTATACAGTTTTGCTGATGTGCCTGCGCGGATCTGTTTGCCTGTATCAGGGCGAGGAGCTGGCCCTGCCAGAGGCCGACATTGCCTTTGAAGATCTGCAAGACCCCTATGGGATCGAATTCTGGCCCGAGTTCAAAGGCCGCGATGGCTGCCGCACCCCGATGGTGTGGCAAGCCGACAATGGCATGGGCGGCTTTAGTGAGGGCAAGCCTTGGTTGCCGGTCACATCCGCCCATCTGGGTCGGGCGGTTTCGGCGCAGACCGATGACCCTGCCTCCATGCTCAGCCATTATCGCAGCGCTTTGGCCTTTCGCCGCGCCCACCCCGTGCTGCGGGACGGGGCGATTGACGGGCCGCGCGCGCATGGCGATTTGACGGTGTTCTGCCGCGTTGGGGAGGAGGAGATCTTTTGCGCCTTCAATCTGGGTGACAAGGTGGTCACCGCGCAACTGCCCGATGGGCAATGGTCTGACATTGGAACGGAACTTGGCAGCACAAAGGCCGAAGGGACAGCGGTCACGCTGGGGCCCTGGGGCTTTTGCCTGATGCACAAACGTTAAGGGAGGGGAACCTGAATGGCCGAACTGAAACTGGTGAATGTCGAAAAGGCCTATGGTGAGGTCAAGGTTCTGTCGAACATCAACCTCGACATCAAGACGGGCGAATTGATCGTGTTTGTCGGCCCGTCGGGTTGCGGCAAGTCAACGCTGCTGCGCATGGTTGCGGGGCTAGAGCGGATCACGGGCGGTGACTTCAGCATTGATGGCGAGCGCATGAATGACGTGCCGCCGGCGCAGCGCGGCATCGCGATGGTGTTCCAATCCTACGCGCTTTACCCGCATATGACGGTGCGCGACAACATGAGCTTTGCGCTGAAAATCGCCAAGAAAACCCCGGCCGAGATTGACGCCGCCGTCGCCAAGGCCGCCAAGATCTTGCAGCTTGAACCCTATCTTGACCGTCTGCCAAAGGCGCTTTCGGGGGGGCAACGGCAGCGCGTGGCCATCGGGCGCAGCATCGTGCGCGATCCAAAGGTCTATCTGTTTGACGAGCCGCTGTCGAACCTTGACGCCGCCTTGCGCGTTGCAACCCGGATCGAGATTGCGCAGCTCAAGGAATCGATGCCCAACTCCACCATGATCTATGTGACCCATGATCAGGTCGAGGCGATGACCCTTGCCACCCGGATCGTTGTTCTGGCGGGCGGCGGGATTTCGCAGGTCGGCTCCCCGCTGGAGCTTTATGAACGGCCCCAGAACGAATTCGTAGCCCAGTTCATCGGCAGCCCGGCCATGAACCTGATGGCGGGCGAGGTGGTGGAAACCGGGGCATCGACGCTGGTCAAGCTGGACAATGGCGGTGTTGCACGCTCTGCCATTCCGACGCAGGCGGCGGATATGGGCCTGCGGGTGAATATCGGCGTGCGGCCCGAGGATTTGTTGGCCACCACGCTGGAGCCGATCTTTACCGGCGAGGTCGAGATTACCGAGGCTTTGGGCGAAGTGACGCTGCTCTATTTCAAGCGGCAGGGCGGCGATGCGCAGGTTGTGGCAAAGCTGCCCGGCATTCATAAAGAGTTGCGGCGCACCAAGGTCGCCTTGGGGGCTGACCCCGCCAAGGTGCATATGTTCGCCAATGGAACAAGCCTGCTCTATCGTTGATCCGTCCCCGGATCGGCAGAAACGGCCCCGCAGTCGCGGGGCCTTTTTCATTTCAACAGGCTCACCAGACCCCAAAGGGCCAGATAGATCAGGCTCGCTGCACTTGCCAAAAGAGTTGGCACCCACAGGGTAAGCCGGGGCGCGGGGGCAACGGGTTTGGGACGGGACTGTTTTGACATACCCCCATTAAGCCCCCCTTTAGTTCTTTATGCGTTAACGATGAAATGCAGATTGAATGGCAACAGGTGGATGGGGCGGGCGACGGTTTTGACTGGCCGCAGGCGGCCCCCTTGCAGCAAACGCAGGTCTATGCGGCGGCCTGCCGGGCGCAGGGCGCGCGCCTTGCCCATGCCCGGTTTGTTGAGGGTGGGCACAGCTTGGGCCATGCGCTGCTGCTGGAGCGGCGGGGGATCCGGCTGTGCCTGCGCGGGCCGGTCTGGGCCGAACCCATGTCTCCGGACCGACAGCGCGCGGGACTGCGGCTTTTGGCGCGACGGGCGGCGGGGGCGATGCTTGCCTTGCCCGGTGCGCCGGTCGCGGGTTTTGGCCTTGTGCCGTTGATGACACCACGCCACGTGGCCCTTTGGGATCTGACGCCAGACGCGCCTGCCTTGTTGGCCGCCATGCAGGGCAAATGGCGCAACCGGCTGTCCCGATCCTTGCGCCTTGGCATCGCGGCAGAGCGCGGCACGCCACGCCATCTGCCCGAACTTGTCGCGGCCGAGGGGGCGCAGCGCCGGGCGCGGGGGTATCGGGCACTTTCAGCGGACTTCACCCTGTCGCTTGCCCCGGCAAACCTGCGGATCTGGCTGTGGCGGTCCAAGGGGCGGATTGAGGCCAGCATGTGCTTTGTCCGGCATGGCACTTGGGCCAGCTATCACCTTGGCCACGCCAGCCCCTTGGCGCGGGAGGCGGGCGCCCACGGGGTGATGCTTTGGCATGCTGCACAGAATTTGCGGGCCGAAGGGGTGGAAACCTTGGATCTGGGCGATGTGAACACCGAAGATGCGCCCGGTCTTGCGCATTTCAAACTGGGCACCGGGGCGCGGCTTTGTGCCTTGGGCCCGCTTTGCTGGGTCTTGCCGGGCTGACTCTGTTGGCCACTGCGGAGAGCAATTCTGGTCTGGAAATCGCTCGTCCCACCTGCCATGACTGATGGGCAAATATCGGGGGGCACCATTGCCATGATCACACCAGAAACCGTCACAGCCTATCAGCGCGATGGGGCCGTCTTGATCAAGGGGCTTTGGCGCGACTGGGTCGAGCGGTTGCGCGATGGTGTTGAGGCCAATATGGCCAGCCCAAGCCCGTCACTGATGGCCACCCTCAAACCGGGCGAGGCGGGGCGCTTTTTTGACGACTATTGCAATTGGTCGCGCATCCCCGCCTTTGAGGAAGTGATTTTTCAATCTGACGTGGCGGATGTGGCGGCGCAGTTGATGGGCAGCGAGAGGGTGCAGCTGTTTCATGACCATGTGCTGGTCAAGGAACCCGGCACCAACAAGCCCACCCCATGGCACACCGATGGCCCCTATTACTTTGTCGAGGGGCGGCAGACTGTCAGCTTCTGGTCGCCGCTGGACCCTGTGCGGGAGGCAAGCCTGCGCTGCGTTGCGGGCAGCCATCTGTGGCCGCGCGACGTGCTGCCCACCCGCTGGATGAGCGAGACAGATTTTTATCCCGGGAACCACGATTACATGCCCATCCCGGACCCCGAGGCCGAAGGGATGCAGATCTTGGAATGTGAGATGGAGCCGGGCGATGCCGTGGCCTTTCACTATCGCACCCTGCACGGCACACGGGGCAACACCACCACCAACCGCCGCCGCGCGTTTTCTTTGCGACTGGTGGGCGAGGATGCCCGCTATGTTGACAGGCCCGGTCCAACCTCGCCGCCGTTTGTCGGCCATGGGATGCAGCCGGGCGCACGCTTGCGCGAGGATTGGTTCCCGGTTCTGCGGGGTTAAAAGGAGGTTTCGGCCCCCAACTGCCCCTTGCCATTTCCCTGCGACAGGGGCCTAAAAGGCGCAGCGTGCAGAAAGGCGTCACAGATGATCCAAGATCCGCCGGGGTTTCGGCCAAAGAACCATCCGCCGCCTGAGTTTCCGGCCAAGCGCCAGCCCGCCTTTGCCCGCACACCGCCCGCGATCTTTTCGCCGATGGCGGGATTGCTTGGCCTGTCGCTGGCATTGGAGCGGAGCCTTGTCGGACTGGGCCAGCCTGACAGTCTGGCGCGACTGGTCATGGGCCTTGTGGTGGGTCTTTGGGTCTTTATGGCCTTTTCCTATGGCATGAAACTGGTCCGCCGCCCTGCGGTTTTGGCTGAAGACCTGCGCACGGTTCCGGGGCGCGCTGGCCTTGCGGCAGGCACGGTCGGGGCGATGCTGCTGGGGTCGATCCTCAGTTTTGTGGACCCTAGAGTTGCCTATGGCGCGGTCTGGGTGGGCCTTGGTCTGCATGCGATCTTGGCGGTTTTTGTGGTGAAAGCGCTGTGGGCAGCCCCGGCTGAAGGGCGGGGTGTCACCCCCGCGTGGCATCTGCATTTCGTGGGCTTTATCGTTGGGGGCTTGGCTGCGGCGGCCCTTGGGGCGGATGCCTTGGCCACCGCCATTCTCTGGGCAACCACGCCGATCGCGCTTGGTATCTGGGCGATCAGCCTGTGGCAATTGATCAAGCGCATTCCGCCCGCCCCGTTGCGGCCGCTCTTGGCCTTTCATCTGGCCCCGGCAAGCCTGTTTGCCAGCATTTGCGGCCTGTTGGGCATGCCCTTCATCGCGCTGATCTGGCTGGGATTTGGGGCCATGATCTTGCTTGCCATGATCCTGAGCACCCGGTGGATCCTTGCTTCGGGGTTTTCACCGCTTTGGGGGGCCTTCACCTTTCCGATGGCGGCCTATGCCTCGGCGTTGCTGATCAACGGCTGGATCGTGCCGGGGGCCGTGTTTACGGCCTTTTTGCTGGTGGCCAATCCGTGGATTGCGTGGCGCATCTTGCGCATGTGGCCCGGCGGCCAACTTGCCGCCAAGACTAATGCCGCAACCGCCTAGGCCTGCGCGACGATTCCGGCATCCATCAGGCGGCCAATCTCGCCCGAGGCAAGGCCAATGACATCGGCAAGGATCTCTTCGCTGTGCTGGCCCAGGCGTGGTGCAGGCGCGGGGGGCAAACGGTCCACCCCGGAAAACCCGATGGGAGAGGCAGGCACCACATAACTGCCGATCCCGGGCTGGTCCACTTGGGCAAACATCGGGTTTGCGGTCGACAGATCGGGATCGTCGCGAACCGCTGTGGCAAAGCTGCGGAAGGGGGCCCAGGTCAGGCCCGCCTTGTCGAAGATTTGACCCACCTCGGCCAGATCACGCGCAGCGAACCACGGCGCGAACAAGGCGGCCAGCGCGTGGCGCGCGGCCCAGCGATTGCCCTCGGCCTGCAAATCAAGGCCCAGCGCTTGGCCGATGGCGGCCACCTCTGCCTCCATCCCCAGCACCTTGACCACGCCTCGCCATTGGCGTTCCGTCAGGCCAATCACCATGACCCGCGATCCGCAGCGGCACAGGAAATCTTGCCCAAACGCCCCGTAAAGCGCATTGCCAGACTTTGGGCGATCCACACCATTGACCGCCACTTCGGCCAGAATTCCCAAGTTGCCCATCATCGCCGCCGCTACATCCTTGAGCGACAGTTCCGCAATCTGCCCAAGGCCGGTGCGCATCCGGTGGCGCTCGGCGGCCAAAAGCGCCTGCACCACCATGCCCCCCGCCATGCAATCCCATGCGGGCAGCATATGGGCGACTGGGTCTTGGCTGCCCTCGGGGCCCGTGGCCATGGGAAAGCCAAGCGAGGGGTTCACGGTGTAATCCACCGCAGGCTCACCCCGCCGCGTGCCGATCAGGCTGACCATGATCAGGTCTTCGCGCAGGGCCGAAAGGGCGGGATAGTCCATCCATCCCCGCACCCGCAGGTTGGTCAGAAACATCCCTGCGTCCGGGCCCGGGGCGGTGATCAGCCGGGTGATGATCTCTTGGCCTTCAGGGTGGGTCATGTCGATGGCGAGAGAGCGTTTGCCCTTGTTCAACCCGGCCCAGAAAAGGCTGGCCCCGCTGTCGGTCACGGGCCAGCGATGCGCATCAAGCCCGCCTTGCAGCCGGTCAAAGCGGATCACATCCGCCCCCATTTGCGCCAAAGTCATGCCTGCCAAAGGCACCGCCACAAAGGCCGATCCTTCGACGACCCGCATTCCACTAAGGATTCCAGTCATGTTAGCCGTTCGCACTCCAGCTGGCGGTGGCCTGCATGCAGTGCAGACCCGCGTGATTTACGGTTGCGAGCGGCTGTTCCGCCTGACCAGACCAGCCAATCAATGTCAGTTTATCCGTGTGAAAGGCCGGGCGGACACCCCGGAAACGAAACGCATTGGGCGCGGCACCCCGATGGCGGCAGGCCGCCCCCATCAGGGCCATGGCCTGCATCGGGCCATGCACGACAAGGTCGGGGTATTTCTCGACCTCGCGGGCATAGGGCAGATCAATGTGGATGCGATGAGCGTTGAAGGTCAGCGCCGAGAACCGGAACAACCGCACGGTATCAACCGCAAAAGGCTCCGACCAGATCGCGCCATCGGGGGCTGGGCTGGGCGGCGGAGGAGTAAATCTGTCGGGCATTGCGACATAGACGATGTCTTGTTCTTCGCTGATCGCAAGGCCGCCTGTGCCGCTGATCTGGTGGCCCACGGTAACAAAGACCATCTGGCCAGAGGCCCCGGATTTCTCGACAACCTTCAGAATGGTGGAATGGCGGTGAAGGTCTTCGCCGATCCGCAAGGGCGCGTGAAAGCTGAGCCGTCCACCCGCCCACATCCGGCGCTCCAATGGAATGGGGGGCAAGAACCCGCCCCGCGCCGGATGGCCATCGGCCCCAAGGCCCGACATCGGGGCTTCGGGTGTCCATCCCATCCAATGCCACAGGGGCGGCAAGGGTGCGCCGTCGCTGAAATCGCCCTCAGCCTCCAGCGTGGCAGCCATTTGACGGCATTGACGCGCGGTTATGCTGTCAATCGCCTGTTCCTGACGGCCAACCCAATCGTGAAACCCCTGCGACATGATCTGAGACACCAGAACCCCTTTGCGCAATTTTGTTGCGCAATGATGTCGCGCCTTGGGGCAAGGTCAAGGGGGCGCAGCAGAGGGACGGTGAATTTAGGCAAGAGGTCGGGGCAGGGAGAGGTAAATACTGTCGCACCATTCCTCGCGCCATTTCAGGGTGCGCTCGGCCCGTCCGGTCTCGTGAAACCCCAATTTGGCAAGGAGCGACCGGGAGGCCAGATTGCGTGGGTCCACCTCGGCGGTCAGTTCCGTGACTGGATGGGTGGCAAAGAGATGCGCAATGACGGCCGAAACCGCCTCATATCCAAGGCCCTGACCCCAAAGGTCGGGATGCAGGATATATCCAATCTCGGGCAGGTTCCACTCCCCGGCCTTGCCGACCACGCGACCCTGATGTTCGATCACAAAGTCATCGGCATTTTCAGACCGGATCATGCCTTCCAGAAAGGCTTTGGTCTGATCGATGTGGTCATGTTCCGGCACCGACCAGTAGCGCATCGCCAGGGCTTGGGTGAAGACGCGGTGCAAATTCTCCAGATCGCTCATCCGTGCCCGCCGCAAGATGAGGCGTGGCGTCGTTACGGTGATGTCGGGACTCGCCATCATTTGGGCCGCAAAGTGGTGATGCCAACAGCGGCGGCACGGGCAAGATCTGGGTCAAGGCTCATCGGGACATATTCCCCGCGCCGCCACAACTCACCCAGATCATCATAGTGACGGCTGAGCGGATGGCCCGATTGCCCGGTAGAGATGATGAAAACCGAACTGTCGGGATCGGCAAAATCGTAAACGCCGCGGTAGCCTGCGCCATGCACGTTTTCATAGGGGCGCTGCCCGGTGCCGCGTGTCAGCCCGCGCTGCAAGGTGTTGTCCCCGCCGCTTGTGCTTTGGCGGATATTGACGAACCATTTCACAAAGGGAATTTCCCCAAGAACCGGGTGGTCCTGCGTCGCCTGATGGGCCTCGCCCCAACGCCAGCTTTCCGGGTTTGGTCCATAGGTCTCGGTCAGTTCAATCAGCGCCTCATCCAAGGCCATGCGCGCGACATCAGCGCAAGTTTCCACGGCGGCGGACTGGATCACATCGCACCAGACGGATGCCCCATCGGTATCGCGAAACACCCGTTCGATAAAGATCGGATCGGGATGGGTGAAGTCATCGGCCAGAGGCCCAAGTTCATCACGGATCAGGCGATCATTCAGCGCCCGGAACCACGCCATATAGATCAGGGGTTCGGGCAGATGCTCGTTCATCTCGCCGTTCCACTGGGCCAAAAGCTCTAATGCGCGCTGCCGCAAGCGTTCTGGCGTGCCCTCTGGCGCGGCCTCAGCGGTGAACCACAGATCCGCCCCGATCAGCGGCAAGATCAAGCGCGCAGTGGGGCTGACGGTATCAAGCTGCGCTTCGATAAAGCTTTCGCGGGTATGCACCTCGCGGGTTTTCATCAGGGTCAGCCAGCGTTGAATGCGCTGCGTGTCGCCCCAAAGAAAGCTGAGGTGCTGCGGGAAAAGCCGTTCCACCGTCTTGTTGTTGGTGTTTCCCAAGATGCCCGAGGCTGGGTTCAGGAACCGGGGGTTTTCCTCATAGGCAAAGGTGCCTTGCCACCGTGCCGCCTTTGAGATCCCAAGCGCGGGCATCCGCCCTTGAGTCGGGTGGGCCACATCGCGCTTGGGCAGGGCCCCGATCACTTGCATCGCAACCCCAGTGGCATCGGCCAGCATCAGGTTTTGTGCAGGGGCCACAAACAGGCGCCCCGCCTCCAGCGCCTCGGGAATGGATTTTGCGCGCATGATCCGCATGGCTGCCGTCATCGAGGTATCGTTGGGCGACAGTGCCGTCCATTCCAATGCCGCGACATGGCCCTGTGGGGTCACGCTGGCCAGATCATAGTGTGAGCCGGGCAGGATTGGCCCCGCCTCGGACCAGCGCAGGGTGATGGTCACCGGGGCCTGCCCCTTGACCTGAATAATCGAGCGGCGGGTCAGGAACGGCTTCATCCCGCCTTCGGTTTCGTATTCCTCGGGGTTGGCGGGGTTCAGACGCTCCATCACCACGTCTTGATCATCGACATAGGCTGATGTCAGACCCCAGCCCAAGGCGCTGGAGCGGCCGATCAAAATGGTTGGCACCCCCGGAATGGTGGCCCCGATCACTCCGCCACTTTGCAGGTCCAGTCGGGCCAGATACCAGATCGACGGGGCCGTAAAGCCAAGGTGGGGATCATTGGCCAAGAGGCTGCCACCCGCCGCCGATCGCCCCGGCGCCGCCGCCCATGCATTCGACGCCCCGGCAAAAGGCAGACGCGGAAAGGGGGACAAAGCCGTGTCCGAGGCCACCTTCAGCGGGGCCGTGGAGGGAACCACACCGGGCATCAGGCTGGCGTAATCGGGCAGGGCGCTGACGGGACGGCTGGGATCATCAGGCAAGATGTCGCGCAGCCTGTCGGCTGACAACAGCATTGAAACCCGCGCGCGCAGAACCTCGGCCTCCAATTGGCCAGAGAGTTGCAGGGCCATCAACTTTATGATGGCGATGCTATCCGCCGGGGCCCATGCCGCAATTTCATTCGAAAAGAAAAAGAACTCTGGCGCACCCCGGCCACGCGCCTCGGCGTTGATCTGGTTGATCCAGGCATTGACGCCCTTTGCATAGGCCTCCAGCGCCATCTTGGTCGGATCATCCTGCACCTCAACCGATTGCAGGGCCAAGGTGTAAAGATCATACCGGCGCAAGAGTTCATCAAGCTTTAGCGTGCGTTGGCCAAAAACCTCGGACAAGCGGCCCTGTGCAGTGCGCCGCAGCATCGTCATTTGCCACAGACGATCCTGCGCATGGGCAAAGCCCAAGGCATAAAACACATCTTGATCTGCGGCCCCAAAGATATGCGGCACATCATCATTGTTGCGCACAATCTCGACCGGAGAGGCGATGCCATCAACAGTAAAGGATTCGGAATAATCGGGCACAGAGCGTTCAAGAAAGTAATACGAGATGAACAGCACAAGCGCACAAAGGACCACAAGGCCCGAAAACAACCGCAACAGCCAACGAAATAGGATAAGCATAAGGGACCTGTTCTTGACGGCAGGGTTGGGCCTGTTACCTAGGGCATCGAAGTGAAAAGGGCAATGCAAAGGGAGGCTAGCATGGCGAAAGTGGCATTTTTGGGTTTAGGGGTCATGGGGTTTCCAATGGCGGGCCACCTTGCAGCCAAAGGGCATGAGGTAACGGTCTACAACCGCTCTGCCGCCAAGGCAGAGGCATGGGTTGCCAAGCACGGCGGCCGGTCGGCTGCGACCCCGCGAGAGGCCGCGATGGGGCAGGACTTCGTCATGGCCTGTGTGGGCAATGATGATGACTTGCGCGGGATCTGCCTAGGGGCGGATGGGGCCTTTGCCGGAATGGACGCGGGCGCGGTGTTTGTCGATCACACGACGGTTTCGGCCCTGGTGACGCGTGAATTGTCTGGCGTCGCGGTGGACAAGGGGTTGGGCTTTGTGGATGCCCCCGTGTCGGGCGGACAGGCCGGCGCGGAAAATGGCGTGCTTTCGGTGATGTGCGGTGGTGATCAAGGCCAGTATGACCGTGCAGAACCGGTGATCGGCGCCTATTCCCGCGTTTGCCGCAGGCTTGGCGAAAGCGGGGCCGGACAGATTGCCAAGATGATGAACCAGATCTGCATCGCAGGTTTGGTGCAAGGTCTGGCCGAGGCGTTGGCTTTTGGTGAAAAAGCAGGGCTTGATGGCGAAGCCGTGGTTGAGGTGATCAGCCAAGGCGCAGCAGGAAGCTGGCAAATGGCCAATCGGCACAAGACCATGCTGGAAGACAAGTTCGACTTTGGCTTTGCGGTGGATTGGATGCGCAAAGACCTTGGCATCTGCCTTGCCACAGCCAATGAAATTGGGGCCTCGTTGCCTGTGACGGCCCTTGTGGACCAGTTCTACAAGGATGTGCAGCGCATGGGTGGCGGGCGCAATGACACCTCCAGCCTGATCCGTCGTCTGCGCTAAGACCGCAGCCAGACTAAAAAGACCGCCGGAGTTGCCTCCGGCGGTTTTGTTTTGAGCTTAGAAGACCTGCGTGGCAAATAGGCTTTGCCCGTTCGCTTAAGGGATGATGCGGCTGTATTTCACGCCTGCCAAGGTTGCGCCTGCGATCAGTCCCTGCTGGCCAAAAACCAGTGCGATCACCGGTTCCAATTCCGTTGTTTCCTTGCCAAGGCTTGCGCCTTGCGCTGGTGTGGCATAGCGCACATCCGCCCCAACTGCCCAACCGGGGCTGCGACGGAATTGACCAAGGGACCCTTCGGTCATGAAGAACAAGGCATGTGCATATTGCTGCGCCCCGATCTGAAAGCCAAAAGTGGCACGGGTGGCTGAATAGTAGTCAACCGTCACCCCGCCAACACGCAAGGCACCACGGCCATAGCCGCCACCGATGCCCAAACCAGCCTCGGTGATCAAAGGCATGTAAAGGACGCCCGCAGCCTGTGAGGCAAGGTCGCGCGTGCCGGGATAGCTGCTGAAAAGGTAGTCGCGGGTCTTGTCAACGCGCGCGTCAATCTGTGTGCCGCCTGCGCTGCCAACGCCATTGCCACATGCCGCAAGTAATCCACTTGCACCGGTTGCACAAAGAAAACGCCGTCTGCTGAAGCTGCTCATCTGATCCTCGCTTTACCTCGGGTGCCGTATCGTCGGCTGGGGTCTTTTGCCCCTTCTGGCGCCAAATATAGCGGCAACCCATGGCTCTGTCACCTATGGATTGCGGCTTCGGCGGTGGCTTGCCTCTTTAAATGCCGATGGCAAACAGCGCAATCATCCGCGGCGCAAGATGCGGGCGACCTCGGGCGCGAAATAGGTCAACACCCCGTCACAGCCCGCACGGCGGAAGGCCATCAGGCTTTCCAGCATTGCCTTTTCGCCGTCGATCCAGCCATTCAATGCCGCAGCCTTGATCATCGCGTATTCGCCCGACACCTGATAGGCATAGGTCGGCGCGCCGAAGGTTGATTTTGCCCGGTGGCAGATATCCAGATAGGGCATCCCCGGTTTCACCATGACCATATCCGCACCTTCGGCCAGATCCCGCGCGATCAGGCGCATCGCCTCATCACTGTTGGCCGGGTTCATCTGATAGGTCTTCTTGTCGCCTTTCAGCGCCCCTGTGGCACCGACCGCATCGCGGAACGGGCCATAAAAGGCGCTGGCATATTTGGCGGCATAGGACAGGATCGCCACATCCTTGTGCCCTGCACGCTCCAACGCCGCCCGCATGGCCCCGATGCGCCCATCCATCATGTCCGAAGGGCCAAGGATATCTGCCCCACACTCGGCCTGCACCAAAGCCATCTTGACCAAAGCCTCGACGGTTTCGTCGTTCAAGATGATGCCATCACGCACCAGACCGTCATGGCCGTTGGCATTATAGGGATCAAGCGCGATGTCGGTCATCACGGCAATCTCGGGCACGGCGGCCTTGATTGCGCGAATGGCGCGGTTGGCAAGGTTGTCAGGGTTCCACGCCTCTTCGCAGGTTTCCGTCTTGAGCGATGGATCGGTATAGGGAAACAGGCAGATAGCAGGGATACCAAGCGAAGCCGCGTCTTCTGCCGCCTTGACCACCAGATCGACCGACAGGCGCTCCACTCCGGGCATCGAGGAAATCGGCTCACGCAATGCCACGCCGTCCCGCACGAAAACCGGCCAGATCAGGTCATTGACCGAAAGCGTATTTTCCTGCGCCAAGGCCCGCAGGGCGGCAGATCGGCGCAGACGACGCAGGCGGGACGTGGGCGTTGGGGCAACGATTGGGGTCATGACGAGGCTCTCATTGGGGCAGGGGCTTGCAGCTTTCGCTCTTGCCTGCCATGGAATGCGGCAAGGCTGCAAGTCTTGCTGCGGTTTTGGGTGAAAAGCATCGGCGACGAAGGGCATCGGCGTGAAATGGTATGAACTGATCTTTATCGTGATCGACATGCGGTCGTTCTCGAACCTTTGGTACTGGATCGGCTTGGCAGTGCTATGGTCTTCAGTCAGCCATTGGGTGATGGGCGTTCCGTTTGACATGATCACAAGGGCCCGTCGTCAGGGTGATCAGGCCGCCATGGACCTTGAAGCCATTGCCAATATCAACGCCCGTCGTGTTTTGTATATTTCGCGCAGCGCCGGGATTTGGTTGATTGCGTTCAGCTGCTTTTTGTTGACGCTTCTTGGGCTTTTGTCGGTCGTTCATGACGTTGAGTTCGCTCAGGCCGTCTTGTTGATGTTCACGCCGATGCTCTTGGTCGGCTATCTTACCACGCGGACGGCATATCGGATCGAACAGACCGGACCTCAGGGTGACGATCTGGTGCGGGTGTTGATGCGCCATCGCTTTCGGGTTCAATTGATTGGCATGCTGTCGATTTTTGTGACCTCCATGTTTGGTATGTATCAGAACTTCGCCTATTCGATCTAAGCCAAAGCCTTGACGCGCCCCTTGCAAGGGGTAGGTAAGGGCGCAGATGAGCGCAGATAAATCCCCATGAGCAAGACACCCAGCAAGATCCTTCTAGGCGGCGCGCCCGAAGGGTTCGACGCACGCCTTTTGGCCAAGGAATTGGCGCGTGGCGCCCCGGTCATCCACATCGCCCGCGATGACAAGCGGATGGAAGCGATGCGCGCGGCCCTTGCGGCGATGGCCCCGGCTGCCCTCGTGCTGGATTTCCCGGCGTGGGATTGCCTGCCCTATGACCGCGTCTCGCCCAACCCCGAGATTTCGGCCCGTCGCATGGCGACTTTGGCCGCGCTGGTTGCCGGCATACCCACCCCCTTTGTGCTCTTGACGACTGTCAACGGCGCTACGCAGAAGGTGCCCGCCCGCGCGACGGTCGAGGCGGCAAGTTTCACCGCCACGATCGGGCAGCGGGTGAATGAGGCAAAGCTGAAGGATTTCTTGGCCCGCATGGGGTTTTCGCCCGTGTCCACCGTGGCCGAACCGGGGGACTATGCCCTGCGCGGGGGGATCATTGATATTTTCCCGCCGGGTCATGGCGGCCCTGTGCGGCTTGATTTCTTTGGCGACACGCTTGATGGGCTGCGCCGTTTTGACCCCGAGACGCAGCGCACCACGGAAAAGCTGAAAACGGTTGATCTAAGCCCGGTGTCCGAGGTGATCTTGGATGAGGCCTCCATCACCCGGTTCCGGCAAACCTATCGCATCGAATTCGGGGCCGGCGGATCGGACGATCCTTTGTACGAGGCGGTCAGCGCGGGCCGCAAACATCAGGGGATGGAGCATTGGCTGGGCTTTTTCCATGACCGCTTGGAAACCCTGTTTGACTATCTGCCCGATGCCTCGGTGATGCTGGACGATCAGGTCACCCCGATGCGCCTGTCACGTTGGGAAGGCATTGATGATGCCTATGACTCCCGCCGCGAGGCGATGACGGCCAAGGGGCGGCTTGATACGGCCTACAAGCCCGCAGCCCCGGGTCTGCTCTATCTGGACGACGCCGGGTTCGAGGCGGCGGTTGCGGGGCATCGCGTGATCCAGTTTTCGCCCAATCCCGCCAGCCCCGGCCCCGGTGTTCTGGATGCCAGCGGCCGCATGGGACGCAGCTTTGCCCCCGAACGTCAGGTCGAAAGTATAAGTCTTTTCGGGGCTTTGTCGGACCATATCAAGGCCATGCGTGAGGACCGTCAGGTCGTGATTGCCAGCTGGTCTGACGGCGCGCGAGAACGTCTGAAGGGGTTGCTGGAAGATCAGGGCGTCACCGGCTTCACCATCGCAAAAGACATCCGCGATGTGCCTGAAGGGCGCGGTGGCTTGTTCCTGATGGTCTGGGCGTTGGAGGCGGGTTTTGTCGCCCCCGGTTTGGCCGTGATCTCCGAACAAGACGTCCTTGGCGACCGGATGGTTGGCAAGCCCAAGAAACGCCGCAAGGCCGAGAATTTCTTGCGTGAGGTTGATACCCTGACGCCGGGCGATCTGGTGGTGCATGTCGAACATGGCGTGGGCCGCTACTTGGGCCTTGAGACGATCACCGCCCTTGGTGCGCCCCATGCCTGCGTGGCCTTGGAATATGCCGAGAATGCAAAGCTTTATCTGCCGGTCGAGAATATCGAACTCCTCAGCCGTTATGGCCACGAAGAGGGGCTTTTGGATCGCCTTGGCGGCGGGGCGTGGCAGGCCAAAAAGGCCAAGCTCAAAGAACGTATCAAGGAGATTGCCGACCGCCTGATGCGGATTGCCGCCGAACGCGCGCTGCGCCACGCGCCCATTCTGGAGGCGCCCCACAGCATTTGGGAGGCTTTTGCCGCCCGGTTCCCGTATCAGGAAACCGATGACCAGCTTGTCGCCATTGCCGATGTGGTGGCCGATCTGGAAAAAGGATCGCCCATGGATCGCCTCGTTGTGGGCGACGTGGGCTTTGGCAAGACCGAGGTCGCGATGCGCGCGGCCTTTGTTGCGGCCCTTTCGGGCATGCAGGTTGCAGTGATCTGCCCCACCACGCTTTTGGCCCGACAGCACCATCGCAGCTTTGTTGAGCGGTTTCGCGGATTTCCGATCAATGTCAAACCCTTGTCGCGCTTTGTTGGCACAAAAGAGGCCAATGCGACGCGCGCCGGCATCACCGATGGCAGCGTTGACATTGTGGTGGGCACCCATGCCCTTTTGGCCAAGGGGGTGAAGTTCAAGAACCTTGGCCTTTTGGTGATTGATGAGGAACAGCATTTCGGCGTCGGCCACAAGGAACGGCTGAAGGAAATGCGGTCCGAGGTGCATGTGCTGACCCTGACGGCGACGCCTATTCCGCGCACCTTGCAACTCAGCCTGACCGGGGTGCGCGACCTGTCGATCATCGCAACCCCGCCGGTGGACCGCCTTGCGATCCGCACCTATGTGTCGGAGTTTGACAGCGTGACGATCCGCGAGGCCCTGTTGCGCGAACGGTTCCGGGGGGGGCAATCCTTCTATGTCGTGCCGCGCATTTCCGACCTGCCCGAGATCGAAGATTTCCTGCGCACCCATGTGCCCGAAGTTTCCTACGTCATTGCCCATGGGCAATTGGCGGCGGGTGATCTGGATGATCGGATGAACCAATTCTATGACGGGAAGTATGATGTGCTCTTGGCCACCACGATTGTGGAAAGTGGTCTCGACATTCCCACCGCAAACACAATGATCATCCACCGCGCCGATATGTTTGGCCTGAGCCAGCTTTATCAAATTCGTGGCCGGGTGGGTCGGTCAAAGACGCGGGCCTATGCCTATCTGACCACAAAGCCCCGCGCGCCACTGACCCCTCAGGCGCAAAAGCGGCTGAAGCTGTTGGGAAGCCTTGATAATCTGGGCGCAGGGTTCAATCTGGCCAGCCATGACCTTGATCTGCGCGGCGCGGGCAATTTGCTGGGCGAAGAGCAGTCGGGGCACATCCGCGAGGTGGGCTATGAGCTTTACCAGCAGATGCTGGAAGAAACGATTGCCAAGATCAAATCAGGCGAGATCAATGGGTTGAGCCCGATTGATGATCAATGGTCGCCGCAGCTGAACCTTGGCCTGCCGGTGATGATCCCCGAGGATTACGTGGTCGATCTGGATGTGCGGCTGGGGCTTTATCGCCGCCTGTCGGGCCTGACCACCAAGGTGGAGCTTGAGGGTTTTGCCGCCGAGTTGATTGACCGCTTTGGCGCTCTGCCGCGGGAGGTCAACACGCTGATGCTGATCGTGCGGATCAAGGCGATGTGCAAACGTGCCGGGATCAGCCGGATTGATGCCGGACCAAAGGGCGCAACGGTGCAGTTTCACAATGACAAATTCGCCAACCCGGCGGGATTGGTGGATTTCATCAAGGCTGAGGGCGTGGGCGCTCGGGTGCAGGGCAACAAGATCGTGCTGCTTCGGGATTGGAAATCCGAGGCCGACCGCATCAAGGGAGCCTTTGCCATCGCCCGCGATCTGGCCGAAAAAGTGGTGCGTCCCAAAGCGGGTGAGAAAGCCAAGGCCTGAGGATGGGGCCAAATTTCTTGCAAGAAATTTGCAAAATCCTTGCAAGGATTTTGGAGCGTGCTCAACCGTCGCAAAGCTTGTCTACGCGGATTTGGTAGTTGCTTCGCTGTTGGCTTTCCAGTCAGCCTTCAACACTGTCAATCCGTGGAATTGATGCGGGGATATGCACACCCCGCGACGCGGGCGCGCGCAGGGGCGACCACATTAACGCGTTCTGCCCTGTTTTGCGGCGGCTAAAGCGGCCTCAGGCGCGCTGCACTGGGCGATCCCCAAGCCGTAGCATCACCAGATAAGCGAGGGCCATGGAGATCGTCACCGCCAGAACCAGCGGCAAAGGCGTTCCGTCAAACATCTGACCCACAGGTGCAGCCAGCATCACCCCGCCAACCGTGGCCACGCACCCAATGACCGAAGCTGCCATCCCGGCGATATGCCCTGCTGGCTCCATCGCAAGGGCGTTGAGATTTCCCAAGGAGAGGCCCACCATGAAAAACAGGCTTGTCGTCCAAAGCAAAAAGGCCGGGAATGCCACCCATTGCGGCCATAGGTCGAAGGCGAAGCCGGCAAGGTAGATCGCGGAAATGATCGCCTCACCGGCAAAGGCAACCGTCACCATCCGCCGCATCCCAAACCTGACGACAAGGGCGGCATTGGCGAGGCTTGACAGGCCAGAGGCCAATGCGATTCCCGCGAAGTAGAGCGGAAAGCTTTCGGCACGGTCAAAGGTGATTTCAAAGATCGGTTGCACCGAAGAGATTGCCGCAATCAGGCCGCCGAAGGCAAAGGTCTGGGCAAGAATCGACAGGCGGACCTCACGATAGCTTAGCACCTCGACCAAGGCTTGCAAAAGCGGGGTAAAGCGAAATGGCCTCCGGGCGGGGGGCAACAGCGTTTCGGGTTGCCGAATGCCAAGCCAGATCATCGAGACGATGGAAAAGGCCATGAAGGCCACAAAGATCCCGCGCCAACCGGTATGTGCAATAATCGTCTGGCCCAACAAGGGTGCCACGGCTGGCACGAGGGTGAAGATCATCATGGCGATCGAGACGATCCGTGCCATGTCGCGCCCCTTGTAAAGGTCGCGGACCAAGGCCAGGGCCACGATGCGGGGGGCCGCAGCGCCAAGACCTTGCAAAAAGCGGGCGGCAAGGATGGTGTCCAGACTTGGGGCCAGATAGGCCAGACCAGCCGCCGCGATGTAGAGCAGACCGCCCGCAAGGATCACCGTTTTGCGGCCATAGCTGTCGGACAGGGGACCTGCGAAAAGCGTGCCTACGCCCATGCCAAAGACAAAGCTGGCGATAATCAACTGGGCGCGGTTTGGCTGATCTGACACCAGTTCCGCCGCAATCTGGGGCAGGGCGGGCAGCATCGAATCTATTGAGAATGCCACTGTCGCAAAAAGCATTGCGATCAGGAAAATGAATTCCGTGGAGGAAAGGGGTTTGGTGTTCAAAACTTGTCTTTCTGGCTGCCCACAGGGCACTTTTCGTCAGGTGGCGGGATTGGCTGCGGGCGGGTTGGCTGTCAATTCATCCAGCACCTGTGCCCAGACCTGCGGGGGCTGTGCGCCACTGACCACATATTGGTTGGCGATGATAAAGCACGGCACGCCCGAGACGCCGCGCTGGCGGGCATGGTGATCGCGGGCGCGGATATCATCGGCGTCTGCCGGGGTCTCCAGCAACCGCGCAATCACGGCTGCATCCAGCCCGGAGTCGCCTGCGATGGCGGCCAGAACTGACCGGTCGCCGATATCGCGCCCCTCTTTCCAATAGGCGCGGAACAGGGCCGAGACGACCGCCGTTTGACGTCCCTCCAGCCCGGCCCAATGGATCAAGCGATGCGCGTCCAGCGTGTTGGGGATGCGCGGGATGGCGGAAAAGTCGATCTCAAGCCCCGCGTCGCGAGCGGCCTGTTCGACCCGCGCATAGACCTCTACTGCCTTGGCCTTGCCGCCGAACTTGGCTTCCAGATACTCCCTGCGATCCTTGCCCTCGGGCGCCATATCGGGGTTGAGCTGAAAAGGGTGCCATTCGATCTCGAACGGGTGGGCGGGATTGGCCTCCAGCGCGCGGTCAAGGTTTGCCTTACCGATATAGCACCAAGGGCAGACCGGATCGGAGATGACGTCAAGCTTTATCATGTGGGTCCCATCTGCCGAAGCGCCCGGCGGTTGAGTTTGGCATTTGCCCCGCGTGGCAGGGCGTCGAGGTGGCGATACAGGCGCGGCTGTTTATAGCGCGCAAGCTTTGCCTCGGCATGGGCCTGTAGGGCGGCGTCGTCAAGGGGGGCTGCGGCGGTGTAGAACAGGGCGATGACGAAAGTGCCGGGGGAAACCTCGACCTCTGTCACCGCCAGATCTGTCACGCCGTGGGCATCGGCCATGGCGGCCTCGACCTCAAAGGGGCTGACGCGATAGCCGCCGGGGTTCATCTGGTCATCATTGCGGCCCAGATAGGTGACTGCACCCATGGCGTCGATGCTGACGCTGTCACCGGTCAGAAACCAATCGTCGGTCAGCCGTGCCGCTGTGGCCTCTGCTGCGTCCAGATAGCCGATCATCAGCCCCGGATCACGGCGGTCAATGGCCAACTCGCCCGGCATGCCGCAAGCCACCGGTTGGTGATCGGGGCCAAGGGCCGCAATCCTGCGCCCCCTTTGGGCAAAGCCGGTTGCCCCAAGGGGCGGCAGTCGCCCCGGCCCGGCAGAGATGAAGGTCGAGACCTCGGACATGCCAAGCGCCTCATAGATCGGGGTGCCGGTGGCGTTCGACCATGCCTGCCGTGTCTCTTCTGCCAACTTTTCGCCCGCAGACAGCCCATGACGCAGGCGCGGCAGCGGGGCCATCGGGCTGCGCAGCATGCGGCGATACACACCGGGGGCCGCGGCAAAGATGGTGGCGTCAAAGCGTTTAAGCAAAAGGGGAAGCTGCGTGGCCTCGACTCCCTCTGCCGGGATGAGGGCGGTTGCCCCAACAGTCCATGGGTCCATAAGGCCGGTGCCCAAGGTATAGGTCCAGTTGAAAGCTCCGGCGTGCAAAAGCCGATCCGCCTCGGTCAGACCTTCCCAATCTTCGTGCATCATCAAGCGGCCAAGGATCGCCCGATGCGCATGTTGCACCGCCATGGGCCGCCCCGAGGTGCCCGAGGTAAAGACGATATAGGCCAGACGATCCGGATCCCCCAGGTCAAAGGCGGCGGGCGGCAAGCGTTCCATCGTGCGGATATCCGCATCGGTGATCACCGGGACGTCGGGCAGGGTTGGCAGGGCCACACCGGGGGCGGCAACGATCAGGCGCGGGCCGATGCGCGTGGCCATGGGCGTGATCTCTGCCTCGGTCAGTTGGGCCGAGGTGGGCACGGGCACCATGCCCGCCGCAATAGCCCCCAGAAACAGCAAGGGAAACTCCACCTGATTGCCAAGCCGCATCAAGATGCGGTCGCCCCGCCGCACGCCCAATTCCTGTAAACCCGTGGCACAGCCCAGCACTGCAGACAAAAGTCGGGCATAGCTCCACCGTTCGGCCCCGGTGGGACGCAGGATTTGCAGCGCCATCTTGCCGGGCAGGCGTTCGGCGCTTGCGGCCAGCACATGGGCAGCAAGGTTAAAGGCCAATGGCGGCACCGGCGGCGGGCCAAGATCGACGAGGGAAACCATATTCCCGCCTTACGTGCTGCGTTCAATCGTTGCAAGCATCACCCTGCATCGCTAGATCACGAGGCCATGACCGAAACAGATCCGAAATCCCTTATCCGTATCGCCCGCGAGTCTGGCGCAAACACACCGGTTGAGCCTGTGAACCTTGGCCAAAGGGTCCGCGACCTGCGCAAGGCGCGGGGCTGGACCTTGGAACAGGCGGCACAGCAGGCCGGTTTGGCGCGGTCAACCTTGTCCAAGATTGAAAACGGTCAAATGAGCCCGACCTACGAGGCCTTGAAAAAGCTTGCCGAAGGTCTGGCGATTTCCGTGCCGCAGCTTTTCACCCCCCCCAGCAAGCCGCAAGTGTCTGGCCGGATTGACGTGACCAAGGCTGGTGAGGGGCAGGGGCATGTGACGGTCACCTATGAACATGAGCTTTTGGCAGGGCATCTGACCAAGAAGGCCATGTTGCCCTATCGCGCCCGGATTCGTGCACGGCGTTTTGAGGAGTTTGACGGCTGGGTCCGTCATGATGGCGAAGAGTTCTTGTTCGTCCTGACAGGTATGATCCGCCTCTATACCGAGTTCTATGAACCCGTTGATCTGCGCCGGGGCGACAGTGCCTATTATGACGCAAGCATGGGGCATAATGTGGTCAGCCTATCGGAAGAGGATGCCACGATCCTTTGGGTCACGTCTCTGTCCTAATCCGGACCCCAGAAAAGGATGTGTTAAATATCCGATTGGGTAGCTTGTTGCGCGAATGCGCACTTTTGGGAAATAATATTACAGACTAAAGATGGATACATATAAAATTTACGTGCGAGTGTCGTTTGTATCTATCACCAGCCACCATCGCAGAAAGCGAGGTTACCATGCCGCGTGTGCACAGAACCGTTTGTACATTTTGGGGAACGTTTACCACCCCGGTCTTGGTTAATCGTGACGAGTCATGGCTTCGGTCAATCGCAAGATACAGCGTGATCAACAAGGGTGAGTTTGGTGCTGATGGTCGCGTGGCCGAGGGGCCCGCGGCCGAGCGGAATGCACTGGACACCGAGCGCTCGACCAAACTCTGGAGGTTTTGACCCCCCCGCAGTCGAGCGGTGCCTGCAACATTGCCCTCCGGGCAGCCCGCCACCCCCATAATCTTTGGCCGCGCCGTGCTGGATTGCACCGTCCTGGGCCGCGTTCGCCGCGCAATGTGTTTGCCAGGCACCTGTTGTTGTCTGATTTCGGTATCGTGCGGTCGGTGGTCTTGGTTTTGCGGGATGATACGCAGCCTCGGTTCATTGGGGTGGGTTTCCAGACCTGTGGGCTCGGTGTGAAGGATGCGCTGTGGCACCGACCCTTTGCGCACCAACCGTCAGTTCGGTGAGGGCTGGCACGGCACGGGGGGTGTCGCCGGCAACAGACGAGCCGTGGGTGGCGAGGATTATGCTCCACCCTCGCCGGTAATGACATCGGTAGTTCAGCATAGGGCAGCGCATCCCGACTGCGTCTCTTGCTCGGATGGGTAACGGATGGCCACCGACGTGGTCAAGGATCCGCGCCACCATTGCGCGCAGGAAGCGGGTCTGATCGGGTGTTGGCCACAGGTTTGCTAGCTGCCCAAGTTCGTATTTGGCGTCTTTATGTTGCCGCTTGTTTCGCAGCTAAACCCCCAATGTCTCGGCTGTGAGCCACGCCGTAGCCGGCTGCCCACGAGGGTAGGCTTGACGTTCGTGCCGTCGACTATCCTGCATCCACAGCAGAAGCTCTCGGCTTGCCCCCGGACATGACTGTGACAGCATCTGCGTCAACTCTTCGGTGCTGGCGCGTTCAGGCGAAACTCTTGCTCCCGTCGGACAGCCGGAAGCTATCCCTTTTGCGGCATCCATGTGCCGCCGTGACAGAATGAGGATCGGCAAGTCCGTTCTGAAAACGGTTTCGGACACCACCCGGAAGGTGCGTTGCCTTGCCTGCCGCTGAGCTTTGGCCAACGCGATGCGGATTGTGAATACGTCCGATCCGTCCAGCCCCAACCCACTAGATACGCAGTTTGGGAATTCCTGGAGGCCGGAAACCTCAGCTGGACACAGCTTAATGGAATCCAGAAACATCCCAAAGATAGTTATTACATTATAGTGTATATATCATAATTCGAATTATTACGTACCAATGCCTGTATATTATAAACTTTATGCAGAGAGGTGATTTGTATCAATCGCGATACACCACCTAAATGGGTTGTTTCTTATTGACGGCATATAATAATTGCTATTAATCCATCATTGGAGAGGGCCTATCCGTTAGGATTTGGATTGGCAAAATTGGAGCAAAAAGTGACCATCATGAGAGCGGGAGAGAATGCGCCAAAGCATTGAAAAAATGCAAGAAAGATGGCCGAACGATAGTGGAATAACTGCTGTGTTTTGTGGCGGAGTACGTCTTTCAAGCGTCCTTAGTTCATCTTGCGCGTCCGAAAGCGCACATTTTCTATCGCCACAGTCTGTGGCGAATGGGCGTTTTCCCATTTCAAAGCTCACCATGATTTCATGTTTTATGAATTTGCGCCAGCAAGGACCGGGAGGTCATCGCCGAATGCGATCTGCCTCCAGGCCGCACGCTAGAAAGTTTGCTTCGGAGGCGCTGACCGCGCGCTCCGATTGCCTCCGTTGTGAGGCCCCCGTGAAATCAAGCAACCAAAAGGTTGCTTCAACTAAAATCACCCCAGTGACCGAGCAGCGCCGCTGCCGCGCGGCGTAAAGAAGGAATACAACCCATGGCTAAAGACCTGAACACCTCGAACCTGAGCATCGTTGCTGAAGATGGTGCGCTGAAAGTCGTGTCCCTCAATGATGCCGCAGAGGCATCGCTCGGAGCGGTTCATCTTGATGGTGAGCGTCTTGAAGGGGTCTATGCTGAACTGCGGTCGGGCGAACTTGGTGCGATGTCGCATGGCGCTGATGTGATCAAGGTGCCAGCGGGTGCGAAAGAGCGTGATGCGTTTCTGAAGCGCTGGTCTGATGCGGCGAAGAAAGCGAATGCGGCGAAAAAGGCCGGGACCATGATGCTTCTGTTGCCTCTGGCTGCATGTGGCGGCGGCGGTGGGGAGGCTGTGACGACTCCGACAGTGGAGACTGCTGACATTGGTGCCACGAATGCGACCGTCGACATCACCGGTGCCGTCGTGGGCGCTGTTGTAACCATCTTGAGCACTGCTGTGGGTGCGGACACTTACGCGGATGTTGTTCTTAATGCTGACTGACAAGGCACGCTGACGCTGTCGTTCGAAGATGCCGATGACGTTGTTGTTCTGAGCTCGACATCTGACATCAGTGGATTTGACACGATCATCGTTGCGCATGGCACGGTTGATTTTACGGCTGTGACGCTTCCTGCGTCGATCACTGTCATTGAGGTTGGCTCGGGTGCGATCCTGACCTATGACCAGTTTGACGCTTTGACGAGCATTGATCTGCGCAGCGATGCAATCGGTGGTGAACTTGAAGTCTTGGTGTCCAGCCTTGAGCAAGCGCAGGCCGTTGACGGGTCAGCAAAAATTGACGCTGACATTGATGTGTCGATCAACGTTGCGGGCGGTGACGCTGGCAACTTGTCAGTTCAGGGCCATGCCGATCTGACCGCGCTGACCGCAGACGACAGCTGGAGCTACTCGATCGTTGATACTGCAGAAAATCTGCTGGCAAACGGTGCGGCCGAGCCATTGACAACTGCGGATACCGTTTCGGTTGCCGACGGTGCTGCCGGTTCGTTGTCGATCCAAGATTACGCTGACCTGATCGCGCTGACCACGAATGACGCCTGGAGCTACGACATCGTAGATTCGGTTGCCAGCCTGTTTGCCGACGGGTCGCTTATTGCTGGTGTTGATGCGATTTTGGAGAACGCTGGCACCGTAACGGTGTCGGGCGCGTTGGATGTGAACCAACTCCAAATCCTCGAAGGTTTGAACGCAAACCTTGAAGTTTCGCCTTTTGTGACATCCATTACTCTCTCCGACAGCGCGCTGGCCGTGGGTGAGACGGCGACTGTTACCGTTACGTTCAGCGAGGCTGTGACCGGCGTTGAACTGGGCGATTTTACGGCCAACAACGGAGTTCTGAGCGATCTTTCGGCGGCCTCGCTGAACGATGACGGCACGCAGACCTACACGTTCACCTTGACGCCAACTGCTGCTATCGAAGATGCAAGCAACGTCGTCACCTTGGCCGCAAGCAAGGTCGTTGATGGTTTTGGAAACGCCAACGTCGCATCTGCAAGCTCTGCAAACTATGCGATTGATACTTTGGCCCCGAGGGCGACAATTCAGGTCTCTGACAGCGCACTTGCCGTGGGCGAGACGGCAACAGTGACCGTCACCTTCACAGAGGCCGTGACCGGCGTTCTGGCGACGGATTTCGCGGCCGAAAATGGTGTCCTCACCAACCTGTCCGCGCCAACAGACAACCTCGATGGAACACAGACGTATACGCTTACTCTGACGCCGACGGCTAACATTGCAGATACAACCAACGTGGTGACGTTGGCTGCTAATCAAGTCAATGATACCGCAGGCAATGCAAACACAGTTGCTGCAAGTTCCTTGAACTATGCAATTGATACCGTTGCGCCAACGGCCACGATCCAAGTTTCTGACAGCGCGCTTGCGGTGGGTGAGACAGCCACCGTTACAGTGACGTTCAGCAGCGCGGTAACCGGTGTTGAATTGGTTGACTTTGCTGCTGATAGCGGGTTGCTCAGCAACCTTTCTGCACCGACCAACAATCTGGATGGTAGCCAGACCTACACGCTGACACTGACGCCGACTGTGGCTATCGAAGATACAACCAACGTCGTCTCTTTGGCGGCAAATCGGGCCGCCGATGCGGCTGGAAATGGCAACGTAGAGGCCAGCTCCGCGAACTATGCGATTGATACTTTGGCCCCGACGGCAGAGATCACGCTTGCTGATGTAGCTTTGGTTGCCGGTGGCTCGACCACTGTCACCATTACCTTCAGCGAAGCCGTAAAAGTGTCAGAGCTTTCGGTTGGTGACTTTACCGTTGAATCGGGTTCCTTGTCCAACCTGAGCCCCGTTGCCGCTGTCAGCGGCTATGCAACCTCTTTCACCGCTGACCTGACGGCTGCGAACCTGAGCGCTCCGGATGCGAGCAATCTGATTCAGCTTTCCGCCGGGGTCGTGTCCGACGTTGCGGGCAACACAAACACCGCTTCTCCTGCGGTTAACTTTGGTGTCGACACGGATGTGACGGCCACTTGGGCCGAATTCACGGGTGCAAATACGCTGTCCATTGACGGAACGGTTGATGCAGCCCAGCCAAGCAAGCTGACAATCACGGGTGTGCCAGATGGGGCTTCGATCCCGAGCGATGAGGCCCGCTTGTTCAATGCCACGACGGGTGGCGAACAAAATGCAATTCGTGGCGTCGAAGAGCTTGTTTTCGTGGGCGCTAATGGTGCTGTGATCGACTTTGATCTGGGTGCAAACGCCGAAGGTGCGGGCATCGATAAAGTGACGTTGAGCGGAGATTATGCGCGCAGCACGCTGAACTTCGAAGGGCGCAATTCCGGCGTTGAAGTTGTCACTGCTGGTGGCTTTGACAACATCACGGGCTCGAACTATGGCGATACGATTACCTCAGGGGCGGGCTTGGACTCTCTGGACGGTGGCCAGGGAAATGACACCTTCAAGTTCGCGGATGCGGATCTGACGAACCTTGACACTATTGTTGGTGGGGAAGGCGATGACACCATCGAGATTGTTGATGACGCTGATTTTGGCGGCAACGAGTTGGACTCGGCTTCTTCGATTGAGACATTGAAACTGTCTGGCACTGGCAGCCAGTATCTTGAACTTTACATTAGGAATGCGTTGACCGTCGATGCCACTGCTTCGACCGTTGGTTCTTACTTGGATGCCTACAGTATGGAGGCAAACGTTACCGTTCTTGGTGGGTCGGGCAACGATACTATTTTCGGCGGCGCCGGGGTTGACAGCCTCGTTGGAAACGACGGAGACGATACTTTTGTTGCTGAAGACAGCGACGCAAAAATCGACGGCGGGGCAGGGGACAATACTGTTGAGTTCGCGGCTGCGGTTTCCGCAGTCAATCTGATCGATGGCGATCTTGTGAATGTTCAGAATGTCGTTTTGACGGGCGACGACAACCTGACATACGACTTTTCTGTTCAGACAGAGGCTCTGAACATTGATGGTGGTGCATCGCGCGACTTTAACGATGTGATCATCGGTGGTCTGGGCGCCGACACGCTGCGTGGCGGTGCCGGCGATGACTCTTTGTCCGCAACGGACACAGACGCGATGATCGATGGTGGGTCGGGCACCGACACAGTATTGTTCAACGCTGCGGTCTCGGCCGCGAACCTGCTGGACGCAGATTTGGTTGCTGTCGAAAACGTTGAAATCACCAATGCTGGAAATGCAGCCTATGATTTCTCCGCTCAGACCGAGGCTTTGACCATCACGGGCTTCACAGGCGCCGACACCATCACGGGCGGTTCTGCTGCAGATAGCATCGTGGGTGGGAACGGAGACGACGTCATCGTTGCAACGGACACCGACCAGATCGTCG
>JAIOYF010000021.1 GCA_021741245.1 Paracoccaceae bacterium
CCCCGGCTACTGGCTGTATGACGATGAAAAACGGCGTCAGGCGCGCATGCCGTCTGCGTCGAAAGACCCAACACCGAACGCCGCCGCCCACACAAAAGGGAAACCATTCCGTCTCGCAGACTTCTTCAGCACCCTGCTAGGCGTGACTGCTCTGACGCAAGCGTGCTGAGCGTGGCTTTGAACGCGTGATCTTGCCCACTGCGCAAACCATAGAACAGCTGCACCGGGGTGTCTGGCCTATCGGCAAGCGCGGATTTCAGCATTGAGAGGATAGGCGAGATCCCGATCCCCCCCGCAATGAACACAGCGCGCGCTTTTGCATCAGGGGAAAGACGAATTGGCCAGAAGGCGCCCTGACATTCAAGATCAAGCCAAGGTTCGCCTCATCCAACAGCCAGCCTGAGGCGACCCCATCCTCAACGTCTGGCTTGGCTGCCGACGCCAGGGCCCGCTTGACGGTGATGCGGTATTGCGCGGGGTCGGGGGTATCCGACATCGAATAGCATCGGACAACCCTTGCGGATGCCTCTGGCCCGTCAACGGCAAGCGAGAGTGTCAGGAATTGCCCCGGCTTGAAGGGTGGCAAGGGTGCATCGTCAACCGGCACCAGCGCTAAAGAACATTGCGTTTGCGCAAGATCTTCATAGGTGCGCTCGGCAATGCGGAAATCCCGCAATCCCTCCCATGCGGCTTGGACCAGCCTTGGGCTGGCGGATACGCTTGCCTGCGCAACGGCGCTGTGCACGTTGCGCCAGACCGCAAGAGCCACGGCCAACAAAAGCTGCAAGCCAAAGGCGACGGCAAGATAGCCAAGAAGCGCCAGCGCACCACCTTAAGCACGCAACGGTCAAGGGATTCTCTGGCCTGCTTTCGCCTGCCTTACCCTGTAACCTTGCCATCGAAATGCTCCAACGACGCTGTCGCCATCGCCTTTGTCTTTTGCTCAAGCTGATCAAGGTGATTGGGCGGGCCGTAAATGGTATAGACCTTTAGCGGCTTGTCCCCCGTGTTGATCAGGTTGTGAAAAGCCCCGGCCGGCACGACAATGCCTGTGCCGGGTTTGACCTTTTGCGTCACCCCGTCGATTGCAATTTCGCCTTTGCCTTGCTCGACACGAAAGAACTGGTCATGCGTGGCATGCGTTTCCGCGCCGATATCTTGGCCCGGCTTGAGGGACATCAACACCAGTTGCAGATTCTGGCCCGTGTAAAGAACATGGCGGAAATCCTTGTTCTCTTCGGTCAGATCCTCAATATCATCGCAATAACCCTTCATCGCAGCTTCCTTTTTGACGGCGGATCGGAGCGCGACCCAAAATGGGGTCCGTCCCACGGCAAAAGACTGCATGGAAAGGGTTTGCGGCGCACTGATCCATATTAACACGGCACGGGCCGAGGGCGTGAATGCGACCTGCCGTTGCGGATTAACGCTCGCGCAGGGCCTCGCCGGATTTGTACAGCGGCTTGGTCAGATAGTGCAGGATGGTCTTTCCACCTGTCTGCAACTCTACCGTTGCCTGCATACCGGGACGGATTTCCAGCTTGCGCTGCCGTTCCGTCAAGTGGGACATATCCACCCGCAGCGTGACCTTGTAATGGGGGTCACCATCGGGCGTCCGCGCGCGTTCATCCTTGAACGTATCGGCGGAAACGAAATGCACCGTGGCCTGAAGGCTGCCGTAAATCGTGTAATCATAGGCAGATAGCTTGATCGTAGCCTCTTGCCCCATGCGCACCTGCGCAATGTCTCGGGGTTTGACCTGAGCCTCGATGAACAGTTCTTCATCCAGCGGGATGATCTGCATGATCTCTTCGCCCGGTCGTACCACGCCGCCAATAGTGGTGACCGAAAGCTTGTTCACCACGCCGCGCATCGGGGCGACAAGATGGGTGCGCGACAACTGATCTTGCGATTGCTTCAGCCGCTGACGCAGCGAGGCAAGCTCGGCCTGCGTTTCGGCATAGGTATTGGCGCGGTCGAGTTCCGCCATGGTGCGTGCCTGCGCCAGTTGCGCTGCAGCATCCGAGGCGGCCTTGCGCGCGCGGGTCACCTCGATCAGCGGGGCGACCTCGCGCTCATACATCCGTTCCAGCAGGTCCCGCTCGGCATCGGCTTGCAAAAGAACGGCCTTGGCACCGCCGATGCGGGCGGATTGCTCATCCATACGGGCCGCCAAAAGCGCCCGCTCGGATGCGACGACATCGGGCACACGCGCGGCGATGTCTTCGGTCACGAGGAAATCTGTCTCCCCCGCCAATTCCGCTTCAAGCCGCATCCGGCGGGCCTCCAGCGAATAGATCTGATCGGTCAGATCATCCACGGCAGCCTTGTATTGCGTGCCATAAAGCCGGGCGAGGGTCTGGCCAGGGTCCACAACATCGCCTTCGGCCACGTCAAGCTCGGCCAAGATCCCGCCTTCGAGGTTCTGAATGATCTGCGGCCGCGACGACGACACCACCTGCCCATCGGCCCGCACAATCTCGGCCACCCAGGCAAAGCTGGCCCAAAGCACAAAAATCAGGAACACCGCGCCAATCAGCCAGATGGTCAGGCTGGGGCGGTGCATGCGGCCATCAAGGCCGTGGTCAAAGGTTTGGCCGTGATCATAGGTCGTCATTGCGCGCCCCCTGCGACCAAGGGCGCATTGGGCTGTGCCCCCTTCATCAGATGTGCAAGAACGGCATCCCTTGGCCCATCCACCGCCAGTTTGCCATTTTGCAAGATCACCGTGCGCGACGTCAGCTGCAAGATCGGCACGCGGTGCGTGGCAATGATCGCCGTGCGCCCCTCCAGCCACGTATGCAGGCGACTGACAAGGGTGCCTTCCAGCGTCTGATCCAGCGCCGCCGTCGGTTCATCCAGAATTGCCACTGCGGGGTCTTGCAACCACAGCCGCGCCCAGCCGATGGACTGGCGCTGCCCGACGGAAAGCCCCTCGCCCATCTCCTTGATCTCAAGGTCAAGGCCGCGCGGGTGATTGCGCACAAATTGCCCTAGTCCAGCAAAATCCAGCGCGGCCAACAGGCGGTCGTCGCTGCGCTCTAGCTGCGTGGTGTTCAGGTTTTCGCGGAGCGATCCGGCCAGCAGCCGCACCTCTTGCCCCAAATAGCCAATGCCACGGCGCAGGTCGCGTGGATGCACCTGTCCCAGATCGACGCCATCGATCAAAACCCGCCCGCTTGAAGGGTCATAAAGACCCGCCAAAAGCCGAAGCAGGGTCGATTTTCCTGACCCATTGGTGCCGAGAACGGCGATATGCTGACCCGCCGGAATGGAAAGTGCGGGAATATCAACCGACGGCGCGGACTGCGGATCATAGCGGAATTCAAGGGCCCGCACCTCATAGGCCCCGGTCAGCTTTTCGCGGCGCAGATACTTGCGGGTGCTGTCCTCGGTCTGTTTGGCCTCGGCAATGGCATCCAGCGCCTGAAGCGCCGCCTTGACATTCGACCAACGCGCCATCGTCGCCGAAAGCTGGCTAAGCGGGCCAAGGGTGCGCCCGGTCAGGATACCGATGGCGATGATCGTGCCCACGGTGAATTCCCCGGCAAAGACCATATAGGCCCCGACCATGACCGCCCCGATATAGGTCGCCTGCTGCACCGCCTGCGCCCAATAGGTCAGGATCGAGGTCAACTTGCGCTGATCTGCGGATTTCACGGCGTTGAGCGTAACCAGCTCCGCCCACAACCGCTTTACCCGATCCTCCCCCCGCGTCACCGTGACGGTTTCAGACTCGAACACCGCCTCATACAGCAGTTTTGATTGCCGGATGGACGCGCCCTGACTGGCTTGGGTCATCGCGACCATGCGGTCAGCCATCAAGAATCCGGGCAGGACCATCAAGATCCCGCCCGCAATCAGGACCCAGACAATATTGCCCCCGATCGAGGCGACAAGCGCCAAGAAGATCATGATGAAGGGCAGGTCGGCAATCGTGCCGATGGTAGAGGCGGTAAAGAATTCCCGCACAGAGCCGAATTCCCGCATCGCATTGAACATCTGGCTTGGCCGACGCTCGGCCGGGTTGGCCTTCATGCCCAACAGGCGGTTCATCAGATGATCTTGCACCACCAGTTCAATCCGCCGTCCGGTGACATCCATCAGGCCGGATCGCGCCGATTTCAGCAGCCCTTCCATCAAGATCGCAAGGAACGCGCCCAGCGCCAGAACCCAAAGCGTGGCCTCGGATTGGTGCGGAATGACGCGGTCATAGACTTGAAGCGAGAACAGCGCGACCGAGACGGCCAGCAGGTTTGCAACCAGCGATCCCGCCGCCACTTCCAGCAGTTGGCGACGATACTTCTGGAACTCGCCCCAGAACCAATGGTGTTCAATGGCCGTTGAATGGCGCTTTTCCAGATCGGCCATTGTGGTGCGGGCGCGCAGGATTCTGCCTGTATAGACACTTTTAAAATCCACACGCGGCACTTCTGCCCGGCAACCCGGGGCGGTTGGGTCATAGATTTCAACCCTTCCTTCTGTCTCGGCCAGCACCAGAACGATCTGGCCAGAGGTCATCTCAGCCAAGGCTGGCCAATGGCCGTAACCGGAACGTGGGGCCCGTTCGACGCGGGCGGTCAGGCCGCTCGCCCGCAGGGCGGTGCAAAGCTCTGCCAGACCAATCTGGCCATCACTGCTGACGTAGCGAAGTTGTTCCAGCAGATCGGCAGCGGCGACTTCACGCCCAAGAAGGCTGGCATAGACACTTGCCAATTGGGCGCGGTTCTGTGCGCGTTCGGTTGCCTTTGCGTCTGCAAGACGCGGGGCTGTGGCGCTGTTTGCTTGGTCGGGTGTCTCTGATGCCCTCGTTTTTGCCTTTCGGCTGGCATTCATGTCAAAGGCGATCACTCTGTCTGATGTCACAACGTCGCCCCGTCCACCAACACGCCACGTTCCAATGCGATCTGAAGTCTAAGGTCTGCGGCAATATAGGTCAGAGCCACCTGATCCCGCTGCGCCCGTGAGAAACTTTCATACTGTTGGACCAGTTCCAAAAGGGTTCTGCGGCCCAGTTTGTACTGCTCGGTGAACAGTGAAAGGTTGCTTTCGGTCTGGCGCAACACATCAGCGCCTATGGTCTGGCGCGAAATGACCTGATCCATCTCGCGCTGCAGCGCAATGATCCGGCGGTTTGCATCCTCTGCGGCTTGCGCGGTGCGCCGCCCGACCAGATCCCCCGTCGCATTCAGCGCCTCGCGCTCGGCGGAACTGCCAAAGCCAAAGGTGCCGCCACCCGCGCTCAGGCCGCCATCAATGCCACTTTTGCCCAAGCCAACCGACGCACCAAGGCTTGGCAGCATCCCTGCCTTGGCCATCTGCGCCTCTGCGATGGAACGGGCCCCTTCGGCGCGGGCTTTCAGAACCGTGATGGCCTGCGGGGTGGGTTGATCGGCAGGAAGGGACTGAAGACCACTTATGTCTGCCAGCGAACGGGTGGTCATTGCCGAAAGCTCTGACATCGCCGCACCTTCGGCCTGGCGATCTGCTGCCTGCATGGCCCGCATCTCCGCCAGCTTTTGCAACAGGACATTCTGTTCAGACCGGTCCGACAAGCCACCATCAACCCGCAGGGCCATGATGCGTTCAAATTCCGCAAGCCGTGTAACCCCAAGGTCCGTCACAGCCGCCTGCTCGCGGGCCCGTTGGGCATTGATATAGTGCTTTAGGCCTTGATAGACCCTTTTATTGGCCTCAATTGACAGGGTAACGGCCGCAACTTCGACATCTGCTGCGGCATGTGCGCGTTCCGCTTTGCGTCTGCCATTGTCGAAAAGCGCCTGCTCGACAAGGATCGAGGCGGCGAGGGCCCCAAGCGACGTCAGGTTCACCGACGGCCCGATGGAGGGCAGCCAGTTCTTTGACCGCGCCTCGGCCCGCAATCGGGCAATCCGCAACTCGGCTGCGGCCACGCCAGCGCCGGCCTCTGTCACCGCCGAAGCCACCTGTGCATAAGGGCCAGTCGTCGGCAGGATAGAGCGGCGCGCCTGAAGGTCGGCGATCAGGTCCGAGCGGACATCACCGCTTTGCGTCAGGCCGGACGTGGCTTGTTGGCTTGCCGCAGGCTCAGCCGGGGCCTTGCCCTTGCCAAAACCCATCTTGGTGACGTTCAGCCCACCCTCGCCCCCGACACAAGCCGACAGAAGGCCAAGCGCCGCCAACATCAGGGCAAGGCGCGAAGCCCCGTCCCTGATTTTTGCCATTCCACACTTAGGCATATACTCGCCCCTGTCAGATCACCGTTATGTCGTCATCAAGCAGGATCGTCGCACCAGAGGGGCCGACGGTATAAATATTGTAGATCTCGCCATCGATTTCTTGGGTGTGACCTGTCGAAGTTCCTTCGACAATCGCAACGTGATCGTCTTCGGCCCCTTTGATCACCAATGTCTTGTCCGCGCCCGTGATGTTCAGGATCTGCGCCTCGGTGATTGTCAGGTTGGCATCTGGCGCAAAGGTCAAGTCGATGGCCGAGAAGTCAAAGCCCGACAGACCCGCACGGCCAAGGTTGATTTCCGGGGCGTTGGTGTTGTTCACCACAAGCAGGGTGGAACTTTCATTGCCCGCCAGATCGGTTGTATTCACCACAAGGTAGCTGCCATCCGGCACGGGTGTAGAGGTAAACCCGCCCGCGCCGTTATAGCTGCCAAAGCTGACGTTCTGCGTGCCAAAGACATCGTCCACATTGCGAACGGCATCTATGTCGCTGGCATGGCCATTGGCATCGATGCGGACGAAGTCGTAGCTTTCGCTCGTTTCATCGGTCTGAATGCGGGTCAGGCCGACGGTGTTACGGGTGAACGTCTCAACATTGGGCGCACCGGGTGCGATCGTATCGATGATCAGTGGCTGGCTGTAACTGGCGACGTTTCCGGCCGGATCGGTTGCGGTCACGGTCACGCTTGTTTCAACCTCACCACGTGGCAGATTTGCGCCCGAGAAGGTGGTGCTCCAAAGACCGTTGCTGCCCGTCGTCACCGTCATGGTGCCGCCGCCAGCAATCTGCACGACAACTGTCGCGCCGGGTTCGGCTGTGCCATTCACGACAAGGCCCTGCTGGGCCTCTTCTGCGTTGAGATAGCCATCCCCGGACAGTTGCGGTTCTGCGGGGCCAAAGTTGCGAACCAAACGGTCGACTTGAACAGTTTCAGTGTGGGTGCGGCTGTTGCCATAGGCGTCGGTTGCAACAACGGTCAAGTTAGCCCCGGTTTCACCCTGCGGGATATGACCCGACGGAATGGCCACGGACCATGCACCGTTTGAGGCCACCGTAGCGGCAACAGGTGCACCCAAGCCAAACTGAACAATGACTGTGGACCCCGCCTCAACGGTGCCTGTGATGGTCAGGCCACGGGCGGCTTCGGTTTGGTTGATCACCTCATCCGATCCTGCCGAAAGCGAACCGCGCGTCAGCGGCACAACCTCGGTATCGATCTTGATGGCGTGGGTGGCGCTGGCCGTGTTGCCCAAGATGTCTGTCGCGGTGACGGAAACCGTGGCGTCGCTGGTCCCTGCGGGGATTTCGCTGGTGGCGAAAGCGGCACTCCATGTCCCGGCGGACGAGGCTGTTACGGTGTGTGTGGCCGTGCCCATGGTCACCTGTACCGAGGCGCCGGGCTCTGCCGTGCCTGTCAGCGTGACTCCTGCGTTGCGTTCGGCACCCGAGATGACATCGTCGCCCACCTGATTGGCCCCGACAGCCACGTTCGTTTCGGTATCAACCGAAATCACGCGCCCGGATGTGGCGATGTTCCCGGCCACATCGGTTGCAGTGACGTTTACGGCAGCCTCATAGAACCCGCCGGGGATGGATCCGGCGGCATAGGTCGCGGTCCATGATCCGCCTGCGTCCGCTGTTACGGTTTTGCTGGTCCCGCCAAACTCAACAACGACCGTCGCGCCGGGTTCGGCCGTGCCGGTCAGGGCAAAGCCTGCGGTGCGCTCGGCCCCCGAGATGATGTCGTCGCCCACAAGCGGGGCGTTGATCGTGACCGCAGTTGACGTATCGACCGCAATGGCACGGGTCGCAGATGTGGTGTTGCCGACACTATCCGTGGCCGTAACCGTCGCAACGGTGGCCCCATCTGCCGGGACTTGCGCGCCGGGAAAGGTCACGCTCCAACTGCCATCCGCCGCCGTCGTGGCGGCAAGCGTTCTTCCGCCCCACTCAACACTGACGCTTGATCCGGCCTGTGACGATCCGGTCATGGTGACGCCGCCCGTGGCCTCCATCATGTTGACGATGTTATCGCCAGCAATCGGATCGGGCGCGAAAGACACCGTGACTTCAGTGTCCACTTGGAATGTTGCTGAGGTTGATGAGGCATTTCCAGCCGCATCAATGGTGGATGCCGTCACAGTGGCCGTGTAGGTGCCACCTGCGATGCTGCCGGGCGGGAAGCTGACCGACCAAGTGCCGTCGGCGCCTGCCGTTGTGGTGCTGGTGGAGCCCGCGATGGAAAGGCTGATCACGGCACCGGCAGCGGTTGTTCCGGTGATCGCAAAGCCTGCATTGAATTCAGATTGCGAAACCGTGTTGTCAGAGGTGACGCTGTTGATCGCAACAGGATGCGGAATTGTGTCGAGCGCCAGAGTGTCATTCACGACGGTCTGGTTGCCAAGCGGATCAGTTGCAGTGATCGTGACGTCAACCGTCCGCTCGCCGCCTGCAACTTCCGTTTGTGTAAACGTCACCGACCAAGTGCCATCAGAACCTACGGTCACGCCATGCGTGGTGCCTTCGATTTCGACGGCAACAGTTGCCCCGGCTTCGCCCGTTCCGGCAATCGTCACCCCGTCTTCATAGTCAACAAGGTTTTCCAAATCACCGGCATCGACGGTTCCTTCGGTCACGTCAACGGCAGGTGGAGTCATATCAATGATATAGTTTGGACCATCCAACAGGGTTTCCGTGCCGTCTGGCTGGGTCACAACAACCTCGGTAGAATAGGTGCCGTCCGGGGGCAGATTGGGGTCAACAAACTCCACGCCCCAGGTCCCATCGCTGCCAATGGTCGTCGTTTCCGTGCTGTCACCTGCGGAAACCGTCACCGTGTCGCCCGGTTCACCGGTGCCAGTCACGATGATGACCGGGTTTTCAGTATTGGTTGTCAGCGTGCCCTGCCCATCCGGGTCATCAACGGTTGGAGCCGCGCGATGGGGCGTAGTGTCGCCACCACCGGGCGTGGTATCCCCGCCGCCGGGCGTGGTTTCGCCGCCGCCGGGCGTGGTGTCGCCGCCACCGGGCGTGGTATCGCCGCCACCACCAGCCCCGCCCAGCAGTGCCAGCCCACCAAGGCCTGCCGCCGCAGCACCAAGTCCGCTGCCCCCTGCCAAAAGCGCAGGCGCAAAAATGCCCATGCCTGCGGGCTCGTCCACGGCGGCCACATTGTCAAGAATACCATCGGCCTCTGCAAACCGCAGATCATCCAGCGGGCTCCACTTGTCCCAGCCTTGCGCCGGGCCATAGTTTGCAGCCAGCACCCCGTCAGTTCCCCCCTCAAGGTGAACTTCCGCGATGGTGCCATCAGCACTCAGGTAAAGATGCTGTTCGCCGCCATCAAAATAGCCCGCCAGTACGATCACACGCCCATCTGCAAGCTTGATGACAAGGTCACGGCCCTGTTGTTCATAGCCGATGACGTTGGACGGCGAAATGTTCAGCGAAATGCTGTCACCAGTGCCAACTTGAATGAAATTTCCTTGTTCGTCGCCCGCAACTTTGCCCAGCTGACGACCGCCCGCAGAATCGCGGACGGCGAATTGAACCGCCGTTACCATTTTACCACTCCGCCTCAAACTCGGGACATTTAGCCGCCCGATGTGTTATTTGCCTCCCATTCGAGAGACATTTGGATGAGGCATACATCTATTCGGATACTATTTCTAGGCCATAAGTTTGGTTTTGATGCATATTATGGAGAATTCCCCTGCATCGTCACCAGACCGTGGCACCAAGGCCAATATCTAGTATGCGGACCCGCTTACGCAGGGAAATGTCGCACACGCTGACCTTTATCATCAAAGATCAGGGCACGGTCTTCCAAGATGGTCAGACCCACTGTTTCACCCACGCTGAAATCATGCTCTCCAAACAGGCGAACCGTCAGCAATCCGTGCGGATCCGCCTGTACATACACCAGCGTTTCGCCGCCAAGCTTCTCAACATGGCTGACATTGCCCGAAATCGCCCCTGCCCCGCGCTGGATAGTCAGATGTTCAGGCCGAATACCAAGCGTCTCCCCGCGTTTCCCCAAAGCCGCCGACTTCAGGAAATTCATCTGCGGACTGCCAATGAACCCCGCCACAAAGGTGTTGTCGGGGTCATTATACAGCTGCATCGGGCTTCCCACCTGTTCAACCCGCCCGTCCCGCAAGACCACGATCCGATCTGCCAGCGTCATCGCCTCCACCTGATCATGGGTGACGTAAATCATCGTCGCCCCCAGATCGCGGTGCAGCTTTGCAATCTCGATCCGCGTGGCCACGCGAAGGGCGGCGTCCAGATTTGACAGCGGTTCGTCAAACAAGAACAGCTTTGGTGTGCGCACGATGGCGCGGCCAATGGCCACCCGTTGCCTTTGCCCGCCTGACAATTCGGCAGGCCTGCGGTCCATCAGCTTTTCCAGCGACAGCATCGCGCCTGCCCGGTCGGTGGCAGCCCTGATATCGGGCTTTGCAATACCCGCCTGTTTCAACGCAAGACCCATGTTGTCGCGCACCGTCAGATGCGGATAGAGCGCATAGGATTGGAACACCATCGCCAGTTCCCGCTTGGCCGGGGCCACATCGTTGACCCTCGCCCCATCAAGCAAAATGTCCCCTGCGCTTGCATCCTCCAGCCCCGCTATGATGCGCAAAAGCGTGGATTTGCCACAGCCCGACGGGCCGACAAACACACAAAACTCGCCGTCGCGCACCTCAAGGTTCACGCCCTTGATGACTTCGGTCGCACCAAAGGCCTTGGTGACAGATTTCAGCTCAAGTGTTCCCATGGATCACAGCCTGACAGGTTGGCCCGTGCGCACCGATTGATCAGCGGCAAGGCAGATGGCAAGGGATTGAACCGCATCTTGCATATGGCGGCCAAGGTCGAGGTTTTCGGTGATGGCGCGCGCCATGAAGGCCTGCTCACGCTGACACAGTTCCTGATGGTCCGGCTCATCCGCCATGCTCAGATCCTGATTGGGCTGGCCATTGCGGTGGATGCGCAGCATCGATGTCTTGGTGTGGGTGTCATGGTCATCCGACCGCGCGCTTTCCGGCATCTTGATGGAAACGGCCCCATTCGGGCTGACCACATCTTTGACGAAAAACGCCGTGTCAGACATCATCGGGCCCCAGCCCGCCTCATACCAGCCAAGGCTGCCATCGTCGAAGATCACCTGAAAATGGCCATAATTATACATGTCAGGCGCAATCTCATCCGACAGGCGCAGCCCCATGCCCCGCACCTCTACCGGTTTGGCATCGGTGATCTGGCACATGACATCCACATAATGCACACCACAATCCACGATGGGGCTGGTGGTCTGCATCAGGGTCTTGTGCACCTCCCACGTCGGGCCGCTGCTTTGCTGGTTCAGGTTCAGACGAAACACATATGGCCCGCCTAGCGCCCGCGCTTCGGCGATCAGGCGCATCCAGCTGGGATGGTGGCGCAAGATATACCCAACGACCAGCTTCTTGCCGTTGGCACGGGCGCAATCCACCACCCGCTGCGCATCGGCCACGGTCGTCGCCAGTGGCTTTTCCACAAACACATGCGCGCCCGCCTCTATCGCCATCACCGCGTAATCGGCATGGCTGTCGGAATAGGTCGAGATGTTCACCAGATCGGGCGTCGTCTCGGCAAGCGCCGCCCTGAAATCCGGCGTCACCCGATACCCCGCCAAATCGGGATGCAACGTTGGCGTGCTGCGATTGACCATCCCCACCAGATCAAACGCCGGATTGCGATGATAGGCCAGCGCATGACTACGCCCCATCGTGCCAAGGCCTGCAACAAGCGTTCGGATCATTTGACAGCCCCCGCTGTGATGCCGCGGATCAATTGCCGCGAGAAGATAAGATACAGAACCAGAACCGGCAAAATGGCGAGGCTCAGCGCCGCCAGCACCGCGTTCCAGTTGGTGACGAATTGCCCGATGAACACCTGAGAGCCAAGGGTGATGGTCTTCACCTCTTCACTCGGCGCAAGGATCAGCGGAAACCACAGATCGTTCCAGATCGGGATCATGGTGAACACCGCCACCGTCGCCATCGCCGGACGCACCAGCGGCAAAACCAGCGTGAAAAAGATCGCATATTCAGACAGCCCGTCGATGCGGCCTGCGTTCTTCAGATCATCTGACACATTGCGCATGAATTCCGACAAGATGAACACCGCCAAGGGCAACCCCTGCGCGGTATAGACAAGGATCAGCGCCGTCAGCGTATTGACCAGCCCCCCTGCCACCATCAGCTGCAAGATAGCGACTGTGCCCAGCCGGATCGGGATCATGATGCCAAGCGCCAGATACAGCCCCATCAGTGTATTGCCGCGAAACCGGTATTCTGACAGCGCAAAGGCCGCCATCGCGCCAAACAACAGCACGAAAAACAGGCTGGCGCAGGTCACAATCATGGAGTTCTGGAAATACCCGAAGAAATCGCCCTGCTTGAGCACCGTGGTATAGCCCACAAGGTCAAAATTCTCAGGCCATGGCAGGGACAACGGCTTTGAAAAGATGGCTTTGCGCGATTTGAAACTGTTGATGACGATGACAAACACCGGAAACAGCGCGATCAGCGTATAGGTGATCAGCACGGCATGGGCGGCAATCGTGCGGGCGGGTGACAGGCGGGCCGACATCAGAACTGATACCTCCGCAGCCGGGTCTGGATGCCGAACAGATAGACGCAGACCCCCAGCAGAATGATCCCGAACATCGCCCCGGCAATCGCGGACCCCATATAGGGATCGCCCAGTTGCAACTGGAACCCAAAGAAGGTGCGATACAAGAATGTGCCCAGAATATCCGTGCTGAAATCCGGCCCCGCCAACGCGCCTTGGGCGACATAGATCAGGTCAAACGCGTTGAAATTGCCAACAAAGGTCAGGATCGAGATGATGCCGATCGACGGCAAGATCAGCGGCAGCTTGATCTTCCAGAACTGGCTTGCCCCTGTGATCCCGTCCATTTCTGCGGCCTCCAGCACCTCGTCGGGAATGGACAGCAATGCCGCATAGATCAGCATCATCGGAATCCCCACGAACTGCCAGACCGAGACCAACGCAAGCGCGGTCAGCGCGTATTCTTCCTTTCCCAGCCATGGCGCGAACAGGCTTTTCAGCCCCACCGCATCCAGCATCCCCGGCGCAATGCCCCAGATTGGCGACAAGATCAGCTTCCAGACAAAGCCCACGATCACGAAACTGAGGATCGTCGGGATGAAAATCGCCGTGCGATAGAACGCGGCCATCCGCAGCCTTGGCGTCGAAAGGATCGCGGCAAGAGCAATGCCAATGGGGTTTTGCACCAGCATATGGATCAAGAAAAACCACGCGTTATTGCCAAGCGCATTCCAGAACGCCCCCGACCAGCGTGGGTCCCCAAACAGGGTGGCAAAGTTTGCCAACCCGACAAACACAACGCCGTCATCCCCCTTGTTGAACAACGAAAAATTCAATGTCCCAAACAGCGGGATGATCATGATCGCCGTATAGACCAGCACAGCAGGCGCCAGAAACACAGCAATATGCCATCGGACAGGTTTGCGCGATGCCATGGCCCCCTCCTGCTTTCATCTGTTCAAAAATATCCTCGGGGAGGACCGGAGGGGCAGACAGCCCCTCCGGTCCCCAAGGTGCAGCCAGCGCTTACTTCTGGGGGGCGTACCAGCTTGCCAAGCCCTCTTGCAGACGCGCTCCTGCCGCCTCGGGCGTCTCGGTGCCCTTGATCACATTTGCGCTTGCGTTCCAGGTCTCATTTTCAAGGTTTGGCGTGCCACGCGACAGGATTTGATAGGTCGAGCGGATCGTCGACTGGCACTTGCCGCGCCATGACACGAACTCTTGCGCCAGCGGGTCCTGCATCTCGACCGGGGTTGAATTCAGGCTGAAGAACCCGGGCAAGGCATTGGCATACATCGTGGCGAATTCGGGCGTGCCTACCCATTCAAGAAAGACCTTGGCGGCCTCGGCATTGGGCGACTTTGCGTTCATGCCGATTGCGATGTCGGTATGGTCGCTGATATAGCAGGTATCCCCAGCCGCCTGAACCGGGGGTGCAAAGGCCCCCATGGCAAATCCGGCCTGCGCGTTAAAGCCCGAGATTTCCCAGCTTCCGGCAGGGTAGATCGCTGCACGACCAAGGGTGAACAGGTTCTGGCTGTCTGGGTAGGTCTGCGCTTCAAACCCGTCACCCAGATAGTCCTTCCATTTGGCCAGCGTGGCATAGGGGGCCACCCAATCCGCATCGGTCAGTTTCTGGGTACCCGCGATCAGCGCCAGACGGCCCTCTTCGCCCTTCCAATAGTTTGGCCCGATGTTGTTATATCCCATCGTGGCCGCTTCCCACTGGTCATTGGTGCCCATGGCCATCGGGATATAGGAGCCGTCAGCCTTGATCTTGTCGAGGGCAGCAAAGAAATCAGCCTCGGTTTCGGGCACTGTGATGCCCAGCGCGTCAAAGGCGTCTTTGTTGTAGATAAACCCATGGATCACCGATGCCATCGGCACACAGAAGGTGGCCGCGCCATCATCCGTCTGCCAAGCCGATTTTGCCACGGACGAGAAGTTTGCCATGCTGGCAAGGCCCGACAGATCGGCCAGATGACCACCGCTATAAAGCTGCAACGAGGCGTCGAAGGGGCGGCAGGTGATCAAATCACCGGCGCTGCCTGCCGCCAGCTTTGAATTGAGGACGGCATTGTATTCCGCCGGGGCAGAGGGGGAAAACACCACCTTGATATCGGGGTGCTGTGCCTCAAACGCAGGGATGATCTGGTCTTGCCAGATGGTCAGGTCATCATTGCGCCAGCTTTCGATGGTAAGGGTGGTTTCCGCAAGGGTAGGACCAGCCAACAATGTGCTGGTCAAAAGCGCCGTAAGATAAGTCTTTTTCATCGTCGTCGTCTCCCGGTTGGTGGGCTTTTTGCCCATTTGCTTTCAGATAGTGATCAGATGCGGCGCAAGATGCCAGTCAGTTTCGTGCAGCGCACGCGCGGCCTGTTCGGGGCTGGCCCCTTTTGCAATCAAGATTGCCGGTTTCACAGCACCCCCTGATTTCGACAGGGCATGACGTGCGGCCTCGGGTGTTACACTGGCCAATTGTTCCACGATACGGGCGGCCCGGTCGATCAGCTTGGCGTTATCCGCAACAACATTGACCATATAACCATCATGCACATGGCCCAGCCCAATGCCCACCAAAACCGACAGCATGTTCAGCGCGACCTTTTGCGTCGTGCCAGCCCCCATGCGGGTTGATCCGCTGATGATCTCGGGGCCTGTGTCCAGCAAGACCGGAATATCGGCAAGCCGCAGCAAGGGTGATGCGTCAACATTGGCAAAGCCCACAACGACGACGCCCCGCGCCTGCGCCTCACGCGCGATGGTCAGCGTATAAGGCGTGCCCCCGGATGCCGCGAGGCAAAGGACAACATCCCCCGCACCCAAGCCCGAACGGTCAATATCGGCCAGCGCAAGGGCCGGGTCATCCTCCACCCCGCCTTGCATATGCAACAGTGCCTGTGCGCCACCCGCAAACATCATCGGCACCTGTTCGGGTGCGATCCCAAACGTGCCGGGCAATTCCAGACAATCGGCCAGCGCCATCAGGCCCGAAGATCCCGCCCCGGCATAGCCCATCTTGCCACCCCGGCGCAGAGCCTGCGTCGCCGCATCGGCCGCGGCACTGATCTGGCCCATCACCGGGCGCAAGGATTGAAGCGCGGCAATCTGGGCCGTCAGGATCTGGTCAAGCACAACCATGCCATCACGGGCATGCAGCCCGTCAGAATGGTCATGTCTGGATTCTGTGCGACGTTGATCCACGTGATTCCTCCGATTGAAACAACAATGCCAAATCAATACCAATTGTAAAGCATCTTTGTAATTCCCGGCATAAATGGCAATTAAGGGCCCTAATGACGATACCACTTTTCAAATGGTATTGTTTTGGTATCTTAGTGCCATGGGGGATTCGCATGGCGCTGTATCTTGGCATTGATGGGGGCGGAACGGGGTGCCGGGCCGTGGTGGCGGATGCGGCTGGCACGGTGCTTGGCCGGGGTCAGTCTGGGCCCGCCAATATCGCCTCGGACCCTTCACGCGCGCGCAGCAACATCCTTGACGCCACGCATCAGGCCCTGAGCCAAGCAGTCGGGGCCGCTGCGCTGGGCGCTGAGCTGGGGCGTTTGCGGGCGGGTCTTGGTCTTGCCGGTGCCAATGCTGCGGGTGCCGTAGGACGCTTGCAATTGGACCTGCCCTTTGCGCAGACACGCATTGAAACCGATGCGGTGACCGCCGCCATGGGTGCTTTGGCTGGGACGGATGGGGTGGTTGCGGCCATCGGAACGGGATCGGTCTTTGCCTCGATCAGACGCGGTCAGTTTCGCCAGATCGGCGGCTGGGGGTTTACCTTGGGGGATGAGGGCAGCGCCGCCGTGCTGGGCCGGTCAATCCTGTCTTATGCCCTGAGGGCGCAGGATGGCTATGCAGAGATCACGCCCCTGTTGGCCGAACTGCTAAAGGATCACGGCGGGCCGTCTGGCATCGTCACCTTTGCGCAATCGGCCAGGCCAACTGATTTTGCCGCACTGGCCCCGCGCGTGACCAGCTCTGACGATCCTGCTGCACAAATCCTCATGCAGTCAGCCACGCAGTCCGTCGCCAGCGCCATCAAGGTTTTGCGCGACGGTGACGCCTTGCCCGTGGTGTTTACCGGTGGCTTGGGTCCGGTCTACCGCGCGCGTCTGTCGCAGACCGAACGCTGGGCCATCAAGGATGCCGCAGGCACGGCACTGGATGGGGCGTTGATGCTGGCGCGCGGGGCACTTTGATGGAGCGCATCTTCTCCCCCCTTGGCTTTGATGACCCCGGCGCGGGCCCGCTGTACCTGCAACTGCAACGCCGGATTGCCGATGCAATTGCGGGTGGCAGGCTTGCCCCCGGCAACAGCCTTCCGGCCGAACGGGACATGGCCACGATGACAGGGCTAAGCCGTGTCACCGTGCGCAAGGCGGTGCAGGCACTGGTGGCGGGCGGCCAATTGGTGCAACGGCGCGGGTCTGGCACCTTTGTTGCGCCCAAGATTGAGCGTTTGGAACAGGCGCTGTCGCTGCTGACCAGCTTTACCGAAGACATGGCCCGGCGCGGCAAAACCGTTGAGTCGGTCTGGCTGGCGCGGCAAGTGACCACACCTTCGCCCGAAGAGGTCATGGCGCTTGGCCTTGGCGCGGGCGAACGCGTGGCGCGGCTGGAACGGGTGCGCAGGTCCGATGGCGTGCCGCTGGCGATTGAACGGGCCTCGCTCAGCCTGCAAACCTTGCCCGATCCCGCAAGTGTAGAGACGAGTCTGTATGCCGTGCTTCAGGATCGGGGGCTGCGCCCCGTGCGGGCGGTGCAGCGGATTTCGGCCTCGAACCTCGGGGCAAAGGATGCCGAGCTTTTGGGCGTAGCCACAGGCGCGGCGGGCCTGCGGATTGAACGGATCGGCTACCTGCCCTCTGGTCGCGTGGTCGAATTCACGCGCTCGCTTTATCGCGGCGATGCCTATGACTTTGCGGTGGAACTTACCCTTGCCCCAAGCCTTGAAGGATCAAACGGATGACCGATACGCATATGGCCCGCGAAGTGGCCGAGATACCAATTGCGGCGGCGCGGTTTCTGGATGGGTCAAAAGATCAGGTTGCGGCGGCAGCCGCTGCCATGCAGGGCATTGATCCGGCCCTAGTCATCACCGTGGCACGGGGATCATCAGACCATGCCGCCACCTATATGAAATATGCGATCGAGCTTTTGGCTGGGGTGCCCGTCGCCTCGGTCGGGCCGTCAATCGCGTCGATCTACGGTCAAACCCTGCGGCTTTCGCGGGCGGCCTGCATCGGCATTTCGCAATCGGGTCAAAGCCCGGATATCGTAGAAATGATCCGTTCGGCGCAATCGGGTGGTGCCCTGACCATTGGCATCACAAATTCCCAAAGCAGTCCGATGGCGATGGCATCCGACCATTGCTTGGAGTTGCGCGCAGGCGTGGAGCAAAGCGTCGCCGCCACGAAAACCTTTGTCGTGTCGGTGTTGGCCGGTCTGAAACTGCTGGCCGAATGGCGTGATGATGACCCGTTGCGCCAAGCCATCGCCACCGCCCCAAAGGCGATGCAAGACGCCCTTTCGCTTGACTGGTCGCCGCTTGCTGCCAGGCTGTCGCGGGCCGGCTCCGCCTATATTCTGGGCCGCGGACCCGCCTTTGCCATCGCAAATGAAGCGGCGCTGAAATTCAAGGAAACCTGTGGTCTGCATGCCGAGGCCTATTCGGCGGCAGAGGTTCTGCATGGCCCGGCCGCCATTGTGCAATCCCAATTTCCCGTCCTTGCCCTTGGCGTCACCGACGCGGCCCTGCCGCATGTTGTGACCACGGCAGAGCGGTTGGCCGCCCAAGGTGCAGATGTCTTTGTGACCGGGGCCGAGGCAAAGGGCTGCACCCGACTGCCCGTGGTGCCGGATCTGCATTCGTTGATCGCGCCTTTGGTTCTTTCGGTGTCATTCTACGCCTTTGTCGAAGTCTTGGCCCGGCGACGCGGGTTCAATCCCGACGTGCCACCGCATCTGCGCAAAATCACGGAGACGATGTGATGAAACGGGCGTTCACCGGGGCAAGCGTCTTTGACGGCCATCAACTGCATCCAGATGCGGTGCTGATTGTCGAGGGCGAAAAGGTCTCTGATATCGCGGAATCGGTGCCAAAAGGGGCCGAAGAGATTCATTTCAACGGCGGTATTGTCGCGCCGGGGCTGATCGATTTACAGGTTAATGGCGGCGGTGGATGGATGGTTGACGGCCAGACAGATCGCGCCCGCCTTGCCCGGATTTGCGCGGTTCATGCAGGTCTGGGCGCGACCGGGATTTTGCCCACGCTGATCACCGACAGCTACGAGTCCACCCAGAGGGTGATTCAGGCTGGCATTGAGGCGATGGGCACACCCGGCTTTTTGGGCCTGCATCTGGAAGGCCCGCATCTGGACCCAAGGCGCAAGGGCGCGCATGACCCACGGTTGATCCGGCCGATGACGGATCGGGATCTGGACCTTTTGGTAGCGGCGGCCAGCGCCCTGCCGTGCCTTTTGGTGACCGTCGCCCCCTCTGCCGTCACCAATGCGCAGATCACGGCATTGGCCGATGCCGGAGTAATCGTCAGCCTTGGCCACAGCGATTGCACCGCCGCCGAGGCCCTCGCGGCCATTGATGCAGGCGCGCGCTGCGTGACGCATCTGTTCAACGCCATGAGCCAGCTTGGCAATCGTGAGCCGGGCCTTGTTGGTGCAGCCCTTGGCACCGACGTCGCCTTGGGCCTGATCGCGGATGGCATTCATGTGGCACCGACCGTGATCCGCATCGCCATGGCCGCGCGCCCCGAAGGCGTGTTTCTGGTTTCGGATTGCATGGCGGCGGCGGGCACGGATCAGACTGAGTTCACCTTGAACGGTCGGCGTATCCTGCGCGGCAATGGCCGTCTGACCTTGGAGGATGGAACCTTGGCCGGGGCAGACCTGACGTTGCCGCGCGCGCTGGAGGTTATGGTGCGGACGGTCGGCCTGCCCGTTGAACAGGCCCTGCGCATGGCAACAGCCACGCCCGCCGCGCTGATCGGCAATCGGGACATCGGCCATTTACGGCAGGGGGCCGAGGCAAGTCTGGTGCATCTGGATGGCCAATTGTGCCTGACATCCGTCTGGCAAAAGGGTCAAAAACGGCTCTAACCTTGCCAATTCCACAGTTTTTTCGCCTGTTCGGCGGTGTATCGGCCAAGGCGGACGTCTTCGGCAATCAAGGCCGGATCACGCCCTGCCGGATCGCCATATCCCCCGCCGCCCGGCGTACGTACGCGCACCCTGTCACCCGGCGAAAGGGTAATGTCCTGCGCCTTTGACAGATGCGGCGGCACATAAACGTCGCCGTTTCGCGTGACCTCCACCCGGTTCACCGCACCATCCATGCCACCTTGCACGCCCTGCGGGCCAACCCGCCCGTGATCCATCACGAAACTTGCCCGCGCATGGCCCCGCAGAAGCTCAATCTCATAATCCAAGCCAAAGCCACCCCGATGCGCGCCCGCCCCGCCGGACCCTTCGTGCAGGGCATAGCGGCGGTACAGCACCGGGAAATTCTGCTCCATGATTTCAACTGGCGGGGCCTTGGAAATGCCGATCGTCGAGCAGCCATTTGACAGCCCATCATGATCGGCATTGCCGCCATAGCCGCCACCCGAAATCTGATACATCACGAAATCACGTCCCTTTTCGGGATCATGCCCGCCAAGGCCGAAATTCCCGCTTGTGCCCGCAGGGGCCGCCGTCACCCGGTCAGGCAGGGCCTGCACAAGGGCGGCAAAGACCGCCTCGGCGATGCGCTGGCTGACTTCGGCCGCGCAACCAGATACGGGGCGCGGGTAATGGGCGTCAAGGAAAGTGCCCTCGATCCCGATGACATGCAGCGGCTCAAACGCGCCAGCACTGATCGGCACATCGGGGAAAATGTGGCGCATGGCCAGATAGACCGAAGACAGGGTCGTCGCCCGTACCGAATTCATCGGCCCCATGCACGGCAGCGAAGATCCGGCAAAGTCAAAGGTCAGCCCCTGTTGCGTTGTGGTGACCGATAGCGCAATGGTCAGCGGTTCATTCACCACCCCATCGGAATCCACGATGGCCGTGGCCCGATAAGTCCCCGGCGGGATGAGGTCGATCATTGCCCGCATCTGCCGGGCAGCAAGGCCGCGCATCTCGGCAATGGCGGCTGTGACCGTGTCATCGCCATAGCGGTCCATAAGGCCCGCCAACCGCTCTGCCCCTACCAAAAGCGCCGAGGCTTGCGCCTTTACATCGCCGATCCGCTGTTCACTGACCCGGATGTTGGAGCAGATGATCTGGTAAATTTCAGTGTCCAACACGCCCTTTTTGAACAATTTCACCGGAGGCAGGCGCAAACCTTCTTGTTCCGCGCTGATGGCACTTGCGGAAAAGCCGCCGGGAACGGCGCCGCCGGTATCGGGCCAATGCCCAGTGTTGGACAGCCAGCAAAAGATGCGCCCCTCCCACCAAACGGGCATGGCAAAGCGCACATCCATCAGATGGGTGCCGCCAAGATAGGGGTCGTTGACGATATAGATATCACCCGGTTCGGGTGCCGCGGTTTCGCCCGAACGGATGCGTTCGATGATGGTGCGGGTGGAAAACTGCATCACACCGACAAAGACCGGAAGGCCCTTTGACCCTTGGGCAATCAAGCTGCCATCCTCGGCGCTATAGATCCCGTCGGATCGGTCATCCGCCTCGGCAATCACCGGCGAAAAGGCGGCGCGGCTAAAGGTCAGGTCCATCTCATCACAGACCTGCTGCAATCCCGCTTGCAGCACGGCAAGGGTGACGGGGTCTAGGCCGGGTTTGGTCATTGGGGCACCGTCACGATCAGGTTTCCGTCTGTATCCGAGGTTACCACACAGCCGGGTTCCACGATTGTTGTCGTATCCATCTGCTCGATGATCGCGGGGCCCGTCAAATACAGGGCCAGCGGCAGATGATCTCGCCAATAGACCGGCGTTTCAACCCAGCCCCCGAACCAAACGGGGCGCGAGGCCATGGGTTCGGCCCGGTCTTTACGCAAAATAGGGTCTATCAATGCGGAAAGGTCGAATTCCGGGCGCATCCCGTTGACCGATACATTCAGGTTCACCAGATTGGCCTTGATGCTGGGCAGGTCCACCCGGAACCTTGCGTGATAGGCGGCCTCAAACAGGCGCTGCATTTCTTCACGGCCCGGAGTGGCCGATGGCAGGGGCACGCGCAGCAGGTGGGTTTGGCCGACAAATTGCATATCCGCGGAATATTCGGCACGCGTTCCGGTCAGGGTGATCTTTTCTTGCGCAATCAGACGCCGCCCTTCGGCCTCTTGTTCGGCCAGAACCGCATGCACAGTCTCGATATCCACACTATCAAGCGGGCGGTTCAGCGTGCGCACAAAATCGTGCCGCAGGTCGGCCACGACGCAGCCAAGCGCATTTGTGATGCCTGGACGGGCGGGGATCAGCACGCGTGGCACCGCAAGTTCCCGCGCGAGTGCCACCGCATGCAATGGCCCGGCCCCGCCAAAGGCGAATAGCGCGAAATCGCGCGGATCGGCCCCAAGCGAAATGCTGACCATACGGATTGCCCCCGCCATATGGGTATTGGCGATGCGCACCACCGCCTCGGCCGCCTGTTCGACCGACAAGCCAAGGGGGCGGGCGATCTGGTCGTGCATCGCGGCGCGCGCGGCTTCGGCCGCCTGACCAAAGCGTTCGGCAGGCAGACGACCAAGGATCAGGTTGGCGTCCGAGATCGTGACGCGCGTGCCGCCCCGCCCATAGCAGATCGGTCCGGGGGTAGACCCCGCACTTTCCGGCCCCACGCGCAGCAAACCACCCGCATCAATCCGCGCAATCGATCCTCCACCTGCCCCCACAGTGCGCACATCGACCATGGGCACATGGATCGGCATGGCATATTCCACTTCGATCTCATTCGAGACGGGAGCCTTTCCCGCGCGGATCATCGCCACATCGGTGGAGGTGCCGCCCATGTCATAGGTCAAAAGGTCCGGCATCCCCGCACGCCGCCCCGTCGCCACCGCCGCCATCACGCCCGAGGCCGGGCCGGACATCACCGTTTTCACCGCCTCTTTCGACACCAACCTTGCGGAAACCATTCCCCCATTGCCATTCATCACCAACAGGTCATGGGCATAGCCACGATCCGCCAATTGATCGGCAAGGCGGCTGACATAACGCTCCAGCAAGGGCTGCACGCTGGCATTCACGGCAGCAGTCACGCCCCGCTCATACTCGCGGCTTTCCGACAGCAAGGCATGCCCCATGGTGATATAGTCATTGTGCCAGACGCGGGCCGCCACTTCAGCCGCGCGCTTTTCGTGTTCAGGGTTGGCATAGGCATGCAAGAAGTGGATCACAAGGCTTTCACAGCCCATTTCCAGTAATGCCAGAGCCGCTTTTTCAACGGCAACCTCATCAAGCGGCGTAAGCACACGCCCACGTGCATCCAGCCGTTCCGGCACTTCCAGCCGCAGGTCGCGGGGAATGATGGGAACAAAGCGGCCGTGCATGCCATAGGCCTGCGGGCGGGTGCGGCGGCCCAGTTCCAGCACATCGCGAAAGCCTTCGGTGGTGATCAGGCCGGTTTTGCACAAAGCGCGTTCCAGCACCGCATTGGTGGTGGTCGTGGTGCCATGCACGATCAGGTCGATTGCAGACAAATCCGCGCCCGCGGCGTCGAACGCTGCCAGAACCCCCGGCGCCTGATTGGGCAGGCTGGTCGGCACCTTGGCCAGACGCACCGTGCCGTGGTCGGGATCAAAGATCACCAGATCGGTAAAGGTGCCGCCAACATCCACACCTGCGACAAGGCCTGCCATCATACACCCACAAACTGGCGAAACAGGCTCGATTGCGGCCCAAGGTCGCCGGTTGCCACCTCGGCCTCAACCCGGCCATGCGCCATGAAGCAAACCCGATCCGACATCTTCAAAACGGCATCCACCCTTTGTTCGACCAACACCGTCGCCATGCCCGTTTTGCGCAGGCTGAGAACTGTGTCGCGGATCAGTTGAATCATGGAGGGTTGCAACCCCTCGGTCGGTTCATCCAGCAAAAGCACCTGCGGCTCAAGGCACAGGGCGCGCGCAATCGCCAGCATCTGCTGTTCGCCCCCCGACAGGGTTGATGACACCTGATCCAGACGCTCACGCAGCCGCGGAAACAGGTCCAATACAAAGTCCCGCGTTTTCGCGCCCTTTTTCCGTGCGAGAAGGCCTACCTCGATATTCTCAGCCACTGTCAGCGGACCAAAGAGACGCCGCCCCTGCGGCACATAGGCGATGCCCTCCATCGGCACCTTATGCGCGGGCAGGCTTTGCACCGCCTTGCCATTGAGGGTGATCGTGCCGGCACTGGCCGGAACAAGACCCATGATCGCCTTCATCAGCGTCGATTTTCCGGCACCGTTGCGCCCCATGATGCAAGTCACCTCGCCCGCCTGCGCCTGAAACGACAGGTCGCGCAAAATGGTGATATTGCCGTATCCGGCGGACAGCCCCTCAACCTTCAGCATCATCGCCCCCACCCAGATAGGCGTTCTGAACCTCGGGATTGGACCTGATCGCATCGGGGGCGCCCGTCGCCAGCACCTTGCCAAAGTTCAGCACGGTGATCTGCGTGGCAAGATCCATCACCACATCCATGTTATGCTCGATAAGCAAAACCGTCGTTGCAGGAACAAGGCTGCGCACCAGCGTCTTGAACCCCTCGATCTCACCCGCCGCAAGGCCCTGGGTCGGCTCATCCAGAATGAGGATACGGGGTTTCAGCGCAAGGCCCATGGCCACCTCCAGCAGGCGTTGATGCCCGTAAGACAGGTTTCCAGCCAGTTCTCCGCCAAATCCCGCCAGATTGACCTGCGCCAGCGCCGCCGCGACCTGGGCCTCCAGGCCCAAGGCGCCCGCGCTTTGGGCGGCCAGTGCGACATTGTCAAACACCGTCAGCCGTGGGTAAACCGAGGTGATCTGAAACGTATAGGCGATGCCTTTTTTCACTCGCGCATGGGCGGGCAGGCGGGTGATATCCTCGTCCGCCAAGGTGATGGTCCCGGATTGCACGGGAATGCGGCCGGACAGCAGGCTGACAAAGGTTGTCTTGCCCGCGCCATTGGGGCCAATCAGGGCGTGAATTTCGCCCTGTTGCAGCCGGAAATCCACCCCATCAACCGCGCGCAAGCCGCCAAAGTGGCGCGTCAGACCCTTTGCCTCCATCAAGGCAGCCATTTCAGCCCCCTTTCGCGGATGGTGCCCAAAATGCCCTTGGGCGCAAACAGCACCAGCACCACCAAGGCCGCGCCCACAACAAACAGATAGGCCGTGGTATAACCTGACGCGATGTCGATCAGATAGAACATCAACAGCGCGCCCAGAAACGGCCCGATCACCGTGCCTGCCCCCCCCAAGAGCACATAAAGCATCGGCAGGATCGAATATTGGATGGTGGCAAATGTGGCCCCAACATAGCCAAACAGCATCCCATAAGCTGCCCCGGCCATCCCGGCATAAAGGCCCGAGATTACCAGCGCCGTCAGCTTTACACGAAACGGGTTATAGCCCAGCATCCGGCTGCGCTCTTCATTCTCGCGCATCGCGACCATGACGCGGCCAAAGGGGGACCGGACAAGCCACAGGCAGATCAGCATGGCAATGGCAAACAGGATCAACGCCGCCATATAGCGCGGGGTGTCCGTCGACAGATCAAAGCCCGCGATCATTCGCGCCGCACTATCGACGACAAAGCCCTCGTCCCCGCCGGTATGGGTGTTGAGATAAAGCAACGTGAGATAGCCCGCCTGCGCAAACATCAGCGTCACGATCATGAAACTGACCCCCGCCGTGCGCAGCGCCAAAAGCCCGACCAGTCCCGCAAGCGCCCCCCCGGCAACCAGCCCCGCGATCAGGGCTGGAACAGGGGCCCAGCCAAGGGTCCAGATCGGCAGGCCCATGCCATACATTCCGGCGGCAAAGAACAGCGCATGGCCCAGCGACAAAAGCCCCGTATAGCCAAAGGCGATGTTATAGCCCATGGCAAACACCGACAGCACCATGATCCGCGAGACATTGGTCGCGTGATAGGACGGCAGCATGAATTGCGCCGCAAACAGCACCGCGATCAGGCCCAGATGCAACGCCAGAGGTTTTGCGGAAAGGCTCATGTCTTTGCCCCGAACAGGCCCTGTGGGCGAAAGACAAGGACAAGCGCCACCAGAAGCGTCGCAATGATCTTGGCCAGCGTTGGCGAAAAGAACATCGAGATCACGCCATCCGATAGGCCGATGATCAGGGCTGCCACCAAAGTGCCGCGCAGGGATCCAAGGCCACCGATGATCACCACGATAAACGACAGCAGCAGCGGGTCATGGCCCATCAGGTAATGTGCCTGCTGGATCGGCACGATCAATACCGCCGCCGCCGCCGCAAGCGCCGCACCAAGGGCAAATGTGCCTGCATAGACCCTGTCGACATTGATGCCAAAGGCCCGCGCAGTCTCCATATCCACCTGAGTGGCCCGCATGACCAACCCGGCCTTTGTGCGGGTCATAAAGGCCCAGACGCCAAGCAAGATCAGACCTGCCGCCAGCACTACGAACAGCTTGTAGCCGGAATAGCCGAACCACGGAAATTGAAGGCGCAGATTGAAGGGCGGCTCTACCGGGCGCGCATCGGGGCCATAAAAGGTCAGTGCCGTCTGCTGCAAGATGTAAAGAAGCCCGATCGTGGCCACGATTGTCGCCTCGGGATCATATTTCAACCGCTTGAGCACAAACACATCTGCAAGCCATGCTATCGCCCCGACGACCAAGGGCGCAATCAGCAGGGCCGCCAACCAGCCTATCGCAGGGGGAAACGGCAGATAGTGGGTGACAAACCATGCGGTGACGGCACCCAGCATGAAAAACTCGCCATGTGCCACGTTGACGACCCGCATCACGCCAAACACGAGGCTGAGGCCGATGGCCGTCAGCGCCAGCACAGCCGCCATGACGGTGCCTTCCAGCAGGGCAAGAAAAAGAAATGGTCCGAAGGCCACGTGGCAATCCCGCGTGTTTGAGGAAAATGGTGGCGGGCGCAGCTATGGCCGCGCCCGAAGTCAGAAAGGATCAGAACGACTGCGTGGTATAGTCGACGGCATCCGGATACATGCCATCTTCAAGGCTGGTGGTATGGGCGCGGATAAGCTTCCCGCCTTCGACCTTTGAGATGAACTGATGGCCAAAGACCTGATGGGTCTTGCCGTTGAACCGCTTGTCGCCCTGCACATGGGCAAGGCTTGCGGGCATATCGGTCATCGCCTCGACGGCTTCGACAAACTTCTGTCGATCCGCTGTGGATTGATAGCCCGATGCCTCCATCCCGGCCTTGATCACATGCAAGGTTTCCCAGACGCTGAACATATGCGCATAGGTTGACACGTCCTTGGCATCCGAAATGCTGGCCCCATTGTCATCCACCCCAACGGCGGCGCGATAGGCGGTTTCATGGTCGGAAGCATCTGCCTGCTTTACGCGGTTGTGCCCCTCCCAGAAATGGGTGCCCTCAAGGAATTCCAGCCCCGGCGAGGCGGTGTCGACCGCCTCAAGCGAGTCGATAAAGCCAAAGATTTCCGGGCGCGCGCCCGATCCATAGAACTCCCCCAGTTCTTTGACAAAAGTCAGAACGGCAGGGCCAACCATGACGTGATACAGCACCTCGGTATCCGCCGGGATCTGCGGCATATAACGGGTAAAGCTGGTCTCGGTCGGCGGAATTGCGACTTGGGCGATGACTTGGCCACCGCCTGCCTCCACCGCCGCGGTAAAGAAATCGCGGTGATCATGGCCAAAGGCATAGTCGGGGAACACCATGGTGACCTTCTTGCCAAGATTGGCCAGAACCCATGGCGCCATGGAAGAAACCTGTGCGCGCACATCGGTGATGCCGGGCTGCATGGTCCACCGGTTCAGCATGCCGCTGGCCACGTGATAGCCTTCGGAACAGACCAGATAGGGCACTTTCAACTCTGCCGCACGCGGGGCGGTGCCGATGACCACATGGCTGAAAAGCGGCCCGAACACGAGGTCGCATCCCGCCTGACTGACCAGCTTTTCAACAACCTCTGCGCCGCGCTTTGGATCGGTGCCGTCGTCTTCAAAAAGGATTTCAACCGGGCGACCATTGATGCCACCGCCATCGTTGATCACCTTTAGCGCAGCCTGCGCTGTGCGTTCATACCAGCGGCCATAGGCGGCACCAATCCCCGTGCGGTGCAACTGAAAGCCCAGCTTGATGGGTGCCGATTGGGCCCAGACCGGGGCGACAAAGCCCGCAGCCAAAAGCCCCGCGCCAGCGCCCTTGAGAACCGCGCGCCGAGATGGTGATAATCCAAACACTTCCTTGGTCATTTCTCGTTTCTCCACTGTTGCAGGGCGCTTCTTGGATCGAACGCCTCTGGGTTAAGGTTGTGCGTATACAAACGATTTGTCTACATTTATTTACCCTGATCTGGCCGTCGACAGGAGCCAAAGACCCAAGACGGTATAGCCGACCATAAGCGCCGTCATCGGAAGATGCGCTGCCGCCCTTGTGTCGGTTCCCACCAGTCGCAAGGCCAGCAAAACCGCCAGAATATGGGCCCCCAGAATTGCAGCGAACTGAACGCCATAGATCAGCGGCATGATCCGGGAATCGGTCAGGAACCCGAAGGACACATAGAACGGCGGCAGGCCCAACACCTCATCCCCGCGAAACAGCGGGTCATTCAGCGCGGCCAGCGTGTATTGCCCGACCGTCAGCAGCGTCACAAAGTAATGGGCGGCGTGATAGCCTGCGGCGATGGCCAGAAACGACAGCATCACCGGGCCGGGGGCAAACCGCTTGCCGCTGATGATCTGCCCGGCCCGGACCACAGCCCATATGGTCGAGATGGTCATGGCCCAGACGCCGATCAGGCCAAAGGTGTTCACCAACATCACAGCCGAGCGCCCCGTCGGCTCCAGCGGGTTTTCCCCGATCAGGCCCTGCCACCAGAATGTCTCGGCCAGCCCGTCAAAGGTCAGCGCGGCAAGGGCAAGGGTGATAAAGGCCATGGCAGAGACGGAAAGTGGCGGCATAGCCAGAATTTGCGTGCCGGGCCAACCCCGCATCAATCGGGCCCGATTGCCGCTAAGCTCCAGCCAAAAGGGCGCGACCTTGGCCAGATAGCCCATGAAAACTGTCAGAAACTCGCCTTGCCCCAACCACTCTTCCCCTTCGGCCACGGCCAGCACAAAGATCACTAGCCAATAGGCCATGGCCAGAACCGCAAGCTCATAGGGATCATCGGGGGATAATGACACGATCTGGAACCAAGCAAACCCCGCGTAAAGCGCCACCGCTGGCCAATGGCCGAACCGCGACAGGCCAGCCGTGCCTGTTCGCCCCAAAAGCGTGCGCATGATCCGCACCGGGGCTGTCCACGGGTTGATGGACCGCCACAGGTTGCCAAAGAGAACCGAGCCGATAGGCACTACTATCCAGACACCTGTCCAGAACACCAGAGTCATAAGATTGTGCATCGGATCACGCGCGCCAAAGACGCCGATCAAAACCAGCCCGCAAAAGCACAGGAACGACAGATAAGAGGATACCGAGACGGGCAGCAAAATCCGCCGCTCCATCACCTCTACCGCGTTCATCCGGGGCAAACGGTCAGCAACCGCCCCCATGACAGCCGTGATGGCAACCGTGATCGCGGCCCCGGTGATATAGTGCCCCGTTGGCAGGGTCAGGATCACCGAGGGAGGCAGGGCGCAGGCAAAGGCTGCGCCGGGCAGAAGCATGAATGCCCCTGCTAGCCGTTTCATCGCAGGCCATCCTCGCCCTTGACCTGCCAAACCTCCAGCCCGCCCATGCGTGAATTCACACGCGGCCCCTTGGCCATGGCAAGAACGAACATGATTTCATCAGCGCGCGGCCCGTCCGGGCAAGCAATGGTAAAGGCATCAAAATGGCTGCGGACATAGGCCGCGTTGATATGGCCAAGCGGCACGTCCAAGCTGCTGCCCATGCCGCCCACCTTCATCGCCGAAGGCACGATGGCGCGGCTTTCGCCCAGCCGTTCGCGCATCGCATAGCCGCCCGGCACATGCCAAAGCGCGCCATGCTCTACCTCGCCATTTTCGCCGACGATGGCCCCTTTGCCATAGCCGTCGATCCCCTCACGCCCGCCCAAGGCCGCAATCAACTTGTCGGTCAGCATCAGGCCAAGGGGTTTAAGATCCTCCATCGCGGGTTGCAGATCGGCGTGAAAGCCGCGCGCAAAGGGGTTGGCGCAGATCGCAAGGACCGCCCCACGCAAGCGCGGCGCAGACAGGGCAGTGCCCCCTTCGTGAAAAATCTGCTCGATCTGCAGGGCGATTTTTCGAACCGGAAAATCAGGCAAGGGGCATCTCCTCAAGGGCTAGGGACCCGACGGTCCTGTGTTCAGGGTGCAGGAAAAGGGCTGCAGCTTCAATAAGGCCAGCGTTCTTGTACTGTTGCGCAACAGCCTGACCTGCCAAAAGGGCTGTGGCAACCTCGGATCGGGTCAAAGGGCCGACCTGAACCGTAACGGGCCGATCCCCCAGATCACTGTCGGCCTGCAGATCACACGCGGGGCGGCGTTGAATGGCCGGATGATCCCCAAGCGTGACTGCATTGGCAATCATTGTGGCCGCTGCATCGGCCATGGCGGCTGTTCGGGCCAGAACAGTCACTGAATCCGCGATGCCAAAAGACCAGCTGCGCCCTCGCCAGCCCGAGGTTGCGATACCACGCGCCGCATCTTGGGACTGCACCTTGACCCGTGCCAAGACATCACCCTGACCAGCAACGGCACAGGTCAGGCTTTCGCCTTGGGTCAGGTAAAGGGCGATATCCCCGCCGTTATTGGCATAGGCGCGCTGAATGCCGGGCGCGGCAAGGCAAGCCAGAATTTCTTCGGCCACCGATCCTGCGACCGCCGCCATCGGGGTGATGAAATCCGGGTGAAACGCCGCTGTGGCCCGCGCCATGCGTTGCCCGATCATCGATTTGGGTTGGCCTGCCGCGCGGCGCAATTCTGGCAATTCGCTGGCGAGTTCCGCCAGAACAGTGTCGAATCTTGCAATGGCGCTCTGCTCCGCCATGCTGATGGCCCCGGCATCTCCCCAGCATTGGGCAATAATGTCGATGGGGCCATGGTGCATGTGCAACCGCCCATCGGGAAGGCGTTGAACCTCCGCCCCGGTCATCCGTCTTGATCCGGCCAAGGCGCGACCCTTGCCGCGGTTGGGTATTCGCCACCTTCTGCCCGCGTTTCTTCCAACGTGCGGATGGCCGCAAGATGCCCGCCAAGGGCTTCATAATCCCCGCGAGGCAAGGTGAATTCCAGCGGGGCGACCAAGGCTGGGGTCGGCACATAGCCAAAAGCGCCCTTGGGCAGGCGCGTCACATCAACCATAAATGTGATTCCGCCACCGGGCCAGATATAGCACGCGGCACCACCACTGGTCAGCCGCGTCGCGCCGGATTGAATGGACCGAGTCAGCCGCACCGGGTTTTTTGTCACCCCCGCCCGCAGGCTGCCCCCGGCCCCGCCCATGAACAAAACCGTGCAAAGCGACGGCTCACAATTCTCGTCGATCAGCCGAACCGAATCGCGCAGCGCCTCGGGCAAGGGCTGCTGTTGTGGCACCAGATCGTGATCCAGCACGTAATAGCCAAATTCCTCACCCGTGGTGGACACCATGAGCATCGTCAGACCGGGCCGCGCCCCCTTTTTGGCGTTCCATTCCCCCAAGATCTCCAGCGGGTCGGTCAGCCGCGTGCCACCCCAGCCAAGACCCGGCTCTGACACCTTGAAATACCGTCCCGGAGTGGACCGGCTGCCCTTGATCTTGATGCCGGTTGCTTGCCAATCCAGCACCTTTCCAGCCTGATGTTCACTGACAACGCCGGTGATATGGTCATCGACCACCACCACCTCATCCACCAGACCCCGCCATTGGCTGGCAAACATACCAATGGTGGCCGACCCGCAGCCCACCCGCATCCGCCGTTCCAATTGGCCATCCACGATCGGGGGTTTTCCGGCCTGCACCACCACCGATGATCCGTCGTCGATGGTCAGTTCCACCGCCTCGCCATTGCACAGGGCCAGCATCGCAGAACAGGTGATCCGCCCCTCGGCCTTGCTGCCCCCGGTCAGGTGATGCACCCCCCCAAGCGACAGCATCTGGCTGCCATATTCGGCGGTGGTCACATGGCCCACACCCTCGCCACCCGCGCGCACAATGGCACCCTCTGCGCCAAGGTGGCGGTCGGTGTCGATCTTTACCTTGACCCCGCAATAGGAAAAAATCGCTTCCGTCACCACCGTCACCATATCCGCCCCCTCGATGACGGAAGAGACGATAAAGGGCGCGGGCTTGTAATCGGGATAGGTGGTGCCAGAGCCGATTCCGGTCACGAAACTGTCGGTTGGCAGCGGGTCACCATCCCATTCGCGTGCCGCAAAGGGGACAATCCGTTGCCCCGTGGTCAGCGACCGTGACAGCATCACCACCGGGTCCGTGCGCACGATACGACCATCGGCATTGGCATAGCGGTCACAGGCGCCTGTTTGGCCCGGCGCGATAAAGCACATCACCGGGCAGGCATCGCAACGGATCTTTTCTGCGGTTTGGGTCATGACGCACCCTTTATCGCCGCCAGAACACGGTGCGGCAGGGCGGGCACCTTTGTGATGACCGCACCCGTGGCATGGCGGATCGCATTAAGGATGGCGGGCGCTGTCGGGATCAAGACATGCTCACCCAGACCCTTTGCGCCATAGGGGCCTTCGGGATCGGGCACCTCGATCAGCAGGCTTTCAATCGGGGGCACGTCACCAATGGTGGGGATCAGATAGTCGTGCAGGTTTTCCGTGCGCCCCGGAATATACTCTTCCATCATTGCAAGGCCGATACCTTGGGCAATCCCGCCCTCAATCTGCCCTTCGGCCAATTGCGGGTTGATGGCGTGGCCCACATCATGTGCTGCCGTGATCTTGATCAGGCGCAGCGTGCCAAGGGCAGGGTCCACCTCCAGCTCCACCATCTGCGCGCCATAACCATAAAGGGCATAGGGCTTGCCCTGCCCGTTTTCATCCAGCCCCGATGTCGGCGGGTCATAGGTTTCTTGCGCAGTCAGCGCATAGCCGAATGCATCTGCGGGCAAGGTCGCCAGATCAATCTCGCGCCGCGTGGCACCATCAGTCACCGTCAGAACCGACCCCTTGAGAGAAAACCGTGCCCCCTCCCCGGCATTGGCAAGGCGAAGAACACGTGTGCGCAATGCCTCGGCCGCAGCTTTGGCCGCGCGACCCGAAACAAAGGTTTGGCGGCTGGCGGATGTCTTGCCGGCATCCGGGGTCAGGTGCGTGTCAGGCCCGACCAAGACCAGATCGCGCAAGGGCAGGCCCAGCGCTTGTGCCGCAATCTGGGCAATCACAGTGTTTGACCCCTGCCCAATATCCGTGGCGCCTTGATGCAAGATCACCCGCCCATCCTGCGACAGACCGATACGGATCGTTGAGGGGTTTGGCAGCGAGGTGTTGCCGCAGCCATACCAGCACGACGCCACCCCCACACCCCGGCGCATCGGACCAGTGGCGCGGGCCGCATCAGACAGCGCCCTTGCCCAATGCGGGCGCAGCGCCTCCAGACAATCGGCTATCCCGACAGCGGACAGGACTTGCCCCGTGGCCGACGCATCCCCATCCCGCAGGGCGTTCAGAATTCGAAACTCCAACCGGTCCAACCCGGCCTTTTCCGCCAATTGGTCAAAGATCGTCTCTTGCCACAGGGCCGCCTGCGGCACCCCAAAGCCGCGAAACGCACCCGAGACAGGCCCATGCGTATGGATGGCGCGGGCCGTTGCCCGGATATGCGGCGTAAAATAGGGACCCGAGACGTGAACCGGCACCCTGTTGGCAACCGTGGGCCCCCAACTTGAATAAGCACCCGTGTTAAAGCGCCCCTCGAACTCAACTGCCGTGATGCGCCCTGCGGCATCACACCCAATCCGGCCCTTCATCTCGGCAGGATGGCGCTTGGTGGTCGATGACATGCTTTCGCCTCGGCTATAGGTCATGCGGCAGGGCCGCCCCGTCTTCAGCGTGACCAAGCCCAAAAGCGGTTGCAAACTGACATCGAGTTTGGAGCCGAACCCGCCGCCAACCGCAGATGGAATGATCCGCACCCTGTCGGTGGGCAGGTTCAGAATCAGCGCGGTATCATCCCTGTCCATCACGGGGGCCTGCGTGCAGGCACGGATCACCAAGGTGTCGCCGTCCATCCACGCACTTCCCGCCTCGGGCTCGATATAGGCATGTTCAACGAATGAGGTTTCCATCGCAGCCTCCACCACATGGGCAGAACTGGCCATGGCCTGCGCGGGATCGCCCTTTTGCAACCGCCCCTCGATCAGTCGGTTTCCCGGACGGGCGGGATGCAAAAGGGCGGCCCCCTCTGCCTCGGCCTCTGCCGGGGTCATCAGGGCGGCAAGGGGCTGCCATGTGATTGGAAAGGCCGCAAAATCAGGCTCTGCGCCTGCCTCGAACGCCACAAGGGCGACACATTCGCCGCGAAAGCGGGCTGGGCTTTGGGCAATGGCGGGTTGATCGGCAAAGGGCGGAATCACGCCAAAAGCATTGCGCCCCGGAATATCTGCGGCGGTGAAGACTGCGGCCACCCCGGCACGGGCGGCAAAGGCTGCAAGATCACCAAACGTAAAGGCAGCGTGATTGTGCGGCGACCGGATGGCCCTGACGACAAGCGCCCCGTCCGGCGCAAAATCGGCACCAAAACTGTCACCCGCCACCTTGGCCGCCCCATCCAGCCGCGCCACTGCCTCTCCCACCCGGCCAGCGACCGGGTCCGCAACCGCTGCTGGTCCTGTGTCGCAAACAGCCGCTATGATCTTGCGATACCCTGTGCAGCGGCACAAAACACCGCCCAGCGCGTCTTTCGCCTCATGTTCCGAGGGGGCCGGATTGCGGCGCAACAGATCGACGGCGGCCATCAACATGCCCGGCGTGCAGATGCCACATTGCGCCGCACCATGGCGCAGAAATGACGCCTTCAACCTTGCAAGATCGTGATCTTCGGCCTCAACCGTTTCGATGTTGGCCCCATCGGCCCGGGCGGCGGGCACCATGCAGGCGCAAACCTGCTGGCCATCCATCAACACGGTACAGGCCCCGCAATCGCCCGCATCGCAACCGACCTTGGTTCCCTTTTGCCCCAAAGTCTCACGCAAGACTTCGGTCAATCGGGTTGTTGGGGGGGTGTCTGCCGATACCGACTGGCCGTTAAGGGTAAAGGTGATCATGCCATAGCCCCCAAGACCGCGCGTTTGACCAGCTCCACCGCCGCATCCATTCTATAGGTGGCAGTGGCCCGGATATCATCAATGGGTGCCAAATCTGCGGCAATCACCTCGGCTGTCAAAAGCGGCGTCACCTTGGCGACATCTGCGCCCATAAGTGCGGTTTCCGCCGCGTACAGCCTGCGCGCCGTTGCCGAACAAGAGCCGACGGCTACGGCACAGGTGGCAATGCGCCCATCGTGCACCTCGATCCGCGCCGCAACCATGGCAATCGAGATCACCAGATAGGCCCGCGCCCCCAGCTTTACAAACGCGGACCGACCGCCAAGGCCAGCTTGCGGCAGGATCACCGCGCTCAACACCTCATCCTCGTGCCGCGCAGTTTTTCGGGGGCCCAGCAAAAAGGCAGACAGCGCAACCTCACGGGTTGCGTGGGGCGACGTAAGTTCGACCCGCGCATCACAGGCAAGCAGGGGCGGGATACCGTCAGCGGCGGGTGAGGCATTGCACAGATTGCCGCCAATGGTACCCGCGTTCTGAATTTGTCGGCCACCCACCTGAAGTGCCGCTTGTTGCAAGGCGCGGGCGGCGGGGGGCAAATCTGCCGTGGCAATCTCGGTCCATGTGGTGCAGGCCCCGATCCGCAGATCCCCGCCCACGGTGATGCCTCGCAACCCCGGCACTGCCATCAGATCCAGAATGCTGCCATCCAACTGAGCTGCCGCACTTGGGTAAAGATCGGTTCCGCCCGCCAGCACACGGTGCGGCCCCTTTGCAAGATGGCTGCGCAGATCTGGCAGTGACGTTGGCCGCGCGTAGTTGCGCATGGAAGACCCCCTGCGGTCGAATTATTGTTTGTGTGCAAATCAGTTTGGAACCGGGGCAGGCTATGTGTCAACGACTCTTATCGTTCTTGCGCGAAAGCCCGGCTGGGGCTAATCCAAAACCATGACAGACAGACCAAATTATGTGCTGGACGATCAGATCGGCTATCTGCTGCGGCGCGTGACCCAGCGGCATCTGGCCATTTTCAACGACGCGATCCCTTTGGTCACAACCACCCAATTTGCGGTCATCGCGCGTTTGGTTCAGCTTGGCCCGATGTCGCAAAACCTTTTGGGGCGTGAGACTGCGATGGATGCCGCGACGATCAAGGGCGTAGTTGACCGTCTGTCACGTGAGGGCTTTGTCAGCACCACCCCCGATCCAGATGACAAACGCAGGTTGACCGTGACGCTGACTCCAGCCGGGGCTGCCTTGTTTGACGCGCAAGTGGCAATCGCCCTGAACATTTCCGACAAGACCCTCGCGCCCTTGAACGCAGATGAACGGGCACAGCTGATTGGCCTGATGTCAAAACTGACCTGAGGCCGAAGCAGACATTCAACTGTCGCTTTTCTCCGGTGACTCGCCTGATTGTGCCGTTAGCCTTTGCTTGACCCATGCAGGAGGCAAGAATGTCAAACGATCCGCTATTGCAGCCCTATCAGCTGAAACATCTGACGCTGCGCAACCGGATCATGACCACGAGCCATGAACCTGCCTATCCCGAGGATGGGATGCCAAAGGATCGCTATCGGCTTTACCACCTTGAGCGGGCCAAGGCAGGCGTTGCCCTGACGATGACGGCAGGCTCCGCCGCTGTGTCGCGCGACAGCCCCCCGGTGTTCAACAACATCCTTGCCTATAAGGACGAGGTTGTGGGCTGGATGAAGCGCCTGACCGATGATTGCCACGAGGCGGGGGCGGCGGTGATGATCCAACTGACCCACCTTGGCCGCCGCACGCGCTGGGACAAGGGCGATTGGCTGCCCGTTGTGGGTGCGGGATCATCGCGCGAACCGGCACATCGCGCCTTTCCCAAGGTGATCGAGGATTGGGACATTGCCCGCATCATCGAAGACTACGCCGATGCCGCCGAACGCATGAAGGCGGCGGGTCTGGATGGGGTGGAGTTCGAATGCTACGGCCACCTGATGGATCAGTTCATGTCGCCCCTGACCAACAGTCTGGACGGGCCCTATGGTGGTAGCCTTGAGAACCGCGCGCGGTTTTCGATGGACGTGCTGGCCGCCTGCCGCAAGCGGGTAGGGGCCGATTTTCTGCTGGGCGTGCGGTTTACGGCGGATGAGGATGCCGCCGGTGGGATCACCGCCGATGAAGGCGTGGCCATCGGCAAGATGTTCCGCGACTCTGGCCTTGTTGATTTCCTCAATATCATCAAGGGGCGGATTCATACCGACCCCGCGATGACGGATGTGATCCCGATTCAGGGCATGCGCGCCGCGCCGCATCTGGATTTCGCAGGCCGGGTGCGGGCCGAGGTGGGCCTGCCCACCTTTCACGCCGCCCGGATTCCCGATGTGGCAACGGCACGCTATGCCATCCAGTCGGGACAGTTGGATATGGTGGGCATGACCCGCGCCCATATGGCCGACCCGCATATCGTGCGTAAGATCATGGAAGGGCGCGAACAAGATATCCGCCCCTGCGTCGGGGCCACCTATTGCCTTGATCGTATCTATCAAGGCGGCATGGCGCTGTGCATTCACAACCCCGCCACCGGGCGCGAAGAAGAGATGCCGCATGTGATCGCGCCAGCGGCGCAGGCAAAGCATGTCGTGATCGTGGGCGCAGGCCCGGCCGGGCTTGAAGCCGCGCGTGTTGCGGCAGAGCGCGGGCACCGTGTCACCGTTTTTGAGGCCGCAGATCAACCCGGCGGCCAGATCCGCCTGACCGCCAAGACCAAGCGCCGGGCCGAGATGATCGGCATCATCGATTGGCGCATGGCACAATGCGCGGCCCGTGGTGTGGAGTTTTCCTTTAACACATGGGCAGAGGCATCCGATGTGCTGGCGCTGTCCCCCGATGTTGTGATCATCGCAACGGGCGGCCTGCCCGAAACCGCGGTTCTGGACGCAGGCAATGATCTGGTTGTCTCGGCTTGGGATATTCTGTCGGGCGATGTGAAACCGGGCAGCAATGTGCTGCTTTATGACGATGCAGGCGATCACACCGCGTTGCAAGCCGCCCAGCATTTGGCCGAATCCGGGGCCACCGTAGAAGTCATGACACCAGACCGCAGTTTCGCCCCCGAGATCATGGGGATGAACCTTGTTCCCTATATGCGCGCCCTGCAAGACAAGGCCGTCACCTTTACCGTCACCTATCGCCTTCAGGCGGTGGAGCGGCAGGGCAATCAGCTTTTGGCGATCATTGGGTCAGACTACGCGACCCTGCGCAAGGAACGCCTGTTTGATCAGATCGTGGTCAACCATGGCACGCAGCCCTTGGCCGGGATCTATTTCGACCTCAAACCGCTGTCCCAAAATCTGGGTGCCTTGGATCATACGGCCCTCTTGGCAGGTGCGGCGCAGCCCGAGGGAGATGGCCCTCGGGGCTTTCAGCTCTTTCGGATCGGTGATGCCGTTGCCGCCCGCAATACCCATGCGGCGATCTATGATGCCTTGCGACTGTTGAAGGATATCTGACCTGTCGTAGCGGTGGGGCAACACTAAAGCGCCGTTCTGCAAACGTCGCATCCATCGCAGCCGCCCTCTGACCCGCTAAAGCTGGTTCGGGGGCCTGACCCATGCCTTCTTGCAGCAACCAGTTTTCTGCCGGTCTTGGCTGCCAAGAGGGCTGCGCCTCTCTCAGGGTTTGCTGTGATTTTTGGCAAGGCGCTGGAAGCTGCGCCTGTTTCAAGGGAAATTCACGGAAATTCGAGGTCAGCGCTTGACCTTTTCCGGCACGGCCTGATCCCCTTTGGAAACCTTCCACCGCCCAAGGCGCGGGGACGGGGAACCAACCGCTGGGCCTTTGCCCCTGATAGCTGACCAGATCGCCAGAAAAAGGACCGCCAGATGCGCGCTGTGATATTCGATGCCCCAGACGGAAGGCCGGACTCGACCGTGATCCGCGATGTGGCTGATCCGGTGGCGGGGCCGGGGCAGGCGCTGGTCAGGATTTCCCATGCCGGGCTGAACTACGCCGATCTGATGATGCGGCAGGGGATTTATCCCCACCCAAAGGGCTATCCGCTGATCGCCGGGCTGGAACTGGCAGGAACGGTTGTCGACGTGGGTCCCGGTGTTACGGCTGTCGCCCCCGGTGATCGGGTCGCCGCCTTTAGCGAGGATGCAGGCGCCTTTGCCGAGCTGTGTGCCGTGCCGGTAGAGCGGATCATCCACCTGCCCGATAGGATTGGCCTTGACACGGCGGCGGCATCTTACGTTCAGGCGCTGACGGCGTGGAACCTGCTTCATAATGTCAGCGCGACCAAGCCCGGCGATGTCGTGCTGATCCATGCCATCGGTGGCGGTGTCGGGCTGTTCTTGACACAACTGGCCAAGGCGGCCGGGGCGACCGTCATCGGCACCGTTGGCACCGCGGGCAAAGAGGCGCGCGCGCTGGACTATGGCGCGGATCTGGTCATCAACCGGGCCGAGACGGATTTCGTCGCCGCCACGCTGGCCTTTAGCGGCGGTCGCGGCGTTGACAAGGTGGTGGATTCAACCGGTGCCTCTATCCTTGATCGCAGTTTCGACACGATCCGCAAGCTGGGCCATGTGGTCAGCTATGGCGAGGCCGAGGGCAAGCCCTTTGCCAATCTGTGGGAGCGGCTGGTCCAGAAGTCGCTGACCTTTACACGCATGCATCTTGGCCACCTCGACTATGGCTCAGACATCTGGCGGCGTGGGGTTGCTGAGGTGATGTCGGGGATCGAAAACGGGACGATCCAAGTGCCCATCGAAGGCGTTTTCACCTTTGAGACGGTCGAGGACATGTTCGCGGCCCTTGCCTCGCGCCAGACGGCAGGCAAGCTGATCCTGAAGATCGGCGCATGACTGTCGATTGCCTGATCGAGGCCGGGGCAATCCTGACCGGGCGTGGGCCGGACGGGCAGATGGGGGTGGCTCGCCATGCGGCGATCCGCGTGAAGGCGGGCCTGATCGCCGAGATTGGCCCGACGGCAGACCTTGTCGCGCGTCGCCCTGCCCTTGTGCGCCATGGCGGCCCGGGTCTGATCGCGATGCCGGGTCTGGTGAACGCCCACCACCATTTCGGCCTGACGCCGCTGATGGCAGGCGTGCCCTTTGCGCCGTTGGAATTCTGGCTGCCCCGGTTCTGGGCGATGCGCGGTCTGGGGCCGCGGCTTGATACGCTGTTCTCAGCCATCGAGATGCTGGAAAGCGGCACGACGACGGTGCATCACATCCACAGCGGCCTGACCGGAACGCCCGAGGCGTGGAGCGCAACATCCGATGCGACCCTTGACGCCTATGCCGAGATCGGGATGCGCGCGGGCTATTCCTTCATGATGCGCGACCGCAATCTGCTGAGCTATGAAGATGACGCCGGCCTTTTGGCCAGCCTTCCGGGCCCCCTGCGCGACTGGCTGTCCCCCCAGCTTGCCCCGGCGGCTGTGCCAACGCGAGACTACATGGACTTTTTCACCAGCCTGCGCGCGCGGCGCACGGGTCCGAGCGTTCGGGTCAACCTTGCCCCCGCCAACCTGCATTGGTGCAGCGATGCCAGCCTTCAGATGATCATCCAGACTGCCCGCGACCATGGCGCGCAGGTTCACATGCACCTGCTGGAAACCGAACGGCAGGCGCGGTTTTCGACGCGCCTGAATGGCTGCACCGCAATTGCCCATCTGAAGGCGTTGGACTGCCTTGGCCCGAACCTGACCTTGGGCCATGTGAACTGGGCCACGCCCGAGGATCTTGACCTGCTGGCGGACTGCGGCTGCATGGTTTGCCACAATGCCAGTTCGGGCCTGCGTCTGGGCAGCGGCATCGCCCCGGTCAACCAGATGCGCGCGCGTGGCATCCCGCTGGCCCTTGGCATCGACCAGTCCAATATCGCCGATGATCGCGACATGACGCTGGAAATGAAGCTGGTCTGGGCGCTGCATCGGGAAACCGGCCTGTTCAACGACCGCCCAGACGCGACCGAGGTGATCGCAATGGCGACCGAAGGCGGCGCACGTTCGGCAGGGTTTGGTGGCCAGATTGGTCGGCTGGAGCCGGGATTTCAGGCCGACATCGTGCTGATGCGTGCAGCGGATATCGGTCGGCCCATGATGAGTGCGCGAACGCCCCTGACCGATGCCGTGCTGCACCGGGGTGGCAAGGCGGCCATCGAACAGGTCTTTGTCGCCGGGCAAGAAGTCGTGCGCAAAGGACGCGTCACCATGATCGACCGCGACGCCGTGATGGCCGAGATTGCCGACCGTCTTTCCCACCCGGAAACAGCCGCAGAAGCGACCGCTTGGGATATGGTGAACACCCTTGTCCCGATCTTGGAGGACCGGATCGGGCAGGATATGGGGCACCGCAATCAACCCTACCGCTATAATGCCTTTCACAATGGGGGCGAATAGGACCGCAACACCGAAAATTTGCCTGGCCTTTCCCTCGGCTGATCAGGCGCTCGGCAATGGCCGCAAGGACCCCTGTCGGGCAAGATAACCTGTGGATCAAAGGCGCGATCATAACCCACAACAGCTCACACCGCGCACCGATCCTGTTTGCTGAACCGGCTCTTACAAGGTCTGTTGCCCATCCCGATGAAGCCGCCGAGACGCGCGCGCAGCCTGTGTTGCGGCGACATCGGGCAAGCCGCCCTGCAGCACAACGCCGAAATCCCGCAGCGCCACATCCGCCGGGATCAGCCCATCGGCCACATCCCGTGCCACCACTTCGGGCGCACGGGCCAAGGCATCGCCGTAACCCCCACCGCAGGGCCCGCGAGAGATGAGCTTGTCACCAGCGTGAACCTTGCAATACGGAACCTTGGACGGCAAAACCCGCTCTGTTCCGTCTGCTGACCTAAGGGTCAATGACGCCACATGCCCGTCAGCTCCGCCGTCAAATCCCCAAGGTGCATAGGTGTGCCCATCACCTTCAAGCGAAAAACCCGCATCGTTCAGAAAGGTGAATTCCCGGATCGCCCCGATCCCACCCCGCCATTCGCCCGGCGCCATCCGATCCTCGCGCAATTCATAGCGGTCAACACGCAGGGGAATATGGCTTTCGATGTCTTCAACCGGGTTGTTCCGGGTGTTGGCGTAAAGCGTATCGACCGCATCCATCCCGTCCATGCCATAGCGGCCGCCATAGCTGCCTTCCATGATCTCCATATGGACCCAATGGTTGCCCTCATTCAGACCCGAAATCGCCACCACCCGCAGGTTGCCGATCCCGGCCGAAACCTGATGCGGAACCGCCTGCGCCAGCGCCTTCATCACTGTGTCGGCCAATTGATTGCCCGAGCAGAACCGCGCGATGACGGGCGCGGGAAAGATCGGGTTGGCAAGGCATCCGCGTGGGGCCACAATCTGAATGGGGCGTGTCAGGCCCGAGTTTTGTGGAATCTGGCCATAGGTCACGCTGTCCAGCAGGATCGACCGGATCGTAAGCCAGATCGCGCAATCCACTGTTCCCACCAGCGGCATGTTCACCGGCTTGTCGGGAAGTTGCGGCGCGGTGCCGGTCAGATCAACCACAAGGCTATCGCCCCGCACCTTTAGCGTCACGACCAGCGGCAGATTCTTGCGCGACGGATCGGGATCGTCAAGATAGCCGTCCAGATGGGTCGTGGCACTATAGTCGCCATCAGGCAGGGCCGCGATGGCCTGCCGCATCAGGCGTTCGGAATAATCCATTAGATCCTCAAACGCGGCATCAATGGCCGTGGTCCCATAGGTTTTCACCAGCGTCAGGAACCGGGCGGCGCCGATGCGGGCCGCCTCGATCTGCGCCTCCATGTCGCCCACCACCAGCTCTGGCGCGCGGATATTGGCCCGCAAGATGTGCCAGACCGGATGCACCTTTTCGCCCCTGTCATAGACCTTGATCGCCTTGAACTGCAGCCCCTCGGCATAGGTGTCAACGGCATCGACGATCCCGCAACTGCCGGGGCTGAGGGCCCCGATGTCAAGATGATGCGCCGTTGTGACGGACCATGCGACAAGGGCGCCATCAAGGAACACGGGCACGCAAAACGCCACATCGGGGCCGTGGCTGGCCCCGCCATAGGGATCGTTGTGCATGATCACGTCGCCGGGGCGTACCGCCTCGCCACGCTGTTCCATCACTTCGCGCACATTGCGGACATAGCCCGGGATCGGCCCCGATTGCAGGGGCGTCGACATCTTGCATTCGCACATCTGCCGACCCGTCGCGTCGGTCAGCGCCGCGCCGAAATCCTCGGACTCGCGGATGATCGAGGAATAGGACATGCGCATCAGCTTGTGCCCCATCTCGATGGCGATGTTTTCAAGCGCGCCCTGAATCACGGCACCAGTGACAGGATCAATGCGGGTCATACGGCGGCCTCCAGCGTGATAATGATGCTTCCTGTGGGATGCACACAGGCGGTGGCCCCCGGCGGAACGATGGTGGTGCTGTCCTTTTGCAACAAGATTGCCGGGCCGGCAAAGGGTGTGTCCACCGGCAGAAGCGTTCGCCGATAGACGGGCGTTGAAAAGGTTTTCAGCCCCTCAGTGCCACGAAACACGCAATCCGCCTGCCGGACCAGCGCGGCAGATAGGCTGCCACCCTCGGGCGCGGTCATGTGTTTCAGCTTGGGCAGAGCGCCCGTGGCCGTGACGCGCAGATTGACCACCTCAATCGGGCTTGCGCGAAAGGCATGCCCGTATTCGCCCGCATGCGCGGAATGAAAATCCTCCCAGACCTGCACGATGGTTGCGGCATCAATCGCGCCCATGGGCAGCGGCACTTTAAGCTCGTAGCCCTGCCCGACATAGCGCAGGTCGGCGCTGCGGCGGAACTGAACCGCTTCGGGTGCAACACCATCATCTTCCAGACGGGCGGCTAGTTCGGCCTCCATTTCGGTGCAATCGCGGGCGATGCGGTCTGTGTCGATGGCGGTTGAGACCTGAAACTGTGTGCGGATCGCATCGTATTTCAGATCCGTGGTCAAAAGCCCCATGGCAGAGTTGATCCCCGGATAGGGCGGCACGATTACCTCGGGGATGGACAGCATCGCCGCAACCTCGGCCCCATGCAGCGGCCCGGCACCCCCCATCGCCACAAGCGCAAAGCCGCGCGGGTCGATCCCCTTTTGCACCGTGCGCGACCGGATCGCATTCGCCATATTGGCGTTCAGGATCGTCAGTACGCCCTCGGCCGTTTCCAGCAGCCCCATGCCCAGCGTTTCGGACAATCTGGCGATCACCGCATGCGAGGCTGCGACATCCAGCGCCATATCACCGCCCAGAAAATCACCGGGGTCCAGCCGCCCAAGCACCACATTGGCATCGGTGACCGTAGGCTCGGTCCCACCGCGCCCGTAGGCGGCAGGTCCGGGCACCGCGCCCGCACTTTGCGGCCCGACGCGAAACGCGCCGCCCCGGTCCACATGCGCGATAGAGCCACCGCCCGCCCCGATGGTATGAATGTCGAGCATCGGCATCAGCAGCGGAAACCCGGCAATCGAGGTTGACCGTGCATCTGTTTCGGCAAAGACCCCGTCCACGACGATGCCGATATCCGCCGAGGTGCCCCCAATATCAAAGGTGATCAGCCGCGACCGCCCGCATTGCGCGCCGATCCAACCACCACCCAACACGCCAGCCGCCAACCCCGAAAGCAGGGTCAACGCAGGCTTGTCCGTGACCATCCGCGGTGTCGCCACGCCACCGTTCGACGCCATCACCCGCAGATCGCCCCGCACCCCGATCCGGCGCAGCGCCTGCCCCAGCCCCGCAATATAGCGATCCACCTTTGGCCCGACAAAAGCGGCAAGTGCCGCTGTCGTAAACCGCTCAAACTCGCGGAACTGGGGTGAGATGAACGAGGATGTGGTGACGAAAGCCTCGGGCATCACCTCTTGCACGATGGCCTTGGCCCGCACCTCATGCGCCGGATTGAGGTAGGAAAACAGAAAACAGATCGCCACCGACTCCACCCCTGCATCGCGAAGCTCGGTCGCGGCGCGGCGCACGCCATCCTCATCCAGCGGCACCAGCTCCTGTCCGGTCGGTGGCACCAGCCGCCCAGCCACCGTCTTGCGATCTTGGCGCTGGATCAGGGGCCGGTTCTGCCACGGAAGCTCTTGCATGATGGAATAGTGCTCCACCCGCTGATGCCGACCGATATGCAGCACATCGCGAAACCCCTCGTTGGTGATCATCCCGGAGCGTGCACCCTTGCCCTCAAGGACCGCATTCGTCGCAGTGGTGGTGCCGTGAAAGACATAGTCAATGTCGGATGGGGCAATGCCGTTCATCTGGCACAGCGCCGTGATCCCCTGCATGACCCCGCGCGATGGATCATCCGGGGTGGTCGAGACCTTGTGGATGCCAAGGGAACCCGTGCCCAGATCGCAATAAACAAGATCCGTAAAGGTCCCGCCAACGTCAACGCCGATCGCCTTCATGGGGCCCCCACCTGCCACTTAAGCTTTGACTATGGCATTGTGCAGTCAGAGTGCAGCAAGTGGCCGCTGTCCAGATCGGCAGCATCCTACGATTCTTGCCAATTTCGCCTAAAGTTTAGACACTTGACCAATAGGCCATAAGTAGAACGGGCAGTCTGCACAGATTGGTCTGACCCCCATCGCTACGCCATGTCGACAGACCCGTTCGATATGGTGGAAATAGAGGCGACTCACCCGATCCTCAAAGGAAACCCGACATGACCACAGATCGAAACCCAAGGATTGATGTGGCAGAGGTTGAGCGCATGATCCTGTCACTGGGGGCCATCGGGGCGCATTTGGGAACGGGGGTCTGGCGAACGGCCTATTCGCCCGAATGGGTGACGGCCAACGCCCTTGTCGCGGATTGGTGCCACAAGGCGGGTCTGACAGTCCGGTCAGACGCTGCGGGGAACCTGTGGGCACGGGCCGAGGGGACAGAGGGCGGCAAGGCCATTGTCTCTGGCTCACATATTGACAGCCAGTGTCCGGGCGGGCGGTATGATGGCGCACTGGGCATCATCGCAGCGCTTGCAGCGATCACCGCCCTGAAACGCGACTTTGGCCCGCCGCGCCGCCCCTTGGAACTTGTGTCGCTGTGCGAAGAAGAGGGCAGTCGCTTTCCAACTGCAGGCTTTTGGGGATCGCGCGCCATTGTGGGCAAGATCGCGCAGGGCGATATCGAAACGGTGACCGAGGCAAACGGGGGCAGTATTGCCGCCGCCATGGCCCATATCGGTCTTGATCCGGCGCGCATTGGCGAGGCGCGGCGTGATGATATCGCGGCTTTCCTGGAACTGCACATCGAACAGGGGCCGGTGTTGGAACACGCAAACCGGCCCGTCGCCGTGGTTGATGCGATCACCGCGATCCGCCACACAAGAGTCACGCTGACCGGCGAGCAGAACCATGCCGGTGCCTTTCCGATGGATCTGCGCCGCGATCCGATGGCCGGTTTTGCCGAGGCCACGTCGGCCCTGATCGACCATGCCCATAGGCTGGGTCGGCCCGCCGTCACCACGATCGGCTCATGCCTGCCCTACCCCAACGCCCCCGCCGTCATCCCCCGCTCTGTCACCTTTACCATTGATGCCCGCCACCCGGACCCCGCTGCGGCCGCAAAAATGCACGAGGTTCATGCCGCCCTGCTGCATGAGATCGCGGCGCGGCGCGGTCTTGAGTTGAAGATGGAGGTGCAGTTTGATCATCCGGCCTGCCTGAGCGATCCAGGCCTTGTCGCTGCCCTCGAATCCTCTGCCACACGACAAGGAATTCCGGCCATCCGCATGGCCAGTGGCGCGGGGCATGACTCGCAACAGTTGGCGGCGGTTTGCCCGGTTGCGATGGTCTTTGTTCGCAGTGCTGGCGGTCGCAGCCATACGCCAGAAGAATTCTCGACCCTTGATGACATCGTGGCGGGAATCCGGGTGTTGGCCGGGGCGTTGCACAGCCTCGCCTACTGAACCGCCGCGCGGAGTCTCCAGCACAGTTTCCTGCCTTATGTGTGCAAAAAACAGGCAACTGCCGCCAAGACTTGGTCAGGAAAACGGCGCAGGTCCGCCTTCCATGCTGTCGTGTGTTTTAAAGACTGGAGGTCTGCACCGCCCCTGTCTTTAGTGACGCGATAGATGGGGGAGGGCGGACTTTGCGTTCACGGCACGAACTTGAGTTTGCTTTTGTGACAAAGCGTTGCGGCAGTCCCCTTGCCCTAACCCAAAGTTCGCATCTGTTCGCCCCCCTGCGCATGATCGGGCCTAACACGGCCACGCCTATTCCCCGGGGCCTTGAGCGATCCGCTCTGGTCGACCGATACCCCCTTTCAGGAGACAAATAAGTGACAAAGAAAATCATGTGCGCCTTTGGCACCGACATCGACTCGGTGGCCGGTTGGATCGGGTCCTATGGCGGCGGGGACAGCCCTTCGGACATTCAGCGCGGCATATTTGCGACCGAGGTCGGGATCCCGCGCCTGCTGCGCATGTTCAAGAAATACGATATGCAGACCAGCTTTTTCATCCCCGGTCATAGCCTTGAAACTTTTCCCAAGGAAATGCAGATGATCGTGGACGCGGGGCATGAGGTCGGCGCGCATGGCTATTTGCACGAGAACCCGGTTGCCATGACGCCCACGCAAGAAGAGGCGGTTCTGGTCAAGTCGATCGAACTGATCGAAAAGCTGACAGGTAAGGCACCTAAGGGTTACGTTGCACCTTGGTGGGAAATGTCGAACTCCACCGCAGCGCTTTTGCAGAAATACGGCTTTTCCTACGATCACAGCCAAGGGTATCGCGACTTTCAGCCGTTCTACGCCCGCGTCGGCGACGAATGGAACACCATCGACTACACCAAGACCGCAGCCGAATGGATGCATCCGCTAAAGCACGGGAAAGAGATCGACCTCGTCGATATCGCGGCCAATTGGTATGTCGATGACCTGCCGCCGATGATGTTCATGAAAAAGGCTCCCAACAGCCACGGCTTTGTCAACCCGCGCGATATTGAGCAGATGTGGCGCGACCAGTTCGACTGGGTGTACCGCGAGATGGACTATGCCGTGTTCGCCTTCACCATCCATCCTGACGTGTCGGGCCGCCCGCAGGTTCTGTTGATGCTGGAGCGTCTGATCGAGTATATCAGCGGCCATGATGGCGTTGAATGGATGACCTTTGACAAGATCGCCGATGACTTCCGCGCGCGCTTTCCGTTCGAGGGTGGCACGCGGCCCGAAGTCATCTGAGGGAGGGGCCTATGTGCGCCAGTTGCGGCTATCCGGCAGCGCCGGGCCATTGGACCGAGGCCGGTGCCGCAACTGCGCCCGACCGGCTGCGCGCCCGTTTTCGGCGGGCGCAGGTGCTCAAAGCTATGCTGCAGGGGTCTGGCCTTGTTGCCCATGACGGCGGGCTGGTGCCGGGCATCCAGCTTGCCACCCTCAGCGGCAATCAGACCATTGTGCCCGATCTGGAGCAGGTGTGGATTGCGGCGGAAGAGATGACCGGACGGGTGATTGATCCGCTTGATCCCCGGTTTTGGGGCGGGGACGGCTAAGGTGGCCGAACCCGAAGGACGGATCAGGCTGACGCTTTTGGGTGGCTATCTTGGCTCTGGCAAGACAACATGGCTGAGGCATCAGTTGCATGCCGGAACGTTCGGCCGTGTGCATGTCGTCGTGAACGAGGCCGCCGAAATCCCGGTTGATGATGCACTTTTGGGTGGGGCTGCGGGCCTGACCGTTCTTGCCGGGGGCTGCGTGTGCTGCACTGGCCGCGGCGATCTTGTTGCGGCCCTGCGGGATCTTTGTGATCAGCGCAGCAGTGTCGCAGATTCTGGCGCAAGGATCGAACGGATCGTGCTGGAAACCAGCGGTCTTGCCGACCCAGCCCCCATCGTTGCCGCCCTGCGGGCCGATCCCATCCTTGCCCGGCACATCGTGATTGGTGAGATTGTGGTGGCGGTGGACGCGGCCCATGGCCTTGCCCAATTGTCCGACGACCCTTTGGGTCGGCGCCAGGTTGAGGCTGCAGACAGGCTGATCCTGACAAAACTTGATGCCGTCGGGGCAGAGGCGATCGCACGGCTCCAACTGGCTCTGCGCTCGCTCAATCCGGGGGCCACCCTTTCGGCGGCCGTCATGGGATCATGGATGGCGCTGCCCGAGGTACCGCCGGGCACGCAGCCCCCGACGCTCCCCCTGCTGCCCGATGGCGACGCAGAGCCGCTTTTGCCCGTCCGTCTGTCGCTTGGGCCAGAGCCGGATTGGGCCGCACTGGGCGTCTGGCTATCGGCCCTTTTGCACGCGCGGGGCGACCAGATCGTCCGGGTCAAGGGCGTGGTGCAGACCCCTGCGGGGCGGCTTTTGTTGCAAACCGTGCGGCGGGTCGTGCAACCGCCTGAAATATTGCCAGCGGGTGAGGATAGGGGGGGTCTTGACAACGGGATCGTCGTGATTGGACGTGGCTTCCAGCCCCAAGCCCTTCACGCCTCCTTCCGCCATTTCCTGAACCCGACGGTGCCTTAGGCCAGACCGTGTTCTTGCCGCACAATCGCAGTCCTTTTCCCGGTAACCGCTCGCCTTCAGACAGGAAGACGGGGTCTTTGCCGTTGGTGCCCGAGGCCTTTCAATCGCCAAAGCCTTTTTGCAGGGCCTCGATCTGCGCATCGATGGCGGCGCGTTGATCTATCAACATCTCATGCAGCGTCGGATGGTTAACTGTTGCTTCGATCGCCTCGGCATAGGCATGGATCAGTCGTTCTTCGCCCCCGATGATGCGGGGCAAGGCAGAGGTGTCGAGCGTATCAAACCAATCTTGTGCTGTCGCGACCGCCACACGGACAGCGCCCATCATTGAGCCGCTGTTTTCGGGGTGGCCGCCCATGGATTCCAATTCGGTCATGACTTCGGCAGCATGCGCCTTGTGGAGCGCATGGAGACGTTGCACCACTGGCTGCAAATCTTCATCGGCGCGATCTACCATCAAGCTATACCCTTTGATGATATCGGCCAAATCGGTGCTAAGCTTCGAAGTGACGGCAGTCGGGTCATTTGTTTTGATCGGCATGATGGACTCCTTTCGAAGACCAACATCGCAACGGGGCAGCAGGTTCCATCAATTTTCGAAGCCAGTCACCAGCAGGGGTGCGCCTGATCCTTGCCACTGGGGGGGATTGGGGTGTCTGTCCCGATCTTACCCCAAGGCATTTTCATCGGGGTGGGACAGCTTCTGAAATGACAGCAGCACCCGGTATTCGGCGGATTCTTCCACCACCTGAAGATTGCCATCGAGTTGCGACGAAAACGCCTCGATCAGGCGGCTTCCCAGACCAGAGCCATCAATATCTTCAAAGTGATTGCCCTGTGATCCACAGGAGTTGGAAATGAGCAGCGACACAGTTCCCGTCGTACTTTCGCGCAAGGCAAAGCGGATCGACGGGGTCTTGCCCTCATCCGCGCCAATATACTTGGTGGCATTTGTCAAAGCCTCGGTTGCAAGCAACGACAAAGGCACGGCCTGATCCGGATCAAGCAAGACCGGATCAAGATGGATGTCGATTTCAACATCACTCTGTTTGGCAAGACCCAAGTTCAAGACAGCAGAGACGATCTCTTGCAGCAGGCGATCCGCCCGCACAGCATCGACCTTCCTGCCGCTGTAAAGGGCATGGTGAATGGTTGAAAGACTCATGACCCGATCCTGAACACGTCTCAGGATCCGTCTTGCATCTTCCGACCGCACGCCACGTATCTGCATGTTGAGGATCGACGCGATGAGTTGCAGGTTGTTCTTGACGCGGTGATGCACCTCACGGAGCAAAAGTTCCTTTTCGAGCAGGTTGTCTTGCAAGATCTTATGGTCGGCCACGACATGGTCGATCAGCGCATTATAGCTTGCTGTAATACTACGGATCTCTCTTGGGGCGTCTTCGGGCGTCTTGAATTTGTGGGAGGCATCCTTGATGTTGAATGTGTTCATCTGCCGCGACAGACGCGACAGGTGGCGCAGGACAAGCCGGTTCACAGCCAGAATGGCGACCAAAAGGCTTGCCAACCACATCAACAGCGGAAAGAACGGCGCCGTCTTGCCAAGGAGCGCGCCTCCAAAGGGCTCCATGCGCGTGGTCCAGATGGCCACGGCGTAAATCTGTCCGGGAATCATCGGCACGATGGCCACCGGAAAATCCGTGCCATTCTGGTCGGTCTTCGGCACCAGAACACCGCTGCGGGGGATCACCATCATGTCCGGTTGCATGCCCAGTTGTTCGAACTGCACAAGTCCTTCGGCCCCGGTGCTGGCCGTCAGAACCGTGCCGTCTGCGGCAAATACCGCAAGGGCGGCCCCTTCCATCTCGGCCATAAGCAAGACATCGGTCAGATCATTGGGGACAGAGATCGCTTGCCCGCCGATCAAGGACCCCGTTTTTGGGTCAAAGACGGGAACCAGAACGACCAGAACGGGAAACTGAACCGCTGGGCCAATGCGCTTCATTGTCACAAGGAGTCGGGGGTTTGCAACGAAATCAACCCAGTCGTGTTGCGCGGAAAAATCGAAATCACCCTCGGCGCTGGAACAGCGCATCAACCCATCCGCGGCGACAAACCCGGCAAAGGCGAATTCGGAATTATTGGCCACAAACCGCCGCATGATCACTGCGCAACCTTCCGTCTGCAGATCGGACGCGGCCGCTATGGCACCCAATCCGGCCGCAGCCCCAAACGCGCGGCGAAACAGCGCCTCTTGTTCTGCCGCAGCAAAGTTCGTCCTTGCCAGAAGATCGCGTGCAACAAGATCATCCGCATCCTTGATCAAGGAAAGCGTCTGAAAAACTGCCACCAACCCAAGCGGCAGCAAGGCGACCGTTAAAAGCACGATAAGCTTGGTCTTGAGTGATTGCATCCAACGCAGCGCCACTTAACCCCTACTCCGCTTTACCGCACATGGGTGTCTTCACGTGCCCCGTGACGCCGAAATCACACCAAGGGTCGCCGCATCCGTCAGTTCCATACTATCGCCGTCTTCAAGATGCAGAAGGTCAGCAAGGCGCGCACGGCCACGATTGGCGCGACTTTTGATTGTGCCTACGGCGCAACCACACATTGCGGCGGCCTCTTCATAGGAAAAACCCGATGCGCCCACCAAGATCAGCGCCTCACGTTGCTCATCTGCAAGCTGGGCAAAGGCCACACGGAAATCTGTCATGGCAAGGCGTCCGTCATGGTCGGGCTTCACCGACATCTGGGCTGCATACTCGCCATCTATGTCTTGCACCTCACGTCTGCGTTTGCGGTGCAAGGAATAGTAGGTGTTGCGCAAAATCGTGAACAACCACGCCCGCATGTTGGTGCCGGACTCGAACTTGTCGATGTTGCTCCATGCTTTGATGACCGTATCTTGAACGATATCGTCTGCCGTTGCGCTGTTTCGAGTCAACGAAATCGCGAATGCGCGCAGTGAAGCCAAATGTTCGACAATTTCTTCCCTGGGATCACTGGTCATTTATATCCTTGTCGTCGACTGTCTTTGTGTTCTTCAGTCTATTGATAAGTATCAAGAATTTTTCGGGCAATTCTTCAGCGAGCGTGTCCGCATAGACCCGCTTCAGGTTCTCGTCGATTTGTTGATCCATCTTGGATCTCGGATGTTTTGGGGCCATTTTCTTCGGATTGCCATTTTCTAAGCGTGAATGTGCATACAAGGATGGAACTATATCCTGCCAGAAAGGTTCCACAAAACAATGAGTGGGAGTGAAAAGATGACATCTGCACCGACAAACGAAGGCCTTGGGGCGGCAGTTGCGGTGGAAATACCCTATCTCAGACGCTTCGCGCGCGCCCTGACCGGGTCGCAGATCATCGGTGACAGGTTTGCCGAGGCAACCTTGGAAACGATCATCGCCGACCCTTCTGTGATCGGTGGAAAGGTGGCAATCAAGACAGGACTTTTCCGTACTTTTCACTCCATATGGAGCAGGTCCAATATTGCGCCCGAAGACCCCGCCCCCTCCGACTCGGGCTTGGAGCAAACGGCGCAGTGGCGATTGCAGGGTCTTAGTGAAAACTCACGCGAAGCGCTGCTTTTGAACGCAATCGAGGGGTTTGCCGCCCATGACATCGCTGAAATCTTGTCTGTGTCCCGCAGTGAAGCGGCTCGCTTGATCGAGGCTGCCCGAGATGAGATGGGCGCTATGGTCAGTGGGGACGTCTTGATCATCGAGGATGAAGCGATCATTGCAATGGATCTGCAGTCGATTGTCACCGGAATGGGCCACCGCGCACCCGACATCGCAAGGACACGTGATGCCGCAATCCGTGTGGGTATCGCCAAAGCCCCCGACCTGATCCTTGCCGATGTTCAACTGGCCGACAAATCCTCGGGCATTGATGCGGTCAATGCCTTGCTTGCGGCATTGGGTGATGTGCCGGTCATCTTCATCACCGCATTTCCTGAGCGCTTGTTGACCGGCGCGCGACCAGAACCCGCTTTCTTGATCACCAAACCCTATTCCGAGGAACAGGTACGCGCCGCCGTCAGCCAAGCGATGTTCTTTGCATCGACCAAGGGCATTCTTGAACGCGGCTGATCTGACAAACCTTATTATTTCGGGAAAGGTGGGGCGTCGGGGCCAGCCAACACCGCTTTGGGGCCAGCCAACACCGCTTTGGCTAGACCTTGAACATCACAACCCGCTGCCCTGAGAAGTTTTTGCCCTTCGAAGGGAACCGAACCAAGCAGACGCGCGTTCTTCGTACATCACAATCGAGGAGTTACGACTATGCTAGGATGGAGCATCACTTTCCTCATCATCGCACTTATTGCGGCCTTCTTCGGATTTGGCGGCATTGCCACGGCGTCTGCCGGAATTGCGCAGTTGCTGTTCTACATCTTTCTTGTGCTGTTCGTTATTGCGGTTGCCGTGCGTGTGCTGCGCGGCCGGGCCCCCTGACGACAAAGAAGACCGCCGCAAGACCTGAGCGGTCGGTTCAGCGGGCGCGGTGGCAAGGCTACCTTTGGCCTCTGAAAAACGCGGCCTCTTCGAAAAGATGGAACCCGAAGCGCCTTTGGCGCGTTGACCACCTGTAACCGTATCGGCCCTGCCATGGGATGGCATCGGCCCTGACATGAAGGAGACACATATATGAACCGTGACCAGATTGAAGGAAAATGGACAGAAATCAAAGGCCGCGTCCGTGAAGCCTATGGCGAAATCTCTGATGACGAGATTGAGCAGGCGAAAGGCGACCGCGAAAAGATGGAGGGCATCCTGCAGCAAAAGCTGGGCAAGTCCAAGGAAGAGGTGCGCAACATCGTCGATGACATTCTGGCAAAGGTCTGAGCAATGGCCGACCCTGATCCGAAAAATCTCGACGAATCCCGAAATGTGCTTTGGTCGCATCTCGAGGAAGAGCGCGTGTGCATGCTGTGGGTAAAAGGCTCACAGCAGCACCCCCAACCGATGACGATGTTTGCGGATCAAGATCGCGCAACGATCTGGTTCATCGCATCCGCCGACAGTGATTTGGTCGGGGCAATCGCGGATAAGGCGCGTGGCCGTGATGTTGATGCGGGCCTTACCATTCAGACCAACAAGAATGCCTATATGGCGAGTCTGGTGGGCCGCGTGGAAATCTCACAAGATACTGAAAAGCTGGACGAATTGTGGGACGTTGCCATGGCCGCCTGGTTCGAGGCAGGGCGTGCAGATCCGAAGGTGCGCCTGTTGAAGTTCACCCCACGCGAGGCTTCTATCTGGTCGTCGCAAACAAACCCGGTTCTCTTTGGAATCAAGGTGATGCGTGCGGCGATGGTAAAAGGTGCCAACAAACCGGATGTCGGGACACATGAGGTGATCAGGTCGTTCGAAACGGCGTGAGCTGAGGACGGCAAATCGTTCCCCATATCGAGTCTTGCGCACCTTTCTGCCCCGGCGGACTCGTGCTTTGCAAAGTGTTGGCGACAGACCGCGTTGTTTCATACCAGCGTCCATCAGGACCACCAATCAGCCAATAGGCAGGAGGCCCGCGTTTGACCCAAGAGAAGAAACCCAACGCTGCGGCAACCAGGCACGAAGAGCATCAGGTGGAGCGGACGGCGACACTCCCGTCGCGTCTTATCTATGAGGTGATCCGGCGGGACGGCGAGGAAGAACTGGATCGCCCGATGACGGCATTGCTTTGGTCCGGGGTGGCCGCAGGTCTTTTGATCAGCACCTCGGTTCTGGGCGAGGCCATTCTGGTGGCCCATCTTCCCGATCACACCGGCAGCTTCTTGATCGAGAACTTGGGATATTCGCTGGGTTTCTTGCTGGTGATTATCGGCCGCATGCAGTTGTTTACGGAAAATACGATCACGACGGTCTTGCCTTTGGCCGCCAATCCCGCACCTGCCATGTTTGTAAAGGTGGCCCGGCTGTGGCTGACGGTGCTTTTGGCCAATGTCGTGGGCGCAACCTGTGCTTCGGTTTTTCTTACCCAAAGCGGGGTCTTGGATGGGCCTGTCTACAGGGCACTTCTGGAGATCTCTGGACATGCGACCAGTTTTGACATGGCCGATGGGTTTCTCAAGGCCATTCCTGCAGGCGTTCTTGTCGCGGCTATTGTCTGGATGTTGCCAAGCGCCCAATACGCAAAGTTTGCTGTGATCGTGACTTTCACCTGGCTGATCGCGGCCGGCGATTTTCTTCATATCGTGGCCGGAACGGTCGAAGTCTCGGCGATGATCCTTGTCGGCGGGCTGTCGCTCACGGATGGCGTCGGCACATTCTTTGTCCCCGTTCTGGCCGGAAATATCGTGGGCGGCACGCTTGTATTTGCTTTGCTCGCCTGGGCTCAAGTCAAAGAGGAGGTTGAAAAATGACCACATCCACATCTGAAAACCGAAATCCCGACGAACCTGCTGGGGCGACGCAAGCCCCAGTGTTCTTTGCGATGACCGACGTTTTGCGTTATTCTGCCACAGCCAAAGACGCGCGGTTCCCGCTGACTGAACTCTTCTTTGAGTCTGAAAAGGGTCTCTTGCGATTTGTCGCACTTGATGTTGGTGGCTGGTTTGACAGGCGCGAAGTGATTGTATCAACGCGCTTGATGGGCGATCCGGATGAAAGCACACGGGAATGGCCGGTAGAAATCAGTCCCGACGCCATCAAGGACGCGCCCGAATGGTCAGATCCAAAGGTGTTGGACCAGGTGGCGTTCGCCGCCATACAACCGTCAATCCTGGTCGGCCCCTTGGGTGGCCACTTCTCTGGGTTGCCGGCTGTTGATCGGCGCGGGTCGCAAGACGTGCCAGAAAGGCCCGGCAATTTGAAAGTCGACGGCTTGGAGCGCTTGAATGACTGGGTCGGCCTGCCCGTCTTTGGGCAGACGGGTGAGGTAGGAACCCTGATTGATTTTCTGTTCGAACCCGAGACTGGTCATCTGTCACATCTTGTCATCGACACCGGCGGGTTCTTTTCGGCGCGGCAGATGGTCGTGCCGTATGATCTGTTGCGCCACTTAGCAAAGGGAGGGACCCATGTCGTCGTGAACGTGACAGAAAAACAGCTGGCAGAGGCCCCGCCGCTGGAAAAATTCGATATGCTGAACCGGTCTTGGGTGGACACGTTGCGCGCATATTATCAGCTGACGCCAAGGCTGTAAGGTCCACGACCTGAACCATCTTCAGATCGACACCCATTGCCTTCTCGCACATGCTACGCATCTGCGGTAAGCGTCCTTTCTGACCGCTCTGGCCGCATCAGGATGGTGTCGTTTAGTGTCCACCACAGGATTCGCACGCAGTTTACTCCGTTTTGTTGACCTATTGTTGACCTGGAATGCGGACATGCAAAAGCCCCACGGTGAGGCGGGGCGTAGGGTATTGTAATCATTGTTATTTTTGGTTGCGGGGACAGGATTTGAACCTGTGACCTTCAGGTTATGAGCCTGACGAGCTACCGGGCTGCTCCACCCCGCGACGGCCCCGATTGCTATGACTGTCGGGGATTTTGGTATCGTATTGAGAGGATGTCT
>JAIOYF010000009.1 GCA_021741245.1 Paracoccaceae bacterium
ATAGGAGCCTTGATGCTCCAGCACCATGCGAACGGCACGCGCCCGCATCTCAGGTGAATAACGGTTTGATGTCTTACTCTTTTCCATAGCCCTCATCCTTAGTCAGGTTGAAGGTCTCCGGCAAACCCGGGGCGGTTCAAAGACCTAAGGACGGTCGCGCTTCACGGCACAATTCTACTTGCCGCCGCAACCCTTCCCGGTCTTCGGACGGACCTCCGCCGCGAATTCAAGCGCAGGGGTTTGGAGTACGACAAGTTGATTGTGCCCGACGACGTACTTGCCCGCCGCATGAAAGCCGGGCTGCATCCGTCGAAGCTTATCAAAGGTACCCGACCGTCGCCCTTGATTGGGTAGACTGTGGGCACCGAAGGATGATGGCGGAACCTTTTTCAGCCAAATGGTACTGAAATTGCGTCGTATTTTTAGATAAAGGCTTCCCTACTAACTTTCTACGCACGAATTAACCTCTGGGTGACGGCTTAAGCGGGCGGTCGAAGAAAGATTCTTCCAACGTTTTCTTAGGTTTTCACGTCACCCAATCTGCCGTTGACCGGCACACCGCAGGGGGTCTTACGTTGGTTCAAGCGGCGAATTTCGCCGGAATTTGGTCAGAACTGTCGGTGTGGCGTCGTGAATATCGTAGAGCAACAAGCAGGTTGGGGCGCACCCCCCGTCAAGGTTCGACGCAGCCGCGTTCGTCTGGACTCTGCATCCGACTGCCGTAGGGAAGCTGCACGCCAGTATCGCCGCGCCTTGGAAGGCGAAATCAAGATTGAAGATATGTCGCGGCTTATCAACGCGGTCGCGCTTATCGGGCGAATGATTGAAGGCGGCGAACTGGAAAAGCGTATCGAAGCTTTGGAAGGGGCGATGTAATGGCCCGTCTTCTAGCGTCGCGTATCGCCAAGCTTGAACAGCGCAGACGCCCGACCGCTAGGGTTCGTTCTAGCGTCGTAGAAATCGACGCAGCTACCCGCAAGCCGATTGGCTCCATGCCCACAGGGGGCCGGGTCATGGTCGCAACGAACTTCGGCACCGACGACGCTTGGTCGCGTGCTCTAGCCCGAAACCAAGCCCAACTCCTAAACCGCCCCTAGAAGGAAGCCCCAAAATGCAAGGCGCATATCTTGTTCAAAGCCGCGAAGCGATTGAAACCCTAGTTTCCCTGCAAACCGAAACCGGCAATCGGTCGCGGTTTGGGAACCCCGAAAAGTTCAAGACTATGGGCGAACGGATTGCGGAACTTCACCGCACCGTCGCAGAAAACACCGTACGGGCCGCTGCACTTGCAGGCGATTTGACGCGTACCGAAGTCGTGCGCCACATGGAAGCCAAGAAGCTTGCCGAACGCGTGTCGCAGGCAATTCGCACGGTCGCACAAGAAATCAAGGCGAAGGCCGAATACCTGCAAGTGCGGGGGCAGGAAGTTGCCGACGAAGCCTTGGCCCCGCGTGCCGGTTATGCCGCGCTTGACAGCGAAATTCGCGGTTGGATGCGCGAAGCGGTCAAGACCCCGGAAGGCATGGCGAAGGTTTCCGAACTTGCGAAGAAGGACGCCACGATTGCGGCTATCATCTACCATAGCCCGCAATTTCTGACCGGCCTTTCCGAAAGCCTGCATACGAAGATGCGCCTGCAAGCGGTCGAACGCTTCGCGCCCAACGCACACGCCATGCTTTCCGAAGGTATCGAACTGGAAGCCTTGGCCCCGCGCTACGAACGCGTCGTGTCGGAAATCCATAACGCCTTCTACAGCCCGCACCTTGCCGACAAGGGCGCAACCCGTGTGGAGTTAGACTAAATGACCGCCGCACAGGAAGACATGGGGCAAATCGTTGATTGGCTGTCGAAGTCGTCGCGCTATTACAAAGCGCCCATGTTCGGCGACGTTGCCGTAGGGCCGTACGCGTCCATTCTGTCGATTGACCCCGATACCCGCGCCATGCCCGACCTGTCGGAATTGGCCGAAGGCGGGTTGGTCTTCCTTGTGCCCACACAACAGCTTGTGAAGGTGCCGGTGCCGCATTTGGAGTTTCAGCCCGACGGGCACCCGCCGCTTCTGGAACGCGTCAAGCACCTGTTTTCAAACAAGCTTGGGGTTGAACTGCCCGACGTGCTGACCTTGGCACTTACCGCGCCCGACGTGTCGGTGAATGACGCGCTGTTTGCCGAAGGTCTGTCGGACCTTGACCTTGATACCGTGGCGGTCTTGGCGGTGCCCCTGTGGGCAATCCCTGCCGCCGACCGGGGGGCCGTAGCGGCCCTGTGCCGGTACCCGTGAGATTGGCCTAGGCGGGGGCTTCCCTGCCCGCCCAAGGCCAAGGCAGGCGGGGGGACGATACCCGCCTGCCACCCTGAATTGACCGGGGTTAGTGGCTTCCCCCGGTCGATAGGCGGCGGGTCGTATGCGCCCTTCGGCCCGCCGCTACCTACCTTGCCCGCCGCGCGTAAGGGGTTTCCGCGCGGCTACTCGCCCCGGCCCGTCGCCAAACACGGGTCGGGGCTTTTTTGTGCGCAGATACAAGGTATAGTATCGCAGGAACCCAAAGTAGGACCGATACATGCGCGTTACTGACCCGCGAAATGGCAAGCAAGCACCCCTAGACCATGACTTGCAGCCGCGTTGGGCCAAGGAATTCGCCGAATGGTCGCGCCAAGAATGCAAGCACGAACGGCAAGAACTTCGTCGCGGAACGAACAATGCGGGTATGCCCGTTATCCGAATGCAATGCCTTGATTGCGGTCTTCGGGTTGGTCAGGCTGTAAAGCGACCGCCGAACGCCGACGAACTGCCAGAATTCGACGATGCAATGCACGACGCATACAATGCCGCGCGAAAAGCCGCGCTTGAAAAGGTTGACCAAAAATACGTCGATATTCAGTTGCGGCGCTGGAAGGGCAAAGAAGACGGCGACAGCTACTACACGCAGGCACACAACGCCTACCTAAACTCTCCGGCATGGAAGGACCGTCGGCGCTTGGTCATGGAACGCGCCCAAGGTCTTTGCGAAGGGTGCAGAAAGGCGGCGGCGACCGAAGTTCACCACCTAAGCTACGCGCATTGGGGGCAAGAACTTCTGTTTGAACTCGTAGCTCTCTGTCACGACTGCCATTCCCGCTACCATGCGAAAGGCGACCATGAAGCCTTGGTCGAAGGCTGCAAAACGTGCCTGCACGCAAGTAAGGGGAGTTGGTGCCGCCTGTTCGATATGCCGATGGAAATGGCGCTCAACACCGAAGGACCATGCACGTTCGACCGCGAAGGCTACGAAGCCGCCGACTGATCGGTGTAGGCTTCGCGGCGCTTCCCGACCGTCGCAACCCTGTGTGTAGGTTGTTAGTAGATTTTGTGTCTTGCCAATTTTCCCAATGAAATCAAGGGTGATTGGCTCCGGCGGTAGGGATCGAACCTACGACCAATTGATTAACAGTCAACTGCTCTACCGCTGAGCTACGCCGGAACTGAGGGCCGTATAGCAAGCCCGTTCGGGGGCGTAAAGGGGGGAAGGTGCGAAAATATGACCTTTCCGTTATGGGATCGAAAAAACCGCATTTGGGCCGCAATTGGACTCACTCAAGACAAGATGTCTTTCAGCAAGATCAATGAGATGCGCCAAAACATTGCGGCTGGCTGCGGGCAGCAAGGCCGCGGGCGTATCGTGGTAGATCCGGGTGGCGAGGGCATGTGGGGTTCCGGGAGCATGGCCAAGCGCGGCGAGGATATCGGCCTCGCGGCTTTGACGGTGCATGATCAGCGCGCGGAGCCGTTCTGCAACGTGGCGAACCTCTGGCCCATGGCCGGGCAGCATCAAATGCCAAGTCCGGGTCAACAGCATATCGAGCGAGTCCATATAGGCGCACATGTCGCCATCGGGGGGGGAAATCAGGCTAGAGGCCCAGCCCATGGCGTGATCGCCCGACAAAAGCGCGCCCTCCACAGCAAGGCTGATGTGACCTCCTAGGTGGCCGGGGGTGTGGATGACCTCGGCTTGCACGTCTCCCGCCACCAACCGATCGCCGTCTTTCACGAAACGATCGGGCTGAAACGCCAGATCAAGCCCCTCGCCGCCGCCGGTCAGCCCCTCGGTTGCCAATCGCTCCATCACCGGACTGCGCCCCGCGGTCGCCCCACCAAAGGCATGCACCGGCGCCCCCGTCATCTGGGCCAGCCGGGGGACGGCTGCGGAGTGGTCCAGATGCGCATGGGTCACCACGATGGACGAAATGCGTTCGGCCCCCGTCAATGCGCCTATAAGGGCGGCGAAATGATCTTCGATCAGGGGGCCCGGATCGACGAGAATCAGATCCCCACCGCGGCCCAGAAGATAGCTGTTGGTGCCGGTTCCGGTCATGGGAGAGGGGTTGGGTGCGATGATCCGTCGGATCACCGGGGTCAGTTGTTCCACGACGCCGGTCTTCATGATTTGCCTGCTTCCCATCCTTACCGCTCCCCGATAGGCTTGCGCACATGCGTCTGACCCTCAAGCCCTTTTTGCCCCGCAGTCTGTTTGGTCGCGCGGCATTGATCCTGATCGTGCCGATTGTCGCGATTCAGTTGGTGGTTTCGGTTGCCTTTATCCAGCGCCATTTTGAGGGCGTGACCCGGCAATTGACGAAGGGGCTGATATTCGAGCTTGAGTTGATGCGCACGGCCATTGCCGAAGCGCCTGACGCCAAAGCAGCGGCCGAGGCTGCCACGGCTTTGGCGGGGGCGTTTGGGATGGAGGTGACATTGCCTGCGCTCGTTACAAGTGAAGTGGTCGATGTGCAGGGCTGGGATGATCTGACCGGCAGTATTGTCACCCGCGCCTTGCGCAATGGGATGCCCGGTGTGATTGCTGTTGATCTGCGCTCTGTCGCGGGCATGGCGGTGCTGACGGCAGAAACCGCCTATGGGCCGATGCAGGTTTCGGTGCAGCGGATCCGGGTCTCTGCCTCAAACCCGCATCAGCTTTTGGTCATCATGATTCTGGCCTCGATTTTGATGACCCTGATTTCCTATGCATTTTTGCGTAACCAGTTGCGGCCCATCAAGAAACTTGCTGATGCGGCCGAGGCCTTTGGCAAGGGGGAAACAGTGCCCTATCGGCCGCGCGGTGCCTTGGAGGTCCGGGCGGCAGGGGCGGCCTTTTTGGATATGCGGTCGCGCATTGACCGGGCGATTGAAACGCGGACACGGATGTTGTCGGGCATCAGCCATGATTTGCGCACGCCCCTGACGCGTTTGCGGCTGGGTCTTTCGATGATGCCCGAAGATGAAGAGGCGGCGGCGCTTTTGTCTGATGTGCTTGAGATGGAGCGTTTGGTCGATGAATTTCTGGCCTTTGCCCGTGGCGACGCGATGGAAGAGCCGGTCGAGGTTGATCTGTCGATCTTGGCGCGCAAACTTGTGGAAAATGTCGCACGCAGCGGGCGGGAGGTCTCTCTGACCCTGCCGCAAGAGGCGATTGCCCCGGTGCGCCTGCGCCCGCAAGCCGTGTCGCGCGCGGTGGACAATCTGGTCAGCAATGCCTTGCGCCATGCGCGCCATGTGTCCTTGACCTTGGTCTACTCGGAGCGCGCGGTGCGATTTGTGGTGGAGGATGATGGCCCCGGTATCCCCGAGGCGCAGCGTGATGCGGCGATGGCCCCCTTTGCCCGTCTGGATGAGGCGCGAAATCCCAATCGTGGCGGCGGGGTCGGTCTTGGCTTGTCGATTGCGGCGGATGTGGCGCGCAGTCACGGGGGCAACCTGACGCTTGGTCGAAGCGAGGCCTTGGGTGGGCTCAAGGCAGATATGCGTCTGGCGCGTTAAGGCGCGGCAAGAACCTTGCCCAGTGGCGTGACAACTGGGCCACCAGCGGCACGGGCATCTTCAAGATCATGCGTCACCAAAACAGCCGCCAATCCGGCGCTGCGGATGCGGTCAAAGACAAATCCCCTGACCTGTGTGCGCAAATCGGCATCCAGCCGCGAAAATGGCTCATCAAGCAGCAAGGCGCAGGGGCGCGCCAGCAAGGTGCGCATAAGGGCCACCCGCGCCCTTTGGCCGCCCGACAAGGTGGCGGGGTCACGGCCCGCGAATCCAGCAAGGCCAGCACTTGCCAAGGCCTCTTCCACCAAGGATTGCCGGGCTGCGCGCCCCTTTGTGATGGGCGGGATGGCAAAGGCCAGATTGCCCCCGACCGACAGGTGCGGAAACAAGATGTCATCTTGGAACAACAACCCCACCCGGCGCAGATGGGGGGCAAGGTCAGTGATGTCGCGCCCCTCAAGCGCAATGCGCCCCTCTCGGTCAAACTCGCGCGGCAGGGTGCCCATGATCGCCGCAAGGGCCGTTGATTTCCCAGAGCCTGAAGGGCCCATGATGGTCAAAACGGTGCCGGGGGCGACGGAAAGGTTCAAATCAACAAGGGCTGTCCCCTTGTGTGAAACGCGCAGGTGATCCAACTGTAAAATACCGCTCATGCCGCAACCCTTAGCCCATGGCGGTTGCGAAAGGCCAGTGCGGGGACCATGAGGGCAAGGCCAAAACACATCGCGGGCATCAGCATTTGCAAAAGCGCATAGGCCCCGATCAAGCGCCGGTTTCCCCCGGATGACAGGGCGACAGCCTCGGTCGTCAGGGTCTCAATCCGCCCGCCGCCGATCAACAGGCTGGGCAGGTATTGCCCGATCGACACCGCAATTCCAACGGCTCCTGCCGTCAGGATCGGGCGCAAAAGCATGGGCAGTCGCAGGCGCACAAAGACGGTCCACGGTGGCGCCCCAAGCGCAGCACCTGCCAAGGCGATGCGCGGGTCCCACGCCCGAAAAGCCGGGGCAAGGGACAAGAACACATAGGGCAGCACAAAGATCAGGTGTGCGGCGGCCACGGCAAGCCATGTTCCATCCGCGCCTGCCCGTAACAAGACAACCTGCACGCCCGGCAAGAAGGCCACCTGCGGAACCAGCAGGGGCAGATACAAAATCCAAAGCGCCCTTGCCCCGGGCACAAGGCCAAAGCGATGCTCGGCTTCCAGACAGGCCAGCACCAGCATAAGGGCAGCGAGGGTGGCCAAAAGGGCGATGCGCAGCGTCATCTCGCCACTTTCGATCAGATCAGGCGCGGATCTTGTCCATGTTTTCAGGGTCAGACTTTCTGGCAGGGGATCAGGAAACCCCCAAAGCCCCGCCACCGACCACAGCGCCATTCCCCCCAAAGCGAGGAAAAGCGCGCCTGCAAGAAATAGGCCCAGTGCCGCCCCTATCCGCCGGGCGATCCCATCTGCCCATGGCGCACGCAGCCCAGCCTCGGCCCTGCCAATCAAAAGGCGGTGCAGCAAGGTTTCGGCCAGTCGCCACAACAAAAGCGCGCCCAGAACCGTCAAAAGCTGCACCAGTGCGGCGGCGGCGGCAGTTGATTGGTGGCTAAGGGTCGGGTCCATCATCCAGATCACGATCTGCACTGACAATGTGTGGGGCAGGGTGGGGCCCAGAATCATCGCCATGTCCACCGCTGTCATCGAATAGGCCAGCACCGCATAAACCGGCAGCCGCAGTTGCGCATAAAGCGCGGGCAAAACGGCCACGATAAACCCGCTGACCCGCCCAGCCCCAAGGCTTTGCGCCGCCAAAAGCCGTCTCTGTGCATCTGTCTGGGGCAGGGCGGCAATCGCCATCAGGAGCAAAAACGGCACCTCCTTGGCGATCAGGCCAAAGGTCAAGGACAGGCCCCATGGGTCGTTCAGGATCAACAGATCGGGGGGCACCTGCCATCCGGTTGCCCAAGGTGAAAAAAGGCGGGCGATCCAGCCCGAGGGTGAGATCAAAAACGCAAGGCCAAGCGCCGCTGCCGCATGGGGCACCGATAAAAGGGGTGCCAAAAGATGCTGTATGACCGAAAAGCCCCGGCTCCCATAAAGCCCGGCCACGATGATCAAGGTGATCAGCAGCGATCCCGCCGTCGCCATGACGCCGGTTGAAAGCGAAAGCCCTAACGCACGGGGCAGGCCGTTCCACGCCCAAAGGGCGTGAAAGCCGCGCGCATCGTGCCAAAATGCAGGCATCAGCGTTCCCAAAAAGCCCGCGGCCACGGGCAGGGTCAACAAGATCAGTGTCAGGCGGGGGGCCTGCCGCAGCAAACCATCCCCGGTCATGATCCCGTCCTGATCACTGGGCAACACCGTAACGTTCGATCCAGTCTTGTCCGATCCGCACCATCCAGCTTGCATGCGGCTCCAACAGTGCGGGGCCAATCTCGGCAGGCGTTAGGGTGGCCACGCCAAGATCCAAGGCCGCAAACCGCGCCTGATCGTCCGCAGACAATGAAGAGATGTTCAGAACCGTTTGAAATCCAAGTATGTTTGGGTCTTGGGCGCGGGCCTGAACTGCTGGATCAAGGATCAGGTTTGCGATCAATTGCGCCCCGGCCTGATGGGCCGCATTGAACGGGATCGCCACAAACGAGGCATTGCCAATCGTGCCCCCCTCCAGTGTAAAAGTGCGCACGGTATCGGCCAGATTGCCTGCCGCGATCTCGGCGCTGGCCCGACCGGGGTTGAAGGCAAAACTGATGTCCACCTCGCCATCCGCAAGCAGTTGCCCCATTGCGGGTTCATTGCTGGGATAGGCTTTGCCACTGCGCCAAAGGTTAGGCGTGACATCATCCAAAAAGGCCCACATAGGGGCCACGGTCGCGGCATAGCTGGCATCATCGACGGGTTGTTGCAAAACCGACGGATCGGCAAGCGTGCCATAGGCGATTTGCTTGAGGAAGGTCGTGCCGATGTAATCGGGCGGCTGCGGATGGGTGAAACGGCCCGGATTGGCGGCAATCCAGTCCTTGAGCGCGCCAAGACTGCGGGGCGGTTCTGGCAAGCGGGCCGTGTCATACTCAAAGACCAGCTGCGCCATGGCCCATGGGCTTTCAAACCCCTCGGTCGGCAGGGTGAAATCGGTCACCACAGCAGGTTTTCCGGCCACATCGACCATGACCCAATTCGGCAAGCCTTCGGCAAACGGGCCAAAAAGCAGGCCTTGTGCCTTCATCGCCGCAAAGTTTTCACCGTTGATCCAAATCATATCGACCGCACCACCCGAAAGGGTGCCCGCATCCCGCTCGGCCAAGACGCGCGCCACGGCATCGGCGGTCGAGGACAGTTTCACATGCTCCAGCGTCACACCATAGCGCTCACGTGCCTGATCGCCGACCCATGCGATAAAATCGTTGATCTTTGGGTCCCCGCCCCAAGCGTGCCAATACACTGTCTGCCCCTTGGCCTCTTCCAAAATGGCGGACCAGTCGTTGCTTTGTGCAAGGGCCCCGTGGCCAAAGGCCATCTGGGCGCAGCCGCTTGCCGCGATCAGCATGAATTGACGTCTGAACATGGTGTTCCCCTATGTCTGTTTGCCCCGTTGCCAGAGCATCTTGCCCCGTTGCCAGAGCATCCCCACCGGGATAGGCAGGCATGGAGGTCTATGGCAAGCCTGATCCGCTGTGCACAATGCTTCGTGAAAAGCTGACGCACAAGGGCGTGAGTGCTTGTAACAAATTGCAATTCCAAACGAAGGACTTGCATAGGGTATGCGTGGCAGATGCCGGAAGGCACGCCGGATCAAAGAGGTTGCGATGTTTGATGGCCCCCTGCGCAGATGGATTGACCCCCCCCTAAACCATGTGGGGCGCGGTCTTGCCGCGCGGGGTTGGACGGCTGATGGCGTGACGCTTTTGGGTCTGGCCGTGGGGCTTTTGTCTGGTGCGATTCTCGCGCTTGGGTGGCCGGCTTGGGTGGCCTTGGCGCCGCTCTTGGCTGGGCGGGTGCTGGATGGCTTGGATGGGGCGGTGGCGCGGGCGACCTATAAAACCGATTTCGGCGGTTATCTGGACATCATCTGTGACTTTGTCTTTTACGCGGTGATCCCGCTTGCCTTTGTGATGCGCGATCCGGCGGGAAATGGCATTGCGGGGGCGTTCCTTCTTGCGTCGTTCTATGTCAACGGTGCCACATTTCTTGCCTATGCCATCATGGCGGAAAAGCGGGGAATGACCACATCCGCGCAGGGCGAAAAATCGCTTTACTATGCCGTCGGTCTTTTGGAAGGCACGGAAACGATTGTATTTTTCGTATTTCTTTGCCTGTTCCCAAGCATATTTGCCCCAGCCGCTTGGCTGTTTGGTGCCTTGTGTTTTGTCACGGCGATTGCGCGCACCGTGCTGGCCCGGCAAGTGTTTTACGATTTGCCTTCGGGGGGCTGAGCCATTGCGCGGCCAATGATGGCATCGCGAAACCGGAAATACCCATGTGTCGCGAGGGGCCAATATTCGGCATCAAAGGGCCGCATTGCCCGGATCAACAGGATGTTTTCGGCCGCAAGACGCTTGGCCAGCAGGTCCAGTTGCTCTGAGAGCGGGCCAATCGGTGCAAAGGGTGTCACGATCTGACGGGCCTCAGACTGGCGCGCCCACGCAACCAGCGCATCTTGTGCCCTTGGTCCATTGACCGGGCCGTAAATTCCCCCGATCCGGCCTGACAGTCTTGCCGCACAGTCGCGCATCGCAGAGCTGAGAAAGGCCCCGATGCGGGGGGATACCCCCATGGGAGAGCGGGTTTCGGGCGTCATCAGAAAGGCCGTCGAGGAGGGCCGCAAACCGGCATCCAGCAGCCATTCTGGGGACAGATCGTCCTCATGCAGCAAAAGGGCCGTCGGCACCCCCCGGTCCCATATGCCACCTTGCGGACAGGGGCCCGCTGCGGGGCCAATCGAGCCGCTGACGGCATGGGCGGTATGCGCCAAATCGGCGGGACGAAAGCGGCCTTCGGTAAAACGTGCGATAGTGGCCGCCGAGGCAAGATAAGAGTGGCCTGGCGTATGCAACCCCGCCACCGAACGCCAAGACAGGGTGTTTGTTGCCGGATCACCATCAAGCAAATGGCGCAAAAAGAAATCTGCCCCCAATTCCCACGGCAAGCGCAACGTGAAAATCCAGATCGACGCAAACCAAAGTCGGGCGTGATTGTGCAGATGGCCCGTATCGACAAGCTCACGCGTCCACGCGTCAAAGCCATCGATCCCGGTTTTTCCGGTACAGGCCAATTCCCAGGTGCGATCCAGACCAAACTCGGTGTTGAGGCGTTTTTTGGCCCCCAGCACACCGCTGCGATAGTCCCGCCAGATGGAGGGGCGCATCTCCAGCCAGCCCTTCCAATAGGTCCGCCACAGCATCTGCGACACGAATTCATAGGCTTGGGTGCCATGTTTCCGGCTCACGTTGGCGATCACCTCGGGCTCGGTCAGGATTCGGTGCCGCAAGAACGGCGACAGGCGGGATGCAACGCTTTCCGGCCCCAGATCAAAGTTCCGCAATTGGGCATAGTCTTCCCCAGCCCGCGGCACAAAACGTGCCAGCAGCGCCAAACCGTGCTGTCGCGAAGGTGAAACGGGCAGATCAATGTCAACCATGGCTACGGGTAGCTAGGACAACACGGACACTCTTCAAGGGAGCCTGCATGTCCGCACAAAGGAATCACTGCCTGCCCTTGCAGCCCCCGCATCGCCCTACTAAGACTCTGGTAAGCAACGACCGATATTCCTTTAAGAGACATCCCGAGAGGCAGGCCGAGAATGCGCGATCCCGTAGACCATTACATGAACACCCTGGTTCCCATGGTTGTCGAACAGACCAGCCGTGGTGAGCGTGCTTACGACATCTTCAGCCGGATGCTGAAAGAGCGGATCATTTTTCTGTCGGGCCCCGTGCACGATGGCATGTCCAGCTTGATCTGCGCACAGCTTTTGTTCCTTGAGGCCGAGAATCCCTCCAAGGAAATTTCAATGTACATCAACAGCCCCGGTGGCGTTGTTACTAGCGGCCTGTCGATCTATGACACGATGCAATACATCAAGCCAAAAGTCTCCACGCTGGTGATCGGGCAGGCGGCCTCCATGGGATCGCTGTTGCTGACTGCGGGCCACAAGGGGATGCGGTTCAGCTTGCCCAACAGCCGCGTCATGGTTCACCAGCCATCTGGCGGCTATCAGGGGCAGGCGACAGACATCATGATTCACGCCCGTGAAACCGAAAAACTGAAGCGTCGATTGAACGAAATCTACGTGAATCACACTGGCAATGAATATGATACGGTTGAGGCCGCGCTGGAGCGTGACAACTTCATGTCGGCCGAAGATGCCAAGGCTTGGGGCCTCATCGATGAGATCGTGGCAAGCCGTGGCAAGATGGACGACACGTCTAAGTGACGGTTTCGCCCCCTCTGATCCGTCAATTGGGGGCGATTTGACATTGTGGACAGTCCGGGCTTGGCCTAGACTTTCGTTTGATTAGGCTTGAGGGCACCCATGGCAAACAACTCCGGCGACAGCAAGAACACCCTGTATTGCTCCTTTTGCGGCAAAAGCCAGCATGAGGTACGAAAGCTGATTGCCGGGCCAACGGTCTTCATTTGCGACGAATGCGTCGAACTGTGCATGGATATCATCCGTGAAGAGACAAAGACCACTGGCCTGAAATCGTCTGACGGGGTGCCGACACCGCGTGAAATCTGCAAGGTTCTGGACGATTACGTCATCGGTCAGGTGCATGCAAAGCGCGTGCTCTCTGTGGCCGTGCACAACCACTACAAACGCCTGAATCACTCATCCAAGCAAGATATCGAACTGTCCAAGTCGAATATCTTGCTGATTGGTCCGACAGGATGCGGCAAGACCCTTCTTGCCCAGACGCTGGCCCGAATCCTCGACGTGCCCTTCACGATGGCGGACGCGACAACGCTGACCGAAGCGGGCTATGTGGGCGAAGATGTCGAAAACATCATCCTCAAATTGCTGCAGGCCAGCGAATATAATGTTGAGCGGGCGCAGCGTGGCATCGTCTATATCGACGAAGTTGATAAAATCACGCGCAAATCCGACAACCCCAGCATCACCCGTGACGTCTCGGGTGAGGGTGTTCAGCAAGCGCTTTTGAAGATCATGGAAGGCACTGTGGCCTCTGTGCCGCCGCAGGGCGGGCGCAAGCATCCGCAGCAAGAATTCTTGCAGGTGGATACGACCAATATCTTGTTCATCTGCGGAGGTGCTTTTGCCGGTCTGGAAAAGATCATCGCACAGCGCGGCAAAGGGTCGGGCATCGGTTTTGGTGCCGATGTGAAAGACCCCGATTCCCGCGGTGTGGGGGAGTTGTTCCAAGAGCTGGAGCCAGAAGATCTGCTGAAATTCGGTTTGATCCCGGAATTCGTCGGCCGTTTGCCTGTGATCGCCACGCTGACCGATCTGGATGAAGATGCGCTGGTGACCATCCTGACCGAGCCAAAGAATGCCTTGGTCAAGCAGTATCAACGCCTGTTCGAGATCGAGGCTGTAAAGCTGACCTTCACCGCAGACGCCCTGACGGCAATTGCCAAACGCGCGATCAAGCGCAAGACGGGTGCGCGCGGCCTTCGCTCCATCATGGAAGACATATTGCTTGATACCATGTTCGAACTGCCGGGCATGGAAGGCGTGCAAGAGGTGGTCGTCAAGGACGAAGCCGTGAATGCCGGGGCGGCCCCGATCCTTGTCTACACCGAAGCGACCAAGAAAAAGGAAGTTGCCAGCGCTGGCTGAGCGACCCCTTGAAACGAACGACGGAAGGCGGGCTATCATGGCCCGCTTTTTGTTTTTTTATGGTGACGCAAGGGGGATGCAGCGAAGTTGAAACCCTTCTGCGCGATGATCCCCAGCGGCATAACTTGGCCGCGTCGCGCCAATGCATGGCCATGGGCACTGGACCTTGGCTGCCATTTCGGCCATATCAGGGCCAAGCAATCGGAGGCTTCAGATGTACTTCCTCAAGCGCCTTGTCACATGGTGGAACGGCCAGACCCTTGGCACGCAGATCTTTACGGCCCGCAACGGGACCAAGGTCGGCGAGGATGATCAGGGCAACATCTACTATCAGACCCGCGATGCAAAACGCCGCTGGGTGATCTTTAACGGCGAGGCCGAGGCCAGCCGCGTTTCCCCCGATTGGCATGGTTGGCTGCATTTCACTTGGAATGATCCACCAACCACGTCGCCGCTCAAGCATAAGGCGTGGGAAAAGCCGCACCAAGAGAACCTGACCGGGACGGCCGCAGCCTATGCTCCGCCCGGATCCATCCGTCGGCAGGTCCCTGTCGCACGCAGCGATTACGAAGCCTGGCAGCCGGAATAATGGCAAGCGAGCGGAGCGAGATTCTGGCGGGCGCGGCCGTTGTCGCCGTCGCACTCGGTTTTCTTGGCTATGCAGCCAACAGTGCCGGTCTTTCACGTGACAGTGGCGGCTATGCGCTCAAGGCCTCGTTCCGCTCGGTTGACGGAATCGCCGTCGGGTCCGATGTGCGCATGGCCGGGTTGAAAATCGGGCGGATCACGGAACTGTCGCTCAATCCCCAGACATTCTTCGCCGATGCCACGATCGTTCTGCCCGAGTCCATTCAATTGCCAGAAGACAGCGCGATCCTGATTTCTTCCGAAGGGCTTCTTGGCGGCAATTTTGTTGAAATCGTGCCCGGCGGCGCGCTTGACGTGCTGGCACCGGGGGCGGAGATTGAAGATACGCAGGGCTCGGTCAGCCTTGTGACGCTGCTGATGAAATTTGTGGGCAACGGTGGCGGTGGCGCAGGCGGTGACGGCGCGGACGCTGGGGCGCAAAACAATTGAGGACCCTGTATCTCGCATGTCTGCTGTGCTGCGCACTGCCGGTTCAGGCGCAAGACATGGCCAGCGCCCCGGGCGGCACCTTACGCTTTCTGGACAAGATCACGGGAATTGTCGTCGATCTGACCCTCGGCCGTGGTCAAAGCATCACGCAAGGTCGCCTGACCATTTTGCTGGATGAATGCCGCTATCCCAAGGATAACCCGGCTTCTGATGGGCAAGCCCATTTGACGATCATGGATTCGCTGTCGTCCACCCCTGTGTTCAATGGTTGGATGATGGCATCCTCACCCGCGCTATCGGCAATGGATCACCCGCGCTATGACGTCTGGGTGTTGTCCTGCGATTCGGGTTATGTCGCCCCCCAGATTGAGGATCAACCAGAAGATCCCGACGCGCCCATCGAAGAGATCAACGAAGGGTAGGGGCTATAGCCCTCGGGTGCGAAATCGGCCCTTGTTTCAAGCGCTGCGCGCAGCATGCGATGATAGGCACTGCGGGGTATCTCTTGCGCTCCCAGACTGGCAAGATGGGGCGTCAGGAATTGCGTATCAAACAACCTGAACCCCCCCGCCTGTAGGCGATGGACCAGCCACGCCAAGGCAATCTTTGACGCATCCGTCCGGCGTGAGAACATGGATTCGCCAAAAAAGGCTGCGCCAAGCGTCACGCCATAAACCCCACCGATCAGGTCACGGCCGGACCACACCTCAAGGCTGTGGGCAAATCCCGCATCATATAATGTGCTGTAGAGGGCAGAAATCTGGGGATTGATCCAGGTTTCCGGACGATCCGCACAGCCCTCCACCACGCCTGCAAAGTTGAGGTCGACAGTGACTTTATAATCCGGTCGCAAAAGGCTGCGGCGAAGACTGCGAGAGATGTGAAACCCCTCCAAGGGAAACACACCCCGGCGGCGGGGGTCGACCCAATGAATCTCGGGGTCCTCGCGTGATTGCGCCATGGGAAAAATCCCCATCGCATAGGCGCGCAACAGGATTTCCGAGGTTATTTCCGTGTCTGCCTCTTGCGTCATTGGCAAGATCCCCGCGCGACGCAATTTTCTTGCAAGAAAATTGCAAGGATTTTTGAAAATCCTTGCCCCCACCCTTTGGGTGGCGGGGGCGCAGGCATCAGCCGAATTGCGCGGCCAGCCATTTTTCCAGCCAATGGATGTTGTACTCGCCGTTTTGGATGTCCGGTTCAGCCAGAAGAGCGTCAAAGAGCGGCACGGTGGTTTCCACCCCGTCCACGATGAGTTCGGAGAGGGCGCGCTTTAACCGGGCCAAGGCTTCGGGACGGTCGCGACCATGCACGATCAGCTTGCCAATCAGGCTGTCATAGTAGGGCGGGATCGAATAGCCGCCGTAAAGAGCGGAGTCCATGCGAACCCCCAAGCCCCCCGGTGCATGAAACACGCGGACCTTGCCGGGGCAGGGTGCGAAGTTTGGCAGGCGTTCGGCGTTGATCCGCACCTCGATGGCGTGTCCGTTGATCTCCAGCTCATCTTGGGTGAATGACATCGGCAGGCCAGAGGCTACGCGGATTTGTTCGCGCACCAGATCAACGCCAAAGATATACTCGGTGACCGGGTGTTCCACCTGAAGACGGGTGTTCATCTCGATGAAGTAGAAGTTGCCATCCTCGTACAGGAACTCCACCGTTCCTGCGCCGATATAGTTGATCTTGGCCACGGCTTCGGCACAGATCGTGCCGATCTCCGCGCGCATCTTGGGGGTGATGGAGGGGCCGGGGGCTTCCTCGAATACCTTTTGGTGGCGACGTTGCAAGGAGCAATCCCGCTCGCCCAGATGCACGGCATTGCCTTTGCCGTCGCCAAACACCTGTATCTCGATATGTCTGGGTTTTTGCAGGTATTTCTCGATATAGACCTCATCGTTGCCAAAGGCCGCCTTGGCCTCGGACCGGGCCGTGCGAAAGGCGATCTCAAGCTCGGACGGGTTGGTGGCAACCTTCATGCCGCGACCGCCGCCGCCGGCGGTGGCCTTGATGATCACGGGAAAGCCAATGCTTTGGGCCACGCCAATCGCCGTCTCGAAATCCGGCACGCCGCCTTCTGATCCCGGAACTACCGGAATTCCAAGCGCCTTGGCGGTTTCCTTGGCCGTGATCTTGTCGCCCATGATGCGGATATGTTCCGCCGTTGGCCCGATAAAGGTGATGCCGTGGTCTTGCAGAGCTTGGGCAAAACCTTCGTTTTCGGACAAAAAGCCATAGCCCGGATGCACGGCCTGCGCCCCGGTGATCTCACAGGCCGAGATGATGGCCGCCTTGTTGAGATAGCTGTCCGATGACGGCGCCGGGCCAATGCAGACCGATTCATCTGCCATACGGACATGCATCGCATCGGCATCGGCGGTGGAATGAACCGCAACCGACTTGATCCCCATCTCGCGGCAGGCACGGATCACGCGCAGGGCAATCTCGCCCCGGTTTGCGATCAGGATTTTCTCGAACATCGCGGCGCTCACTCGATGATCAACAGGGGCGCGCCGAATTCAACGGGGCTGCCATCTTCAACCAAGATCCGCTTGACGGTGCCCGCGCGTGGGGCAGGGATATGGTTCATGGTCTTCATCGCCTCGATGATCAGAACGGTCTGACCTTCGGCCACCGTGGCCCCGATGGTGATAAAGGGGGTCGATCCCGGTTCTGCCGCCAGATAGCAGGTGCCCACCATCGGCGAAGTCACAGCGCCCGGATGCTGGGCCGGATCGTCAGAAGCAGCAGCGGCGACAGGGGCAACCGGGGCGGCCTGCATCTGGGGGGCCGCATAAGTCGGGGCTGCCATCGTGGTGGTCACGATATTGGCCTGCTTGACCACGCGCACTTCCAGGCTGTCATCTTCGCCATACTCGCGCTTTACCGACAATTCGGTCAGATCGTTCTTGTTGAGAAGTTCTGCGAGGGCCGAGATGAAGGCCACGTCTGCGTCAGGGGAATGTTTGCTCATGCCGTCCTCTGTTGGCTATTTCTGCCAGTTGTTGGTCATCGGGGGATAGGACAGTCGTACCGCTGCGCACCGCCCGAGGCTGTCCGCTTATAGCCCGCCGCGCCATGGGTGAAAAGCACCCTTTCCTTGCGTAATTTTCGGGCATCCAAACCGACAAAGCAAGAAATTTTCCGTCGCCCCAAAATTTACCGTTTGATAAAAAAAATCGACTGTGCCACCTTTTTTCAAAAGGCAAACGTCCAGGGAGGTCACAAGACCCATGTCCAACAGCCCGCTTACGCCCGGCATCGTCGCCGCGCGCCTGCCCGCCGAAAAAATCGCGGCGCATTTTTCCGATCACACACCGGCCTTGGATCGGCATGAGGCGCATGTGGCGGCGGATCGTTGTTATTTTTGCCATGACGCGCCTTGCATCACGGCCTGCCCGACCTCGATCGATATTCCCTTGTTCATCCGCCAGATCGCGACCGGAACCGCCGAGGCCGCAGCCCGGACGATATGGGAGAGCAACATTCTGGGGGGTATGTGCGCCCGAGTTTGCCCAACGGAAACCCTGTGCGAAGAGGCCTGTGTGCGCGAAGCGGCTGAGGGGAAGCCGGTTGAAATTGGCCGATTGCAGCGGTTTGCGACCGATACAGCCATGGCAAGGGGCGGGCATCCCTTCACTCGTGCGGCCAGTACGGGCAAAACGGTGGCTGTGGTGGGAGCGGGGCCAGCGGGTCTTGCCTGTGCGCACCGCCTTGCCCTGCATGGGCACGATGTGGTGATTTATGAGCGTCGCGCCAAGGCGGGCGGGCTGAACGAATTTGGCATCGCAAGTTACAAGTCGACGCATGATTTCGCCCAAGCCGAGGTTGACTGGCTTTTGCGGATTGGCGGGATTGCGATCAAGACCGGGGTTGAACTTGGTCGCGACGTTACCCTTGCAGACCTGCGCCGTGACCATGACGCTGTTTTCCTTGGCATTGGTCTGGGCGGGGTGAATGCCCTGCGCGCCGAGGGGGAAGACAAGGAAGGTGTCCGCGACGCCGTCGATTTCATTGCAGAGTTGCGCCAAACGTCCGATCTGACGACCCTCCCCGTCGGTCGGGACGTGGTGGTCATCGGCGGCGGAATGACCGCCGTCGATGCCGCCGTGCAGTCCAAACTGCTGGGCGCGCAGAACGTGACGATCGTCTATCGCCGGGGCCAGGAAAAGATGAGCGCCTCTGGCTATGAGCAAGACCACGCGACCTCTGCCGGTGTCCGCATCATCTGCAATGCGGCGCCTGTCGCCGTGCATGGCAATGGGTCCGTGCGCGAGGTGGAGTTTGCCTATACCGTCGATGACCCTGACGGCCTGAAACAAACGGGCGAGACCTTCCGCCTGAAGGCCGATCAGGTGTTCAAGGCCATTGGCCAGACCCTGACGGGCGCGCCTGACGTGGCCACGGTCGAGGCGGGCAAGATCGCCCATCTGCCAGCGGGCGTTTGGGCGGGGGGCGATTGCACCGGTGGTGGCGAGGACCTGACCGTGACAGCAGTGGCCCAAGGCCGCGACGCCGCTGAATCCATTCATTCCAGCCTGATGGGGTAACCGACATGGCAAATCTGACGTCCAATTTCATTGGCATCAAATCCCCCAACCCCTTCTGGCTCGCCTCGGCCCCGCCGACCGACAAGGAATACAATGTCCGCCGCGCCTATGAGGCGGGATGGGGCGGGGTCGTCTGGAAGACCCTCGGGTCTGAAGGGCCGCCTGTCGTCAACGTGAACGGCCCGCGCTATGGCGCGATCTGGGGGGCCGACCGCCGCCTTTTGGGCCTGAACAACATCGAATTGATCACCGACCGCCCGCTGGAGATCAACTTGCAAGAGATCAAGTCGGTCAAGCGCGACTACAAGGACCGCGCGATGATCATCTCGCTTATGGTGCCCTGCGATGAGGAATCGTGGAAAGACATCTTGCACCGCATCGAGGATACCGAAGCCGACGGGGTAGAGCTTAATTTCGGCTGTCCGCACGGGATGAGCGAGCGTGGCATGGGGGCCGCCGTGGGGCAGGTGCCGGAATATATCGAAATGGTCACCCGCTGGGTCAAGCAATATTCCCGCATGCCCTGCATTGTGAAACTGACCCCGAACATTGCCGATATCCGCAAACCGGCCGAGGCGGCGCTGCGGGGCGGCGCAGATGCGGTCAGCTTGATCAACACGATAAACTCCATCACTTCGGTCGATCTGGATCTGTTCAGCCCCGAGCCGATGATTGATGGCAAGGGCGCACATGGCGGCTATTGCGGCCCGGCGGTCAAACCGATCGCGCTGAACATGGTGGCCGAGATTGCCCGCAACCCCGAAACCCGCGGCCTGCCGATCAGCGGCATTGGCGGCGTGACCACGTGGCGCGACGCGGCCGAGTTCATGGCGCTTGGTGCGGGCAATGTGCAGGTCTGCACGGCGGCGATGACCTATGGCTTCAAGATCGTGCAAGAAATGATCTCGGGTCTGTCGCAATATCTGGATGACAAGCAAATCGGCCTGTCGGATCTGGTGGGGCGCGCGGTGCCCAATGTGACCGACTGGAATCAGTTGAACCTGAACTACGTGACCAAGGCCAAGATCGACCCTGATGCCTGCATTTCCTGCGGCCGATGCTTTGCGGCCTGCGAGGATACCAGCCATCAGGCCATCGCGATGAAGCCGGGCCGGGTGTTTGAGGTGATCGAAGAAGAGTGCGTGGCCTGCAACCTGTGCGTCAACGTCTGCCCGGTTGAAGATTGCATCACCATGGTCGAACTGCCCAAAGGCGCGCTGGACAAGCGCACCGGCAAAGTCGTGACAGATTACGCCAATTGGACGACACATCCCAACAACCCAAGTGCGCAGGCGGCGGAATAGGCGCGGCTAGGTGACAGGTTCGCCGCCTTCAAACCGGCGGCGAACCGTGCGCAGCAATTGGCGGTGCAGGCTGGAGGTTCGGTCGCGCAGATGCATCGCGGCAAAGACCGGTTGGCGGATGATCGGGGCATCGCCGACAAAGGCAAAGCGCCCCTCGGCCACCATGGCGCGGGCCGTGGCCTCCATGACATAACCAGCCCCGCCAAGCGCGCGCAAAAGGCCGCTGACGGCGGTGCTTTGGCCCACCGACAAGGGCGCCACCGAAAGCCCCGGCAAAAGCTGGCGGTGGGCGGCCTCAAACGCGGGGGAAAAATTTGCCAGCACATAGGTTTCGGGCACCACCTCGGCCATCTTCTGTGCCGACGTTGCGATCAGGCGATAGGGAATTTCACCAACGGACGTGAAAAACAGGTCTGGATGCGGCTTTGGCGTGAACATCACGGCAAAGTCTGACGCGCCCGCGATCAGATCGCTGCACATCTGGGTCGAATAATCCGGCTCCACATAAAAGGCGGTGTCGGGCAAAAGCCTGCGGAAATCCGCGATCAAATCGCCCAGATAGGCCGCCGACAGGTCATTTTGAATGCCAAGGCGCAGGGACAGGGCAGCCGTGCCCTTTTCGCCCACAGCACGCCGCGCGCGGGTCCAGTCCTGCCGGATCAGCCGTGCATGGGGTTCAAACCGCAGGCCATCGGTCGAAAGCTGGGTGCCTGCGCGGGACCGGGTGAAAAGCCGCGCGCCAAGCGCCTCTTCCAAGGCCACAAGCCGGGCGGAAACCGTCGATTGCGTCACCCCCAAACGCTCGGCGGTGCGGTTGAAACTACGGGTTTCGATCAGGTCAAGGAAGGTGTCGATCAATTCGATCTGCATGGTGCGGCCCTAATCGGTTTCGTCGATCAATAGCCCGCTGTGGGGTCAATTGAAAGCCGGACAAAAGCGCAGAATAATGCGGGCGAACGAAAAAGAAGGAGGGTCTGCCATGGCCGAATTTCCCACACAGGCGCGGGTGGTTATCATCGGGGGGGGCGTTGTCGGGGCCTCGTCGCTGTATCATCTGGCCAAGGCCGGGTGGACCGACTGTGTCTTGCTGGAAAAGAACGAGCTGACAGCGGGCAGCACATGGCATGCGGCGGGGAATGTGCCCACGTTTTCCTCCAGCTGGTCGATCATGAACATGCAGCGCTATTCGGCGGGCCTCTATCGCGGTCTGGGGGCCGAGGTGGACTATCCGATGAACTATCACGTCACCGGATCAGTGCGCCTTGGCCATAGCACGGAACGCTTGCTGGAATTCAAGCGCGTGGTGGGCATGGGGCGCTATCAGGGGATGGACCTTGATATTCTGGCCCCGGATCAGATCAAGGACCGCTATCCTTTTGTGGAAACGCATGATCTGACGGGCGCGCTCTATGATCCCAATGATGGCGACATTGATCCCGCGCAATTGACGCAGGCGCTGGCCAAGGGTGCGCGCCAGATGGGGGTGCATATCGAACGCTTTTGCCCGGTGACGGCGGCGCATTGGACCGGGACGGAATGGGTGCTGACCACGCCCAAGGGCGAGATTCGCTGCGAATATGTGGTCAATGCGGCGGGCTACTACGCGGCCCAAGTGGGCCAGATGTTTGGCCGCCGGGTGCCGATGATGGTGATGAGCCATCAGTATCTGCTGTTCGACACCATCCCGGAACTGGCCGAATGGTCGGCGTCTTCGGGGGCCAAGCTGCCGCTTCTGCGCGATGTCGACAGCAGCTATTACCTGCGGCAAGAAAAGATGGGCTTCAACCTTGGCCCCTATGAAAACCCCTGCCGCGCCCATTGGGCGACCCCGGATGATCCGATGCCCGAGGATTTCAGCTTTCAGCTTTATCCCGACGATCTGGAGCGGATCGAATGGCACATCAATGACGCGATGGAGCGGGTGCCGCTTTTGGCCAAGGCCAATCTGCAAAAGGTCATCAATGGCCCGATCCCCTATACCCCCGATGGCAACCCGCTGATTGGCCCGATGCCCGGCGTGCCCAATGCCTTTGAGGCATGTGTCTTTACCTTTGGCATCTGTCAGGGCGGTGGTGCGGGCAAGGTTCTGGCCGAATGGGTGACCGAGGGGGCGACGGAATGGGACATGTGGTCCTGCGATCCGCGCCGCTTTACCGGGTTTGAAGATCACGATTACTGTGTGGCCAAGGGCAAGGAAGTCTATGGCCATGAATATGCCATCCACTTCCCGCATCATGTCTGGCCCGAGGGGCGGGACAAGAAGGTATCCGCGGTGCATGACCGGGTGGCGGCGCTTGGCGCGCAGTTCGGGCCCTATAATGGCTGGGAACGCGCACTGTGGTATGCGCGGCCGGGCGACGACACTTCGGAAGCGGCGAGCCGCACATGGCGCCGCGAAGGGCCGTGGTTTGAGGCGGTGAAGGCCGAGTGTGAGGCCGTGCGCGATGCCTGCGGGATTTTGGACTTGCCGGGATTCTCGCGCTTTGTGATTGAAGGCGCGGGCGTGGCAGAGTGGCTGTCGGCCCAGATCACCGGCAAGGTGCCGAATGTCGGGCGACTGGGCCTTGCCTATTTCGCCGATGACAAGGGCCGGATCGTCACGGAGATGAGCGTCGCCCGTCTGGCCGAGGATCGTCTGCTGCTGATCACCGCAGCGACGGCGCAAGAGCATGACAAGGCGTGGCTTTTGCGGACTCTGTCCCCCGGCCTGTCATTGGCAGACCACACGAATGACTGGAACACCCAGATCCTGACCGGCCCGAACGCGCGGGCCGTTTTGGCGCAAGTCACCGACGCCGATCTGAGCAGGCCTTGGCTGACATGGCAGATGGCGCAGATCGCCGGGGCTGAGGTGATGCTGCTGCGTGTCAGCTTTGCCGGTGAGTTGGGCTGGGAGATTCACAGCTGTGTCGGGGATACGGGCGCCGTTTGGGATGCGGTTCTGGCGGCAGGGGCTGCGCATGGGTTGCGCCCGTTCGGGATGTTCGCGCTGAACTCCCTTCGGATCGAAAAGGGATACCGCGCGTGGAAGGGCGATCTATCCACCGATTACACGGTGCTGCAGGGCGGGCTGGAGCGCTTTGTCGATTGGACCAAGCCCGATTTTCGCGGCAAGGCGGCTTTGGCGGCGGAAAAGCAGGCGGGTGTGGCGAAGCAATTCGTCACCCTGCGGGTGGAGGCCGGGGCCTATGACCCGCCCTATATGTCGACGATCTGGCACGATGGTGCGGTGGTGGGGGAAACCACCAGTGGCTATTACGGCCACCGGGTCGGGGCCTGCCTTGCGCTAGGGATGCTGCGGGTCGATCTGACGGCACCGGGCACGCAGGTGGAGGTCGAGATTTTCGGCGAGCGGCACCGGGCAGAGGTTCTGGCTGACGCGCCGGTCTGGGATGCAAAGAACGAGCGGCTGCGCGCCTGAGGGGGCAGGACCGGGGGTTTCACACCCCCGGACCCCCGTGGGATATTTATGAACAGATGAAGATGGATACGGGACATGGTTGATCTGCCGACACAGGCGCGGGCGGTGATTATCGGGGGCGGCATCTCGGGATGCTCGGTTGCCTATCATCTGGCCAAGGCGGGATGGACCGATATCGTGCTGTTGGAGCGGCGCAAGCTGACGAGCGGGACCACATGGCATGCGGCGGGGTTGATCGGGCAGTTGCGGGCCAGTGCCAATATGACCCGCCTCGCGCGGTATTCGGCGGGGCTTTATGTGGGGTTGGAGGCCGAGACCGGGATTGCCACGGGCATGCGGCAGGTGGGGTCGATTTCGGTGGCCCTGACCGCGGCACGGATGGAGGAGTTGCGCCGTCAGGCCACCATGGCGCGGATTTTCGATGTGGATGTACAGGAGATTTCACCCAGTGAAATCAAGGCGATGTATCCGCATCTTGAGGTTGGTGATGCCGTTGGGGGGGTGCATTTGCCACTGGATGGGCAATGCGATCCGGCCAATATCGCGATGGCCTTGGCCAAGGGCGCGCGCATGCGGGGGGCGACCATTGCCGAAGGCGTCAAGGTCACCCGCGTCACGACGGCCAATGGCCGTGCCACAGGCGTGGATTATGAAACGGCGGATGGTCCCGGCCATATTGCCGCCGATGTGGTGGTGAACTGTGGTGGCATGTGGGGCCGGGATCTGGCGGCGCAGAATGGCGTGACGGTGCCGCTGCATGCCTGCGAGCATTTCTACCTTGTGACCGAGCCGATTGAGGGCCTGGGTCATTTGCCGGTTTTGCGCGTGCCTGATGAATGCGCCTATTACAAATCCGACGCGGGCAAGATGATGCTGGGGGCCTTTGAGCCCAAGGCCAAGCCTTGGGGCATGGCGGGCATTCGCGAGGATTTCGAGTTTGACACATTGCCCGAGGATTGGGACCATTTCCAACCCATCCTTGAGGCCGCGATGAACCGGATGCCGCTGTTTGAAACCGCCGGGATCCACACGTTTTTCAATGGGCCGGAAAGCTTTACCCCCGATGACCGCTATTATCTGGGCGAGGCGCCAGAGCTGGGCGGTTATTGGGTGGCGGCGGGGTATAACTCGATCGGTATCGCCTCCTCTGGCGGGGCCGGGATGGCGCTGGCGGAATGGATCACCACGGGCGAGGCGCCCTTTGATCTGTGGGAGGTGGATATCCGCCGCGCGCAGCCCTTCCAGAAGAACCGCCGTTATCTGAAGGAGCGGGTGAGCGAGACCCTGGGCCTGCTGTATGCTGATCACTTCCCTTACCGTCAGGTGGAGACCAGCCGGGGGGTGCGGCGCACGCCGCTCCACACGCATCTGAAGGCGCGCGGGGCCGTTTTTGGCGAGGTTGCCGGGTGGGAGCGGGCGAATTGGTTTGCGAATGCTGGGCAGGCTGCAGAATACCAGTATGCCTGGGGTCGGCAGAACTGGTTTGACAACCAGAGGGCGGAACATCTGGCCGTGCGGGGGGGCGTTGGCTTTTTCGACATGACCTCATTCGGCAAGATCCGGGTTGAAGGGCCGGGGGCCGTGGCGTTTTTGAACCGGGTTTGTGCGGCTGAAATGGATGTGGCGGCAGGGCGGATCGTCTATACCCAGATGCTGAACGCGCGGGGCGGGATCGAAAGCGATCTGACCGTGACCCGATTGGGCGAGGCGGCCTATCTGCTGGTGGTGCCGGGCGCGACTTTGCAGCGCGATCTGGCGTGGTTGCGTCGACATCTGGGGGAGGATTTCGCTGTGATCACCGATGTGACCGCGGCGGAGGCTGTGCTGTGCATCATGGGGCCGCAGGCGCGTGAGGTGATGATGCGCGTCAGCCCCAATGACTTTAGCAATGCGGGCCATCCCTTTGGTCGCGCGAAGGAAATCGAGATTGGCATGAGCCTCGCCCGCGCGCATCGCGTGTCTTATGTGGGCGAGCTTGGCTGGGAGCTCTACGTCAGTTCCGATCAGGCGGCGCATGTGTTTGAGACGCTTGTGGAGGCCGCACCCGAGATGAAGCTGTGCGGTATTCATACGCTGGACAGTTGCCGGATAGAGAAGGCCTATCGCCATTGGGGCCATGACATCACCGATGAGGATCATGTGCTGGAGGCGGGGCTTGGCTTTGCGGTCAAGACCTCAAAGCCCGGCTTTATTGGCCGTGATGCGGTGTTGCGCAAGGCCGAGGCCGGGTTGTCGCGGCGCATGGTGCAGTTTCTGGTCCGCGACCCGGAGGCGATGATTTACCACAATGAGGCGATTGTGCGGGACGGCCGGATCGTGGGGCCTGTCACCTCGGGCGCTTATGGCCATCATCTGGGGGGGGCGGTCGCCATGGGCTACGTGCCCTGCGCCGGTCAGTCTGAGGCGGATGTGCTGGCCAGCCGCTATGAGATCGAGATCGCCGGGCGGCGCTTTGCGGCCGAGGCGTCTTTGGTGCCGATGTATGATCCCACATCCCAGCGCATGCGCATGTGATGCAGGCCGGGGGGGCTGTCTGCCCCCCCGGACCCCCCCGAGGATATTTAAGAACAGATGAAAGCAGGGAAAAGATGAGCGATCTTGGGGAAGTTTGTGAGCCTGCACGGGCGCGCAGGTCCGGTGGACGGGGGGCGCGTGTGGCCTTGCGCTCGGCACCTTTGTCGGAGGCAATGCGGCCCATTCGGGCAGGGATGGAGGGCGGGCGCTATCAGCCCCTGACCGAGGCCGGTGTGCAGCGGATCCATCAGGCGGCCTTGGACGCGCTGGAGCAGATCGGTCTGTCGAACGCGACCGAGTCTGGGATCAGGATTTTGACGGGGGCTGGGGCGATCCTGGGCGAGGATGGGCGCATCCGCTTTCCGCGCGCCTTGGTCGAGGATATGTTGGCGGTGGCCTGTAAGGATCTGACGCTTTATGGGCGTGAGGAAAAGCATGATCTTTATCTGTCGGGCAGTCGTGTGCATTTCGGCACGGCGGGGGCTGCGGTGCATGTGGTGGATCTGGAGACCAACACCTATCGCGACTCCACGGCGCAGGATCTGTATGATGCGGCGCGCATCACGCATCAGCTGGACAATGTGCATTTCTTTCAGCGTGCCATGGTCTGCCGGGATGTGATCGACAATTTCGACATGGATATCAACACGCTTTACGCCTGCCTTGCGGGGACGACCAAGCATGTTGGGACCTCGTTCAGTGAACCCGGCCATGTGGCGGGCTGTTTCGATCTGTTGCACATGGTGGCGGGTGGAGAGGCCGCGTGGCGTGCACGGCCCTTCGTGTCAAACTCCAACTGCTTTGTCGTGCCACCGATGAAGTTTGCGCAAGAAAGCTGCGATGTGATGGAGGATTGTGTGCGGCGCGGCATGCCGGTTCTGCTGCTGAGTGCGGGGCAGGCAGGGGCAACAGCGCCCGCGCCGATTGCGCTGGCAATTGTGCAGGCGGTGGCGGAGTGCCTTGCCGGTGTGGTCTATGTCAATGCGATCCAGCCCGGTGCACCGGCGATTTTTGGCACCTGGCCCTTCGTGTCGGATTTGCGCACAGGCGCCATGTCGGGTGGCAGTGCCGAGCAGGCGCTGCTGACCGCCGGTTGCGCCCAGATGCACCGCTTTTACGGCCTGCCCGGCGGAGCCGCGGCGGGGATTTCCGACAGCAAACTGCCCGATATGCAGGCCGGGTGGGAACAGGGGATCACCAATGTGCTGGCGGGTCTTTCTGGGTTGAATATGGTCTATGAATCGGTGGGGATGCATGCCTCGCTGCTGGGGTTCTGTCTGGAAAGCCTGATCCTGGGCGATGATATTCTGGGGCAGGTCATGCGCTGTGTGCGCGGCATTGACGTGACCGAGGACAGCACCAGCATTGAGGCGATGAAGGCCGTGTGCATGGGTGGGCCGGGGCATTATCTTGGCTCGGACCAGACGCTGGCCCTGATGCAGACCGAATATGTATATCCGACGCTTGGCAACCGGATGAGCCCCAAGGAATGGAATGAGGCGGGGCGTCCCTTGCTGCTGGACCGCGCCATCGCCCGCAAGCATGATCTGCTGGCGCGTGGACAAAGCCAGATTGACCCGGCGCTGGATGCGGCGATCCGGGCCCAGTTCAACATTCATTTCCGCTGAGGGTTCAATGATTTCCGATCATCTTCTTAAGTTCTACATCAACGGTGGATGGGTTGACCCCTTGGGCGGAAGTCGCATGGGCGTCGAGAACCCCGCCACCGAAGAGATCATTGCCGAGGTGGCCTTGGGCAGTACGGCGGATGCCGACCGCGCGGTGGCGGCGGCCCGTGCGGCCTTCGACGCCTATACGCGCTGGCCTGTGGCGGATCGCATCGCCCTCGTCCGCCGGATTTTGGAGATTTACAACCGCCGCTATGATGATTTCGCCCGTGCCATGCAGATGGAAATGGGGGCTCCCACGGCCTGGTCGCGCGATGCGCAGGCTTGGGCGGGGCAGGTGCATATCGACTCCACCATCAAGGCTGCCGAAGACATGGCGTGGGAGGTCACGCGGGGGACGACGCGGATCATCTATGAGGGCATCGGTGTCTGCGTATTGATCACGCCTTGGAACTGGCCGATGAACCAGATCGCCTGCAAGGTGGCCCCGGCCCTGATCGCGGGCTGCACGATGGTGCTGAAACCGTCGGAAATCGCGCCACTGTCAGGCGCGCTATTCGCCGAGATCTGCCACGAGGCTGGCGTGCCCGCAGGCGTGTTCAACCTGATCAACGGCACGGGTCCCGAGGTGGGGGCGCATCTGGCGGCGCACCCGCAGGTCGATATGGTCAGCTTTACCGGATCGACCCGCGCAGGCACCGCCGTGGCGGCCGCAGCAGCCCCTACGGTAAAGCGCGTGGCGCAGGAACTGGGCGGCAAGTCGCCCAATATCATCCTGCCCTCGGCTGACCTCGCGGCGGCAGTGCGCGGCGGGGTCGAGGGCTGCTTTGGCAATACGGGCCAAAGTTGCGATGCCCCGACGCGCATGTTCGTGCCCCGCGACCGCGCCGAAGAGGCCTATGCCATTGCCGCCCAAGTGGCTGCAGAAGTGGTGGTGGGCGATCCGACCGATCTTGCGGTGACCATGGGGCCGCTGATCTCCAAAACCCAGTTCGACAAGGTGCAGGGCCTGATCCAAAAGGGAATGGACGAGGGCGCGCGCCTTGTGGCGGGCGGCACCGGGCGGCCTGCTGGCCTGAACCGGGGCTGGTTTGCCAAGCCCACGATATTCGGCGAGGTCACCGATCAGATGACCATCGCGCGGGAAGAAATCTTTGGTCCGGTGCTGTCGATCCTGCCCTATGACAGCATCGATCAGGCGGTGGCCTCGGCCAATGAGACCGTCTATGGCCTCGCCGCCTATGTGCAGGGCGAGGTGACGGAGGCGCGCGCCGTGGGGCGGCAGCTCAGGGCAGGCCAAGTCAACCTGAACTACCCTGACTGGGATACCTTCGCCCCCTTCGGCGGCTACAAACAATCGGGCAACGGTCGCGAATATGCCGGCTGGGGCATTCACGACTTTTGCGAAGTCAAAGCCATCGTGGGGTATGGGGCATGAAATACGGCTATATCGGTCTGGGCAACCTTGGCGGCCATGTCGCCGCCTGCCTGATCAGGGGCGGGTTTGATCTGGTGGTCTACGACCGCGATCCCACGTTGACAGCACGCCACGCAAGCATGGGGGCCAAAGTTGGCACTTCGGCGGCTGATGTGGCGGCACAAGTGGATCATGTTTTCACCTGCCTGCCATCGCCCGCCGTGTCGGAACTGGTGCTGGCCGAGATGCTGCCCGCCCTGCGTCCCGGTGCGACATGGATCGAAAACTCCACCCTTGGCCGTGATGACATCATCCGTCTGGGCGCGGTTGCCCAAGCCGCAGGCGTCGATGTGCTCGAATGCCCGGTGACAGGCGGCGTTCATTTGGCGGCACGGGGCGAGATCACGGTGCTTGCCGGTGGCGATAAGGCGCTGTTTGACACCCATCTGCCCGCCCTCAAGGCCATCGGCAACCGCCATTTCCACATGGGCCCTTTGGGTTCTGCGGCGATCATCAAGGTGATCACCAATATGCTGGCCTTTATCCACCTCAAGGCCTGCGGCGAGTCGCTGATGCTGGCCAAGCGCGGCGGGCTGGATCTGGGGCAGGCATGGCACGCCATCGCGGCCTCTTCCGGCACCTCTTTCGTGCATGAGACGGAAGGCGCGCTGATCCTCAACGGCAGCTATGACATCGCCTTCAACATCGACCTTGCGCTCAAGGATCTTGGCTTTGCTCTCGATTTCGGCAAAGAATTCGGCGTGCCGCTCGAGCTCGCCTCGATGACCAATCAGACCTATGTCGCAGCCAAGGCAGCTTATGGTGGCGAGGCACAATCGCCGATGATCGCCAAACTGCTTGAAGACCTGCTCGGCACTGACCTGCGGGCAGATGGCTTCCCCGCGCGTCTTGAATAGGCGGCCCTAACTTTCATCTGTTTCTAAATATCCCCGCCGGAGGCATCCACCCTCTCCGGCGGGACCGCCCTCAGGGGATCAAAGCCAGATCGGGTTCGACCACGCCCGTTTGCCCGCCGCATCAATCACCGTGACGCGCAACCATGGGCTGCCGTTCAGCCGCGCCATCGGCACGCGGGTCGAGGTCATCGAATGGCCATGCACCGCCCGTGCCCCCGTGCCACGCCCCTGCACCATGGCCGAGACAACGGCGGTCGACTCGATCACCACATGATCCCCCTCCACCCGCACATCGCGCAACTCTGGTCCTTGGCTGGAATAGAAGGCCCCGTCTTTCAACGCGGCCAGCAGCGCCTCTGGTGTGTTTTCGGTGGCCTTGACCATCACCCAGCCGCCAAAATGGTCAGGCTCGGAAAAATGCGCATCATCCGTGGCAATCAGGCTTAGCTTACGGCCTTCGCTCAGCAACAGGTCGGCGATGGAGAAGCCATCCGCCCGGTCGCAGCCCGTGGCGCAGCCGTGGTTGTAGATTTCGACCGCATGGGCCGCTGTGATGCCACGCGCGTCCTCCAGCGTCAGGCCTGACCACTGCGGATGGGCAATGGCGACAAAGGCACCGGCGGCCACTGCACGGGCGGCAATCTCGGCCCCGGATTCCTGCTCTGCCTTGGGGTGGAAATCGGGGCTATCCGAGGGTGCGAAATCGGCGGGCAGACCAACGGCCAGAATATGCCACAACTCACCGTTTGCCATGGCACCGGAATGCACCTCGGCCCCAAGGATTGTTGTAAACCCCGGCGCGCGAAACGGCACGGTATCCACGATCGGATAGCCGTAACTGCCGATGAAATGGTCGGTCAGGGCCAGAAAATCATAGCCCTCGGCGCGGTAGCGGCGGCAGACCTCTTCGGGCGGCAAGACCCCGTCCGAACGGGTGGAATGCGTGTGCAGATTGCCGCGCCAGAACTGTCCGGGGGCAGTGAAAGCCAGTGGTCGGGTCATGATCGATCCTGCATGAAAAAGCCCCGGCAACCTAGCCGGGGCCTGTAACACTTTCAATGCGGCGTTGGTGGATTTACCCCAAGGACACAAGCGCGTGGCGCTTTTTCCCGGCGGTCAGTTTCAGCGGAGTGGTCAGATCGTCGGCCCCATAGCGCGTGCCGGTATCCGTGACGATCTCATCATTCACTTTCGCCCCGCCTTCGGCAATCAGGCGCTTTGCCTCTTTCCCGCTGGGCGACAAACCGGCCCGGACGAAAAGTTGCACGATCCCCAAACCTTCCAGCAACTCGCTTTCCGCGACAATCACCGTGGGCAGGTCATCGCCGACGCCGCCCTGTTCAAACACCTGACGCGCGGTCGCCTCAGCCGTGGCCGCCGCGTCCGCCCCGTGCAGCAGGCTGGTCACGGCATTGGCCAGCACGATCTTGGCCGCGTTGATCTCGGCCCCTTGCAGGGCGCCAAGGCGGTCGCACTCCTCCAGCGGCAGTTCGGTGTAAAGCTTCAGGAACCGCCCCACATCGGCATCGGTGGTGTTGCGCCAGAATTGCCAGAACTCATAGGGCGAATACATATCGGCATTCAGCCAGACCGCGCCATTCTGGCTTTTCCCCATCTTCTTGCCGTCACTTGTGGTCAGAAGCGGCGAGGTCAGGCCAAACACTTCATGGTCGATCACCCGGCGCGTCAGGTCCACACCGTTGACGATATTGCCCCATTGATCCGACCCGCCCATCTGCACAAGGCAGCCATAGCGGCGGTTGAGTTCCATGAAATCATAGGCTTGCAAGATCATGTAGTTGAATTCGAGGAAAGACAGCGATTGCTCACGGTCCAGCCGGGATTTCACGCTCTCAAAGCTCAGCATACGGTTGACGCTGAAATGCCGCCCGATGTCGCGCAAAAAGGCGATGTAGTTCAGACTGTCCAGCCATTCGGCATTGTTGACCATGATCGCGTCATTCGGCCCGTCACCAAAGCTCACGTAAGGTGAAAAGGCGCGCTTGATCCCGGCGATATTGTCGTTGATCTGATCGTCGGTCAGCAGCGGACGCTCATCGGCGCGGAAGGATGGATCGCCGATCTTGGTCGTGCCGCCGCCCATCAAAACAATTGGCTTGCCGCCGCATTTTTGCAGCCAGCGCAGCATCATGATCTGGATCAGGCTGCCCACATGCAACGACCGCGCAGTGGCATCAAAGCCGATGTAGCCCGGCACCACCCCTGCGGCAAAGGCCTCGTCCAGCGCCTGATAATCCGTGCAATCGGCCAGAAAGCCACGGGTCATCATCACACGCATAAAATCGGATTTCGGGTGGTAGGTCATTTCGGCCTCATGTCATAGACTGTGGGCGGTATAACGAGGTGGCGGGGTCTTGGAAAGATGGTGATGGGTGGTCCGGTTTGGGCATTGGGAACAATGTCGGGCACGTCATTGGACGGTGTCGATGCGGCAATGGTGCTGACCGATGGCATCACGGTGCAAGAGTTCGGGCCCCACGCCTATCGCCCCTACACGGTGGCCGAGCGTGAGGTGATCCGCGCCGCCTTTGGTCGCTGGCCGAGCGATCCCGGCGTGGCCGACGCGGCAGAGGTGGTGGAAAACGCCCATGCCGATGTGCTCAGCCGGTTTACCGGGGCCGAGGTGGTCGGGTTTCATGGCCAGACGCTTGCCCATGATCCGCGTGGCCGGGGCACGCATCAGGCGGGCAATGGCGGGTTGCTGGCGGGGGTCCTGGGCCTGCCTGTGGTCTGGGACTTTCGGTCGAACGATGTGCAGATGGGCGGGCAGGGTGCGCCCTTGGCCCCGTTTTTCCATTTCGCCTGTGCGCAATTTGTCGAGCAGCAAATGCCCTTGGCCTTTCTCAATCTGGGGGGAGTGGGCAATCTGACCTGGGTCGATCCGCGCCAACCTGTGCCCGAGGCGCATGGCGCCGTCTTGGCCTTTGACACCGGGCCTGCCAACGCGCCGATCAATGATCTTTTGCTGGCCCGTCGCGGGATTGCCTTGGATGAGGGCGGGATCTTGGCGGCCAGTGGCACGGTGGATGAAGGCATGGTCGACGGATTTCTGCGCCATCCGTATTTCTATAAAATGCCGCCAAAATCGTTGGATAGAAACGAGTTTCCCGCTCTTCTTTCCATGGTGGCAGCGCTGTGTGATGCCGATGCGGCCGCCACCCTGACCGCCTGTGTGGCCGCCGCGGTGGCCCGTGGGGCCGAGCATTTCCCCACCCCGGTCGGCCGCTTTCTGGTCACAGGCGGCGGGCGTCTAAACGCCGCCATGATGGAGGCGCTGGCAACCCGCCTGAGGGCAGAGGTGCACCCGGTCGAGGCTGTTGGACTGAATGGCGATATGCTGGAGGCGCAGGCCTTTGCCTATCTGGCGGTGCGGGTGCTGAAAGGCTTGCCCACCAGCGCCCCGATGACGACAGGGGTTCCCGCCGCCGTCGGGGGCGGGCAGATCAGTCGTCCGTAGCCTGGGCCTCTTCTGGCGCGCTGTCAGGGGCCATCACATCGGTCTGTGGGTCATTCTGCGGGGCCTGTGGCAAATATTGCGCCGCTTCCTTGCGGGCAAAGGCCTTTAGCCCGGCACCCGGACCCTCCAGAAAGGCGCGGGTCCGGTCGGGGTCATGCTTTGACAAATCCCTCAGCCACCATGCCACGACCTTTTGCATGAACCAGTCCCGGTCGGGCACATAGGCTTCGGCCCAGCCCAGCACCCGTTCGCGAATGGCCAGATCGGCCTCTTTGGGGTTGTTCATCTTGGCCCATGGCAGGGCGATGATCAGGGCCGCGCGGCGGGTCCACATGTTGGGGCTTTGGGTCCAGACCTCGACCTCATCCATGCGGGAGGGGTCGGCGACGACTCGCTTTTGCCCGGCCGTCGTGGCGTGATCGGCCAGCGACCATGCGTCAAACCCTTGGGCCCACGTTGAAATCAGTGCCCAAGCGCCGTCATCGGGCCGCAACCGCGCCTGCGTCAGCAGTTTCGCCGCCGCCACCCGCGCCTCGTGCACGTCGGTGTCCCACAGGGCCCCGGCAAGGGCGACGCGGTCTTCGACCGACATCTCGGCCCGCCATTGGGCCACATGCGCATCGACCTGCGGCACGGTCACACCCAGATAGCGCCGGGGCGCCTTGTGATAGGTGGCCATCTCGGCAGCCTTGCCCGCATTGGCCTCTGCCTCCAGCGCGCCAAGCGCCTCTGCCACCATCACCATGATCTATCCCCCGATTTCAAACCGCACTGACCCTACCGGGAAACCACTGCGGGATACAACCGCATCATTGACGATCAGGCCATCTGCACGACGATAGATGATATCGGCAAAGCCCAGTCGATTGACTCCGGACGGCGACTTGAAGTCCGCCGTGTAAGCCAAGCGGATAGAACCATTTTCCTCGACAACTGTGGCCATGCCAACCGTATCTTCGCGCCGCCCTGCCCATGTGCCGGGACCTGTGCGGTCAAACACCCATGTCAGGCGATTTTCCTCGCCATCGTCATAGATGAAATCCTCAACCACGGTCAGGCGCGTGCCGTGCCGCGACAGCCGTCCGTTCAACAGGGCGGTAAAGCGCCGCTCGGACCCGGTCAGAAAGATGCGAAACACGCCCCGCCCGGTTTGCCGGCCGACAAAGGCCTGATCCAGTGTCAGGGGCGTTGTCGGCCCGGCGGGCAAGGGCGGGGTTGATGCGCAGGCCGCCAGCGAAAGCGCGCCAAGCAGCAAAAAACGGCGTGTGAGCATGGGAAACCTCCTGTCATGTCGTGCAAGAGGTAGCGCGATCTATTCCACCGTCACGGATTTCGCGAGGTTGCGGGGTTGGTCAATATCCGTGCCCTTGGCCATCGCGGCGTGGTAGGCGATCAGCTGTGCGGGCAGGGCGTGTAGGATGGGCGCGCAAAGCTCTGACGCTGCTGGCAAAACCAATTGCGCCACCGTCCCTTCGGATGCGGCCCGCGCCCCTTCGGCATCCGTGATCAAGGTCACCTGACCGTGGCGGGCTAGCACCTCTTGCATGTTGGATACCGTTTTTTCGAACAGCCGGTCATGCGGGGCAAAAACCACCACCGGCAGGCTGCGATCAATCAGGGCGATGGGGCCATGCTTTAGTTCACCCGATGCATAAGCTTCGGCATGTATATAGCTGAGTTCTTTGAGTTTTAGCGCCGCTTCAAGGGCCGTTGGATACATCACGCCGCGCCCCAAGAACAAGATGCTGGTGGCGGGTGCCAAGGTCTCGGCGATCTTGGCGATCTTGCCTTCCAGCGTCAGGGTCTGGCGCATCAGATCGGGCAGGCGCTTCATATCCTCGACATGGCCACGGCATTGCGCCTCGGTCAAGACGCCGCGCTGGCGGCCTGCGTGCAGCGCCAAAAGCGCAAGGATGGTCAACTGATTGGTATAGGCCTTGGTGGAGGCCACCGAAACCTCAACCCCCGCCAGTATGGCCAGCGCGATGTCTGCCTCGCGCGCGATGGACGAGGTGCCGACATTCACCAGCCCCGCCACGATATCGGCCTTTTCCTTCATATAACGCAGCGCGGCCAAGGTATCGGCGGTCTCTCCCGATTGGCTGACAAACAGCGCGAGCGTTCCGGGGGTGACGGGCGGTTCGCGATAGCGAAATTCAGAGGCCACATCCACCTCGCAGGGCAGGCCCGCGATCTGTTCAAACCAGTATTTCGCGGTCAGACAGGAATAATAGCCCGTGCCACAGGCCACCATGACGACCCGCGTGATCTTGGTGAAATCCAGACGGTCGGGAAAGCTGGGCAACCCTGCGGGGGCATAGCGGCCCAAGGCCTCGGCCACCACGGTCGGTTGTTCAAAGATTTCCTTTGTCATGAAGTGTTTATGGCCGGCCTTGTCGATCAGCGTGGTGCCGGGTTCGATGCGCACGATATCGCGATTGGCACGGTTATGGGCGGCATCAATGATCTCGACCCCGGCACGGCTGACAAAGGCGATATCGCCTTCTTCCAGATAGGTGACCTGATCCGTCATTGGCGCAAGGGCGATGGCATCTGATCCGACATACATCTCGCCCTTGCCATGACCGATGGCCAAGGGGCTGCCCTTGCGGGCGGCGATCATCAGATCCTCTTCGCCCTCGAACAAAAACAACAAAGCAAAGGCCCCGTGCAGGGCGGCAACCGTGGCCATGACGGCCTCTCGCGGTTGCAAGCCTTGGGCCATGTGGTGGGCGGTCAGCATCGCCACCGTTTCGGTATCGGTCTCGGACGACGGCGTGATGCCATGTGCTGCCAGTTTTTCGCGCAATTCGCGGAAATTCTCGATGATCCCGTTATGCACCACGGTGACCGGGCCGCAGCTATGGGGGTGGGCATTGCCTTCGGTCGCGGCACCATGGGTGGCCCAGCGGGTGTGGCCGATCCCGGCCTTTCCGGGAAGCGGGTTGTGCACCAGCACATCCGACAGGTTCACCAGTTTTCCCACCGCACGACGGCGGTCAAGGCGGGATTTATAGACCGTGGCGATGCCTGCCGAATCGTAGCCGCGATATTCCAGACGCTTCAGCGCCTCGACCAAAAGGGGGGCAACCTCGTGATCACCCAAGACACCGACAATGCCACACATTCCAGACTTCCTTTTGGTTTTGAGGGTGTCAAAAGCGGGGGTTTTGCACCCCCGCACCCCCGCAGGATATTTATGAACAGATGAAAGGGGTCACGACCGGCTGGCTTTGATCTGCAAAAGACGGGCGCGCAGGCGGGCCGCAAGGCCGGGTTTGTTGGTCTGACGCGCGCGGGCGAGGCCAAGCGCCTCGGCCGGGACGTCCTCGGTGATGACCGAGCCGGAGGCGGTCATGGCGTTGTCGCCCACACTTACCGGGGCCACCAGCATGGTGTCGGAACCGATAAAGGCGTTTTTGCCAATTTTGGTGCGATGTTTCATCACGCCATCATAATTGCAGGTCACCGTGCCTGCGCCGATATTGGTGAATTCGCCCACATCCGCGTCGCCGATATAGGTCAGGTGCCCGACCTTTACGCCCTCATCCAAAATGGCATTCTTGATCTCGACGAAATTGCCGACATGCACATCCTCGGCCAGTTCCGCGCCGGGACGCAGGCGGGCAAAGGGGCCAACGGTCGCGCCACGGCTGATATGGCAGCCTTCCAGATGGCAAAAGGCGCGGATTTCCGCCCCCGATTCCACGGTGACGCCGGGGCCAAAGATCACATTCGGCCCGATCACCGCGTCGCGCCCCACCACGGTATCCAGCGCAAAGAACACGGTTTCCGGCGCAGTCAGCGTGATGCCATTCTCCAGCGCCTCTGCCCGCGCGCGGGATTGAAAGGCGGCTTCGGCGCGGGCGAGTTCAGTGCGGGTATTCACCCCCATCGTCTCGGCCTCATCACACAGCACGACCCCCGCCGACAGGCCACGGGCGCGGGCAAGGCCGATGATGTCAGGCAGGTAATATTCCCCCGCCGCATTGTCATTGCCCACCTGTGCGACAAGCTCGAACAGAAGCTTTCCTTCGGCACAGATCAGTCCGGAATTGCACAGGGTGATGGCGCGTTCCTCTGGGGTGGCGTCCTTGAACTCCACGATCCGGTGCAGTTCATCGCCATCGGTGATCAGGCGGCCATAGCGGCCCGGGTCTGCCGCGTGAAAGCCAAGCACGACGACGGCATGGCGGGCGCGCGCCTCGCGCAGCGCCTCCAGCGTTTCGGGCCGGATCAGGGGCGTGTCGCCATATAGGATCACGATATCGCCTGACATGTCCGACAATACGGGCGCGGCCTGCGCCACGGCATGGGCGGTGCCCAATTGTTCGTGCTGCAGCACCACCACAGCGTCTTCGTCATAGGCGAGGGCGGCTTTGGTCACGGCCTCGGCCCCATGGCCCGCCACGACCACGGTTTGCAGCGGGTCCAGCGCACGGCCCGCCTGCATGGCGTGGTGCAGCAAAGGGCTGCCGGCAAGGGTGTGCAAAACCTTTGGCAGGTCGGAATTCATCCGCGTGCCCTGTCCGGCCGCAAGAATAACCAAGGATACCGACATACTGCCCCTTTCTTTATTGTTGCGCCCGTTTTACCCCCAATGCGTCGGGCCGCAAGGGGTGGCCACTTCACGCAAGGTTACAATATGCCGCAAACACCACCGCGCACCGTTGTTTTTGACCTCGACGGCACCTTGGCCGACACCAGTGCCGACCTTTTGGAATCGGCCAACGCCTGTTTTCGCCAGATGGGGCATGGCAATCTGCTGGGGCCCGAGGATCAACTGACCGCCTTTCATGGCGGTCGGGCGATGCTGCGGCTTGGGTTTTCGCGGCTTGCCAATGGGCAGGCAGATCCGGGCGGCGAGGCACAGGTGGATGCCTTTTATCCCGTCCTTCTGCGCGCCTATGCCGAGGCGATCTGCGTTCACACCACGCTCTATCCCGGTGCAGTCGACGCGGTGGAGGCACTGCGGAGGCGTGGCTTTGCTGTTTCGATCTGTACGAATAAGCCAGAGGGGCTGGCCGAAACCCTGACCCGACGCTTGGGCATCCGCGATCTGTTCGGCGCGCTGATCGGGGCTGATACCTTGCCCACGCGCAAGCCAGACCCCGCGCCCTATGTGGCGGCGGTGGAACGGGTGGGCGGCGTGACCCGCCGGTCGATGTTGATTGGCGATACGGAAACCGACCGCAAGACGGGTCTTGCCGTCGGGGTGCCCGTAGTGCTTGTCACTTTTGGGCCCGAGGGGCAGGGCGTGCAGCGCCTGTTGCCAGAGGCGCTTTTGCATCATTTCGACGAGTTGCCCGATCTGGCAGAGCGCCTGTTGACCTGAGCTATTTCAGGAAGGTCTTGCGGCACCATTTCGCGGTGTCATCATATTCCTTGAACAATTGCGGTGGGGTGCGGCTGTTCATGATGCGGGCAAAGCGCTGCTCCATCGCCCTGATCCGCTGCTCGTCCGTGCCGGGGACGAAATCCAGCATCACCAGCGCCGCCCTTTGCGCCGTGTCGCGGGAATTGCGGCTGATAAAGCCCTGATCGTGCAATTCTGAGGACAGCAGGAAAAGCATCGCCGAACAATGCAGCGCCTGTGCGGCCCGCCCCTCGATCACCAGATCTGCGCGGGCGGGGGTTGCGGCCACCCCCGTCATCATCGCGGCCGAAACCATGAGCGTGGCAAAAAGCAAGGAGCGAAGGGTTTGGCGCATGGGGCATTCCTTTTTCTTGAAGGACAAGGTGCCACAGCCAAACACGACAGCCAAGCCATTGACGCGGATTGCAAGCAAAGACATCTTTGCGCCATGGAACGCTTTACCGGAAATTTCACCCAACAAGAGCCCATTCCCGATGCCGGGATCGAGGCGGCCCTTGCCGTGCTGCGCCACGGGCGCTTGCATCGCTATAACACCGCGGCGGGAGAGGTGGCGGAAACCGCCTTGTTGGAGGAGGAGTTTGCCGCGTTTCTTGGCGCGCGCTATTGTTTGGCGGTGGCCTCGGGTGGCTATGCCATGGCCACAGCCTTGCGGGCGATGCAGGTGGGACAGGGCGACAAGGTCTTGACCAATGCCTTTACCCTTGCACCGGTTCCGGGGGCCATCGCGTCCGTTGGTGCGCAACCGGTTTTCATCGAGACGACCGAAGATCTGACGATTGATGTCGCGCATCTGGAGGAGATGGCCCTGCAAACCGGGGCAAAAGTCCTGATGCTCAGCCACATGCGGGGCCATCTGGCCGATATGCCAGCACTTGTGGCGCTATGTGACCGCCTTGGCCTGCGGATCATCGAGGATTGCGCCCATACCATGGGGGCCGCGTGGGACGGGGTGCCTTCGGGCCGCTTTGGCGCAATAGCGTGTTTTTCCAACCAGACCTACAAGCATATGAATGCGGGCGAAGGTGGGTTTCTGACCACCGATGACCCCGATCTTGCCGCCCGCTCTGTGCTGCTGTCGGGCAGCTATATGCTGTATGCCCGCCATCGTGCGGCCCCGCCACCAGAAGTGTTTGAACGGATCAGGCTGGATATTCCCAATATATCGGGCCGGATGGACAATCTGCGCGCTGCAATCTTGCGTCCGCAAATCGCATTATTGCCCGATCGTCGGCAGCGCTGGAACGCGCTTTACCAAACGATGGAGGCGGGCCTTGCCCATACGCCGGGGCTGCGCCTGATTCCGCGCCCTGCGCAAGAAACCTATGTCGCCTCCAGCTTTCAGTTTTCCTTGCCGGGATGGGGGGCGGACCGGGTCCGCGCCTTTGTTGCCCGCGCAGCAGGTCGGGGGGTGGAGTTGAAATGGTTCGGGGCCCCGGATCCCGTTGCCTTCACCAGCCGTTATGAGCATTGGCACTATGCCGCGCCGCGCCCCTTGCCGCAGACCGACCGTGTGCTGGCCGGGTTGATCGACATGCGCTTGCCCTTGACCTTTGGCCTTGAAGATGTGGCCCAGATCGCGCGGATCATCCGATCCGAGGTGATCTCGGTGGGGCAGGCGGACGATCTGCGGGTCGAGGCTGTGCCTTTGGCAGATTGACCTTGGGGAAGTCGGGCAGGGCTGCCGTGCGCCCGCGCAGATAAGGCGGGACTGCAAGTCACCCGCAAAATAATGATCGACGGCATTTTGCGCCGACTCAGTGCCGCACCGCAGCGAGACATACGGACAAAGTTAATTAATTTCTGTATTCTGTCGCATACATCGTGTGGTTTCCGATGTCGCAGGGCCTTCTTTTCGTGCCTCTCTCCGTTGACCGCGACCGGGGGGCAGAGTAAACGGGGGGCCAAGAGTGCAAGTGGGCCGATACGTGCCCGCAACTCGCCAGTCGCCAGCCGAAGGAGCACCTCGTGGACATACTTCTCCGAGAGTATCTTCCAATTGTCATCTTGCTTGCCATCGCCGTTGGCCTCGGGCTTGTCCTGTTGCTTTCGGCGGCCCTGCTTGCCGTGCGAAATCCCGACCCTGAAAAAGTGTCCGCCTATGAGTGCGGGTTCAACGCTTTTGACGATGCCCGGATGAAGTTCGACGTCCGCTTCTACCTTGTGTCCATTCTGTTCATCATTTTCGACCTAGAGGTTGCCTTCCTGTTCCCATGGGCGGTCGCGTTTGGCGAGATTTCGATGACGGCCTTTTGGTCGATGATGGTATTCTTGGGGGTGCTGACGGTGGGCTTTGCCTATGAATGGAAGAAAGGTGCACTGGAATGGGAGTGATGCTTGGGGCGAATACCGCCGGTTCTGACCAAGAGGTTGCCGTTCAGGCCCTGAACCGCGATCTGCAGGACAAGGGGTTCTTGCTGACCTCGACCGAAGATATCATCAACTGGGCGCGGACCGGGTCCCTGCACTGGATGACCTTTGGTCTGGCCTGCTGCGCGGTCGAGATGATGCACACCGCCATGCCGCGCTATGACATGGAACGCTTTGGCACAGCACCGCGTGCCTCGCCGCGCCAGTCCGACCTGATGATCGTGGCGGGCACCCTGACCAACAAGATGGCCCCGGCCCTGCGCAAAGTCTATGACCAGATGCCAGAGCCGCGCTATGTGATCTCCATGGGCTCATGCGCCAATGGCGGGGGCTATTACCACTACAGCTATTCCGTGGTGCGCGGCTGTGACCGGATCGTTCCGGTCGATATCTATGTGCCCGGCTGCCCCCCCTCGGCCGAGGCGTTGCTCTACGGTATCTTGCAGTTGCAGCGTAAAATCCGCCGCACCGGCACCCTGACCCGCTGAGGAGAATTCAGATGTCCGACGCACAGATGACCGACGCCCAAATGTCGGCGGCCCAAAAATCAGAAGGCCTGTCCGATCTGGCGGCCCATATCGCCATGAAACGCGCCAATGATGTTGTTTCAAGCACCATCGCCTTTGGCGAGTTGACGGTTGAGGTCAGCGCCAATCGCATCGTCGATTTCGCGGAGTTCTTGCGCGTTGATGCGGCCTGCCGGTTTTCCAGCCTCGTCGATATCACGGCCATCGACTATCCCACGCGCGAGCGGCGGTTTGACGTGGTCTATCACTTCTTGTCGATGTACCAAAACCACCGCATCCGCGTGAAAATCGCCGTCGGTGAAGAGGATATGGTGCCCTCCATCATCGAAGTGCATCCTTCGGCCAATTGGTTTGAGCGCGAGGTGTTCGACATGTTCGGCATTCTGTTCTCGAACCACCCCGATTTGCGCCGAATCCTGACCGACTACGGCTTTCGCGGGCATCCCTTGCGCAAGGATTTTCCAACCACCGGCTATACCGAAGTGCGCTATGACGATGCGCAAAAGCGAGTGGTCTATGAGCCGGTGAAACTGGTGCAAGAATACCGGCAGTTTGATTTCATGTCGCCATGGGAGGGTGCGCAATACGTGCTGCCCGGCGATCAGAAGGCGGGGGCAAAGTAAATGGCCCGCGACCACAAGGGAGCACGCTGATGGACGGCGACATCCGCAAGAACAGCTATGACGACGGCTCGACCGATTTCGAGACGGGCGAGCAGAAGATCCGCAATTTCAACATCAACTTCGGCCCGCAGCACCCTGCGGCCCACGGCGTTTTGCGTCTGGTGCTGGAGTTGGACGGCGAGATTGTCGAACGCTGCGATCCCCATATCGGGCTGTTGCACCGTGGCACCGAAAAGCTGATGGAAAGCCGCACCTACCTGCAAAACCTGCCCTATTTCGACCGCCTCGACTATGTCGCGCCGATGAATCAGGAACACGCATGGTGCTTGGCGATTGAGCGGCTGACGGGTACACCTGTGCCGCGCCGGGCCAGTCTGATCCGGGTGCTGTATTCCGAGATTGGCCGCGTTCTGAACCACCTTTTGAACGTGACGACCCAAGCCATGGACGTGGGCGCGCTGACGCCGCCGCTCTGGGGCTTTGAGGAACGCGAAAAGCTGATGGTGTTTTATGAGCGGGCCTGCGGTGCGCGTCTGCACGCCGCCTATTTCCGCCCCGGTGGCGTTCACCAAGACCTGACGCCGGAGTTGCTGGAAGATATCGACGCTTGGGCCGATCATTTCCCCAAGGTGCTGGATGATATCGACGGGCTGTTGACCGAAAACCGTATCTTCAAGCAGCGCAATGCCGATATCGGCGTCGTGACCGAGGATGACATTCTGAAATGGGGGTTCTCGGGCGTGATGGTGCGGGGCTCCGGCCTTGCATGGGACCTGCGCCGCAGCCAGCCCTATGAATGCTATGACGAGTTCGAGTTCCAGATCCCGATTGGCAAGAACGGCGATTGCTTTGATCGCTATCTGTGCCGCATGCAAGAAATGCGCGAGTCGACCAGCATCATCCGTCAGGCGATTGCCAAGTTGCGGGTAGAAAAGGGCGAAATCCTGTCGCGTGGCAAGATCACTCCCCCCAAACGGGCCGAGATGAAAACCTCGATGGAGGCTTTGATCCACCACTTCAAACTTTACACCGAAGGCTTCCATGTGCCCGCGGGTGAGGTTTATGCCGCGGTGGAGGCGCCAAAGGGCGAGTTCGGGGTTTACCTGACCGCGGACGGCACCAACAAACCCTACCGCGCCAAGATCCGCGCGCCGGGCTTCTTGCACCTGCAAGCCATGGATTACATTTGCAAAGGGCATCAGCTCGCTGATGTCGCTGCCATCATCGGCACGATGGACGTCGTGTTCGGGGAGATCGACCGCTAATGCTACGCCGCCTGCACAAAGACCAACCGGCCTCCTTTGCCTTTACGCCCGCCAATCTGGAATGGGCGCAGGGGCAGATTTCGAAATATCCCGAGGGCCGTCAGGCATCGGCCATCATCCCGCTGTTGTGGCGGGCGCAGGAACAAGAGGGCTGGCTAAGCCGCCCCGCGATCGAACATGTGGCGGGGATGCTGGGCATGGCCTATATCCGAGCGCTTGAAGTGGCGACATTCTACTTCATGTTCCAGCTGCAACCTGTTGGCTCTGTTGCGCATATCCAGATTTGCGGCACGACCTCGTGCATGATCTGCGGCGCAGAAGATCTGATCGCGGTCTGCAAGGACCTGATCTCGCCCCGTCCGCACAGCCTGAGCGCGGATGGCAAGTTCAGCTGGGAAGAGGTGGAATGCCTTGGGGCCTGCGCCAATGCGCCCATGGCCCAGATTGGCAAGGATTACTACGAGGACCTGACCGCGCCAAAACTGCGAGATCTGATCGCGCGGTTTTCCAAGGGCGAAGTGCCGGTGCCCGGCCCGCAAAATGGTCGCTACGCGGCAGAGCCTTTGTCGGGCTTGACCACGCTCAAGGATTTCGAATCCGGCAAGCAAGCCTATAACGCCAGCGTGCAAAATGCCGTCGACATCGGCGATACGGTCAAGCGGATCGACGGAACCGAAGTGCCAATCCTGACACCGTGGCTGGGCAAGACCAAAGCCGCTGTCGCAAAAGCCGCGCCAAAGACCGTGCCCGCTGAAAAAGCCCCCGCTACTGCAGCGGCAGAGGCACCTGCTGTGACCGGGACAAAGCCACAGGCCCTTGTCGCCGCGCGGGATGGAAAAGCTGATAACCTTAAGGAAATCAAAGGGATTGGGCCGAAACTTGAGCTTGTGTGCAACGGGCTTGGCTTCTTCCACTTCGATCAGATTGCCAATTGGACAGCGGCAGAAATCGCTTGGGTCGATGACAATCTTGAAGGGTTCAAGGGCCGTGTCACCCGCGACAATTGGGTGGAACAGGCAAAGATTCTGGCGGCAGGCGGTGAGACGGAATTCTCAAAGCGGGTCGAAAAAGGCGGAGTGTATGACTGAGTGAGGCTGGCCCGCAAAAGGGGGCCGCATAGGGGAGAGATGAGTGATGACCGGACGTGAAATGAAGAATGCCCCAAGCCTGATGGGTTGGGCCCTTGCTGTCGCAATGGGCCTTGTGGCTTTTGGCGTTGCGATTGTCGTGGGCGAGTATGACCTTGTCACGTCGACCTTTATCAGCGCGGTTCTCATTGTCGTCGTCGGTCTTGTGATCGGCATGCCTTGGAGCAAGAGCGAAACCTTTGATGATCTGCACGCGGTTCGGTTTGATACCGGACATGGGGCGGATCTGGGGGGCAAGGCTCTGGCGACGTCGCATGACAACGCTGTTGTGGCCAAAGCCGAGGCTCCAGCAGTGACACCGTCCCCCCTTATGGCCGCTCCTGCTGTTGCCAGTGACGAGAGCGCAACGTCCGAGGTCTATGACGGCCCAATGACCGAGCCTGTGCGTCTGACCGGCCCCCGTGCCGGCAAGGCGGACAATCTGAAAGAAATCGAAGGGATCGGCCCCGCCTTGGAAAAGCTGTGCAATGAGCTTGGCTTTTACCACTTCGATCAGATCGCCAACTGGTCACAGGCCGACGTGGCTTGGGTTGACCAGAACATGAAAACGTTCAAGGGCCGCATCATCCGCGACAAGTGGGTGGCGCAGGCCAAGCTGATAATGGCCGAGGGGCTGGATGCATTCCGGGTCCGGGCCAAGACGAATGACTACTGAGGGGTTTGAATGACCCGACCCTCACCCGAGCAGGAACGCCATTTGGCACGGCAGGCGCGATTGGTTGCGTTTGTCATCGCCGGAACGATGTTGCTTTGGATGGGGGCGCAATGGATCGGGGGAAAGGTGGGGCTTGAGGCCCGCTATGCCTTTTTGTTCGATTTCGCTGCTTTGGCCGCGTTCTTTTGGGCGTTGGTCGTGACGTATCAGATCTGGCGCAAGCGTCAGGGTTGAAGGAGAGAGAGCAGATGCTCAAGGATCAGGACCGCATCTTCACAAACCTCTATGGGATGCATGATCGCAGCCTTGCGGGGGCCAAGAAGCGTGGCCATTGGGATGGCACCGCCGCGATCATCGCGCGCGGTCGCGACACGATCATCGAGCAGATGAAGGCAAGCGGTTTGCGCGGGCGCGGCGGGGCAGGGTTCCCGACCGGGTTGAAATGGTCCTTCATGCCAAAGCAATCCGATGGCCGTCCGGCCTATCTGGTGATCAACGCAGACGAATCCGAACCCGGCACCTGCAAAGACCGCGAGATCATGCGCCATGATCCCCACACCCTGATCGAGGGCGCCTTGATCGCGTCTTTCGCGATGAATGCCAATGCTTGCTACATCTACATTCGCGGCGAATATATCCGTGAGCGTGAGGCGCTGCAGGCGGCCATCGACGAATGCTATGACGCGGGCCTTCTGGGCAAGAATGCCGCGAAATCCGGCTGGGATTTTGACTGCTATCTGCATCATGGCGCGGGGGCTTACATCTGCGGCGAGGAAACCGCCCTGCTGGAAAGCCTTGAAGGCAAGAAGGGCATGCCCCGGATGAAACCGCCGTTCCCGGCAGGTTCCGGCCTTTATGGCTGCCCGACCACGGTGAACAATGTCGAATCCATTGCAGTGGTCCCAACGATTTTGCGCCGCGGGCCGGAGTGGTTTGCCTCCTTTGGTCGCCCGAATAACGCGGGCACAAAACTTTTTGGCATCTCGGGTCATGTGAACAACCCTTGTGTGGTCGAAGAGGTCATGTCGATCCCGCTGAAAGAACTGCTGGATCGTCACTGTGGCGGCGTGCGCGGCGGCTGGAAGAACATCAAGGCCGTGATCCCCGGTGGCTCCTCGGTCCCGATGCTGAACGCCGCGCAATGCGAAGACGCGATCATGGATTTCGACTGGCTGCGTGAGCAGCGCTCGGGCCTTGGCACGGCGGCGGTGATCGTGATGGATCAGTCGACCGACGTCATCAAGGCGATCTGGCGGTTGTCCAAGTTCTACAAGCACGAATCTTGCGGCCAGTGCACGCCCTGCCGTGAAGGCACAGGCTGGATGATGCGGGTCATGGACCGTCTGGTGCGCGGCGAGGCGGAGGTCGAGGAAATCGACATGCTTTTGTCCGTGACCAAACAGGTCGAAGGCCACACGATCTGCGCGCTTGGCGATGCGGCGGCTTGGCCCATTCAGGGCCTTGTGCGGCACTTCCGCGACGAGATCGAAGATCGCATCAAGGCGAAAAAGACGGGCCGTGTTTCGGCCGTGGCGGCGGAGTGATCAGAGTGGCACAGGCCATGACCCTTTGCATCGCGGCAAGTGCCTGCGTGCAGACGGCGCCCCAAGGGCGCGGTCCGGTCATGGCTGGGCCATTGCGGGTGACCAATAATGGTGCGCCCTTTGCGATGTACGAAGGCTTGGCCGCGCGCCGTGTGGCCGAGGCTGCGTGCAAAGGGCAGGGCAAACGCCTGCGCCCCAGCATCTATGACCGGTTTGAGGTCGGCACATGGGTCTTTGTAGAGGGCTGCGCATGACCCGTTATCTGATAACACCGCACATGCCCGTGAATGAACGGCCTTGTCATCGCATATCAGCGGCCGTGCAGGTTATGCCCTTGGCATCTTATGCCAAGGAGGCCATGATGAAACTTGCTCCCCTGACCCTCGCCGCGCTTTTGCTCGCCGTTCCTGCCTTTGCGCTGGAGCCGATCAACAAAGAGGCCCACATCAACAACACTCTGCTGCAGGGTTTCATCGGTGATCAGATTGCCGATAATTGCCCAACGATCGAGCCACGCACCCTGCGGGCCTTGGGGGAGTTGAACAAGCTTAAGAATTACGCGCTGTCCAAGGGCTATAGTTCCGCCGAAATCCGCGCCTTTGTGACCAACAAGACCGAAAAGGCACGCGGCAAGGCTCAGGCAACTGAATGGCTCAAGGCAAAGGGGGCCGTTCCGGGCAAGCCCGATGCCTATTGCGCCATCGGCGAGGCTGAAATCGCGCGCGGCAGTCTGATCGGCTATTTGCTGAGGTCCAAGGCATGAGTGCGATGCATCTTGCCGAGTTGAACGTGGGGCGCCTTTTGGCCCCCACTGACGACCCTAGGGTTGCGGCCTTCATGGCGGCCCTTGATGCTGTCAACGGCATTGGCAAGCGCAGCCCCGGTTTTGTGTGGATGATGGAAGGCTCGGGCGAACCCGGCACCGGCAATACCGAGGCAAAGATTGGTGGCGATCCGCAATATGTCTCAAACCTGACAGTGTGGCAGGATGTGACGAGCCTTGAACATTTCGTCTGGAACACCGTGCACCGGACGTTCTATGAGCGGCGGGCAGAGTGGTTCGAGGTTCTGGGCAAGATGCACTTTGTCATGTGGTGGGTGCCGGCGGGGCATCAGCCTACTTTGGAAGAGGCCCTTGCGCGGCTTGAACATTTGCGCGCACAGGGCGATACGGATCATGCCTTTGGCTGGTCTTACCTGAAAGACGCGCAGCTTTGGAAAACCAAGGGCTGCAACGAGATGGCTGCGGAGTAAGCAGATGACGAACCTGAAAAAGATCAGCATTGACGGCATTGAAGTCGAGGTTGATGGTGCCATGACCATCATTCAGGCGGCCGAGGTGGCTGGCGTGGAAATTCCGCGCTTTTGCTATCATGAGCGTCTGACGATTGCGGGCAATTGCCGGATGTGTCTGGTCGAAGTGGTCGGTGGCCCTCCGAAACCCGCGGCCTCATGTGCGATGCAGGTCCGCGATCTGCGTCCCGGCCCCAATGGCGAGGCGCCGTTGGTCAAGACCAACAGCCCCATGGTCAAGAAGGCCCGTGAAGGCGTGATGGAATTCTTGCTGATCAACCATCCGCTGGATTGCCCGATCTGTGATCAGGGCGGCGAATGTGACCTGCAAGATCAGGCGATGGCTTACGGCGTCGATTTCAGCCGCTACCGTGAACCCAAGCGGGCGAGCGAGGATCTGAACCTCGGCCCCTTGGTTGCCACCACGATGACGCGCTGTATCTCGTGCACCCGGTGTGTGCGCTTTACCTCGGAAGTGGCGGGCATCACCCAGATGGGCCAGACCGGGCGCGGCGAGGATAGCGAGATCACCAGCTATCTGAATGAAACGCTCAACAGCAATCTGCAGGGCAATATCATTGATCTTTGCCCGGTAGGGGCGCTGACCTCGAAACCCTATGCTTTTACCGCGCGGCCTTGGGAATTGACCAAGACGGAATCCATCGATGTGATGGATGCTTTGGGGTCGAACATCCGCATCGACACCAAGGGGCGTGAGGTGATGCGTATCATCCCGCGCAACCATGATGGCGTGAACGAGGAATGGATTTCCGACAAGACCCGCTTCATCTGGGATGGCCTGCGTCGCCAACGCCTTGATACCCCCTATATCCGCGAGAATGGCCGCCTGCGCAAAGCCGGCTGGGATGAGGCTCTGGTGGCAGCCGCCGCCGCGATGAAGGGCAAGAAGGTTGCAGCACTCGTCGGTGATCTGGCCCCGGTCGAGGCTGTGTTCAGCCTCAAGACCCTGATCGAAGGTCTGGGTGGCAAGATCGAGTGCCGCACCGATGGCGCGAAACTTCCCTCAGGAAACCGCTCGGCCTATGTCGGGACGGCGATGATCGAAGACATTGACAGCGCAAAGTCGATCCTGCTGATCGGCACCAACCCGCGCGACGAAGCCCCGGTTCTGAACGCCCGCATCCGCAAGGCGTGGACGAATGGTGCGAATATCGCGTTGGTGGGGCAGGGCGTTGATCTGACCTATGACTATGCGCATGTCGGCCAAGACCGCGCTGCCTTGGTTTCGTTGGTGGCCGAGGCGGAAAGGGCGGGGCCGGATGGCAAACCCGCCGTGATCATTCTGGGTCAGGGCGCGATCAATGAGGCCGATGGCGAGGCGGTTCTGTCGCAGGCCATGAAATTGGCCGAGGCTACGGGCGCCAAGCTTTTGGTGCTGCATACGGCGGCATCGCGCGTGGGCGCGCTGGATGTGGGGGCCGTGACCGATGGGGGGCTGACCTCTGCGCTTGATGGGGCCGAGGTGGTCTATAACCTTGGCGCGGACGAGGTGGAAATCGCCGCTGGTGCCTTTGTGATCTACCAGGGCAGCCATGGTGACCGGGGCGCGCATCGTGCCGACCTCATCTTGCCGGGCGCTGCCTATACCGAAGAAGGTGGTCTTTTCGTCAATACCGAAGGTCGTCCGCAACTTGCGCTTCGCGCCAGCTTTGCGCCGGGCGAGGCCAAGGAAAACTGGGCCATCCTGCGCGCGCTTTCCGCCCAACTGGGCAGTGTTTTGCCATGGGACAGCCTTGCCGCTTTGCGCCGGGCGATTGTTGAGGCCCATCCGCATCTGGGACGCGTGGATCAGGTGGCGGAAAACGAATGGGTTCGCATCCCGCTGCGTGATATGGCCAAGGCGACCTTCCGCAATGTGATTTCCGATTTTTACCTGACCAACCCGATTGCGCGGTCCAGTCAGGTGATGGCGGAACTGTCTGCCATGGCCAAGTCGCGCGCAGATGCGCCAATGGCGGCGGAATAACCCCATGACCCACAGCCTGCATCTGATTGGCAGCCTCGGGATCGCGTCAGCGATCCTGGCGGCTTGCGTTGATCAGGGGCCGCAGGTAGGGCAGGCGGGGTTTTCGCCAAGCTATGGCGGGATCGAGACACTCTTGCTGGATGGCGATCTGGTGAATTTTCGCGTGGCGATGAACGGCGCGCGGGGCAATGACGATGTCGAGGCTTATGGCCGCTGTGCGGCGGCGCAATATGCGCTGATCCGTGGGGCGGGCTTTGCCCGGCATGTGCGCACGACGGTGGCGCAAAACGGAAACACATGGCGGGGCGACGCGGTCTATCTGATCTCGGCCGCCCTTCCTGAAGGGTTGAAAACAATCGACGCCGAGGTCGCCGTACGCGATTGCGGTGAGCGCGGAATACCGACGATTTGAGGATGAGAGGCTGAGAATGGCGGATTTTCTTTCCACGGGCTTGGGAACGGCGGTGCTGGTTGCAGCGCAAACGCTGCTGGTTGTCGGCTTCGTGATGATCTCGATGCTGTTTTTGGTCTATGGCGACCGCAAGATCTGGGCTGCGGTTCAGTTGCGGCGCGGACCAAACGTTGTCGGGGCCTTTGGCCTTTTGCAAACGGTCGCTGATGCGCTGAAATATGTGGTCAAAGAGATCGTGATCCCGGCAGGGGCCGACCGCCCGGTGTTCTTTTTGGCACCCATGCTGTCCTTTGTGCTGGCGCTGATGGCTTGGGCGGTGATCCCGTTCAATGATGGCTGGGTTCTGGCCAATATCAACGTGGCGATCCTGTTCGTGTTCGCGATGTCCAGCCTTGAGGTTTACGGCGTGATCATGGGGGGCTGGGCCTCCAACTCCAAATACCCGTTCCTTGGCTCGCTCCGGTCGGCCGCGCAGATGATTTCCTATGAAGTCTCTTTGGGCCTGATCATCATCGGCATCATCATCTCGACCGGGTCGATGAACCTGTCGGCGATTGTGGCGGCGCAAGATGGGGCCTATGGCCTGTTCTCATGGTATTGGCTGCCGCACCTGCCGATGGTCGTTCTGTTCTTTGTCTCGGCTTTGGCCGAAACCAACCGCCCACCCTTTGACCTGCCGGAAGCGGAATCCGAACTGGTGGCGGGCTTTATGGTGGAATATTCCTCGACCCCGTTCTTGCTGTTCATGGCCGGTGAATATATCGCCATTTACCTGATGTGCGCGCTGATGAGCCTGTTGTTCTTTGGCGGCTGGCTGTCACCCTTCCCCTTCTTGCCCGATGGCTGGTGGTGGATGATCCTCAAGATGGCTTTCTTCTTCTTCATGTTCGCCATGGTGAAGGCCATCGTGCCGCGCTATCGCTATGACCAACTCATGCGGATCGGCTGGAAGGTGTTCTTGCCGCTGTCGCTGGCTTGGGTTGTGATCGTGGCATTCCTTGCAAAATTCGAAGTCCTTGGCGGCGCTTGGGCCCGCTGGACGATTGGGGGCTAAGATCATGGCAAATATCGACTGGAACCGCGCGACACGCTATTTCCTGATGCAAGATTTCATCAAGGGCTTTGCCCTTGGCCTGAAATACTTCTTCGCGCCCAAGACGACGCTGAACTACCCGCATGAAAAGGGCCCGCTGTCGCCGCGCTTTCGCGGGGAACATGCGCTGCGCCGCTATCCCAATGGCGAAGAACGCTGCATCGCGTGCAAGCTGTGCGAGGCCGTGTGCCCCGCGCAAGCCATCACCATTGACGCCGAACCGCGTGAGGATGGCAGCCGCCGGACCACGCGCTATGACATCGACATGACCAAATGCATCTACTGCGGTTTTTGCCAAGAGGCCTGCCCGGTGGATGCCATCGTGGAAGGCCCGAATTTCGAATTCAGCACCGAGACCCGCGAAGAGCTGTTCTATGACAAGACCAAGCTTTTGGACAACGGCGCCCGCTGGGAGGCCGAGATTGCCCGCAACCTCGAACTAGATGCCCCATACAGGTAAATCCAGATGACCGACGCCTATACAAAGATGATCCAGCAGATGATGGAAAGCGGGCAGGACATGCTGCGCAACTTCAACCCTGCGTTGGAGAATATGAAGGCGACGGGGTTCGACAAGATGTTCCCCACCATGTCGAAAGACATGATGGAGATGTGGTTTGGCAAGACCTTCAACCGCGAGGGGCTGGATGCCAAGACGCGGCTGTTGGTCACCATCGCCGCCCTGACCGTGCTGGGCGCGCAGGCCGAACCGCAGTTGAAAACCGCCGTGCGCCACGCCCTTTCGGCAGGTGCCACCCAACGCGAGATCGCCGAGGTGATCTGGCAGATGAGTATGTTCGGCGGCCTGCCCGCCATGCAAAAGGCGCTGGAGCTTGCCCAGACCGTCTTTGCCGAAGTTGAGGAGAAAGACGAATGACCGTCGCGGATTATGCCTTTTACGCTTTTGCCATCGTGACGGTTGCGGCGGGGCTTTTGGTCACGATCAGCCGAAACCCCGTGCACTCGGTGCTGTGGCTGATCTTGGCCTTCCTCTCCTCTGCCGGGCTGTTTGTCCTGCTGGGGGCAGAGTTTGTGGCGATGCTGTTGATCATCGTCTATGTCGGCGCGGTGGCGGTGTTGTTCTTGTTCGTCGTGATGATGCTGGACATCGACTTTGCCGAGTTGAAGGGCGAGTTTGTGAAGTACATGCCGCTTGGCCTGCTGATTGGTGTGGTCTTGCTGATGCAGCTGGTGCTTGGCATTGGCGCGTGGGTTCAGGCCGATGGCGCGATGGGCCTGCGTCAGGCCGTGGCCCCGGCACTGGATCAGGTGGAAAACACCCGCGCGATTGGTCTGCTGATCTATGACAAATACCTGCTGCTGTTTCAGCTTTCCGGCCTGATCTTGCTGGTCGCCATGATCGGCGCGATCCTTCTGACCCTGCGCCACCGCAAGGATGTAAAGCGTCAGAATGTGCTGCAACAGATGTGGCGCGATCCGGCAAAGGCGATGGAATTGAAGAATGTGAAACCGGGGCAGGGGCTGTAAAGGCGCTTGCACGGACAGGGGCGCAACTGCGCGCCTTACAGAACGAAAACGGGCGGAATCGTCCACGAGGGAACGAATATGGTTGGACTGGAACATTACCTGGCGGTGGCGGCAGCGCTTTTCGTCATTGGCATCTTCGGGATTTTCCTGAACCGCAAGAACGTGATCGTCATTCTGATGTCGATTGAATTGATGCTCTTGGCGGTGAACATCAACATGGTCGCCTTTTCCAGCTATCTGGGCGATCTGGTGGGGCAAATCTTCACGATGTTCATCCTGACCGTGGCCGCCGCCGAGGCGGCGATTGGTCTGGCGATCCTCGTGGTGTTCTTCCGCAACCGCGGAACGATCGACGTCGAAGACGTCAACGTGATGAAAGGCTAACCCACCATGGCAACGATCATCCTTTTTGCGCCCTTGATCGGGGCCCTTATCTGCGGCTTTGGCTGGCGGATCATTGGCGAGCGTGCGGGCCAGATCATCACGACGGGTCTGGTGTTTCTGGCCGCGTTCTTGTCGTGGATCATCTTCCTGACCCATGACGGCGTCACCCAGCAGATCCATCTGTTGACCTGGATCCAATCGGGGGCCTTGGATACCGAATGGGCCATCCGGCTGGACCGGATGACGGCGATCATGCTGGTGGTGGTCAACACGGTCTCGGCGCTGGTTCACCTCTATAGCTTTGGCTACATGGCCCATGACGACAACTGGGGCCATCACGAACATTACCGCGCCCGGTTTTTTGCCTATCTGTCGTTCTTCACCTTTGCGATGCTGATGCTGGTGACATCCGACAACCTTGTGCAGATGTTCTTTGGCTGGGAAGGGGTGGGCGTCGCCTCATACCTTCTGATCGGGTTCTACTACAAGAAACCCAGTGCCAATGCCGCCGCGATCAAGGCTTTCGTTGTCAACCGCGTCGGCGACTTTGGCTTTGCCCTTGGCATCTTTGCCCTGTTCTACCTGACCGACAGCATCCGCTTTGATGATGTCTTTGCGGCGGCACCCGAACTGGCGCAGACCAACCTGCATTTCTTGTGGGCCGAATGGAACGCTGCCAACCTGATCGGGGTTTTGCTGTTCATCGGGGCAATGGGCAAATCGGCGCAGCTGTTCTTGCACACATGGTTGCCAGACGCGATGGAAGGCCCGACCCCGGTGTCGGCGCTGATCCACGCGGCCACCATGGTGACGGCTGGCGTGTTCCTTGTCTGCCGCATGTCGCCGATTTACGAATATGCGCCGGATGCGAAATCCCTGATCGTGATCGTTGGGGCGACCACCGCCTTTTTCGCCGCGACCGTGGGTCTGGTTCAAAACGATATCAAGCGGGTGATCGCCTATTCGACCTGTTCGCAGCTGGGCTATATGTTTGTGGCCGCAGGCGTGGGCGTCTATTCCGTGGCTATGTTCCACCTGTTCACACATGCCTTCTTCAAGGCCATGCTGTTCCTTGGCGCAGGTTCGGTCATCCATGCCACGCATCATGAGCAAGACATGCGCAACTATGGCGGTCTGCGCAAAAAGATCCCGCTGACCTTTGCCGCGATGATGATCGGCACCTTGGCGATCACGGGCGTTGGCATCCCGCTGACCCATATCGGCTTTGCCGGGTTCTTGTCGAAAGACGCGGTGATCGAAAGCGCCTATGTCGGCAGCCAATATGCCTTTGTCATGTTAGTGGTCGCGGCCCTGTTCACCAGCTTTTACTCATGGCGTCTGATCTTCTTGACCTTCTACGGCGAAAGCCGGGCAAAGGCGCACGGCCATGGTCACGGCCATGGGCACGATGCGCATCACGAACCGCATGAAAGCCCGATGGTCATGCTGATCCCGCTGGGGGTTCTGGCCCTTGGGGCCGCCTTCTCGGGCATGATCTGGTACAACGTGTTCTTTGGCGATGAGGTAAAGCTGCGCAATTGGTTCGGGATGGAGGCAGCGCAAGAGCATGCCGCCGCCGAAGGCGAACATGCCGCGGCCGAGGGGGCAGCCCCAGCCGCAGGGACCGAGGCACATGCCGCAACAGGCGAGGCGACCGCCGCGACCCATGACGCAGCACCCATGGCCGAGCATCACACAGGGGCCGCCCCCAAGGGCGCGATCTTCATCGGTCCCGACAATCATGTGATCCACGAGGCGCATAATGTGCCAGACTGGGTCAAGGTGTCGCCTTTTGTTGCCATGCTGATCGGCTTTGCAACCGCGTGGATGTTCTACATCAAGAACCCCTCACTGCCGGGCCGACTGGCCGCAAATCAGCGCCCACTTTACCTGTTCTTGCTCAACAAATGGTACTTTGATGAGCTTTACGACTGGATCTTCGTCCGCCCGGCAAAGTGGCTGGGGCGCTTCTTGTGGAAGCAGGGCGATGGTGCGGTGATCGATGGCACTATCAACGGCGTGGCGATGGGGATCATCCCCTTCTTCACCCGCCTCGCCGGCCGGGCCCAATCCGGCTACGTCTTCCACTATGCCTTCGCGATGGTGCTGGGGATTGTTGTCCTTATCACCTGGATGACGCTTTCGAGCGGCCAGTAAGGGGGCGAAAGAGTACACATGGACAACGTTCTTTCCATCATAACCTTCATTCCCGCAGTGGCCGCCGCCATCATGGCGCTGTTCTTGCGTGGTGATGATGCCGCCGCCCAGCGAAACGCAAAGTGGCTGGCTCTGTTGGCGACGACAGCGACATTCCTTGTTTCGCTGTTCGTGCTGGCAGGCTTTGACCCAAGCAATACCGGGTTCCAGTTTGTCGAAGAGTTCGACTGGATCCTTGGTCTGAAATACAAAATGGGGGTCGACGGCATCTCGGTTCTCTTTGTGATGCTGACGACCTTCCTGATGCCTTTGACCATCGCCGCGTGCTGGGATGTGGACAAGCGCGTCAAGGAATACATGATCGCCTTCCTGATGCTGGAAACCCTGATGCTGGGCGTGTTCTGCGCGCTGGATCTGGTGTTGTTCTACTTGTTCTTCGAGGCAGGTCTGATCCCGATGTTCCTGATCATCGGCATCTGGGGCGGCAAGGAACGCATCTATGCGGCGTTCAAGTTCTTCCTCTATACCTTCCTCGGATCGGTTCTGATGCTGGTCGCGATGATCATGATGTATTGGGATGCCGGAACCACGGATATTCCAACCCTTTTGAACCACACCTTCGGCTCCGAGGATTTCAGCGTTCTTGGCATCCATGTCGTGGGCGGTCTGCAGACCATGCTGTTTTTGGCCTTCTTTGCCAGCTTTGCGGTCAAGATGCCGATGTGGCCCGTGCACACTTGGTTGCCCGATGCCCACGTTCAGGCCCCGACCGCAGGCTCGGTGGTGCTGGCGGCGATCTTGCTCAAGATGGGGGGCTATGGCTTCTTGCGCTTTAGCCTGCCGATGTTCCCGGTGGGGTCGGATGTCATGGCACCGCTGGTATTGTGGATGTCGGCCATCGCCATTGTCTACACCAGCCTTGTCGCCCTCGCGCAGTCGGACATGAAAAAGCTGATTGCCTACAGTTCCGTGGCCCACATGGGCTATGTGACCATGGGGATTTTTGCCGCCAACCAGCAAGGCATCGACGGCGCTATTTTCCAGATGATCAGCCACGGCTTCATCTCGGGCGCGCTGTTTCTTTGCGTGGGCGTGATCTATGACCGGATGCACACGCGTGAGATTGACGCCTATGGCGGCCTTGTAAACCGCATGCCCGCCTATGCGATGATCTTCATGTTCTTCACCATGGCCAATGTCGGCCTGCCGGGAACCAGCGGCTTTGTTGGCGAATTCCTTGTGCTAATGGGGATCTTTCAGGTCAACACTTGGGTTGCCGCCGTGGCCACCTCTGGCGTGATCTTGTCGGCAGCCTATGCACTGTGGCTTTACCGCCGTGTCGTGATGGGCGAGTTGCTGAAAGAGGCGCTGAAATCCATCACCGACATGACCCGGCGCGAAAAGGCGATCTTCGCCCCGCTTGTCGCCATGACCCTGCTTTTGGGCGTCTATCCCAGCCTTGTGACCGATATCATCGGCCCCTCGGTCTCGGCGCTCGTCACCGACTATCAGGCTGCGATCCCCGCCTCGGGTGATACGCAACTGGCCCAGCACTAAAAGGAGCGGCAGAAATGACGCCAAGTGATTTCAACACCGTTCTGCCCGAGTTCCTTTTGGCCGTCTTTGCCATGGGGGCGCTGCTGTTCGGCGTCTACGCAGGCAAGGACAAGACCGCCCCGATGCTGGTCTGGGCCACCTCGGGCCTGTTCGTCGCCCTTGCCTTGTTCATCGGTTTCGGTGGCTCGGGTGAGCGGGCGGCCTTTGGCGGGCTGTTCATCGACGATCCCTTTGCACGCTTTGCCAAGGTGACGATCCTGCTGTCTGCCGCCGCCGTGATGATGATGTCTCAGGACTATATGAGCCGCCGTGATCTTTTGCGCTTTGAATTCCCGATCCTTGTCACCCTTGGGGTGATTGGCATGATGTTCATGGTCTCGGCTGGGGACCTGATGTCGCTTTACATGGGGTTGGAGTTGCAGTCGCTGTCGCTCTACGTCGTGGCGGCGATGCGGCGCGACAGTCAGAAATCGTCTGAAGCGGGTCTGAAGTATTTCGTGCTGGGCGCTTTGTCTTCGGGCCTGTTCCTTTATGGCGCGTCGCTCACCTATGGCTTTGCGGGCACCACGCAGTTTGCGGGCATCCTGTCGACGCTTGGCACGGACGCAGTGCCGTTGGGCCTGACCTTTGGTCTGGTGTTCATGCTGGCGGCGCTTGCCTTCAAAGTCTCGGCAGCCCCGTTCCACATGTGGACACCGGACGTCTATGAAGGCTCGCCCACCCCCGTCACCGCGTTCTTTGCCACCGCCCCGAAAGTGGCGGCCATGGCGCTGATCGCACGCCTGACATGGGATGCCTTTGGCACCATTCCGGGCGAATGGGGTCAGGTTCTGGCGGCTTTGGCCGTGGTGTCGATGTTCCTTGGCGCATTGGCCGCCATCGGGCAGCGCGACATCAAGCGTCTGATGGCCTACAGCTCCATCGCGCATATGGGCTATGCGCTGGTGGGTCTGGCCTCGGGCACCGCGATGGGTGTGCAGGCGATGCTGATTTACATGGCGATCTATGTCACCATGAATGTCGGCACCTTTGCCTTCATCTTGTCGATGGAGCGGGATGGCCGTCCGGTCACCGACATTGCCAGCCTGAACATGTTCTCGAAGAAAGAGCCACTCAAGGCACTGGCGCTGCTGGTCTTGATGTTCAGCCTTGCAGGCGTGCCGCCGATGGTGGGTTTTTTCGGCAAGTTCTATGTGCTGCAAGCCGCCGTTGATGCGGGCATGACATGGCTTGCCGTGGCAGGGGCTGTCGCCTCGGTGATCGGTGCGTTCTACTATCTGCGCATCGTCTTCTACATGTATTTCGGCAAAGAAGGCGAGCCGCTGGACAGCAACATGGCACCGGTTCAATGGGTGATGATGGTCGCCGTGGCCGCCGCCATGGTTCTGGGTGTGGTCAATCTGTTCGGGATCGAACCCGCAGCGGCGGTCGCCGCAGAAGCCCTTGTCCGATAACTCCATGGCTGGGGCGGCTTGGCCTGCAGGTGTGGGGCGGGTTCTTCTGCCCTCCATCGACAGCACAAATGCCGAAGCCATGCGCAGGGCCCCCCACGTTTCGGGGCCCTGTTGGTTTATGGCCGAGGAACAGACCGCAGGCCGTGGCCGCCGCGCCCGCCCCTGGGTCAGCCCACGTGGAAATCTTTACGCAACCCTTCTGCTGCATCCGAAGGAACCACCGCAGATCGTGGCGCTGCGGTCCTTTGTGGCAGCCCTCGCCCTGCGCGATGCCCTGTTGGCCATCGGGGTTCCCGCTGATGCCCTTGCGCTGAAATGGCCCAATGATGTGCTCTTGGGCAGTGGCAAGGTGGCGGGGATCTTGCTGGAGAGCCAATCGTTCCCCGGCACCGCATCACAGGCGCCGCGTTCCTCCTCGCTTGCCATTGGCATCGGCGTGAACCTGATCGGCCACCCGGACCCCACGGCAGTAGAACCCGGCGCGGTGTTGCCCGTGTCAGTGCAATCGCAGACCGGGCTGCAGATCACGCCAGAGGTTTTCCTGACCGCCCTTGCCACCGCCTATGCCGGATGGGAAGGCCTCTTTGTCACCCAAGGCTTTGCCCCCATTCGCGCGGCTTGGCTGGCCCATGCCGCCCGGCTTGGCACCCCCATCCGCGCCCGCACCGGCACCCAGGACCGCGTCGGCGTTTTTGAAACCATCGACGCCGACGGCAACCTCATGCTCCGCATGGCCGAAGGCATGGTTGCAATTCCGGCGGCTGAGGTGTTCTTTTGACCCAAACTCCGGGGGACCGACATGCTTCTCGCCATTGATTGCGGCAATACCAACACCGTCTTTTCGATCTGGGATGGCAGCCGCTTTATCGCCACATGGCGCTGCGCCACCGATCACAAACGCACAGCGGATGAGTATTTCGTGTGGTTCTCCTCGCTCATGGCCATGACCAAGACCGAGGCGCAGATCACCGAGGCGATCATTTCCTCTACCGTGCCGCGCGTGGTCTTTAACCTGCGCGTGCTCTGCGGGCGTTATTTCGATTGTCGTCCGCTGGTGGTGGGCAAACCCGAATGTGCGCTGCCCGTGCCACCCCGCGTTGATGTGGGCACCACCGTCGGCCCCGACCGTCTGGTCAATACCGTAGGGGCGCATGATCGCCATGGCGGCAATCTGATCGTGGTGGATTTCGGCACCGCAACCACCTTTGACGTGGTGGCCGAGGATGGTGCCTATGTCGGCGGTGTCATCGCACCCGGCGTCAACCTCAGCCTTGAGGCGCTGCACATGGCCGCCGCCGCCTTGCCCCATATCGATGTCGCCAAACCGGCCCGCGCCATTGGCACGAATACGGTGGCCTGTATGCAGTCTGGGGTGTATTGGGGGTATATCGGGCTGGTTGAAGGCGTGGTGCGCGAGGTGCGCCGCGAAAGCAACCACGAGATGAAAGTCATTGCAACAGGTGGGCTTGCCAGCCTGTTCGCACAAGGAACCGAACTATTTCATTCGATCGAGGATGATCTGACCATGCATGGTCTTGTCCTGATCAACACGTTTAACAAGGAAACGGCATGACATCGAATCGTCTGATCTACCTTCCCCTCGGCGGCGCAGGCGAGATCGGTATGAACTGCTACGTCTATGGCTATGGGCCAGAGGGCAAGGAACGGCTGATCGTCGTCGATCTGGGGGTCACTTTCCCAGAGATGAGCGGCTCTCCCGGTGTGGATCTGATCATGGCTGACATAACTTGGCTGGCCGAACGCGCCGACCGGGTTGAGGCGATCTTTATCACTCACGCGCATGAGGATCACATTGGCGCGCTTGGCCTGCTGTGGCCCCGGCTCAAGAAAAAAGTCTATGCCCGCCGCTTTACCGCCACCATCGGGCGGCTCAAGCTGGATGAGGCAGGCTTGCCCGCCGATACCATCACCACGGTCGAACCCCGCCCGACGGTGATCGAGGCTGGCCCCTTCAAGGTGCAGTTCGTGCCCGTCAGCCATTCCATCCCGGAATCCAGTGCGCTGATCATCGACACACCGGCAGGCCGGGTGTTCCACACCGCTGACTTCAAGATCGACCCCGATCCGGTTGTGGGTGAACCTTGGGATGATGCCGCGATTGCGGCCATTGCGGCCGAGCGCCCGATCAAGGCGCTGATGTGCGATTCGACCAATGTGTTCTCGGTGCATCCGGGGCGGTCTGAAAGCAGCATCCGTGAGCCGCTGCGTGAATTCATCGCCGGGGCAGGCGGCATGGTCGTGGCCACCACCTTTGGCTCCAACGTCGCCCGCCTGCGCACGCTGGCCGAGGCGGCACGCGCCGCTGACCGCTCCATCTGTGTGCTGGGAAGGTCCATGCGCCGGATGCTTTCGGCCTCGGAACAGGCGGGGGTGATGTCGAATTTCCCGCGCACCGTCAGCCCGGAGGAGGCGTTGGAAATCCCGCGCCGCAATCTGATGCTGCTGGTCACCGGCAGCCAGGGCGAACGCCGCGCGGCCTCGGCCCAACTCAGCCGTGGGAAATATCTGGGGCTGGAGTTGAAGGCGGGCGATACTTTCTTGTTCTCGTCCAAGACCATTCCGGGCAATGAACGTGAGGTGCTGCGCATCGTCAATGCGCTGTCGGAAATGTCGGTCGATGTGGTCGATGACTGTGGCGGCAAATACCACGTCTCGGGCCATGCCAACCGCCCCGATCTGGAACATGTCCACCGGCTGCTGTTGCCCGACATGCTGATCCCGATGCATGGCGAACACCGCCATCTGCGCGAACACGTCAAGATCGCGCATCAATCCGGCATCGCCGCCGAAATCGCCACCAATGGCATGATGATCGACCTGACCGGCGAGACGCCGCAGGTTGTGGAATACATCGAAACCGGCCGCGTCTATCTGGATGGCAGCGCCCTGATCGGCGCGATGGACGGTGTGGTGCGCGATCGTATCCGCATGGCGCTGAACGGCCATGTCATGGTCACCGTGATCCTTGACGAAAGCGATGAGCCGTTGGGCGAGGCTTGGGTGGAGCTTTCGGGTCTGCCACAGGTTGGCCGGGGCGAGCGCGCCTTGATCGAAACGCTGGAAGGCGATCTGTCCGAGTTTCTGGAAGGTGCCGGTGCCAAGGTGCTGCGCGACGACAACAAACTCGATGAGGCACTGCGTCGCGTCGTGCGTCAGGTCTGTGTCGAAGAAATCGGCAAAAAGCCCGAGGTCACCGTGGTTGTCAGCAGGTTGCAGGCCGAATAGGGCTGCAACCCACGCATCAGGCATAAAAAAAGGCCCCGGAAACGGGGCCTTTTTTCTGTCTCTGTCACGTCAGGCCTCAGCCTTCGGTGCCCGTGGCCAACTCGTCTTCGGCCAGTTCCGCCGCCGTTGGTGCCGCGATCTTAAAGCTGCGCATGATGAATTCCGGCACATGGTCGCCCATGCCGATCACCTGATTGTCACGGCGGTCATCCCGACGATCCCGGCGATCATCGCGACGATCCCGGCGATCTTCGCGCGGGGCCTCTTCGCGTGGTTCCATCCGGCGGTCATCACGGGGGGCCTCGTCGCGGCGTTCGGTCCGGCGCTCTTCACGCGGGGCTTCGACCCGGCGCTCAGTCCGGCGGTCCTCACGTGGGGCGTCTTCGCGGCGTTCGGTGCGGCGATCCTCACGGCGTGGCTCTTCGCGTTTGACCACCGGGGCCTCGGCAACAACCTCGACCACAGCAGGCTGCTCAATCGGCGTCATGCTTGCGGGTTCGGCAGTCTCATCCCGCTTGGGCTTGCGGTCGCGCGTGCGGTCGCGACCACGGCCGCGCTTTTCATCGCGTCCTCCCTCACGGCCCTCGCCGCGCGGACGGTCGGACTTGTCGCCAAGACCTTCCAACGCGCCCTCGGGCATGGTGCCACGTGGGATGGCCAGTTTTACAAGGCTTTCAATCGCGCTGATGTATTTGTCGTCATTCGGCACGGCAATGGTATAGGCCTTGCCCAAACGCCCGGCGCGGCCCGTGCGGCCAATGCGGTGCACATAATCCTCGGGGTGCGAAGGCACGTCAAAGTTGAACACATGGCTCACGGCTGGAATGTCCAGACCACGCGCCGCCACATCGGAGGCCACAAGCAGGTGCACAGACCCGTCGCGGAAGCCGTCCAGCGTCTTGGTGCGCACGGATTGGTCCAGATCGCCATGGATGGGCGAAGCGTTGAAGCCATGCGATTTCAGCGACTTGGCAACAACATCCACATCCATCTTGCGATTGCAAAAGATGATCGCGTTGGTGCAGCTTTCGCCCTCTTGCTTGATGATCGACCGCAGAACGGCGCGCTTTTCGGTAAAGCTGCGGTCCTTGCGGGTGGGCGTGAATTGGATCAACGCCTGTTCAATCGTTGTCGAGGCCGAATTTTGCCGTGCCACTTCGACCTTTGCCGGATTGTTCAGGAAGGTCTTGGTGATCCGCTCAATCTCGGGCGCCATGGTGGCACTGAAAAACAGCGTCTGGCGGGTAAACGGGGTCAGTTGGAAGATACGTTCGATATCGGGAATGAACCCCATATCAAGCATCCTGTCGGCCTCATCCACCACCATGATTTCGACGCCGGTCAACAGCAGTTTGCCGCGCTCGAAATGGTCCAGCAAACGGCCGGGGGTGGCGATCAGAACGTCAACGCCCCGGTCGATCAGCTTGTCTTGCTCGCCAAAAGACACGCCGCCAATCAGCAGCGCTTTGGTCAGCTTGGTATGCTTGGCATAGGTGTCGAAGTTCTCGGCCACCTGCGCGGCCAGTTCCCGCGTGGGGGCCAGCACAAGGCTGCGCGGCATCCGGGCGCGGGCACGGCCACGGCCAAGCCGGGTGATCATCGGCAGCGTAAAGCTTGCGGTTTTCCCGGTGCCGGTTTGGGCAATGCCCAAAACATCGCGGCCTTCAAGGGCGAATGGGATCGCCTCGGCCTGAATGGGGGTAGGGGTTTCATAGCCAGTGTCAGCCACGGCTTGCAAAACGCGCGGGTCCAGCGCGAGGTCGGAAAACTTAATCATCAGCGTCCTTAAGATGCGGGATCGGCCCGCATGGGTGAAGGGACGCTATGTTTCCGGGCGCCCCGGCATAACCCACCGTATGAGGGTTGGCTTGGCCATAGTCTAAATTTGTCCGGCGGTCAATCTCTTGGCGAAAAATCCCTAATTCAGGCGGGATTTCGCCTCGGCGGCATATGAAAAGCCGGGATCAAGCGCCAATGCCTCTTGCAACAATGCCCGGCCCTCGTCCGCCTTGCCTTGTTCCAGACGCACCACCCCCAACCGATAGGCGGCAAGAGCCGCTTTCGGATCCGCGGCATGCAGCGCCTCGAATGTGGCGGCAGCGGCATCAAGCTGACCGGCTTTCAGCTGCGCCCAACCCAAAGTATCGCGCACAGCCGCAATCGTGGGGGCCAGATCTGCGGCCCTTTGGGCAAGTTTCAGGGCCTCATCCGGGGATTCATCGCTCAGAATGATCGCCAGATTGTTCAGCGCCACGAAACTATTTGGTGATGTTTCAAGAACAGTGCGGTAGGTCGCGGCGGCATCTTCCTTGGCCCCAGTGCTTTCCAACAAGGAGGCAAGCCAAAGATAATCGTCCGCCGTTGCCTTGGGTTGCGCCACAAGAGTCCGGGCAAAAGCCACGGCCTTGTCCCTTTGCCCAAGCCGCAGCGACGCAAGCCCCGCAGATTTCAGCAGCGTTGGCTCATCCGGCGCGGTTTCAAGGGCCGCTTCAAACTTGGCCATGGCGTCTTTGTATTTGCCTTCGGCCCCAAGAAGCGAACCTTGATCCCGTAATATCAGGGGGTTACCGGGAAATGCCGCCTCACCCCGCGCAAGGATGTCATGGGCTTCTTGAAGCCTGCCATTGGCAATCTCGATCTTGGCAAGGGACGTGAAGGCGCGCGCATTGGTGCCGCGCTTGGTCAATCGGGTGAAAAGGGTGCGCGCTTCGCCTGTTTTGTCCAAACCGATCTTCGCCCGCCCTAGATAATCCAGCACCAGATCATCGGCGTCATCGGCCTTTGCCGCAGTGGTCAACAGACCTTCCGCCTGCGCCGGTCTGCCCAGCAAAAGCGCCAGACGTGCCGCTTGGATGCGCGGATAGGATCGGGTGCCATCGCCGTTCGTTGACGACAGGTAGAGATCAAGCGCGCCTTCGCGATCACCTTTTCCTTCGGCAAGCGCGGCAAGCCGTTCATAGGCGCGAAAGTTCGCGCTATCCAGCAGTGTGGCTGCGTTCCAAGCCGCCGCCGCTTCATCGGTCCGCTTTAACTGAAACAAGATATCCCCTTTTAGAATAAGGGGTTCTGCGTTCTTCTTATAGCGCGCCGCCGCCTCGTCCAGAGCAAGGATAGCCTCGTCCGGCCGCCCCAGATTGGCCAGCGCCAGCCCAAGCGTATACCACCCCTCGGGGGCCTGCGGATGGCTTTCGGTCAGCGCCCGTGCCGCGGCCTCAGCCCCGGTGAAATCGGTTCTGCCGAAACGCAACAGCGCATCGGCGAGGCGATTCTTGGCCTCATCATCCAGCGATTCATTCAGGTTCGGCAGCGCCGCTGCATTCCCGACAAGGGAGGGGGTGCTGGGTTCAAGATCTTCCACCTCGAATGTCGCAGCTCTGACGCCACTCCCTGCCTGCGCCGCAAGGGCCAAGCAAAGAGCAAAGAGAACCGAATTGTAATGTGAGGCCATGAAAAAATCCTCCGTCAAAAAAAGGGATCGTCCGGTGTCACAGTGTGGCCAAACAAGGCCCGCGCGTCTACAGCGACATTTTTGCTGCGGGCACGAACACCGGTCTGGAATTCCTTATTTTTGCCATAGTTCACTTCGCCGTGCTAGACACATCATTAAGGAATTGGTAACGTCATTGTCACTTACGATCCCCATAGATTCGGATTGCTAAGGCTATTTTGTTCGAAGTTTTATTTCTGAGTGTCAGTGCGCTAGCAGTCCGAAGTCCAGGTTTTGAGGGGACAAATGGCCGAAATGGTCGAAGCTCGGTGAAGTTATTTCTTAAATTCAGGGACAGGAGGAACACATGTCCTTTAAACTAGCATCCGTTTCCGCAATCGCGATTGGCATTATGGCGACCAGCGCATTTGCCGACACGATCTCTCCAGAAAGTTTTGCAGCCTCACTCGCCGTCGGCGAAAGCGTTACGATCACAAAGACGGTGGTTGTAGAAGAGCGCGGCACATCCGCTGCCCTGATCGACGCCCACTTCCTGTTTGACACCTCGGGGTCAATGGGTGGGGCGATTGCCAACGCAAAGACCGCAGCCAGCAGCATTCTTGGTGCGCTCGCCGCATTCGGTGACCTGTCATCCGGCGTTGGCGTGTTTTCCGAGCGGGCCTTGCCGACCGATGCGATCCGCTCCGGTCTGACCACGACCGACGCGACCACAATCGCGGCGATCAATGCTGTGACTTTGGGCGATCCAGATGGCGGCGGTGACTATCCAGAATCCGGCGACACCGCGATCAACGAGGCGACGATCGGTCTGGATTGGCGTCTTGGGTCGAACCGTTTTGTCTTCGTGCTCAGCGATGCGTCGATGAAGGGCACGGACGAGGCGACGGTTCTGGCCAACCTTGCGGCAGAAGGCGTCAGTGTCATCGGCATCCAGTTCGGCACCAACTGCTTTAGTGGTGAACCCGGCGAATGCAGCCTGACGGAATCGGTCGCAGCCCTTGGCGGCACCTCGTTTAGCGGTGGCACCTCGCCGGCTGATATCGTTGCTGCCGTGACCGCCGGTCTTACCGGCAGCTTTGCGAACTACTCGGCAGTGACCGTCAGTGATCTGGGCGTCGGTCTTCCAGAAATCGCAGTCTCCACCACCTGCTTGACCGCAGATATCGGCGTCTGCGTCGGGGATACGGCAACAGGGGCGTTTGATCGGTCCACTGACCGGACCTTCACCTTCGACGTGACCTTCACCCGCGTCGCCGCTGGCGATTCGAACTTCCTGACCCGCGCGTTGGTGGATGGTGGTATCGTTGCCAGCGAGAAGGACAGCTTCCCAGCTGCCGTTGTTCCAGTGCCAGCAGCCGCTTGGATGCTGCTTGCCGGTCTTGGCGGGCTTGGCTTCGCGTCGCGTCGTCGCAAGGCAGCCTAAGCTCACACCTAAGAAATCGCAGGGGCGCCCGTATTCCGGGCGCCCTTTGCATATTCAGACCATCATTTCCTTGGTCGCGGTCAGCTTCAGGTCTGGGTAATCCCGCGAGACACGGTCGATATCCCATTGAAGGCGCGTCAAGAACACGGCATCCCCATCATGGTCGGTCGCCATATGCTGCTTGTTGACGTTGATCAGCTTGTCCATCTCGGCCTTGGGGCCCTGAACCCAGCGGGCCGAGGTGAACTGGCTGCCCTCGAACCGCACGGGCAGGCCGTATTCCAACTCGATCCGGCTGGCCAGCACCTCGAACTGCAAGGCCCCGACCACGCCCACGATATAGCCAGAGCCGATCATGGGCTTGAACACCTTGGCCGCACCCTCTTCGGCAAATTGCATCAGCGCCTTTTCCAGATGCTTGGCCTTCATCGGGTCCATCGCCCGCACACCTTGCAGCAATTCCGGCGCGAAGGAGGGGATGCCGGTAAATCGCAGCGCCTCTCCCTCGGTCAGCGCGTCGCCGATGCGCAATTGCCCGTGGTTCGGAATGCCGATGATGTCGCCGGCCCAAGCCTCTTCGGCAAGTTCCCGGTCAGCGGCCAGAAACATCACCGGGTTGGCCACTGACATCGGCTTTTTCGTGCGCACATGGGTCAGCTTCATCCCACGCTCAAAATGCCCCGAGGCAAGCCGCACAAAGGCCACGCGGTCGCGGTGCTTTGGGTCCATATTGGCCTGCACCTTGAACACAAAGCCGGTCACCGTGGGTTCTTCGGGGGCAATCTCACGCTCGGCCGCGCGCTGCACCTGCGGCTCCGGGCCATATTCGCCCATGCCATCCATCAATTCCTTGACGCCAAAGGAATTGATCGCCGAGCCAAACCAGATCGGCGTCATGGAGCCGTTCAGGAAGGCCTCACGATCAAAGGCGGGCAGCAATTCACGCGCCATTTCAAGGTCTTCAAGGAACTTCTTCAACAAGTCCGCCGGGATGTGCTCGGCCAATTTCGGATCACTCAAGCCCGAAATCTTGATCGATTCCGCCACCTTGTTGCGGTCTGCGCGGTCCATGATCTCCAGCCGGTCATGCAGCAGGTCATAGGCGCCCACGAAATCACGCCCCACCCCGATGGGCCAACTGGCCGGGGTCACGTCAATCGCCAGATTTTCCTGAATCTCGTCGATGATCTCAAACACATCGCGGGATTCGCGGTCCATCTTGTTGCAAAACGTCAAGATCGGCAGATCGCGCAGGCGGCAGACCTCAAACAGCTTGCGCGTCTGGCTTTCCACGCCCTTGGCCCCGTCGATCACCATGATGGCCGCATCCACCGCCGTCAGCGTGCGATAGGTATCTTCCGAGAAATCCGAGTGGCCGGGGGTATCCACCAGATTAAAGCGGTATTGCCGGAAATCGAATGACATCGCCGAGGCCGAGACTGAGATGCCGCGATCCTTTTCCATCTGCATGAAATCCGACCGCGTGCGCCGCGCCTCACCCTTGGCGCGCACCTGTCCGGCCATCTGGATGGCCCCGCCAAACAGCAGGAATTTTTCGGTCAGCGTCGTCTTGCCCGCATCTGGGTGCGAGATGATCGCAAAGGTTCGCCTGCGGGCGATTTCGGGGGGCAAGGCAGGGCGGTTTGTGTGGGTCATATCTGGCATGGCGGGCCTTTATCGCAAAGCGCAGGCGGCGTCCACTCTCTGCATTGGCGCGCTATCGGTCATTGCCCCCACGGCGCGGCAAAAGCGTGTGGCGGCCAACCTCTTCAAGATAAGTCTGGCTCGCTTCGGTGCCAAAGTGCTGCACCTGCGCAAGGCCCGGAAACCGCGCCATGACATCATCCGCAATCTCGCGCGGCAGGCGGCTTAGCGTGGCGTCATTGACCATCAGGCTTTCCGCAGGCACCCCCTCGGCATAGATGATTTCATGGTGGTCAAAGATCAGGCTGAAGTAATCGATAAACCCGCCTTCGCGCTGAAACACCGTCTCATCATCGACCAGATGCTTTGCCTGCACCAACAACTCCGAGGTGTGCAGCCCCGCCGGGCGCTGGCGCTGATACAAGAACACCCGGTGATGCGGGCTGACGATCAGGTCACCCGAATTGCCCAAGGTGCCGGTGGTGATGACAACCGGCGCAAAGGCCCCCACGGCGCGCAAGGTCGCCTTGCTCAGCAGACGCAGGGGTTGCGGCCCGTGATCGCGGGTCAGCACCTTGTCGCCGGGGACCAGGTTCTCAATCGGGCGCTGACGGCCATCGGCAAGCGTGATCATCGTGCCGCGCGCAAAGGACACGCACAGCAGATCCGCCAGACGCACGGGTTCGGGCGCATCCTCCACCGCCACCAGCGTGTAATCGGCATTGGCTGACATCGGTGACAGCGGCAGGGCCACCGATTGCCCGCCCTCAATCCGCATCAGCAAGATGTCAATTTTCGTCCCATCGGGCGCGATCAGCGTATATCTTGCCAGCAGATCGACCCTTTGCCCCGCTTGGCCAATCTGGCCGCCTGAGGCTATCCGCTGCCCACCTGCGCCATGCGACAGCACCAGCCGCAAAGGCTTGGCCCCGTCCTCCAGCGCATAGATATCGCCCTCACAAACCTCATCCGGCCCCGATAGCCCATCCCCCGCATTCACCCCGTGAATGACATAAACCGACTCGGCCAAAAACACTTGGCAGGCATGGCCGGGAAGGGGGTCGGCATGGGGTGTCGGCATGGTCGCAGCGCAATCCTTCGAATACTCGGTCAGCCCCCACAGCTAGGCAGAGCGTTACACGCGCCCCCGCTCTCCGTCAATTGCACCCCTGCGGTGGCAAACCGAACGGATGGGGGCATCATCACAGGATCCGTCCAAATTATGGCTACTCTATGAAGATCACAGCCCTTTTCGACTGCGCCATGGCCTGATAGTCAAACGGAAAACATACGATAGGAGGATGCGATGGATCTTGGGATCAAGGGAAAGCGGGCTTTGGTCTGTGCAAGCTCAAAGGGTTTGGGCCGTGGCTGCGCCGAGGCTCTGGCCGCAGCGGGCGTTGATCTGGTGCTCAACGCCCGTGGGGCCGAGGCGCTGGAGGCAACCGCCGCCGCCCTGCGCAGCCAATATGGCGTCAACGTGACAGCCATCGCTGCCGACATCACCACCGAGGCTGGTCGTACCGAAGTCCTCGCCGCGGCGGGACCAGTCGATATTCTGGTCACCAATGCCGGTGGCCCGCCTCCGGGCCTGTGGTCCGATTGGGGGCGTGACGATTTCATCCGCGCCCTTGATGGCAATATGCTGACCCCCATCGCCCTGATGACCGCCCTCTTGCCGGGTATGATCGCCCAAGGCTGGGGCAGGGTGGTCAATATCACCAGCCAGTCGGTCAAGGCCCCGATCCCCGCGCTTGGCCTGTCAAACGCCGCGCGCACGGGCCTCACCGGCTATGTCGCGGGCACTGCCCGTCAGGTCGCCCCGCAGGGTGTCACCATCAACAACCTGTTGCCCGGCATCCATGACACCGACCGCGCCATTTCGCTGGATGGTGGGGTGGTCAACGCCGAAGGCATCACCATGGACGAGGCGCGCCGCCGCCGCATGGCCACCATCCCCGCCCGCCGCTATGGCACCTCGGCCGAGTTTGGGGCGATGTGCGCGTTCTTGTGCTCGCAACATGCAGGCTTCATCGTGGGGCAGAATATCTTGCTTGATGGCGGGGCGACCAACGCCACGATCTGATCGCAGTCCCGTTACAGGCTGCAGACGCTCAGGCTTGTCGGGGCAGGGTTAGGCTGATAGGGGAATTCTGATGGAAACACTTGGGAACCCATGCCAACGGCCACGCCCCGCCTTGTGATCGACCACCTCAGCCGCAGCTTTTCGGGCCGCGCGGTTGTGGATGATGTCTCGCTCTCGGTGGCGGCGGGGCAGGTGACCTGCCTGCTCGGCCCCTCGGGCTGCGGGAAATCCACCACGCTGCGGATGATCGCGGGGGTCGAACGCGCCGATTCAGGCCGGGTGATGATCGACGGGGCCGATGTCGAGGGCCCGTTGGTGCATCTGCCGCCCGAGGCCCGCTCTGTCGGGCTGATGTTTCAGGATTTTGCCCTGTTTCCGCACCTGACGGTTGCCGCCAATGTGGCCTTTGGCCTGAAAGGCGACCGCGCCAGCAAGGCCCGCCGGGTGGATGAACTGCTGGAACGCGTCACGCTGCAGGGCTTTGGGTCCAAACACCCGCATGAGCTTTCGGGCGGCGAGCAGCAGCGCGTGGCCCTTGCCCGAGCCCTTGCCCCGCGCCCAAAGGTCATGCTGATGGACGAGCCGTTCTCCGGCCTCGACAACCGCCTGCGCGATGGCATCCGCGACACGACGCTGGAAATCCTCAAGGAAGAGGGGGCCGCCGTGGTGCTTGTCACGCATGAGCCGGACGAGGCGATGCGCATGGCCGATGAAATTGCGCTGATGCGGGCGGGCCGCGTGGTGCAACGCGGCGCACCCTATAACGTCTATAACGCGCCCGTGGACAAGGCCGCCGCGGCATTCTTCAGCGATATCAACGTGATTCGCGGGGTGTCAAAAGGGGCCCTGACCCAGACCCCATTTGGCGCCTTTCTGACGCCGGGCCATGCGGATGGGGCGTGGGTCGATATCGTGATCCGGCCCCAGCATCTGAAGATCGACTTTGACCGCGCCGGGCGGGGCCCGAGCCCGACGGCACAAGACGGCAATGCCGCGCGCGGAACCGTCACCCGCGCCCGGTTCTTGGGGCGTGAAAGCCTTGTCGATTTTCGGATGGATTTTGACGGCTCCACCCTGACAGCCTCGGTTCCGGGGGTGTTTTTGCCAAAGCCCGATACGCTGCTTTGGCTGATGATCCGCAGGGATCGTTGCTTTGTCTATCCCTCACAGAGCAACCAAATTTTTTCCTGAAAAAATTTGCAAATTCCTTTCAAAGGAATTTGGCACACTGCCCCAAAGGCGGCGCCCCGTCCCAGACCGACGCTTTGGCGCTCAACTTTCGCTCTGGGCGCGATAGGCGTCCAATCCCTTGTCTTTATCAGGCGCAAAGACTTCGCCGGTGTCGGTCAACCCCATGATCCTGTCCACGCGAAAGCTGCGAAAACCCGCCCTTGCCTCGCACCATGCCGCCAAAGTCCAGACCCGTCCCCAGAATTCAAGCGCAAGGGGCCGGATATCACGATGCGTCTCGCGCCCCGCGGGGTCGATATAGGTGATGGTCAGGCGGTGCCGGGCGCGGATGGCCTTGCGCAAGATCGGCAGATGCGGGGCCGCGCGATTCACCTCTTGTCCGGTAAAGACGAACAGCTCATCCGCATCACCCTCCGGCGGCGCGGGGGTGACGCTCGCGATCTTGGTCGCCAGCAGCCGGGCCGCCCGTGCAAGGCCGGGATCGGCCCCTTCGGCCACCAACCGCACGCCAAGGCGCAGCGCCTCCAACTCGGGGTTGGTCAGGATCATCGGCGGCAAGGTGATGGGACTGCGCAAGATATAACCCACGCCGCGCTCTCCCTCGACGGGCAAGCCGCTGGCCATCAGCGTGGCCATATCGCGCCAAATGGTGCGCACCGACACGTCCAGCCGCGCCGCCATTTCCGAGGCGACATGCAGCCGCCCGTCTCGCAGGATCTGGATCAGGTCAAACAGGCGGTCTGTGCGGCGCATGGCGCCAACCTGTCCGCAACCCATGCTGTCGTCAATCCGTTCGCCGGCCAAGACCTTTTTATCGGGGGCCTGTTTATCGGGGGCCTGACACGGCCAAGGGTCACCCGCCAACCTGTGCGCCGCGCCAAAGGGTCACCCCGCCAGTGCCGGATACGGCCCAAGCTTTGGGGGCGGCAAGCGGCAAAGCCGCCATGCCCAAGGGGCGATGCATCAGAATCCTTGGTTTGGCGCATGGGGGCTTTCTCGCATAGGGCAACTGACATATAGCTGTCAGCTACCTACCCTCGGGCAGGCGGGCACAGGGCGGAATCACCCTAGGAACGCGGGCCACTGGGGGCTAATCAAGAACGAACAGGTGGCTCGCCGTGCCACCACACAGCAGGAGAGACTGACATGCTCAATAACATCGGCCTTCCCGGCCTTCTACTGATCGCCGTCGTGGTCCTCGTCTTGTTCGGACGCGGCAAGATTTCTTCCCTGATGGGAGAGGTCGGCAAAGGCATCACCGCCTTCAAGAAAGGCGTGAAGGATGGCACGGAAGAGATTGAAAGCGCACAAGCAACTGGCGCGCGTGACGTGACGCCCGAGACCGAAAAAGACAAGGTCTGACCGGACTCCAGAACACCAATGGGGGCCCTGAGCCATGTTTGATCTCGGTATCTCCGAGCTTTTGGTCATCGGCATCGTCGCGTTGATCGTGATCGGTCCGAAGGATCTGCCGGAACTCTTCCGCTCGCTTGGCCGCTTTACGGCCAAGATGCGTGCCATGGCGCGGGAATTTTCGCGCGCGATGGAGGCAGCAGCCGACGAGTCGGGCATGAAAGACGTGGCCAAAGACCTCAAGACCGCGACCTCGGCCAAATCCATGGGGCTTGATGCGGTCAAGGATGCGGCGGCCAAGTTCGAAAAATGGGACCCGATGAAGAACGCGGCCCGCCCCTCGACGCCTTCGGTGGCCGCAAAACCCGCGCCGGTGCCTTCGGCAACCAGCCCCGTCGCCTCCACGCCGGTCCCGGCAACGCCAGCGGCGGCCATGGGGCCATCAACCCAGGCGCTGGCGGATCAGGAGGGGGCGCGCAAGGCGGTGGCGGCCGAGGCTGCGGAAAAGCTCAAATCCACCCGCCTGGCCGCAACGCCAGACCCCGCAGCGGGCCCCCCCGCCAAAGCCCCCCCCGCCAAAGCAGCGCCCAAGCCCCGCGCCAAAGCCACGCCGAAATCCCCCGACGCGGTCGCCAAACCGCCGCGCGCCCCGCGCAAGACCACTCCGCGCAACCCCAAGGCTGATGCATGAGCACCCCTGACGATATCGACGACAGCTCCGCCCCGCTGATCGAACATCTGGCCGAGCTGCGCAACCGCCTGATCTGGGCGGTCAGCTCCTTTATCGTGGCCATGATCTTGTGCTTTGTCGTGGCCGAGCCGATCTTGGATTTCTTGCTCCAACCGATCGAACATGCCATGCGCAGCTTGGGCAACCCCAACCCGGTGATGCAATATACCGCGCCGCAAGAGTATTTCTTTACGCTGGTGCGCATCTCGATGGTGGGGGGGCTTGCCATTTCCTTCCCGGTGATCGGCTATCAACTGTGGCGCTTTATTGCGCCCGGCCTGTATCGCTCGGAAAAATCGGCCTTCTTGCCGTTTCTGATCGCCTCGCCGGTGCTGTTCATCATCGGGGCTGCGTTTTCGCACTACATCGTAACCCCGCTTGCGATGAGCTTCTTTTTGGGCTTTGCCGATGCCTCGTCGCTATTGTCGACCATTTTGCCGCTGATCAAGGATGTTGCGGTGGAGGGTGCTGCCATTCCGGTGGATGTGCCAGAGACCGGCATCGACATCATCTTTCAGGGCAAGGTGAATGAAACCCTCGACATCTCGCTCAAGCTGATCATTGCCTTTGGCCTGTGTTTCCAATTGCCGGTGTTGCTTACGCTGATGGGCAAGGCGGGGCTGGTCAGTTCCGCCGGTCTTGCGGGCATGCGCAAATATGCGGTTGTGATGATCTTGATGGTCGCAGCCCTTGTCACCCCCCCCGACGTGATGAGTCAGATGATCCTCTTCTTTGCGGTCTATCCGCTTTATGAGGTGTCGATCTTTCTGATCCGCCGGATCGAAAAGCGGCGTGAGGCTGAATTGCGCGCCCAAGGTCTGTGGGAAGACCCCGAAGACGATGAAGATGAGGCCGAAGCCACAAAATGACCCAAGACGCCCTGACCCGGATTGCCGAGGCGCTTGAACGCCTCGCCCCCGCGCCCATGCCCGCACCTGATCTGGCGGCGGCACAGGCCTTTGCTTGGCACACCGGCCCAGACCGGCTGGAGCCTGTGACAAAGGTGTCGCGCGTCGACATCGGCCTGTTGATCGGCGTCAACCGGTCGCGGGACACGCTGTTGGAAAATACCCGCCACTTCGCCCGTGGCCTGCCTGCCAACAACGCCCTGCTTTGGGGCGCGCGCGGCATGGGAAAATCAAGTCTGGTCAAGGCGGTGCATGCGCAGATCGTCGCCGAAGGGCTGCCGCTCAAGATCGTGGAGCTCAGCCGCGAAGACCTGCCTTCGGTGCAGCGCCTTCTGGCGCATCTGCGCCACGCACCTCAGGCCCGGTTCATTCTGTTTTGCGACGATCTGTCGTTCAGCCATGATGACCAGCATTACAAATCGCTCAAGGCCGTGCTGGATGGCGGGATTGAAGGGCGGCCCGAGAATGTGCTGTTCTATGCCACCTCGAACCGCCGCCATCTGATGCCGCGCGACATGATCGAAAATGAACGCTCTTCGGCCATCAACCCGTCAGAGGCGGTGGAAGAGAAAGTGTCGCTGTCAGATCGCTTTGGCCTGTGGCTGGGCTTCCACCCTTGTTCGCAAGATGACTATCTTGACATGATTCGGGGCTATTGCGCTGCACATGGGGTTGAAGTGTCCGAAGACCGCCTGCGGGCCGAGGCGATTGAATGGCAGGCGACGCGCGGCGCAAGGTCCGGCCGTGTGGCGTGGCAATTCTTCTGCGATCTGGCCGCACGTGAGGGTGTTACCCTCTGATCCCACAAAGGCTGGGGGCCCGCTCTGCGGTGCCCCCTTTGCCGATCCGCGTTGCGCTTATTGCAAAAAGGCGACCGGATCCGTGCTATCGACCCCGCGCCGCACCTCAAAGTGCAAAAAGCTGGGCTGGGCGGCCCGCACCTTGGCGATGGACTGGCCCCGCGCGACCGTATCGCCCTTTTTCACCGAGATCCCATCCAGCCCGCCATAAACGGTCAGGATGTTACCCGCATGGCGAATGACGATGATCGTGGTCTGATCGGTATCCTTGGTGATCGCGGCAACCGTGCCCGCATCCGCCGCCTTGACCGAACTGCCCGCCGGAGCGGAAATGTCGATGCCATCGTTGCGCCCCTTGGCATAGGGCCGGATGATCGAGCCTTGGACCGGCATCACCATCTTGGCCGCCGAGGCTGCCGTTCGCGTCCCCGACAGATCGGGGGAGGCGGGGGTTTGCTTGGGCTTTTCGCTGGCAAGCGGTGTCTTTTCTGCCGGCAGCGGCTTGGCCGCCGAAGGCGGCGTCGGGGTGGGTGAGCCTTGGCCCGGCACCGTGACCGAGGCAATATTGGCTGGGGCCACGCTGCCTGCCACCGGAATGATCAGATATTGCCCTTCGCGAACCGAAAGATCGGTTCCCAGCCCGTTCCATTCGCCCAAGGCCTTGGCCGAAACCGAATAGCTGCGCGCGATGGAAAAGGCCGTCTCGCCCCGCTTGACCTGATGGCGCACCGGCTCATTCCCGCGCGGCTTGGTGGTGGCGGGGGGCGTGGGCGTGCCCACGCGGTCAAGCGCTGTTGTGGCAATGGCGCCAACATCCACCCCAGCCGGGGCGGCGGTTGCGCCCAAGGGCACCGTGCTGCCATCGGCAGAGGCCACACGGCGCGGCAGGGCGATGATTTCGCCGGGGCGCAAATTGTCGCTGGGCATCAGTGCGTTATAACGGGCCAATTCATCCGTGCTGACCCCCACCCGCGCCGCGACCGAGGCCACGGTATCGCCCCGCTGGGCCACGGCCACCTGATAATCGGGGTAAGAGATCACGCCCCGCCCATCCGGGCTTGGCCGCTGTTCTATCGCAGCAGCAGCAGCGTCCGACGTGTTCAAGATGCCATCGCCATTGCGAAAATCCCAGTCAAACGCCTGCCCGCCACCGCCGCCACCAGTCGGGGTGCAGGCCGACAGGGCCAGGACTATACCGCAAGAAAGGCCAAGGGCCCGATGGGTCGGGGAAATACGCGTCATGCTCTGCCTCTTCTCATACCAATCGGACGGGTTGCTCCGCCTCGTTTTCGTTCAATCATCTGGCCCTGCAGGGCCTTGTCACTCTGTCCCCAGACCTTCGATCAGGGGCACAAAGCGCACCGTTCGCAGCTCTTCATAATCATAACCCGTCATTCCACGGGTGACCTTGATCAAACTTTGCACCGCATCAGACTGGCCAACCGGCACCACCATGATACCCCCGATCTTCAATTGAGCCAAGAGGGGGCCGGGCGGGTCTTCGGCGGCGGCGGTCACGATGATACGATCAAACGGCGCCTGATCGGGCAAGCCAAAGCTGCCATCGGCGGTAAAGGCGGTGATATTGACCAGCCCAAGGGTCTGAAACACCTCTGACGCCTCGCGCACAAGGCGGCGGTGGCGGTCCACGGTATAGATGCGGCGGCCCAGCAGGCTCAGGATCGCGGCCTGATAGCCAGACCCGGTTCCCACCTCCAGAATCGTGTCGCGCGGCTGAATATTGGCGGCCTGCGTCATCAGACCCACGACCGAAGGCTGGCTGATCGTCTGGCCGCACGCAATGGGCAAAGGCATGTCATCATAGGCGCGCTCGGCGAAATGGCCGCGCACAAACAGGCCCCGGTCGATCTTTTCCATCGCCGTCAGCACCCGCGTATCGGTCACACCTCGTGACCGCAGTCCGTATAAAAAGCGCATCTGCCGCTCTGCTTGGGTTTCGGCCGGGTCACCGCCTGCGGTCATGCCAACTGCGCCTCCAGCGTGCCAAGCAAATCATGCGCCGTCAGATCCGCCCGCATCGGCGTGATGGAAATCCAGCCCTCCAGATTGGCGGCAGCATCGGTACCGGGCAAGGTGGGGGTCTGCTGCGGCCCGCCCTTGATCCACAAGAACCGGCGCCCCGAGGGCGACAGATGCGGCTCCACCCCGAACGAGGTGTCGCGCCGAAATCCCTGCGCACAGACCTTGTGGCCTTTGACATCCGCCGCTGAAACAGGCGGGAAGTTCACGTTGTAGAACACGCGGTAATCGTCTTTGGTCCAGATCCCGCGCTCCAACAGGGCCCGCACCACACCCGCACCGTGCGCCACTGCCGCCTCAAACGGGGTGCTCAACCCATCGGTGCGCGGCCCCATGAACTGCGACAGCGCAATCGCGGGCAACCCTTGAAGGGCCGCCTCCATCGCGCCGCCAATGGTGCCGGAATACAGCACATTCTCCGCCGCGTTATTGCCCCGGTTCACGCCCGACAACACCAGATCGGGCCGTGCATCCGCCATCACGTCGTAAAGGGCGGCCAGCACGCAATCGGCGGGGCTGCCCTCGGCTGCAAAGCGCCGCTCGCCCAGCTTGGCGATCATCATCGGATGGGTATAGCTGATGCAATGGCCCACCCCTGATTGCTCAAATGCGGGGGCCACAGTCCAGACCTCGCCTTCCGGCCCGGCGATTTCGGTCGCGATGGCCGTCAAGACCTCCAAACCCGGAGCGTTGATGCCGTCGTCATTGGTGATCAGAATGCGCATGCGTGTCGTCCTTTTCTCTTGATTAGACGAGGGGCGCGCGGGCGGCAAGCGCTGCGCGGGCCACAAGGCGTGATCACGGGGCCACAGGGCACTAATCGTGGCCAAAGGGTCGCGCCATGCGGCCTTTTGCTTGACCATTCGGTTGCTCTGCCCTCCCATGCCGCCCATGCAAAATGATCTCGCCCCCCAGCTTTCCCCGCAAGACCTCGCCGATCTGACAACATGGCGCAGGCAAATGCACCAAGCCCCCGATCTGTCGGGGGATGAGGGCGCCACCGCCCTTGCCGTCAGCGCGGCGCTGGCACGGCTGCACCCATCGCAGATCGTGACGGGCCTAGGCGGTCATGGCGTGGCGGCGGTGTTTGCGGGGCAGGCCCCCGGTCCCACCGTGATGATCCGGGCCGAGCTTGACGGCCTGCCGATCCCCGAGGCAGCAGGCCCCGACCACATCTCGCGCAATCCGGGCAAGGCGCATCTGTGTGGCCATGACGGCCATATGGCGGTGCTGATGGGTGTTGCACGGCTGTTGTCGCGCCAACCCCCGGCAAAGGGCCGTGTGATCTTGCTGTTCCAACCGGCGGAGGAGAATGGGGCAGGGGCGGCGGCGGTGCTGGCCGATCCGGCCTTTGCCGCCCTGCGCCCCGATTGGGCCTTTGCGCTGCACAACATGCCCGGCCTGCCCTTGGGTCAGGTGCAGGTGGCGGCAGGGCCTGCCAACTGCGCCTCTGTCGGGTTGCGGATACAGCTTTCGGGCCGCACCGCCCATGCTGCCACGCCGCAGACCGGGATCTCCCCGGCCAATGCCTTGGCCCGGTTGATCCCGGCGCTGACTGCCCTTGGGCCGGGGGGCGATCTGGCCCCCGATTTCCGCCTTGTCACTCTGACCCATGCCCGGCTTGGCGAACCCGCCTTTGGCATCAGCCCCGGCGAGGCCGAGGTCTGGGCCACCCTGCGCACGTTGCAAGATGCGCACATGGCCGATCTGCGCGCCCAAGCAGTCGCCTTGGCACAATCGGTGGCCGAGGCGGAGCGTTTGACCCTGTCCCTGTCATGGCTCGACGATTTCGCCGCCTGCAGCAATGATCCGGCGGCGGTGGCACATATTCAGGCGGTGACCGATTGGCAGGACCCCGAGGGGCCAATGCGCGCGTCCGAGGATTTTGGCCGCTTTCGCAGACCGCAAACCCAAAGTGCGATGTTCTTGCTGGGCGCAGGCGCGGCCACCCCGGCCCTGCACAGCCCCGACTACGACTTTCCCGATGAACTGATCGGGCAGGGCGCAACCATCTTCTCTCGCATAATCCGCAATATCTTGGGTTAGCGCTGCGATCTGTGCATCCGCGCACAAAATCCGCGCCCCTGCGGGGACCTGACGCGCCGGGTCCTTTCGCCTATCTTACCCCTGAACCAAGGAGGCCAAGATGAGCTGGAACCCCGCCCTCGACCCAAGCATCCCCATCGGCGACGCCGTCGATGCGATTGAAACCGTCATCGTCGCCCGCGCCCGTGATCTTGGTGGGTTCGAGGTGCGCCGCGCCTTGCCCGCAGCCAAACGGCAGATGGTCGGTCCCTTCATCTTTTTCGACCAGATGGGTCCGGCCGAATTTCTGACCGATCAAGGCATCGACGTGCGCCCGCATCCGCATATCGGCCTTGGCACCGTGACCTATCTTATGAAGGGCCGCATCCACCACCGCGACAGCCTTGGCACCGATCAATGGATCGAACCGGGCGCGGTGAACTGGATGCTTGCGGGGCAGGGGATCACCCATTCCGAACGGCAAGACGGCGCGCAACGCCTTGGCCCGCACAGCCTCTTTGGCCTGCAAACTTGGCTCGCCCTGCCAAAATCGCGTGAGGACGACCCTGCGGCCTTTCTGCACACCACCAAAGACAGCCTGCCCCTGCTGGAGGGCGAGGGAAAGACCCTGCGCCTGATCCTTGGCACCGCTTACGGCGAAAGCGCGCCCGTGCCGCTGGGGTTTGAGGCATTCTATGCCGATGCCACCCTTGCCCCCCACGCAAGCCTGCCCATGCCCGACAATCATGAGGATCGCGGCGCCTATGTCTTGCAAGGTGAGGTCACCATCGCGGGCCAAACCTTTGGCACCGGACAAATGCTGGTCTTTCGCCCCGGGGATCAGATCAGCCTCAAGGCGGGCGCGCAGGGCGCAAGGGTGATGCTGCTGGGGGGCGCCACAATGGACGGCCCGCGCCACATCTGGTGGAACTTCGTGGCCTCCTCCCGCGAACGGATCGACGCGGCGCGCGAGGCATGGCGCGCAGGCGATTGGGCGCATGGCCGCTTTCACCTGCCCCCGAATGACGCGGCAGAGTTCATCCCGGCCCCGGACCGCTAGCCCGCGGCCGAGGGCGGCACAACGGCCCACTCAGCCAACGGCGCACCCCATGACCAAAGGGCAGGGCATAGGCTCAGCTCGTCTCCACCCGCCGGAACGCCCGGTTCTGCCAGCGTGGCCAGCCGATGATTTCCGACACCGCCACGAATTTCAGCCCCCGCCCGGCCAGCGCGCCCAGCGTCTCGGGCATCGCATCCACCGTGCCGCGATGGATATCATGGCTTAGCACGATAGAACCCCGATGCGCGCCCTTCAGAATACGCGTCGTCACGGTCGCAGACCCCGGCCGCTTCCAATCGCGCGGGTCCACATCCCACAGGATCGTCGGCATCCGGCGCGACTCATGCAGCATGCTGCGCTGCCTTTTGGTAAAGGCCCCATAGGGCGGGCGGAACGTCACCGGGGGCCGCCCCGTGGCCTGCCAGATGGCAAGGGTCGTGCGGTCAATCTGCGCATACATCGCCGCATCGCCATAGCCCGACAGATCGGGATGCGACCAGCTGTGATTGCCAATCTCATGCCCTTCATCGGCGATCCGTGCGGCGAGCTTTGGCCACTGCGCCACCCGGTTCCCGATCAGATAGAACGTCGCCCGCGCCTTTTGTTCGCGCAGCATGTCCAGCAGCCGGGGGGTATTGGTCGGATGCGGCCCGTCATCAAAGGTCATCGCCACCAGCGGCTGGCTGATCTTGACCGACGCGATGGTCGAGGGCTCCCGCGTGCCCAGATCATTGGGCAGCGCGATCTGGGGCCGCCCGCCCGCCTCGGCCATCCGGGGCAGCAAGGGCAGACCAAGCAGCGCCGCCGTCCCCCCGATCATGCCCCGCCGCGACACCACCGCAGGCCCGCCAAGGGGCGGCCTTTCAAACACATCACTCATCAACCCACTCCCCCGAGGCAAGGGCACCGCGAAACGGGCACCGGAACAACGACTTGCGGGGCAAGCTGGCAGCAAATCCCCAATAACCGTCTGACTGTGCGCAATCTGCGGAGTGTGGCAAATGTTTTTTGTCAGATTGCCGCGCGGTCCAGCCTAAAAGGTAAGGGAGGCAGACCTTTGGCTATGGGGGGCTGGCGCGCAACGGCCCTTTTGCCATCCCCAGGGCCAAGGCGCCCCTTTGCCCCCGTTGGGTGGCCCGTGGGGGGGAATCATCGCGCCCATCCACCCCCCAAACGCGTCCTTGGAAAAAATCTGGCTTTTCGCAAAACCCCCGCTTGACGCCCCCCGCGTCGCCGCCTAAAAGCCCCTCCACACACCAAGCGAATGCTTGATGTCAGATGCGCGGTTGTAGCTCAGTTGGTTAGAGTACCGGCCTGTCACGCCGGGGGTCGCGGGTTCGAGCCCCGTCAACCGCGCCACTTCTCCAAAGCCCTCGCGAAAGCGGGGGCTTTTGGGTTTCTGGGGGGCTTACACATCCGGTTGCACTCGCTACTTGACCAGTTTGCTGGCAGCGGCCCATGCCGCAATGAAACTCGCGGCAATCGGGTTGTTCGGGCCGATAAAGTAGACAGCCCCGGCCACCGCGCCAAGACGCCCGAGAAAGCCCAGTGTCCGCGCAATCTCGCCCGCGGCTTCCTTCGAGAAATGCGCTCCAAAGCCATCGGACGCCTTTGCCGCCTTGGCCGCTTTCAATTCCTCCGTCAACTTTTCCAAGCTGGCTTCCAGATGGGCAATCCGTAACTGCAACTCTTCGACGCGGTTCTTGTCCTTGGGACCAATCCGCGCCGCGCCAAGGCCTTGCAAAGCCTCGGCAACGCCCTCCAAGGCCAACAGCGCCTCTGGCAGATCATTGGTCCTGCTTCGCACCTCCCTCAGTGCAACGCGAATTTGCTCCGCCACCCCTTGCGCCGTCGTTTGCGTCATCTGCGGTTCTCGCAGCAGGAATTTGATCTGGATCGCCGAGGTTCTGACCTTGACCGCGCTGCGCGAGATTGGCGGCTCTGCGCGCAACCCAGTCTGCTCATGCTCTGCATCGCCCCCAATCGGCTGCGGCGGCTTGCCGTCAGGGCGGGCGCGCGGCGTATAGGGCTGGGGCCAAGGGGGCAGGGTTTTCAGATAGGCAAGGGTGTCGCGCGTGCGTCTTTTGTCATCTTCGATTCCGGCCATACGAGCCAGTTCGGCATCCCGCGCCGTGGCGGGGGTATCGCCAAAACTAAGGCCGCTGGGCAGGCTATCCCACTTAAAGGGCAGGTCACGGATCGGGCGCAGATCGGTGATCTGGGTGCCTTGCAGCCAGAGGCTCTCCAACCTGGTCAAGTTGCCGAGGGGGGCAATGTCTGCGACCCGGGTGCCCTCCAGCCCGAGGGCCTGCAACCTGTTCAGTGTGGCGAGGGGAGCAAGGTCGGTGATCTGGGTGCCCTGCAGCACAAGGGTCTCCAACCCGGTCAAGTTGGCGAGAGGGGTAAAGTCGGTGATTAGGGTGTTTCCCAGCCCGAGGTGCAGCAAGCCGGTCAAGTTGACGAGGGCGTCAAGGGCTGTGATCTGGGTGCCCTCCAGCCAGAGGTCCTGCAACCTGTTGAGGGTGGCAAGGGGAGCAAGGTCAGTGATCTGGGTGCCGCCCAGCAGGAGCGTTTGCAGCCCTGTCAGGGTGGCGAGGGGCGCAAGGTCGGTGATCTGAGGACCCGACAGCCGAAGGGTCTGCAACCTGGTTAGGGTGGCGAGTTCCGGGGGAATGCGCCTTAGGGCGTGGCAGTCGGGCGTGTCGAAATCGACCGAGGTTTGCCCCTTATCCCGCGCCATTGCGATGATATCCAGCGCGGCCTGATATGCATCTTCTTCTGCGCTCATGCGTTATTTCTCCACCTGCCTCTGGCGCGATCATAGGTGGTCTTTGCAATGGGGCAATGGTGCTGACTGTCTGCACACAGGGTGTACCGGGGGTGCACGCGGGGTGACAGGCGGTTTTGGCCCCGTCGGCTTTGATCATTTTGCCTCACGGTTCCGCTTGACGCCATCTGTGGCGCGGGCTATCAGCCCTCCATCGCGCGGTTGTAGCTCAGTTGGTTAGAGTACCGGCCTGTCACGCCGGGGGTCGCGGGTTCGAGCCCCGTCAACCGCGCCACTTTCCTTATTTGTGATTGAAATCAGCCGCTTCTGCGGCCGTTTTCATTTGCCCATCAGGCTTGTGTCAAATGGATAGCGGGTCAGGTTTTCATATCCGGTATCGGTGATAAGCACTTGATCCTCCAGCTTAATCGAGAAATCGCCGCCCTCCGGGCTGACCAAAGCCTCCACACACAGAACCATGCCCGGCTCCAAGGCCACGTCAAAGGCCCCCTCAACCCAAGTGTCCGGATAGGGCACAAAGGGCCATTCATCGCACAGCCCAACCCCGTGCATCTTGCAAGAATACTTTTGTTTCCAATGGCTTGTGGCCAGTTGGTGACCCCCGAAAACAAGTTCCTTGATGGTCACGCCCGGTTTCAGCATCGCCATGTTCTCGGCAATATGGTCACGGGCGTGATGCATGGCGGCCACCATGTCGGGCCGTGGCTTGGCGTCACCAATCCACCACGTGCGGCTGATGTCGATACAGATGCCATAGCAGCCGATCAGATCGGTATCAAAGGCAACGATTTCATTGGGTTGCACGATGCGGGGGCCACATTCCTGAAACCACGGATTGGTGCGCGGACCACTGGCCAGCAGCCGCGTCTCGATCCACTCGCCCCCCCGCCGGATATTGCCCCGGTGCAGTTCGGCCCAGATATCATCCTCACTCACCCCACCTTTTGGCACCTCAGACCGGGCAAAAACCTCCATTTCGGCAATCGCCGCTTCGCAGGCCCGATGCGCCGCGCGCATCGCCAAAATCTCATCCGGGCCTTTGATCGCGCGCGTGCGTTCGGTGACAACCTCACCTTCAAGTACCTGAAATCCAATGTTTTCCAGCGCGCGCAGGCCATGGATCATGATCTTGTCCACGGCCAGTTTGCGGTTGCTTCCGGCATGGGCGCGCATGACCTCTTCAACCTGATTGGCAAAGCTGCGGGCATCTTGTTGGGTGTGATCGCCGCAGACGTTGTAAAAAAACGACGCACCCGAGCGCAGTTCGGCCACGCGCGGGTTGAAGGTCACCAAGAAGGGCGAATTCTTGTATTCCCACATCACCATGTGTCCATCCGCACACAGCAGACAGGCCCGAAACGGGTTATGGCTGTTCCACAACTGCATATTGGTCGTATCGGTCGCATAGCGGATATTGAGCGGATCAAACATCAGAAGCCCGCCAATTTCACGATCAACCAGACTTTGCGTCAACCGCCGCCACCGGCAATCACGCATGCGGTCCAGATTGGGCAGGTCGACTCCCTCGGCGGCCCATTCGGCAAAGGCCAGTTGCGTCGGCCCGATTTCCACGCGGTCATTGTCGTTGGGGGTTCCGTCACCAAGGGCTGAGCCACGGGATGGGTCGATCTTGCGTCGCTGGGCATAGGGGATGTTCATGGTTGCCTCCGGCTGTCTGGAAAATCCTGTGGCGCGGGCGGGCAGGCGTCTTGTTCGATCCCGACACGGCATGTCGCTTCCTTGAACGGAACCGCAGAGACTAGGCAGGCGCGGGGGCTGTCGGATATGAGGGGGCATGGAAACTGTTTTGCACAAGAGCTTACCCTTTGCCCCATGGGCCGATGCACGGACGCGTCGGTTGCCCGGTATCTTGCCCTTGGACATGGCCGATTGGCTGCGCGTCGATGAGGTTTATGCGGGCCAAATGCGGCTGCGCGATCGCTTGATCGCAGAGCGGCCCGATGCGGTTATCGCCCAGACCCCGCAGGCACGGGACGCAGTGGAGGAGCTTTACACCTTTACCCTGTCCCACCTTCCGGGTGGGTTCAGTCATGCGGGGGATGTTATCACGCGGCCTGATGGTGTGCGTGTGACCTTGGACGCATCGCGCCCCTTGCACAGTCTGGGGCGTGTCGTTCAGCAAGACCTGTGCCTGATGCAAGAGGACGGGCAGGGCGAGCATTGTCTTTCTGCGGCCGTGCTGTGCTTTCCGGCTGGCTGGACGCTGTCTGAAAAGGTGGGCCTGCCGATGATGCGCATCCATCTGCCAGTCGCAAAATATACCGAGGATGTTGGGCGCCGCGTCCAACGCTTGTTGGATGCTGTGCGACCAGAAACGCCGCTGTGGCGTGCAAATGCCCATTTGTCGCGGGCACCCCTGTTCCACCCGCTGTCAGAACACGCGCCCAAGGACCTGCATGAGCAAGGGGAGATGCCCTTTATCCGGTCAGAGCGTCAATGCCTGATCCGCCTGCCACGCAGTCGTGCGGTGGTGTTTTCCATCCATACTTATCTTCTGCGCCGCGAGGATCTGACCCCGGCACAAGACGAGGCGCTGACCGCCCACGCCATCCATCGCGCCTCTTAGAAGAACGGGTGAAGCGGGATCGTGACAAGGGCCACAACAGCGCCTGCTGCGATGCGCAAAACGTCCTTGGGTGTTGGGTGGCGGAGGCTATGAATCTGCCCATTCATTTCGGCATGGAGATCGGCAAGATTCTCACGGATTTGCTTCATCTTGCGCGGGCGCGTAGCCAAGAGTTCGGTGATGCGCAGATCAAGCGCATCAATCAGCTCCGGGCTCGTCTCTGCAAAGATGTTGTCGATCTGGCCTGCGTGATCATGGCCCAAACGCTTTGCCATGCGGGCGCGCGCCTTTTGGAGGCGTGGGTTTGCTGTGGAATGGAGGGCACCATCGTCAAGGTCGATGAAGAGGTTGTCGATCTGGGCGCCTGAAGGCTTTTGGGATTTGCGGAAGATGGGTGCAAGGACTGTGCAGTGTGGTACGGGCAAGCATGCATCCGGACGGTGGGTGCGGGGGGCATCTGAACGGAGGACGATGCGACGAACTGGTGTCATGGTATGCATCCTTTCTGGACAGCGGGGTGTGTTACCCCTGAAAGAATGATGGCATGTTGAATGACGTCACGTCACGGACGCAAAAGGCCACCCGAAGGTGGCCTTTCGATATCATCCTATCCGCTTGGATCAGCAGGAATAGTACATCGCATACTCGATTGGGTGCGGTGTGTGCTCGTAGGCGTAAACCTCTTCCCACTTCAGCGCCATGTAACCTTCGAGCTGGTCCTTGGTGAACACGTCGCCCGCACACAAGAACTCGTGATCTTTCTCCAGCTCTTCCAACGCTTCGCGCAAGCTGCCGCAAACGGTTGGGATCGCTGCCAGTTCTTCTGGTGGCAGATCGTAAAGATCCTTGTCAGAAGCCGGACCCGGATCGATCTTGTTCTTGATCCCGTCAAGGCCAGCCATCAAGAGTGCCGCAAAAGCCAGATAGGGGTTTGCTGCCGGATCGGGGAAGCGAGCCTCAACACGCTTTGCTTTGGGCGATTCCGTCCACGGAATACGAACGCAGCCAGAACGGTTGCGGGCCGAGAACGCACGCAGAACCGGGGCTTCGAAGCCGGGGATCAGGCGCTTGTAGCTGTTGGTCGATGGGTTCGTCAGGGCGTTGAGCGCCTTGGCGTGCTTGAGGATGCCACCGATGAAATACAGCGCCTCTTGGGAAAGGTCGGCATATTTGTCGCCGGCAAACAGCGGCTTGCCATCTTTCCAGATCGACATGTTCACGTGCATGCCGCTGCCGTTGTCGCCCTTCATGGGCTTGGGCATGAACGTCACGGTCTTGCCATAGGCAGCCGCCACGTTGTGGATGACGTATTTGTATTTCTGGATGTTGTCAGCCTGTTCGACCAGACCACCAAAGATCATGCCCAACTCGTGCTGGCAGGTCGCCACTTCGTGGTGGTGCTTGTCAACCTTCATGCCCATGCGCTTCATGGTCGAGAGCATCTCGCCACGAATGTCTTGCGCCTCATCCACCGGGTTCACGGGGAAGTAGCCGCCCTTGTGGGGTGCACGGTGGGCAAGGTTGCCCCCTTCCATCGCGGTGTCAGTGTTCCAGGCCGCTGCTTCGGCGTCAATCTGAAAAGCCACTTTTTGCGGCGTCACCGAATAGCGCACGTCGTCGAACAGGAAGAATTCAGCTTCGGGGCCGAAATAGGCCACGTCACCAATACCGGTCGACTTCAGGTAGGCTTCGGCCTTGGCAGCGGTGCCACGTGGGTCGCGCGGATAGGCTTCGCCCGTATCGGGTTCCACCACGTTGCAGTGCACGCACATGGTTTTTTCAGCATAGAAAGGGTCGATATAGACCGAACCCGCATCGGGGATCAGTTTCATGTCCGACTGATCGATGGACTTCCATCCGGCGATGGAGGAACCGTCGAACATGAAGCCTTCTTCAAAGAAGTCTTCATCCACGAGGTCAGCCACCAGCGTCACGTGCTGAAGCTTGCCTTTTGGGTCGGTGAAGCGGATGTCGACATATTCGACTTCCTCGTCCTTCATCAGTTTCAGAGCATTCTTGACTGCGCTCATCATGCTGCCTTTCGGTGTTAGAGTGTTTACGTCAGGCCAGGGTCATCTCTGGCCGGTGTTCAAGAGGGTCTGTTCAAAACGCCTTAGACCGCGTCGTCGCCTGTCTCGCCGGTCCGAATTCGGATGGCCTGTTCGACAGAGGTGACGAAAATCTTTCCGTCGCCGATCTTTTCGGTGCGGGCTGCGGCCACGATGGCGGCAACAGCCTGATCCACCATGTCATCTGTCAGCACGACTTCGATTTTCACCTTGGGCAAAAAGTCCACGACATATTCTGCGCCACGGTACAATTCGGTATGGCCCTTTTGGCGCCCGAAACCCTTTACTTCGGTCACTGACAGGCCTTGGATGCCTGCTTCTTGCAGCGCTTCCTTGACCTCATCGAGCTTGAAGGGCTTGATGATCGCCTCGATCTTCTTCATGGGCCGACTCCCCCGCTTTTTTGTCTTTAAATCCTCTGACCACTTCCGCCGGGCGGCTACAATTGGCTAGGGTCAAGCTGTGCCCTTGTGGCGTTGGATTCTCACGGTACTGCCTAAATATTAATCTTAATGTCGTCAAGTTGTGCAGTTTGGAAATGGATCAGGCGCTGAAATGACCGAACTTCTGACATCTGCCCAAATGCGCGCCATCGAGGTGGCGGCGATCGCCTCGGTCGAGGTCACGGGGCTGGAGCTTATGGAACGCGCCGGGCAGGGCGTGGTCGACGCGATCTTTGAGGAATGGCCGGAACTGGCGGCCACCTCGCACCGGGCGGTGGTCCTTTGTGGCCCCGGAAACAACGGCGGCGACGGGTTTGTGGTCGCTCGATTGTTGAAGGCGTGGGGGTGGGAGGTGGGGATCTTCCTCTACGGCGCCCCGGAGCGGCTGCCGCCCGACGCAGGGGTGAACCATCAGCGGTGGCTGGGGATGGGGGAGGTGAGGCCCTGGCCCCGGCCGGACGATGACGCCCACCTTCCCCATGATCCATGGGCTTGTGATCTCATCGTAGATGCGGTGTTCGGCACCGGCTTGACGCGCGCTGTTCTCTTTGCAGATGCGAACTTCGGGCGCATGTTGCCGGAATGGGACCTGCGCGATGAGCCGGGTCGACCGAAGGTTGTCGCGGTGGACGTGCCAAGTGGATTGTGTGCCGATAGCGGGCGCAGGCTTGCCGACAGCGACTCTCTTTGGGCTGATCTGACGGTGACCTTTCACTGCGCAAAGATCGGGCATTTTCTGGGTGAAGGCGAATTCCTGTCGGGCAAGGTTGTGGCCGTGCCCATTGGTCTTGCCTCAGGTGAGGACAGGGCGGGGCACGGGGCTCTCGATCCAACAACCCTGAATCTGGATGTGTCGAAAGTGCGTCTTGTTGATCGTCCTCAGCCTTTGGCTTTGACAAAGTCGGGCGGCTGGGGGCGTCCCACCCACAAATATTCCCACGGTCATGCCCTGATCCTTGCTGGACCCACCGGACGGGGCGGTGCTGCCCGACTTGCGGCGCGGGGGGCGCTTCGGATCGGGGCGGGGGTGGTGACGCTGGGGTGTCCGGTGGATGCGATCCCCGAGAACGCTGCACGGTTGGATGCAGTGATGTTGCGTGTGGTGGCGGGCTTGGAGGCCTTGGCCGGGGTTCTGGAGGACAAGCGCATCAATGCGCTGTGCCTTGGGCCGGGGATGGGAACCGGGGCGAGGGAGGCCGCACTTGTGGCGGCAGCGTTGCAGAGTCGGGGTGAACCCCGACCTACGGTGCTGGACGCAGACGCGCTGACGATTCTGTCGCTGCACCCTGACCTGTTCGCGGCTCTGCATCGGGGGTGTGTTCTGACGCCTCATACGGGCGAATTTGCCCGGTTGTTTCCCGACATCGCGGCCAAACTTGTGGAACCTGCCACCAGGGGGCCAGCCTATTCCAAGGTGGATGCCTGCCGGGAGGCCGCGGCGCGGGCGGGCTGTGTTGTTCTTTACAAGGGGCCAGATACGGTGATCGCCGACCCGTCGAGCCGCTGCGCAATAAACGCTGCGCATTATGACCGTGCGGCCCCTTGGCTCGCCACGGCAGGGTCGGGCGATGTGCTGGCGGGGTTCATCACTGGTCTGCTCGCGCGCGGATTCTCGCCGTTTGACGCTGCCTGTTCGGCCGCATGGCTGCATGTCGAATGCGCGCGGTCCTTTGGTCCCGGATTGGTTGCCGAGGATTTACCTGAGGAGTTGCCAAAAGTTTTCAGAGCCTTGGGCTTAAAGTAAAGCCGCCCTCAGGGGGCGGCCCAAATTCTTTCGAAAGAATTTGCAAAATCCTTGCAAGGATTTTGGCTCAGGCCTCAACCGTCGCCATGTCACACCCCAATTCCAGACCGGCGGCATAGATGACTTCGGCCTCAGCAAACTGCAGCGTCACAAGGCGCACTTCGTCCACAGTCTCCACCTTGATGTACTCGCCATCCGCAAGTTTTTCGGCGGCCATCACGGCCTGCGTCAACCCTGCAATCGCTTTGGCGCGCCAGTCACGGACCAATATGGGCTGCTCGGGCGAGACGATCATATCTGCCTCGGGCCGATCCTTTCCCAACACGCCTTCTGAAATGCGCACAACGCGGGCATTCGTGACCACCGAGATTTCGACGCCCACGACAGTGCGGGCACCATTGCGGGTGATCATACGATCACCGGGGGCTACGAATTCCACCGGAACAGCGCCCGACAGGGTCAGCACAGTCGTTCCTGCGGCAAGACCGCAACGGGGCATGGTATGGTTTGCACGAATGCTGCCAGCCGTCATTCCCAAGGTCATATCGACCATCACGTGTCTCCTTGCCGTATTTCTTACTGCCTCAGTCTTTTTGCGGCAGACTATGGCATCATAATGGCTGTCGCGAGACAATGTTGGTTCCAATTGGGTTAAAAATTAGCCCATGTGGCTGGTGAGCCATCCTTTCGTCAGTTCGTTTTTTCCTCTCGCTTCCTCTCGTTGCCTTTGTTAGAAGGGCGCGGAAATTCAAGCTTTGCGTTTCTTGCCGGAGGGGGCGGGAGGGCAGGGCTTGAACAAATTGCGGGTGTGGCGAAATTGGCAGACGCACCAGATTTAGGTTCTGGCGCCGAAAGGCGTGGGGGTTCAAGTCCCTCCACCCGCACCAGTATGGATGAGAAGGACAACAAGATGCAGGTCACCGAGACCCTGAACGACGGGCTGAAGCGCGGGTACACCATCACGGTGACGGCTGCCGAACTGGAAGTCAAAGTTCAGGAAAAGCTGGTCGAGGCGCAGCCCGAGATCGAGATGAAGGGTTTTCGCAAGGGCAAGGTGCCAATGGCAATCTTGCGCAAGCAGTTTGGCCAGCGCCTGATGGGCGACGCCATGCAAGAAGCCATTGATGGGGCGATGAAGGATCACTTCGACGCCACCGGCGACCGTCCGGCGCTGCAGCCGGAAGTCAAGATGGTGGGCGGCGACACCTGGGCCGAAGGTCAAGATGTCGTGGTCGAGATGTCCTATGACATGCTGCCGCCGATTCCAGAGGTTGATGCCACCAAGATCACGCTGGATCGTCTGATCGTGAAAGCGGACGATGCCTCGGTGGAAGAGGCTCTGGCCAATCTGGCAACGTCTGCCCAGAACTTTGAAGATCGCGAAGAAGGTGCTGCAGCCCAGGACGGCGATCAGGTTGTGATCGACTTCAAGGGTTCGGTCGACGGCGATTATTTCGAAGGCGGCACGGGTACGGATTATCCGCTGGTTTTGGGGTCGAACTCGTTCATTCCGGGCTTTGAGGCGCAGCTTGTCGGTGCCAAGGCTGGTGATGAGGTCAAGGTCGACGTCTCCTTCCCCGAGGCTTATGGTGCAGCACATCTGGCAGGCAAGGCGGCTGTGTTTGAATGCACGGTGAAAGCGGTCAAGGCAGCCAAACCTGCCGAGATCAATGATGAATTGGCGACGAAGTATGGTGCTGAAGATTTGGCGGCCCTCAAAGGGCAAATTGCCGAGCGTCTTGAGGCAGAATACAAGGGCGCTTCCCGGTCTGTCATGAAGCGTGCGCTGTTGGATCAACTGGACGGTCTGGTGAAGTTTGAATTGCCAGCGGCTTTGGTTGAGGCCGAGGCAAACCAGATTGCGCACCAACTATGGCACGAAGAGCATCCCGAAGAGCATGGCCACAACCATGACAACATCGAGCCTTCGGATGAGCACAAGACCTTGGCCGAGCGTCGGGTTCGCCTTGGGTTGTTGCTGGCCGAAATCGGTCGCAAGGCCGAAGTGACCGTGACCGATGCGGAAATGACCCAAGCCGTTCTGAACGCGGCACGTCAATATCCGGGACAAGAGCGTCAGTTCTTTGAATTCGTTCAAAAGAACCAGCAAATGCAGCAGCAGTTGCGGGCGCCTTTGTTCGAGGACAAGGTTGTTGATCACATCGTGGCAGGCGCCACCGTGACCGACAAGGACGTGAGCAAAGAAGATCTGCAAAAGGCCATTGAGGCCTTGGACGAAATGTGATCCGCGCGATCTGATCGCCAGATTACACTTGTGACAAGGGGCCGCACCATGGGTGCGGCCCTTTTGCTTGATCCGCGCCCATGTGTGAAGCTATGCTTTTACCTGCGGCACTGCCGTCATTCCCCAAAATTTTTGTAAACGCCCCCGGCGACCGTCTGGTCGGATGGGGCCATTGGTTGTGAGAACATGATGTCCCAAATCGAAAAAGCCCGCCATTTTGCCCACGTCGCCCATCAAGGCCAAACCCGCAAAGGATTGGGGGCCGAACCTTACGTCATTCATCTGGAGGAGGTGGTCGCCTTTGTGACCCAGTTTGGCGGCACAGAGACTGCCATCGTGGCCGCGTGGCTGCATGACACGGTCGAGGATTGCGATGTAACCCGGGCCGACGTTGTTGATGCCTTTGGTGAGGCCGTGGCCGCGGTGGTGATGGAGTTGACGGATGACAAATCCTTGCCAAAGGCCGAGCGGAAGCGGCTTCAGATCGTCAATGCGCCAAAGAAATCCCCGGAAGCCGCGTTGATAAAGCTGTGTGACAAGATGTCGAACGTCCGGGCGGTTGGTCTGAACCCGCCCTTGCATTGGCCGGCAGAGCGCAAGCACGCCTATGTTGAGTGGGCAGAAGCCGTCGTGGCCGCGTTGCCAGATGTGCCACAGGTTGCACGTCTGGCTTTTGCCCAAGCCGTTCAGGCGACGCGTGGGGCGTTGTCTGCCTGAGGCTCCGTCAGGATGTCAATGTCTTGCGGCGGCAATAGCGGCACGGAAACCTGTTCGAATGCGGGTGGCAGATCGTTGACCTTTTCACGCCACAGAACCATCAGACCCGCGAGAACGATGATGCAGATTCCGATCCAGCCGATACTGTCGGGCCATTCACCAAAGAACGCCCATCCCCAAAAGACGCCCCAGATCATGAAGCTGTATTCAAAGGGGGCTACGGCATTGCTGTCTGCAATCCGGTAGGCTTGGGTCAAAAGTGTCAGTCCAAGGGCCGCGATGACGCCGCAGCCACACATCAGGGCTGCGTCTTGGGGGGTAGGCCAGACCCAAGCCCGAAGAAGGAACGCAACCGAAGGATGGGTGCCTTGGGCAAAGCGGCCATCACCCATGCCGATCGCCATTGCCCCGGCGATCACCAAAAAGACGAAATTGCCCCAAAAGGCCATAGCCACGGCCGTTTCAGTTTGGCCCAGCCTGCGGGCAAAGATCATCGACAGACCATAGGCCAAACCTGACAAAACTGACAGCAGCGCCGCCCATTCAAACAGATTGCCACCGGGGCGCACCATGACGATCACCCCCCCAAATCCGGCCAGAACCGCCAGCCACCGCCGCCAGCCCACAGTTTCTTTCAACATGAAAACCGACAAGACGGTGATGAAAAGAGGGGCCGAGAAGTAAAGCGCCACCGTCGTCGCCAATGGCAAGGCGGGCAGGGCGAGGTAATAGGCCCCATAGGCCAGAAACATCACCACCCCGCGGCCGAGCATCGCCCACGTGCCGGGCGTGAAAAAGGTGCGAAGCCCGCCATCCCACACCCCAAGCAGGGCCAATATCGGTGCGGCGGTCAGTCCGCGCAGAACCATCGCCTCGCTGAGTGGGTAGCTGCCGGACAAAAGCTTCAGGATCATGTCCTGGACCGAGAACAGGCCGATCCCGGCACAAAGGCAAAAGATGCCTAGGGCAGTGTCATGCCGGGTTAGGGATGCTTTGGCTGTCATGGGCGTGGGCTGGTCCGTCGCGAAAACTCAACGACATTCATCCATGCCAAGAGCAAAGTTGCGCCCTCTTTTACGACATTCGCCACGTCGGTGTTGGCCCCTTTGGGGGTGATCCCTAGGGGGACGGTCGCGCCTTGACAAAACGGGCGGAGAAATCCTTGGGCTTTGCAGCCATCATTCCACTGCCATTCCCAAAATCAGTGTTCTTCAGTTGCGCCTCGATCTGGCTTGCGATGGCCTGACTGTCGGGCATCTGGCCAAGAGCGCCAATTCCACCATTGGAGGGGTCTGCCATTGGCATGCCGGATACAGACCCACCGCCGGGCATCAACGCCATTGCACTGTTCATGAATTGCGTAAACAGCGTTGGGTCAGTCGCACCCGTAGGCAGTCCAGCGGAGAGGACAGCGCCACCGCTGCCCGCGGCGGTCTGTGACTGACCACTCATCATCTCCATTTTCCAGACGAACGCGCAGGCGCTGATCGTCAGCGATAAGACAAACATGATAAGTCGCATGGCCCCCTCCTTTCCTTTGTTATCGTGGACCCAAGGAAGAGATGAAAAGGCGGCGTTAGTAGGGCGATGTCTGGACCTTTGCATGGTTTCATCTGGCCTCAGAGGACCCGGGAAAGTGACCGTCGCAAAGAAAAAGCCGCGCCAAAACTCTGGCGCGGCTTTCCCTTTTGTCCATCGAAATGGATCAGTCTTCTTGTGCAGCGCCGCCCAGATCGTCGAACAATTCTGCAATCTCGAAGTCAGCCGCAGCTTCAGCTTCTGCCGCCAGTTCCTGGATCGACTTGCCCGACGCTTGCAGTTCAGCTTCTTCAGCCGAGCGTGCAACGTTCAGGTTGATGCGCACAACGACTTCGGGGTGCAGAACGACCGATACCGAATGAATGCCGAGATCTTTGATCGGCTTATCCAGAACGACCTGACCACGGTTGACGGTAAAGCCGCCAGCGGTTGCGACATCTGCTGCGTCACGCGTGGTGACGGAGCCATAGAGCGCGCCCGAATCAGAGGCAGAGCGGATGATGACATAGGTTTGTCCATCCAACTTTGCGCCGACAGCTTCGGCTTCTTTGCGGGTCTCAAGGTTCTGCGCCTCAAGCTGGGCTTTCTTTGCTTCAAACGACTTGATGTTGGAGTCGTTTGCGCGCAGCGCCTTGCCCTGTGGCAACAGGTAGTTGCGGGCATAGCCGTCTTTGACTTTGACGACTTCACCCATTTGGCCAAGCTTGGCCACACGTTCCAAAAGGATCACTTGCATGTCTGGTGCTCCTTATTTCACGGCATAGGGGAGCAGGGCGAGGAAGCGGGCGCGTTTGATTGCGGTCGCCAGTTCACGCTGCTTTTTTGCCGAGACGGCGGTGATACGCGATGGCACGATCTTGCCGCGCTCAGAGATATAGCGCTGCAGCAGACGTGTGTCTTTGTAGTCAATCGCTGGCGCATTGTCACCCGAGAAGGGGCAAACCTTGCGGCGGCGGAAAAATGGTTTGTTCGCCATGGTTTATTGTCCTTTCCTAAGGCTGATGATCAACGACGCGGGCCGCGGTCTGCACCGCGATCACCCCGGTCCGGGCGATCACCGCCAAAGCTTGGGCGCTCACGACGTTCACCGCCAAAGCCACCGCGATCGTCACGGTCGCCACGCTCACGCTCGTCGCGCTTTTGCATCTGGACCGAAGGGCCCTCGCCGTGGGCGTCAACCTTGATGGTCAAAACGCGCATCACGTCGTCATGCAGGCGCATCAGGCGTTCCATTTCCTGAACGGCGGCCGAGGGTGCATCCGTTTTCAGAAAGGCATAGTGGCCTTTGCGGTTCTTGTTGATCTTGTAGGCCATGGTCTTCACGCCCCAGTATTCGGATTCGACGATCTTGCCGCCGTTGTCCGTAAGTACTGCTGAGAAGTGTTCGACAAGGCCTTCGGCCTGCGTGTTGGAAAGATCCTGACGCGCAATAAAGACATGCTCGTATAGCGGCATGTAACGTCCTTCATGTTTCGGGCGGCTTCAAAGACCGGGCATTTTGCCTTTCCGCGGCCCGGCACACGAGAGGCTACGCCAGTTCACGTGATATGCGGAAAGGATGCGGCCTTATACAGGCTGGGGTCTTTGATGCAAGGCTTCATATCCTGCGGCGCAAAGCTGCCGTAGTCACGCGGGCTTGATGTTCGTTTTCGCGCAGCCTCTGTTGGGAGGTGTGCAATTGAGGGGTGCTGCCACACAGGGCAGAACCACAGGCAGAGCGGCCAGTAAAGGCCCCTGTATAAACCGGAGAGTTCCAGAATGCGTTTTTCCCACATTGCCCTGCTGACCACACTTGCCGCAACCCCCGCCTTTGCCGAAGCTGAAAAATACACCCTTGATGCAAGTCACAGCCAGATTGTATTTTCCTACAACCATTTGGGTTATTCAACGGGCACGGGCATGTTCTCGGGCTTTAACGGTGAGATCATGTTTGATCAGGCAGATCCGGCAGCATCCTCGGTCACCGTGTCTTTCCCGGTCAGAACAATGCTGACCGGTTGGCAAGAGCGTTTCGATCACTTCATGTCGCCCGACTTTTTCGGCGCGGCAGAGGATGAGATGGTGACCTTCACCTCAACCGCCATCGAAGTGACGGGCGAAAAGACGGCCAAGATCACGGGTGATCTGACGCTGAACGAAGTCACCAAGTCGGTGGTTCTGGATGCTGTCGTGAACCAAGTGGGTGACCATCCGATGGCAAACATGCCTTGGGCGGGCTTTAGTGCCACGACCACGCTGCTGCGGTCGGACTTCAACCTTGGGCTTTTCGCCCCCTTCGTCTCGGATGAAGTGGACGTGAACATCTCGGTCGAGGCGATGAAGGCCGAGTAAGCGCCCGCTTGTTACACACGCAAAAAGGCCGCCAAGTAACTGGCGGCCTTTTTTTTGGGCAATGCAGGGTTTGCGGTCCGATCAGCCCCGCTTGGCGGTCAGGGAAACAGAGACGGTGACGGGAAAGCCGATGCTGCTTTCGTCGCCATAGGCCGTTCCCATCTTGAAATCCCGGCGATCCAGCGTTGTCTCGCCCGTCATTACGGCGACGCCATCCGTGATGGTCAGGGTGAAGGGCAAGGTGACTGGCACTTCGACGCCACGCAGGCTCAAACTGCCCTGAGCGGTGTAGCCTGTGGCGGCGGGAAGGATGTCGGCGGTAAAGACGGCCTGTGGAAAGGCGGTAGTGTTGAAGAAATCATTGCCCTTTGCCTGACCTGTCACTGATCCGAGTGTCAGAGAGGCGGTGTCAATGGTGACCACCACAGCGCCGTTCTTGCCGTCGACCGGGGTTTCGTCAAAGGTGATTTCGGCGGTCCAGTTCGCGAAACTGCCCTGAACATTTTGCCCCATCTGCAAGACGCCAAAGGTCAGGCTGCCCTCGGTCACGGTCCAGTTGCCTGTTGTGACTTCGGTCGGGGCTTGGGCTGCGGGTGGGGTGGCGGCAATGGCCTCGGTCTGCGGCACCAGCAATGCCGCACCCGCCGCACCCATCACATAGATCACAAAGGCCACGGCAAGTGGCAGGGCAGAGCGGGCATTCGGGCTGGGGTTGGCGGGGGCCACCTCCCCACGCGTCATCCGGCGCAGGGTGCTGTCCTTGTCGACGATTTGATGTTTCAGCGCGCCCACCACATGCAAAATGATCGAGACCGCCAGAACCTTGGTAAACACCCAATGCGCCATTCCTGCCGCTGCGGCGACGCTTTCGGTTTGTGGCACAAAGGGCAGGGTCTGCCCAAAGGGCCACAAGATGGGCGCAAACCCGGTGACTGCGGCATGATGCACCCATCCGGTCAGGGGCACCATGACAAGGCTGATATACAAGAGCCAATGCACAACCTCGGCCAAGACCGTCTCGGCCCGCCGGTCCGGATGCAAATGCGCGGGCCGGGTTTCGGTCAGCGCCCACAAGATCCGCGCCAAGGCGACCGCAAAGGCCGCAACTCCGATGGTTTTGTGGATCGAGAACAGCTGTGCCTTTGTCGCAAGCGCCTCTGCCGTGTCATAGGGCAGGCGGTTGGCTATCACCCCAAGGGGAATTGCGGTCAGGATCAAAAGGGCCGTCAGCCAATGGAAACTGCGGGTAATGCTGCCAAAGCTTTGGGATGTATTGCGGCTGGACATGGGGGCTCCGGAAATGAAACGTCGTATTGGTCAACGCTAGCATAAACTTCGCCTTGCCGGGAATTTGCCAGTTCGCACAGACTTTGTGCAAAGGACGGTCGGGCAAACGACGGGTGTGGCTGCGGGATCAAATGGGCGCGGCGATTGCACAAGGCCGGGGGGCGGGGTATGCCATGACAAAGACGTGACAGGAGGATCTATGAGCCGCGCATTCGTTTTCCCGGGGCAGGGTGCCCAGACCATTGGCATGGGCAAGGCACTGGCCGAGGCCTATCCCGCCGCCAAAGCCGTGTTTGACGAAGTGGATGAGGCTTTGGGGGAATCCCTGTCTGCCTTGATCTGGGGCGGCGATATCGCAGAGTTGACGCTGACGCAAAATGCCCAGCCTGCGCTGATGGCAACCTCGATCGCCGCCCTGCGCGCATTGGAGGCCGAAGGCATCGGGATGGATCATTGTGATTTCGTGGCCGGTCACAGCCTTGGCGAATATTCCGCGCTTTGTGCGGCGGGGGCTCTGACCGTTGCGGATACCGCGCGGCTGTTGCGCACCCGTGGGCTGGCCATGCAAGAGGCGGTTCCTGTGGGTGTGGGCGCGATGGCGGCAATCCTTGGCCTGGATTTCGACACCGTGACCGCGATTGCGGCAGAAGCCGCAGGCGATGAGGTTTGTCAGGCCGCCAATGACAATGACCCGGCGCAAGTGGTGATCTCGGGCAACAAGGATGCTGTCGAGCGGGCCATGGCTCTGGCCAAAGAGCGGGGCGCAAAGCGTGCTTTGCCCTTGCCGGTCTCGGCCCCGTTCCATTGCGCCTTGATGCAGCCTGCCGCCGCAGTCATGGCAGAGGCACTGGCGGGCGTCGTGATCTCAAAGCCGATGGTGCCGATTGTGGTGAATGTGCGGGCAGAGGCGGTTGAAGAACCCAGCCGTATCCGCGATCTTTTGGTGGCACAGGTCACAGGCGCGGTGCGCTGGCGCGAAAGTGTGCAATGGATGGAACGCGCAGGCGTGACAGAGTATTGGGAAATCGGGGCGGGAAAGGCCCTGTCGGGCATGATCAAGCGTATTGCGTCGGGTGCCGCCACCCGCGCCATTGGCAGCCCCGAGGATGTTCTGGCCGCCAAAGCAGACTAAGCCAAGCAGATGGGGCAGGGTGCGGCCACCAAACCGCGCCCACCCAACAGACCCAGCGAAGGATAAGAGACCGATGTTCGATTTGACCGGAAAGACAGCGCTTGTAACGGGGGCCTCTGGCGGCATTGGCGGGGCGATTGCCCAAGCCTTGCATGCGGCTGGCGCCACGGTTGCGCTTTCGGGCACCCGCGTTCAGCCCTTGGAAGACCTTGCCGCCAGCCTCGGGTCGCGCGCGCATGTGTTGACCTGCAACCTTTCGGATGCCGAAAGCGTAGAGGCTTTGCCAAAGGCTGCGATTGCCGCGATGGGGTCGGTTGATATTTTGGTGAACAATGCTGGCATCACCCGCGACAACCTGTTCATGCGCATGTCGGATGATGAATGGCAGTCGGTTTTGGAGGTCAATCTGACCTCGACCTTCCGGCTGTGCCGGGGCGTGCTGCGCGGGATGATGAAGGCTCGCTGGGGCCGCATCGTCAACATCAGTTCGGTTGTTGGGGCCACCGGCAATCCGGGGCAGGCGAACTATGCCGCCTCCAAGGCCGGGATGGTGGGGATGTCAAAGTCCCTCGCCTATGAGGTCGCGAGCCGGGGAATTACGGTCAATTGCGTGGCACCGGGTTTCATCACCACCGCGATGACCGACAAGCTGAACGACGATCAAAAGGCCAAGATCCTGACGCAGGTGCCCGCGGGCCGGATGGGCGAGGCTGCAGAAATTGCCGCCGCCACCCTTTACCTGGCCAGTCCCGAGGCGGGCTATGTCACGGGGACAACCTTGCATGTCAACGGCGGCATGGCGATGTTGTAAGAGCCCTGTGGCGAGGGGAGCTTGGCCACAAGATAGGCGATGGAGGGCGCGGGATCGCACAAGCTGTGCCAAGCTGGATCTGACGCACGCGTGAAAGGGGCCGCATTATGCGGAAATCGCGCATCACAAGGGCGTCCGCAGTTGGAAAGCGTTTGCCTTGTGCCCCGCCCCTTGCTATAGGCGCGCAGGAAATCGCCGGGTCACACCGGTGTCGCCGCGCAAAAGCGGCGGAAAACGCCCCGTATTGCGGGGTAGGGACAAAGGCCGGGAACCCTCCCGCAACGTGAAAGAGGAATGAACATGAGCGATATCGCTGACCGCGTGAAGAAGATCGTCGTGGAGCATCTGGGCGTCGAGGCCGAGAAGGTCACCGAGACCGCATCGTTCATCGATGATCTGGGCGCAGACTCGCTGGACACCGTTGAATTGGTTATGGCGTTCGAAGAAGAGTTCGGGATCGAGATTCCGGATGATGCTGCCGAAACCATCCAGACCTTCGGCGACGCGATCAAGTTCATCACCGAAGCTGCCTGATCACGACCTATGGGTTGTGACGCAAGAAGGGTACCCTAGCGGGTGCCCTTTTTCGTTTTGATGGGTGCAGGGGTAACGCCGTTGCACTCCACGGTTCCACAACATAAAGGCCGCGCAAAATCTGCGCGGCCTTTGGTCCGGTAATAGGCGGCTTGTGCGCGCTGGATCAGAAAGGAATCTCATCATCAATATCGCTGCGGCCACCGCCAGAGGGCGCACGGCTTCCGCCTCCGCTGCTGCCGCCACCGGAATAGCCACCGCTCGATCCGCCGCCCTGCTGGTCGTCATAGCCGCCACGATCGTCGTAGCCGCCACCGCCACCGCCCGAACCGCCGCCGTCACGTCCCCCCAAAAGGGTTAACTCGCCACGATACTGGCGCAGGACGACCTCTGTCGTATAGCGGTCTGCGCCGGATTGATCCTGCCATTTGCGCGTTTCAAGCTGCCCCTCGATATAGACGGTGGAGCCTTTGCGCAGATACTGCTCGGCGATTTTGCCCAAGGCCTCGTTGAATATGGCAACCGAATGCCATTCGGTGCGCTCCTTACGCTCACCCGATGCCTTGTCGCGCCAGTTTTCCGAAGTTGCGATGCGAAGGTTCACCACCTTGCCGCCGTTCGGAAAGCTGCGCACCTCGGGGTCGCGGCCCAGATTGCCGACGATGATCACCTTGTTGACAGATCCCGCCATTTCATTCTCCCCTTCGCATGGTCACGGCAGCTTCGCCGCTTTTGGTTAATAAAGCCTATAGCCTTACCCACTCGCGCCTGCAACTCGCCACGCCGGATTGACGGACAAATCCCCACGTTTCACCCGCGCCACATTCGCAGATGTGGGGCAGGTGTTTGACCAAACGTCGCCATGCCCACCAATCAGAACCGCCGGGGACAAGGTCGGTTTTGGCGATCGGATCGGCGGTATGCTGCCGAACATTTGACCATGTCACATTGATGAGGGCGGGGGCTGGAACAATCGCGAAAAGTTTCTATAGTTCGCGGGGTCTGTCTGATTGGTTTGGTCAATGAAGTTTCTGCCTGCTGCTGGCGTTATCTTTCTATCACTCTGTCTGAGTGGTCAGGCGGCCATTGCCGAAGGGATTCAATTCTCGGGCTCTTCAAAGAACCGCACCAATCTGTTCAAATCACAAACCAAGCTTCTCGATGGCCGATTGTCGAAACAATATGAGGCTTCGGTCCGCCTGACACCAAAGGGCAAGACGGCGCAGCTGAGCACGTCCGGAACAATCCCGCGGTACAACGGCAAGTACAAGGGCGAGCATCTGGAGCATGCCAAGGCTGTGGCGCGCAAACATGGCGTGCCCGAGGATTTGTTCTTGCGTCTGGTTCAGCAAGAATCTGGCTGGAACCCCGGTGTGGTCAGCAACAAAGGGGCGACCGGTCTGGCGCAGTTGATGCCGGGCACCGCGCGCAAGCTGGGCGTCGATATCAATGATCCGCGCCAGAATCTTGACGGCGGCGCGCGTTACCTCAAGATGATGTATGACAAATTCGGAAGCTGGCGTTTGGCCCTTGCCGCCTATAACGCAGGTCCGGGGGCGGTCGAAAAGCACAATGGCATTCCGCCTTTTGCCGAGACCAAGAATTACGTCAAAGCGATCTTGGGCTGATCAAACGAAAACCCCGCCCAAAGGCAGGGTTTGGTGCTTGATCCTTCGCTTGGCCTATTCCGCCGCAATCTTGATCACCGGCTCCATCGTATTGAGAATCGTGTCATCAAGGTGGCATTTGATCTGATGACCGCCCGCCATGACTTTGACCGGGGGCACCTCGCGGTCACACAAACCATTCGGAACCTCTGATTTCCAACGGCAGCGGGTCTGGAACGGGCATCCCGAGGGCGGGTTCATGGCGCTTGGGATGTCACCCTCCAGCACGATGCGGCGTTTCACAACCCGTGTATCGGCAATGGGAACGGCCGAAAGAAGCGCCTCGGTATAGGGGTGATAGGGCGGGGAGAAGACCTGATCGGTCGTCCCCAACTCCACCACATGGCCCAGATACATCACCATCACCCGGTCGCTGAGGTAGCGCACGATGGACAGGTCGTGGCTGATGAACAAAAGCGTGGTCTTGTTCTTGCGCTGAATCTCCATCAACAGATCGGTCACGGCCGCCTGAACCGAGACGTCAAGGGCGCTGACCGGTTCATCCGCGACAACGATCTTGGCTCCGCCCGCAAAGGCCCGCGCAATGCCCACGCGTTGCTTTTGCCCGCCAGACAATTGGCGCGGCATGCGTTCGGCAAAGGCACGCGGCAGTTTGACCAGATCGAGCAGTTCCAGCATCCGCGCTTCACGGTCCGCGTCCGACGTGCCGATATTGAAGACCTCGAGCGCGCGAATGATCTGACGCCCCACCGACATCGACGGGTTCAACGTATCGAACGGGTTCTGAAACACCATTTGCAGCGATGAAACTGTATCGACATTGCGGGCCTGAATGGGCGTGTCTTGAACATTCTCGTCAAAGAGCATGATCTGGCCAGAGGTGGCGGTTTCCAGCCCCATCAAGACCTTGGCAAAAGTGCTTTTGCCACAGCCAGATTCCCCGACAATGGCGAGTGTCTCGCCTTCATGCGCCTCGAAACTCAGGGTTTCATTGGCTTTGACGACCTTGCTGGCCCCGCCCCCAAAAGCGCCGCTAGAGACACTGTAGTATTTCTTCAAGTCATCCAGTTTCAGAACGACCGGGCCGATGGGTGTCTTTGCGACAGCTTTGCGCTTGGCAGGAGGGGCGGCCCAATCAATCTCTTGCCACCGCTCACAGCGACTGGCGTGACGATCATCGTCGGGCACGGCAGACATGCTTATATCGCCCTTGTTGCACAGTCCCTCTTTGAAATAGTCGCATCGTGGGCCAAAATTACAGCCCTTTGGCCGCTCATGCGGGAGGGGGAAGTTGCCCGGAATGGCGATCAGGGGGGAGGCGTTCTTGTCCGCCCCTGGCAGCGGGATGGAGCGGAAGAGCGCTTGTGTATAGGGGTGGCGCATATTGTCGAAGACCTCTTCGACATTGCCCGTCTCTACCGCCTCGCCCGAATACATCACACAGAGCCGGTCGCAGACATCAAGGATAAGGCCAAGGTTGTGGCTGATGAACAGCATCGAAGTGCCGTATTTCGCGCCCAACTCTTTGACCAGATCAACGATCCCGGCCTCCACCGTCACATCAAGGGCGGTGGTCGGCTCATCAAGGATCAAGAGTGCTGGCTTGGCCATCAAGGCCATGGCAATCACGATGCGTTGCTGCTGGCCGCCCGAAAGCTGGTGGGGATAGGCCTGCAAAATGCGATCAGGGTCGGGCAGGCGCACATCGGCCACGATTTGCCGCGCAAGTTTCAAGGCCTCGGTGCGTGACATGTTTTGGTGAATCATCGGCACCTCGGCCAATTGATCCCCCACCCGCATGGCGGGGTTCAGGCTTGCCATGGGTTCTTGATAAATCATCGCGATTTCGGACCCGCGGATCGACCGCAGCGCATCTTCGGACATGTTGGTCAGGTCGCGGCCTTTGAACTTAATGCTCCCCGCGACGATTTTGCCGTTCTTGCCCAGATCGCGCATGACTGCCAGAGCCACGGTGGATTTGCCGCAGCCCGACTCCCCCACCAGACCCATCGCCTCGCCCGGCATGACGGTGCAGGAAAAATCCATCACCGCCGGAATTTCGCGCAGGCGCGTGAAAAAGCTGATCGAGAGGTTCTCGATTTCGAGGATCGGTTTGGATGGGTCCCAATCGGCCATTGTCGGCTCCTTTGGTTGGTGCGGGACCGGGGGTTTCACACCCCCGGACCCCCGTGGGATATTTATGAACAGATGAGGGCGGACAGGGCCGGCATCAGTCCCTCAGGCTTTCTTCGCGCAGGCCATCGGCCAAGAGGTTGAGGCCAAGGACGAGGCTCATCAAGGCAAGGGCGGGGACCACGGCGGGGTGCGGGTAGATGGACAAAAGTCTGCGGCCATCATCGATGGTCGATCCCCAATCCGGACTTTCCGGGCTGACGCCAAGGCCAAAGAAGCCAAGGGTGCCGAGCAGGATCGTGGTGTAGCCGATGCGCAGGCAAAAATCGACGATCAGCGGACCGCGGGCATTGGGCAAGATTTCCCACAGCATGATATACCAAGCCCCTTCGCCGCGCGTTTGGCCTGCGGCCACATAGTCACGGGCCTTGAGGTCCATCACCATGCCGCGCACGATGCGGAACACGGTGGGCGCGTTGACGAAGACGACCGAGACAAAGACATTGAGCAGGTTCGGGTCCATCGACCAAAAGCCTGTGGGGTCCGCATTGAAGGCCAGGCCCGAATAGGCCCAAAGGCCAAGGATAGCGGCGGTGCCCACATAGAGGTTTCGTTTCGGTGGTGAGGTGAAAAAGCGGCTGTTGAGCAGTACGCAGACAAAGACCACGGGAAAAAGGAACAAAATTGCGGCAAGGGCCACGGGGATCCCTGTCACACGGATTTCCGGTGTGACCAGAAGATAGAAGAGCAAGATCACCGGGAAGGCGAGGACAAGGTTGGCGATGAAGGACAGGGCCGTATCAAGCTTTCCGCCGAAATAACCCGCAGGCAGGCCAAGGGTGATGCCCACCATGAAGGCAATGATCGTGGCCGCAGGCGCAATTGCCAAAACCCTTCGCGCGCCCATCACCATGCGCGAAAACACGTCGCGCGCCAGATGATCCCCGCCAAGCAGATACCACGCATTCTCGACGCCGGTCGTGGGGCTGCCGGGCACCGCATTCTTCATGCCCGACAATTGCCCAAGCGGATCGTAGGTGATGATCAAATCGGCGAAGATGGCCGTGAAGACCCAAAAGGCTACCAATGCAAACCCGGCCATGCCGACGGTTGAATCAAACAGCTTTCCGTAGAGTCCAAGCCTGCGCTTGAACTGGATCGACAGGGCGAATGTGACCAGAAGGGCGATCCAGACGGGCGTGAATTGTATCGCCATCTTGCCAAAGATCATGGGCCAAGAGAGTGTGTCCATTGGGCGTTCCTCAGCTAAGCCGGATGCGGGGGTTCAAGAAGACATAGCCAATGTCCGAAATCAGCTGCGTGATCAGCACGACAAAGACCGCAACTACGGAACAGCCCAGCAAAAGCTGGATGTCGTTGTTTCCGGCAGCCTGGACCAATGTCCAGCCAAAGCCTTTGTAGTTGAACAGCGTCTCCACAATCACAACGCCATTCAACAGCCACGGGAATTGCAGCATGATAACCGTAAACGGCGCGATCAGGGCGTTGCGCAGCGCGTGTTTGATGATGATTTGGCGAAAGCTTACGCCTTTCAGGCGTGCGGTGCGGATATATTGCTGTGTCATCACCTCTGTCATCGAAGCGCGGGTCATGCGGGCAATATAGCCGATGCCGTAGAGGGCGATGGTGATGACGGGCAGGGCGAAGTTCCAAAAGGTGATCTTGTCCATCGCACTTGTGGCCGTGCCCTGAAACAAGGTCCTGCCTTCGATCCAGCCCCAGCTCGACAGCACAGGCGAAATCCCGGCGGTGGCCGATCCCAGAAAGGCGATCAAGATCACGCCAGAGACGTATTCCGGGGTGGCCGTGCTTGCGATGGCAAAAGTCGACAGGACGCGGTCGGTCCGAGACCCTTCGCGCATGCCTGACAAGACGCCCAGCACAAGCGCGGTTGGCACCATGACCATCATCACCCAGAACATAAGCCATCCGGTTGCGGCCAGTTTGTTGGTGACGGTCTTGAGAACAGGTTCGCGGAAAACGGTCGATGTGCCCCAATTGCCTTGGAAAATTCCGCAAAAGCGGGGGGCGCTCTCGACGGTCAGGCCGCCTTGCAGACAGCGTCCACGGGTCACGCCCTTTTCGTCGGTCAGAACCCAGCCCGGAACAACGCCCAGCCACTCACCATAGCGCGAGACCATGGACCCGCCATGCCCGTTCTGGATGACCCAATTGGCGACGTCATCATCGGTCATGCGGACGGACCCTTCGGTCCGCGCCAGCTTTTCAAGGTTCGGGGCGAGGTTGGTCAGGCAAAACACGATGAAGCTGAGAGACAGTGCAGTCAGCAGCATCAAGCCGACCCGGCGCAGCAGAAACAAGTACATATGAGTGGCCCTCCCTTGCAGGTGGCGGCAAACGACAGGTGCTGTGAAGAGGGCGTGGTAAATAAGGATGCGGCCTTAAGGCCGCATCCCCCACTTGCCTGATCAGGCGATCGACCACTTGTAGTGGTGGTGTTCGAACGACGGATGCATGTCGATATTCACCCCCTCACGGGCGTGACGATAGAGCGAACGCCAGAACGGCTGGATGATATAGCCTTCGTCTTGCAAGATCGTCTCCAGCGTGGCCATCTCTGTCCGGCGGGCATCGGCATCGGCCAAAGCAAGCGCGCGGGCCATGGCTGCGTCGAACTCCGGATTGGCCATGCCGGTTTCATTCCACGAGCCAGTCGAAGTATAAGCAAGGCTCATGTTTTGCACGGCCAGTGGGCGGTGGTTCCATGTGGTTGACGAGAAGGGATATTTCGCCCAATCGTTCCAGAAGGTCGATCCCGGCATGACCGTGCGCTTGATGTTCATGCCAGCATCGCGCAGCTGGGCACCCACCGCGTCTGTCGAGGCGGCTTCCCAGCCATCATCCAGCGAGATCAGTTCGAATTCGGCATCCGCCAGACCGGCTGCTTCCAACGCGGGCTTCAGGCCAGCCGGATCAATGGTTTGCGCGGGGATCTGGGCATATTCCGGGTGCACGGGGCAGGCATGGTGATTTTCTGCCGTCGTGCCAAGACCATTGTAGCCCAATTCCAGAACGACCTTGGGATCAACAGCCTTTTGAATGGCCTGACGCACGGCCTTTTCTTTGTAAAGGTCGCTGCTGGCCGAGTTCATCCGCATCACGATGGTCGAGGCGGTGACGGCTTCCAGTTTGTTCCAGCCTAGACCATCCAGCACGGTAATGAATTCACCGGTGGATTCGTAGTTGCAGTCGATCTCGTCCGATCCGGCAAGGGCGACCATCGCCGCCGGGTCGGTGCCGAAGTCGATGTAGTGAATTTCGTCCAGCGGTGCCACGCCGCCCCACCATGCGTGATCGGCATTGCGTGCCAGAATGGCACGTTGGCCAACAGCCACTTCCTTTGGAAGGTAGGGGCCGGTGCCGATGGGGTTTGCCGACGGATCAGAGCCATCAACAAAGGAAGAGTGCACAACCGCAGCCGGATAGTCGGCAAGGTTTGCCACCACAGCCACATCCGACAGCGACATCTTCAGCACAACAGTCAGATCATCAACCTTGACGACCGATCCTTCACGCAGCGACTTGGTGGCTTCATCGACCAGACCCAAGAAACGCGATGCCATGGCATTGCCTTCAACCGATGCGTCGGTCCAGCGCGTGAACATGCGCACAACGTCATCCGCGGTAAAGGCGTCTCCGTTGTTCCATGTCACGCCCGGGCGCACCTTCAGCGTGTACTCGGTCGCATCGGCATTCGCTTCCCACGATTCAAGCAGGCGGCCTTCAAAGGTGCCATCGGGGTTGTATTGGATCAGGTATTCCAGCCAGCCGCGATAGACGTTGGCAATATGCGGCCAGTCGGCGGTGCGGGGGTCTTTCTGGGCTTTGACCTCCATGCCGACGCGCAGCGTGCCGCCAACTTTGGCGGCCTGTGCCTCGGCCGGGGCAGCCAGACCCAAGAGGCCGTAGGCCACGGGTGCGGTCACGCCAAGTGCGGTTGCGCGCGACAGAAATTCGCGGCGGTCCATCAGGCCTGCACGTGCCTCTTCGGCATACATGATCGCGGCCGCATGGACCGCTGGCCCTGTGTTCATCATATCTTTCATTCTCGTCTCCCTGTGAGGCAATGCCGTCTTGTTATGGGTCTAAACCATGCGCCAGAAGCGTTCAGGTCTTGTTTGGACAACAAGATAGACGACCCTTTGGCGCAAGGGCTCACCCCCCTATACCGCAACACTTTGGCCCTGAGGTCAACGCTTGAAGTCGCCATGTGATCAAACTTTTGCGACATGACCGCAAATTGATGGGGCGTTCAGGTCCGACCGGCAAGCCGCAGCATTGCAGGCCCACATAGTCAGATCTCGCGCCGGAACGCGGTGGGGGATCGCCCGGTCAAGTGCTGAAAAGCACGGGTAAAATAAGCGGGCGAGGTAAAGCCCAAAGCCTCACCAATCTTGGCGACCGGCAACTTTGTTTCTGCAAGCAATTTGCGCGCTTCAAAAATGCGACGATCTTGCAGAACCTCGATGGCAGAGCGCCCGCAGGCGGTCCGACAGCAGCGTGTCAGATGCGTGGGTGTCACCCCAAGGGCGGTCGCAAAGTCGCCAACCCCGGTGCCATTGCGAAAGTCGCGTTCCATCAGCGCGGTATAGCGTGCAACCAGTTTGCGCGCAGCATCTGGCTTTGGCGTCTCGGGTGCGGCGCGCACGGCCTGACGCTCCAGCCAGACACTCAACAGCCCCAGATAATGCCGCGTTGCCCGGTCATGGGCCGGAATATCGCTTTCCATTTCGCGCTGCATGGAATCCAGGATCATGTTCAGTTCTTGCTGGGCATGAACCTCCCGAATGCGCAGATGCTGCGGCGTGCTGGGCAGGGTCACCGTGGTCTCGCGGCCAAAGAATACGGCGGTGCCGAACACTTGCGGGCCAACTTCAAAGCCATGCATCACACCCGCCGGGATGAACACCGCGTTATGGGCGGTATATCCGCGCGTTACCCCGGCGATGGTGATCCGGCCCTGACCTTTGGTGAACCACAAGAACATTGGCTCAGAAATCGCGCGCATCGCCTCCACCCGCCAGCGGCCACCCGCTGCAAGTCGAGGAATGGCAGTGATCCGCAGTTGGCTCAGGGCGCTCAGGTCGTTCATGGCACACATCGGTTGCATCGGTTGGATTCAGTTAACCCTGCACTGCGCCACAACCCAAGCAAAATTGTGACGATATCCACAAGGCAAAGGGCTGCCTGTGGATAACTTTCCGCGATCTGCGGATTTTCGCCGATTTGGCGCCAGCAAAAGCGCGCAGGTCCGGTCCTCAGGGCAGCGAAACAGACGTCCAGTCGCTCATCCGGCTGCGGAACCACGTCCTTTGTCGCTTTGCATATTGGCGGCTGGCAAGCTTTGCCGCAGCGATTGCGGCCTCCAGGGACAAGTCTCCCGCCAGATAGGCCATCAACTCCGGGGCACCAATGGCGCGGGCAGAGGGGCGTTCGGACTGCCATGTCGGCTGCTCGGCCCGCACCTCCTCCAAGGCGCCCTCGCGGATCATCTGATCAAAACGCTGGTCGATCCGGGCATTGAGCCAGTCCACTTGCGGGCGCAAGACAATTGCTTCGGTCCCAAGACGCGGCAGCAAGGGGGCAGGGGTCTGCGCCTGCCAATGGGCAAGGCCGTGGCCCGTTGCCATCAAGACCTCCCAGGCACGCTGCACCCGGGCGGGGTTCGCCTGATCAATCCGGGCGCGCGTCTCGGAATCAAGCGCCGCAAGCATCTGGGCAAAATCCCCTAGTCGCAGGGCATCCCCCTTGGCTCGTATACTTGCGGGAATCGGCGGTATTTCCGCCAGCCCTTCGGTCAGCGCCATGAAATAGAGCCCGGTTCCCCCGACAATGACCACAGGCCGAGACAGCAAGGCTGCAAGGTCACGCAGCCAATGTCCGACCGAATAGGCCTCATCGCGCCCGACATGCCCGTAAAGCGCATGTGGCACCGCGGCCTCCTCCTTCGTCGAGGGCCGGGCGCTCAGCACCCGCCAGCAGCCGTACACCTGCAAGGCATCCGCATTCACGATCATCCGGCCATCGCGGGCCGCAAGCTCCATCGCCAGATGCGATTTTCCGCTCGCCGTTGGCCCCGCAATCAGCACCGGGGCCTCGCGCGAAATCTGGCTGATCCACCCTGTCTTCATCTGTTTCTAAATATCCCACGGGGGTGCGGGGGTGTGAAACCCCCGCTCCGACATCAGTCAACGGTTGAACCCGCCGCCGTTTTCCGACATTTTGCGCCCCAATCCAATTCCAAAACGAAATACGGGGAGCAACCCATGTCGCAACCAGCCCTTGATGCCGGCGTAAAGTACAAGCGCGTCATGCTGAAAATCTCGGGTGAGGCCTTGATGGGGGACTTAGGCTATGGCCTTCACCCCCCGACCGTTCAGCGCATCGCCAATGAAGTAAAGACCGTGCACGACCTTGGGGTCGAGATTTGCATGGTCATCGGGGGCGGCAATATCTTTCGCGGCCTGCAAGGCAGCGCCCAAGGGATGGAGCGCACGACGGCCGATTACATGGGAATGCTGGCCACGGTGATGAATGCGCTGGCCATGCAGGCCTCGCTCGAATCATTGGGCATTCATACCCGCGTGATCAGCGCCATTCCGATGGATCAGGTCTGTGAACCCTATATCCGCCGCCGTGCCGTGCGCCATCTTGAAAAGAAACGGGTCTGCATCTTTGCAGCCGGCACCGGCAATCCCTATTTCACCACCGATACCGCCGCCACGCTGCGCGCCAATGAAATGGCCTGTGAGGCGATCTTCAAGGGCACCAAGGTGGACGGTGTCTATGACATGGACCCCAAGAAACACGCCCATGCCAAACGCTATGACCGTGTCAGCTATGACGAGGTGCTGCAAAAGCATCTGGGGGTCATGGACGCCTCTGCCATCGCCCTTGCGCGGGACAACGATCTTCCGATCATCGTCTTCAGTCTGGATGAGCCGGGCGGTTTTTGTGGCATCCTTGCCGGGCGTGGCACCTACACCATGGTGCATGGCGAAGGTTAGGGCCGCACGTTGATCCCCGCCGATCTCACGGCTTGACGCTATACAAAGCCGTCCCGACCGCGTTATAGCATTCACACTCAAGGGGCTACGCCCGCAAAAAAGCTGAGCAGACGATATGGCAGATGACTTTGAACTGGACACGACAGACCTGACCCGCCGCATGGAAGGCGCGATTTCGGCGCTGCGGACGGAATTTGCAAGCCTGCGCACCGGCCGCGCCTCGGGCTCCATGCTGGAGCCCATTCAGGTCGATGCCTATGGTCAGATGACCCCCATCAACCAGTTGGGCACGGTGAACGTGCCTGAACCACGGATGGTGACGATCAACGTCTGGGACAAGGCCATGGTTGGCAAGGTCGAGAAAGCCATTCGCGAAAGCGGCCTTGGCATCAACCCACAGCTCAACGGCACGATCATCATGCTGCCGATCCCCGAGTTGAACGAGCAGCGCCGCAAGGAATTGACCAAGGTTGCCTCGCAATATGCAGAGCACGCCCGTGTCGCCGTGCGGAACCTGCGTCGCGACGGGATGGATCAGATCAAGAAGGCCAAGAACGATGGCCTGTCCGAGGATGATCAGAAGTTCTGGGAAAGCGAAGTACAGGACATGACCGACAAATACATCAAGCTTGTCGATCTGACGCTGGAAACCAAGCAAGCCGAGATCATGCAGGTCTGATGATCAATAGTATTCAATGAAGATCGCCTTTGGCTATGTGTTTAGTGTTAGACCCGGTTTACGATAGAGAAAAAGGGGTAGGGGCTTGGCTTCCTCCAGTTTGACCGACCAGACCTCTCCCCGTTCGCCCGGTCGCTTGGCCGAGCATGTCGCAATCATCATGGATGGCAATGGACGCTGGGCCACAGACCGGGGCTGGCCCCGTCTTGTCGGCCATCGCAAGGGCGCCGAACGGGTCAAGCAGATCGTGATGGCGGCCCCCGATCTGGGAATTCGCTGGCTGACGGTCTATGCCTTCTCGACCGAGAACTGGAAACGCTCGACCGAAGAGGTCTTGGGTCTGATGAACATCTTTGCACGCTATATCGAGCGTGAGGCGGACCGCATGGCGGCCGAAGGTGTCAGGATGCGGTTCATCGGGGACCGAGAGCCGCTGAACCCAAAGCTGCGCAATTTGATGAACAGCATCGAAGAGCGCACTGCCAACCTGACGCGGCTGAACTTTACCGTGGCGATCAATTATGGTGGCCGCGACGAGATGCGCCGCGCGATGCAAGGCATCGCGGCGGATGTGGCCGCTGGCATATTGGCCCCGGCGGACATTACCGATGCCCTGATCTCGCAGCGTCTGGATACCTCGGCCTTGCCTGACCCGGATCTGGTGATCCGCACCAGTGGCGAGACGCGGATCTCGAACTTTTTGCTCTGGCAGACCGCCTATGCGGAATATGAGTTCATCAAGACGCTCTGGCCGGATTTTGGCCCTGACGAGCTGGCAAAGGTCGTCAGCCGTTTTGGCAACCGGGACCGTCGGTTCGGCGGGGTTGCCACGGGATGACAGAGGACACTGGGCGTTGGGGGGATTTGCGCAAGCGGGTGATCTCGGCCATCGTCATGGTTGCGGTGGGTGCTGCGGAAATCTGGCTTGGCGGAGTTCCGTTTGCCGGTTTGGTGATCCTGCTGTCAGCGGCGATGATCTGGGAACTGTCGGCGATGACATCACCGGGGCGGAGCAATACACCGCTGGGTATGGGGTTGATTGCGGCGCTTTGTCTGGCGGGGGCCTTGTGGCTTGATGACCGGCTTGCGCCGGCCTTGCTTCTCTTGCCGGGGCTTGCCCTTGCGCTGACACCAAGGCGTGACAGGCGGATCAGCACGGCCTATGGTGTGGCGGTCATGGTGGCGGGCTATGGGCTTGTGGCGTTGCGCGATCAGGGCACCCCTGCGATCTTGTGGCTGATCTTGGTGGTGATCGTCTCTGACGTGGCAGGGTATTTCGTCGGGCGGATGATGGGCGGGCCAAAGTTCTGGCCAGCCATCAGCCCAAAGAAGACATGGTCCGGCACTGTGGCGGGCTGGATCGGGGCGGTGGCCTTGACGGCGGTCTTTGTCGCCATGGGGCTTGCCCCGGCGAGCCTGCTGCTTTTGGCCCCCTTGGTGTCATTCGCGGGCCAACTGGGCGATATCGCGGAAAGCTGGATCAAGCGCCGTTCTGGCGTCAAGGACAGCTCGCATCTTATTCCGGGGCATGGCGGCGTCATGGACCGCTTTGATGCCCTGACCGGCGCTGTGGTGGTGGTGATGGTGTTGGGCCTGATGCTTGATCTGCCGTTGCCCGGGCCTTTGGGGGGATAGGCGATGCGCTCCATTTCGATTTTCGGGGCCACCGGTTCCATTGGCGAAAGCACCTTTGAGCTGATCATTCGGGCAGGGGGGGCCGAGGCGTTTCGGACCGTTGCCTTGACGGGTGGACAAAACGTGGTGCGCTTGGCCGAAATGGCCCGCATCCTGCGCGCCGAGGTTGCCGTGTGTGCCGATCCACGCGGCCTTCCTGCGCTGCGAGAAGCTTTGGCGGGCAGCGGGATTGAGGTGGCCGCAGGCGCGGAGGCCATTGCCGAGGCCGCAGATCGCCCCGCCGATTGGGTGATGAGTGCGATTGTGGGGGCCGCTGGCCTTGTCCCCGGATTGCGCGCGCTGCGCCATGGCAAGACCCTTGCGCTTGCCAATAAGGAAAGTCTGGTGACGGCTGGCCCTTTGCTGATGGCCGAGGCCGCGCGTCATGGCGCCCGCATCTTGCCCGTCGACAGTGAGCATTCGGCGATCTTCCAAGGGCTGGTTGGCGAAGATATCGCGGCGGTGGAGCGGATCATCCTGACCGCCTCGGGTGGTGCGCTGCGGGACTGGCCGTTGGAGGCCTTGGCCAATGCCACCGTGACCGAGGCCTTGGCCCACCCAAATTGGGCCATGGGTCAACGGATCACGATTGATTCCGCCTCCATGTTCAACAAGGCGCTCGAGGTGATCGAGACGCGTGAATATTTCGGCATCTCTCCCGACCAGATCGAGGTGATCATCCACCCCGAGTCCCTGATCCATTCCATGGTGGGCTTTCGCGATGGCGCGATCATGGCCCATATGGGCGCGCCCGACATGCGCCATTCCATCGGCTATGCGCTCAATTGGCCCGAACGGCTGGATATCCCTGTGGCGCGGCTGGATCTGGCGCAGATCGCCACGCTCAGCTTTCGGGCACCTGACATGGCGCGCTATCCGGCGCTGCGCTTGTGCCGTGATGTGATGCGGACCCGTGGCCTTGCCGGGGCCGCCTTCAACGCGGCAAAGGAAGTGGCCTTGGATCATTTTCTTGCGGGTGGGATCGGTTTCATGGATATGGCAGGGGTCGTCGAAGACACGCTTGCCCGTCTTTTGTCCGATCTATGCCTTGAAAGTGACGTTATGACCCTTGAGGAGATACAAGGGGCAGACCATCTTGCACGTATCCGGGCGGGCGAGTTCGCGGTGGCCTGTCGCATATCGCAGGGCCGGACGCCGAGAATCGACGCTTGAACCGACGCAAGAATTGAAGGGCGAACACGTGGATCTTATCGGTCTTATCCCCAGTTTCGGCGGCCTGATCTGGACGCTGCTGGCCTTTGTGGTCGCGTTGTCGATCATCGTCGCGGTGCATGAATATGGTCATTACATCGTCGGTCGTTGGACAGGCATTCATGCCGAGGTGTTCAGCCTTGGCTTTGGCCCGGTGATCTACAGCCGCGTGGACAGTCGTGGCACCCGCTGGCAATTGGCCGCCTTGCCCTTTGGCGGCTATGTGAAGTTCCTCGGGGACAGCAATGCCGCCTCTGGCAAGGATGGTGAGGCGATTTCGGGGCTGAGCGAGGCTGAGCGGCGTCACACCATGCATGGGGCCCCACTTTGGGCGCGTACGCTGACCGTGGCTGCCGGGCCTGCGTTCAACTTCATGATGGCCATGGTGATTTTCATCGGCATGATGATGTTGAATGGCGTGGCGACCCAAGAACCCGTGGTTGGCGCCGTGAAACCCGTGCCATTTGATGGGCAAACCCTGCTGCCGGGCGACCGGATCTTGCAGGTTGCGGGCAAGGACACGCCAGATCTGGAAACTGTTGTCAGCGTGGGCCGGGACGTGCCGCCCAGCGAGAGTATCCCCTATCTGATCTCGCGCGACGGCGCCGAACTTGCGTTCGACGGGCCCTATCTCTTTCCGCCAGTTGCGGACGGCGTCACCCCACAATCCGCCGCCTATGATGCGGGGCTGCTGCCCGGTGACGTGATCGTTGCAATCGACGGCACCAAGATCTCCGCGTTTTCTGAGGTGCAAAGCATCGTCGGGGCCTCTGACGGGCGCGAACTTTTGCTGACCATCTGGCGTGCGGGTGAGGTGTTCGATACCACCCTTGTTCCGCGCCGTTCTGATTTGCCAACCGCTGAGGGCGGGTTCGAGACGCGCTATCTGATTGGGCTAAGCGGTGGTTTGGGTTTTACCCCTGAAACGCGGTTCCCCGGCCCGCTTGAGGCTGTGAAACTCAGCGCCCAACAGACATGGTTTGTCACCAAGACCTCGCTTTCTGGGCTGTGGCACATGGCGACTGGCGCGATTTCCACGTGTAACCTGCGCGGCCCTGTCGGCATTGCCGAAAGCTCGGCTGCGGCGGCGTCGCAAGGGGTGGAAAGCTTTGTGTGGTTTCTGGCCATGTTGTCGGTGGCTGTGGGGATGATGAACTTGTTCCCGATCCCGGTTCTGGATGGCGGTCATCTGGTGTTTCATGCGTGGGAGGCCGTGACCGGCAGTCCCCCCACGGACAAGGCCCTGCGTGTGATGATGTCGGCGGGTCTTGCGATCTTGTTGTCGCTGATGGTTTTTGCCCTGACGAACGACTTTTTCTGCCCCTGATCCGGGCGTCTCACAGCACCGGTCCCCTTGTCTTTGCCAAGTTTGCGCCACAATGGGGCCACATTTTTTTGCATATTAGAGGGAAGATCGAGAGGATTATGACATGCAAATGGTCGTCGAGGGCTGCCGCGGATTGTCGTTTCTGGTTTGGCTGAACGCTGACCGGATCTTCTCGATGTTGACGGTCGTGGCGGGCCTCTTGGCGGGTGCCTTTCTGGGCACGACCCTTATACAACCCTGATTTCGGGGCAGCGGTCCGCACCTATTGACCAATTCCATCTTGCGGGTTTGGCCCGGTGGCAATGCATGGCCGTAACAGGTGGTCAATACTGTGCGGCTTTCATGCAATCAGTCAATTTGTTATGTGCCAACTCTTTGACAAGCTTCACGCTTCCCGGTAGTGAGAACACAAGGGATTGTTGAAGATGGGGCTTTGTCATGCATCATACTGCGTCTGCAAGCGCGAAGGACAAGTCTGATCGCGCGCATTTCAAGCGTCGCATACTGACGGCGCTTTTCCTTTCAACGGCAACGGTTTCTGGCGTGATCCTCACACCGGCAACGGCGCAGGAATACAGTTTTAATCAGGTTGCCGTCGAAGGGAACGTGCTGGTCGACGCGCCAACGATCCTTGGTCTGGCGGGAATCAAGCGCGGTCAAGTGCTGTCGGTTTCGCAGTTGAATGACGCCTATCAAGGCATCGTGCGCTCTGGTTTGTTTGAAGAAGTTGAAATTACGCCTCAGGGAAATCGCCTTGTCATTCGGGTCAAGGAATATCCTGTCGTCAACATCATCAACTTTGAGGGCAACAAGCGCCTGAAAGATGAAGAACTGGCAAAGATCATCGCGTCCAAGCAGCGCCGCGTTTATTCGCCCAGCACGGCCGAGGGTGATGCCGCCTTGATCGCCGAGGTCTACCGCTCCCGTGGCCGGATTGCCGCCACCGTCACCCCAAAGATCATCCGCCGCAGCGATAGCAGGGTCGATCTGGTGTTTGAAATCACCGAAGGCCGCGTGACCGAGATTGAGCGCCTTTCGTTCATCGGCAACCGCGCCTTCAGTGACCGTCGCCTGCGTCAGGTCTTGGAAACCAAACAGGCCGGCCTTTTGCGCAACCTGATCCAGCGTGACACCTTGGTGCCCGAGCGTCTGGAACTCGACAAGCAGTTGCTGCGCGATTTCTATCTGGCACGGGGCTATGTTGATTTTCAGGTGACGGATGCGTCGTCCGAAATCTCGCGGGAACGTGACGCGGTATTTGTCAGCTTTTCGATCAGCGAAGGTCGCAGTTTCCGGTTTGGCAAGATCACCACCGTTTCCGAAGTCACGGATGTTGATGCCAGCGATTTTGAAGAGGTGCAGCGCATCCGCGCGGGCGTGACCTATTCGCCTGCCGTGGTCGAAAACAACATTGCCCGGATGGAAAATCTGGCGCTGCGCAAGGGGCTGAATTTCGTGCGTGTCGATCCGCGTGTGACCCGCAATGATCGTGACGGGACGTTGGACATTGAATTCGCCCTCGTCCGTGGCCCACGTATTTTTGTGGAACGCATCGATATCGAAGGCAATACAACCACCCTGGACAGTGTCGTGCGCCGCGAGTTCCGCAGTGCTGAGGGCGATCCGTTCAACCCTCGCGAAATCCGCCAGTCGGCAGAGCGTATCCGTGCCCTTGGCTTTTTCTCTGACGCGCAGGTTGAAGCGAGGGCGGGCAGCGCCTCTGATCAGGTGATTGTCGACGTCAACGTTGATGAACAGCCAACAGGGTCTTTGTCTTTTGGGGCGAGTTATGGGTTGGAAGCGGGGATTGGCCTGAACGTCGGGTTCTCTGAGTCCAACTTTTTGGGCCGTGGTCAGGCGTTTGCCGTGAACATCTCCAGCGGGGCCGACAATACCAACTCCAGCATTTCCTTCACGGAACCGGCGTTTCTGGGGCGTGATCTTGCGCTGTCCTTCGGGGTTTTCTACAACCTGACCAGTCAGCAAAACGCGCTGTATGATACCGGTGTCGCGGGGTTCAACACTTCGCTTGCTTTCCCGGTGGGGGAGCAGAGCCGTCTGGAAGTCCGCTATGGCTTGGCCGAGAACACGATCAAGAATTACGCTGGTGCCAATGTGATCTTGCAAAACGAATCCGCTCGCAAGGGTGAGTTGGTTTCGACCATTGGCTATACTTACAGCTATGACACGCGCATCGGGGGGCTGTCGCCAGATCGCGCGGTTTTGCTGCGCTTCAGTCAGGATTTCGCCGGTCTGGGTGGGGATGCGAAGTATCTGTCAACCAACGTTCTCGCCTTGGCTGAGCGTAAAGTGTTGAATGAAGAAGTGACATTGCGCGCCATTTTCGAAGGCGGTGCCGTGGTGTCGACGGGCGGATACGTGACGCGGGTGACCGATCGTTTCTTTGGCAATGGCAAGATCCGTGGCTTTGAAAGCAATGGCATTGGTCCGCGTGACACCGTGACAGGCGATGCCCTTGGCGGAAACTACTATGCCACGGCCCGACTGGAAGCAGATTTCCCCTTGGGCTTTCCCGAGGAATACGGGATCACCGGGGGCATGTTCGTTGACGTAGGATCTGTCTGGGGGTTGGACGACAATAATGGCGGAGCCATTGACGACAGTGCGCATCCGCGTGCGTCTGTTGGCGTTTCGGTGTTGTGGGACGCGCCCATCGGGCCGCTGCGGTTCAACTTCTCGAAGGCTCTGAAAAAGGAAAGCTACGACAAAGAGCAAGCCTTTGATCTGACCATCTCGACCAAGTTCTGATGCAGGGCAGGGCGCTTGCGGCTTTGGCCGCTTTTGTCTTGTCTACGGGCGGAGTTCGCGCGCAGGAGGCGACGCCGGTCCCCCAGTTTCCGCTGGCCGGCGAGCAAGGCGCCGTCGGTCCGTTGCGTGAGCCTTTGTTGCGGTCACCCGTGGTCACGCTTGACCGCGAACGTCTTTTTGCAGAGTCGCAGATGGGGCAGGCGATGATCCGTCGGCTGGACGCTGCATCGAATGACCTGATCGCGGAAAACCGGCGGCTTGAACAGGCCTTGGAACAAGAAGAGCGTGACTTGACCGAAAAGCGCAAGACGCTGCCGCAAGACAAGTTTCGAACCCTTTCCGTCGAGTTTGATCAGCGCGTCGAAGAGTTGCGGCAGGCACAGGACGCAAAGAGCCGCGCCTTGACACGGCAGCGTGACGTGGACAGACAGACATTCTTCGAAGCTGCAGTGCCGATCCTTGGTCAGTTGATGTCTGAAATCGAAGCCGTCGCCATCATTGATCGTTCTGCCATCATCTTGACCTTTGACAAACTCGACATCACCACACTTGCGGTTGAACGGCTGGATGCGGACTTGGGCGAGGGTCCACGTGACCTTGGGGTAACGCCCGAGGCAGCGCCCGACCCCTTGCCCGATCCCGCGCAAGCCGCGCCGCCAAGCAATCCGTGATCGATCTCACCTCCTGCCATGTCACTGGCGGATTTTGCTAGCCGCACGTGCGTTCCTTGCCTTGCCCGCAGGGCGTTGACTTGCTAGCAACAAGAAAAACACGTTCACCTAGCGGGGATAAACCATGAATGATGCCAATCCGGTGGGTTCCGCCGCCATCACCGAGGCTGACATCAGCCTTATCCAGAGAATTTTGCCGCATCGCTATCCGTTCTTGCTGGTCGACAAGGTGCGCGACATCGTGGTCAACGACCATTGTGTGGGCATAAAATGCGTCACCATGAACGAGCCGCAATTCACCGGGCATTTTCCGGGCATGCCGGTGTTTCCGGGGGTTTTGATCATTGAGGCGATGGCCCAGACCTCGGGGATCTTGGTCGGTGTGTCGATGGACCTGATTGACAAGAATGCAGCCGTTTTCTTCATGTCGGTCGATGGGGTAAAGTTTCGCCGCAAGGTCGGGCCGGGCGATGTGCTGGAACTGCACGTCAAGGCCCTGCGCAGTGGTGGACGGGTTTGGAAGTTTGAGGGTCGCGCCACGGTGGATGGGCAATTGGTCTGCGAAGCGCAGTTCAGTGCCATGTTTGATGTGCCAAAGGCCTGAGCCATGCAAATTGATCCCTCTGCCACGATCCATGCCTCGGCGGTCATCGAAGAGGGGGCCAAGATTGGTCCTGACTGCCAGATCGGCCCCTTTGCCCTGATTGGGGCCGAGGTGACTTTGGGGCGGGCTGTGGTTGTGAAATCTCATGCCGTGGTCACGGGCTGGACGGATCTGGGCGATGAAACCGTGGTCTTTCCCTTTGCCTGCGTAGGCGAGGTGCCGCAGGATCTGAAGTATCGTGGCGAGCATACCCGACTGATCGTGGGCGCGCGCTGCAAGATCCGCGAAGGCGCCACGTTGAACACGGGCACCGAGGGCGGTGGCGGTGTGACGCGCGTGGGCGATGATTGCCTGTTGATGACGGGCGCGCATGTGGGCCATGACGCCAGCCTTGGCAACCGTGTGATCCTTGCCAATCAGGCCGCCATTGCGGGGCATTGTCAGATTGGGGACGATGTCATTGTGGGCGGTTTGTCTGGCGTGCATCAATGGGTGCGTGTGGGCCGTGGCGCGATCATCGGGGCGGTGACCATGGTCACCAATGACGTGCTGCCCCATGGGCTTGTGCAGGGCCCGCGTGGCGTTCTTGATGGGCTGAACCTTGTCGGGCTAAAGCGGCGTGGGGTGGAGCGGTCCGAGATCACCGCCCTGCGCGCCGCCTATCAGATGTTGGCGCAGGGCGAGGGGTCGTTTCTTGACCGGGCCCGCCGTTTGGCGGATGAAACCGACAGTGCCCATGTCCAAGAGATGACGGATTTTATCCTTTCCGCCAGCGACCGCAGCTTTCTGACCCCGAAATGAGCCGCGTTGCCATCATCGCCGGGGCAGGGCGTTTGCCTGCCGCCCTTGCTGCGGTGCTTGATGCGCCTCTGATCTGCGCTTTGGACGGCTATTCGCCCCAAGGCCTGACGCCTGACCTTGGCTTTCGGGTGGAGCGGCTAGTGCCCTTTTTCCATGCACTGGAAGATGCGGGTATCACGACCGTCTGTTTTGCAGGGGCAGTGCAGCGCCCGCGTCTTGACCCTGCGCTGTTTGATCCTGCCACGGCGCAACTGGTGCCGCGTTTGTTGGCCGCAATGCAGGCGGGCGATGATGCGACCCTGCGCGTGGTTGTCGAATTGTTTGAAGAGGCCGGGTTTTCCGTGCAAGGCACGGCCGACCTCGCCCCCGGCCTTGTGCCCGGTGCGGGGCTGCGTGCGGGCCGCGTGACGTCGAGGGACGAGGAAGATGCCACCCGCGCCGCCGCGATTGTGCAAGCACTTGGGGCGGTGGATGTGGGGCAAGGCTGTGTCGTGGCGCAGGGGCTTTGTCTGGCGGTAGAGGCGCTGCCCGGCACGGACGCGATGTTGGCGCAGGTGGCGGTTCTGCCGATGGGTCTGCGCCCCGATCCCGCGCGCGGGCGGGGGCTGTTTTACAAGGCACCAAAGCCCGGTCAAGACCGCCGCATTGATCTGCCCACCCTTGGCCCCGCCACGGTGGAGGCTGCTGGGGCGGCGGGTCTGGGCGGGATCGCTTGGGAAGCGGGTGGGGTGATCTGCCTTGATCTGCCGCAGATGGTGGCGCGGGCGGATGCCTTGGGCCTGTTCTTGTGGGCGCGGGAATGAAGCTGTTTGTGATCGCCGGGGAACCCTCGGGCGATCGTCTTGGCGCGGCCCTTATGGCCGGGCTGAAAACCCTTGATCCCGGTATCTCATTTCAGGGCATTGGCGGTCCGCTCATGCAGGCCGAAGGTCTGGAAAGCCAGTTTCCGATGGAAGAGTTGTCGGTGATGGGGATCGCCGAGGTCTTGCCGAAATACCTGCCTCTCAAACGCCGCATAAGGCAGGCGGCGGAGGCGGCGCTTGCCAGCGGTGCAGGTGCGCTGATCACCATCGACAGCCCGGATTTTTGCCTCCGCGTGGCGGCGATCGTCAAGGCGGCACAGCCACAGTTTCGCACGATCCACTACGTTGCCCCCTCGGTCTGGGCATGGCGACCCGGTCGGGCGGCAAAGATGGCCCGCGTGATTGATCATGTGCTGGCCCTTTTGCCCTTTGAGCCGCCCTTTATGACCGCCGCTGGCATGAGTTGCGATTTTGTGGGCCATCCGGTGGTGTCCGAACCCTTGGCCAGCCCGGCCGAGATTTCGGGCCTGCAGGGGCAGTGGCCCCTCATCCTTGCCCTGCCCGGATCAAGACGGGGAGAGGTGGTTCGCCTTGCCCCTGTGCTGGGGCAGGTGATGGAGCGGATCAAGGCTGTGCACCCGATGGCCCGTGTGGCGCTGCCAACGGTGCGCGGGGTGGTGGATCTGGTGCGCGATCTGACCCAAAACTGGCCGATCCAGCCCATGATCATCGAAGATGCGGCCACAAAACGGGCGGCCTTTGGTGCCGCCGATGTGGCAATTGCGGCCTCGGGCACTGTTTCGCTGGAGCTTGCGGCCAATGCTTGCCCCATGGTCATCGCCTATGACATGCACCCGCTGACCCTGTGGTTGATGCGGCGCGCGGCACTGATTGATACGGTTACGCTGGTCAATCTGGTGTCCGAGACGCGCACGATCCCCGAATTCATCGGCGCGCGCTGCCGGGCCGATCTGATCGCGCCCGAAGTCCTGCGCCTGTTGGCCGAGGGGGCAGGCCCGCAGGCCGATGCCATGCGTCAGACGATGGTGCGTTTGGGCATGGGCGGGGAGGCCCCCGGTCTGCGTGCCGCGCGTTCGGTGCTGCGTCATGTGCCAAACGGGGGGATTGACCATGGATGAAGATCCTTTTGCCACCTTTGCCGCCGCACTTTCCGCCGCAACAAAGCCCGAACAGCCCTTTGAGGCCCTGCACCGCCTGACGGTGCAAACCATCGGCGCGCGGCTGTTCACTGTGACAACGGTCGAGGATCACGGTCGGCTTGCGCGGCGCAGTTACAGCAGCCATCCGCATGAGTACCCCGTTTCAGGCACCAAGATCGTGGAACCCAGCCGTTGGAACGCGATTGTTCTTGATCAGAGACAAAGTTTCGTTGCCAATTCCTTGGCCCAAATCGCCGAGGTTTTTCCCGACCATGCGCTGATCGGGTCCCTTGGTCTGGGATCGGTCATCAATATGCCCGTCATCCTGAAGGGCCAGATTTGCACAACGCTCAATCTGCTGGATGTGCCCGGTTATTATACGCCCGCGCGGGTGGCCTTTGTCACAGGGCAGCTCACGCTGCCAACGATGGCCGCGCAACTGGCCCATGACGCCTTGCGCACGGCTTAGCGCCCGCGCCAGATCCAGCCGCCGCCATAGATGCGCCCGCCCTCGGGGGCGTAAAACACGCAAGCCTGCCCCGCGCTGACGCCATCTTCGGGGTCCAGCAACTCCACCTCTGCCTCGGTTGCGGAAAGGGGCCGGATCACGGCCGGTCGGGGTGGTCTGGTCGAGCGGACCTTGACCTGCAAGTGCCATTCGCTTTGGCTGTCAAAGGGCACGTCGCCCAGCCAGTTGATCTCACGCACCGGGATCACACGGGTGGCAAGCGACTCCTTTGGCCCCACGATCACACGGCGGGATTCGGGATCAAGGCGCACCACATAAAGCGGATCGCCCAAGCCCCCGATGCCCAAGCCTTTGCGTTGGCCAATGGTGTAATGAATCACGCCGCGATGCGTGCCCAGCACCCGGCCGGAAAGATCGACAATCTCGCCCGGATCAGCCGCCCCCGGCCGCAGCTTTTCGATCACTGCCGCATAATTCCCATTGGGGACAAAGCAGATATCCTGACTGTCGGGCTTGTCGGCCACGGAAAGCCCGTATTTCGTGGCCAAAGCGCGCGTTTCCGCCTTGCTGCCCAGATGGCCCAAGGGAAACCGCAGATATGACAATTGCTCGGGCGTGGTCGAGAACAAGAAATAGCTTTGATCGCGATTGGCATCCGCCGCGCTGTGAAGTTCCGGCCCGGCTTGACCCAGCTTGCGTTGAATGTAATGCCCGGTTGCCATGCAATCGGCCTCCAGATCGCGGGCGGTTGCCAAAAGATCCTTGAACTTCACCCGCTCATTGCAGCGGATACAGGGCACGGGGGTTGCGCCCGCAAGGTAGGCATCGGCGAAATCCTCCATCACCGCCTCACGGAAGGTGTTCTCATAATCCAGCACATAATGCGGAAAGCCCATGGTTTCGGCCACGCGGCGGGCATCGTGAATATCGCGCCCGGCACAGCATGCGCCCTTTTTGGCCAATGCCGCACCGTGATCGTAAAGCTGCAAGGTGACGCCCACGACATCATAGCCCTCTTCGGCCAGCATCGCGGCCACGACAGAGCTGTCCACGCCCCCCGACATGGCCACCACGACGCGCGTGGCAGAAGGGGGCTTTGGCAGCCCCAGCGAATTGAGCGGGTGGTCCAGCATATGCGTGCCTTTCAGGGATTGGGCGCAATATATGAAAATGCGCGACACTCTCAACCCCCGGTGACACTTTGTCTTCACGGATGCTTAAGCCTGAGGCAGCAAAGTTCCATGGAGTCCACTGACGTTCGGAAAGTATGGCGATGTATCTCAAACGTGTTGATGGCCCCCGACAGGTCACATTGCCTGATGGCACTGTGCTGAGCCGGGCCGATCTGCCTAGCCCGGACACCCGGCGCTGGGTCGCCAGTCGCAAGGCCATTGTGGTGCGTGCAGTGCTTTATGGTCTGATCACCGAAGCTGAGGCGCTGGAACGCTATTCGTTGTCCGAGGAAGAGTTCAGCCTATGGCGTGAAGCTGTTGAACAGCATGGCGAAAAGGCCCTCAAAGTGACGAGCATTCAAAAATACAGACAACTTTAGGTTGTTTTTTCTTCCCGCATAGGCAGAGTAACCTGTAGTTAACCATTCGATCCCACAGTCGTTAACGAACCTGGTCTGTAGCGGAGTTATTTAGATGCGGATTCTACTAGTTGAGGACGACCCCACCACGTCACGCAGCATCGAACTGATGCTGACCCACGCAAACCTCAATGTCTATTGCACTGACATGGGGGAAGACGGGGTCGATCTTGCCAAGCTTTATGATTACGATCTTATCCTTCTCGACCTCAACTTGCCGGATATGAGCGGGCATGAGGTTTTGCGGCAATTGCGGATGGCGCGAATCGAAACACCGATTCTTATCCTTTCAGGCTCGGACGATACCGAAAGCAAATTGAAGGGTTTTGGCTTTGGCGCAGATGACTACCTGACCAAACCATTTCACCGCGAAGAACTGGTGGCGCGCATTCATGCCATCATCCGCCGCTCAAAAGGCCACAGCCAATCGGTTATTGCGACCGGAATGGTCAATGTGAACCTTGACGCAAAAACCGTGGATGTGGGCGGAAAGACTGTGCATCTGACGGGCAAAGAGTACCAGATGCTGGAACTTTTGTCGCTGCGCAAGGGCACCACCCTGACCAAGGAAATGTTCCTCAACCATCTCTATGGCGGAATGGATGAGCCGGAGTTGAAGATTATTGATGTCTTCATCTGCAAACTGCGCAAGAAATTGGCCGAGGCGACGGGTGGCCAGAACTACATCGAAACCGTCTGGGGCCGCGGCTATGTTTTGCGCGATCCTTCCCCGGCCGATGTCCGGCGCTTGGCGGCCTCTGCCTGAGGCTTTACCTTGCCCCGGCGGCCCCCTAAACCATTGGGGGCAACCGGGGAGGTGGCGCATGGCGTCGAAGGCGATTGATGAGTTGACCGAAGCAGAGGCAAAGGCCGAACTGTTGGCGCTGGCACAGGCCATCGCCGCTGCAAATGCTGCCTATCATACTCAAGACGCGCCCGAGATGTCGGATGCAGAGTATGATCGGCTAAAACAGCGAAATGCAGCGATTGAGGCACGGTTTCCTGCCCTGAAGCGCGCCGATAGCCCAAGCGAACAGGTCGGGGCCGCCGTTGCCGATGGGTTTGGCAAGGTCGCCCATGCGGTACGGATGCTCAGTCTGGAAAATGCCTTTGACGACGCTGATGTGGTGGATTTTGAGGATCGGATTCGTAAATACCTGAATCATGCCGGGCCGCTGGCCTTTACGGCAGAGCCAAAGATTGACGGGCTTTCGCTCTCCTTGCGCTATGAAGGGGGGCGCTTGGTGCAAGCGGCGACCCGTGGCGATGGAGAGGTGGGCGAGAATGTTACCGAAAATGCCCGCACGATTGCGGATATCCCGCAAACCTTGATCGATGCCCCAGATGTGCTGGAGGTGCGGGGCGAAGTCTACATGTCGCATGCCGATTTCGCCGCGTTGAATGCGCGTCAGTCGGAAAAGGGCGATAAATCATTTGCCAATCCACGCAATGCAGCGGCGGGTTCTTTGCGGCAGTTGGACGCCCGGATCACTGCTGCGCGCCCTTTGCGGTTCTTTGCCTATGCCTGGGGTCAAGTCAGCGCGCCTTTGTCATCGAGCCAAAAGGGCGCAATTGACCGTCTGCAGACATTAGGGTTTCAGACCAACCCCTTGACGCGGCTTTGTGAAACCGCCGAAGACCTGATCAACCATTACCGCCAGATCGAGGCGCAACGCGCCACTTTGGGTTATGATATCGACGGCGTGGTCTACAAGGTGAACGATCTGGCCCTGCAACAGCGTCTTGGGTTTCGCTCCACGACGCCCCGATGGGCGATTGCGCATAAGTTTCCGGCCGAACTGGCTTGGACCACGCTTTTGGGGATCGACATTCAAGTGGGCCGGACAGGGGCGCTTTCCCCCGTGGCGCGTTTGCAACCGGTTACAGTGGGCGGGGTCGTGGTGTCCAACGCCACCTTGCATAACGAGGATTATATCGCAGGGCGTGATGCCAAGGGCAATCTGATCCGGGCTGGTCGCGATATTCGGCCCGGTGACTGGGTGCAGGTTTACCGCGCGGGCGATGTGATCCCAAAGATTGCCGATGTTGATATCGGGCGTCGCAAGAACGACGTGGAATCTTATGAATTTCCGCATGAATGCCCGGAATGCGGCAGCCCCGCCATACGCGAGGAAGGCGACGCCGTCCGTCGATGCACCGGGGGGCTGATCTGCCCGGCGCAGGCGGTGGAGCGGTTGAAGCACTTTGTGTCACGCAATGCCTTTGATATTGAGGGTTTGGGGGCAAAGCAGGTCGAGATGTTCTTTCGTGACCATGACCTTGCCGTCAAAACCCCTGCCGATATCTTTACCATCGCGGCAAGAGACGCTGCCAATCCCCTGAAAAAGCTGAAAAATCGTGACGGGTTTGGCGAAACCTCGGTGACCAAACTGTTCGCGGCAATTGAGGACAAGCGTAAGATCGGGCTGGATCGTTTGATCTTTGCGCTTGGCATCCGCCATGTCGGTGAGGCGGCGGCCAATCTTTTGGCCCGCCACTACAGCACCTGGGCGGCGTTTGAGGGGGCGGTCACACAGGCCGTGCCCGGCACGCAAGCATGGGAAGAGTTGCTTTCCATCGACGGCGTCGGAAAGACCCTTGCCGAAAGCCTGACCGCAGGCTTTCAGAACCCGGCGGAACGGGCTGCGATCGATACGCTGATTGCCCAATTGGATGTGCAGCCGGTGATCTGGCGCGCTGCTGCAGACAGCCCGGTTGCGGGCAAGGTGGTGGTCTTTACCGGCAGTCTGGAAAAGATGACGCGCGCCGAAGCCAAGGCGCGGGCTGAGTCCTTGGGGGCAAAGGTGGCGGGCAGTGTTTCTGCCAAGACCGATTTGCTGGTGGCTGGCCCCGGTGCGGGGTCAAAGGCGAAAGAGGCCGCGCGCCTTGGGGTGGAAACGATTGATGAGGACGCTTGGCTTGCCCTGATTGGCGACGCATGAGCCGGCCCGAGATCCTTTTTCCGCTGTTTGCGTCGCTTGAGACGTTAGAGGGCGTGGGGCCGAAATCTGCCCAAGCGTTTGAGGGCTTGGGTGTGACGCGGCCCAAGGATCTGTTGTTCTTGCTGCCCCACTCGGGGATTGACCGCGTGCGCAAGGACAGCGTGCGCGACGTGATCGCACCCGCAACCCTGACCGTGATGGTGGAGGTGGGCGCGCATTTCCCGCCACGCCGCAAGGGCGGGCCCTATCGCATCATGGTGCGTGACGTGGCATTGGAATGGACTTTGGTGTTTTTCCATGCGCGGGGCGACTATCTGCAAAAACTGCTGCCTACGGGCCAAAGGCGCCTGATCTCGGGCAAGATCGAGCTTTTTGATGGCGTGGCCCAGATGGTCCATCCCGATCATGTTTTGCGCCCCGAAGAAGAGGCGGATTTGCCGGGCTATGAACCGGTTTACCCTTTGACGGCTGGCGTGACGCAAAAGATTGTGGCGAAAGCGGTGCAATCGGCTGTGGCGCGCGCACCCGAGATGCCTGAATGGATTGATCCGGCATTAAAGGCCCGCGAGGGCTGGCCTGATTGGCGCGTGGCCGTGGCGCAGGTGCACCAACCCATCGATGCGGCAGGTTTATCCCCCACCGATCCGGCGCGCGCGCGCCTTGCCTATGATGAGTTGTTTGCCCATCAACTGACCCTGTCGCTGGCCCGCTCGTCCATGCGGAAATCGGCCGGGATTGTCACGGCGGGGACCGGTGTCTTGCAAACGCGGGTTCTGGAAAGCCTGCCCTTTGCCCCGACCAATGCGCAGCGGCGCACGATGGCCGAGATCGCGGCAGATATGGCCGCCCCCTTGCGCATGAACCGGCTGTTGCAAGGCGATGTGGGGGCGGGAAAAACCCTTGTGGCCTTTATGGCGCTGTTGGTCGCGGTCGAGGCCGGAGGGCAGGGCGTGATGATGGCGCCCACGGAAATTCTGGCCCGCCAGCATCATGAAGGCTTGGCCCCCTTGGCTGCCTCTGCCGGGGTGCGTCTGGCGCTGCTGACCGGGCGGGACAAAGGGGGCGAGCGGGCGACAAAACTGGCCGATCTCGCGGCGGGGCGGTTGGATATTCTGGTCGGCACCCATGCGGTGTTCCAGAAAGATGTGATTTTTCACGATCTGCGTCTGGCTGTGGTGGATGAACAGCACCGATTTGGCGTGGCGCAGCGCATGGAACTTGGGGCCAAGGGGCGTGCGGTGGATGTGCTGGTGATGACTGCCACCCCAATTCCGCGCAGCCTTGCGCTTGCCACCTATGGCGATATGGATGTGTCGGTTCTGGATGAAAAACCCGCCGGGCGAAAACCGATCAAGACGGCGCTGATCGCAGCCAGTCGATTGGATGAGGTGATGGCGCATCTGTCGCGCGCCTTGGCCGAGGGGCGGCAGGCCTACTGGGTCTGCCCCTTGGTCGAGGATTCCGAGGTGTTGGATTACGCCAGTGCCGAGGCGCGTTTTGCCAGCCTGCGGGCGGCCTTGGGCGATGTGGTCGGGTTGGTGCATGGCCAGATGCCGCCGCTTGAAAAGGATGCCGCCATGGCCCGTTTTGTCTCGGGGGAGACGCGGGTTCTGGTTGCGACCACGGTGATCGAGGTGGGGGTGAATGTGCCCAATGCCTCGATCATGGTGATTGAGCGGGCCGAGATTTTCGGGCTGGCCCAGTTGCACCAATTGCGCGGGCGGGTGGGGCGGGGCACGGCGCAGTCCACCTGTCTCTTGCTCTATCAGGCACCGCTCAGCGAGTCTGGTGAGCGCCGCCTCAAAACGATCCGCGATACCGAGGACGGGTTTCGCATCGCGGAAGAGGATCTTGCCATGCGGGGGGCGGGCGATCTGATCGGCACGGCGCAATCTGGCCTGCCACGGTTTCGGGTGGCGGATCTGGAGCGTCAGGCGGGCCTGATGGCCATTGCGCAATCAGACGCCCGTGCACTTTTGACCATCGACCCCGGTCTGACCAGCCCGCGGGGACAGGCCGCGCGCGAGCTTTTGTGGCTGCTGGATCAGGATCGGGCGATACGCTTGATCGCGGTCGGATAGGCCCGGCGGCGTGGTCTTCTGTCTGGGTTGGCCAAATGTTCCTGCATGTTCCTAAAAAGTTCTTTACACGAATCGGTAGGAATGAGAACAATAGGGCAACATAGATAGGAGAACGCCATGGTTGCCCAAGTCAAAGACATCGTTGCCCGGTCCCATTCCGCCCTTATTGAAGATGTTTTGGGGGTTGGTGTTCTGTTTGTGGCTATGTTTGCCGTCCTGACCTTTTGATCCTGAACTGCCTGCGGTCTGTTCCCCGGCGCCGCCCGGTGGGCCATCTGTCCCCAAGTGATATCTGTCGATATCCGTGATGGTCTTCCCGCGCCCAGACACGCGACTTGCCGCCGCCGTCGAAAGACGCGCGGCGGTTTTTTTATGGGATGGGGCAGGTTTTTCTGAACGCGCGAACGCCAGAGCGGCGTCAAAAGGTTTGATCAGCCCGATTGTTTTTGGGTCGATGAAAGGGCGGTTTCTGCGGCCTCTGTCGCGGCCTCGATCGCCAAAAGAATAGAGGCGTGGCGGTTTTTATACTCACGTGCAGGGATCAAAACCTCAAACCCGTCAAAGGGCGCCGAGGGAGTCTGGCCGCCCTCTTTGAGCATCAAACGCAGCGAATCACGTGCAACCCGCAGCTCATCCACCGTCCGCCCGATCACGGCCCCCCCGACGACCGAAGCCGCAGCCTGACCCAAAGCGCAGGCTTTCACGTCTTGGGCAAAGCCGCTGACACGTCCATTCTCCATGGTCAGATCCACCGTCACGGTGGACCCGCAAAGGGGGGAGCGGCGTTTCACGCTGGCCTGTGGGGAAGACAGCCGACCTAAATGGGGAATGTCGGCCGCCAATTCCAGAATGCGCCCGGAGTAGAGTTTGATCAGATCTGAGTCGCTCATCGGTCGCTTTCCTGTTCGCTGTGTCTTAGATAGGACGAAATCATCGATCCGCCAAGGAGAAGCCCGATGCCCTTTGATCCGCTGAGCCTAAAGTATGATGCGAATGGCTTAATTCCATGTATCGCGCAGGATCATGCGACGGGTGAGGTGCTGATGTTTGCATGGATGAATGCGCAGGCGGTAGCTGCAACCCTTGAGACTGGTCGGGTGACCTATTGGTCGCGGTCACGGCAAGCGTTTTGGATCAAGGGCGAAACCTCTGGCCATATGCAGAATCTGGTTGATCTGCGGTTGGATTGCGACCGAGATTGCCTTTTGGCACTTGTCACGCAAGAGGGGCCCGCCTGTCACACCAACCGCCGAAGCTGCTTTTACACGGCCGTCCGTGAGGGCGAAGAAATCAGCCTGATGGCGCCGATGACAGGGGCATGACGCGATTTTGGGCGATCAACCCTTGACCTTCGGGGTTGAAAGCCACTTATCTGCGCCCAAGATAATAAACTGACCGACACACCCAAGAAAGGAATTCCAACATGGCTTTCACCCTTCCTGATCTGCCGTATGCCCATGACGCGCTGGCCTCACTTGGCATGTCGAAAGAGACGCTGGAGTATCACCACGACCTGCACCACAAGGCCTATGTCGACAATGGCAACAAGCTGATCGCTGGCACCGAGTGGGAGGGCAAGACCCTCGAAGAGGTGGTTGCGGGAACCTATGCTGCGGGTGCCGTTGCGCAAAATGGTATCTTCAACAATGCGTCGCAGCATTGGAATCACAACCTGTTTTGGGAAATTATGGGCCCCGGCGACGACAAGAAGATGCCCGGCGCTTTGGAAGCCGCTTTGGTGGAGGCCTTCGGCTCTGTCGCCAAGTTCAAAGAAGATTTCGCGGCCGCCGGTGCAGGACAGTTCGGTTCGGGCTGGGCGTGGCTGGTCAAGGACAAAGATGGCGCGCTGCGCGTGACAAAGACCGAAAACGGCGTGAACCCGGTTTGCTTTGGCCAGACTGCGCTTTTGGGCTGTGACGTGTGGGAGCATTCCTACTACATCGATTTCCGCAACAAGCGCCCGGCCTACCTGAGCAACTTCCTCGACAAGCTGGTGAACTGGGAAGCTGTCGCTGCCCGCATGTAAGTTCTAGCGAATATGAAATACAAAACCCGCGCAATGATTTGCGCGGGTTTTTTAATTCTTGGTGACAGGTTTTTCAGGCAAGGGCCTTGGTCAGCGCTGTCATCAGTTCATCGGGCGTCGCGCAGGATAGGGTGAAGCCAAGGGAGTCCTCTTCGGCAAATCCCCGCTCGACGATGTGGTTCATCAGTTGAGTTAAGGGTGTCCAATAACCATCTGTATTCAAAAGAAAGATGGGCTTTGTGTGCAGCCCGATCTGGCGCCATGTCAGAACCTCAAAGAATTCATCCAAGGTGCCTGCGCCGCCGGGCAGAACCACGATGGCGTCCGAGTTCATGAACATCACCTTTTTGCGCTCATGCATGTCTTCGGTGATGACCAATTGGGTCAGGTCGCGCTTTCCGACTTCGCGCCCCATCAACGAGGTTGGGATGACGCCCATCGTGGGCCCCCCTTCGGCCTGTGTGGCCCGCGCCACCTCACCCATAAGGCCGACATCCCCTGCGCCATAGACCAAACGCCATCCCTTGCGGGCGATGCTTTGGCCGACGGCGCGGGCGTCGCGGGCATAGTGTTCATTCTGTCCCGGACGTGACCCGCAGAAGACACAAACTGATCTCACCTGCATCATGGAATGATTTTCCTCGTAACATATTGCATATCCCTGTGATATCTGGGTTCTTACAAAATGGAAAGCTGGCTGGGGACAAGCCGCAGGGCCTGCAAAGACGGGCCGATGAACGAACGGGGAAACGAATGGCGTCGTGGACGGAAATGAGCGGGGGCGCACGTGCGGGCCTCGTGGCGCTTGGTGTGGCGGGCGTGACCGTTGTGGGAGCGCTGGTTTGGCGTGCCAACCAACCGGTGGTCGTGCCGCAAACGACGGCTCAGGTGGCTTCGCCTTCGCAACCCGCCGCGGCCGTGACGGCTGTGCCAGAGGGTGCGACCCCCTTGGTTCCAGAACAGCCCGTCGTGGCGGCCCCTATCTCGCCCAGCTTTGACAATTGGCGGGTTGAGGGGGACGGCAGTGCGGTCGTCTCTGGCCGGGCAGAGCCGGGGGCTGCGATTGCGGTTCTGGTGGACGGCGCGGTCGTGGCCGATACCTTTGCCTCCGGTTCTGGGGCGTTTGCGCTTTTGTTCACGCTTGCCCCGAATGACAGGCCCAGCATCATGATGCTTGAGGCGACCTTGGCTGATGGAACAAAGCTGCTGTCGGCCCAGACCATTGCGCTTGCACCCATCTTGGGGCCAGTCATTGCCGAAGTGGCAAGCGTGGAGGCTCCCGAGCCGGCGGCTCCACCTGCAGCGGTGGTGGTGACTGAAGATACGGTGACGGTCGTTCAGCCGCTTGTGGAGGCCACACCAGAGGAACCAGCCCAAGCAGAACCGGAAGTGGTTGCCGAGGAAACCATAGCCTCGGCTGAGGTTTCCACAGAACCCGCGCCACAACCGGTTGCCGAGGCACCGTTGGCCCCGATCTTGATTGATGCGATTTCCTACAATGCTGCGGGGGATGTCTTATTGTCGGGCAAGGGGCAGGGCGGGCAGTTTGTTCGTGTCTACCTCGACAACGCACTGACCGCGACAGCAGGCGTTGCGCAGGCTGGCACGTGGCAGGTGACCCTGATCGATACCGCGCCGGGCATCTATACGCTGCGGGTTGATCAGATCGACGCAGATGGCAAGGTTACAGCGCGCTATGAAACGCCGTTCCAGCGCGAAACGCGCGAGGCCTTGGCCGCCTTGGCCCAACCCGCACAGTCCCCTGAACCCGCGCCGCAAACCGAAGTGGCGCAACCGCCAGAGCCTGAAGCCACGACAGAGGTCACAACCGAAGCTGCCGTGGCACCGACGCAAGAGGCGCAGGTGGCACCTTCGCCTGCCGTTGAAGCCGCCGAACCTGTTGCCCCGGCACAAGCTGCTCTTGTGGCAGAGAGTCCACCTGTCGCTGAACCTGTACCCTCCGATGCAGTTGTTGACGACGCCGCTGCCTCTGTGCCAGCCGTTGCGCCGTCCTCGACCGTGGTGCAAACGCCTGCCGAGCCTGAGCCGGCCCCGGATGTGGTTGCCGCTGCACCAGCCGTCGAAGCCACCCCGCCGGTCCCAGAACCAGAAGCCCCAGAACCGGAGGCGATCGCGCAACCCGCCCCTGTTGTCGCGACAGTTGCACCCGAAGCGATTGCCAGCCAGTCAGCCGAGCCACAGTCGATTGCGACGGCGACGGTGGAGGCCGCGCCTGCGCAAGCCGCACCACCGGCGCTGGTGGCCCAACCTGCCGCAGAAACCGCCCCGCCACCCGTGCCTGCGACCGTCTCCATTACCGTGCAACCCGGTTACACGCTTTGGGGGATCGCACGGGCGAGCCTTGGGGATGGAGTGCTTTATGTGCAGGTGTTTAACGCCAACAAGGACAAGATCCGAAACCCGGACCTGATCTATCCGGGTCAGGTGTTCACATTGCCTGTGCAGTAATCACCAACCTTAGCCTCTGGTCTTTTCCGGGCCGTGCTCCTAGGTATGGGCACGAAAGAGGCTTCCATGACCCAAACTCCAGATATCAAAGAACGTCCGGCCTCTGGCTGGCAGACCATTTTACGCGTCATCCCCTATCTATGGCCGTCGGATAAGCCATGGGTCAAGCGGCGGGTGATTGCATCGCTGACGATGCTGTTGATGGCAAAGTTCGTCTCGGTCTCTACCCCCTTCATCTATAAGCAAGCGGTGGATTCGCTGGCAGGCGACGCGCCTGACGCGGCAACCCTGATGGGGTTGGCGGCTGTGGGTTTGACCATTGCCTATGGCATGGCCCGGCTTTTGACCGTGGCGTTTCAGGAATTGCGCGATGCGGTCTTTGTGCGGGTGGGACAAAGGGCGCTGCGCCAATTGGCGCTTGAAACCTTTACCCATATTCACCGCCTTTCGCTGCGCTATCACATCACCCGCAAGACGGGCGGGCTTAGCCGGATCATCGAGCGCGGGGTAAAGGGCGTCGATTTCCTGCTTCGCTTCATGCTGTTGTCGATTGGGCCGTTGATCCTTGAACTGGTAATGGTTTCGATCATCTTTGCCACGGTCTTTGGCTGGCAATATGCGGCTGTGGTGATCGTGGTGATCTCGATCTATGTCGCCTTTACCTTTCGCGTCACCGAATGGCGCGTGCAGGTGCGGCGTGAAATGAACGCGCAAGACACAGATGCCAACCAAAAGGCCATCGACAGTCTTTTGAATTTTGAGACGGTCAAATACTTCAACGCCGAAACGTTGGAGGCCAACCGCTATGACAATGCCATGCGCAAGTATGAGACCGCGGCGGTAAAGACGGGCCTCTCGCTCAGCTTTTTGAACGTGGGGCAAAGTCTGTTGATCACCTCGGGCCTGATCATCGTGATGGTGATGGCGGCCAAAGGGGTTCAGGCAGGCACGCTGACGGTGGGCGATTTCGTCATGGTCAATGCCTATATGATCCAGATCACCATGCCCCTGAACTTTCTGGGCACGGTCTACCGCGAAATCCGGCAATCCCTGACCGATATGGGCGAGATGTTTGGCCTGTTGGGCCAGCCGACTGAGGTGGTGGACAAACCAAACGCCCCTGCGCTGTCGGTGACCAAGGGCGAGATTGCGTTTCGCGATGTGCGGTTCGACTATGATCCGGCGCGCCCGATCCTAAAGGGCATCAGCTTTACCGTGGCACCGGGGCAGCGTGTGGCGCTTGTTGGCCCCTCAGGATCGGGGAAATCCACTATCGCGCGGCTGTTGTTCCGGTTTTACGATGTGACCGGGGGCGGCATTGCCATTGATGGGCAGGACCTGCGCGATGTGCAGCAAAGCACGATCCATGCATCCATCGGGGTGGTGCCGCAAGACACGGTGCTGTTCAACGACACCGTCTATTACAACATCGCCTATGGTCGTGCTGACGCCAGCCGAGAAGAGGTGGAGGAAGCCGCACGTGCGGCCAAGATCCATGATTTCATCACCTCGCTGCCCGATGGGTATGAGACGACGGTGGGCGAACGTGGGCTGAAGCTGTCGGGTGGGGAAAAACAACGGGTGGGCATTGCCCGAACCTTGCTGAAAAACCCGCCGATCCTGATCTTGGATGAGGCGACATCGGCGCTGGACACCCAGACCGAGCGCGATATCCAAGACAGCCTGCAGCGCATGGGTGAGGGGCGGTCTGTCATCACCATCGCGCACCGCCTGTCAACGATTGCCGATGCGGATCAGATCCTTGTGCTGGAGGCGGGCGAGATTGTCGAACGTGGCACGCATGAGGTTCTGTTGACCAAAGGCGGACGCTATGCCGCCATGTGGGCGCGCCAATCGGCCGAGGAAGAGACGCCGACCGCTGACGCGGCAGCGCAGACCGACAGCACACAACACGAGGGGTTCCACCGCCTCCGTGCACATCCCTAGTTGGTATCGGCCGCCGGTTATTCGGCGGCTGTCTGAATGGCGATGACCGGGCGTTCTTTGTTGCCAGAGGGCGGCATGTCAGGTTCGGGTTCGTCCCACAAGATCAGCGGGCCACGCAATTTGCGCGCGGCCTGCTCCAAGGCCAGATCGCGCGCGGCACGGCTGTTCTTGCCCTTTGTCAGCGCCGAAAGCCCGGCCCAGCCCCGATAGGCCCCGGCCCAGAACCAGACCCGCAACGCCAGCAGCGCCGGGGTCAGCATCAGGGTCAGCACGGTGGCGATGCCAAGGCCAAAGACCACGGCCGTTGCCAGTTGCTTCCACCAAAGCGCCGAGGGGCTGTTGATCGTATAGCCCCCGCCGATGAAATCGACCGACAGGCCAAACATCATCGGTGCCAATCCGGCCATGGTGGTGATTGTGGTCAACAGCACCGGTCGCAACCGCTGTTCTGCCGTGCGGGTAATCGCCTCCAGCTTTGGCATATAGCGGCTGAATTCCTGATAGGTGTCGATCAAGATGATATTGTTGTTCACCACGATCCCGGCGAGAGCCACGATCCCGGTGCCCGTCATGATGATCGAAAAGGTCTGGCCCATCACCAGCATGCCAACCAGAACGCCCGCCGTCGACAAGACCACCGCAAGCAAGACAAGGATGGAATTGTAGACCGAATTGAACTGGGCCAGCAGAATGATGAACATCAACCCAAGTGCCCCGGCGAAGGCCTTGGCCAGAAAGGCCCCGCTTTCGGCCTGATCTTCCTGATCCCCGGTCCATGCCCAGCGAACCCCGGGTGGCAAGGGGTCGGTTTCCAACCACGTGGTCAGTTGGTCGATGCGTTCTGTTGCATTGATCGGCACACCGTCTTCGCGCACCAAGCCATCGGCAACGCCTGCCTTGATGTCATAAGTTCTGGCCTCATCCACGCGGTCGATGCGGCCCAGTTTGGGGACGGGCTGTCGCGAGACAAAGTTTGACAGCGGGATAAGACCCGTCTCGGTGCGGACTTTCAGGGTATCTAGGGTGGACAGAACCCGATCTGCCTGTGGCAGGCGGACACGGATATCAATTTCCTCGTCAGACGAGGCAACGCGCATCTGGTCCAACAACACGCCACGCGTGACCAGCTGTATCATACCCCCAACGGTTGCCACATCCGCCCCAAAGCGGCCAGCGGCGGCCATGTCGACATTGATCTCCCAGTCAATGCCGGGCAGGGGGCGGGTATCATCGATGCCGATGATACCCTCCATCCCCTCCATCTTGGCGCGGATCGTGCGCACCGCTGCGTCAAGCGCGCCAAAGTCATCCCCGGATAACCTCAGATGAAGCGGTTTGCCTGATGCCGGGCCAGAGGCTGCGGACAGGACTTCGACCTTTATGCCCGGCAAGACCTGCAATTTGCGGGTCACTTCGGACACGATCTGATCACCGCCAAGGTCGGGGTTGCCTGTCCGCTCTTCCCAAAGCGCAAGTTCCAGCTGTATCTGACCGACGGTGTCCAAGGGGGCCTCGGCCCCGCCGGTGTTGGAATTCAAGCCCCCCGCACCGGCAAAGGAAAACGTCGAGGCGATGCCCGGCGTGCCGATCACAATCTCTTCGGCCTCGCGCAGTAGGGCGTCTTTTTCATCCAAAGACAGGTTGCCCCTTGCACGGACATAGACGATGGCCTGTTCCGGCTCTGTCGCCACAAAGAATTCAACGCCCTTGCCATATTGGGTATAGAGGCCAAAAACCATCACCACAAATCCGACCACAGCGCCGATGGTGACCAAAGGCATGATCGGGTTTCCGGTCAAAAAGCGGATCACATGGCCAAAGCTGCCACGCTGATACCCGGCCTGAACCTTTGCCCGTCGCAGAGGTTTGGCCGCCTCCAACGTGATCGATGCTGCAAGCCCACCCAAAGTCAACAGCCCAAGCCCCGGCAGAATGCCGAAAAGCCCGGCCTCGCGCGGGGCCAAAAGCAAGGTCACGCCGCCAAACAAGACCACCATCGCGACCAAGACCAGCAGCGCCCGCACGGCCCAAGGCAAGGGGCGAAGGCCCTGCGCCATCGCCTCCAGCCGCCGGGTCACACGCCCCGCAACGCCACCCAGAACCGGGACATAGACCAAGGCCACCAAAAGCGACGCGGTCAGCACAAAGATCAGCGTCACAGGCAACATGCCCATGAATTCCCCCGCGACACCGGGCCAGAACAGCATCGGCAAAAACGCACAAAGTGTTGTCGCGGTGGAGGAGATGATGGGCCAGAACATCCGCTTTGCGGCCTCGGTATAAGCGGCCATGGGGCCTGTGCCATCTTGGATGCGCTTGTCGGCATATTCGACCACAACGATGCCGCCATCAACCAACATGCCGACCGCCAAGATCAGGCCAAACATCACGATGTTGGAAACCGATATGCCCAGAACCGCGAAAAAGGCAAAGGTCAGAAGGAACGTCGTGGGGATCGAAAAGCCAACCAGCAAAGCCGAGCGTGTGCCAAGGGCTGCCAGAACCACGATGATCACCAAGGCAATCGCGGTCAGAACCGCACCTTCAAGCTGCCGCACCATCCCCTCCACGCTGGAGGATTGATCAAGCGATGCTGTGACGGTCACGCCCTTGCGCAGCGCCTCTGGCCATTTTGCGACTTCTTCCGCGACCACGCTGCGGACCAGCTTTGTGGTGTCGATCAGGTTAAAGCCTTTGCGCTTTACCACCTGAATGGCCACGGTCGACTCGCCGTTGAACCGCGCCGTGCCACGGGCGTCTTCGAAGGTCAGGCGAATATCGGCCAGATCGCCAAGGGTGATCTGCCGATCGCCAGTGCCCTTGACGGGCAGCGCATAGACATCGGCGACAGAGCGAAAGTTTGACGGCACCTTGACGGCAAAGGCCCCGTTGGGGGTTTCCACCTCACCCGCCGCGATCAACTGGTTGTTGCGCGTGACCACGGTTATCAATTCGCCCGCGGTGATGTTATAGGCCTCCAGCCGCAGTGGATCGATCAACACCTCCAACATTTCGTCGCGGTGGCCCGCCAATTCAGCCTTCAAGATCGGTTCAAGCGCGGCGATCCGGCTTTGCAGATCTTTTGCGGCGCGCAAAAGCGTCGCTTCGGGAATATCCCCCGAAAGGGCGATGACAAGGATCGGAAACTCGCTGAAGTTGATCTCATTGACCGAGTATTTGTCCGCCCCAGCCGGAAACAGCGCCTCGGCACTGTTCATCCGGTCGCGTACATCCGCAATGGTCTGGTCCTTGTCCCAGCCAAATTCAAACTCCAGCGCCACGCCGCCATAGCCTTCGGAGGCGGTGCCCGATATCCGCTTTAACCCATCAAGGCCGGAAAGCTCTTTTTCCATGACCTCGACCAAAAGCGTCTCGCTGTCCGCCGCAGATATGCCGGGAAACGGAACCGACACGAAAAGGGCAGGGATATCAATATCGGGTTCACCCTCTTTGGGCAGGCTGACATAGGCCAAAATCCCGGCCGAGATTGACAGGATGATAAAGGCCACAACCATACGCGCACGGGCGGCAGCCCAGTCGATGATCCCGATCATGGTGCCTTTCCTTTGGTGGCAGTATCGGCAGCCTCGCCGAAACGATCCTGGAATGTCACCACAATCGGGGTGCCATCGGTCACATATTCTTGTCCCACGATGATGACTTCGGCGCTTTCAGGCAAGCCTGTCACCAAAACACCTGTCACGGAATCGCGCAGCATGGTGACGGGCATAAACGCCGCAGTCCAATCGGCGGTCACCACGCGCACGCCCAAGGTGCCATCATCATCCAGCGTCAGGCTAGAGGCAGGCAGCAGATGCGCCAAGGTGCCTTCCGATTCGATCAGCATTTCCGCCGTCTGCCCGTCGCGGATCGAAAGATCACTATTGGGCACCGTCAATTCGACGCGAAAGGTCCGGGTGGCCACATCAGCCGAGCGGGACAGGAAGGTGACTCTGCCCGCCACCTCACGCCCCGAGACAAGGCGCGCCCCGGCCATGGCCCCAACCGCGATCCGGTCCACATCCGCCTCGGCGATAAAGCCCACGATCTTGATCGGATCAAGCTGGATGATCGTGGCACAAGCGCCACCCGGTTGCAGCAAGGCGCCAAGTTCGGCGGTATCGGTTTCCAGCAACCCCTCAAATGGGGCTGACATGGTCAGTCTTTCAATCTCGGCCTCGCTGGCGGCGACACCTGCCTCGGCGGCTTGCAGCCCTGCGCGGGCGGCCTCAAGTGCAGCGGTTGCGCTGATGCGGCGGGTTTCGGTGGCATAGCCGCCCTCATTCAGTCGAATGGCGGCATCGGCATTGGTTTCAGCCTCGGTCAGGCGGGCTTTGGCTTCGCTCAGCCGTGCGCGGGCCTCATCCGCCTGTGCTGCGCGGGTGCCGGGGGCCAATTGGCACAAGACCTGCCCCGCCGTGACAAATGCCCCCCTGCGCAGCGGTTCGGACTGCACAAGACCCGTGGTTTCGGCCCGGACATCCACTTGCCTTGCGGCTTCGGTCCGGCCACGGGCCAAGACGGCGTTTTGGATGGGTCTGGCTGTTGACCGCAACGCCACAACCGAGATTTTGCCATCATCGGCAACACTCGCCGGGGCAGGGGCGGTGGTGGTGGTTTCTGGCGTGTTTCCCGGTGTTTGGGGCAAGATCGCTGCCAGCCTGTCGCGCTCGAACACGGCAAGATACAGGCTTGCGGCAACGGCAAGGGCCGTCAATGGGGGAAGAATGCGCATCGATCCTCACATCACCCCATTGCAGGCACTATGGGGCCAAATTTCTGCATCAGGTCTTGGACGTGACAGAGCCCGTATCAAAAGGCCATTCAAAGGCTGTCACGGGCAGACCCAAAGTCTCGCCGCAAAGTTGCGCTTTATCTAAGGCGTTTTGGGGCCAATCTCAACCCATGGGGGTTTGCAGCAAAACGCTTGCCTTGGCCCGAGGGCTTGGCAAGCCCTTGTCCTTGCGTGTAAGACAGGCGAAACAGTCCGGCCATCCGTAAGGACCCGTGGCACATCAGATAACGCGCCCATTTGAAAGATTGACCGCCGTGAGCAATCCAGAAAGTTTCATTGACGAAGTCACGGAAGAGGTTCGCCGCGACCGCCTGTTTGCGATCTTTCGCAAATATGGTTGGATTGGCGTGCTGATCGTTCTGGGTGTTGTGGGCGGAACTGCATACAACGAATGGTCAAAGTCTAAAGAAGCCGCGCGGGCACAGGCCTTTGGCGACGCCGTGCTTGAGGCGATGGATGTCGGTGGCGCGGCACAGCGTCGTGACGCCTTGGCCAGCGTTGCAAGTGACGGAAGCCAGAAGGCGATACTGGAGCTGTTGCTGGCCTCTGACCCGGCAGAAAACCGTGCAGAGACTTTGGCCGCCTTGGCGTCTTTGGCCGCCGACGCGAGCCAGCCGCAAAGCTATCGTGATTTGGCCATTTTGCGCCATACGATCGTCTCAGGTGCAGATATGTCTGTGGCAGACCGTCGGGCCGCCCTTGATCCGATTGCGGCACCGGGACGACCCTTTCGGCCATTGGCCTTGGAACAATTGGCTTATTTGATGATTGAAGATGGCAAGGCGGATGATGCGATTGCTGCACTGCGCAGCCTGACGCAAGATCAAGAGGCACCTGCCGGACTGCGCCGCCGCGCCGAACAGGTAATCGTTGCTTTGGGCGGTACGGTGGATACTGTGGCGGATGCAGGCTAAGGCCGCGCGTGACGGCGGCTTTGTAAAGTGCAGTGGACCTGAGGAGTGAACCGGGTGGTGGCGAAGACGAGGCTGAACTTGGGTCTGACCGCCCTGACGGCGACCTTGCTGTTGGCAGGGTGTGAACGTGAATTGATCCTGTCAGGAGAGCGGTTTCCGTTGCGCGCTGATCTGGAGGCCTCGGTCCCGACCGAAGCCGACCCTGCGCCAAAGGCACCCTCGTTGATCCCTGAGAATCAAAGTGTTCCGATTTCCTTGCCTGCCGCATCAACGAGCGGGGATTGGACGCATCGTGGCGGAAACGCCCGCCATGCTTCGCCGCATGGGCAACTTTCAGCGACGCCTCAATTGGTTTGGTCCGCGAATGTCGGCGCAGGGTCCAGCCGCAAGAACCGTGTTTCAGCCTCGCCTGTCGTGGCAGACGGACGCGTGTTCACACTCGACAGCCGGGCGCTTTTGGTTGCGACCTCTGCCGCCGGGGCGCGGCTTTGGCAGGCTGATCTGACCGCGCCGTTTGATCGGGGCGGCGATGTTTCGGGCGGCGGCCTCGCCATTGGGGATGGCACGGTCTATGCCGCCACGGCCTATGGCGAATTGGTGGCGCTGTCTGCAACGTCTGGGGCTGTGCAATGGCGTCAGCGTCTGCAAAGCCCGGTGTCGGGTGCGCCTTCGGTCGAGGGGAACACCGTCTATGTCGCCACCCGCGATGGCGCGGGCTGGGCCATCGACACAAAGGATGGGCGTGTCAAATGGACGATGGAGGGCACGCCCGGCCCCACATCGGTTGAGGGCACATCTTCGCCCCTGATCGGTGACCGAACCGTGGCTTTTCCCTTTGCCAGCGGCGATCTGGCGGCGGCGTTGAAGATGAACGGAACCCGCGTCTGGGGCGGGGCTGTGACCGGGCAGCGCAACGGCCGCGCCTATCAAGGCCTGACCGACCTGACGGGCGACCCGGTGCTGGTCGGCACAACCATCTACACCGGAACCGCGGCCGGGCGCACCGTTGCGATTGATGCCGGCACCGGCGCGCGGATCTGGACGGCAACCGAAGGGGCGCTGAACCCGCCACTGGTTGTTGGTGGCTCAGTCTTTGTGGTGAATGATCAGGCCCAGCTTGTTCGTCTTGATGCTGCGACCGGCGAGGTTATCTGGCAGGCAGAGATGCCCTATTTCGTCAAAGACAAGCCAAAGCGGCAAAAAGCTATCTATGCCCATTACGGCCCGGTCTTGGCAGGCGGACGCATCGCTGTTGTCTCATCCGATGGGCTGTTGCGGTTGTTCAATCCGACAGATGGCACCATGGTCGCCACGGCTACTATTCCGGGGGGCGCATCGTCTGCGCCTGCCTTGGCGGGCGGAACATTATACGTTGTCGGGGCGAATGGCCAACTTCACGCTTTCCGTTGAGGGCGATCCCCTGTAAAGGGGGCGGCTTGAATGACATCGGACCTTTGACATGAGTTTTACCCTCGCCATCGTGGGCCGCCCGAATGTGGGCAAGTCTACGCTCTTTAATCGCCTTGTCGGGCGCAAACTGGCCTTGGTCGATGACCAGCCGGGCGTGACGCGTGACCTGCGCGAAGGCGACGCACGCCTGTTTGATCTGCGCTTTACGGTGATCGACACCGCCGGACTTGAGGAGGTCACTGATGACAGCCTTCAGGGCCGGATGCGTCGGTTGACCGAACGTGCGGTTGATATGGCCGATGTGTGCCTGTTCTTGATCGATGGCCGCGTTGGCGTGAACCCAACCGATCAGGTCTTTGCCGAGATACTGCGCAAAAAGGCCGCCCGCGTGATCCTGGGGGTCAACAAGGCCGAAGGCCGCGCAGGCGAAGATGGCGCGCTTGAGGCATGGTCCTTGGGCCTTGGCGAGCCGCTGCGCATCTCAGCCGAGCATGGCGAAGGGATGGATGACCTTTACCGTTTGCTCAAACCGCTCGAAGGTGAATTTGCCGAGCGCGAGACCGAGAATACCCCGCTGACCGATATGGACATCAGCGAGGAAGAGGCCGAGGTCGAGGTCGACGAATTTGCCCATCGGCCCACCGAAAAGAAGCCGTTGCAAATCGCGGTCATTGGCCGGCCCAATGCAGGCAAATCCACGCTGATCAACAAGATCATTGGCGAAGACCGCCTTCTGACAGGGCCCGAGGCCGGGATCACCCGTGATGCGATTTCGGTCAAGTCAAACTGGCTGGGCACACCCATCCGGATTTTTGACACGGCGGGCATGAGAAAACGCGCAAGAATCGTGGAAAAGCTGGAGAAACTCAGCGTTTCCGACGGTCTGCGCGCCGTGCGATTTGCCGAAGTTGTGGTGGTCTTGCTGGATGTTGAAATCCCGTTTGAGACGCAGGATCTGCGCATCGCGGATTATGCAGAGACCGAAGGGCGCGCCGTTGTCGTCGCAGTCAACAAATGGGATCTCGAGGACGAAAAGCAAGACAAGCTGGCTGAACTGAAAGAGATGTTCGAACGCCTCTTGCCGCAGCTGCGCGGTGCACCTTTGGTGACCGTAAGCGCAAAGACGGGCCGGGGTCTGGACCGTCTGCATGACGCCATCCGCAGCGCCCATGATACCTGGAACCGCCGCATCACGACCAACCGGCTGAACACTTGGCTTGGTGCCATGACCGAGGCGCACCCGCCACCGGCCCCGGGCGGCCATCGGATCAAGCTGCGCTACATCACCCAGGCCAAGACGCGGCCTCCGGGTTTTGTCATCAAATGTTCACGTCCCGATGAATTGCCCGAAAGCTATAAGCGCTATCTGGTCAATGGCTTGCGCGAACATTTTGATATGCCGGGCACACCGATTCGCTTGTTCTTCCGCAGTCAGGGGAATGAAAACCCCTTCAAGGATCGCAAGTTCCACACGCCAAGCCGGTTGCGCAAGCACACGGAAAAGAAATAGCCGTCCCGGGCGGCTTTTCATCGTTGCCAACCCGTGCTAGTCACGCGCCGCAATTCACAAGGGCAAGGCAGGGGCCTTGACCCATCAAAGGAGACGCCAGTCATGGCCATCGAACGTACGCTTTCCATCATCAAGCCAGATGCCACCCGCCGCAACCTGACCGGCAAGATCAATGCCAAGTTCGAAGAAGCTGGCCTGCGCATCGTCGCACAAAAGCGCATCCACCTGTCCTTGGCGCAGGCTGGCAAGTTCTATGAAGTGCACAAAGACCGCCCCTTCTTTGGCGAATTGACTGAGTTCATGGCGTCAGAGCCTGTTGTGGTTCAGGTGCTGGAAGGTGAAGGCGCGATTGCCAAGAACCGTGAAGTGATGGGCGCAACCAACCCGGCCAATGCAGCCGACGGCACAATCCGTAAGGAATTCGCCCTGTCGGTTGGCGAAAACTCTGTCCATGGTTCTGATGCACCGGAAACGGCTGCAGAGGAAATCGCGTTCTACTTCTCCGGCCTAGAACTGGTTGGCTAAACGAGGCGCTGACAAAATCCTTTGAAGGATTTTGCAAATTCCTTGCAAGGAATTTGGTCCTATCGGCGTTCGACCACGCCAAAGAACTGAAGGGCCGCCTCCAGATCGGAGCGGCCCTTTTCCTTTGTGCCGATCAGGCTTTCCTTGATGGCATCAAAGCGCTTTCGCAGCACTTTCTTCTCATCTGCCTTGCAATCGTTCCACGGGCGGCCCTGAAGGCCCATGACAAGCACATAATAGCCAATGAAATGCGGCTGCGAACCCGCGAGCAACAACCGGCGATAGCTTTCATCTGCGCCAAGGGATCTGATTTCCTCGGCGCTGTGAATGCCCGCGCGCGCAAAAGCGGCCTCGGACGCCGGACCAAGATTCGGGATGGAAGAGACGGGTTCCGCCATGGCTCAAGAGTTCCGGTCTATGAAATGCAACAGGGCCAGCGTGATTGCTGACCCCATTTTGTTCAAGGTAAATTTCTTGATCAGACCCTTTAGATCGAGGCCCAGTCTTTGAAGATCGGGGTGCCAGCTTGCTGCTGTTGCGGCGCGGCGGGGGCTGTGGCCCCTTGTTGTTGCGGTTTTTCGCCCTTGGTGGACGGGGTCGAGTTTTGCTGCGAGGCCATTATTTTACTGCTCCAAAGACCGTTTCGCTGTGTCAGACCTTCAGTCTTGAAGGCCCATCAGGCTATTTCAAGATCAAGTTATGTCTAATTCGCGACGACTTAGGCGTTGACGTGAACCGGCGCAACTGGGTTTTTGAAAAGTTTGATCACATTCTGGAAAGGGTGGCGGGAATGCGCCTGCCGCCACGTTCGGCGGCGGTATTGCGGTGACAGGTCCGGTCTTGTGGTGCTGCGTGCATCGAAAAAGGGCTGCGCCTTTCGGCGCAACCCATCTTTTCCGTCAAATCCATTCTTTAGAGAAGGGCTTTTGCCTTTGCGACAGTAGCCTCGGCGGTGATGCCGAATTCCTTGTAAAGCCGCTCATAAGGGGCTGACGCCCCAAAGCTGGACATGCCGACGAAATCGGCCTTTCCGTCGCGTCCACGCTCCCCCAAGAGCCAACGATCCCAGCCCATGCGCACACCGGCCTCGATCGCGATGCGCACCGATCCGCCCGGCAGCACCTTTTTGCGCCAAGCCTCATCGGACTGGGCGAAGAGTTCCATTGATGGCATCGAGACGACGCGCGTGCCGATTCCCTCAGCCTCCAGCATGTCACGGGCCTTGAGGGCGATCTCCACCTCGGAGCCTGTAGCCATCAAGATGACCTGACGTTTGCTGGTCGCCTCGGCCAGAATATAGGCGCCTTTGGCGGTCAGGTTCTGATTGGTGTGGGCTTTGCGCACGGCAGGCAGGTTTTGACGGCTGAGCGCCAGAACCGAAGGCGTGGTCTTTTGCGACAGTGCAATTTCCCATGCCTCGGCGGTTTCCACCAGATCAGCAGGGCGGAACACCAACGTATTGGGGGTGGCGCGGCTGATGGCCAGATGTTCCACTGGCTGGTGCGTTGGCCCGTCTTCGCCCAGACCAATGCTGTCATGCGTCATCACATAGACCACAGGAATTCCCATCAGCGCAGAGAGGCGCATCGAGGGGCGGGCATAGTCGGTAAAGCACATGAAGGTGCCGCCATAGGGCCGCACACCGCCGTGCAAGGCCATGCCGTTCATCGCGGCGGCCATGCCATGCTCACGGATCCCGTAATAGACATAGCGGCCCTTGCGGTCTTCGGGGCTGAACACGCCCAGATCAGCGGTCTTGGTGTTGTTCGATCCGGTCAGGTCTGCCGATCCGCCGAGGGTTTCGGTCAGGATCGGGTTTACCGCCTGCAGGACCTTTTCGCTGGCGGCGCGGGTTGCCATTTTTGGCGCATCTTCGGCTGCCTGCTTTTTCAGGGCGCGAATGGTTGAGGACAGCTTGTTTGGCACATCAAGGGCGAAGATGCGTGCAAACTCAGCCTGTTTCGCGGGCGAGAGGCTGGCCAAGCGTGCTTCCCACTCTTGGCGGGCAGTAGCACCTTGAGCGCCTACGCCCTCCCACCATGATTTTATCTCTGCCGGGATTTCAAACGCGGGGTAGGGCCAGCCATAAGTCTCTTTCGCGGCCTTCATCTGTGTGGCGTCAGTCAGCGCGCCATGACCCTTTGAGGTGTCTTGGGCCGCGTGGCCGATGGCGATATGGGTCTTGCAGGCAATCATTGCCGGGTGCGGGCTGGCTTTGGCGGCCGTCAGCGCCTGATCGATGGCCACTGGATCGTGGCCGTCACATTCGAAAACATCCCATCCGCTGGCCTTGAAGCGGGCGACCTGATCGGTGACATCGGAAAGCGAGACTTTGCCGTCAATGGTGATGCCGTTGTTGTCCCACAGCACGATCAGGCGAGAAAGTTGATGCTTGCCAGCAAGGCCGATGGCCTCTTGGCTGATGCCTTCCATCAGGCATCCGTCGCCTGCGATGACATAGGTGAAGTGATTTTGCACCTTTGCCCCCCAACGGGCGCGCAAGGATTCCTCTGCCATAGCAAAGCCGACGGCGTTGGCAATGCCCTGACCCAATGGCCCGGTCGTCGTCTCCACCCCGGCCACATGGCCAAATTCAGGGTGGCCCGCAGTGATCGCGCCCCATTGGCGGAAATTCTTGACCTGTTCCAGCGTCATGTCGGCATAGCCGGTCAGATACATCAGCGCATAGATCAGCATCGACCCATGGCCCGCCGACAGAATAAAGCGGTCGCGATCCGGCCAACGCGGGGCAGAGGCATCGAACTTCAGATGCTTTGAAAACAGAACGGTCGCAACATCTGCCATCCCCATCGGCATGCCGGAGTGGCCAGAGTTCGCCGCCGCCACGCCATCAAGGGCAAGGGTACGGATTGCGGTTGAGCGCATCCAATGATCGGGGTGACTGTCGCGCAGGGTTTGGATGTCCAAGGCTGGTGTCCTCGTCGCTGAGAAAATTGGAGTTGCAGGTTCCTTATCACCCTGTGCAGCAAGATCAAGCGTAGCCGCCAAGCCCTTGACCGATATGGGGCAGTTATCGCGGGATCTTTGCGCTAATATCGGGCTTGACGCTGGGCGTAACGATTCGCACTCTGTGGTGGTGTGTAGGTAAAAGAACATCGGGCAACCGGGAAAAGAGGGGGCATGGACGACATTGCTGAACTGGAGCGGCGGATCTCGGCCGCGATGATGCGGATCAGCCAAAGGGTCGAAGCCTTTGGTGCAGGGGATATGCCGCCGATCTCTTCCGGCTCTGGTGCTGATATGGGCCCGGTGGCCACCTTGGCTGATGGTGTGGCCGAGGCAGAGATTGCCCGCCTGAATGAAGCCCTTGATGAAGAGCGCATGTTGACCGCGCAGTTGAACGAACGGCTGCGGGTTGTGCGCGACAAGGACGCGTCGGGCAAACTTGCCCTTCAGGCCGAAGTGGATCGCCTGACCAAGCTTTTGGATGTGCAGGGGCTTGAGATGCAGCGGCTGAAGAAAACGGTTGCCAGCCTGCGTGAACAGATGCGTGTGCTGACCGAGGCACAGGCCGAAGGGCAGGTTGAACCCCATCTGATCAATCGCGCCATGCTGACCGAACTTGAGGCGCTGCGTGCCTTGCGGTCTGCGGAAACGGCAGAATTGGATGAATTGATCGCGGCGCTTGATCCGTTGGCCGCGCCCCATGTTGGAGAGAACGCCAATGCCTGATGTGACTATCAAGATTGGGGGCCGGGATTTTCAGGTCGCGTGTCAAACGGGCGAAGAGCATTTCTTGCAAGCAGCGGCCGCGATGCTGAATGCCGAGGCCGATCCGCTGGTGCAGCAGATGGGTCGTCTGCCCGAGGCGCGGATGCTTTTGATGGCGGGGCTTATGCTGGCCGACAAGACGGCCGCGCTTGAGGATGAGAACCGCCAGATCAAGGCCCGTATGGCCGAACTTGAGCAGCGGCCAAAGCCTGCGGCGGAAAAGGTAGAGGTGCCCGTCATCCCTCCACATGTCCGCGAAACACTGGCCGAGATTGCGGCGCGGGCCGAGGCGATGGCGGACAGGATTGAAGACAAGCTGCGCGCTTAGTCTGGTTTTTCGGGCAGCGACCTGCAACCAAAGTGTTCAAAGAGAAAAGCCGCGACAGATCATCCCTGTCGCGGCTTTCATGTCGGCGATTATAATTGATCAGCCGTTTGCTTCGCGGATCTTGTCGGCGGCAGCCTTGTCAAAGGTGACACCCTTGGTTTCGAACAACTGGTCCAACTCGCCCGACAGGGTCATCTCAGTGATGATGTCACAGCCGCCAACAAACTCGCCCTTGACGTAAAGCTGCGGGATCGTGGGCCAATCGCTGAAATCCTTGATGCCCTGACGCACCTCTTGATCCGCAAGAACGTTCACATCCTGAAACTCCACACCCATGAAGTTCAAGACACCTGCCACGCGTGAGGAGAACCCGCACTGCGGCATCATTTTGGTGCCTTTCATGAAAAGCACCACATCGTTTTTTTCAATCGTTTCGCGGATTTGGTCTGTCGCGCTCATGTTCTTGATCCTCTTTGGCTTGGCCACGGGCTGGTGCGGGAAAGGCCGAACGGTCTGGCCCTATGTTTCTATAATCCGGCCAATGCCTTGGCCCTTTGCGCCTATTCCGGCGCCTTGGTCGTCAGCGCAAGGGCATGCAACTCGCCTTGTGCGCCATCCATCTTGCCCTTCAACGCGGCATAGACCGCGCGCTGTTGCTGCACGCGGTTCATGCCCTTGAAACTGGGGTCGATCACTTCGGCCGCGAAATGGGCCCCATCATCCCCTTGCACAGAGATCTGGGCATTGGGAAAGCTTTCCCGGATCAGCGCTTCGATATCACGGGCTTCGATTGCCATTTGGTCCGCTCCTTGGTCGTCATGCCAAATCTAGGGCCGGTCACCGGCGGCTGCAAGGCGGTGTTTTGCACAAGTTGCGTTTCCAATGTGCTTAATCAGGGCCTGATGGCCCTGACCGTGTTTACAGCCCGATGGCTGCGGCAAAGGCACCGCGATACAGGGCGGAAAGCTCGTCCAGTTTGGCTTCTTCTTGACCCAAACGGATGACCGATCCGCCAAACTGACCAACCATGGTCAGGGGAACGTCTGCCTTTTCGGCCGCGGCTCTCAGGGTACCAAGATCGGCTGCATCGACCGCAATCAAATAGCGCGCCTGATCCTCGCCAAACAGGGTTGGAATGTCGCTTGGGTCAAGCGCCAGTCCAATGCCCGCCGCCTCCGCCATCTCAAAGGCTGCAAGCGCAAGGCCGCCGTCAGACAGGTCGGTGCAGGCCCGGATCGCTTTGCGGTTGGCGCGGATGAACTCGCCATTGCGCTTTTCGGCAGCCAGATCAACCGGGGGCGCATCGCCTGCCTCCATCCCCAAAGCCTCGGCCAACAGGGCCGATTGACCAAGATGGCCGTGGCTCTCACCGATCACGACGGCAAAATCGCCCAAAGACGGCTTGCCCGCGATCAACTCATCAAGCGAGGCAAGCAAGCCAATCGCGCCAATTGTGGGGGTCGGCAGAATGCCCTTGCCGTCTGTTTCATTGTAGAGCGACACGTTGCCCGACACGATGGGCATATCGAGTGCTGCAACAGCCGCGCCTATGCCTTTGATCGCGCCGACAAATTGGCCCATGATCTCGGGCTTTTCGGGGTTGCCGAAATTCAGATTGTCAGTGGTGGCAAGGGGCAGGGCGCCCATGGCCGTGAGGTTGCGATAAGCCTCGGCCACGGCCTGCTTGCCGCCCTCGAACGGGTTTGCCTTGACGTAGCGCGGGGTCACGTCGCTGGTGAATGCAATCGCCTTGCCCGTGCCATGCACGCGCACCACACCCGCAGGCAGACCCGGCGTGATGACGGTATCGGCCCCAACCTGACTGTCATACTGCTCCCACACCCAAGCCTTGTGGGCATAGCTGGGGCTGGAGATCAGGGCCCGCAAGCCGTCAATCGCCGACAGGGCGGGAATCTTGCCCAAGGCAGCGGCAGCAGGTGTTTCGACCCAAGGGCGGTCATATTCCGGCGCGCTTGAAGAGAGTTTTGACAGCGGAAGGTCCGCCTTTACGTCATTGCCATGCAAGATCAAAAAGCGGTCTTCGGCAATGGTTTCCCCGACGATGGCGAAATCGAGATCCCATTTTACAAAGATTGCCCGCGCCACATCTTCGAGTTCCGGGTTCAGCACCATGAGCATCCGCTCTTGGCTTTCGGACAACATCATCTCATAGGCGGTCATGTTGGTTTCGCGCTGGGGAACCTGATCCAGTTGCAGACGGATCCCAAGGCCGCCCTTGTCACCCATTTCCACCGCCGAACAGGTCAGGCCCGCAGCCCCCATATCCTGAATGGACACCACCGCACCCGAGGCCATCAGTTCAAGGCAGGCCTCCAGCAGGCGCTTTTCGGTAAAGGGGTCGCCGACCTGCACCGTCGGGCGCTTTTCCTCGATTGTGTCATCAAACTCGGCCGATGCCATGGTGGCCCCGCCCACGCCGTCACGCCCGGTCTTGGCCCCCAGATAGACGACGGGCATGCCCACACCGCTGGCGGCCGAGTAGAAAATCTTGTCCGCGTCGGCAAGGCCCGCCGCAAAGGCGTTGACCAGACAATTGCCATTATAGCTTGCATGAAAGCGCACTTCGCCGCCAACTGTGGGCACGCCAAAGGCATTGCCATAGCCGCCCACACCCTCAACCACGCCTTTGACCAGATAGCTGGTCTTCGGATGCGAGGGCAGGCCAAACGACAGTGAATTCATCGCCGCGATCGGGCGTGCGCCCATGGTGAAGACATCGCGCAAAATACCGCCCACGCCCGTCGCCGCGCCCTGATGGGGTTCGATATAGCTGGGGTGGTTGTGGCTCTCCATCTTGAAGATCACGGCCTGACCATCGCCGATATCGACAACACCCGCATTCTCGCCCGGTCCGCAGATCACCTGCGGTCCGGAGGTGGGCAGGGTGCGCAGCCATTTCTTGGAGGATTTATAGGAACAATGTTCGTTCCACATGGCTGAGAAAATGCCAAGCTCGGTAAAGGACGGCTCACGCCCGATGATCTCCAAAAGCCGCTCATATTCGTCGGGCTTCAAGCCATGGGCGGCGATCAGTTCGGGGGTAAGGACGGGCTCGGTCATGGAATATCCCTGCGCTGAAAGATTGCCGCGCGTTTAATCCATCCCCCGCGCAAGGGAAAGCGCAAAGGGCCGCCCACACCAAAGCCCGCGCGAAAATTCCAGAAAATCTTTCGCCCACTGTCGAAAATCCAAGACCACCTGCGTCCTTGATGTAGGATCAGCGGCAATTGTGCCGTGACCTGCGTGAAAGGAGTATCGAATGAAGTACATGGCTTTGATTTACGAAGACCCCAGCGCCTCACCCGACACCAAGAGCCCGGAGTTCGCAGCCTTTATGGCAGGCTACATGGCCTTGGGCAAAAAACTGCAAGAGGATGGCAACTGGATCGCTGGCGAAGGGTTGAAGGCACCGGAAACTGCCACTTGCCTGCGCAGACGTGGCGGCAAGGTGGAAACCATGGATGGCCCCTTTGCAGAGACACGTGAGCAATTGGGAGGCTTTTACCTGTTCAAGGCAGATACTCTTGATCAGGCGCTGGCCTATGCGGCGATGATCCCTTCGGCGGATTGGGGCACGGTGGAGGTTCGTCCTGTGATGGATTATTCCGGAGGCTGACGGATGACGGAAGCCGCCTCTTCTGCGATTGCCGTCACCCGCGCGCTTGACCGGGTGATGCGACAGGATCGGGGGCGGCTTCTTTCTGCCTTGATCGCGCGCTTGCGGGATTTCCAACTGGCCGAGGATGCACTGCAAGATGCCTTGTTTTCTGCCGTGGCGCATTGGGGGGCAAAAGGGCTGCCCGCCTCGCCCCAAGGGTGGCTGCTCAAAGTGGCGCTGCGCAAGGCGATTGACCGCCTGCGCCGGGCCAAGACTGACAGTCAGCAAAGGGCGAACTTGGCCACACTTGCCCCCGATGAGGCGGTCGAGGAATCCGAAATCATCCCTGATGAGCGTCTTCGCTTGATCTTCACTTGTTGCCACCCGGCGTTGGACCCGAAATCGCGCGTGGCCCTGACCCTGCGCACCTTGGGCGGTCTTTCGACGCCTCAGATCGCCAAGGCCTTCCTCGACACCGACACCACGATGGGGCAGCGCCTGTCGCGTGCCAAGGCAAAAATCTCGGCGGCCGGAATTGCCTATGTCGTGCCCGGCCCCGAGGACTGGTCTGCGCGACTGAACTCGGTCTTGACGGTCATCTATCTGATTTTCAACGCGGGCTATGGGCAGGGAGCCGATGAAACGGGGGCCCATGGTCTGTGTGACGAGGCGATATTTCTGGCGCGTCTCATGGTGGATCTGCGGCCCGGTGACGCCGAAATAGAAGGGCTGCTGTCGCTGCTTTTGATCATCCAAAGCCGCAAAGGGGCCAGAGTTGGCGCGGATGGGGCGGGCATTGGTCTGGCGGAACAGGACGTTTCGCTCTGGGACCTTGGGATGGCAGAGGAAGGTCAGGCCTTGCTTGACCGCGCGATGATCAGGCGGGCTGCGGGCCCGTTTCAGATTAAGGCGGCGCTTCAGGCCCTTCAGGTCGACGGCAGGCGGTTGGGCAGGACGGATTGGCCCCAGATCGTGCTCCTTTATACCAGTTTGCTGCGGTGGGAGGATACGCCCGTTGTGCGGATGAACCGCGCCGTTGCCCAAGCCGAAGCGGGCCATCTGCAAACCGCATTGGCCACACTTGACGATCTGCAAACCGACCTGCAGGCCTATCAACCGTTCCACGCCGCTTGTGCTGACCTTTTTGCAAGGGCTGGGCGTTTTGACGACTCACGCCATGCCTATGATCGGGCGATTTCCTTTGCGCAATCAAAGGTTGACGTCCTTTTTTTGGTGAAAAGACGCGCAATGATGCCTGAATGAGTGGCGTTTCAAAGAAAGTTGGGCAGTAAAGAAAAAAAAGGCCGAGCAGAAGCTCGGCCCAAGTCCAACAGGGAGGTATGAAGGGGGTGAGAGACATAACTCAATCACCCGCTTCATGTTTGCAAATAGGGGGAGTGGAGAGTCGGATCAAGTTAAACCATGCTGCGCAGGCAGCATGGCCGTTATGCTTTGAACGCATATCTCAGAGTCAGGCTTGTTGGCGCTTGCGGAAGGAAAAGATCTCTTCTGAGACAAAGTCACGAAAAGCAGCGACCCGCTTTGAATGGCGAAGCTCTTCCGGATAGGCCAGAAATACCGGCACTTCGGAACTTTCCGTATCGGGCAAGACCCTGATCAGATGCGGGAAATCTTCGGTGATGTAGTCGGGCAGAACGCCAATCCCTAGGTGATTGAGCACCCCCTGAAGGACCCCGAAGTAGTTGTTCACCGTCAGGGTTGAAGGGATGTCATGGCCCATCAATTCTTGGACCAGCAACGCGCCTGCTGCAACTTGTGCAACCCCGGCGTGTTGGCAGATCAGCCTGTGTTGGCTGAAATCATCCATTGTCACAGGGGTTCCGTGTTCGGCCAGATATTCTGGTGACGCATAGAGGCGCATGCGAATTTGCATCAGGCGTTTGCGGATCAGATCGGCTTGGCTGGGTTCTTTCATCCGGATGGCGACGTCCGCCTCGCGCATCGGCAAGTCAAGAACGCGCTCTTCAAGCATCAGGTCGATCTTCAGCGCCGGGTATTTCTTGTAAAGGTTGGCCAGACGCGGGGCCAGCCAGAGCGTGCCGAATCCGGTCGTGGTGGTCACGCGCAATTCGCCAAAAACCTCATCCTCACTGTCGCGGATACGTGCTGCAGCGGCATCGAGTCGTTTGGCCATGGCCAGGGTCGCATCAAACAGCAGCTCGCCCTGTTCGGTCAGGATAAGGCCACGGGCGTGGCGGTGAAACAGTGTTACGTGAAGGCTTTCCTCCAACGCGCGAATCTGCCTGCTCACAGCGGATTGGCTCAGATGAAGGACATCTCCCGCATGCGTCAGACTGCCCTTTTCGGCAACCGCGTGAAATATCCGAAGCTTATCCCAATCCATTTCTTACGCCTTTCAATACCACATAAGTCTAACACTGCGCGCCTCATGTGGGGAGAATCATTTGCATGTAAATGGTTATCGGATGCAGAATTTCCACCCGCGGAGCGTGATTGTGCAAATTTTCTACAGGCCAAGGTGACGTGATCGCAACGTCATGCACCTGTGACATTTCATGGCGTAGTGATACGGGAAACCGGGCGCAACCTTTTGGGGATGTATTGTGAACCAGCGCGACGTGACTCAGGATATCTCTTACGCCTCCTCTGCCTCTACACGGTTGGGGGCAACCATGATCCGGATGATGGAAAATGCGACCGGGCGGCTGTCGCTGATCCGCAGGGCGAGCGGATATGAAAACGACGTTGCAATGGGCCGCAGCTTTTGGGAGGTGATTCCCGAACGCTACGGGCTCAGCCTTGATATCCGCGGGGGCCGGCTGGAAAATATACCGGCAAACGGCCCCTTGGTTCTGATCGCGAACCATCCTTTCGGCATTCTGGATGGCCTCATGATGGGGCATTTGCTGGACCGGGTGCGTGGGGATTTCCGAATTTTGGCAAACTCGGTCTTTCGCAGGGCCGAAGAGTTGAACCGCGTTGTCCTTCCCATTTCGTTTGATGAGACAAAAGAGGCGGTCAAACTGAACCTTGAGACGCGCAATGCCGCGCTGACCTATCTGGGGCAGGGCGGGGCCATTGGCGTTTTTCCCGGCGGCACGGTTTCAACCAGCGCTAAGGCGTTTTCGCGCCCGATGGATCCGGGTTGGCGGAATTTTACCGCCAAGATGATTGCGAAATCCGGGGCAACGGTGGTGCCTGTGTATTTCTCGGGTCATAATTCCCGGCTGTTCCAGATCGCAAGCCGCGTCCATTCCAACCTGCGCCTTGCCCTGCTGATCAAAGAGTTCAAGGCCCGCGTCGATGAACCGGTTCAGGTGGTGATTGGCGAGCCGATTGCCGCAGCCACCCTGCAGCCGCTCAAGTCAGATCCTAAGGCAATGATGGAATTCCTGCGCCGGGCCACATACGACCTTTCGCCGGACCCTCTTGGCTCGTATGATCTGGGCTACGAGTTCGAGGCAAAGTACAAGTCGCGCTGATCGGCCCAAGATGCCGGGAACAGCCCGGCATGGGAGGGCAGTTATGGCAGTAGGGGTTTTCGATTCGGGCCTTGGGGGCTTGACCGTGCTGGACGCGGTCACGCGGCGCTTGCCCGATGTTCCCTTTGTCTACCTTGGGGATAATGCGCATGCACCTTACGGCGTGCGCACGCATGACGATATTTTCAACCTGTCCTGCGCCGCCGTCGAGCGTTTGTGGGACGAAGGCTGCGATCTGGTGATCTTGGCCTGCAACACGGCATCTGCCGCTGCCCTTAAACGGATGCAAGAGACATGGGTGCCGCAGAACAAGCGCGTCTTGGGGGTTTTTGTTCCCTTGATCGAGGCATTGACCGAACGGCAATGGGGCGACAACTCGCCCCCGCGTGAGGTTGCGGTGAAACATGTGGCACTGTTTGCAACCCCCGCCACGGTGGCCAGCCGCGCCTTTCAGCGCGAGCTTGCCTATCGGGCGGTTGGGGTGGATGTCGAAGCCCAGCCCTGCGGCGGCGTTGTCGATGCGATCGAGCAGGGCGATGAGATCTTGGCCGAAGCCTTGGTCCGCAGCCATGTTGAGGCGCTTAAGCGCCGGATGCCAATGCCGGAAGCCGCGATTTTGGGATGCACGCACTATCCCCTGATGGCAGAGGCATTTCAGGATGCCTTGGGGGTGGATGTAAAGGTTTACAGTCAGGCAAATCTGGTGGCCGAGTCCTTGGCAGACTACCTTATTCGACGGCCCGAGTTTCTAGGGCAGGGGACGGGTTCACGGTTCTTGACGACGGGCGATCCGAAGGCTGTTTCAAACAAGGCGACGCAATTCTTGCGTCGCAAAATTGTGTTCGAGGCCGCGTGAAAGGGTGTTGTACCCTTTTGCCGCAGCGGTCTCGACAAGTCCGGGCGGTGGTCCCACATTGGATCGAACGTTGATACTGTCTGAAACTTTACGAAGAATGGCGTGTAAGGGTTTGAAATGGCTGGAATGAAGGGTCTGAAAAAGCAACGACGCATTCAGGTGATTGTGTTGGCATTCGTGGCACTGGCCGGGGCAACCGGTCTGATTGGCTATGCGATGAAGGACGGGATCAACTTTTTCCGTAGCCCCACGCAGGTGGTCGAAGACCCGCCCCGCATCGGTGAGGTGTTTCGGATTGGCGGCCTTGTGGAAGAGGGCAGCATCGTGCGCGGGCAGGGCGAGACAATCAGTTTCCGCGTGACCGATACCAATGAAACCGTTCCTGTCACCTATACCGGCATCCTGCCAGACCTGTTTTCCGAAGGGACGGGCATGGTTGGCACCGGTGCCATGCAAGACGGCACCTTTGTTGCGACTGAAATCTTGGCCAAGCATGACGAAACCTATATGCCGTCCGAGGTGATAGACGCTTTGAAGGAACAAGGTGTTTACAAGGACGACAAGGCGGGCAGCTAAGAACGCTGCCTTGCGGGGGCGTTAAGACCCGATTGGCAATCTGCATCCCGGGGGGAGTGTTTCACTCCGGGGATGCCCATGAAAACAGTCAAAGAAATTGCCGAAGAGATCGTCGCCCGTGAGGGCGGCTTTGTGAACGATCCTGATGATCCGGGCGGCGCCACCAACCACGGTGTCACGATCCACACCCTGCGCAGGCTTGGCTTGGACATCAATCACGACAGCCGTATTGATGTGGCCGATGTGCGCGGGCTGACCCGTGGGCAAGCGGTGGATATCTATATCGAACACTATTTCAAGCGGCCCGGGATTGGGGCTTTGCCCGAGGCTGTTCAGCCTTCGGTCTTTGACATGTATGTCAATGCCGGGATGAACGCAGTGAAGATTCTGCAGCGTTTGTGCACCGATATGGGGTTTCCCTGCGATCCTGACGGGCAACTCGGCCCCCAGACCATTCGGGCGGCCCAAGCGGCCTATGAGGCGGCCCCTTCGCATTTTGCGGATGCCTACGGGATTGCACGGCGCAATTACTACTATGGTTTGGCTGATGTGCGCCCGCAAAGCCGAAAGTTTGCCCGCCGCACCAATGGCGGCAAGGGCGGCTGGATCACGCGGGCTGAGGAGTTTATCAATCCGCGCTATCATCTTACCCCGGCACAACACGCGGCACGGGTGGCAAAATGGGGGTAATCGACGCGGTTCTGGGCGGGCCTGCCGCCGTCAATGCCCTTGGCACCGCCGCCAAGGGCATGGCCGAGGTCTTTGTCCCCTCTGCCACCCGCCGCATGGAATTGTCGGCCGAGGCGCAGATGGCTGCCTTGCGCCAGTTGGGTGAGGAATATGGCCATCCCGCCCTTGGTTGGTTTGACCGATTGGTGAACGGATTGAACCGCCTTCCGCGCCCGCTGCTTGCCTTTGGCACCATCGGTCTGTTTGTCTATGCGATGATCGACCCACACGCCTTTGCGCAGCGGATGGTGGGGCTGAACGCGGTGCCTGAACCGTTGTGGTGGTTGCTGGGGGCGGTGGTCGCCTTTTACTTCGGGGCGCGCGAAACCTATTACTTTCGCAACCGGACGATGACGTCACCCACTGGCCTTTCCACCGCGCAAGGTCCGCAAGATGACAATCCGGCCCTTTCAGATTGGCGTGCAGGGGCTAGCTGAACTTGACCTGTCTTGCGCCCTCTGGCATTGCCTAGGGCACAAGACAGGATTTGATCATATGAACCTCTTCGCCGATATCCGTGCCACCGTCATAGCCGCGCTGACCGAAATGCAAGCCGAAGGCACTTTGCCGTCGGGCCTTGATTTCTCAAACGTTGCGGTTGAGCCTCCACGAGACGCGGCACATGGCGATATGGCGACAAATGCGGCCATGGTTCTGGCCAAGCCTGCTGGTCTGCAACCGCGCGTCATTGCAGAGGCGTTGGCGGGCAAATTGTTGTCGGACGGTCGGATCACCAGTGCCGATGTGGCGGGGCCGGGCTTTTTGAACCTGCGGCTTGCTCCCGTTGTGTGGCAAGGTCTGGTTCAGAAGGCACTGTTGTCGGGCACCGATTTCGGGCGCTCGATGATTGGCTCGGGGATCAAGGTGAATGTGGAGTTCGTCTCGGCCAACCCGACGGGGCCGATGCATGTGGGCCACGTGCGCGGCGCTGTTGTGGGGGATGCCCTTGCCAACCTGCTTGCCTTTGCCGGGTGGGAGGTCACGCGGGAATACTACATCAACGATGGTGGCGCGCAGGTTGATGTTCTGGCTCGGTCAGCCTTTGAGCGCTATCGTCAGGCGCATGGCCTTGATCCCGAAATCCGCGAAGGGCTTTATCCCGGCGAGTATCTGATCCCTGTGGGTGAGGCGCTGAAGGAAAAATACGGCGACAGCTTGCTCGACAAGGGCGAGCAGTTCTGGCTGGCTGACATTCGTGAATTTTCAACCCAGATGATGATGCAGATGATCCGCGAGGATCTGGCAGCCCTTGGGGTGTCGATGGATGTCTATTCCTCGGAAAAGGCACTTTATGGCACGGGCAAGATCGAGGCCGCGATCAACACCTTGCGCGATATGGGACTGATCTACGAAGGCACGCTGGAACCGCCAAAGGGCAAAGAGCCCGAGGATTGGGAACCCCGTGTCCAGACCCTGTTTCGCAGCACTGCGCATGGCGATGATGTGGATCGGCCTGTGCAAAAATCGGATGGGTCCTGGACCTATTTCGCGCCCGACATTGCCTATCACTTTGACAAGGTGCAGCGCGGCTTTGATCAGCTGATCGATATTTTTGGCGCGGACCATGGCGGATACGTCAAGCGGATGAAGGCTGCCGTCTCGGCCCTTTCGGGGGGCCGGGTTGCCTTGGACATCAAGCTGATCCAATTGGTCAAGCTGTGGAAAAATGGCGAGCCATTCAAGATGTCCAAACGCGCTGGCACCTTTGTGACCTTGCGCGATGTCGTGGAAATGGCGGGGGCCGATGTGACCCGCTTTATCATGCTGACACGCAAGAATGACGTGGCCTTGGATTTCGATTTCGACAAGGTGCTGGAGCAGTCCAAGGACAACCCGGTGTTCTATGTGCAATACGCCAATGCCCGCGTAAACTCGATCATGCGCAAGGCACGTGAGGCCGGGATGGATGTGTCTGACGCCACCTTGGCTGCGGCCGATCTGACAAAACTGGATCATGTGGCCGAGATTGAGGTTGCCAAAAAGATTGCCGAATGGCCACGTCTGGTCGAGACAGCCGCACGCGGGAATGAACCGCACCGGGTGGCATTTTACCTCTATGAACTCGCGTCAGACCTGCACGGGTTGTGGAACCGGGGCAATGACGAGCCCAATTTGCGCTTTTTGCAGGACGATACTGCCACATCTACGGCGAAAATCGCCCTAGCGCGGGCCGTGGGCGTTGTCATTTGCTCAGGCCTTGGTATCTTGGGCGTGACACCGGTCGAGGAAATGCGCTGATCCAAACAAGCGCGCCGCCGGTTCAGCAGGCAATAAAGGCGGGAAAATCCGCCTGATCGAGGCAGAGCATGGCGGAAGTCGACTACGAAGAATACGGGGCATCGCCCCGTTTCAACGGGCAACAGGCGCAACGGCTGATCAATATCGCAGGCGCTGTCTGTTCGATTGGCATCATCATTTCGGTTGCTGTCTGGGGATACCGGCTGGCGGTGCGCGATGTGAATGGGGTGCCAGTCATCCGTGCGGCCCAAGGTCCGATGCGCGTGGCACCAGCAACGCCGGGCGGTGAGATTGCCGACCATCAGGGGATGGCGGTCAATATCATCGCGGAAAATGGTGCTGTGAACGAAATGCCTGATGAAATCATTCTGGCCCCGATGCCGGTTGAACTGAGCTTGGAAGACAGCGCCGGGTTGTCGCCCGCCCTGCCTGCCGAAGGGGCTGGAGTGCTTTCTCCGGGTGTGCAGGGGCCGGTGCAAGGCCCCGCTGCTCTGGATTTCGCAGCGGGCCAAGACCCGTCGCAACCCGTGGTTTTGTCTGATGCCCTGCCGCCGTCGGGCACAGAGAATGATGCCATTGCCCGTGCCCTTGCCGATGCCTTGGCCTCGGATATCGCGCCGCTGGACACCGTGCCAGACAGCGCGCCGGAAGAGGTGGCCACGGGCGGAATGACGAAATCCATGCGTCCTATGCCGCGGCCCACATCTTTTGGGATCACCGGGGTGCGCAGTGTTTCGGCGGAAATTGGTCCGATTGACGAGATTGATCCGGCGACTCTGGTCGTAGGTACAAGGCTTGTTCAGTTGGGCGCCTTTGACACAGGCGAACAGGCCCGCAGCGAATGGCGAAAACTGACGGGGAAATTCGGCGATTTGATGAGCGGCAAATCAGCCGTCGTTCAATCGGCCCTGTCAGGCGGACGCACATTCTATCGGCTGCGCGCCCATGGCTTCGGCGGCGAGGATGATGCCCGCCGGTTCTGCACGGCGCTTTTGGCCGAAGGGGCGGCTTGCATCCCCGTGGCGCATAGATGAGCGGCAAACTCGCCGCGATCTTTGGCTGTCTTGGCCCGCAGCTTCTTGCGGAGGAGCGTGCGTTTTTCCGTGATTGCGATCCTTTCGGGTTCATCCTCTTTGCCCGCAACGTAGAGACGCCCGCACAACTGCGCGCCCTGACCCAAGATCTGCGCGAGGCCGTGGGTCGTGACGCGCCCATTTTGGTCGATCAAGAGGGTGGGCGGGTACAACGTCTGCGCGCGCCGCATTGGCGTGAATGGGACCCGCCGCTTGAGACTGTGGCCCATGCCAGTGATCCTGTTCGCGCCATGTGGGTGCGGTCGCGCTTGATTGCCCATGAATTGCGCGGTGTCGGGATTGACAGCAATTGCGCGCCTTGCGCCGATATCGCCGGTGCCGGGACGCATCCGTTCCTGAAAAACCGCTGCTATGGCGAGACGGCATCGCAAGTGACCGAGATTTCCCGTGCCGTGGCCGACGGCCATCTGGCAGGTGGGGTTTTGCCGGTGATGAAGCATCTTCCCGGTCACGGTCGGGCAACGGCAGATACGCATCATGATTTGCCAACCGTGGAGGCCAGTGCCGAAGACTTGGCCCTCAGTGACTTTGCGCCGTTCCGGGCGCTTTCTGACCTGCCCATGGCAATGACCGCGCATATCATCTTTTCCGCCTATGACAGCCTGCCCGCGACCCAATCCCCGGCGATGATCCGCGTGATTCGTGAGGTGATCGGCTTTGACGGGCTTTTGATGACCGACGATCTGAACATGCAGGCGCTGCAAGGAACCTTGGCGCAGCGGACGGCGGCCTCCATGGCGGCGGGCTGTGACATTGCCCTGCATTGCAAGGGCGTGATGGCGGAAATGCTGGCGGTGGCCGGGGCCTGCGGGGATCAGACGCCCGAGATCAGGGCCCGTGCTATCGCGGCTCTTGGTCAGCGCAAAACCCCCGATCCGGTTGACATAGAGGCCCTCGAAGCCGAATTTCGGGGCTTGATGACCGAGAGTGGCCATGGCTGAGCAAACATCAGACGATTGGGGTGACGCACGTCTTACGCCTGCGGACCGGATGGCCGCCGAGGCCTTGATCGTCGATGTAGAGGGGTTTGAAGGCCCGCTTGACCTGTTGCTGACCCTAAGCCGGACGCAAAAGGTGGATCTGCGCAAGATTTCCGTCTTGGAACTGGCCCAGCAATATCTGGCCTTTGTTGAAAAGGCCCGTGCCCTGCGCATTGAACTTGCCGCTGACTATCTGGTGATGGCGGCGTGGCTTGCGTTTCTGAAATCCCGGCTGCTTTTGCCGCCCGAACCGGGTGAGGATGGTCCAAGTGCGGAAGACCTTGCCGCGCATCTGGCCTTTCAGTTGGAGCGGCTGCAAGCCATGCGCGAGGCAGCGGCCCGCCTTATGGCGCGCGATCATCTGGGGCGGGATTTCTTTGCGCGGGGCCTGCCCGAAGACATCACCCGCCATCGCAAGGTGGAATACTCGGCATCGTTGCTCGACCTGATGCGCGCCTATGCCCGCATCCGTACCAAGGATGAGTTTCGCCCCTTTGTCATGGACCGTGAACATCTGTTCACAATGGAACAGGCCTTGGACCGGATGCGTGGCCTGATTGGCTATGTGGGCGAATGGTCTGATCTGACAAGCTTTTTGCCAGATGGCTGGGATGTGAACCCGATGCGCCGACGCTCGTCCACAGCCGCCCATTTTGCCGCCATTCTGGAGATGGCCAAACGCGGGCAGGTCGAGGTCCGTCAGGGAGAGACGTTTTCTCCGATCCAGATCCGTCGGAAAGAACCATGACGCAAACCCCCGATCCCATTGAGAAAAGCCTGTTCGAGGCCCCACCTATGGGGGAACAGGAACGGATGGTCGAGGCGATCTTGTTCGCCAGTGCAGAACCTGTAAGCGTGGCCGAGTTGATTTCACGAATGCCCCATGGTTGCGACCCGGCAGAGGCGCTTGTGTATGTTCGCAAGCGGTATGAAGGGCGTGGCGTGCATCTGGTTCGGGTGGGGGATGCCTGGGCCATGCGCACGGCGCCCGATCTTGGTCATCTGATGCGCAAAGAAACGGTCGAGTCGCGCAAACTGTCGCGGGCCGCGATCGAGACCTTGGCCATCGTCGCCTATCATCAACCCGTCACGCGGGCCGAGATTGAGGAAATTCGGGGGGTTGCGGTCAGTCGCGGCACTGTGGACCAATTGTTGGAGCTGGACTGGATCAGGCTTGGCCGTCGCCGGATGACACCGGGCAGGCCGGTCACCTTTGTGGTCACAGAACACTTCCTTGATCATTTCGGGCTTGAATCCGCACGCGACCTGCCGGGCCTGAAGGAATTGCGCGCCGCCGGATTGTTGGACAACCGGCCCCTGCCGACCGGATTGCAAAAAACTGAGGAAGACGAAGAAGAGGCGACCACAGGCCAAAGCGAACTTTTTGAGGATTGAGATGAATCTGAATCAGATTATGAACATGATTATTCGCATTTTCGTCCGCAAAGGGGTGAATTGGGGGATCAACAAAGGCGTTGATCTTGCCGCCCGTCGGGGCAAACCGGCCGCCACCATGTCAAAGGCCGATCATCAAACCGCCCAACAAACGCGCGACATGGCAAAACGGGCCCGCAAACTGGCCCGCATCACGGGGCGCATCGGGCGCTGATCCGTCATCCAGGTGTCACTTTGCTGTGCAACCCATGGCCCCAAGTGTGGTTCTGGGTTGCTACAGGCTTTAGGGGACTTGTCAGCCCGTCCACGCCATATATAGTTGAGGGATCGGGGCGGGGCACCCCGCCACGATGCCAGACAGGCAACGGGGCTGGGTGGGAGTCTTTAGACGAATGGACGGTGACTTTAGAACTCAATTTGTACGCGATCCAGCATCCTTGCGCCATTTTCCGGCACTTGTGTTGAATGCTGACTATCGCCCGTTAAGCTATTACCCTCTGTCGCTTTGGCCTTGGCAAGAGGCGATCAAGGCGGCCTTCCTCGACAGGGTTCAGATCGTCGCAGAATATGATGAGGTTGTCCGAAGCCAAAGGGCAGAGTTCCGCATACCCTCGGTTGTCGTGCTGAAAGATTTCGTAAAACCCCAAAAGCGCGTGGCCTTCACGCGCTTTAATCTTTTCTTGCGGGATGAGTTTTGCTGCCAATATTGCGGCGCTCGTGGCGAGTTGACCTTTGACCATGTGATTCCACGTGCAAGGGGCGGGGTGACCTCTTGGGAAAACGTGGTCGCCGCTTGCAGTCCATGCAACCTGCGCAAGGGATCCAAGTCCTTGAAACAGGCGGGAATGTCGCTTAATCGCCGCCCACGCGCACCACAAGCCGAAGAGATGCAGGCCCATGGCCGCCGCTTTCCACCGAATTACCTGCATGAAAGCTGGATGGATTACCTTTATTGGGACGCTGAGCTTGACGCCTGAGGGCTTTGCTTTTCAACAAGGTGTGGAGGGAAGGATAGTTTTCACCATATCGGGGGTTTTGCTTCCGGTATGGAAGCATCGGTTTCACCGGCCAACGTTTTGACGTGCTTGCGAATGATCCGGCCGAGGCTTCTGAAGGTAGCGCGACGCGGTCTCAGGCTATTCACATATCTCCCGCTTCCCTATCTCATTCAGTAATTGGGCCTTTCCAAAAATCGGAAGGATCCAATGAAAACAAAAGCTTCAACATTGACCCCACGCATGCTGTCAGACTTCTGCGCCAAGCGGCTTGCGCCAGTTCTGCCGGAAGAGGTGGTGAAACGACTGCATCAGTACATGGGCGAATTGCTGGCCCAACAGGAGTATCCGTCCTATCGCGGCGCAGGCCTTGACCTGACAGCCTTGGCGGAGACGCTGTCGCTAGATCTCGGCCTTTTGAAACCCCAGAAGGCGCAGATCAGGCCGATTTTCGATGCTATCGCGCGGGCAGTTGCTGAGGGGAGGCTGCGGGCAGGTGTGCCCTCGCGACAGCGCAGCATCCGAAAGGAAGAGGCCGGATCGGGATCGCCGCCCCGCGCGAAAATTGCGCCCCATTCAAGAAAAGCGCCTCGACGGCAACGGCGACCGGTGATTGAGTTCCCGGAGCCCCTGTTCACGGAATGGGATGAACCTGACAGTTTCGGCGCTGCCCTTCGGCTGCATGCAAGCCGCCACGGCGAGACGACCTATCACCTTTTCGACGCCGTTGTGCGCCCCGAAGACGGCGTCAACCGCAGCACCGTCATCAGCTGGGGGCGCGGAACCAAAATGCCGCGCGCTGCGATCAGTTTGGAAATCCTCTGCCGGATTGAACGGCGTTACCGTTTGCCTGCAGGATATTTTCTGGCCAAGACAGGCACCCCCGACCGCGCTCCAGGCGATTTCAATCTGGAAGGCGTGACGCCCGCTGAACGCAGGCGGCTTGCCTGGCACCTGCCAGATGATTTCAACCGCCGCCCACGGCACGCGCAGGCGGAAATTCTGGACTGGGTGCGCACGGTCATCATCAGCGGTTCCACGGATTACCGCCGGTATCAGGCCGCGATGATGCGGCACCGCTATGCCGTGCGGTTTTCCGGCCAGTCAGACCCGCGACGTCCGTCGTCCATCGCCCAGACGCCCGAGGAGTCGGGCATCATCCTCGCGCCAAAGCGGCTCAACGATGAAATGTCTGCGATCCTGACCTTCAAGACGGCCACCTTCGCGGCCTTCGGATTGCAAAGGAATGGGGTTTGGGGAACTGAGACCGCGGCGCAGAAGGTCGAACATTTCGGCCTGTGGTTCGGTGCCTTCGCGGCCCCGCCCGAAAGCGAAGTTCAGGGCCGTGGCGTTGACCCGAGGCTTTTGACCTTCGCGATGATGATCTTCCCGCAGGTCTGGGACTGGTATCTGACCTGGCGCGAACGGCGGCGGGGATTTTATACCAAATGGGAGGTCGACCTGCTGTCCATTGCCGCCGCCTTCTGCCGCGAAGAAACCGGCTGGCTGCGCCAGACCCCGCGCATCGCCGGCAACCTGGCTGTGATCGACGGCCTGATCAGCCCGGAGGACATCGCTGAAGTGGAGGCCGATTGGGCGGGCGCCTGTGACCGGATGTACAAGCATGCCCGCCGCCGCATTAAGGAAATCGACCGCGTTGCCCGCATCCACCGCGATCCTTTCGAGCCAATCCTGCCAGTGCTGGAGGCGCCCAGTCCGGTCGGCGAATATCGCAAGATCACCGAAGAAATCCTGAACCGGATGCCGGATGAGCGCCATACTCCCCGTGCTGCGGCCGAGGCGGTCAGGGCCTTCCTGCTGCTACGGATCGGCCTGCATACCGGTTTGCGCCAGAAGAATCTGCGCGAATTGTTGCTGTGCAAGCCGGGCAGCCTGCCCACGCCGGAGCGGCGGCTGGAAGATATGAAGCGCGGCGAACTGCGCTGGAGCAGCCGCGACTAGGGCTGGGAAATCCTGATCCCCTCGGTTGCGTTCAAGAATGCGAACTCGTCCTTCTTCGGGGCAAAACCCTTCCGCCTGATCCTGCCGGACCTTGGCCGCCTCTATGAGCTGCTTGAGGCATGGATCGAGCGTCACCGCGGCAGGCTGATCGGAACCGCGGCCGACCCTGGCACCCTGTTTGTGAAAACCGCCAAGATGACGAGCACAAATGCCGCTTATTGCCAGAACACCTTTTACGAGGCGTGGCGCACCGCGATCCAGCGTTACGGGATCTACAACCCATGGACAAATCGTGGTGCGATCAAGGGGCTGTTGCCGCATGGACCCCACAATGTGCGCGACGTGCTGGCGACCCATATCCTGAAACAAACCGGATCTTATGAACAGGCCAGCTACGCGATCCAGGACACGGCCGAGATGGTCGCGCAGCACTACGGCCGCTTCCTACCCCAGGACAAAGCCGAAATCGCAGCCCGGATCCTCAATCAGGTTTGGCAAGCCGCCTGACAGGTAAGCCGGGCAGGGGGCGGCACCTTGCCGCCTCCTGTTCGGCGAAGATAACTCAGGGTCCAGTTCAAATGCTGACGCAAATATGCAACGCGGCCGAGAGGCTGCCCGGGGCTATCGTTGTCACAAATCTCTAAGGCATTTTCCGCCCGGGAACAGCAAAGATCCATGGAAGACAGATTCGGCCCTTAGCGGTCATCGGGCAACCTGTCGGCTTGTCCTGAAAGCGGTCGCTCGAACCTGTCGCAGCTTGCCTTGCATATCCTGGCCTTCCGTTGGCTTCTTGCTCGACCGTACCTCCACCTCTTGAATAATGGTCCACCAGCGGAAGGTGCGGGCTGTTCAAGCGGCAAGACTGCCTGTGCAACAGAGAGCGCAGCGGTTACAGGCGTAACATCAGCCTGGCGACCCCCGCGCCATCAAGGGCAGAGCCTCGCTTGGCCGAACTTTTGCGCAACGCTGTAGGGATTTTGTAGATGCATCCCGAACGTCCGCTGATCAATAATCACAAAGCCCGCTTCGGTGACCGCCTCAGAAAGGCTGGCGCTCGTCAGCCGAGCGGCCGATGGAAACATGCCGATCAACCGCAGTGCCGCGAACAGCAGGCGGAATTTCCACCCCAGATCGGCAAAGCACCAAGTCTTGCTGATCAGAACGCCTCCCGGCTTTAATGCAGAGTGAATCTAGCGCAGCAGGCCCGGCAAATCGTCCACAAGATGCAGGACGTTGAACGCGCAGATCGCATCAAAAGGCGCGCCGTCGAACGCCCTTTGCGCGTCAGTTCTTTCAAAATGCAGAGTGGCCGGTGCCAGCTTTGACCGGGCGATGCGGATCATTTCAGCTGAAAAGTCGGTTGCCGTGTAGCTGGCCACATGGCTGGCCAGACGGATCGCCGTTCCGCCAGTACCGCAGCCAATTTCCAGCACCCGATCGCCGGGGTTCAGCCGTGAAGCGACGTCGGCCAACAACGCCTCATAGGCCGCAACATCCGTGATCTGACGCGCCGCATAGCGTTTTGCGATGCGGTCCCAGAATCTCATGCTGCGATTATGGGGCATGGCTTTCCTCTGCTGATCATGTTCTTGCAGCGGTGGCGCTGAGGGGCGACCATCCATCTCACGTCCGGTGCCGCCGCATTGCGTTGACCACTAGGATGCTGCTGCGAGTGTTCACGGTAGCTTGCCGACTGCGGCGTTGCGGGATGTTCTGGCTGATGCTCAGCTCTCGGCGCGGCGCATCCGGTTGATCAGCCCGTCCTTCAGCACGAAGTGATGATAGGCGGCCCCCACCACGTGCAGCGCCACCAGCGCCGGCAGGCCGATCTTCAGGATGTTGTGGCCCTGTGCTGCCAACTCGACTCCGCCAAACCAGGCCATAGACCCGCTGAGCGGCATCAGGATCATCAGCGCGTAAAGGCCCAGATGCGTGGCCTTGGCCAGCGTCCGCTGGACCGAGCTGTCGCCCACCATTGACGGCGCCCCGACGCGTGCCTTGATCGACAGTCGCCACAGCGCAAACACCAGCACCAGCGCGCCCCCCGCGACATGGGCAAGGACAAGTGGGTTGAAGGCGATCTCCACGCCCTTGGTCGCCGCATCCCATGCCGCGGACATCGCGTCCTTGAACAGGTATTGCTGCACGATCAGGGCCGCTGCCCCCCAGTGCAACAGGATCTGCAGGCGGGAATATCCTGTCGGGGCGGGTCTGGTGCGGGCTGTCATCTTGCGAAACTCCTGACAATGCGAATCGATTTGCTTTCCCTGTACGTTATGTTAGTGAGTAATTACTCACAAGAGGTTCCCATGCTTCAACGCAAACCCGCCGAGGATCGCAAGGCTGATATCGTCGAGGCGCTTCTGCGTCTGGCTGATCAGATCGGGCCAGATCGCCTTACGACGAATGACATCGCACGCGAAGTCGGGGTCACCCAGGCCGCAATTTTCCGGCACTTCCCGACGAAGGCCGAGTTGTGGTCGGCGGTGGGAGAGGTGATCGCCGCGCGGCTGGCTGAGGCTTGGCAGCAGGCGCTCGCGGCGAACACCACGCCGAAAGACCGGCTGCGCGCCCTGATCGCTGCGCAACTGCGCCAGATCGAGGCAATCCCGGCCTTGCCCGCAATTCTGCACTCGCGCGAACTGAACGTCGACAACGCTAACTTGCGTCAGCGGTTTCGCGGCATTTTGTTGCAATATCAGGCTCATCTGGTGGCCAATCTTGAAGGCATGATCGCCGACGGGTCTATCACCCCGGACGTCCGACCGCAGGATGCGGCAATCCTGCTGACGTCGCTGGTGCAGGGCATTGCCATCCGCTGGAGCCTTGGTTCGCGGGGATTTGCGCTTCAACCCGAAGGCCTGCGCCTGCTTGACGTGCAATTGGCGCTTTTTGCTTATGGGGAGAGATAGCGATGAAAATTCAACAGATTGCGGGCGGCGCAGCGATGGCCTTTGGGCTGCTGACACTGCTGTCTGGCGGCAAGGCGCTGTTCGGGACGGCCGACATGGGCGCGGTGGTGCCCTTTGTCTTGTGGTTCAACTTTGTTGCGGGCTTTGCCTATGTCGTGGGTGGCCTGCTGCTATGGCGCGGCCATCGCTTTGCCCTACCCGTGGCGCTGGCGATCCTGTTCGCCACGGCAATAGTCTTT
>JAIOYF010000010.1 GCA_021741245.1 Paracoccaceae bacterium
CAACCGCCGCCTGCTTGAGCCCATTGGAAACATCCCACCCGCCGAAGCAGAGGAGGCCTTCTATGCAAACTTGAACACACTCGATATGGTCGCGTAACACGGACTAATTGGTCTCCGGCAAACCCGGGGCGGTTCACTGAACCCACTTGAACCTTTTTCGTTGCATTGCGCCGGAAGAGGAGCGTGCGAAGGCGGCATCAGAAAAAACGTCTGCCGATATGCTTATGCGAAGAAGCATCAGATTTCGCGCCTTTCTCCGCTGGGAGCATCACGATACGGGCGACCTTTACCTCGCACGCTTGTCTCCACCGGATCGGTCAGGCAGGGTTTAGACGAACCGCATCGAGATCAGAAGAACCATGGCGAAGAAGACCCTGAACGCGGAAAATCTGGTAAAACTCGGGGCTGACCGGCTTGCCACGTTGGTTATGGACCTTGTTCAGGGCAGTGCTGCGCTTCAGCGGCGGGCGCGGATGGAGCTCAGTGCCGCGCAGGGGCCGAAAGAGATTTCCGCCGATCTGCGAAAACGTTTCGCCTCGCTGCGCCGGTCCACGAGCTACGTCGACTGGCGCAAGCAAAAGGCTTTCGTCAAAGACCTGACCGGTCTGGTTGCCATGATCGAGACCGGCGTCGCCCCGCTTGACGCGGACGAAGCCTTTGATATGCTGTGGTCTTTCCTGCAACTGGCCCCGTCGATCCATACCCGCACCGATGACAGCAATGGTGCTGTGGGCGATGTGCTGCGCAGCGCGGTGGAGCTTCTCGCCACAATTTCCCCAAGGCTGACCATTAAGCCCAACCTTCTGGCAGAGCGCATCCTCGAGGCCGTGGCAGAGGCGGGCTATGGCGAATTTGACGGGATCATTCCGGCCATGGCCGAGGCGCTGGGGGCGGAGGGGCTGGATCACCTCAGGAAGATCACCAACGCATGGGCTTCCGCAGCCCCAACGCCGCAGGAAATTGCGCAGTTTCGCCAATTTGGGCTGTCGACGTCCCCTGTGGATCGCGCCCGCCGCCAAAGACAAGGCACTTCCTCGATTATCCTTGCCGACATCGCCGATCTTCAGGGCGATGTGGATGCCTATATGGCGCGGTACTCCGCCGAGCAGTTGACCTATGGCACCATCGCCCCGGACGTCGCGCGCCGGCTGATCGATGCAGGGCGGATGGACGAAGCCCTTGTCATCATCCAGCGTGCCCGCGCCGCCGAAGACGGAAAATCCTTCCGCGCATCGCGGTATGAGCTGGATGAGGTCTATGAGGACTGCCTGCAAAAGATGGGCAAGCTTAACGCGTTGAAGGCCCATCTGTGGGCCGCCTTCCAGGAAACCCTCTACGCTGGCAGCTTGCGAAAATACTTGAAAATGCTGCCAGATTTCGAGGACATGGAGGCTGAAGAAACAGCTCTGTCCCATGCCGAAACCCACCCCCACCTTGGCGCCGCGATCCATTTCCTGCTGACATGGCCCGATCTGCGCCGCCTTGCTAAACTGGTGATTGCCCGTGCGAACGATCTGGATGGAAATTCCTACGAAACCCTGACAGCCGCCGCCGATGCGCTTGAACCCGACTACCCGCTTGCCGCAACCCTGCTGCGCCGCGCCATGATCACCGACACGCTCGACGGCAGCAAAACCAAACGCTACCGCCATGCCGCCCGCCACCTTCAGGAATGCCAGACCTGCGCTGCCGTGGTGGGGGCGTTCGGCAGGTTCCCAGACCACGGTCAGTTCCTTGCGGCTTTGAGGCAGAAGCATGGGCGCAAGTATGGCTTCTGGGAACTGGTGGAAAGGTGAAGTCGGCCCATAGCCGCAGGTCGATCTCGCGCTAACGCTGCAGTGCGGCATCCTCGAAGCGGCCGTTCATGGTTTGGCGCAGCAAAATCCGGCGAGGGATCACCGTTTGCCATTTGCGATGTACTTGGACCTAGGGTACGCAAAACCAAACGGACGGTCGTCAAGCGAATTTTGTTTACGCCGAAGCTGCCGCCCATTTGCGATTGGCTTCTTCACTTCCGCAAACAGTTTGAGACTTTCCGTTATCCTTGCGTTTTTCCGGGCCTGGCACTGGATTGGCATTGACCTGAGGCTGCATCGAGAGCGGAAGCATCAAGCGCTGTCCCATGTGAAAGGCGGCAGTGCCGCTGATTGCCAATTTCGCGACAGAATAAGCCGCCGTCCTCACGGCCGTTTCATGCCGTGCGGTCCGCAGACTTCGGCAAGAACCTCATGCAACCGGGCGATGATGTCGCCGCGCGGCGAAACTAGGCGCTCGACTATACCGATCTGGCGTTCGACCTGCGGGGTGCCGAAAGGCAGGCGCATCAACATGTCTTCGCCTGCGCCCTGCAGCGCAAGGTGGGGAACGACGGAAATGCCCATGCCCTGACGCACGCAGGTCATGATCGAGCTGATGGTATCAATCTCGGCAATGTCATTGGTGGTGATGCCCATGCGCGAGATTTCGGTGTCGATCAGATTGGCAAGCGGCACTGCGCTGCGAAATCGAATGAAGGGCAAGGTTGCCATCAGATCGCGCGGATCACTCGGAGGCGTGCCCGCAGGCGCGATCAGCAAGAGCGGCTCGCGCAGAAACGGGCTCCAGCGCAGCGACGGGGGGATGCTGACATGTTCGGCCACCACCGCCGCATCAAGCCGGCCCGAGGCCACATCCGCGATTAGGCTCGAGGAGAGCGATACGCGCAGATTGGTCTTTAGCTCGGGGTAGAGAGTGCGCATCCGCACTATCGCTGCGGGCAGCAGATCGAGGGCGCTGGAGCGGACAGAGCCCAGCATCAGGGTACCGGAAATGCGCTCGCCGCGCAGGCTGGCCTTGGTATCTTCGGCAAGTCTCAGCATGTCGCGGGCCATTTCCAGCACCTGCATGCCTTGCGGCGTAAGCTTTGGCGGGCGGGAGCTGCGTTCGAAGAGCTGGACGTTCAGTTCTTGCTCAAGTGATTGGATTTGCTGGCTGACTGCCGATGGCGTCAGGTGGACCACCTCGGCGGCCCTAGCGAAAGTGCCATGCGAAGCGATGGCGATCAGCGATTTGAGTTGTCGGGTGTCCATTGCTAAATCCATATTTACTTAATCTATGCATCAATTTTATGCGCTTTTATGAAGCAAAACTTTCATTTAGGCAAGGACTCGAGGAGATGACCGCGCTGGCTGGAGGGCCTTTGCGGTACCCAATCAAAACAGTGAATGAATGTCCCCTTCCGCTTGCGGAAGGCTTGGAGGTGTAGGCATGCGCAAACGAACGATTTTGGTGACCGGGCCGGATCTTGACCCCAGTGCTGTCAAGCTGGCGCAGGATCATGGTTTTGAGACCGTTCACACCCCGGCCTATGCTGACAGCGCCGTGATTGCCGAGCTGCTGATGAAGAGCGGCGCAGAGGGTATCGTCTCGCGCATGGGGCGGATTGATGCCGCGGTGATGGACGCGGCACCGCATTTGAAGGTGATTTCCAAGCACGGCGTGGGCGTTGACAACATCGACCTTGAGGCCGCGACGGCACGGGGGATTACCGTGCTGATGGCAACCGGTGCCAATGCGGTTTCGGTTGCCGAGCATGCCATCACGCTGCTACTGGCAACGGTCAAGCGCGTGGTGCCGCTGGATGCCAGCCTGCACGCGGGGCGTTGGGAAAAGCCGGGTTTTCTGGGGCGCGAGCTGGCGGGTTCGCGGTTGGGTCTGCTGGGCATGGGCTCGATAGCTCAGGCTACGGGCCGCATTGCCAAGGGGCTCGGGCTAAGCCTATGTGGCTATGACCCCTATGCCAAGCCTGCCGCCTTTGCAGATTTGGGCGTGACGCGCTGCGAGAGCCTGCCAGAGTTTTTTGCGCAATGTGACGTGCTAAGCCTGCATTGCCCGCTGACCAATGAGACACGCGGGATCGTGCATGCCGAGACGATTGCGCAGATGCCCAAGGGTGCCTTTATCATCAATACCGCGCGCGGTGGTCTGATCGACGAGGCTGCCTTGGTGGCGGCGATCCGCTCCGGCCATTTGGGCGGGGCTGGGCTTGATACCTTTGCCGTCGAGCCGCCCGCACCCGATCATCCGTTTTTTGCCGAAGCCAACATTGTGCTGACGCCGCATATTGGCGGGGTGACCCGTGAGGCTGGCGCAAGGGTTGGCGTCGAAGCGGTGCGCGGAATTTTGCAGGTTCTTGCAGGCGAGGCGGTTAGCCTTGAACGCATTGCAAACCGTGCGCTGCTGGCCAAATCCGCACAACCAGATGTTAAAGCAGGGGAATAAGATGACGACCGGATTCAGGATCCTTAACCGCGCCCGTGTGGCACCCAAATCGCAGGTCGAGGCCTTTGCCAAGCTGCCGGTCGCCAATGTCTCGGACGCGATGAACCGGATGTCCGCCGCGGGACCAAGCCTGCGGCCGATGCACAGCTCTGGCGCGATGGCGGGCGTGGCGCTGACCGTAAGAGCGCGTCCGGGGGACAATCTGATGCTGCACAAGGCCATCGACATGGCACAGCCCGGCGATGTTATTGTCTGCGATGCGGGGGGCGATCTGAGCAATGCGCTGATGGGCGAGCTGATGCTGGCCTATGCGGTCAAGCGCGGTGTCGCTGGATTTGTCCTCAACTGCGCGATCCGCGATCTGGATGCCTTTCGCGCGGTGAACCTGCCGACTTTTGCCGCGGGTGTGACCCATCGCGGCCCCTACAAAGATGGTCCGGGCGAGATCAACGTGCCGATCAGCTTTGGCGGTATGGTGATCGAGCCGGGTGACATTATGCTTGGCGATTCCGACGGGGTTCTGGCCGTTCCTTTCGCCGAGGCGCAAGACATCCTGCAACGCACCCAAGCCAAGCAGGACGCAGAGAAACGCCAGATGAAGGCCATCGCTGAAGGCACCAACGACCGCACATGGGTCGATGCGGCGCTGCGCAAGCTTGGCTGCGCCTTTCCGAACGACTGAGATCTAGAGAAACCAGGGAGGACTAAGATGTTCAAATATATGCAGAAGACGGCACTTGCTGCCGCAATGGTCATGGCGGCGGGTGCTGCTTGGGCTGAATTCCCCGACAAGCCGATCACCATCATCGTCGGCTTTGACGCAGGCGGCGGCACCGATGTCATGGCGCGCACGGCGGCGCCTTTCATTGAAAAATACCTTGGCGCGGGCGCGAGCCTTGTGGTCAAGAACGTGCCCGGTGCCAGCGGCCAGATCGGCGTGACCGAAGTCGCGAATTCGGTGGCAGACGGCTATACCATCGGCACCTATAACCTGCCGGGTATGATGGCGCGCACGCTTGACCGCGAGGCTGGCTATACTGCGGACAGCTTCAGCTATCTGGCCAATGTGGTGAACGATCCAAACGTGATCGTAACCTCGAAAGCCAGCGGGCTTGACACGATGGAGAAACTGATAGCGGCGGCCAAGGCAGAACCCGGAGCGATCACGGTTGGCATGTCCAGCCTTGGCGGCGATGACCATTTCTTGCTGACCAAATTGGGCAAGGTCACCGAAACGGAATACACGATTGTGCCGTTCAAAGGCTCTGCACCCGCGCGCACCGCACTTATGGGCGGGCATGTGGCAATGGGCATCCTGAATATTTCGGAAGTGGCCGATTTCCAGGACCAGATCAACGTCCTCGGCGTCGCAACCGCCAAGCGGTCGGAATTTGCCCCCGATGTGCCGACCTTCGAAGAGCAGGGCATTGCCCTTGAAAGCGGCTCGATGCGCGGCTTCGTGGCCCCCGCAGGCCTGCCCCCGGAAGTGGAAGCCAAGTTCATCGAAGCCTTCGACAAACTTGCCTCGGACAAGGACTTTGCAGCTGCCATGGCTGCAACCTCGAACCCGGTTGAACTGAAAGTCGGTGCAGACTTCAAGGCGCTGAACGCCGAAACGCTTGATCTGGCGAAAACAGTTTGGGAAACCAGCCCCTGGAACTGAGCTATCTGGCGCGGCAGGAGCGCCCCGCCGCGCCACCCCTTGGATTTAATGGAGGCTCGTGATGTCCCAGAATACTCCCAACCGGTTTTTGCGCCCCGAGACCCTGACCGCAATCGGCCTGATTGTGGTTGCCGCGGGCTTCCTGATCCCAACCGCCGCGCTGCGCCCGCTGTCGGCGCTTTTGCCCGCGGCGATGCTGATCGCGCTTATCGTTTTGGGCGCAATGCTCCTGATCAGCGATCAGCGCGAAGCAGCGAAAGGCGAGCCTGCCGCCGCCATGACCAAGGCGCCAAAGCGCGTGCTGGCCGCCTTTGCTCTGATTGCGCTTTACGCGCTTGGCGTTGATTTCATTGGGTTCTACCCGGCGACGGCAATCTCGGTTCCGTTGGTTGCCTTTGCTTTTGGCTATCGCCACCCCTTAGGCCTGGCGCTTTCCACGTTGATCGTGCTGTCCGCGATTTGGCTGATCTTCAGCTTCGCGATGTACCAGGAATTCCCGACCGGCCGTCTTTGGTCACTGTGAGGACACCATGTATCTAGATCTTCTTCACGCTCTGCCGCATGTGTTGAGCCTGACCAATTTCCTTGCAGTGACCATCGGGGTCGTTGCCGGGATTGTGGTTGGTGCGCTGCCCGGTCTAAGTGCAACCATGGCCATCTCTGTGTTGGTGCCCTTTACCTTTGGCCTCGAGCCGCTTGTGGCCCTTGGACTGATGGCGGGCATCTACAACGGGGCGATGTATGGCGGGGCAATTCCTGCAGTGCTGCTGCGCATTCCCGGCACGCCCGCAGCCGTCGCCACCACCTTTGATGGCTATCCGATGGCACAAAAGGGCGAAGGCGGTTTTGCCTTGCAGGTCGCCGTGGTGTCTTCGTCGATTGGCGGCATTGCCAGTGCCTTTGCGCTGATGCTGCTGGCGCCACCGTTGTCCAAATTGACGCTGCTCTTCGGTCCTGCCGAGGTGTTTTGGATCGCCGTTTTCGCCATGTGCAGCATCATCTTCATGCTCGGCGGCAATGTGGTCAAAGGGCTGATCAGCGCCTGTTTTGGCGTGTTTGTTTCGGTGGTCGGGTCCGATCCGATCTTTGGAAATGACCGCTACACCTTTGGCTATCTGGAACTGCTGGACGGCATCAATATCGTTATTCTGCTGGTCGGGCTTTACGCGCTGCCGCCGGTGCTCGACTTGCTGGAATCGCCGCTGAAAACCGATACCGCCAACGAAAATCTGGGCACCGAGCCGATCTGGCGCACGCTGCCGCGGATGATGCGGTTCTGGAAGACTTGGCTGCGCGGCTCATTGATCGGCATCTGGATCGGCATTCTTCCGGGGGCCGGCGGGTCTATGGCCGCCTTTATGTCTTATAACGAGGCACGCCGGGCATCGAAAACACCTGAGAGTTGGGGCCATGGCGAGCCGGAAGGCGTCGCTGCGGCAGAGGTCGCCAACAACGCCGACACCGCCTCGGCACTGATCCCCGCCCTTACCCTTGGTATTCCCGGCACCTCGGTGGCAGCGGTGATGCTGGGCGGGCTTTTGATCCACGGGCTGCAGCCGGGACCAATGCTGTTTCGCGAAAACCCCGATATCGTCTTCGGTTTCATGTGGCAGTTCCTGTTTGGCGCGATCTTGCTGCTGTTCCTTGGCGGATCGCTCGCGACCAACAGCTTTGCCAAGCTCTTGAAATTGCCGCGCCCGTTGTTGGGGTCTGTTATTATCGTGCTCATGGTAATCGGGGTCTATTCGATCCACGGCCGGATGTTCGACGTTTATCTGATGCTGGGCTTTGGCGCAGTGGGCTATGTGATGGACAAGCTGAAGTTCCCGCTGCCGCCGGTGGTGCTGGGCTTGATCCTTGGGGCCTTTGCCGAGGAAAACCTGCGGCTCTCGCTGCGCATCGGCCGCGGGGACTGGGGCATTCTGTTTGCCAACCACACCAGCCAAGTGCTTGTGGCGCTGACCATCGCAGTGGTCTTTGGGCCAAGCCTGAAGCGCCGTTACTGGGACAATCGTAAATCTGGCGCGCAGGGCTGAGGAATGCTTGCGCCCAGCCCACATTACCCTGTGCGCGAAGACTGGCTGGCGCTTGCGCAAGAAGAGGTGCTTGCGCCGGCGCAGGTGATCTTTGATTGCCATCACCATTTGTGGGATCGCCCCGAGGGGCGCTACCAGACAGAAGCCTTTCTTCAAGACGTGGGATCGGGCCATGCGGTGCGCGCCAGCCTCTATATCCAGTGCCGCACGGGATATCTGACGAAGGGGCCCGAGGCTTTGCGGCCCCTGGGTGAGATCGAGACAATCCTGCGCTGGGGGCAATCCGCGCCGCTTTTCCCCGTGGGGATGGTCGGCTGTGCTGATTTGCAATTGGGCGAGCGTATAGCCCCCGTGCTTGAGGCAATGGCCACGGCGGCAAATGGACGGTTGCGTGGCATCCGCAATGCAACGGCGTGGCACCCTGATCCGGCAGTGCGCTCTAACTCTCGGCCCGCACCTGCCGGTCTGCTGCGCAGCGATGCCTTTGCCAAAGGCGCGCGCGTCTTGGCAGCCCACAGGTTGCCGCTGGATATCTGGGCCTATCAGACCCAGCTGGACGAGGTCTACGATCTTGCCCGCGCCGTACCAGAACTGGCGGTGATCATAGATCACTGTGGCGGGCCGTTGGGTGTGGGCCCGCACAGGCGCGACGACGCGGAGAATTTTGCGAATTGGCGGGCGGGCCTCGCACGTCTGGCGGCGCTGCCCAACACCAAGATCAAGATCGGTGGCTTTGGCCTTTCTGTCACGGGCTATGATTATGCCACCCGCGCCTTACCGCCGCACTCCAAAGTTCTGGCCGCTGATTGGAGAGCTTGGGTCAACACCTGCCTCGATCTTTTCGGCCCCAAGCGCGCGATGTTCGAAAGCAACTTTCCCGTCGACAAAGGGCAGTTCAGCTATCGCACACTCTGGAACGCCTTCAAGCGACTCGCGGCCGAGCTGACCGAGCAAGAACGCGCTGATCTGTTCTGGCGCTCTGCTGCGCAGAGCTATGACCTTGATCCACATATTTTCACGACATGAAACCGGGAGGAACCCTTCATGACGAAACGCTTTGCAACACTGCTGCTTACAGCCCTGATCGCCACGCCTGCCTTGGCGTAATATCCCGAAAAACCGATTGAGATAATCGTAGGCTATTCTGCGGGCGGTGGCACGGATGTGATGGCGCGCACCGTTGGCCAGTTCCTGGGCGATGCCCTTGGTGGAGCCTCGGTCGTTGTGAAAAACGAACCTGGAGCGGGGGGCCAGATCGGCTTTACTGATGTGGCCACGGCAAAGCCCGACGGCTACACGCTGGGCACCTTTAACCTGCCGGCCGCGTTGGCGCTGACTTATGATCGGCCCGCCGCTTACACCGCCGACAGCTTCACCTATTTGGCGAACTTTGTCGAAGACCCCAATACGGTCGTGGTCAGTAAATCCTCGCCCTACGACACGCTCGCGGCATTGATGGCCGATGCCAAGGCCAACCCCGAGGCTGTGACGATGGGTCTGGCCTCACTGGGCGGCAACGATCATTTTGCGGCCCTGATGATGGGGCAGGCCTCGGGAGCTTTTACGCTGGTGCCTTTCAAGGGGGCTGCGCTTGCGCGCACGGCATTGATCGGCGGCCATGTTGCAGCAGGCACGATGACATTGAGCCAGACGGTTGGCTTTGAAGACCAGTTGAAAGTGCTGGCGGTGCTGGCCAAGGATCGCTCATCCTTCGCGCCGAATGTGCCGACGGCCAAAGAACTGGGCTATGATATCGAGATGTCCTCACTGCGCGGCATCGTGGCCCCGGCTGGGCTCGACCCAGCGGTTTCAGCCAAGTTGCTCGCTGCTCTGGCCGCGGTCAATGCCAATGCAGAGTTCCAGAAAAAGATGGCCGAACAGGGCAACCCGATGAACTACATCGCAGGCGACGCTTTTGCCACAGTCGCCAAAGCGCAATCCGAGGTCGCCAAAGGCATTTGGGAAACAACGCCCTGGAAGTGACGCCAACAGAAGCCGCAGATCGCAAGTGCTCTGAATTGGTGGATCGAGTTTGCTTGCGCTGCCGCACAAACATAAACGTATCTTGAGAAAGAGAATTCCTGAGAAATTCGAAGCTTTTGGCGCTTTCGCCCGGCTTTGTTGATGGCGTGGATGCCCCCTCCTGATGGCGTCGCAAAGTGATGATTGTTGAAGCCATCACAAAAGGAGAGGACATGCACGCCCTCAACAGAGCCGAGGTGGGGTAGAAAATGCATCGCAGCCGGTCGCTTGGGGAAGGCAATTGACGAAAGCTCCAAAGGCCAATTGGGACTTGCTGGCGATCCCCCTTAGCAGGCAATACTAGACTTTCCCTATGAGATTGGCCTCAAAGCCGCAGCTGGCTTTGCGGAGGCACAGGTTCCTGGCATATCGTAGAGTGCTGAGATTTAGCTGGCACTTCCGCTTTCGTGACAGTTAACGGGTGTTGATTATGTAGTCACCTTCAAGCCGATCTCGGACCGCGAATGCTGCACCTCCCTGAGTGTCCGCTCCGGCAAGTTGCTGCGCAAGCCGCGCCGCGCTGCCGTCAGACAGCTTTCCGCCCGGTTCGACCGGGACAATGCTGATGAGACCCTGCGCGGCACTCTATGCTCAGGCTTGCGTGACAGATGAATTTGGCCGAGGTTGCATCCAAGGTTTGGAGGCCGCTGCATCATGCAAACACAGACGGGAACGGCAGCATCCCTTCTTGAGCTGCTTTCAACCTTCCCGTCCCTGCGAACCAGAGGTCTCCTGCGGCAAATCCTTGGGGTCAGCGAGCGGACCTTGAAAGCCCAAGTTGCGAAGGATCCGGGCGCGACCTTGACGCTGGAACAGGGTAAGCGCGCCGAACAAGTTTCAGAAATCCTGTTTCAGGCAGCCACGGTTCTGGGATCAGCTGCGGCAGCCGACGCTTGGATGACGAGGAGGGCCATCGGTCTTGGCAGCGAGATGCCGCTTGAGGTGATGATGACCCCGGAGGGATGCCTTGCCTTGCGCGACCATCTGGTCCGAATGGAATATGGCGTCTACTGCTGATCGGTCTGTCGCGTCCTCAGGCTTTGGTGGACGACAGCTCGCCTGCTTCGACTTGCCGGTTCGCGGATTTTCACGATTTGGGCAGACGTGTGCATGGAGCAACGGATTTTTCCGACCTGTCGATGCAGCCCCGGCTGTTTGCAGTGGGCCAGGCCAGTCAGTTATCGGCTGCGAGAATGTCACGCCAAACCGGATTTTCCCGGAAACCCTGGATCTTTGGGTCCAAACTACGACACGGTGCGTTTTCCAGGGATGGAGGCGTGCAGTCAGTCTTCAGAGGGGTGTTCAAAACCGCCCTCGATCGCCCCGATGATTCGGGCGCGACGGCAGCCATCCGCGCCTCAGATCGCGCCAAACTAACCTAAAGGCGCCTTGTGACCGCTCACATCACACAGAAATCGGCCTGAAGCCCCAGCGGGAATGGTCCCAGTTTTGGTCCGGGAATGGCTTTCGAAAGGCTGGGTCAGGTTGTAGTCGGATCAAGAGCTTGGCCGCCAAAACAGTTCCAAGAAAATACTAACATATTGTTTCAAATGTTTTTTCTTGGAGTGAGATTTGCGGCCCATGGTCGATTTGACCTTGTCAATTGCCCCGGCGGGACCGAACTTGAGCCCCAGCAGACGGTACGCAAATGAACATCACCTTGACCAACCACCAACTACATGGCCCGCGCAACAACATGGGCGACGACACGACGCAAGCTCAACGCGATGTGGGCTTTGCTGCCATATTCGGCCGCCATGCACGATCTCGCTTGGGGCCGATGGTATTGCGCCAGATATCCAACTGGTTCTCCACCGGCCTTCTTCGAAGCAGGTCGGGCACAGGGTAATCGCGTCTCCCGTGCCGCTGACCGGCTGACGTCGGTCCCGCCACCATCCACCTCAGCCATCTTTCGCAAACCCCATACGGTGACCGGATTTCTCCGGCCGATGCCGCTTGCCCGACTTCCAAGGATTTCCGCCATGCTCCGCCACTGGATCTCATGACCGCGCATCAGGCCTGTCCACGGTCCGAGCAGAGATTGATCCAGACGACAGACTGACAGGCACCGCGTCAGCGCTCCTCATCATCCCCCCTCCGCATCAGCGGGCAGCAATCTTTTGTCTGCCCGATCCCCCCCTTTTTTCCGCAATCCAGAAAGGAACCCCATGACACTGATCCTTGAACCGAACGACCCCGCGCCCTTCACGGGCGCTCCAAGCTTTGCCGAGGTGCTGGTTTCCCGGCTGCGGGCAAGTTGCACGCCAAAGGCCGCGCCGTACCCAAACCAAGCGAAGGAGCCGGACAGTTCTGTCGATAGCGATATGGAAGACGACCTCTTGCCCGAAATGGAACCCGTCATGACCTTTCCTGAAGTCGATGGGTTGCGTCGAGACCAGAAACCGCACCCGATTGGACGGGATCATCATGACGACGGCCCGATCGCCCGCACAATCTCGGCAATTCTTATGGCTGTCGTGGCCCCATCCAGCCGGATTGTCATCTGGCCTATGGCAATCTCGATTGGTCCTAAGGGCTGCGCTTCCGCCTTGCTCGGCTGATCTGAACGCACCGGCAAAGGGAGCCCATTTCCTTCCGAAAGCACGAGAGGCGCAAAGCAAAAGACGTCGTCCGCCAGCGTAGGAAGAACCAACTTCCCGTCCCGCGCCCGACCACGCCATTCCGACAAATGGTTCGCCCGAAGCCCATACCGCGCTGCAACCTCGTTCACCGCCACACCAGGCTTCAGGCTTTCCGCTACGATCTGCGCTTTGACCTCGTCCGGCCACCGCTTCTGGCCATTGGCCCGTATCTCCACCCCGTAGTCCCTGAGAAACTCCACCGTAGTCGCCATCGCGAAACTCCCGCGCCAATCTCCGTCAAATGCGGAGTCGCAGGTCAGGCGAAAATTGGGAAGGTGCGGCCCAGGAAACGCTTACAATGCTGTCACCGATCGCCTTCGAACAGCAGCAGAAACTGAAACTGCAAGGCGTCTAGGAAACTAGGGGCTGTTCACCAAAGCCACGCGAGCGTTGCCACCCGAGAACTCTGCTATTTTGTCCGAGTTAACCCTGCCAAGCTCAGGAAAACGTCGCTGCACCAGTTTTGACACCGTCTCTTCACTTGCCGGTTCGAGATGGATGACCTCGGTTTCCTCTGGCTTGTCATCGGAAATGTCATATTCAATCGTCAACAGCCTGAGCTGGGTACCGCTTGAAGTAACCTTTTGCTGCAAGATGCGATGAACATCTGGCGGGCAGTTGTCGAGCACGAGATAGGCGGCGACGTCATTCGCGATGAGGAAAGCCACGAGCTCAGTGGCCGTAGGCGTGAGATCATCACCGAGGTCCGCATAGATCGCGCTTGCCTTAGGTAATGGGTTTTCGCCAACCGTCTCTTCGAAAAGGGCTTGGGCAAATCGGGATTTCCCCACGCCGGAAAGCCCGGTAATCCGAACCACGCCACCGCCGGAGGCAAGCTTCTGCCTGACCAACTTGATACCGTCGAGCAACTTGATGGGGTCTTTGTTGGTCGAGTTTGCATCGAAGACGCAAGGGCGATCGTCGGTGAGCAGTTCGTCGTCCATAGCTTTCGGTGTCGCGGCCCAGGGACCGAAAGGCTGCCAACCGGACAAAGGCTTGCCTAACTTGTGGCGCGCCCAAAGCGAGACGCTAGGGTGCTTGCGGAGCCACGCGGCGAGACGATCTCGCCCATAGAAGTCAATCTTCAGGTCGCCCTTGTTGCCAAGCGAGGCAATGGCGGATTTCATCCCATCGAGACGGTCTAGCAGCATCTTGTCAGAGCAGTCATCCTTTCCGCTGACAATGATGTAGGCGCCTTTCTTGTCCGCAAGCTTCGCGATGATCGGTTTGATTGAACCTTTATCAAGCATTTCTCCGGTGCAAGCGGCCTTGCCCATTGTGTGCTTCTTGACTTGAAAACCACTACTGGCTCTTGGGACATAGTCCGGTTGTTTCAGCTCGTTTCCGGCAGTCACGCTCACGTCTAGCCCACCATCGGGGGCTTCCTGTGCTCCGCCCCATAGGACGCCAGATGTCGAAAGCCCATGCTGCAAGAGCTCGGCCTCGCACAGGCGGCCGACCAGCTCTCGCAGGTCATCGTCACCAAGATCAGATATATCGGATGCTGAGAGCTCAAAAAACTTCATTCAATGATTTCCAATCAAGGATGTCGGTCAAATTGGTGGCGCGGTTTGAGGCGCGACTTTTTGTAGTGCCAGGGTAATCATCAGAACCGTAACTGCTCGTGTGCGCCTCATTATGCCGAGTCTATCAGCCGCTTATACAGCTTCCAGGCGAAAAGACAGAAACTTAGGCCTGTTTCGGTCACCCTGAAGACTGCAGTTGCAACAACGCCCCTTTGAGGTGCCCCTAGGTTTGTAGACATCGACCTGCCCCCGCGATAGACGGCTCGGGATTTTTCTGCACCACACCATGAACGGCCGCTTCGGGGAAGCCGCACCGCAGCATGAACACGTGCTCGACCGTCCGCTAGGGGCCGAACGCGTCGTCTGCGGCCCTTCCGACAAGCGCTCTTGCGATCTGGACAGACTTCCTTGCGCCGTACATTCCTTGTATTGACGGGTGTCCGGCCCAGAGAACTTGCAAGGAAGTCCGTTGACCCCAAGGTTCCCGCTCCGACCAGAGCCTGTTCCGCGCGAGACGGTGCCGTCTTTCTTGTCGCGGTTTGCCGTGATGCGCCTGACTCCTATGGTGGAGTTCGCCCAGAACATGGGGTTTTCGTTTCGACGTATCCTGGATGGTGACGCCGAAGCGCTGGATAGCCTTGCCCATTGGGGCGGTTTGAGCGCGGCAGGGATTGAGGTGCTGCAATCTTGGTCCGGCGCGCCCATTGGTGACGTCCGGATGCGCTTTCGGGGTGAGGTTTTCATTTCGCGGGCCCTTCGCAATCCGACATTGCGGGGGTGCCCGGTTTGCCTTCGCGAGGACGCTTTGGCGCATTCCGGCGATCCAGTGGAAGCCATGGCGATGCGGGGCGATTGGCAGTTGCGTGAGGTGACACTTTGCCTGAAGCACAGGCACCTTCTTGTGCCACTCTGGACTGCGGACAATCGATACGCACGATACGATTTTGCGCGTCGTTTCAAGGAAATAGAGGCAGATATTCTGGCGGGAACCATGGATCGTCCTGTTTGCGATCCCACGGAATATGACCTTTGGCTGGATCGGAGGCTGGAAGACAGAGAAGACTCCACATGGTTGGCCAGTCACGGGCTTTATCCTGCTACAGCCATTTGCCGGTTGCGCGGGATGGAACTCCTGCGCCTTCAGGCTGATCCGGAGCAGGACGACATTCACAGGTTGCGGGCAGCGCAGCAGGCAGGGTTTGCCGTCGCCCGACAAGGCGAAGTGGCGATTTCAGCGGCATTCATGGCTTTGGTTGAGGCAGCGGGTGGCAAGCGCGAGGAGCCGAAAGCCGTCTTCGGGCATCTGCACTCAAAGCTTCGGACCGATTTTGCCAACGATCCTGCTTTCGATCTGTTCCGTCATCTTTTGCGCGAGTGCATCCTGTCGGTCTGGCCAGTCGGTGCGGGCGAGACCGTTTTGGGCGAAGTGTAGACCGAACGCCGCCTGCATTCCCTTTACAGCGCTGCACGTGACTTCGGCGTGTCCGAGGAGTTGTTGGAGCCGTTCCTGATCGAGGCCGGCGCTTTGATCGCCGGCGATCCCCGGTATTCCAACCGTCGGGTCTTCAGCGCCAAGGAACACGCCGCTTTGTTGGCCGAGATCCCCACCTTGGTCAGCTTTCATACCCTGAAGAGCCAGATCGGGATCAGTCGGACTGAATTGGCAAGGTTGGTGGCCGAGGGACTTTTGACGCCGCGCGTGCAGAACGAGGCGGTCCATCTGCGCTGGAGCTTGTCCCAGGCGAAGGATCTGTTGGCCGGTCTGATGGCGAAGGCCCGGCAGATTTCGCCCTCTGATCCTGGGTGGGAGCCTTTCTTGACGGCAAGCCGTCGGTGCCGCCAGCCGTTCTCGGCCATGATCGACGCGGTGCGGAGCGGGAAGCTTACGATCAGTGCGGTTGGTGATGGGTTTTCGGACATGCGGCTGCTTTCGGCCGAAGTGGATCGGCTTGCTCGTCCCTCAGATGTTCCGGATGCGGAAGCCCTGATCACCGCGAGCATCTTCGGCATGTCTGTCGGGATCAAAGACAAGGGTCGCTTCCGCGCCTTGATCGATGCAGGTCATACCCCGGCGACCACCTTGAGAAATCCCAAGACCGGGGTGGCAAATATCTTTGTGACGGCGGCCGACATTGCGGCTTTTCATCGGCGCTTCGTGACCATGCGCACGCTTTCGGCCGAAACGGGGCGGGCGATTCCGGAGCTTCGGGCGGACTTGAAGCGGGCAGGGGTGGCGGTGTTCTCGCCGAACGGGCTGGATTTTGGCCGCCAGTTCCTGCGGGAAGAGGTTGTGGCGGCCTTAGTGCTGTAAAACCGCGCAAGATGTGAAACGCGGCGTGCTCGGACGAAATGGCTGTGTCGCGCAGATTTTGTCTGATTCAACGTCTCTGAAATCCGTTATGAATCAAACTCATGCGCGGATATCCACAGGATTCTTTCGCCACATCAACGAACCCTGTTGACTGGGGTGAGCAGTCAAAACGGCCAAAACGAGCACGCTTATGGTATTTCATCAAAAAATGCGGACGAGTTGGTAGGGCCGGAGGGACTCGAACCCCCAACCAAGGCGTTATGAGCGCCCGGCTCTAACCATTGAGCTACAGCCCCTTACCGACGCCTTGCCTAGCAGATCGTGCAAGATGGTCAAGATTGCCCGACCATTGCCGTTGTGGGTCCGCAGCGCCCGTCTTGCGGTCGGAAAACTCGATCTGCACCTTCGTTTGTTGCGTGGGCAGGGCGAAAGGCGTATGGGGGCGCCAACAGCGGATACCTGAACGGAGACGGGGCAATGACCAAGGGCCATAACGGGCTGACCTATGCCGATGCGGGCGTGGATATTGATGCGGGCAACGCACTGGTCGAACGGATCAAGCCCGCAGCCAAGCGGACGATGCGCAGCGGCACGATGGGTGGCTTGGGCGGCTTTGGCGCGTTGTTTGACCTCAAAGGGGCGGGCTACAGCGATCCGATCCTTGTTGCGGCAACCGACGGTGTGGGAACCAAGCTTCGCATCGCGATCGATACGGGAAATGTTGACACCATTGGTGTCGACCTCGTGGCGATGTGCGTGAACGATCTGGTGTGCCAAGGGGCGGAGCCGCTGTTTTTTCTGGATTACTTTGCCACCGGAAAGCTGGAATTGGAGCAGGCCACGCGGATCATCACGGGCATTGCTGCGGGCTGCGAGGCCTCTGGCTGTGCGTTGATCGGCGGTGAGACGGCCGAGATGCCGGGCATGTATCACAATGGAGATTTTGACCTTGCCGGATTTGCCGTAGGCGCGATGGAGCGCGGGGCTGACCTGCCCTCAGGCGTGGCCGAGGGGGATGTGCTGTTGGGTCTTGCCTCAAATGGTGTGCATTCCAATGGCTACAGCTTCGTGCGCAAGGTGGTTGAGTTGTCTGGCCTAGGCTGGGACGCGCCTTCGCCGTTTTCTGATGGCACCTTGGGTGAAGCTTTGCTTGCCCCGACCCGGCTTTATGTCAAGCAGGCCCTGGCGGCCGTCAGGGCAGGGGGCGTGCATGGGCTGGCGCATATCACTGGCGGCGGGTTGACCGAAAACCCACCACGCGTGATCCCCGAAGGCTTGGCTTGTGCGATTGACCTTTCGGCATGGACCTTGCCGCCCGTGTTCCGCTGGCTTGCCAAAACGGCGAATATGGCAGAGGGCGAGCTTTTGAAGACCTTCAACTGCGGTATCGGCATGATGCTGGTGGTGGATGCGGATCAGGCCGAGGCTCTTGCCGACGTGCTGCGCGCCCATGGCGAACAGGTCGTTGTCATGGGGCGCGTCGTTCAGGGTGAGGGCGTGATCTACTCTGGCCAGTTGCTGTGAAACGTGTCGCCATCCTGATTTCCGGGGGCGGTTCGAATATGGTCTGTCTGGTCAATGCCATGCAGGCCGAAGGCTTTGCGATCCCGGTTTTGGTGGCGTCAAACGATCCTTTGGCGGGGGGATTGGCCAAGGCAAGCGCGATGGGGATTCCCGTGGCCTCGGTCGACCACCGCGCTTTTGGCAAGGATCGCGCGGCGTTTGAGGCGGAACTGCTGAAACCCATTCTGGCAGCCCAGCCCGATGTTGTGTGCCTTGCAGGCTTCATGCGGGTGTTGACCCCGGATTTCGTGCGGCAGTTTGACGGGCGGATGCTGAACATTCACCCGTCGCTCTTGCCAAAGTATCCCGGCTTGCACACCCATCAACGGGCCATTGACGCAGGCGATGACGAAGCGGGCTGCACGGTGCATCAGGTCACGGCGGACCTTGACGCAGGCCCGATCCTTGGTCAGGCGCGCGTGCCTGTTTTGGCGCAAGACTCGGCCGAGAGCCTTGCCGCACGTGTGTTGGTCCAAGAGCACAGACTTTACCCGGCCGTCTTGCGAACATTTTTGCAGGGCGCATGATTTAGATCGATAGGTTACATCAAAGGCCAAGATCAGGTTTTCCTTGGCCAAGCCTGTCGATTGTATCTTACAGTGGATGATCTCAACGCCGGAACCGCCGATTGCAGGCGGATGGTCGCCGTGGCTTAGTCCTATGGGCTGCGACATCCCTTTGACGCAACAAGTTGCGAGGCCAATGCCATCTTTGGCATTTGAACGAACGAAGGCCCGCATTGAGTTTCCCTTGCGTCGTCCGCCGGTTGGGCAAATGGCGGCCCCTTGCGCATGATGGGAACGAAAAAGGGATGCCAGACGAAAGAAATCGTATTCCTGCATTGCGGATTCGGAAATTCCCTGTGCTGCGGGGCTTTTCAAGGGCAAATGTGACGCCTATAGCGGATGCATACCTGTTGCGGGATGACCCCGTGGCCCCATGAAAGACGCGATCCATGCGCACGATCACCACGACCGAAGACCTTGCCGCCTATTGCGAGGCCGCAAAAGCCGCTCCTTACGTGACCATCGATACAGAGTTCTTGCGGGAACGGACCTATTGGTCAAAGCTTTGCCTGATCCAGATGGCCCTTCCGGGCAAAACGGGTGAGGCGGTTCTGGTGGACCCGATCGAGGGCCACGACATGAGCCTCGAGCCGCTGTATGACCTGTTTCGGCACAAGGCAACGGTCAAGGTGTTTCATGCAGCCCGGCAGGACCTTGAGATCTTTTTTGTCGAGGGCAATGTCTTTCCTGAACCGCTGTTTGACACCCAGATCGCAGCCATGGTTTGCGGCTTTGGCGAACAGGTCGGCTACGAAACGCTTGTGCGCAAGATTGCCAAAGAGAATCTTGACAAGACCAGCCGCTTTACCGATTGGTCGCGCCGCCCGCTCAGCACGGCCCAGCAAGAATATGCCTTGGCCGATGTCACCCATCTTCGCGTGATCTACGAATGGCTGGCGGCCCAACTGGCCAAGAATGGCCGTGCGCGTTGGGTGTCAGAGGAGCTGGGGATCCTGACCGAACCGGAAACCTATACGACCCATCCGGACGAGGCTTGGATGCGCATCAAGACGCGCACCACATCGGGCCGTTTTTTGGCTGTGGTCAAGGAATTGGCGCGCTTTCGCGAAGAGTATTCGCAGCGCAACAATGTGCCCCGGTCCCGCGTGATGAAGGATGATGCGCTGCTGGAACTGGCCTCGACCCGTCCAACCACCGCCGAAGAACTGGGACGGTCCCGCCTGTTGATGCGCGAGGGTCGCAAGGCCGAGATTGCTGACGGAATATTGGCTGCGGTAAAGGCTGGCCTTGAGATGAAGACCGAGAACATGCCAAAACCCGATACCGTGCGTGAGCAACTTCAAGTCAACACGGCCCTCGCGGATTTGTTGCGTGTTTTGCTCAAGGCCAAGTCCGAAAGTCTGGGCGTGGCGCCACGGTTGATCGCATCCTCGTCAGACCTTGATGCGATAGCGGCCGGGATGCGCGATGTCGATACGCTGCAAGGCTGGCGCAAAGAGGCCTTCGGGGATGACGCCTTGCGCCTGTGTGCCGGGGAAATCGCCCTCTCTGCCAAGGGCAGCGAAGTCCGGATCATCAACCTTTAACGGCGGGTGGTGCGGGCGTTGCTGGCCCCTTGAACCGTGATGCGGCTGATATTTTCAAGCCGCGCCGGCGAAAGGGTCATTGCAACCGTCACTTCGCGGGAGCGTGGCGTGTTGACGCCCTGTTCTGCCACGGGCGGAAACAGGCGGAACTCCAAGATCAGATGGCCCGGCTCATCGTTTTCCAGTTCCACAAGTTCAGCATCCCAATACCCTTGGGTCGGCGAAATGCCTGTGGCGCGCACAATGGCCCCGCCGGAATACGGCTCTACATTCATCGACACCACATCCGCGACAAGGGGCCGTGGATCAGCGGGCTTTTGCACTGTCTGCAGTGTTTCGGTCTGCTCGGATCGGCCAAACCAATTGAATGGGTTAAGGCGCGAGTCGCGCACCTTGCCACAAGAGGTAAGCACTAAAAGGGCGATTAGGGCAGCCGTCAGGGAACGTGTCATGGATCAATCCAATTTCGCTTTGTCTTTGGGTAGCCGAACTGGGGGCTTTTGAAAAGGGCGGCTGTGCTCAGGGCAGACATTTGTGGGTCAGGGCTGGACCTTGCCGCGTCCCGGCCTTACCTCAGTCACACCAAAAGGAGAAACTGATGGCAACGCCTGCCTTTGAAGAGATTGTCGAGACCTTCGCATTCCTGGACGATTGGGAAGACCGCTATCGCCATGTCATCGATATGGGAAAGGCGATGGACCCGTTGGACGATGGCCTGAAGGTGCCCGCGCTAAAGGTCAATGGTTGCGCAAGTCAGGTCTGGCTGCATCCAATGATGTCAGCAGGGCGTTTTGACTTTGCGGGCGATTCCGACGCCATGATCGTGCGGGGCCTGATCGCCATTCTGCACGCGCTTTACGCGGGCCTGCCCTTGGCCGAGGTGGAAGGGGTGGACGCGGCAGCCGAACTCGGGCGGTTGGGTCTGAATGACCACCTCTCGGCGCAGCGGTCAAACGGTGTCCGCGCCATGGTCGAAAGGATCAGGTCCGTCGCTGCGGCATCTGCCTGAGAGGGTTTCGCGTATGGTGCCAGACGGGCCATAGGGTGCCGTCAGGCACATGATGCGATCCCACATACATTTGCCCACTGACCGCTCACAGCGGCGCACAGGCAGGCGTCAGCCAGGCCAGCGCCGCAGCCGATACTTTCGGGCCAATCTTCGCCAGAACCTGCGCGTGGTAGGCATCAAGCCAGCCCCGTTCTGCCGCCGAAAGATCGCCCACCACGATCAGCCTGCGATCCAGCGGAACAAAGGTCAGCGTCTCAAAATCAAACTGCGCGCGGTTGTCCCCAAGGACGGCCGCCTCTTGCACGACGATCAGATTTTCCAGCCGGATGCCAAAGGCCCCTTCGCGGTAATAGCCCGGTTCGTTCGACAAGATCATCCCGGCCTCCAGCGGAACCTCTGATTGGCGCGAAATCCGCTGCGGCCCTTCATGGACCGACAAAAACGCCCCCACACCATGGCCGGTGCCGTGATCGAAATCCTGCCCCTCGACCCAAAGATTATAGCGGGCCAAGGGGTCCAGATCGCGCCCAGACAGGCCCTTTGGAAACCGAACGCGGCTGATGGCGATCATGCCTTGCAACACCCGCGTATAGCATTTGCGCGCCTCATCTCCCGGATTGCCGATCGCAATGGTTCGGGTGATGTCCGTGGTTCCATCCAGATACTGGCCGCCACTGTCGACCAGCAGCAACTCATCGGTTCCGATCTTGCGGTTGGTGTCATGCGTCACGCGGTAATGCATGATCGCCCCATTGGGGCCTGCCCCGCAAATCGTATCAAAACTGATGTCATGCAAGGCGTTGGAGGCGCGCCGAAATCCTTCCAATGCAGTGACCACGTCAATCTCACTCAGCGTACCTGCCGGTTGCGCATCCAGCCAGCACAGGAACTCTACCATCGCCGCTCCATCCCGCAGATGGGCGCTGCGCATGCCCTCCAATTCAGCCGCGTTCTTGCAGGCTTTTGGCAGACGGCAGGGATCATCCCCCCAGACGACCTCCACACCGGCCTCGGTCAGTTCCTGACTGACGGCAAGGGGGGCCGTCCCCCGGTCCACCCGCACGGGCCCCTGCAAAGTGTGCAGCGCAGGCACAAAGGCCGACGTGGGGCGCAAAGAGACATGCGCGCCCAGATGGTCCCGCAGCGCCTGATCAAACTTTTCACCGTCCGCAAACAAGGTCACCCGTGCATCATCGTGCAACACCGCAAAGGCGTGGACGATCGGGTTCTTGGGCACATCTGCGCCTCGGATGTTCAACAACCAACAGATCGAGTCGGGCAAGGTCAGAACCGCAGCCCTTTGGCCGGCCTTGCGCAACCCTTCGGCAAGTCGCGCGCGCTTGTCATGACTTGCTTCCCCAGACAGCACTTCGGGATGGGCAAAGGCGCGGCCCAAGGGGGGGCCAGGTTGATCGTGCCAAATCGCATCAACCAAGTTCCGGCTGGGTCGCAAAAGAAGACCCGATCCCTCCAGTGCCGCCTCTATCTTGGCAATCTCATCGGCCGTATGCAGCCATGGGTCAAAGGCAACTTGCCCGGCCGCCAGATGCTCCTTGATCCACTCCCCCGGCTTGACCTCAGGCCATGGCACGGGCGTGAAATCTGTCAGGGCGACCTGAGCCTTCACCTGGACACGGTAGCGCCCGTCGATAAATACACCGGCAATCTTTGGCAGAACGATGCAAAAGCCGGCCGATCCGGTAAAGCCTGTCAGCCATAGCAAACGCTCATCGCGCGCGGCCACATATTCACCCTGATGCACATCGGAGCGCGGAACGATAAATCCGGCCAGTCCTTCTTTTTGCAAAACCGCCCGCAGCGACGCCAGCCGGGCAGGGCCAGCGTCAGGCGTGGCGTGGCTGTCAAAGGTTTGAAACATCACACTCCTTCATCTGTTCAAAAATATCCTCGGGGGGTGAGGCGCACCGCGCCGAGGGGGGCAGACAGCCCCCCTAACCTGCCTTCCGCATTCCCGCGCCGCGGCCCCGCTTGCGTGGGTCGCTGTCAAACAGACCGGCCAGTTGCTCGGTCATGGCGCCTGCCAATTGCTCGACATCCGTGATCGTCACGGCGCGCTCATAATAGCGGGTCACATCATGCCCGATCCCGATGGCGATCAACTCCACCGCCTTGCGGCGCTGCACCATGGAAATCACATCCCGCAGGTGCTTTTCCAGGAAATTGGCAGGGTTGACCGAAAGGGTGGAATCGTCCACTGGCGCGCCGTCGGAAATCACCATCAGGATCTTGCGCGCCTCGGGGCGGGCCATGGCGCGGCGATGTGCCCATTCCAGCGCCTCACCGTCGATGTTTTCCTTCAGCAGGCCCTCTTTCATCATCAGCCCAAGATTGGGCCGTGCGCGCCGCCATGGGGCATCTGCACTTTTATAGATGATGTGGCGCAGATCGTTCAAACGGCCGGGCTGTTGCGGGCGACCTTGGGCCAGCCAGCGTTCACGGCTTTGGCCACCCTTCCATGCGCGGGTGGTAAAGCCAAGGATCTCGACCTTGACCGAACAGCGCTCCAGCGTGCGGGCCAGAACATCCGCACAGATCGCCGCAATCGAAATCGGCCGCCCGCGCATCGAGCCGGAATTGTCCAACAGCAAGGTCACCACCGTGTCACGAAACTCGGTGTCTTTTTCTTGCTTGAAAGACAGCGGCGTCGTCGGGTTGGCCACCACACGCGCAAGGCGGCCCGCGTCAAGGGTGCCTTCTTCCAGATCGAACAGCCATGAGCGGTTTTGTTGCGCCTGCAAGCGGCGCTGCAATTTGTTCGCCAGCCTGCTGACCGCGCCCTTCAAGGGTTCCAACTGCTGGTCTAGATAGGCGCGCAGGCGTTCCAACTCGGCGGCTTCGGCCAGTTCTTCTGCGCGAATCTCTTCATCGAAATCCGTCGAATAGACCTCATAGTTATGGTCGGCGTCGGAATGCGGGGCAGCGGGCGGTGGCTCCAGCGGGGCCTCGCCTTCGGGCAACTCTGTTTCGTCGCCCTGTTCCATATCGGCGCTGTCATCCATCGTGACCTGCGCTTGGGATTGGTCTTGCTGTTCTTCTTGCGCCCGCTCGGGCGAGGCCTCGGCGTCTTCTTCATCTTGCTGATCGTCGCCGGTGGAATCAGGATTTTCCTGATCCTCTTGCGCCTCATCGCCATTGTCTTGGTCGTCGGGCGCATCGGGGTCATCGCCCAACTGGTCGCCATACCCAAGGTCCGAGATCACCTTGCGGGCAAGGCGGGCAAAGGCGGCCTGATCGGCCAAGACGTCATCCAGATTTTCCAGCGTGCCGCTGGCCTGTTCCTCGATAAAGCCCCGCCAAAGGTTCATCACATTCTGTGCCGATTGCGGCAGATCCCGCCCAGTTGCCAGATGGCGGACCAGATATCCCGCCGCGACTGGCAGGGGGGCATCTTGGGAATTGGTGATCTGGCCATAGCCCTTGCGATCGGCCTCATGCCCGATCTTGGCATCTATGTTGCCTGCGGTGCCGGGCATGGCGCGGGCCCCTACGGCCTCACACCGCGCGGTTTCCATCGCGTCATAGATGTCACGTGCCAACTGCCCACTGGGCGCATAGCGTGCCGACAGGCCCTCATCGTGAAACTTACGCCTCAAGGCAAAGGCATCGGCCGTCCCACGGGCGAGCAAGACCTCATCGCGAGTCATGCGGCGGCTGACTTGCGGCAAACGTACGCCGTCACGATTCATGCCCGGCGGATCGACAGAGAATGACACCGTCATCTCTGGATCATCGGCCATGGTTTTGGTGGCCTCGGCGAGGGCCTTTTTGAACGGATCGGCGGGGTTGTCTGTGGGCTTGTTCATGCGCCGAACATGGCATTGCACACGGGCGGCGGCAAGGGTGCTTTGCACATCTGACAGGGGCAAAAATCCCGACTTCGTGCATGGCTGCACAGTTTGGGCGCGGTGCCACCGAATTGCCCGTGCCTTCGTATGTGCGATGATGGTCAGTGTAATGATGGCAACCATTCCAAAGGAAAATTCACAATGTCCAATCCAAAAATTGCAATCATCGTCGGCTCCACCCGCAAGGTGCGTTTCGCTGACTTGCCCACCAACTGGATCAAGGCGCAGGCCGAGGCCCGCGGGGATATGGAAATCGAGGTTCTCGATCTGCGCGATTATCCAATGCCGCTTTTTGATGAAATGGCATCGAACGCCTATGTCCCGACACAAGACCCGGTGGCGCAGGCATGGCAGAAGAAACTGGCCGGGTTCGATGGCTATATCTTTGTGGTGGCCGAATATAACCACTCGGTCACGGGTGCTTTGAAGAACGCCCTTGATCAAGCCTATGTCGAATGGGCGAAAAAACCGATGGGGGCGATTGCCTATGGCTCCATGGGGGGGGCGCGCGCCTTGGAGCATTTGCGCATGATCGCGGTTGAACTGCAGATGGTGCCGGTGCGCAATGCGGTTCACATCGGCGGCGGCGATTTCTGGAAGGTGCATCCGGGTGTTGGCGGCTCGGGCAATCTGGCCGATATCGAAGGGGCGATTGCGCCAAGTGCCAAGGCCATGCTGGACGATATGGCGTGGTGGGCAAAGGCAACCATGGCCGCCCGTGGCTAGCTTTGCGGGGCAGGGGCGGGCAACCGCCCCTTGCTAACTCAGCAGCATCGCCCGGCATGGGCCGATCAACGTATCCGAGCGGTTTCGGGCCAGATCGCCGCGTTTTTTATCGGTGCCAAAGTCGACTTGCATCAAAAGCGCCCGTTGGGCCACCTTTGCTTCAATCCGCCATGCAAGGGCGCGGTTGTTTTCCCCCTCGACCATGATGGCCTGTATCAAGGCAGACAGTGCGTGCACCTCTTGCGCCGTCTTCTCCGATGCGGGGCCATCCACCAGCCATTGATGTTCCATCAACGCTGAAAGTCGCCCGGCACAGGTGGCAAAGTGGCGAAGCTGTTGGTCATTGGGCTGCGGCAGCGCAGCACCTTCCCCCGCCTCAACAGGCAGAGCCAGGATCATCACAGCAAGGAAAGTTTTCAGAACGCCCATTTTTGCAGCATGGGCGCGAAAATACTGCGGATCAATTAATCCGTTTGGAGAAAACTTGCCGCAGACGAATAGTGTGGCGTCCCGGAAACAAAAAAGCCGCCCCAAGGGCGGCTTTTCCTTCGATTGGCAATCTGATTACCGCATCGACATGGAGGCAGCCGATTCAGGCAGTTCCTCGGCAAAGCAGCGCTGGTAGAACTCGGCGACGGTCTGACGCTCCAGCTCATCGCATTTGTTCAAGAAGCTTAGCCTGAACGCATAGCCAAGGTTGTGGAAAATCTCGGCGTTCTGCGCCCAGTTCAGCACGGTCCTTGGGCTCATCACGGTTGAAAGATCGCCGTTCATAAAGGCTGTCCGCGTGAGGTCAGCCACGGTGACCATCTGCGAAATCTGCTTGCGGCCTTTTTCGGTGTTGTAATGGGGGTTCTTGGCCAGAATGATCGCAGCCTCGGCATCATGGCTAAGGTAATTCAGCGTCGCGACCAGCGACCAACGGTCCATCTGCGCCTGGTTGATCTGCTGGGTGCCATGGTAAAGGCCCGTGGTATCCCCAAGGCCCACCGTGTTCGCGGTAGCAAACAGGCGGAAGGAGGGGTGGGGCGTGATGATTTCGTTCTGGTCCAGCAAGGTCAGCTTGCCGTCATGCTCCAGCACGCGCTGGATCACGAACATCACATCAGCCCGGCCTGCATCATATTCGTCGAACACGATGGCGACAGGGTTGCGCAGCGCCCAAGGCAGGATGCCCTCGTGGAATTCGGTGACCTGCTTGCCATCCCGCAGTTTGATCGCATCCTTGCCGATCAGGTCGATCCGGCTGATGTGGCTGTCAAGGTTTACCCGGACGGTCGGCCAGTTCAACCGCGCACCAATCTGTTCGATATGGGTCGATTTGCCCGTGCCGTGATAGCCTTGGATCATCACGCGGCGGTTATAGGCAAAGCCTGCAAGAATGGCCAAAGACGTATCGGGATCGAACTTGTAGGTCGAGTCGATCTCGGGCACGCGGTCGGTCCGCTCGGCAAAGCCTTTGACCTTCATGTCGGTGTCGATGCCGAACACCTCCCGTACAGAGATTTCTTCGGTCGGTTTCATTACATGATCCAGCATCGCCTATTGCCCATCTTTTGCCCCACGGGGCGTATCCATCGCCATGGTTGTGGAACATATCGCGGGGGGGTTCAAGGGGAAGGGCTGTATTCCTTTGCCTTGATGCGCAAGATCGCTTTTCCGTGAAGATGAAACTTTCAGCAACATGGCCGCGTATTGCCAGCATAAGGTCATTTCAAGATGGAGGATGCTATGAACAGACGGTCCCTGATGCTGACGGGCGTTGCCGCGATTTTTGCAGGTTCGGCCCGTGCGGAGACGTTCGAATATACGCTGACCGATGCAGAGTGGCGTAAAAAGCTGACAAAACAACAATATGCGGTCTTGCGGCAAGAGGATACCGAGAGGGCGGGCAGCAGCCCGCTTGACCAAGAAAAGCGGGCCGGCATTTTTCACTGTGCCGGATGCGATTTGGCGGCATTTTCGTCTGAACATAAATACGACAGTGGCACTGGCTGGCCGTCATTTTGGCAGCCTTTGACCAATGCTGTTGAAACAAAACCGGACCGGGGCCTGTTTGGCACCCGCACCGAGGTGCATTGCCGCCGCTGCGGCGGGCATTTCGGCCATGTGTTCAATGACGGCCCAAAGCCCACCGGAAAGCGCTATTGCATGAACGGGGCAGCACTGGTCTTCAAGGCGGCCTAGGGCCGCGGATTGGGGTCAGTCGCGGAAAAAGCGGCTGTCCTTGATCTGATCCCAAGCCCAGACCACCTCTTGCAAACGCTCTTCATCCGAGCGGTCGCCCCCATTCATGTCGGGGTGCAAATCCTTGACCAAGCTTTTGTATTGCTTGCGAATATCGGCCTTTGTCCAAGTGTCGCGGGCATCCAGAATCTCAATAGCCTTGCGCTCGGTCGGGGGCAGTTTGCGGGTGGAATTGCCGACCGCTTTGCCGGGGTTGCGGGTGGCGTTTTCGCCCAACAGCGACATCGGATCATCCACGCCCAGCCGCGCCCAAGCCCGGCCATCATCCTTTTGGCTAAAGGGTTTCGTCTCGCGTCCCCAGACGCGATCCTTTTCCAGAAACTTCTGGAACTCGTCATCCGTGGTGCCCTGAAAGAAATTCCATTTCAGGTTATATTCGCGCACGTGGTCTTTACAGAACCAAAAGAACTCATCCAGTAGATCAGGGCTTTTGGGCGCGCGATAAGCGCCGGGTTCCTTGCAATCGGGATAATCGCAAGGTTTGTTAGAGGTGTCGAACGCACCTGACATCCCGCGACGGGTGGTTTTCTTGCGTTTCTTATCCGCTGAAACGCGGAGATCGAACTCAAAAGGGGGCTTAGTGACCATGGCGCGCCTTTCCGTGGCTTCCTGTCAGAGCTTTCCGACTCGGGCGCTACAGTTTAGGGGATTGGCCAGCAGATTGAAGGGGGATATCGGAAAAATGCCTGTGAAGGACGAAATAGAAACAAGGTTGATCGCAGCCTTTGCCCCGCAACAGTTGGAAATCGTGAACGAAAGCCACAAACATGCAGGGCATTCGGGCGATGATGGCACGGGGGAAAGCCATTTTCGCATTGTGATCCGCGCAAAGGCCCTTGCTGAGATGGGGCGGGTTGCACGGCACCGCGCGGTCCAAGGGGCCTTGGGCGATATCAACACCCGTGTGCATGCCATCGCCCTCGACATAGGCTAAGGCACCTTGCGTACACCCCCCGTACACCCCCTGTGCTGACATGTGGGGTGTACGGAGTAGCATGTCGGCGGGCCCTTAGGCCCCGGTCTGGAGCCCATCCAAATGGGCCAGCATGGTGCCCGCATCCGAGACCTGCACCGGCACGCCGGGCGGGTTGTCGCGGATGCCGGGTTCGGAAAACAGGGCCGTGATCTGCCCATCCTCAACCAACATCGAATAGCGCCAGCTGCGCATGCCCATCCCTTGGGCGGAGCGGTCGACGAGCATGCCCATCTTGCGGGTGAACTCGCCATTGCCATCGGGCAACATCCGCACCTGCGTGATCGCCTTGGACTGCGCCCATTGGAACATCACGAAGGCATCGTTGACGGCCAGACAGATCACCTCATCCACGCCAAGGGCGCGGAACTGATCCATCGCCGCCTCATACCCCGGAAGGTGGCTGTCCGAGCAGGCCGGGGTAAAGGCCCCCGGCAGCGCAAAAAGGACCACGCGCCGCCCCTTGAACAACTCGGTCGCAGTGACATCCTTCCATTCATAGGGGTTGGGGCCGCCAAGGGCCTCGTTGCGCACACGGGTGTGAAAGGTGGCTTCGGGAACGCTTTGAGGTGTCATGCCTGTTCCTATGCCTCGGGCACGAGGCCAGCCGCCTCGATCCCGGCGGTGGCGGCGATGGCGTCATTGTCCGAGGTGTCGCCGGTGACACCGACCGCCCCAAGGATCACGCCCTTGCGGTCCCGTACCAGAACCCCGCCTTTGACGGGCACAAAGGCCCCGCCATACAGGCCGTTCATCGCCTCGACGAAATAGGCTTGGGAATCGGCACGCGCCTGAATGGCGCTGCCTGCAATTCCCAGCATGATGCAGCCATTGGCCTTGCCATGGGCAATGCCATAACGGCCCGGACTTGCACCATCTTCGCGTTCAAAGGCGATGGGGTGGCCGCCTGTATCGACCACGATCACCGAGAGCGGTTTCATCCCGGCCTCGCGCCCCTTTGCGAGGGCCTGCTTGATGATGGTGCGCGCCTTGCGCAGTGTCAGGCTCATTTGGACACCGCTTTCTTTTCCAAGCGCCGAGCGTGCAGAACCGGTTCAGTATAGCCCGAGGGTTGCTCGCGGCCCTTGAACACCAGATCACAGGCCGCGCGGAAGGCGATGCCGTTGAACGACGGGGCCATTGGCACATAGGCCGCATCGCCAAAGTTCTGGCGATCCACCACGGCGGCCATCTTTTTCATCGCCGTCATGACCTGATCGTGGCTGACGACGCCATGATGCAGCCAGTTGGCGAGCGCCTGCGAGGAAATCCGGCAGGTGGCGCGGTCTTCCATCAGGGCGACATCGTGAATGTCGGGCACTTTGGAGCAACCGATGCCCTGATCGACCCAGCGCACGACGTAACCAAGGATGCCTTGGGCGTTGTTCTCGATTTCTTGCGCGATTTCGGTATCGGACCAGTTCACGCCTTTGGCGACCGGAATGGTCAGCAGGGCGGCGAGCGAGGCGCGGGGGCCGCCTGCGGCCAGTTCTTGCTGGCGGGCAAGCACGTCAACGCGGTGGTAATGCGTGGCATGCAGCGTGGCGGCGGTGGGCGAGGGCACCCATGCGCAATTGGCGCCAGACATCGGGTGGCCGATCTTGACCTCCAGCATCTCGGCCATGCGATCTGGCGCGGCCCACATGCCTTTGCCGATCTGGGCGCGGCCCTGCAGGCCACAGGCAAGGCCGATGTCGACGTTGCGATCCTCATAGGCCTTGATCCAGCTTGACGCCTTCATGTCGCCCTTGCGGACCATGGGGCCGGCTTCCATGCTGGTGTGGATTTCATCGCCCGTGCGGTCAAGGAACCCGGTGTTGATGAAGGCCACACGCGATTTGGCCGCCCGGATACATTCCTTGAGGTTGGCTGAGGTGCGGCGTTCCTCATCCATGATGCCCAGTTTGACGGTATTGGCGGGCAGGCCCAGCACCTGTTCGACGCGGTCAAAGATTTCGCAGGCAAAGGCCACTTCTTCGGGGCCATGCATCTTTGGTTTGACCACATAGACCGAATTGTGCAGCGAGTTGCGCTCGCCTTCGGTCTTTTGCAGATCGTGCATGGCGCAAAGCGTGGTGAGGAAGGCATCCAGCAGGCCTTCGCCCACCTCGCGCCCTTCATCATCCAGAATGGCGGGGTTGGTCATCAGGTGGCCGACATTGCGCACCAGCATCAGGGCGCGGCCCTTGAGCGTCAGGGCACTGCCATCGGGGGCGGTGAATTCGAAATCGGGGGACAGGCGGCGTTCGATCACGCGGCCGTCTTTCTCGACGCTTTCCGACAGATCGCCCTTCATCAGGCCCAGCCAGTTGGCATAGGCCAGAACCTTGTCATCGGCATCCACGGCGGCGACGCTGTCTTCGCAATCCATGATTGCCGACAGGGCCGATTCCATACGGATATCCGCCACGCCTGCGCCATCCTGGGCCCCGATTCGGTGGCCGCGGTCGATCCTGATGACAAGGTGCAGACCGTTGTTTTTCAGCAAGACCGCATTCGGGGCCTCGGCCGTGCCGCGATAGCCTGCGAATTGCGCGGGGTTGCGCAACGCAGGCGAAAGCGCCCCGTCGACCACGGCATAGCTTGTCACATCGGCATGGCTGCCAGTGGCCAAGGGCGCGATATCGTCAAGGAAGGCCTTGGCCCAAGCGATGACGCGATTGCCACGGGCGGGATCATAGGCCTTGCCCTTTGGCGCATCGCCAAGGGCATCGGTGCCATAAAGCGCATCATACAGGCTGCCCCAGCGGGCGTTTGCGGCGTTGAGCGCGTAGCGGGCGTTCATCACCGGCACCACAAGCTGCGGGCCGGGCACATGGGCAATCTCGGGGTCGGTATTGGCGGTTTCAATGGCGAAATCCGGCCCTTCGGGCAGCAGATAGCCAATCTCGGTCAGAAAGGCGGTATAGGCGGCATCATCAAGGGGCTGGCCCTTGTGTGCGACATGCCAAGCGTCGATCTGGGCCTGAATCGCGGCGCGCTTGTCCAAAAGGGCGCGGTTGCGCGGCATCAGGTCGTGCACGGCGGCGGCGAAACCTTCCCAGAAGGCCTCGGGGGAAATGCCAGTGCCGGGCAGGGCCTTGGTCGCCACGAAATCCATCAGGCTTGGGTCCAGCTTCAGCCCGTTCATCGTAATCCGGTCGGTCATCGGTTCCCTCATTTTTTTTGCGCCCTTGCTTTGGGTGCCATTTGGCAGGTGTGGGCGGTATTGTATGCGATGGGACACGAATAGGGAAAAAGTTTCCGATAGGCAACAAACGTGGTCATAAATTTTGACCAGTTATTTGCAAGATTTTGTGTCGGGGAAAACGTAGCGCGATTGCTAAGTTTTGCTTGCACGGGCGGGGGCTAAGGGTGATAGTTACCCTTATGGCTAAGTATGATCCCACCCTCTCGCTGATCTTTCAGGCGCTGTCTGATCCGACCCGCCGCGACATGCTGGCGCGGTTGGGTGGGGGGGCGGTTGCGGTCAGCGATCTGGCCCGCCCGACGGGTCTGCGCCTGCCCACCATTCTGCGCCATCTGGCCGTACTGGAAGAGGCGCGGTTGATCACCACCACAAAGCAGGGCCGCACACGGATGTGCCACCCTGTGCCCGCAACGCTGACCCTTGCCAAAAGCTGGCTGGATGAGCGCCGCCTTGAGTGGGAGGCGCGCACGGATCGGCTGGAGGCCTTTCTTGAAACGCTGGAGGATGAGAATGATCCTGAACCCTGAAACTGATCTGGAACTCGTGCGGCACCTCAAGGCCCCGCCCGCCAAGATCTGGCGCTGCTGGACGGAGCCTGCGCTGTTGGAGCAATGGTTTGCGCCCCGCCCGGTCGTGACGCGGGATGTCGAGATTGATCTGCGCCCCGGTGGCAGTTTCAAAACCACCATGGATGTGCCGGATCATGGCACGATGGTGGGTCATGGCTGCATTCTGGACGTGGTGGCCGAGCGCCGCTTTGTCTGGAGCGATCTGATGCAAGGCGGCTTTCGTCCAAACGCCGAAGGCTTTGGCTTTACCGCCTTTATCTTGCTGGAGCCGGAGGGCGCGGGCACGCTTTATCGTGCGGTGGCGCAACACCGCACGCCCGATCAGAAGAAAAGCCATGAGGAGATGGGCTTTCACGATGGCTGGGGCACGGCGGCGGCGCAGTTGGATGACCTGGCGGTGACGCTGTGACCGGGCGTTCGCTGTTGCTGACGCGGGTGATGGCGGCCACGCCGGAAAAGGTCTGGCGCTGCTGGACCGACCCTGCGCTTTTGCCGCAGTGGTTCGGCCCCGAGGGGCATCATTGCATCACCAAGGACATCGACCTGCGGCAGGGCGGGCGTTGGCTGTTTGACATGATCGGCCCCGCAGGCGAGGTTTACCCGAACCTGCATGTCTTTACCTTGTATGATCCGCCAAAACGGCTGGACTATACCTTGTCTGATCCGGGCAGCAGCGAAATCCATGCCGAGGTGGTTGTGACCCTGACCCCGACGGGATCTGGCACGCGGGTCACCATGGAGATGACCTTTACCAGTCAAGCGATGCGCGATGGCGCGGTCAATTTCGGGGCGGTGGAACTGGGCCAGACGACGCTGGCGAAACTTGCCGCGATGGCCGAGGCGCCTTAACCCTTGGGCGGTTTTGACCGCCCGTCCCGGCAGCGGTCAGAGCAATACTTCACGTCATCCCAGACCTTTGCCCATGCCTTGCGCCACGCAAAGGGTCGCCCGCAGGTGGCGCAGATTTTGGAGGGCAGGTCGCCCTTCTTCACCATTTTGGCCATGTCTCAAAGATCCAACGTCAGTTGTGCAGAGGGGGCAGGGACCCGCTTTTTGGGGCTGCGGTCGTTGACAAAACGCGGGTCGGCGCGGCTGGCGTGACGGTCGATGATGCGCGAAATCTCGGCCCGATCCGCCGTTTTGCGCAGGCCAAAGACCGCATCGCGGGCGGCCCTTTGGGCCAGTGTCACATCCACGATGGGTTCGGGATAGCGGCGGCCCAGAAGGTGCCGCGCCCCGTCCCACCGCCACGGGCTTTGCAAGAAGGCATCGGGCACATCGGCCAGTTCGGGCAGCCAGCGGCGGGTAAAGGCCCCGGTGGGATCTTGATCAAAGCCCTGCTTTACGGGGTTGTAGATGCGGGGGATGTTGATGCCCGTGGTGCCCGATTGCATTTGCACCTGTGGCCAATGGATGCCGGGTTCATAATCGGTGAAGCGCCGCGCAAGAACCGCCCCCGTGGCCCGCCAGTCAAGCCAGAGGTGATACGAGGCCACCGACATCACCATCGCCCGCATGCGAAAGTTCAGCCAGCCCGTGGCCGCCAGATAGCGCATGCAGGCATCCACAAAGGGCAGCCCGGTTTCCCCGACGGACCATGCGGCAAGGCGGGTGGCATCGGCCTCACGCGGGCGGAGGGATTCGGCGGCGCGGTGCAGGCAGTGCACCTCCATCCCCGGTTGATCCTCAAGCTTTTGCATGAAGTGATCGCGCCAAGCGAGGCGGCTTTGAAAGCTGTTCAGCGCCCCTGACCAGCGGCCACCCGGACGCTCGGCCTGTCGCCCGGTGGTGGCTTGCGTCACCTCGCGGCCCGAAAGGGTGCCAAGGGCCAGATGCGCCGAAAGGCGTGAACAGGCGCGCTCCCCCGTCAGGGGGGAGGACATGGAACTGCGGTAGCTTTCGCCACGTTTGGACAAGAAGCTGTCCAGCAAGGCCAGCCCCTGCTGACGCCCGCCACTTTGGCGATGCGGGCAGCGGTCCTCTTTCAGGCGCAAGGCGCGGGAAGTGGGAATGGCGCCCGGTTCCAGCCCCGCAATGGATTGCAAGGCGGTGGGTTCGGGCAATTGGTTGGCTTTGGTAAAGTCATCGCGCAGCCCCGCCCAGCCATTGCGCGAGGGCAATTTGCGCACCACGCCCGACTGGGGAAGTTGCTGCCATGCAATCCCTTGGCCACGCGCCCATTGCGCCACGCGCATGTCGCGCTGATAGGTCCACAGATTGCCAGTTTCTTGATGGCTGAGCACGGTGGTGATGTCATGCTGGCGGCACAGCCGGGCAAGGACCGAAACCGCCTCACCCACCCGCAGGATCAAGGGCGCGCCAAGCCGCCCCAGATCGGCGCGCAGATCGGCCAGAGCCTCGGCCGTGTGGTCCCATTGCCGGGCCGATGTATCGGGCAGGGCCCAATAGTCCGGCTCCACGATATACAACGGCAAGACCCGGCCCATCCCCGCCCCTTGTGTCAGGGCGGGGTGGTCATGCAGGCGCAGGTCGCGTTTGAACCAGATGAGAACATTCATGGAACATAGATGCCCCGATTTTGGGGGATTCGTAAAGGGGGCTTGAGGCGAGATGTGGGCAGGCGTGGCCAGACTCTCGGCTGGTGCAGCCCCGCTCAGTCGCCACCTTTTCGCCCAGATCGAGGCCATTGGACAGTCCCTTGTCGTTGATTGCGGTGCGAAATCTGCGCAGACTGCGGCCACGCCGTGGAGCAGATGCCTTGACCCAGAACCTGAAAAGACGTGCCTTTGGTCTGATTGCCATGATCTTGATTGTCGTTTCAGTCTTTGCACTGGAACAGGCGCGCGAAGGGATCGAGATTTCGCCGATCAGCGTCGGGACGACGCCCGCCACGCTGTATCAAGAACCGGGGGCAGAGGGGCCGATCGTGGTTGTGGCCCATGGCTTTGCCGGATCGCGCCAGATTATGCAGGCCTATTCCTTGCGCTTGGCGCGGGCGGGCTATCGGGTGCTGGCCTTTGATTTTGAGGGGCATGGCCGCAACCCGGTGCCGATGTCGGGCGATGTGACACGGGTGGAGGGCACGACGGCGCTGTTGGTGGCGCAGACCCGGCAGGTGATTGCCGCTGCGCGCGCCCTGCCAAAGTCCGAGCGCATGGCGATCCTTGGCCATTCGATGGCGACCGACATTATCGTGCGCGCCAGCATTGCCGAAGCGCAGGCAGGCCGCCCACTGGATGCGGTGGTTGCCATCTCCATGTTCTCGCAAGGCGTGACGGCGACGGAACCGCCGCGCCTGTTGGTGATCACGGGGGAATGGGAATCGTTCTTGCGCGGGACGGCGATGGAGGCTGTGCATCTGGTGGACCCAGCGGTGCAGGAGGGGGAGGTTGCGGTGGTGGGGGGCGTGACCCGAGGGGCCATCGTGGCCCCGATGGTGGAGCATGTGGGGGTGCTGTTCAGCCCCACGGCGGTGGATGCGGCCCAAGACTGGCTGGACGAAACCTTTGGACGGCAAAGTCCGGGGCAGGCGGGGCCAATGGGGCTTTGGATCCTTGCGCTGTTGGTTGGCATCGTGATGGGGTTTTACCCGCTGGTGGCATGGTTGCCCAAGGGGCCCGAGGCGCCGCCACTGTCAACGCGGCGGTTTTTGCTGGCGACAGGCCTGCCTGCGGTTGCGGTGCCGGTGATCGTGACGCCGTTCTACAGCAATTTCCTGCCGGTTCTGGTGGCCGATTACCTGATGATCCATCTGGCGCTGTATGGCCTGCTGCAACTGACGCTGGTGGGGGGCTGGCGGCACTTGGGGCGCGGGGTGTCGGGCGTGGCGGTGCTGGCGCTGACCCTGTGGGGGATCGTGGTCTTTGGGTTGGCGCTGGATCGTTATGCGGCCAGCTTCTGGCCCTCGACAGCGCGGTTGCCGATCATTGCGGCGCTGGGCGTGGGCACGATTCCGTTCATGGTGGCCGACAGCCTTGTGACCCAAGGCGGGCGCGGGGCGTTGTGGCGCAGGGGGCTGGCGCGGGGGATGCTGTTCGTCTCGTTGGGACTCGCGGCGGCGCTTGATCCTGAGCAATTGACCTTTGTGATCATCGTCTTGCCCGTGTTTGTGCTGTTTTTTGTGGTGCATGGGCTGATGGGGCGCTGGGTCGCGCGGCGAGCAGGTGCGGTGGCTGCGGGCCTGGGCCTTGGCCTGTGTCTGGCATGGGCGCTGGGGGTGAGTTTCCCCCTGTTCTCATGACGCCATGGGTCAAAGAGCCGAGTGCATAACGAAAAAGCCGCCCAAGGGCGGCTTTCGCTTTGTCCATCCAAGGACCACCGAATTGGAGCGGGCGAGGCGATTCGAACGCCCGACCCTAACCTTGGCAAGGTTATGCTCTACCCCTGAGCTACGCCCGCACCGTTTCGGTAAGCGGTGATTTAGGGGATGGCCGTGGCGGCTGCAAGAGGAAAATGACGGCCGATGCAGACTTTTTATGCCGCAGCATCGCGCTCCCCTTTTTTCATTGGGCCTGTCAGATGAAATTAATTTGTCGGCCAAAGAAAAAGGCCCCCGCCGGTCTGGCGGGGGCCTGATCGGGCCGCAAAGGGTGGGACGGTTATTCCAGTTCGACCAGCAGATCCTTGGCGTCGATCTGGCTGCCGGCATGCACGTGCAGGGCCTTGACCGTTGCCTCACGGTCGGCATGCAGGCCGGTTTCCATCTTCATCGCCTCGATGGTCAGCAAAAGATCCCCGGCGCGGACCTTTTGGCCGACCGAAACCGCCACGCTGGCGATGGAGCCGGGCATCGGCGCGCCGATATGGCCAAGGTTGCCTTCGGCCGCCTTGGGGCGGGCGGCGGTCTTTGCTTTGACCAAGCGGTTGGGCACCCGGATCACGCGGGGCTGACCGTTGAGTTCAAAGAACACCTTTACATCCCCGTCCTCGCTGGTGTCCCCCACGGCCTGCAGGCGGATTTCCAGCGTTTTGCCGGGATCAATCTCGGCGGTGATCTCTTCGCCCGATGCCATGCCGTAAAAGAACGTCCGGGTGGGCAAGACACGCACCGGGCCATAAAGGCGGTGGCGCGCGCGGTAATCCATGAAGACCTTGGGATACATCAGATAGCCGTTGATATCTTCGTCATCCAGAACCTCGCCATCGGCCTCTTCTTGACCGATGTTCAGATCGGTTGCCAATTTCTCGCGCACCTGCGCCAGATCGACCGGGGGCAGGGTCTTGCCGGGACGTTCGGTCAGGGGGGCATCGCCCTTGAGCACCTTGGCAAGAATGCCCTTTGGCCAGCCGCCATGAGGTTGGCCAAGATTGCCCTTGAGCATATCGGCAACCGAATCCGGGAAGGCGACGTCGGTTGCCGGATCTTCGACCTGCGCGCGGGTCAGCCCTTGGGCCACCATCATCAGCGCCATGTCGCCGACCACCTTGGACGAGGGCGTGACCTTGACGATATCGCCGAACATCTGGTTGGCATCGGCATAGGCTTGCGCCACCTCGGGCCAGCGATCCTCAAGCCCGAGGGAGCGGGCCTGCGCCTTGAGGTTGGTGAACTGCCCGCCCGGCATCTCGTGCAGATAGACCTCGGACGCGGGCGCGGGGATGCCGGATTCAAAGGCCAGATACTGGCCCCGCACGTGTTCCCAATAGTTCGAGATCGTGCGGATAGCGCCGATATCAAGCCCGGTGTCCCGTTCGGAATGGCGCAGCGCCTCGACGATGGAGCCAAGGCAGGGCTGCGAGGTGCCGCCCGAAAACGCATCCATCGCCGCATCGACAGCATCCACCCCGGCATCGCAGGCGGCCAGAATGGTGGCGGCAGCGGCACCCGAGGTGTCATGGGTGTGGAAATGGATCGGCAGGCCCACCTCCATCTTCAGGGTCTTGACCAAAAGCCGCGCGGCAGAGGGTTTCATCAGCCCCGCCATATCCTTGAGGCCCAGAATATGCGCCCCTGCGGATTTCAGTTCCAGCGCGCGGTCAACGTAGTATTTCAGGTCGTATTTCGCGCGGGCCGGGTCCAGCACATCACCGGTATAGCAAATCGTGCCTTCGCAGACCTTGCCGCTTTCCAGCACCGCATCCATGGCGACGCGCATGTTTTCAACCCAGTTGAGGCTGTCAAACACGCGGAACACATCCACCCCGGTTTCGGCGGCCTGATGGACGAAGGATTGCACGACATTGTCGGGATAGTTGGTATAGCCCACCCCGTTTGAGGCGCGCAGCAGCATTTGCGTCATCAGGTTGGGCATGGCCGCGCGCAGATCGCGCAGGCGCTGCCATGGGCATTCTTGCAAGAAACGGTAGGCCACATCAAAAGTGGCCCCGCCCCAGCATTCCACACTGAAAAGCTGCGGCAGATTGGCGGCATAGGCAGGGGCCACCTTGATCATGTCGATGGAGCGCATGCGGGTCGCCAGCAAGGATTGGTGGCCGTCGCGCATCGTGGTGTCGGTTATCAGGACTTTGGTCTGGGCCTTCATCCAGTCGGCCACGGCCTGCGGACCCTTTTGTTCCAGCAGGTTACGGGTGCCCATCTGCGGTTCGGCCATGGGGCGGGGGGCCTTTGGGGCCTTGGCCTCGGCGGGCGGTTTGGGGCGGCTGACGGTTTCGGGGTGACCGTTGACCGTGATGTCGGCGATATAGGTCAGGATCTTGGTCGCCCGGTCGCGCCGTTTGCGGAAGTTGAACAGGTCTGGCGTCGTGTCGATGAATTTCGTGGTGTAGCTGTTGTCCAGGAAGGTCGGATGCTTGAGCAGGTTGATCACGAATTCGATGTTGGTGGCCACGCCGCGGATGCGGAATTCGCGCAAGGCGCGGTCCATGCGGGCAATGGCCTTTTCCGGGGTCTGGGCGTGGGCGGTGACCTTGACCAGAAGCGAGTCGTAATAGCGCGTGATCACGCCCCCGGCATAGGCGGTGCCACCATCAAGGCGGATGCCGTTGCCCGTGGCGGAGCGATAGGCGGTCAGTCGGCCATAGTCGGGGATGAAGTTGTTCAGCGGGTCTTCGGTGGTGACCCGGCATTGCAGGGCGTGACCGTTGAGTTTGATCCCGGATTGTTCGGCCACGCCTGTTGCCTCGGCCAGCGTCTTGCCCTCGGCGATCAGGATCTGGGCCTGCACGATGTCGATGCCCGTCACCTCTTCGGTGACGGTGTGTTCGACCTGCACGCGGGGGTTCACTTCAATGAAGTAGAACTTGCCGTCATCCATATCCATCAGGAATTCGACGGTGCCCGCACATTCGTAATTCACGTGGGCGCAGATCTTGCGGCCCATTTCGCAGACCTCGGCCCGCTGCGCGTCGGTGAGGTAGGGGGCGGGGGCGCGTTCGACGACCTTTTGGTTGCGGCGCTGCACGGTGCAGTCACGTTCCCACAGGTGGTAGATGCTGCCGGCCTTGTCGCCAAGGATCTGCACCTCGACATGGCGGGCGCGCTGGATCATCTTTTCCAGATAGCCTTCGCCATTGCCAAAGGCGGCCTCGGCCTCACGACGCCCTTCGCGGACCTTGGTTTCAACCTCGTCTTCCGACAGGATCGGGCGCATGCCCCGGCCACCGCCACCCCATGACGCCTTGAGCATCAGGGGATAGCCGACCTGTGCGGCGGCTTTCTTGATCGCGGCCATGTCATCGCCCAAGACCTCGGTGGCGGGAATGACGGGCACGCCTGCCTCGATCGCCACGCGCCGGGCGCTGGCCTTGTCGCCAAGGGCGCGCATGGTTTCGGCGCGCGGTCCGATAAAGGTGATGCCCGCCTGAACACAGGCTTCGACAAAATCGGGGTTTTCCGACAGCAAACCATAGCCGGGATGGATGGCATCCGCGCCGCACATCTTGGCCACGCGGATGATCTCGGGGATCGACAGATAGGCACCCACGGGCGACATGCCCTCGCCGATCCGATAAGCCTCATCTGCCTTGAAGCGGTGCAGGCTGAGCTTGTCTTCCTCGGCAAAGATGGCAACCGTCTTTTTGCCCATCTCATTCGCGGCGCGCATCACGCGGATCGCGATTTCCCCCCGGTTGGCGACCAGAATCTTGCGGAACTCGGGCATCACATCACTCCTTTGTGAGGCAGGGGATCACCGCACTCTAGGGATGCTGCGTCGCAGCGCAAGATGGGCGTGCACAGGAACCGCAAAGATTTGTGAATTATTCACCTTCACTTTGCGGACGCTTTGCCACGCCCTGTTTGCCCAAAGGGGTTTTACTCGCCGCGTGGCACCACGCGTCCGGTCAGGGGCACTTCCTTGAGAATCAGCGTCAGAAGCACGCCGCAAAAGGCAAGGGCCATGGCGATCCAATAGATCGGGTGCAAGGCGTTGCTGACCGCAAGGGCGACGGTTTCGCGCGTGGCCTCGGGCAGGGTGGCCAGCATCTGGGGGCCAAGCTCTGCCGTGTTTGCCAGCCCTTCGATCGGGCTGCCGCCCAAGCCTGCGGCCATCCGCGCGGCAAAAAGCGCACCAAAGAGCGCCACCGCAACCGATCCGCCGACCTGCCGGAACATCAGCCCTGCTGCAGTGGCTGTGCCGATCTGCTGGCGGGGAACGGTGTTTTGCACAGCCGTCGTGACCACCGGGAACACCGTGCCCAAACCGATGCCGACCAAGACAAGGCCCAGCCAAAGCATTGCGGTGGGGGTGTCGGGCATCAGGCGGGTCAGAAGGAACATGCCAACGGTCGCAATCGAAAGCCCGATCATTGGCAAGATCCGGTAGCGGCCCGTGCGCCCCATATAACGCCCAGACAGCGTAGAGGCGGCAAGCAAGCCTGCGGTCATCGGGATCAACTGCCAGCCCGATTGCGTCGGCGTCATGCCTTTTGCAATTTGCAGATAGATCGGAATGAAGGTCAGCGCGCCAAACATCATCGCGCCCGAGATAAAGCCAATCCCAGAGGTCACGCTGAACACGTTGCTTTTGAACAGATCCAGCGGCAAGACCGGCTCGCTGGCGCGGAGTTCCACAAAGATAAACGCCACGAAGGCAATCGCAGCGGCGGCAATGATCGCAAGCAGGGTCGGATCATCCCATGCCAAGGTGCGTCCGCCCAGTGACGTGACCAGCACCAACCCGCCAAGGGCGACAGACAGAAGGGCCGCGCCCAGATAGTCGATCTTATGCTCGACCCGCTCTGGCTGTGCCTTGAACCCAAAGAAGAACCCGGCCAATGCGGCAAAGCCGAAGGGCAGGTTCACGTAAAAGATCCAGTGCCAGCTTGCCACTTCGACAAACCAGCCGCCGATCAGCGGCCCGATCACCGAGGAAATGCCAAAGACCCCAGCAAAAACGCCTTGCACCTTGCCACGATCCTTGGGCGCGATCACATCGGCGATGATTGACAGGGCCAGCACGAACAACCCGCCGCCGCCCAAGCCTTGCACTGCGCGGGCACCGATCAAAAACTCCATCGATGTGGCAGCACCGCAAAGCATGGAGCCTGCGAGAAAGGTTGTAACGGCCACAAAGACCATCACACGCCGCCCGTAAAGATCGCCCAGCTTGCCATAAAGCGGGGCCACGATGGTGGAGGCAAGGATATAGGCGGTCACAACCCAGCTTAGGTGATCAAGACCGCCCAGATCGGCCACGATGGTTGGCAAGGCCGTGGAGACGATGGTCTGGTCCAGCGCCGCCAGCAACAGCAAGACCGCGACCGAGGCGATGACGACCCGGATCGAGGATTGTTCTGGTGCTGAGTGATCAGCGGGGGAGGAAACGGCAGGGGACGGCATATTCGAAAGCTCCGATCCAAAAGGGTTGCGGAACTGGTAGTGGCGTCCCATATATGTGTCAATGTCATATTTGTGCGCTTGGCATATAATTGACAGGGGCATATAAATATGGCACCGGACCGTCATGAGACTTTTTTCTGAACCCTTGGACGAAAAAACCGTGTCACGTGGCCCACATGACGGTCTGATAGACTGGCTTGGGGACCGGGGCTATTCTGTGGCCTCGGCCGAGGCGATGATGGAGTTCGACATCGCCTATTTCCAATGGTTCCGAATCGTGATGCGGGGCGAGGTGCGTGATTTGTTGCTGCGCGCGTTGGATGAACCGCTTGACCCGGCCTCATTTCACGGCCTGACGTCGGTTGCGCGCATCGCAACAGGGCTTGGCCGCCCCGCCCCGGAAGAACCGACAATCGGCCTTGTGGCGGATGAGATGTGTGTCGACCCGTCGCGCGCCAGCCGGATCGTGGCGGATCTGGTCGCGCGGGATCTGCTGGAGCGTGGGGTGGCCAAAGAAGATGCGCGCAAATCCATTCTTCGGCTGACGCCCAAGGGGATCGAGACGATGCACAAGTTTCGCGATACGAAATGGACGATGCTGGCGCAGGTGTTCGATGGCTGGACCGAGGCCGAGATCGAGGCGTTCTCCACGCTTTTTCGCCGCTATGCCCTGTCGATTGGCGACTTTATCGCGCGTGACCGGGCAAAGGGCTGACGGGCCTGTTGCGATGTATTGCAGAAAATATCGAACAGATAGAGAACACTTCTTTAACTTCGCAAAATCCTGCGCTATCGTAATGGCATGACCGCTTGGGATGAACATGACGCCTTTGAGGCCGCCGTGCCGCTGTCGCAGCGTGCGATGGCCGCGCGGCCTGCGCCCTATCTGGATGACCTGAACCCCGCGCAACGCGCCGCGGTTGAGGCGTTGGATGGCCCGGTTCTGATGCTGGCCGGGGCAGGGACGGGCAAGACCAAGGCGCTGACCGCCCGGATCGTGCATCTTTTGACCACGGGCCGCGCCCGCCCGAATGAGATCCTTGCCGTCACCTTTACCAACAAGGCCGCGCGCGAGATGAAAGATCGCGTGGGCCGTATGCTGGGGCAGGTGGCCGAGGGCATGCCGTGGATGGGCACCTTCCATTCGCTTTCGGTCAAGATCCTGCGCCGTCATGCCGAATTGGTAGGGCTGAAGCCGAATTTCACCATTCTGGATACGGACGATCAGATCCGCCTGCTCAAGCAATTGATCGCCGCCGCCAATATCGACGAAAAGCGCTGGCCTGCCCGGATGCTGGCCGGGATGATCGATGGCTGGAAGAACCGCGCGATGACGCCCGACCGGGTGCCCTCGTCAGAGGCGTCGGGGTATAACAACCGCGGAACCGAGCTTTACGCCGCGTATCAAGAGCGTCTGCGCACCCTGAACGCCACGGATTTCGGCGATTTGCTGCTGCATTGCGTGGTGATCTTTCAGGCGCATCCCGATGTGCTGGGCCAATATCAACGCTGGTTCAAATATCTGCTGGTGGATGAGTATCAAGACACCAACGTCTGCCAATACCTATGGCTACGGCTGTTGGCGCAGGCGCATAAGAACATCTGCTGCGTGGGCGATGATGACCAGTCGATCTATGGCTGGCGCGGCGCCGAGGTGGGCAATATCTTGCGGTTTGAAAAGGATTTTCCGGGCGCGCAGGTGGTGCGGCTGGAACAGAACTACCGCTCGACCGCGCATATTCTGGCCGCCGCCAGCGGTGTGATCGCCGCCAATCAGGGCCGCCTTGGCAAGACCTTGTGGACGGCCGGAGAACCGGGCGAAAAGGTCCGTCTGATCGGCCATTGGGATGGCGAGGAAGAGGCGCGCTGGATCGGTGAAGAGGTGGAGGCGCTGCAACGTGGCACCCGCCGGATGGACCCGGTCAGCCTTGACCATCAGGCGATTTTGGTCCGGGCCAGCCACCAGATGCGGGCCTTTGAGGACCGCTTTTTGACCATCGGTCTGCCGTACCGCGTGATCGGTGGCCCGCGATTCTATGAGCGGCAAGAAATCCGTGATGCGATGGCCTATTTCCGGCTTGCCGTGTCACCCGATGATGATCTGGCGTTTGAGCGGGTGGTCAACACCCCCAAGCGCGGCCTTGGCGACAAGGCCCAAGGCGATATTCAGCGCCTTGCGCGCGGGGCCGGGGTGCCGTTGCTGGATGGCGCGCGCGAGGCGGTGGCGCGCGGGGCCATTGGCGGCAAGGGCCTTGGCCAGTTGCGCCAGTTTGTCGAAGGCGTGGATCGTTGGCATGCGATCACGCGGGTCGCGGATCACAACCATATTGAACTGGCCGAGATGATTCTTGACGAATCCGGCTATACCGAGATGTGGCAAAACGACAAGACGCCCGAGGCCCCGGGGCGGCTGGACAACCTGAAGGAATTGGTCAAGGCGCTGGAGCAGTTCGACAATCTGCAAGGGTTCCTCGAACACGTCAGCCTGATCATGGACAATGAAACCGAAGAGGCGTCGGAAAAAATCTCGATCATGACGCTGCATGCGGCCAAGGGCCTTGAATTCCCCGTGGTCTTCTTGCCGGGGTGGGAGGATGGACTGTTCCCCAGCCAGCGCAGCATGGATGAGACCGGGCTGAAGGGGATCGAGGAAGAGCGGCGTCTGGCCTATGTCGGGATCACGCGGGCCGAACGGCTGTGCACGATTTCCTTTGCCTCCAATCGTCGGGTTTACGGGCAATGGCAAAGCCAGCTTCCCAGCCGCTTCATTGATGAATTGCCCGCCAAGGATGTCGAGGTGCTGACCCCGCCGGGCCTCTATGGCGGCGGCTTTGGTGCGGCGGCCCCTGTGGGCTTTGGCTCGGCGCTGGAAGATCGCGTTTCAAAGGCCGACGTGTATAACTCTCCGGGGTGGCGGCGTCTGCAAGATCGGCAAGGCACGCGGCCCATGGCGCAACCACGCGAAGCCCGCAATGTGGTGATTGATGCAGAAGCAATCTCGGCCTTTTCGCTGGAGGACCGGGTGTTTCACCAGAAATTCGGCTATGGCGTGGTGATCGGGATCGAAGGCGACAAGCTGGATATCCGCTTTGAGCATGCGGGCGAGAAAAAGGTGGTTGCCCGCTTTATCGTGGCGGCGGCAGAGGCGGATGATCTGCCATTCTGATCGCGCAAGACCCGGAAGTTTCGAACGGCAGGCTGGATCGGTGGGCTTCGTCTAGCCCCGCCCAGCCAACCGCTCCATGGCGACGATGGCCAGCCCCGCCAAAAGCCCCCAAAAGGCCGCCCCGATGCCAAAGGCGGCGACACCCGATCCTGTGATCGCCAAGGTGATCGTCGCGCCAAATCGGGTGGGCACGGGCGTATAGGCCCCAGTCAGTGCCCCCATGAGCGGCCCAAGCAGCGCGAGCGCCACCAATCCGGTCATAACCTGCGGCGGCAAGGCCGACAGAAGCGCAAGGATGGTGGGGCTGAACAGCCCAAGACAGACCCATGCGGCAGCGTAGACCAGCCCCACCTTCCACCTTTGGGCGCGGTCGGGATGGACATCGTCGCCAAGGCAAATGGCGGCGGTGATTGCGGCCATGTTCACGGTATGCGAACCAAAAAGCGCAGCCATGGCCGAAATGCCCCCGGTGACGCCAAGGGCCCTGTTGACCGGGGCCTGATAGCCTGCCGCGCGCAAGACGGCAAAACCCGGCAGGTTCTGGCTGGCCATCGTCACCAGATAGAGCGGCAGTCCAAGGCCGATCAGAACGCTGGGCGTAAACTCGGGCCAGATGAACACCGGGGCGGGGGCCGTCATGGCAAGGGTCGGCCAGACGGCGGCCCCGGTGCCAAAAGCCAGCGCCAGCCCGGCGGCTAGGGCGGCAAGCACAGCAACCGCCGGGTTCCACAGCCGCACCAGCGCAAACACAAAGGCCATGGGCAGAATCAGCACAGGTGCGGCTTGCATTGCGGCCATGCCCTTGAGGCAAAAGGGCAAAAGCACCCCGGCCAGCATTGCGGCGGCAATTCCATCGGGAATGGCAGCAATTAAGCGGCCCAAGGGGCGCAGGGTGCCCGTCAGCAAGATCAGACCCGCCGCCAGAACAAAGGCCCCGACCGCCTGTGGCATGGTCACGCCGGTTGTGGCGGCGATCAGCGCAGCGCCAGGTGTGGACCACGCCAGAACCACGGGCACCCGCGCCCATGTCGAGAGGACCGCCGAGCCGATGGCCTTGGCGACGCTGACCGCCAGAACCCAGCTTGCCGTTTGCTCGGGGCTTGCGCCCACGGCGGCGGCGGCGGCCAAGACCAGCGCGATTGTCGAGCCATAGCCCACCAAAGCCGCCACAAGGGCCGCTGAAATCAATGAAATGCGCATGATGCCCCTTTTTTCGCCGGACTATCCGCAGCCCGTTGGCCAACCACAAGGCCAAAAAGAAAACGGCGGCACCCAGGGAGGAGGAGGGGTGCCGCCGCATCTTGCGCGGTCCGGCCAGGGAGGAGGAGGGCCGGTGCGTATGTCCGGAGCCAACCCCAGGGAGGAGGAGGGGGCCGGTCCGTCGATCAGTCATGCCCCAGGGAGGAGGAGGGGGCACGGCCGAAGCGTTTGGGCCAATCGGCCCGAATTTTGGTGCGGCGACCCCAGGGAGGAGGAGAGGGGCCGCCGCTTTTCCGATCGGCTCAGGGAGGAGGAGGAGCCGCTCGAACTTATGTGGTCCGGGTGGACCGAATTTTATTGCGGCGACCCCGGGGAGGAGGATCGAGGCCGCCGCTTTTCCGAAAGACCCCAGGGAGGAGGAGGGGGCCTGTCGTATCACTTAGGAGCGTTTGCTCCGGAATAAAGTGCGTCGGCACCAGGGAGGAGGAAAAGTGCCGACGCTTTTGCTACAGACCCCTAGGGAGGAGGAACGGGGCCTCGCAAGAATTCTTACTTGCCGTATGCGGCTTCTATCGCCACGCGGGTGATCATCGTGCGGCTGAGGCCAAGGTCGGCCAATTCCCGCGACGACAGGGCGCTCAATTCACGAACTGTCCGGTTGTAGACACGACGACGTTCCATCGCCACACGCAAGTCTTTGACAAGGCGGGCAAAACGGTCGGAAAAACTTCCGTGCGTCGTGCTGGTGCTGTTTACGTATGCCATCGTCGTCTTGCCTTTGTGTCTGGTTCGGTCAGTGCATTCTGTTGCGCTGTTGAAACCAAGATGGGCCAAATGCTGCAGCTGCACAATACCTTTGAGGTGCAATGCTGCCATGCAGCAACTGCATGGCGAAAGTTCATAAAATTGTTATGAATTTCAGGCGTTTCGCTGAAATTTCGAGCAAAAGGTAAAGCCGCCCTTGAGTTTCGGGCAAAGATTGTGACTTTGACACCACAGACGAAAAGGAGAGGTCGACATGACGATAACGCGCGAGGATGTGACGGCGGCATTGGCCGGAATCGGCCTGCCGGGCGGGGGCAATCTGGTCTCGCGCGATCTGATCAGGGCGCTTTCGGTTGAGGGCGGGGCCGTGCGCTTTGTGATCGAAGCGGCCAGTGCGGACGAGGCGCGCGGCTTGGCCTTTGTGCCCGCGCAGGCCGAGGCCGTGCTCAAGGCGCTGTCCGGCGTGACATCGGTGCAGGCGGTCTTGACCGCGCATGGACCTGCGGCCAAGGCCCCGGCGGATGCGCCCAGCCTCAAGATCGGGCAACATCCCGCTCCGCATCAGGGCGGGCCGCAAAAGCTTTCTGGCATTGACCGGATCATCGCGGTGGCCTCGGGCAAGGGCGGGGTTGGCAAATCGACGGTGTCTTCCAACCTTGCGGTGGCCCTTGCGCGGCAGGGCCGCCGGGTGGGTCTGTTGGACGCCGACATCTATGGGCCAAGCCAGCCCCGGATGATGGGCGTGTCAAAGCGGCCTGCAAGCCCGGATGGCAAGCTGATCGAACCCTTGCGTGCGCATGGGGTGACGATGATGTCGATCGGCCTGATGCTCAAGGAAGACGAGGCCGTGATCTGGCGTGGGCCGATGATCATGGGAGCCTTGCAGCAGTTGTTGACGCATGTGGTCTGGGGGCCGCTGGACATTCTGATCATCGACCTGCCGCCGGGCACGGGGGATATTCAGCTGACGCTTGCGCAAAGGACGCAGTTGACGGGCGCGCTGGTGGTTTCAACACCGCAAGATGTGGCGCTTTTGGATGCGCGCAAGGCGCTGGACATGTTCGTCAAGCTGAAGGTCCCGGTTCTGGGGTTGATCGAGAATATGTCGACCTTTTGCTGCCCGAACTGTGGGTTTGAAACCCAGATCTTTGGCCATGGCGGCGTGCGGGCCGAGGCTGCGCGCCTTGACCTGCCGTTCCTTGGGGAATTGCCGCTGAGCCTTGCCGTGCGGCAGGCGGGCGATGCGGGCACCCCGATTGCGGCAGGGGACGGGCCAGAGGCGCAGGCCTATGCGCGGCTGGCCGCAGGGTTGATCGCAGGCGGCATGGCCTGATCCTGCACAGGCCCCTTGCGCGGTTTCACCGCAGGGCGGCTGGGATGATCTGGGAACGGCTGGTGCACGCCTGATCGCGCCGAATCACTTTACCGGGAAAATCTGGGAAATCTGGGCCAAAAGCCTAGATTTTTCCTATTTTGGCAGCAAGGGCGTCCAAATTCAGGGGGGCGATCGGTTCCAAGGGTCAAAAAAATGCCACATACTGAGACGCTCTGGGAACGATCGGCCGATACTACATATAGGGTGGCTTTGGTCGAAACTGCCTAGTTGTTGGCTGCTTGGGGGCTTTTTTACACAAGATGATGTTTCGGGGCGACCTGAGAAACCAGATATTCCCAATCTGTGGCCAAAAATTCCCGTTGCGTCCCAGATAATCCCGTGTCATCCCTAATGCATCGGAACGGGCAGTACGAACAGCAGGGACAGCTTAAAGATCCCGAACAGGCGAATAGCAGGCTTCATACAGGCAAACCCGTTTACGAAAATACAGATCCGGCGCGCGAGCGAGCAGACATCTCCCCCAGGTGGCGCGCGTAGCTGGACGCCCAGCGATGGGACAGGCGGCGGATCGAGCAGTGGCAGCAGCTCGGTCCGCCGTACGCATTTGTGGGGCCCGCAACGGCCCCGAGTTATCGAAAGGGCGCAAGCCAAGGATTATGTCGGAAACGTTTCGCGGTGAATACTACCAAAAGGTAGATTCCAAAGCCCGGGTACTGATCCCGGCCGCGTTCCGACGTGTTCTTGATGCAGGTGACACCCGCACCCCCGACAGCCCCCGCACCCGTATGGTGATCGTCTATGGCGGCAAAGACCGTCAGCATTGCGATTGCTATTCCATGGCCGGGGCCGATGCGCTGGCCGCTTGGGTGGAATCACTGCCCCTTGGCAGCAAGGCGCGGATTAGAACCGAGCGTGATCTGATCACCCGTTCGGCCACGGTCGAGGTGGATGATGATGGCCGGATCGTGCTGCCGACGCAGGTCCGCGAAAAGCTGGGCATCACGCCCGAGATGATCAAAGAGGGCGTCGATTCTGCCCTTGCCGGTGCCGCTGACCGTTTTGGCCTATGGCGCGCCGATGCCTATCGTGCGGTCGAGGACGACGAAGACGATGACGACCGCGAAGATGCGCTGGCCATCCTTGGCCGTTTTCCAAAACCTAACCTGAGGTTGATCCACAATGCCGATGCGGGGTGACCCAATGGGCGAGCGTGATCCGCATATTCCCGTTCTGCTGCGCCCTATCCTTGAGAATTGCGCCCCGATTGCGGGGCTTTGGCTTGATGGCACCTTTGGGGCCGGGGGCTATACGCGTGGGCTGCTTGCCGCCGGTGCGGATCATGTGATCGGGGTGGATCGAGACCCGCTTGCGCTAGAGATGGCGCAGGGTTGGATTGCACAATTCAAACAAAAGCTGACGCTTGTGCAGGGTGTTTTCTCGGAGCTTGATACATATTCCGATGTGCTACTGGATGGTGTGGTTCTTGATCTGGGCGTAAGCTCCATGCAGCTTGATCTGGCCGAGCGTGGCTTTTCCTTCATGAAGGACGGCCCGCTTGACATGCGGATGTCGCAAGACGGGCCGTCGGCGGCCGATCTGGTCAATACCGCCGATGAGACGCGTCTGGCGGATATCTTGTATCATTATGGCGAAGAGCGCGCCTCGCGCCGGATTGCCCGCGCCATTGTCGATGCCCGCGCCCGCGAGCCGATCACGACCACTCTGGCGCTGGCCGAGATCGTTTCGCGCTGTTTGCCGCGGCCAAAGCCGGGGCAAAGCCACCCCGCGACGCGCAGCTTTCAGGCGATCCGCATTGCGGTGAATACCGAGTTTTCCGAACTGGCCGATGGTCTGGCGGCGGCAGAGCGCGCGCTAAAGCCCGGTGGGCTGCTGGCTGTGGTCAGTTTCCACAGCCTTGAGGACCGGATTGTGAAGCGGTTCTTTCAACTTGCCTCGGGGCAAGAGGCCAATGCCAATCGCTATGCGCCGGCACGCGCCGACAGCGCCGCGCGCTTTGATCTTTTGACCAAGCGCGCCATCGGGCCGGATGATCAGGAAATCTCGGAAAACCCCCGGTCGCGTTCGGCAAAGCTGCGCATCGGGCGCCGCACATCCGCCCCGGCGCAGGCCGTGGATGCAGCGGCCCTTGGCCTGCCAGAGCCGCCGGCCCCGAAGAAAGGACGCCGCTGATGCGCCCGGTTCTTTATGTCTTGTCGTTTCTTGCCGTTCTTGGCCTTGGGTTCTGGGCCTATACCGAGCATTACAACACCCGCGAAGCACTGCGCGATGTGCAGGCCTTGCAAACCGAAATTGCGGATCTGCGAGAAGCCCTGACACTGCAACGCGCGGAATGGGCGTTTCTGAACCGCCCGACCCGTCTGCGAGAACTGGCGACGCTGAATTTTGAGCGGCTTGGTCTTTTGCCATTGGAGCCGGGCCAGTTTGGCGAAATCGGGCAGGTTGCGTATCCGGCTGTGGAAGAGTTCTTTGGCCAGATCGACAATCCCGTCACCATCGCCGGTGAACAATACCCAGACCGGGAGTTCCCATGATCCGCACGCCCCTGCGCCCGCTTGCCCGGATTCTGTCAGCCCGCGAAAACGGCGAAAACCCCGATACGATCGAGCGTGAGAACCTGCGCCTGCGCCATGAACAGATGCGCGACAAGGCACGGACACGAGCCGAAACACGGCTGTTGATCATGGGCATGGCATTTTTCGTGGCCTTTTCGACCATTGGTGCCCGCATGGGCCTGCTGGCCGCGACCGAACCGGAAGAGCCCCGCGCCTCGGCCCCCGGGGCAGAGATCATCGCGCAACGTGCTGATATTACGGACCGCAATGGCCGGATTTTGGCCACCAATATGTTGACCCATGCGCTTTACGCCCACCCCAAAGAGATGGTGGAGCCAAAGCGCGTGGCCAAGGAACTGGCGGCGATTTTCCCCGAGATGAAGGCCCCCGATCTGGAGCGGCGCTTTACCGATGGCCGCAGCTTCATGTGGTTGCGGCGCACGCTTTCGCCCGAACAGATGCAGATGGTGCATGATATCGGCGATCCCGGCCTGTTGTTTGGCCCGCGTGAGATGCGGCTTTATCCCAATGGCGAACTCGCCGCCCATGTGCTGGGCGGGGCCTCGTTCGGGGCCGAGGGGGTAAGTTCGGCCGAGGTGATCGGCACCGCAGGGATCGAAAAGGCGATGGATGCGCGACTGCGTGATCCGGCGCAGGCGGGCAAGCCGTTGCAGCTGTCGCTGGATCTGACCATTCAGGCGACGGTGGAAGAGTTGCTGGACGCCGGCATGAAGATGATGAATGCCAAGGGGGCTGCTGCGGTTTTGATGGATGTCAAAACCGGTGAGATCATCAGCCTTGCCTCCTTGCCCGCTTTTGATCCCAATGACCGGCCAAACCCGATCCTGCCACCGGGGGCAGAGCCGGGGGACAACCCGCTGTTCAATCGCGCCGTGCAGGGTGTCTATGAGCTTGGCTCGACCTTCAAGATTTTTGCGGTCGCACAGGCGATGGAGCTTGGCTTGGTGACGCCCACGTCGATGGTGGATGCCAAGGCGCCGATGTTCTGGGGCAAGTTCAAGATCCGCGAGTTTGAAAACCACAATTATGGCCCGCTGCTGGCGGTTACAGATGTCATCGCGAAATCTTCCAACGTGGGCACCGCCCATATTGCGCTGATGATCGGCGGCGAGCGTCAGCAAACATTCCTGCGCGCCTTGGGGCTGTTTGACCCCTCGCCGGTAGAGTTGATCGAGGCGCCCTATGCCAAGCCGATCTTGCCAAAGCGCTGGCCCGACATCACGACGATCACGGTCAGCTATGGCCACGGGATCGCGGCAAGCCCACTGTCGCTTGCCACTGCCTATGCGACGATTGCCAATGGGGGCGTCACGATCAAACCCACGCTTGTGCACCGCGAGACGCCGGAACCGGGCATTCGGGTGATGAGCGCCGAAGTTGCCGCGGCCTCGGTCGCGATGTTGCGCCGGGTTGTGACCGAAGGCACCGCCTCGATGGGCGAGGTTGAGGGCTATCAGGTTGCGGGCAAGACGGGCACGGCAGAAAAGCCAAAGCCCAGTGGCGGGTATTATGACGACAAGGTGGTCAATACCTTTGCCGCCATCTTTCCGGCCAATGATCCAAAATATGTGCTGACCGTTACACTGGATGAACCGGTTGAGACATCGGGGTCAAAACCGCGCCGGACAGCGGGTTGGACGGCGGTTCCCGTGGCGGCAGAGGTGATCCGTCGCGTGGCCCCCTTGCTTGGCCTGCGGCCACAGGTTGAAGCCACCCCGCTTGATGGGTTAACAGCCGTCCGCAACTAGGCACCTTGGGGGTATGGCATGGCGCAGCGGTCGATTCGATTGGCGGAACTGGGCCTGACGCCAAAGCAGGGGCAGGCCGCGCTTATCTCCGGCCTGACCGTCGACAGCCGGGCGGTGAAGCCGGGATTTTTGTTCGCGGCCCTGCCCGGCAGCCGTGTGCACGGCGCGCAATTCATTGAAACGGCGCTTGGTGCAGGGGCCTCGGCGATCCTGACGGATGCCACGGGGGCGAAACTTGCGGCGGCCAGTCTTTCGGCGTCAACCGCGGCGCTGATCGTGGCCGAAGACCCGCGCGAAACCCTTGCCCGTGCGGCGGCGCTTTGGTTTGGCGCGCAGCCTGAGCATATGGTTGCGGTGACGGGCACCAATGGCAAAACCTCGGTCGCGACCTTTACCCGCCAGATCTGGGAGGCCCTTGGCCACCCGGCCATCAATATCGGCACCACTGGGGTTGAAGGGGCATGGACTTCCGCCTCCAGCCACACCACGCCCGATGCGATCACCTTGCAGGCGCTTTTGGCGGATGCAGCGCGGGCCGGGGTGACGCATGCGGCGATGGAGGCCTCCAGCCACGGGCTGGACCAGCGGCGGATGGATGGGGTGCGCCTTGTGGCGGCGGGGTTCACCAACCTGACGCAAGATCATCTGGACTATCATCATACGATGGAGGCCTATTTTGCGGCCAAGTCGGCCCTTTTTACCCGGTTGATGCCCGAAGACGGTGTGGCCGTGGTCAATCTGAATGGGGCCAAGGGGTCGGATATGGCGGAACTTGCGCTGTCGCGGGGGCTGCGCACGCTGACGGTGGGGCATGGCGAAGGGGCGGATCTGCGGCTTTTGTCGCACCGCTATGATGCGACCGGGCAGGACCTGCGCTTTGTCTGGCAGGGTCAGCCGCATCTGGTGCGGTTGAACCTGATTGGCGGGTTTCAGGCCGAGAATGTGGCTGTGGCGGCGGGTCTGGCGATTGCGTCGGGCGATGATCCGCTGGCGGTGTTTGGGGTTTTGCCCCGGTTGCAGGGGGTGCGCGGGCGGATGCAGCTTGCCGCCACACGCCGCAACGGGGCGGCGGTATTTGTCGATTACGCCCATACGCCTGATGCGGTGGAAACCGCGCTCAAGGCGCTGCGCCCGCATGTGATGGGGCGCATCATCGTGGTGTTTGGCGCAGGTGGCGATCGTGACACGACCAAACGCCCGCTGATGGGGGCGGCGGCGGCGGCGCATGCCGATGTGCTCTATGTGACCGACGACAATCCCCGCAGCGAAGACCCCGCCCAGATCCGGGCCGCCATCATGGCGGCCTGCCCCGAGGCGAATGAGGTGGGCGACCGCGCCGAGGCGATCTTGCGCGGGGTGGATGCCTTGCAACCGGGGGATGCCCTGTTGATTGCGGGCAAGGGACATGAAACCGGCCAGACCATCGCGGGTCAGGTCTATCCGTTTGACGATGTAGAGCAGGCAAGTGTGGCCGTGGCCGCCTTGGATGGGGTGATCTGATGCCGCTTTGGACCTCTGCCGATGCAGCAACCGCCACGGGTGGGCATGTGACCTGCGAATGGCACGCAAATGGCGTGTCGATTGACACCCGCACGATCCGGCCCGGTGATCTGTTTGTGGCGCTGAAAGATGTGCGTGATGGCCATGATTTTGTGGCTGCCGCCCTGCAAAAGGGTGCGGCGGCGGCGCTAGTCAGCCATCGCCCGGAAGGCGTGGCCGAAGATGCGCCCTTGTTGATCGTGGGCGATGTGCTGCGCGGGTTGGAGGATCTGGGTCGCTTTGCCCGTGCCCGCACGCGTGCAAGGGTTGTTGGTGTGACCGGGTCGGTCGGCAAGACCAGCACCAAGGAAATGCTGCGCGCCATTCTGGGCGGGCAGGGCCGGGTTCACGCCGCCGAGGCCAGCTATAACAACCATTGGGGCGTGCCCCTGACGCTGGCGCGGATGCCTGCGGATGCCGATTTTGCGGTGATCGAGATCGGCATGAACCACCCCGGTGAGATTGCCCCCCTTGCGCGGATGGCGCAACTGCATGTGGCCATGATCACCATTGTCGCCCCCGCCCATCTGGAGGCCTTTGAGAGCATCGAGGGCATCGCCCATGAAAAGGCTGCGATCTTTGACGGGCTTTTGCCCGGCGGGACGGCCATCGTGAACGCCGATCTAGAAACGACGCCGATCTTGATGGCAAAGGCGCGTTCGGTTGGGGCCGTGGCCCTGTCGTTTGGTGTGGCGCCGACGGCTGAGTATCATCTGATCGAGGCGCGGGCGGTGAATGACAGCACGGTGGTGAAAGCCACGCGCCAAGGGGCGCCTGTCTTGTTCAAGGTCTTGTCACCGGGCAAACACTTTGCCGCCAATGCCCTTGGCGCGCTGGCCGTGGCCGAGGCGCTTGGCTGTGATCCCGTGGTGGCCGCCTGTGACATGGGCCTGTGGCAACCGCCTGCAGGGCGTGGCACGCGCGAGACGATCCTTTTGGACCCGGTGGATGAGACGACCTTTGATCTGTTTGACGACGCGTTCAACGCCAATCCGGCCTCGATGGCGGCCAGCCTTGACGTGCTGATTGCAGCACAGCCCAAAGATGGGATTGGTCGTGTCGGGCAAGGTCGCAGGATCGCGGTTTTGGGCGATATGCTGGAACTTGGCCCGACGGAAGAGGCCCTGCACGCGGCCATTGCCCGCCATCCGGGGCTGAGTGCCGTGCATGTGATCCATTGTGTCGGCCCAAGGATGCGTGCGCTTTACGCGGCATTGCCCCGCGCGCAGCGTGGCCACTGGGTGGAGACTGCCCCCGACCTTGCCGAACAGGTCCGCCATCTGATCGACGCGGGCGATATTGTTCTGGTCAAAGGCTCCAAAGGCGCAAAGGTCAGTCTGGTCGTTGACGCTCTGCGCAAAATGGGCCAAGGCACCGCCGAAAGAGAAGGAACCGCGTAAATGTTGTATCTGCTGACCGAGTACGATTTCTTCAACATCTTTCGGTATATCACCGTTCGGGCGGGCGGAGCCTTTTTGACGGCGCTGATCTTTGGATTCATGTTCGGTCGCCCGCTGATCAACATCTTGCGCCGCCGTCAGGGCAAGGGGCAACCGATCCGAGACGATGGTCCGGCCAGCCATTTCGCCAAAGCGGGCACGCCCACGATGGGTGGTCTGTTGATCCTGTCGGCGCTGCTGTTTTCGGCGCTGGTCTGGGCGCGGTTGGACAACCCCTATGTCTGGATCGTGCTTTTGGTCACGATTGCGTTTGGCATGATCGGTTTTGCCGATGACTATGCCAAGGTGACCAAGCAAAATACCAAGGGCGTTTCGGGAAAGGTTCGCTTTTCGCTGGGCTTGTTGATCGCTGCGTTGGCGACCTATGCGGCGTCGGCCTTTCATCCGGCCGATCTGGCCAACCAGTTGGCCTTTCCGGTTTTCAAGGATCTTTTGCTGAACCTTTCGTGGTTCTTCATCGCCTTTGGCATGATCGTGATCGTGGGGGCGGCGAATGCGGTCAATCTGACAGATGGTCTGGACGGACTGGCGATCATGCCCGTGATCATTGCGGCGGGAACCTTTGGGGTGATCGCCTATGTCGTCGGCAACTTTAACTACACCGATTATCTGGGGGTTCACTTTGTTCCCGGCACGGGGGAATTGCTGATCATCTGCGCGGCCATTGCGGGCGGGGGCTTGGGCTTTTTGTGGTATAACGCGCCACCTGCCGCCGTTTTCATGGGGGATACCGGAAGCCTTGCCTTGGGCGGTGCCCTTGGCGCGATTGCCGTGTGCATCAAGCATGAGCTGGTTCTTGGCATTGTGGGCGGGCTGTTTGTGGTGGAGGCGATGAGTGTCATCATTCAGGTCGCCTATTTCAAACGCACGGGCAAGCGCGTGTTTCTGATGGCCCCGATCCACCACCATTTCGAGAAAAAGGGCTGGGCCGAGCCGCAGATCGTGATCCGGTTCTGGATCATCTCGCTGATCCTTGCGATGATCGGCCTTGCAACGCTGAAGGTGCGTTGACCCAATGTCTGCCTGTGTAATCTTTGTTTGGCCGGCCCCTTGCGGGGGCATCAACGCATGACGAATGCAATTCCCACAGCGCGCGGCACCGTGACGCCCAACCGACCCTTGGCCGATCTGACATGGCTGCGCGTGGGCGGGCCTGCCGATTGGCTTTTTCAGCCTGCCGATGAGGCTGATCTGGCGGCCTTTCTGGCGGCCTTGCCCGCCGACCATCCGGTGTTTCCCATGGGCGTCGGATCGAACCTGATCGTGCGGGACGGGGGTATCCGTGCGGTGGTGATCCGACTTGGACGTGGGTTCAACACGATCACGGTCGAGGGGGACCGCGTGATCGCGGGGGCGGCGGCGCTGGATGCGCATGTGGCGCGAAAGGCAGCCGAGGCTGGGGTGGACCTGACCTTTTTGCGCACCATTCCGGGGTCCATCGGCGGCGCGGTGCGGATGAATGCGGGATGCTATGGTCAATACGTGGCCGATGTTCTGGAGGAGGTCCGGATCGTGACACGGCAGGGGCAGGTCATGACCTTGGCCGCATCAGCCCTTCACCTGCGCTACCGTCAATCTGACCTTGCCGAAGGCGCGGTTGTGGTGGCGGCAGTGTTCCGCGCAGCGCGCGGGGAGCCTGCCGAACTTGCCGCCAAGATGGAGGACCAGATTGCCCGCCGGGATGCCAGCCAACCGACAAAGGATCGCAGCGCAGGCTCCACCTTTCGCAATCCGGTTGGCTATTCCTCAACCGGGCAGGCCGATGACCGCCATGACCTGAAGGCGTGGAAGGTGATTGATGATGCGGGTCTGCGAGGGGCGACCCTTGGTGGCGCGCAGATGTCGCCCATGCACTCCAACTTCTTGATCAACGCGGGTGGCGCAACTGCCGCTGATCTGGAAAATCTGGGCGAGTTGGTGCGAAAAAGGGTTTTCCAAAACGCCGGGATCACGCTAGAGTGGGAAATCATGCGGGTAGGGGAACCTTACGCAAAATAACAATAATAACGGGCGATAATCGTCCGAGAGGCAGTAAATGGCGGGAACATCTGGAAAGGTGTCTCGTGTGGCGGTTCTTATGGGCGGGCTTTCTGCGGAGCGGGAGGTCTCTCTTGTAACAGGCGAGTCCTGTGCAAAGGCGCTTCGCGAGGCTGGGTATGACGTGGTCGAGGTCGATGCTGGCCGCGATCTTGTTGACAAATTGCTGACCATAAACCCCGATGTCGTCTTTAACGCCTTGCATGGCCGCTGGGGCGAAGATGGCTGTGTGCAGGGCATTCTGGAATGGCTGCGCATTCCCTATACCCATTCTGGTGTGCTGGCCTCTAGCCTTGCGATGGACAAGCAGCGGACCAAGGACGTCTACCGTGCCGCCGGATTGCCGGTGATGAGTTCGGTGATCGTTTCGCGCGATGCGGTCGCACAGGGCCATGTCTTGCCACCGCCCTATGTGGTCAAACCCAATAACGAAGGCTCCAGCGTGGGCGTCTATATCGTGCATCCGGGCAGCAATGCGCCGCGTCTGGCCGATACGATGCCCGATTTGGTGATGGTCGAAACCTATGCGCCGGGCCGTGAAATGTCGGTCAGCGTTCTGGGGGACCGGGCGCTTTGCGTGACCGACATCATCACCGATGGCTGGTATGACTATGACGCCAAGTACAAGCCCGGCGGTAGTTCGCACAAATTGCCTGCGGACCTGCCGCCCGAGGTTACAGCGGCCTGTCTGGACTATGCCTTGCGCGCGCACCATGCCCTTGGCTGCCGGGGGCTGAGCCGCACCGATTTTCGGTGGGATGAAAGCCGGGGTTTGGACGGGCTGATCTTGTTGGAAACCAACACCCAGCCCGGCATGACGCCCACATCGCTTTCGCCCGAACAAGCCGCGCATCTGGGCATGCCCTTCCCCGAGCTTTGCGCCTGGATTGTCGAGGATGCCTCATGCAACCGCTGACAAACCGTAGCCTGAGCGCGCATCGCCCACCGCATTTGCGGCGGGATCCGGCCCCGACCAAATGGGCTTATCGGATGCAGCGGCTTTGGCTGACGCCGGTCTTTCGGGTGCTGTTCCGCTTTGGTCTGCCCACGGTTGTTGTGGCGCTGACGGCTGGCGTGGTTTTGATGGATGAAGGGCGGCGCGATGCCATTGCGGGCGGGATTGCCGGGCTGCGCGAAACGTTTCAGAACCGGCCAGAGTTTATGGTCGGTCTTGTTTCCGTTGAAGGGGCCTCTACTGAACTCGCAGATGCCGTGCGGGCGCGGTTGAATATCTCGTTGCCGCAATCCTCATTCGACATTGATCTCGACGCCGCGCGTCTGCGCATCCAAGAGTTGGACGCCGTGGCGCAGGCTGATCTGATGGTGCGGGCAGGGGGGGTGTTGCAGGTTGCGATCACCGAGCGGGTTCCCGTTGTGCTGTGGCGCACGGAAGACGGGATCGAGATGCTGGATGCCACCGGGCATCGCGTGGCCAGTCTCATTTCGCGCTCAGACCGCCCTGACCTTCCGCTGATCGCAGGCGAGGGGGCTGATGCGGCCACGGTCGAGGCGATGGCGCTGTTGGCCGCGGCCAAGCCGATCGAGGATCGGCTGCGCGGGCTGGTGCGCATTGGCGACCGACGCTGGGATCTGATCCTTGACCGCAATCAACGCATCCTTTTGCCCGAAACCAAGCCGGTTGCCGCGATTGAGCGGCTGATCGCCTTGCATCAGGCCAATGACCTTTTGGGCCGCGATATCTTTGCCGTGGACCTTCGAACGGAACACCGCCCTGTGCTGCGACTGGCGCCTTATGCGTTCAACCAGTTGCGGCAGACGCAGGGCATCGACACAAGCGGGAGCGACCTATGACCGATCTTTATCAGTCCCAACGTGCCATGCGGAACATGCGCCGCGCCGCGATGCAGCGGGGGGTGATTGCGATTTTGGATATTGGCACGTCAAAGATCGCCTGCCTTGTGCTGCGCTTTGATGGGCCAAGCCCTGTTGCCGATGACAGTCTGGGGCCGATGGCGGGGCAATCGTCATTCCGGGTCATCGGGGCGGCGACAACCCGGTCACGGGGGGTGCGCTTTGGCGAAATCTCTGTGATGGCCGAGACCGAGCGTGCCGTTCGCACGGCGGTGCAAGCCGCGCAGAAGATGGCGAATGTGCGGGTTGATCACGTCATCGCGTGTTTTTCGGGTGCAGAGCCGCGCAGCTATGGTCTGGCGGGCGAAGTGGAGTTGGAAGACAGCGTCGTGACGGAACAGGATGTGGCCCGTGTGATGGCCGCCTGCGACGTGCCCGACATCGGCTATGGCCGCGAGGTGCTTCACGCACAGCCGGTGAACTTTGCCCTTGATCACCGCACAGGCCTTGGCGATCCGCGCGGGCAGATTGGCAACCGTCTGGCCACCGATATGCACCTGTTGTCGATCGATGCGACGGTTGTGCAGAACATCTTGCACTGCATTCACCGCTGCGATCTGGAACTGGCTGGCCTTGCCTCGTCTGCCTATGTGTCGGGTATGGCGTCGCTGGTGGAGGATGAACAGGAACTGGGGGCCGCCTGTATCGACATGGGGGGCGGGTCCACGGGCCTGTCGATCTTTATCAAAAAGCACATGATCTATAGTGATGCGGTGCGTCTGGGTGGCGATCACGTGACCTCGGATATCTCCAAGGGGTTGATGGTGCCTATGGCGGTGGCCGAGCGGATCAAGACCAAACATGGCGGCGTGCATGCGACAGGCATGGATGACCGCGAAATGATCGAAGTGGGCGGCGACAGTGGCGATTGGGAAAAAGACCGGCGTCAGGTCAGCCGAACGGAACTGATCGGGATCATGCGCCCACGGGTCGAGGAAATTCTGGAAGAGGTGCGCGAGCGTCTGGATGTTGCGGGCTTTGACAGCCTGCCCAGCCAGCAGATCGTGCTGACCGGGGGCGCAAGCCAGATCCCGGGGCTAGACGGGCTTGCAAGCCGAATCCTTGGCCAGCGCGTTCGTCTGGGGCGCCCGTTGCGGGTGCAGGGCCTGCCACAGGCGGCCACCGGTGCGGCGTTTTCTTCTTCGGTCGGGCTGTGCCTCTTTGCGGCCCATCCGCAAGATGAATGGTGGGACTTTGAGATTCCGGCCGAGCGTTACCCCGCGCGGTCGCTGAAGCGGGTTGTGAAATGGTTCAGGGACAACTGGTAATCGCAATATCAAGGGGCAACGGCGAAATGCCGCTTAAATCGACGACAACGACCCCATATTTTGTGGCCAAACCGCGTTTTTTTCGTGACGCGCGGATTGGTTGTGAGTATCTTAAGGGATAATTCGGGGATGCCGCGTCCGGGACAGGCGCGCGTCTTCGGCAGAAATTGGCAAGGGCAGCAAGAAGAACTCTGGCGCCACAACAATAGACAGGCGGATTTGCAATGGCACTCAATCTCATCATGAATGCGCAGCGGGAAGAACTGAAGCCCCGGATCACCGTCTTTGGCGTGGGGGGTGCCGGCGGAAACGCTGTCAACAATATGATTGAGCAAAACCTTGAAGGGGTGGAGTTCGTTGTTGCAAATACGGATGCGCAGGCATTGCAGCAATCCAAGGCGACCGCCAAGATCCAGATGGGGATCAAGGTCACCGAAGGCTTGGGGGCAGGGGCCCGTCCGACCGTCGGGGCTGCCGCTGCGGAAGAGACCATTGAAGAGATCGTTGATCACCTTGCCGGGGCGCATATGTGCTTTATCACGGCAGGCATGGGCGGTGGCACCGGCACAGGGGCCGCGCCGATCATTGCGCAGGCCGCACGTGAATTGGGTGTGCTGACCGTCGGCGTCGTGACCAAGCCCTTCCAGTTCGAGGGCAACAAGCGCATGAAGCAGGCCGAAGACGGCATTGAGGCGCTGCAAAAGGTGGTCGATACACTGATCATCATCCCGAACCAGAACCTGTTCCGTCTGGCCAATGAACGCACCACCTTTACCGAAGCCTTCGCCATGGCAGACGACGTCTTGTATCAGGGCGTCAAGGGTGTGACCGATCTGATGGTGCGGCCCGGCCTGATCAACCTCGACTTTGCGGACGTGCGCGCCGTGATGGATGAGATGGGCAAGGCAATGATGGGAACGGGCGAGGCCACAGGCGAAAACCGTGCTGTTCAGGCCGCTGAAAAGGCCATCGCAAACCCGCTTCTGGACGAAATCAGCCTGAACGGGGCAAAGGGCGTTTTGATCAACATCACGGGTGGCTACGATCTGACCCTGTTCGAATTGGACGAAGCGGCCAATATCATCCGCGAGAAGGTGGACCCAGACGCAAATATCATCGTCGGCTCGACCCTCGACACTTCTATGGAAGGCACATTGCGCGTGTCGGTCGTGGCAACGGGGATCGACGTTGCTGTGGCCAAGGCGGATATGCCCGTTGCCCGCCGTTCGATGGCCTCCCCATTGCCAAGCCAGTTCACGGCGCCTGTGCCAGAGCCAAAAAGAGAAGTTCCGCTGACGGTTCAGGTTGCGGCAAGTGCACCTGCGCCGGTCAGGGCGCCACAACCCGTGGCACAACAGTCGCATCTGTTTGAGGCGATGGATCAAAGCGAATATCAGCCTGAAGATGTTGTGGATGAGATGCCGGAACCGGCGTATCGCCCAGAACCTGTCGCCTATCAGCCCAGCCCATCGGCAGGCCGCTCTGTGGCAATGACCGATGATGCAGCAGCCTTTGTGGCGCCACGTCCGCGCCAGCCCGGCTCTCCGTCGCCCGAGGCGCTTGCCCGTCTGCAGGCCGCTGTGTCAAAGTCGCCCGCGCAATATGGCCAGCAGCGCCCCGCCGCTGCCCCTGTGCAGCAACCTGCCGCCGCGGCACCGCGCGCCCCCGCAGAACAAGGTCAGCGTCCCCGCTTTGGCATCGGTTCGTTGATCAACCGGATGGCCGGTGGTGGACATGGCGATGTGGCCGAGCGTCAGGCACCCGCCCCGTCGCGTCAGCAGCCGCCCGTCACATCCTATGACGACGAGCAAGAATTGAGCGCGGATCAAGAGCGGATTGAGATTCCAGCCTTTCTGCGCCGTCAGGCAAACTGACATCTACCTGTAACACACTGCACAAAAGGCCCGCATCACAGCGGGCCTTTTCTTTTATATCAGTATGTTACGCCCTTTTTTGAATGACACAGATCGTCACAAAGCGTGAGTTGGCAATTGCCCTTAACAAGCGTTAATACCTTTGGACGGGCCGGGTGGCCCCGTCTTTGCTATACCTTTGTGTCACCCTGAGGTTCGTGCTTGCAAAATACCTTGAAGTCAGCAGCGGTTTTTGAAGGGCGGGGTTTGCACTCGGGCAAGCCCGTTCGCTTGGTCGTGCGCCCTGCGTCCGCAAATTTCGGGATTTGGTTCAAGCGTGTTGATGTTGACGGACGTGACAGCATGATCGCGGCGCAATGGGATCAGGTTGTTCCCTCGCGGTTGTGCACGTTGATCCGCAACGAAGCCGGGGTCGAGGTTTCGACGATCGAGCATGTCATGGCCGCCCTTGCCGGCTGCGCCGTGCACAATGCCCTGATCGAAATCGACGGACCGGAAGTGCCCATTCTTGACGGATCTGCCGTGCCGTTTGTGCAAGGCTTTCTTGCGCGGGGCCTGATCGAGCAGCTGGCTACGGTGCGGGCGATCAAGGTTCTTAAGACCGTCGAGGTCAGCGATGGGGATGCCATCGCGCGTCTAGAGCCAGCTGATATGCTGGAAATCGACTTCCAGATCGACTTTGCAGACCGCGCAATCGGGCGTCAGGAAAAGAGCCTGAACCTGTCGAATGGCGCATTTGTCCGCGAGTTGTGCGACAGCCGTACGTTCTGCCGCCAATCGGATGTCGAGGCGATGCAGGCCAATGGTCTGGCCCTTGGCGGCACGCCGGGCGAAAACGCGGTTGTGTTTGATGGCGATCGTGTTCTCAGCCCCGGTGGCCTGCGCCACGCGGATGAACCTGTGCGCCACAAGATGCTTGATGCCATGGGGGATCTTTACCTTGCTGGGGGGCCTGTCTTGGGCCGCTATACCGGTATCCGTGCGGGACATGCGCTGACCAACAAACTTTTGCGGACGCTTTTCGCAGATTCGACGGCTTGGCGCATGGTGGAATGTGGCGCGCAAACCGTTGGCAAATTGCCTGGTGTGGGCGTTCACCGTGGTGACGTTCCGGCCATAGCCTGACATCAACGTGATCATTGGCATAAAGGCGTTTTGCGCCTCAGATTTTTCTGTGCTAGGACGGTGTCGAAGAGCAGGCGCGGCTTATGATTTTGGCGCGTTACGGGTAGGTTGATGGATAGGCGGACGATGGCAGGCGTAAGATCAGGCGCGCATTGGGTTGGCATCGTTCTTGTGGCGTCGATGCTGTCGGCCTGTGGCTCTCGGCAGCAGGAACGCACGCTCGAAAGCTACACAGCCGAAGAAATCTACAAACAGGGCGAGTTGACGCTGGAATCCGGCGCAAAGCCAAAGGATGCCATCCGGTATTTTCAGGAAGTCGAGCGGATCTATCCCTATTCGGAATGGTCCAAGCGCGCGCTGATCATGACGGCCTTCAGCCAGCATAAGGCCAAGGAATATGAAGAGGCACGCTCGACCGCGCAGCGATTCCTTGACACCTACCCAACCGATGAAGACGCGCCCTATGCCGCTTATCTGATGGCATTGTCTTATTACGATCAGATTGATGAGGTTGGGCGCGATCAGGGTCTGACCTTTCAGGCACTGCAATCGATGCGCTCTGTGATTGAACAATATCCCGACAGTGACTATGCCCGCTCGGCAATGCTGAAATTCGATCTGGCCTTTGACCATCTGGCCGGCAAAGAGATGGAGATCGGGCGCTATTACCTCAAGCGTCGGAATTATGCCGCTTCGATCAACCGTTTCCGGACCGTCGTGCAGGATTTCCAGACCACGACCCACACTGCCGAAGCCCTGCATCGTTTGGTCGAGGCCTATTTGAGCTTGGGTCTGGATGCCGAGGCGCAGACGGCTGCGGCGATCTTGGGTCATAACTATCAATCCTCGCCCTTCTATCAAGACAGCTACAATCTGTTGAAGGGTCGCGGGTTGGAGCCTGAGGCGCGTGGTGATAGTTGGTTGCGGTCGGTCTATCGCCAGATGATCCGCGGCGAATGGCTGTGATAACGGCGGGGTAAGCCCCGCCCTACGGGAAAATCCATGCTCCGTTCGCTTGATATCCGCGATGTGCTTATCATTGATCGCCTGACCCTTGATCTGGGGCCGGGGCTGAATGTGTTGACCGGGGAAACCGGGGCGGGCAAGTCGATTTTGCTGGATGCCCTTGGGTTTGTGCTTGGCTGGCGTGGGCGGGCAGAACTGGTGCGCGCCGGGGCCGCACAGGGCGAGGTCACGGCGGTGTTCGATCTGCCGCATGATCATGCCGCGCGGGGTGTTTTGCTTGAGGCCGGGCTGGAGGCCGAGGATGATCTGATCCTTCGCCGGGTGAATTCCTCCGATGGGCGCAAGACGGCCTTTGTCAATGATCGCCGCGTCTCGGGCGAGGTGTTGCGCAATCTGTCAGATGTGCTGGTGGAATTGCACGGCCAGCATGATGATCGCGGTTTGCTGAACCCGCGGGGGCATCGGTCTTTGCTGGATGCGTTCGGAGGGTTGGAGACGTCGGCCGCCCGTCAGGCATGGACCACGGCGCGGCAGGCGCGGCAGGCCCTTGCCACAGCCGAGGCCGCTTTGGTCGCCGCGCGCGCTGAGGAAGATTTCTTGCGCCATGCTGTGGCCGAGTTGGACAAGCTGAACCCCGAACCGGGCGAAGAGGCCACGCTCGACAGTCGCCGCCGCAGCATGCAAGGGGCGGAACGCATCCGGTCCGATGTGGCGCGTGCGTTGCAAATGCTGTCCGAAGACGGGGCCGAGGCTGCCTTGCGCGATTCGATCCGCTGGCTGGAGGGGGCCGCCGACAAGGCCGAGGGCCGTTTGGACGCCCCGCTTGCCGCGATTGGCCGGGCCTTGATCGAGCTTTCGGATGCGCAATCGGGGGTGGAGGATTGCCTGCGCAGCCTCGACATCAATCCCGGAGAGTTGGAGACGCTGGAAGAACGGCTGTTTGCCATTCGCGCATTGGCCCGCAAGCATAATGTCATTCCCGATGATCTGGGGGGCTATGCCGACACGCTGCGCGCCCGTCTGTCGGCGCTGGACAGTGGTGAGGCCGGGATTGGCAAATTGCAAAAGGCGCTGACCGAGGCCGAGGCAAAGTTCCGCCAAGAGGCCAATCGCCTGACCGAGGCCCGCCGCCTTGCGGCCAAGCGTCTTGACCGGGCGATGGCGGCAGAGCTTGCACCGTTGAAAATGGAGCGGGCCGTGTTTGCCACCGAGATTACGCCGGGTGAACCGGGGCCAGAGGGCGGTGACGACGTGACCTTTACCGTGGCCACCAATCCCGGTGCCCCTTCGGGGCCACTGAACCGGATTGCATCGGGTGGGGAACTCAGCCGGTTTTTGCTGGCGCTCAAGGTGTGCTTGACGGGCGATACGCCGGGCCTGACCATGATCTTTGACGAGATTGACCGGGGTGTGGGTGGGGCCACGGCGGATGCGGTCGGGCGCAGGCTAAAGGCGCTGTCTGACACCGCGCAGGTGCTGGTTGTGACCCACTCGCCCCAAGTGGCGGCCCTTGGGGCCCATCACTGGCGCGTTGAAAAGCGGGTTGCCGATGGGCAGACCCTTTCCACTGTCACGCCACTGTCGTCGGATCAAAGGGTGGAAGAGATCGGGCGCATGCTGTCGGGCGATACGATCAGCGATGCCGCCCGGCAGGCCGCCAAGGCGCTGTTGGCGGGGTAGGGGCCTTACGTCTCTACCACAGCGAAGGTGGCAGTCAGGGCTTGCCAGCCATCGCCCTTGGCCACCAGAACTGCCGTCAGCAAGGCCGCAACGCGGGGCAATTCGGCCCCGCTTTCATCGCGCAGGCCCGTCACCACATAACGTTGATGCAAGATCCCGGCCCCCGGCCCGATGGGCGTTAGGGCAGATTTGCCACTGACGAGGCGCGCCACGCGTGACAGGCCTGCGAATTCGGCTGCAAGCCCCTGTGCAATGGCAGGCCGCCCGTCGCAAAACTGGCCCGTCAAGCAATGAAAGCTGCCGTTTTCGGCAAAAAGGGCGGCGAGTCCTTCGGCATCTTGGACGCCAAAGGCTGTGGCGAAACTGCGGGGGAAATCGGCGGGCGCGCTCATTGCTGTGGAACCAGTTTGCCGGGGTTCATCAGCCCTTTGGGATCAAGGGCCTGCTTGATCGCCCCCATCACCGCCCAAGCGGCGCCATGTTCGGCGGCCATATAGTCAAGCTTTCCCATCCCCACGCCATGCTCGCCGGTGATGGTCCCACCAAGGCGCAAGGCCCGTTCCGCCATCCGCCCCGACAGGGCCTTGGCGGTGGCGCGCTCGCCCTCATCCCCCGGTTTGATCAACAAGATTGCATGGAAATTCCCGTCGCCCACATGGCCAAGGATCGGGCCGGGAAGGGGCGAGGCGGCGATGTCGGCGCGGGTTTCCTCGACCGCCTCGGCCAAGGCTGACATCGGCACGCAGACATCCGTCACAATCGCCGTGCAGCCGGGGCGGCTGGCAAGGATGGCGTGATAGGCCTCATGCCGCATTTTCCACAGGCGGGTGCGATCCTCTTGCGCCTCGGCCCAGCGAAATCCGGTGCAGCCAATGCTGTTTGCAATCTCGCCAAAGCGAGCGGCCTGTTCGGCCACCGCCGAGGGGGAGCCGTGGAATTCCACCAACAGTTGCGGCATGAGCGGCAGGTTTTGCCCCGACCACGCGTTGCAGGCTGCCACCGTGCCGGTATCCAGAAACTCAATCCGCGCCATGGGAATGCCCGATTGAATCGTGGTCATCACACAATCCACCGCCGGGCCCATTTCGGCAAAGCCGCAAACTGCGGCCGAGATCGCCTCGGGCTGGCCCTGAAGGCGCAGGGTCAGTTCGGTGATCAGGCCAAGCGTCCCCTCGGACCCGACAAAAAGCGCCGTCAGATCATAGCCCGCGCTAGATTTGGGGGCCATGCTGCCGGTGCGGATGATCTGGCCATCGGCCAGAACCACCTCCAGCGCCAACACATTCTGGCGCATGGTGCCATAGCGCACCGCCGTGGTGCCACTGGCGCGGGTCATCGCCATGCCGCCAAGGCTGGCATTTGCGCCGGGATCGACCGGGAAGAACAGGCCCGTTGCCCGCAACTCTTGATTAAGCCGCTCACGTGTGATGCCGGGTTGCACGCGCACCAACATATCCTCGGGCCGCACCTCAAGCAGCGCATCCATCCGGGTGAAATCCACCGTCACCCCACCGCGCAGGGCCAAGGCATGCCCCTCAAGCGACGTGCCTGCACCCCAGCCGATCATCGGCACGCCATGGGCGGCACAGATCGACACGATGCGTGCGACCTCTTCCGTGTTGCGTGGAAAGACCACAGCATCGGGCAAGCGGCTGCGAATGTGGGTTTCGGACTGGCCATGATGACCCAGCACGGCGGCGGATTGGCTGAGCCGATCGCCCAAAAAGGCCAATTCGGCCATAGCTGCGTCAAGTGTCATTCTGGTCCCGCCCATTTTCGGGCAAGTTAGGCGAGCGCGACCTGACCTGCAACCTGTCTCAACCGGGGGGCAAGATCGCCATAGCCGGTAAAGCGCCGTTCATAGGCAAGGCCCAACCTACGGGCACAGTCTTCGGCCTTGGCGTCTAATGTGGGGTCATTGGTCTGGGCCTGATAGACCAGCTTTGTGTAATTGCCAAAATACATGTCGCGCAATTCGGGGTGCCGATCCAGACCCATGGGGCGCCAGACAAAGGCATCAAACTGGCGCACCAGAAAATCGGTCAGGTAAAAGGCGGTGAATTCTTCTTCCGCCTTGGCGGCAAAAGCGGCGTTGCCTTCAAAAAAGCTATAGCAATGCGGGCCTTCGACCATCTCAACCCCAAGGTCCGCACATTTCGCCGCAAGCAAGCCGCCCGTCCCGCAGTCGGCATAAACAATAAAGACCGCCTCATAGGCCGCCCTGCGCTGGATCACAGCAGCCTCAACTGCGGCGGGGATGCGGTCGGGCCACAGGTGCAGGTTGGCGGGCAGGCAGTGAAGATCAAGATGATCCCAGCCATTGGCCGCCGTCAGGGCAAGAATTTCATGGGCCAAGGCACCGCAGGCAATCAGCAGGACCCTGCCTTTACCGCGCGCCTCCAAACCCTCATCCGTCAGCGCCGCATCATTTGGCGTCAACGCCACTGTCGTGCACCCAATGCAAGGCTACCGGCAAGCGCGGCAAAGGCCAGCGCCATCAACGGCACCTCGGCCCAGAACGCCAAGGCAAGCGTCGCACCGGATGCGGCGATAACGAACGCGATCATGGCCAAAAACAGGGGTAGGGGCATGGCAGACTCCTCTTCCTGAGTTGAATGTGGGGCTTTGCGCGCGGGTTGCCAAGGCCAGAATAGAAAAAGGCCCCGATTTTACGCAAATCGGGGCCCCAAGAATTGTGTTTCGATCAGACTTTTTGCTGATTGTGCTTACGTGCGACGAACTGCTTTGCGGTTTCAACCGCAACGGCGGCATCGCGGCAATAGGCGTCAGCACCGATGGCACGACCGAACTCTTCGTTCAGGGGGGCGCCACCGACGAGCACGATGTAATCCTCGCGCATGCCCTTTTCCTTCAGCGTGTCGATCACGACCTTCATGTAGGGCATCGTCGTGGTCAGCAGGGCCGACATGCCAAGGATATCGGGCTTTTCCGCTTCCAGTGCATCAAGGTACTTGTCGACCGAGTTGTTGATGCCCAGATCCAGCACCTCAAACCCGGCACCTTCCATCATCATGCCGACAAGGTTCTTGCCGATGTCATGGATGTCGCCCTTGACGGTGCCGATCACCATCTTGCCCATACGCGGGGCACCGGTTTCGACCAGCAGCGGCTTTAGGATAAACATCCCCGACTTCATCGCATTGGCCGAAAGCAACACTTCGGGTACGAACAAGATGCCGTCGCGGAAGTCGTTTCCGACAATCGTCATGCCCGCGACCAGCGCTTTGGTCAGCACGTCATAGGGGGTCCAGCCGCGTGCGATCAGGATATTGACGCCATCTTCGATTTCCTCTTTCAGGCCATCGTAGAGGTCGTCATGCATTTGCAGCACAAGTTCATCATCCGAAAGTTCGGAGAGAACGATTTCGTCGTCATCGGCCATTGGCGCGCTCCTCGCGGGTCTTCATGAGATGTGCATGGGGCCATTCAGGCCCAGCCACTTTCCGATTTCCGACATGCCCGGAATAAAAGCCGACAGCAAGGGTCGCTCGCATCTCTTTGCTTGAAAATAGTTCATGATATGTTCATGTTTGGCCTCATGTCGGATTTCAATCCCCTCTTGCCCCTTGGTCATCGCATCCGTGCGCGCGGTGCCGCGTCCAACGCCACGGGGCGGTTTGAGCGGTTTGGCGAAACCGCCTTTGCCGATGGTTGGGATATTCCCGAAGAAGATCAATTGGTCAAAACCGATGTGCGGGTGGAGCGGAGCCGTTCTGCCATCACCTATAACCGCTCGCCCGATCTGCCATTTGACCGCTCCATCAACCCCTATCGCGGCTGCGAGCATGGCTGCATCTATTGCTTTGCACGGCCAAGCCACGCCTTTTTGAACCTGTCGCCGGGCTTGGATTTTGAGACGAAGCTGATCGCCCGGCCCGGCCTTGATGCGGTCTTGTCGCGGGAATTGCGCGCGGCGTCCTATCGCGTGCAGACCATCGCCATTGGCACCAATACCGACCCCTATCAGCCTTGCGAAGCCGAGTTTGGGGTGATGCGGCAGATCTTGGGTGTTTTGGCCGCGTTTCAGCATCCGACCGCGATCACGACCAAGGGGGCTTTGATCGAACGCGACATCGACATCCTGTCAGGCATGGCAAAGCTGGGCCTGTGTCGGGTCGGCGTGTCGATCACGACATTGGACCCAAAATTGTCGCGCAGCATGGAGCCGCGCGCCCCCTTGCCCGCCCGCAGGTTCGAGATCATCCGAAAGCTGGCGGCGGCGGGAATTGATGTGCGTGTGATGGTGGCCCCCGTGGTGCCCGGTCTGACGGATCATGAGCTGGAGGCCATCTTGCAGACGGCCAAGGCGGCGGGTGCGGTTGCGGCAAGCTGGATTGCCCTGCGCCTGCCGCGCGAAGTGTCGCCCTTGTTTCAGGCCTGGCTGCATCAGCACGTGCCGGACCGTGCGGCAAAGGTCATGGCGCGCGTGCGCGACATGCACGGCGGGCAGGACTATGATCCCGAATGGGGCCGCAGGATGCGCGGGCAGGGGATCTGGTCCGATCTGCTGGCGCGCCGCTTTGATCTGGCGATCAAGCGATTGGGGTTGAAAAAGACCCTGCCACCGCTGCGCACCGATTTGTTTTGCCCCCCGGCCAGAGCCGGGGATCAGTTGAGCCTGTTCTGACAGCGCCTTTTAGGCCCGATTACCCGCGGCGACCGCGGCGTTCGCGGCGCGGTGCGTTGGCATCATCGCCCGTGCCATCCGAGGCTGAGGAAAATCCGCCAAGCTGTTCCGTGATCTGATCAAGCGTCGGCCTTGGCCCCTTTGGCCGGGTTTCCAGCGCCTCGCGCATGGCGCGCAGGTGTTCGGGCATCGTTCCGCAGCAGCCGCCGATGATTCGTACCCCGGCATCGCGGGCCAGCACGGCATATTCCGCCATCAGTTCGGGCGTGCCATCATAGTGGATGTGCCCATCGTGATACTTCGGAATGCCCGCATTGCCCTTTGCGATGATCGGCCGCGTGGTGCCGGTAGAGGCAAAGCCCAAAACGGTCCGCATCAGATCCGATGCGCCAACGCCGCAGTTGGCCCCGAAGGCGATGGGGGGATTCGGGATCTTTTCCACCATCTCGGCCATGGTGGCCGAGGTCACGCCCATCATCGTGCGGCCTGCGGTGTCAAAGCTCATCGTGCCGCACCATGGCATCCCGGCAAGCGCCGCCGCCTCTGCTGCCGCGCGATATTCTTCCGAGGCGCTGATGGTTTCGATCCACAGCACATCCGCACCGCCCGCTTTCAGGCCCTCTGCCTGTTCGTGGAACATCTCCACCGCCAGCGCATGAGTCAGGCTGCCCATGGGTTCAAAAATCTCGCCCGTCGGGCCGACCGAGCCTGCAACGATCACCGTGCGTCCCGAGGCATCCGCGATTTCGCGGCCAAGGGCGGCCCCGATGCGGTTCAATTCATGCACGCGCCCCTGCGCCTGATGCAGTTTCAACCGGCTTGCATTGCCGCCAAAGGTATTGGTCAGGAAAATGTCCGAGCCCGCCTCGACCGCGCCGCGATACAGGGTGCGGATATTGTCGGGCTGATCCACGTTCCAGAATTCCGGTGGCTCGCCAGACGACAGGCCCATGTTGAAAAGGTTGGTGCCTGTAGCCCCGTCGGCCATCAGCCAGTCGCGGGTCGACAAAAGCTTGGAAAGCGCGTCCATATGGCGGAAATCCCCTTAAATTGGTGTGAATACCCAATGCCACGGGCCTTGCCACTTGGCAAACGCATTTCATGCAAGATCATTATGTCTGGGTAACAGGGTCCGCACTTCCCTTGTTTGCGGCCGGCAAAGGGGGCGGGCGATGGATCGCCCGGATCAGACCAAGCGCCACCACCGACGTGCCGACCCTGCCGTGTGCCGCAAGATAAAGCGGCCGCCAGACCGGGTCGAACGAGGCTTTGAACTGCCACAAGCCATTGCCTCCACCATGATGCGAGAGAAAGCGAAAGATCGTGGGTGCCCCGCCAAACGCCCCGATGGGAACCGCCGCAAGGTTCACCTCTGCAACGCCGTTGCGCCGCGCCTGATCGATTGCATGCGCGACCAGCAGATGCATGGTGCCGTCCGGCACGGTTCGGTCTTGGCGCATCAAATCAAGGGTCCAGACATCCTTTGCCACATGCAGGCTGATGAAGGCGATGTCCCGCCCCTTATGCTGGGCAACAAAGACGCGCTGATGGGCCAGATAGTGGGGACAGAACCGCCCCATGGAAAAGCCGCGCTCGCCGCCATGCCGTGCGGCCCAACCCGCCGCAATGCGGTGTAGGGACGGCGGGATTTGGCCCCCGCATTCCGCAACCCCGACACCCGCCGCTCTGGCCTTGCGCAGTTTGCGGCGCAGGCTGGCGCGGGACGGGGTGGCGGGCGAGAAATCTTGGGGGGCGATGATGGCATCGGCCCCGATTTTGGTGACACTCATACCCCTTTGGCGGGCCAATGCGGCCAAACGCGGGGGGATTTTGTAAAAGGCAGGGAGCCGCCCCTCGGCTTTGGCGGTCTGGCGGAGATGCAAAAAGGCGCGGACCAAATCTTCTGGGCCCGGCCCGCCCAAACAGATCAACGTATGGCCGGTGCGGCCAATGGCAATGCCACGACCCTGCCCGATGGAAAGCGTGGACAGATGCCCCTGACGCAACAGGCCCGCTTCGGACCAGTCCGGGGTCGCTGCGTCGTTCTGCGGCAGGCAGGGGCCCGCATCCTCCACCCCGCCACCCATGGCCAAGGCAGGCAGCGCAAGCACAGAGGGAATGGCGAAATACACGAGCCGCCACGCCATGACGGCGGCCAGCAATCCCTCGGCATCAAGGGTGGTCACCTGCGCCAGAATCACAAGTTCAAAGGCCCCCAAGCCACCCGGCGTGCCCGAGATCATGCCCCCCAAGAGCGCCAAGAGGAAGGCGGGCAGCAAAATGGCAAACCCAACCTCCGCCGATGGCAGCAAAACCCAAAGGGCCGCACCCGCCGCCGTCACATCTATGGCGGCCAGCGCAACCATGCCCCCCAGGGTAAAGAGATTGGGCCATGTCCATTGGCCCAATCTTGGTCGGGCAATGCTGAGGGCGACAAAGACGCCAGCCGCGCACAGAACGCCGATGGCCAACACCCGGCCCTGCATTCCCCAAACCGCGTGGATCACAGCAGTGACAACACCCGCCGCCAGCAAAAAGGACACCGATACGGCAAAGGTGACCCTCAACGCCTCGGCAAAGCGTAGGGCAGGCAACATCCGCCACCGCACCAAGGCCCCCGACAAAAGGCCCATTCCCACGGTCTGGCTGATGGCAAGCGCGGTAATGCCAGCCCGGCGCACCTGCACCTCGGGGTGCCGCATCGCCAGATGGCGCAAGATCAGCACATCATATTGCCCGATCGCAGCATAGCTGATGATCACAAGGCAAAGGGCAAGTGCCCATTGCGGGGCCGAGACAGCCATGAAGGCAAGGTGCATCTGCGCCGAATCAAAGCCTGCCAGTTGCTGTGCCAACAGGGCTAGGCTGGCCACCAGAATCCCAAGGCTCAGCCCGATCCGCCCGGCCTGACGCGCCACAACGGAACGGCTGATGGCCGTCGAACGAGCCAATGTCTTTAATTCCATGTCGTCCCCACACCTGCCACGCAAACAGACTGTGGCAGGCAGGGCGAACAGGGGCTTAACGAATGGGATTTTAACAAATGAAAAAGCCGCCCCGGTGGGCGGCTTTGTGGGTGCGAAACCCCGGGACCTTAGAGTTCAGTCATCAATTGCGCTTTTGCCACCGGCAACATTTCCGCCATTTTCGCGCGGATCACATCGGCAGAGGCCTTGGTGCCCAGATCGGCCACCAGTTTGCGCACGACATCTTCGATGCCAGCCTCTTCGAAATCGGCGCTGACGACTTCCATCGCGTAGGCCGCAGCCTCATCCCCGCTTTTGCCAAGCAGATCAGCCGCCCAGAGGCCGACCAACTTGTTGCGGCGCGCCTCGGCCCGGAACTGCATTTCGGCATCATGCGCAAATTTGTTCTCAAATGCGTTTTCGCGATCGTCAAAGGTGGTCATGGCGGGGCCCCTGAGCTGGATTGGTCCGTGTTTCCCCACCATATGCCCTTCAATGGTCTCCGCCGCAAGGGGAGGGCCGGTTTCCTGTGGCAATACCTCGCAATTCTGGGGGCAAAGGCGGGGCCGTCCTTGCGGCGGGGCGGGGGTTCTTGTATAGCCCGAGAAATCGCTGCGGGGTGGCCATTGGCCGCCCCTTTCGCCATTGACCGGAGCATTTATGGCACGTCGCAAGAAAGTTTACGAAGGCAGTGCGAAAATCCTCTATGAGGGGACGGAACCGGGCACCCTTATCCAGTATTTCAAGGATGATGCGGGGCATGGTGAAGGCGACACCCAAATCACAGTCGAGGGCAAGGGTGTCTTGAACAACCGTTTGTCCGAGTTTTTCATGACCGGACTAAATGGCATCGGGGTTCCAACGCATTTTATAAAGCGTCTGAACATGCGCGAACAACTGGTGCGGATGGCCGAGATCATTCCGTTGGAAGTTGTCGTGCGCAACTTTGCGGCGGGCGAGTTGTCGTCAAAATTGGGCATTGCCGAAGGCACGGCGCTGCCGCGCCCGATCGTCGAATACTACTACAAGGATGATCGCCTGAATTCGCCCATGGTGGCCGAAGAGCATATCGTCGCCTTTGGCTGGGCGACGCAGCAAGATCTTGATGACATGGTGGCGCTGGCCTTGCGCGTCAACGACTTCATGTCGGGCGTGATGCTGGGGGTGGGCATCCGTCTGGCAGATTTCCGGCTGGAGGTTGGCCGCGTCTGGGAGGGCGATTATATGCGCCTGATCGTCGCCGATGAAATCAGCCCCGACAGCTGCCGTCTGTGGGATCTGCGCGTTGTGACCGATCGCAGCGACAATCAACCTGTTGCGGAACCGGGGCCGCTTGCCGATGTGTACAATGAATTGGCCCGCCGGCTTGGCGTAATGCCGTCAAATGTGACCCACACCACAAAGCCCACCTTGATCAACTAAGCCATTATGGGCAAGGAACGCGTCGTCCCTTGCCCCGATCTGATCGGGGCGCTATGGGAGGGGCGACAGTTCCAACCGGGGGTTCCGATGAAAGCGCGTGTCACCGTCATGCTGAAAAACGGCGTTCTGGATGTTCAGGGCGAGGCTGTGCGTCATGCCCTTGGGACCTTGGGTTTTGCCGGGGTCACGGGCGTGCGTCAGGGCAAGGTGATCGAGCTTGATCTTGCCGAAACCGATGCGGCCGCAGCCGAGGCTACCGTTGCCCAGATGTGCGAAAAGCTGCTGGCAAACATGGTCATTGAAAGCTATCGGGTCGAAATCCTCTGACCCTTGATCTGGGGCGGGATCGTTGAGGGGGGCTGTCTGCCCCCCGCCGCTTTTCTGCGAAAAGCGGCCCCCCCCGAGGATATTTTTGAACAGATGAAGTTTGCAGCGGTTCGTATTCAATCTGATTCAGATTGAAAGCGGTGCGCTTTAGGTGCGGCGGCTGAGGCGCAGCCGGATGCCGTTCTTTGCGCGCACGGTCAGGTGGGCCACCGGAACGGGCACATCGCCCGGAATGGTTTCAAACCGGAACTGCCGGAGGAGTTGGGCCAGCAAGAGCGTGCCCTCCACCATGGCAAAGCCAGCCCCTGTGCAGACGCGCGGACCTGCCGAAAACGGGATATAGGCATCGCGGGCACAGGCCTTGTTGGCGTCGCGCGACCAACGGTCTGGGTCAAAGCCATCCGGGTTGTCCCAAAGCCGCTCGTGCCGGTGCAGATGCCATGGCGACAAAACGATCTGGGCGCCGGCGGCGACGGGTCGCCCGCGCAGGGTTTCGGGGCATTTGTTTTCGCGCACCATCATCGGCACTGGGGGATAGAGGCGCAGGGTTTCGCGAAACACGTCGCGGGTGAATTTCAAGCGGCTGAGCGCCGCGAAATCGGGGTAGTCGGGCAAGGTTGCCGCCTCGGTCGCCACGCGGTCTTGCGCGGTGGGGTTTTCGGCCAGCAGATAGAGCGCCCAAGCGAGCGCCGAGGCGCTGGTTTCATGCCCGGCGAGAAAGAAGATCGCCACCTGATCGACCATTTCGGCAGTATCAAAGCGCGCACCGGTCAGCGGATCTGCGGTTTGCATGATCTTGGTGGCCAGATCGTCCGGGGCTGTGCCTTGCGTGATTTCATCGGCACGGGCTTCGGTCAGTTGGGTGATCAGATCGCGAATGGTCTTGGCCGCCCGCAGGGTTGTTTGCCGGTGCAGACGGGGAAACCAGCGCGGCAGGGGCAGGAAGGCCGCGAGGTTCAGGATCGGTTGGGTGCGTTGATAGGCGCGGAATTCGTGAAAGACCTTTGTTGCGATCTCGTGCTCGATGGGAATGGAAAACAGGGTGCGAAAGATTACATCGGCGGCGGCGTGGCTTGTTTCCTCTTCAATCTCCATCACGCCGGGGGAAAGGCGGGCCACGGCAGCCTCGCCCGCCGCCCAGATCGCGGGCAAGGTATCGCGCAGGCGACCGCCTTCAAACGCGGGGTCGATGATGCGGCGCTGACGCTTCCAGTCCGCGCCATTGGTGACAAAGACCGAGTTGCCCAAGAGGGGCGTTAACCCCTCACGGATGCGGTTGGATTTGGGGAAATCATCTGGCCGGGTTTTGAGAACAAGATCGATGAGCGCGGGGTCGTTGCACATAAAGCTGCGGAAAAACGGTGTGCGAAACTCGGCCATCCATGCGCGGTAAAGGCGTGCAGGTTGCGCCGAGAGGATATCGACACGAAAGAGCCGCATATACTGGAGCAATGAGACCTTGTCAGGGCGGGGAACGGGTTTGGGGGGCGTCATTGGGTGGAGGTGTAGCGGTTTACCGCCCCTGTGATGCGTGATTTTGACGGGGCGCGATTGCGGTAGCGGTCGGCCAAGGGAACGGCTCCGGCCGTGATCTGGAAATAGTCGTAATCGGCGGGGCGGTCAAAGGCGCAAAGATACTGGAAATGCAGCCGGAAAAAGCGCCAGCGCAGGTCTTTCCAGCGCTCGGGCGACAGGGTCTGGGTAAAGGCCGCCGAAAGGATCAGAGGCCAGCGCTGATCCGGGGGGGCGACGCCGGAAACCGCGACCGGATCGCAAAGGGCAAAGGCGCAGCCGTCGCCCGGTGCGGTGACATCGACCCATGTCAGGTCTGGGCAGGCGCTGAGAAAGGCCAGATCGGCGCGCAGACGGAAGGCCCCGCGCAGGAAAGACACCATCGGTACCACCTGCCCAAGCGACAGAAAGGCGAGCGGCGGGTGGTTTGCGGGCAGACCTGCGCGGATCATATCCGACAAGATCGACACGCCCAAATGTGCGCCCGAGGAATGACCGACAACCAGCACCTCATCATAGTCCCCGTCCAACGCCGCGCGGATCGTGCAGGTGAATTCTGCCATCCGTGCCTCCAGTTCTGGCGGGTTGGCCCCGTTTGATTGGGCGGAATAGGCGTAGTCATGCATCAGGTAATAGGCGAAGACCTTGTTATCATGGGCCTTGAACCAGCGCAGGATCAGGGGGATGGGGACCAGACCGACAATCAGGCCAAGCACGGGATGGGTGACTGCGGCGGCGAGCATTCCCAAGGCAACGCCAATGGTAATGGCAATGGCAAGCTGAGCCAAGAGAAAGACAATCGGATAAAGCGCCGCGATCACGGGCCCCTTGCGCAGGCGCATCAGGCGAAACAGCGCGCCCGATCCGATATAGGCCCATGCCGTGCGGATCAGTTGCAGATAGGTGCCGGGGATGGAGTTTGACATGCTATCGCGGACAATATCGGACCAGACGAGCACCTCGATATCGGCCTGTGCCCGCGCGCCGTTGATCTGCGAAATCACATGCCAGCCATAGGGCCCTTTGGTTTTTTTCGGTGCAAGATCAAACTGGTATCCGGTGATTTCCGCCTGATCCGCACCTTCTTTTCGATAAAGCTCGCGGTAGCGGCGGGGGTGGATCGGGTCATAGCCGGGGATGTAGAACACCCGACGGCGAAACAGTTTCGCCGCCTGTTTGTCCGCTGCAATATGGACCGGGTCCAGCTTGGTCATCTGCCCTCCGCTCTTCACAGAATAGGAGGGATTTTTGGCAGAAATAAGGGGGAAACGGCGTGGCCTATCCCAAGAGCGGGATGCCAAAGCGGTCAAAGGTTTCCAAAAGCCAGAAGCTGAAATCCGTAAAGGCCCCGGTCAGCAGCGCCAGCCCCACGATCAACAGCAAGATGCCCATGGCGCGCTCAATCGCCTTCATGTGCTTTTTGAGCCGCGCCATCAGACCCATGGAGCGTTCGATGAACAGGGCCGCAAACAAGAAGGGCAGGCCGAGACCCAAGGCATAGACCCCCAGCAGCATTGTGCCACGTTGAACCGAGCCCTCTTGGGCTGCAAGTGACAATATCGCGCCCAATTGCGGGCCGATGCAAGGCGTCCAGCCAAAGGCGAAGGCAAGGCCCAAGACATAGGCCCCAAAGGCCGAACCGCCATGATCGCCCGTCTCAAGGCGGGCCTCGCGATCAAGGATCGGGATCCGAAAAATGCCCAGAAAATGCAGGCCGAAGACGATGACAACAGCACCGGAGATCTTTGAGAAAAGCTGCTGATTTTCCAGAAAAAACGCACCAAAGGCCGAGGCTGTAAAGCCAAGGAGCAGAAACACCGTCGACAGGCCCATGACAAAGAACAGCGCGGGCAACAAAACGCGGCGGCGCGCCGTGGCGTCGCCTTTCATCTCGCCCATCGAGATCCCGCCCATATAGGCCAGATAGGGCGGAACAATCGGCAACACACAAGGAGAAAGGAACGACAGCACACCCGCCGCCAATGCAATCAGCATGGCAGGCAGTAAGCCAGCGTCGATCAGGTCAATTCCAAACATGCACTGTCCCCTTTGATTCCCCTCATATCGTCACGGTCGCGATCCGTCACGGGGGGCAGGGGTCACAAGGGCGTGGCCATTGTGAAACATCCCCAAAATGGAAAGGGCGGCAGGTTTCCCGCCGCCCTTTTGGTTTAACGGCCCAAGGACCACCAGCCCTTGCGCTTGGGTTTGGGCGGGCCATCGTCGGCTGCCGCCTCTGGCTTTGCCTCTGCGGGTGCGGTTTGCACCTCTGCCGGGGCTGCGTCCACCTCTGCCATTGCGGGGGCCGGGGCCTCTGCGGGCAGGTCTGCTGTGGGTGCCGGGGCATCCATTGGGGTGACGGGGTCTGCTGGTGCAGGCTCTGTCGCCTCTGCTGCGGGGGCCACAACTGCGGCTTCGGCGGCGGCTTTGGCCTTGCCGCGCGGTGCGCGGGTCCGGGTGGGGCGCTTTGGCTTTTCGGCTGGGGCCGCGTCGTCAGTGGTTGCCACTTCGGCTGCCGGGGCATCGGCCTCGGCTGACGGCGCAGGCTCTGCTGCCGGGACGTCAGCGGCTGCAGCCTTGCCACGACCACCGCGAGAACGGCTGGCACGTTTTGGTTTTGGCGCCTCTTGGGCCACTTCGGTCACTGGAACAACGACCTCTTGCGGCTCAGCCTCGGCGACCACAGGCGCTTGTGCTTCGGTTGCGTCCTCTTCGCCCGCACCCTCGTCATCGCTATCGCCATCACCGTCGTCCTGATCGCCGTCACCAGCGCCCTCAAGCCCATCGGCCCCGGTGCCGTTGACGCCATTGCCTTTCCGACGACGACGACGACGGCGTTTTTTCTTGGGTCCCTGCCCGTCGGCGCGGGCTTCGGCGGTTTCTTCAGCAGGGGTCGCCACGGCGACCTCGGCCTCTTCTTCCTCAACCTCATCCTCGATCGGGATGTCTTCCTCGTCTTCTTCGACGGGTGCCCCCATGAGGCTTGCATTGCCCGAAATCACGGCACTGATTTCCGGCACCACGCGGGTGGCGGTCTTGAACTTGTCGATCACATAATCCGGGCTGACCATCGTCGGGTCTGCTTCCAGACGGACCGACATGCCATAGCGGGCCTCAATTAGGGCGATATGCTCGCGCTTGTAGTTGATCAGGAAGTTGATGATCCCGATGGGGGCTTTGAGCAGAACCTCTTTGCTGCGCTTGCGCGTGCCCTCTTCTTCAAGGGCGCGCAGCACTTGCAGGCCAAGGCTGTCGTCCGAACGGATCAGACCAGTGCCATGGCAATGCGAGCAGGGTTGCGTGGTGGATTCCAGCATCCCCGGACGCAAGCGCTGACGGCTCATCTCCATCAGGCCAAAGCCCGAGATGCGGCCCACCTGAATGCGGGCCCGGTCGGTTTTCAGCTTGTCTTTCAGGCGCTTTTCGACGGCGGCGTTGTTCTTGCGCTCTTCCATGTCGATAAAGTCGATCACGATCAGACCGGCAAGGTCACGCAGACGCAGCTGACGGGCGATCTCTTCGGCGGCCTCAAGGTTGGTCTTGGTCGCCGTATCCTCGATCGAGCCTTCCTTGGTGGCGCGGCCCGAGTTGACGTCGATGGCCACCAAAGCCTCGGTCACGCCAATCACGATATAGCCGCCAGATTTCAGCTGGACGGTCGGATTGAACATGCCCGCAAGATAGCTTTCCACCTGAAAGCGCGCAAAGAGCGGCATCTGTTCGGCGTAGGGCTGCACAGCCTTGGCATGGCTGGGCATGATCATCTTCATAAAGTCTTTTGCGACGCGGTAGCCTTCCAGACCCTCGACCAGAACTTCGTCAATCTCGCGGTTATAGAGATCGCGGATCGAGCGTTTGATCAGGTTGCCCTCTTCGTAAATCTGGGCAGGGGCGATGGATTGCAGGGTCAGTTCGCGGATTTGCTCCCACAGACGCATCAGATATTCGTAGTCGCGCTTGATCTCGGCCTTGGTCCGCTTGGCACCGGCCGTGCGGATGATCAGACCTGCGCCTTCCGGCACTTCGATCTCTCCGGCGATTTCCTTGAGCTTCTTGCGGTCGGGGGCATTGGTGATCTTGCGGCTGATGCCGCCGCCACGCGCGGTGTTTGGCATCAAGACGCAATAACGGCCAGCGAGCGACAGATAGGTTGTCAGGGCCGCGCCCTTGTTTCCGCGCTCTTCCTTGACGACCTGCACCAGCATGATCTGGCGAACCTTGATCACTTCCTGGATTTTATACTTGCGCGCCCGAGGCTTGCGGGGCTGGCTGATTTCCTCGGCCACGTCCTCTTCGGCAATCGACTCGATTTCGTCATCGGTCTCGCTGGCATGGTCAACAGCCCGATAGGACCGCTTGCCGTTTGCCGCATCATCATCTTGGTCGCCGTTGCTATGGTCGTCATGATGGTGATGGTTTTCGCCGTCATCGCCATTGGTCGGAGCTGCGTCTGCGCCGTGATCGTTGGATTCGGGCTCCGCCTGCGCGGGGGGCATGTGATCTGGTGCCGTCTGCGCGTCGTGCGGATGGATTGGGGTGTCTTCATCAAGATCGACCACATCCATGCTTGATGGGCCGGATGATACCGCATCTGCGGGGCGCACAGCCTCGGCGCGGGGCTTCGGACGAGGGTCGCGACGGCGGGAGCGGCGGTTTTCCTCCTCCTCCTCGGCGCGGGCATAGGCCTTTTCTTCCTCGATCAGCGCGCGACGGTCGGCAACCGGGATCTGGTAATAATCGGGATGGATTTCGGCAAAGGCCAAAAATCCGTGGCGATTGCCGCCGTAATCGACAAAGGCCGCCTGCAAGGATGGCTCGACCCTTGTGACTTTTGCCAGATAGATATTCCCGGCGAGCTGACGCTTGTTTACTGTTTCAAAGTCGAATTCCTCGACCTTGTTTCCGTCGACCACCACAACCCGAGTTTCCTCGGCATGGGTGGCGTCGATGAGCATTTTCTTAGCCATATCATTCCATTGCGCCTGCAACGCACAAAGCCCCCCGGCGAACCTGAGGGGTTTTCATACGAACGGAGGCGTCTTGTTCGGGCGGTCGCGCGCGGATGCGTCAGATGGGCTATGCCCTGTGGGCATACCTCAACCTGCATCGATATTTTCACACGCGTCATCGCAGTTCACGTCTGAGGGGTTTTTCGACCCCCCACCTATAAAAGCCCGGTTCGTCCAAAGACCTATGGGCAATGCAAACAGCCTTTCGGCCGATCCGGCTGCCCATCCGGGGGTGCGTTTTGCCGCGCCAACCCATCGGGCAGAGAATTCTCCAGCACGGTTTTGACCGCACATCGTTTGACCCTATCGGTAAATCGGCTGAAATGACAATGGGTGATTTCAAGCGGAGTGCAGGTCCGGGGCGGCGATTGCCCATCCACTCATTCACAAACGCCCATCGGTTTGAGCATAAATGGCGGCACTGGCTTGGCCCCCAAGGAAAACTCCGGCCGATGCGAATGGGATCGGCCGGAGTTTCGTTCAGGTATAATCTTGCCGCTGAAGGCTGTATTTCGCCATCTTTTCATTCAGTGTCCGGCGCGGCAGGCACAATTCATCCATGACAGCCACGATGCTGCCCTTGTGGCGGCGCATGGTATTGTCGATCAACATACGCTCAAAGGCTTCGACATATTCTTTCAGCGGCTTGCCTTCGGTGGTCATGGCGGGGCCGGAGGCCTCGTTGTCTGCCATCAGCAAAGACGCGATGGAGCCAGAGCCACGGCGGTTTTGCAAAACCGCACGCTCCGCGATGTTGACCAACTGGCGCACATTGCCCGGCCAAGGGGCCTGCAACAATTGCGCGGCCTCTTGTGCGGTCACTTGCGGGGCGTCGCAGCCATATTCTTCGGCAAAGCCTTCGGACATCCGGGTGAAAAGCGTCAAGATATCCTCGCCGCGTGCGCGCAACGGGGGGCAGACGATGGTCATTGCGCCCAGACGATAGAACAGATCGGCGCGCAGAATATCTTCCAGCGTCTTGTCTGCCGTGTGTTCGTTGCAAATGGCGATGATCCGCGTTTCGGGCGGCGCACCTTGTTCGTTTATCAGCGCCAGAATCCGGGCCTGCAGGGGTTGGCTCAACGCCTCGATATCTTCAAGGCAAAGGGTTCCCCCGCGCGCCTCTTCGACCAACGGGATGCTCCCATCTTCGCAAGGTCCAAACAACTTGGTCACCAATTGGTCTTCTGACCAAGCCGCGCAAGAAATCGTGACAAACTTCTTTGACGCACGGGGCCCCACCGCATGCAAGGCATGCGCGACAAGTGTTTTTCCGGTTCCCGTTTCGCCATCAATCAAGACGTGGCTGTCGGCCTGCCCAAGATCAAGGATATCCTCGCGCAGGCGTTCCATCGAAGGCGACCCGCCGACAAGTTTCTTCATCAGGATCGAGCCATCGGACAGTTCTTTGCGCAGCGCACGGTTGTCCAGCGTCAGTCGACGGGCCTGCGTCGCGCGTTTGGCAAGTTCCGTCATGCGGTCGGGATTGAACGGTTTTTCCAGAAAATCATACGCGCCGACGCGCATCGCCTCGACCGCCATGGGCACATCACCATGACCGGTGATCATGATGACGGGCAGGCCCGAATCCATGCTCATCAAACGTTTGAGGAACGCCATCCCGTCCATGCCCGGCATCTTGATGTCGCTGACAACAACGCCCGCAAACTCCGGACCGATCCCCTTTAGCGCATCTTCTGCGCTGGCATAGGTTTCCGTATCAAACCCCGAAAGGGCAAGCCATTGACTGATGGATTGCCGCATATCTGCCTCGTCATCGACGATGGCCACTTTCATTGCGCGCGACATGAACACCTCATTCAGCTGCCTGTTGTTCTTTGTTTGGCCCCATCAGGGGCAGCTGCATCTCAAAGACCGCGCCGCCACCTTCGGCATTGCGCGCGGTCAGTCGTCCGCCAAGATCGCCAACGATCCCCGATGAAATCGCAAGGCCAAGGCCAACACCTTCGCCGGGCTTCTTGGTCGTGTAAAAGGGCTCGAACAGGTTGACGAGATCGGCAATCCCATGGCCGTTGTCCCTGACAGTCAGGGTCGCCGTCTCGCCTTGACTGAGCATCAGATCAATCTGCGGCGAGGGGCGGTCTTTGGTGGCATCAAGGGCATTGCGCAACAGATTGATGATAACCTGCTCCAGCCGGATACGGTCGGCCAGAACGATGATTGGTTGGCGGGGCAGGGCGCGGGTGATCTTGACCACGCGGGATTTCAACTGCGGTTCCATCATCGACAGCGCCGAGGAAACCGCGTGGCGCATATCTACCGGCTCAAACGCTTCGCCACCCTTGCGGGCATAGGATTTAAGCTGCCGCGTGATCGCGCCCATACGTTCGATCAGATCGTCGATCCGCTGAAAACTTGACAAGGCTTCGTCCGGCCGCTTGCGTTGAAGCAACAGACGCGCGCCTGCAAGATAGGTTTTCATCGCGGCCAGTGGCTGGTTCAACTCATGGCTGACGGCTGCCGACATTTCGCCCAAGGCCGCAAGTTTCGACGATTGGGCAAGGGTCAGTTCCGCAACGGCAAGATCTTTTTGAACCTTTTCACGCTCTGCGATCTCGCGCTGAAGACGGGCGTTCAACAAGCGCAACTCGGCCGATTCGCGTTGAAAGCTGATCGTTTGGGACCATGCCCGACGGGACAGCACATAAAAGGTCAGTGCGAGCAAAATCGCAAAACCCATGATCTCCAGCGCCAAGACCCCGTTTACCCGTTCGCGGACGGAATCGTAGGCGGTAAAGGTTACCATGCGCCAACCGCGAAAGGGAACGCGGGCCTCGGTTTTCATCACGGCCTTGCCCTGTAGATAGGCATCTGGCGGGTCTTGCGCCCAATCTGCGGTGGCCTGAATGGCGCGACCAATGGCGGATGGCGGTTCACGCGCAGCCATGGCGTCGGCAAGGGCAACCCCGCGCCAGCGCGGTTCGGTGGCCAGAATGACCGTGCCTTCACTATCGGTCACCAAGACCGCATCCTGAAACCCGGCCCAAGCACGTTCGTATTTCATAAGATCCACGGAAACCGCGATCACGCCCGCCACCCGTCCATCAATCGTTATGGACCGCGAATAGGTGAAATCAAACCCGCCCGATTCACGCTTGGCTGCGGTGAAAACGGTATCCTTGGCGCGCAGGGCATCAACGTAAAAGCTTTGATTGCGGTATCCTGTGCCCAGCATGTTGCGGTTCGTGGCACCCACCACACGGCCCTCGCGGTCCAAAAGAAGAATCGAGGCCGCCCCGATTTCGGACTGCACCTTGATCAGACGTTGGGAGGTTGCGGAAAAGTTGCCGCTGCGGAGCGCATCGCCCAGCACAGGATCGCCAGCCAGAAGCAAGGGCACAACCGAGGTCCGCTGCAACTCGGAAATCATGTTCCCGGAATAGAGCGCAAGCCGCAATTCCGCACGGTATCGGGTGGTTTCGGCAAAGCGTTCTGAAAGCCAACGGTTTGTGACCATCACGACACCGACAGCCATCAGCATCATCAGCCCAATAATGACCTTAACCCGCCAGGAGATGCCTTGCGTGTTTTTTGGGTTGGTCTGATACAGATATGCGTCGGTCATTGCGCGACTCTAGGCCCTGCCCTGAACCGCCTCAAGACAAGGGCGTTTAGGCAAGCGCCATCCCGCCCATCAGTGCCTTGAACAGATGGGTGCCATCCGTTCCCCCGTGACGTGCGTCAGCCGCCCGCTCCGGATGCGGCATCATTCCAAGAACACGGCGATTCGCAGACAAAACGCCCGCAATATCGGCCTTTGATCCATTGGGGTTTTGGGCATAGCGATAGGCGACGCGGTCTTCGCCGTCCAATTGGGCGAGCCCCTCGTCGTCAATCGTGTAATTGCCATCGTGGTGGGCAATCGGAAGCATGATTTCCTGCCCCCGACCATAGCCTGAAGTATAGGCGCTGTTCGTCGTCTCAACCCGCAAAGCCACAGATTTACAGACAAAACGCAAACCCGCGTTGCGCATCAGGGCACCCGGCAGCAGACCCATTTCGGTCAGAACCTGAAAGCCGTTGCAAATGCCGATCACATAGCCGCCCTTGGTCGCATGGGCCTTGACCGCCGCGCCAATCGGCGATTGCGCGGCAATGGCCCCGCAGCGCAGGTAATCGCCAAAGGAAAAGCCGCCCGGCACGCCCACGACATCGACGCCGGGCGGCAGGTCGCTGTCCTTGTGCCAGACGCGTGCCACCTGAAATCCGGCCTGTTCAAAGGCCATGGCGAGATCACGGTCACAGTTTGATCCGGGAAAGGTTATGACGGCCGCTTTCATGGGGCACTCCGATTGGCTGGGAGGGGCGTTCACTTAACCGGGCAATAGACCAAAGGCCCGAGCGCTGCCAGAGCTTCCATCCTGTTACAGACTGAATATTTGCACGATCACCGCTGCATCAGCCCGCGAAATCGGTAATCACGGCCACACCGGGCGATGTCGGCCCGTCAAAGGCCCGCAATTCGCCCGAGGCCTGTGACAGGGCGACGTGCCGCGCCACAATCGGGCTGACGTCAACCCGACCCGCTTCAATCAGACTGAGGAGCGATGGATAGCGCCAAGCGGGCATGCCTCTTGTGCCAAACAGCGCCAGTTGCTTCATGTAGACCGCGTTCATATTGACATCCATCCGGGCCAGCTTGCCGGTGGGCAGGCCCACTTGCACATGCCGCCCCAAGGGCCGCAGACAGGCCAGCGAACTGTCCACCGTGGCGGGAATGCCCAAGGCCTCGATGCTGACATGCGCGCCGCCCTTGGTCAGCTCCATGATCCGGGGGCCCACGTCACCCTCGCGCGCATCAATCGCGGCCTCGGCCCCAAGCGCCATGGCATGCTCCAGCTTTTCGGGCACCACATCCACCACGACGACCCGCGCCCCAAGGGCCCGCCCCAACAAAAGGCACGAAAGACCAATGCCCCCTGTGCCATGCACCGCCAACCACTCCCCCGCTTGCAAGGCCGCGCGCCCAGTCAGGGCCTGCCATGCCGTGGTCACCCGACAACCCAAACCTGCCGCAAGGGCGGGCGTCAGGCTGTCGGGCAAGCGCACAAGGTTGTGGGCATGGGGCACGCTGACATATTCGGCATAGGCCCCGGCTTCGCCAAAGCCCGGAACCCGCTGCGCGCGGCAAGTGGTGGATTGACCCGATTGGCATTCCGGGCATTGCCCACAGGCCAGAATGAACGGCGCGATGACCACATCGCCGCGCTGCCATTTTGCCAAAGGCCCCACTGCGACCACCTCGCCGCAATACTCATGGCCCGGAATCGCCCCCAGCTTTACTCGTGCATGCTCACCCACCCAACCATGCCAGTCCGAACGGCAAATGCCACAGGCCAAGGTCTTCAAAACAACGCCATCGGCTTCGCAAACCGGGTCGGCCACCTGTTCCAAGGACAGATCGCCCCGAAACTCTCTGATCACTGCTGCGCGCATGAGCATATCCTGTCGTTACATCGGATTACCAAATGCCTTGGCGCGCGGCGGGTCAAGGGTGAGGCGGTCTAGTGCTTGCGAAAATGATCAAGGATGAACACCCGGATTGCCGAGGCAAGCCCAGCCTCGCCCTTTCGCCCCTCATCGATCTCGGCGGCAAGTGCGTTGATGGTGATCCCACGCTCGGTGGCGATGGCGCGCAAGGCATCCCAGAACGCCGCCTCCAGTGAGACGCTGGTGCGATGGCCATGCAGGGTCAGTGAGTGTTTGACAGGGCGTGCAGTCATGAATGGGGCTATAGCAGCCAATGGCTGCGAAAAAAATCCTTGCAAGGATTTTGCAAATCTTTTTGAAAAGATTTGCGGACCTGCGGTCCGTCACTCCAACATGCGAACCGGCTGGCGGTTGCAAAAGATGACAAACTGACCAGCATTTTCCACAACGCGAAAGCCACGTCGCCTGACCTCGTAAAAGAACCTCTCCCGCCCGATCAGACGGTCAACATCGGTGATCTTGCGGCGCACGATCCCCCCTTCGGCCGCACTTTTGGCCGAAAACATTTGTACGATCCACCGATCCGGGGAAATCACGGCGTCGTCTTTCCGCATGGGCCACCTCGCTGATCCTGTTGGATCTAGCAGGACACGGTAAATGCGGAGTTAAGACGTTTTATTCTGACTCGCGCTCATGGGCGGCAAGATCGCGGCTCGCTTTGTCGGCCCGTGCCTTTTCCAGATCGCGTTCGGCCTTGCTGCGCCCGAATTTGACTGCGTTTTCATCGCCCTTGCTGCGGGCGGCCTTTCGGGCCGCCTGCTTTTTTACCATGCGAAGATTGACGATCTCGGCCACGTTCAGCTCTTTGGGCCGATCATATCTTCGGGGCGCACGACGCGGTCAAAGGTTTCGGCATCGACAAAGCCAAGGGCAATCGCCTCTTCCTTCAGCGTCGTGCCGTTCTTATGCGCGGTCTTGGCCACTTTGGTGGCATTGTCATAGCCGATGGTCGGGGCAAGGGCGGTCACCAGCATCAGGCTTTCCTTCATCAACCTGTCGATCCGCGCGGTGTTGGCCTGCGTTCCCACCACCATGTTATCGGTGAAAGAGCCCGCCGCATCACCCAAAAGCTGCATGGATTGCAAGACGTTATAGCTCATCATCGGGTTGTAGACATTCAGTTCGAAATGCCCCTGCGATCCGGCAAAGCCGATGGCTGCGTCATTGCCCATGACATGTGCGCAGACCATGGTCAGCGCCTCTGCCTGTGTCGGGTTCACCTTGCCGGGCATGATCGACGAGCCCGGTTCATTCTCGGGCAAGATCAACTCGCCCAAGCCCGAGCGGGGACCGGAGCCCAAGAGCCGCAGGTCATTGGCGATCTTGAACAGGCTTGCCGCCACGGTTTTGAGCGCGCCCGAGAACATGACCATCGCATCATGCGCCGCCAGCGCCTCAAACTTGTTGGGGGCAGTGACAAAGGGCAGATCCGTGATCTCGGCGATGGCTGCCGCCACGCGGCTGTCCCAGCCGACGCGCGTGTTGAGGCCCGTGCCCACGGCGGTGCCGCCTTGGGCCAGCTCATAGATATCGGGCAGGCACATCTTGACCCGCGCAATCCCTTTTTCGACCTGCTTGGCATAGCCGCCGAATTCCTGCCCAAGGGTCAGGGGGGTGGCATCTTGCGTATGGGTGCGGCCGATCTTGATGATATCCTTGAACTCTTCCGCCTTGGCTGCCAATGCGGCATGCAGCTTTTCCAGCCCCGGCAGCAGCACATCGCGCGCCATCATGCCAATGGCCACATGCATCGCAGTGGGGAAAGTATCGTTTGAGGATTGCCCCATGTTCACATGGTCATTGGGGTGAACTGGCTTTTTGCTGCCCATAACGCCGCCAAGCACTTCAATCGCGCGGTTCGAGATCACCTCATTGGCGTTCATGTTCGACTGGGTGCCCGACCCGGTTTGCCACACCACCAAGGGGAAGTTGTCGTCAAACTTGCCTTCGATCACCTCTTGCGCCGCCGCCGCGATTGCAGCCCCCAGATCCGCCGAGATATCGCCCTGATCGATATTGACCAGTGCACAGGCCTTTTTGATCACGCCAAGCGCGCGGATGATGGCCACAGGCTGGCGTTCCCAGCCAATCGGGAAGTTGATGATGGAGCGCTGCGTTTGCGCGCCCCAGTACTTATCTGCGGGAACCTCGAGCGGGCCAAAGCTGTCGGTCTCTGTGCGGGTTGCGGACATGTGCAAGCCTCCTGAATTTCGCTTGCCAGTCCATAAAACGGGAAGGCTCTGAAATCAATCAGCATACCGTCGCATACCTAAACAGCGAGGCATTTATTGTTTGCGGAACTTGTCCAGACTGACAACTTCGGCCGCGCCATGTGGGGGCGGATCCTCATCATCGTCGTCGTCTTGATCGTCGTCCTCATCCTCGTCATCGTCCGAATGGCTTTCAAAGCGCAAGCCAAACTCCACCGATGGGTCAACAAAGGTCCGGACAGCATCAAAGGGAATGATCAAGGGCTCTGGCTGGTTGCCAAAGTTCAGCGTGACCGAGAACCCGTCATCCGTCACGTCCAGATTTTCGAACCAATGCTGAATGACAATGGTCATTTCATTGGGATAGCGCGCCTTAAGCCAGTCGGCGATGGCCACATCCGGGTGCGTGGTGTCGAAGGTGATGAAGAAATGATGCGCGCCGGGCAAACCGTTTGCGCCGACGTCTTCCAGCACTGACTGGATCAGGCTTCGCATCGCGCGGTGCATCAAATTGCCGTAGTCGATCGAACGCGCCATCAAAAACCTCGTATTCTCTTGGGGTCAGCATAGGGAATTTACCCCCGAAGGGAAGGGGGCGGCGTACGGCTTTTTTACCCGGCCTTCAGTCCCGTGAAAAACAACGATGCCCCGGTCGAAATCACCAGCACCAGCCACAGCGGGCGGTGAAATCGCAACAAAAGCAGCGCGCAGAGGCATGACAGGCCCAAAGCCAGAAGGTGCAGGCTGGCAACCTCGGGCAGGGGAAACTGCACCGGGCCAAAGCGGAAAGTTGCCAATCGCGCAAACAAAAAGTGCAGGGCAAACCAGAGCGACAGATTGGCGATCACCCCCACCACTGCCGCCATGATGGCGGAGAGGGCGCCCGCGATTCGGGGCGCGCCTGTCAGTCGTTGCAGATAGGGCGCGCCAAGGAAAATCCAAAGAAAACAGGGAATAAAGGTCATCCAAAGGGCAATGCCTGCTGCCGCCAAGCCCAAGGGGATGCCGCCTTGGCCATGGCCGCCCATATAGGCCACGAACTCTGTCACCAGAATCAAGGGCCCTGGCGTGGTTTCGGCAAGGCCGAGCCCTGCCATCATCTGTTGCGTGGTCAGCCAACCTTTGGTTGCCACGACGTCTTGCGCCATCCACGCCAGCACGGCGTAGGCCCCGCCAAAGGTCACGACGGCCAGTTTTGAAAAGAACCAGCCGATCTCGAACAACAATCCGCCTTTGACCCAAAGCGCGCCAAGCGGCAGCATCCAAAGACCGCCCCAGAGTGCCAAGGTGCGCAGGCTGTTGGTCGCCTGCGGGGTGACTTTGGTGGTGGGAATGGCTTGTGCCCCTTGCGTTTGGGCATAGCCCCAGATCCCGGCCGCAAGGATGATCAGGGGGAACGGCAGATTGAAGAAAAAGAGGGCGACGAAGGCAAGGCCCGCGATCACCCATGCCCCCCTGTCGCGCAGGGCCTTGCGGGAAACGCGGATCAGGGCCTCGACCACAATGGCGATGACGGCGGCCTGTACACCTAGAAAACCCGCCTGCACAAAGGGGATATCGCCAAAGGCGGCATAGGCCATGGACAGGGCGAGCACGACAAGGGCCCCGGGCAGCACAAACAGCCCCCCGGCGATCACCCCGCCCAAGGTTCCCTTGACGCGCCACCCCGCCCATGTGGCCAATTGCATCGCCTCGGGCCCCGGAAGCAGCATGCAAAACGACAGGGCTGAAAGATAATCTTTCTCGGTCAGCCACTTACGCTCATCCACCAGCACCCGGTGCATCAGGGCGATTTGCGCCGCCGGACCGCCAAAGGACAAAAGCCCGATGCGGGCAAAGACGCGGGCCACCTCGGCAAGTGAGAGGGTTTGCATGGTCAGCCCCAGATTGTCAGCGAGGCGCGATATTTATGTATCATATTGATTTTATTATATAAAAATGAAAAACGAGACGGCTGACCAGCCATCCGGTTTGCCCGTTTGTCGCCTCGCATGCACCAAGTCCCTTTTGTCACTCTGCCAGCACCTGCGCGGCGATTGCCCCACTCTATCCACATCGGCTGTGACAGTGGCAAGACAGAGCTTGAGCCCTTTGGCGGATTGTTCCGGTACCGCCTGCGCCGCGTTGAGCCGAAGGATACCCCGCCGGGTTTGGGGGCCCGGCGGGGAGGGGTTAGAGTGACGTGTGATTGCAAGCAGCACGTCAAAGGGGCGAAATGCCCCGCAAGCAACAAGGCCGTTGGGCCCATCAGCAGGTTTAGGGCAGATTCGTTTCGGATTGGTTAATCGCTGCTCTACAGTCCCTCAAATTCACATAAAGCGTGCACGGCCATCCCCATGGCCTCCAGCTTTTTGCGGCCGCCAAGGTCTGGCAGATCGACCACAAAGGCGCATCCGATCACCTGCGCGCCCAGTTTCTCGATCAGCTTGATCCCCGCCTCGGCCGTGCCGCCCGTGGCCAGAAGGTCATCAACCAAAAGGATTTTTTCGCCCGGACCCATGGCGTCGTCATGCACCTCGACCACGGCTTCGCCATATTCGAGCGTATAGGCCTGCGAAATCGTTTGCCCCGGCAGCTTGCCCTTTTTGCGGATCGGCACAAACCCGGTGGAGAGTTGATGGGCGACGGCCCCGCCAAGGATAAAGCCGCGCGCCTCCAGCCCCACGACCTTGTCGATGCGCATCCCGGCATAGGGGGCAAGCAGTTGATCCACGCACATGCGGAACCCGCGCGGGTCGGCGAAAAGGGTGGTGACATCGCGGAATAAGATCCCCTCATGCGGGAAGTCGACGATGGTGCGGATGTAGTCTTTGACGGTTTTTTGCATGGATCAGCCTTTGAGAACACGGCCAGCGACCGCGTCGAGGGTGGAAAGAACGGTCGCGTCCCGCATATCGGGGGCGGTCATGATGGCCATGTCCAGCGCATGGTCGCAGCCATGCGGGCAGGGGGGCCGGGTGGGGCCCAGAAGGCCTGGCAAGCGGGCCAGCAGATTGCGCGCGTGGCCGGAGTTTTTTGCCATCGTTGCAACGACTTGCGCCACGTCAACCGCGCCGTGATCCGGGTGCCAGCAATCGTAATCGGTGACCATGGCGATGCAGGCATAGCACAGTTCAGCCTCGCGGGCGAGTTTGGCCTCGGGCATGCCGGTCATCCCGATCAGATCGGCCCCCCAACTACGGTAAAGCCTGCTTTCGGCAAGGGTGGAGAACTGCGGCCCCTCCATCGCGACATAGGTGGCCCCCTCATGCACGGTGACCCCAACGGCACGGCCAGCGCTTGCCGCCGCCGCCCCAAGACGCGGGCAGGTGGGGTGCGCAAAGCCGACATGGGCCACGCAACCCGTTCCAAAGAAAGACTTTTCACGCGCAAAGGTGCGGTCGATATATTGATCCACGATCACGAAATCGCCCGGCTTGTAATCCTCCCGCAGGGAGCCGACAGCAGAAATGGCGATCACATCGGTGCAGCCAAGGCGCTTGAGCGCGTCGATATTGGCGCGGTAATTGACCGTGCTGGGCGAATGCACATGGCCGCGCCCGTGGCGGGGCAGAAAGGCCATGGCGACCCCGTTCAAACGACCCACCAAAACCTCATCCGAGGGCTTGCCCCATGGGGTTTTGACCTTGACCCAAGACGCGCCTTCCAGCCCGTCAATCTGATAAAGGCCCGAACCGCCGATGATGCCGATCATGGTATCCATGTTCCCGTTTCCCTGTGCTTTGAGCATGCACCCTGCGTACACCCCCGATACACCCTTTGTGCTGACACGCCGCAGCTTAGGGTCAGGGGGCGCGCGGCGAAAGGGGCATCTGTTCCCGCGCCTTAAGCCGGGGTGGGGCGGGGTTGCAGGGGCGGGGCCAGATCGGCGGGCAGCGGGCAGATATAGGGCGTGACGGCCAGCCGCGCCGCATGTTCGGCCTTGGCTTCGGCCAGAAGGGCGGGGTTGGCAAACAGCATCTGGGCACAGCGCGCCATGGCCTTGGCCGCATGGGTCATGCCCTTGTGCGCGGCGGGGGATTTGCCTTGCGCCACGATTTGCCAGCTGTGCGCGGGCGTGCCGATGGCGTGGGTGGCCACCAAAACCTCGGTCGTGGGGACGGCCCATGTCACATCGGACACATCTGTGGAGCCGATCATCTTTTCCCCGCCGGGGCGCAGCGGGATCAGCCCGTCAAACAGCGCCTGATCCAGCCGTGGAATTTGGGCCACGCCGCGATAGGGGGAGGCGATGTCGGCAGGTGACAGGGTGGCCTGAATGGCGCGGGCGAAAGCGTGATCCGCCGCGTCAAAGGGCACGCCGCCGATTTCTTGCAACACGCGGTCCATGGTGCGGTCCATCACCTCGTTCACAAGGTTGTTCGAGACGGCGGAGAACACCCGCATCTCGACCGTGGTGTCGGTCATCAGGGCCGCGCCGCGGGCCACGTTCTTGACCCGCTCCACGATCGACAGCATTTCGGCCAGTTGCAGCGCCCGGATGGAATAGCGCACCCGCGCCTTGGCCTGCACCACGTTTGGCGCGGGGCCGCCTGCATCCAGATAGGCGTAGTGGATGCGGGCATCTTGCGGCACGTGTTCGCGCAGGTAGTTGACGCCGACCGACATCAGCTCCACCGCATCAAGCGCCGAGCGGCCAAGATGGGGCGAGGCAGCGGCATGGGCGGCGCGGCCGTGGAAGGTGAAATCCATGCGGGTATTGGCAAGGCTTTCGGGATCATCGACGCGGGTCATGCAATCGGGGTGCCATGTGATGGCGGCATCAACATCGGCAAAGGCCCCGTCGCGGACCATGAAGGTTTTGGCAGCGCCGCCTTCCTCGGCCGGACAGCCATAATAGCGCACCCGTCCCGGCGTTCCGGTTTCCGCCAGCCAGTCCTTGAGCGCACAGGCCGCCAGCAGGGCGGCGGAGCCGAGCAGGTTATGGCCACAGCCATGGCCGTTGCCGCCTGCCTCGATCGCGCGGGGTTCGGCAATGCCTGCTTCTTGGCTTAGGCCCGGCAGCGCATCGTATTCGCCAAGGATCGCGATGATCGGGCCGCCTGTGCCTGCCTCACCCATCACCGCCGTGGGGATGCCTGCCAGATTTTCGGTCAGGGCAAAGCCCTTTTGGCGCAGCATCTGCGCATGTTCGGCGCAAGAGCGGTATTCGGCATAGAGCGTTTCGGGCATGCCCCAGACCCTGTCGGCAAGGCCGATCAGATCATCGCGGTGGTGGTCAATGTGATCGAGGATGGGGTGAGTGTTGCGCATGGGTCCCGCCAAAGCTTGTCTGGCGGGAGTTGAGCCGATCCCTTGGGCGAAGGCAACGCCCGTTTAGAGGGTGATGCGGAAGAGCGCAAACCCATCTGCGCCATCGCCTGCGGCCTCGATCTTCAGGCCGCGCGCCTGCACCTCGGGCAGATAGGCGGTGGCTTTGGGGCCGGTTTCAAACAGCACCGTCGCCCCGCCCGCTGGCGCAAAGCCCCAGTTGGCATCTGCGGCCGGGTTGATCGTGCCCTGATCCACGATATAGCGCACCAGCACGTCGCGGTTGGTGTCGGGGGCCTGCAAGATGGTGGTGGACGCCCCGGTGCCGGGGAATTGGCCGCCGCCGCCTGCGCGGTAATTGTTGGTGGCCACCACGAATTCAGCCGCCGGATCAACGGGGGCACCGTTGAACATCAGGTTGACGATGCGGTTTGCCCCCTCATTGATCACCGCCCCATCGGGGGCGAATTTCGAGGGTTGGGTGATGTCGATCTGATAAGTGACCCCGTCGATCACATCGAAGTTGTAGGAGGGGAAATCGGGGTTGATCAGGACCTGATCGGCCCCGCCGGGGGTGATCTGGTTGAACAGGCCTGCGCTGCGCTCCAACCAGTCTTTCAGCTGCGCGCCGGTGATGCGCACGGCTTGCAGCGTGTTGGGGTAAAGATAAAGGTCGGCCACGTTCTTGATCGCCACCGGGCCGATGGCGACATCGGTGTAATAGTCCGGTCCGCCGCGCCCGCCTGCCTTGAACGGGGCGGCCGCCGACAGGACCGGCAGGCCTGCGTGATCGGTGCCTTGCAGCAATTCGGTCACGCGGGCGGTCTGGGCGATGCTGACGATCTGCACCGAAGGGTCATCGGCCACCAACGCGAAATAGCTGTAAAGCGGGGCTGCGGTCTGGCCCACCTCGGCGCGGACATAGTCCAGCGTCTGGGCATGCGCCTCGGCGGTGGCGGCAATCGCGGGGGCGTAGTCGGTCGCAAGGGCGGTGATCGAGCGGTCCTCATTGCGCTGATAGATCGGGCGCAGGGTGGATTCGTGGCCCGCGATCGACCACGTGCCGCCGTCTTGCACCAGCATCAGGTCAATCATGCCCATATGGCTGCCCCAGAACCCGGCCATGACGGCGGGTTTGCCCATCAGCGTGCCTGCGGCATTGTCGATGCCCTCGCCCTCAAAATCCTTGCCGGGGAATTGGCGGTGCTGGTGGCCGGTGACGATGGCGTCGATCCCGTCAACCGCCGCCAGATGCAGCGAGGCATTTTCCATCCCTTCGGCAAAGGGGGCGGCGTCAATGCCCGAATGCGACAGGGCGATCACGATATCGGCGCCCGCCTCGCGCATTTGCGGGACCCAGGCGCGGGCGGCCTCGACAATGTCACGCAGGGCGAACTTGCCCTCCAGATGGCCGCGATCCCATTGCAAGATCTGCGGCGGCACAAAGCCGATCACCCCGATCTTGATGGGCAGCTTTGCGCCCGCGCCATCGGTCAACTCCCGCTCCAAGATCACATAAGGCGCGGTGTAAAGGTCATCCTCACGCGGGGTGGCGCCAAGCGTCTTGGCAAAATTGGCGCAGACGATGGGAAAGCCCGCCTTTGCATTCACCAGATCAAGAAAGGGCACGCCATAGTTGAACTCGTGGTTGCCAAGGGTGCCCGCATCAAAGCCAAGGCTGTTCATCCCTGCAATCACCGGATGGGTATCGCCCTCGTGCATGCCTTTGGCATAGGCGATGTAATCGGCCATCGGATTGCCCTGCATGTAGTCGCCATTGTCCACCGTCAGGGTATTGCCTGCCTCGGCCCGGATGGCGGCGATCAGGCTGGCGGTGCGGGCAAAGCCCATCGTGTCATTGGGTTTGTCGGCGTAGTAATCATAGGGGTGCACGTGGCAATGCAGGTCGGTCGTGGCCAGAATGCGCAGATGCGCCTGCCCCGCCTGCGCACGCGCGGCAAAGGGGTGCAACAGCACAAGGCCGGTGGCGGTGGATGTCATCAGGAATGTCCGGCGGGTCTGCAGGGTCATGGCTTTACCTCGGGTTGGATGGGGCCTCTGACGGGCGGGTTATCCGGTCAAGGTAACAGAGTTGCGTCGGCTTTGCATGCTGCGGTTGCGCGCTGGGTCAGTCGGGCGCATTTTTCTGCACAAACCCGGTTGCGTCAGCGCGGTTAAAGGCCCCCCGATCCTTGGCCGCTCTGCCCATACGCCGCGTTTGTGCGGCCCGCTTGGCAATGGGCGATCAGGTGGCGCTCTGCGGCCGTGGGGGCGGCGGGGCCGGTTTGGGCCAGAAACTCGGCAATGGTTTTGAACGACATGATGCAACCCTTTGAACAGGCTCAGCCTGCCGGGATCGCGTTTGCGGTGCAAGGGGTTACGAGTCCCCCGGACGGGGGAGCTCGAACACCTCGCGCACGACGGAGTAGTCTTTATAGCCCAGCCGGGCGAGGGGGTTGAAGCGGGTCACGTCAAAGCGACCGTCCACGAGGCAATCGTCGCGCATGTGCACGCCCGTCACCTCGCCCAAGATCAGGAAGTTATCATTGCCTTTCAGGGGGATGATCTGCGTCATCTGGCATTCGAGGGTGGCCGGGGCCCCGGCCACGCGGGGGCAAGGGATGGTGTCGCATTCGGCGCGGGCAAGCCCGGTTTCAGAAAACTCATCCACCCCACGCGGCAGGTCGGCAGAGGTGGCGTTCATCTTGTGCATCATCTCGAAGCTGACGATATTCACCGCGAAAACCCCGGTTTCTTGAATGTTGCGCAAGGAATCCTTGGTGCCGGTCGAAGAAAACATCACCTGCGGGGGCACGTAAGCCACGGCATTGAAGAACGAATAGGGCGCGAGGTTGTCGCCATGGCTGCCGCGCGTCGAGATCCAGCCGATGGGGCGCGGGGTGACGATGGCATTGAACGGGTTATGGGGCAGGCCGTGGCCTTCGGCGGGGCGATAGAACATCTGTGGACCTTTCCCGGCATTTCACGATTTGAACCTGACACAATCGCATGTTAGGCGGGTTTTCCAGTGGAATCGGCCTGACATTTCGGGGGGATGGCGGTTTGTATCGTCTTGAGGAAGAGACTGAGGCCGATTGGTGGGAGGTGGAGGCGCTGTATGACCTGTGCTTTGCGCCCGGTCGGACAGCGCTTTCCTCGTATCGGTTGCGCGATCGGGTGCCGACGGTGGCGGCGCTGTGCCTGACACTGCGCGATGAGGATGGCACCTTGGCCGCCGTGATCCGCTATTGGCCCGCACTGATCGGGGGGCAGGATATCTTGCTGTTAGGCCCGATTGCCGTGCACCCGACCCGTCAGGGCGAGGGTTTGGGCGGGCTGTTGATCAACGAAAGTCTGGCAGAGGCGCGGCGCCTTGGGTGGGAGCGGGTGCTTTTGGTGGGCGACGCGCCCTATTACAGCCGCTTTGGCTTTCGCAAGCTGGAGGGGGTGGTGATGCCGCCGCCGACCAACCCCGAGCGGGTCTTGGGCTTTGCGCTAAAGCGGGGCGCGTGGGACGGGGTGACGGGCCCTGTGACAAAGGCCACCTGAGGGCCATTGCGCGGGGGCCACTTGCCCCCATATTGGGGGCATGACCCAATTGCCCGTGCCCATTACCCCAGATTTCCGCCCCGAGGTGGACGCCCTTGCGCGCCGCTATCGGCAAGCCAATGGCCCGGTGATGGCGCTAGTGAACAAGCTTGGCGGCAGTCTGGAAAAGCAGATGGCCTTTATCCCCGAAGCCACGCGCGGCCAGATCGAGCGGGTCGTGGAACGGGCGCTGACGCTGTCCTATGCGATGGCGGGGCAGGGGGACCGGTTGCCCAAGACCGGGGACCGTGGCGCCATGATGGCGGCCATGGCCACGGGGGCGGCTGGCGGAGCAGGGGGATTGCCAACGGCGCTGGCAGAGCTGCCGCTGACGATCACGGTGATCTTGCACGCCATTCGGCAAGCGGCGGTGGAGGCGGGGTTTGATCCGGCCGAACCCGCGATCCGGGCCGAATGTATCCGCATCTTTGGCGCAGGCAGCCCGATGGCGGCGGATGATGGGATCAACACTTCATTCCTGTCGGCGCGTCTGACGCTGACGGGGACGGCGGTGCAAAAGGTGATTGCGACCGTGGCCCCGAAACTGGCGGCATCATTGGGGCAAAAGCTGGCCGCGCAGGCGGTGCCGGTGCTGGGTGCCTTTGCCGGAGCGGGGCTGAATGCCGCGTTTCTGACCTATTACCGCGATATTGCCCGGATCCGCTTTGCCCTGTTGCGGCTGGCCGAAACCCATGGCGCAGAGCCGGTGATTGCGGCCTTTCGTGCGGCGGCAGAGGCCCCGCGTGTGACCAAGGTTTGATCGGTTTTCGTCACCCCCGGCACGCCAAGACCTATGGCAATTTCCGCGCCAAGTTTGATCGTTTGCAACACGAGCGGATCGCGGCCTTTGCCGAACTTGTGGATGGCATCGCCCAACCGGCCTGACTATCAGCCCTGTTGGCGCGACAACCACTCCATCAGCGCAGGGCGCGCGCTTTCCTCGCCCCGGTCGCGGGCGCCTTCGATGACGGCGCGGGCCTCTTGCAGGTTGACCCGGCGCAACAGCGCCTTAACCGGCCCGACGGAAGCCGGGCGCATCGACAGGCTGCGCAGGCCAAGGGCGGCCAAGGCCAGCGCCTCGATCGGGCGGCCAGCGTCTTCGCCGCAGAACGACAGCGGCGTGTCAAATTCGGCGCAACGCTTGATGATCTGTTCCAGAAATGACAAAAACGACAGGTTCAAGGTGTCATAGCGGCGGCGGACACGCTCATTCTCGCGGTCAGCGGCAAAGAAGAACTGCTTGAGGTCATTGCCGCCGATGGAGACAAAATCCGTCAGCTCAAAGAAAGCCTTGGGCGCAAAGGCAAGGCTGGGCGTTTCCATCATCGCGCCGATTTCCACGCTTTCGGGCATGATATGGCCCAAGGATTTCTCGCGGTGGATTTCGCGCAAGACATGGGACCGGGCCTGCTGAAACTCGCCCAACTCGGTGATGAAGGGGAACATCACGGTCAGGGGCCGCCCGTTGGCCGCACGCAGCAAGGCCTGCACCTGCATGCGCAGCACACCGGGCTTGTCGAGGCCCACCCGAATGGCGCGCCAGCCCATGGCAGGGTTCGGCTCGTCATTGGGTTTCATATAGGGCAGCACCTTGTCTGACCCGATATCAAGGGTGCGAAAGGCCACCCGCTTGCCCTTGGCCGCATCCATCACGCGGGCATAAAGCGTGGCAAGTTCGGCCCGGCGCGGCATCTTGTTGCGGATCAGGAACTGCAATTCGGTGCGGAACAGGCCCACGCCTTCGGCACCGGACCCGACCAGACTGGGCAGGTCTGCCATCAGGCCTGCATTCATATGCAGGGCGATGGTTGTGCCGCAGGTGGCGGTGGCAGGCAGATCGCGCAGCGAGGCATAGCGGGTTTGCGCCTCGGCCTGCATGGCGATTTTGTCGCGGAAGGCGCTGGCCACCGCATCTTCGGGCCGCAGGTGCACAATGCCCTGATCGCCGTCGACCATGATGTGATCGCCGTTCAGCGCCTCGCTGGTGATGCGCGTGGCATTGATGACGAGGGGAATGGCCAGCGCGCGGGCCACGATGGCGGCATGAGAGCCGACGCTGCCCTCTTCCAGCACCACGCCGCGCAGCTTGCGCCCATAGTCCAGCAACTCGGCGGGGCCGATGTTGCGGGCCACCAGAACCGGGTTTTCCGGCATCTCGGCCCCGGTATCTTGCCCCTGACCGGTCAGAATGCGCAACAGCCGGTTTGACAGATCGTCAAGATCATTCAACCGCTCGCGCAGATAGGCATCAGGCACCTGATCCATCCTTGCACGGGCGGCGGATTGTTCTTTTTCAACAGCGGCTTCGGCGGACAGGCCGCTTTGAATATCCTCTTCCATCCGACGCAGCCAGCCGCGCGAATTGGCGAACATGCGATAGGCCTCAAGCACCTGCTTTTGGTCCTTGTCGAGGCTTTCCGCAGACAAAAGATCATCGACCGAGACGCGCAACTGGCCCACTGCCTCGCGGATGCGGTCAATCTCGGTCAGCGGATCGTCGGCCACGGGATTGGTCACCACAACGCGCGGCTCATGCAGCCAGACATGGCCCTCGGCCGCGCCTTCCTGACCGGTGCCGCCCCGCAGCAAGACGGGCTGGCGATGCAAGGCGCGCATGCCATCCTCATCCGAGGTAAAGGCGCCAAGCTCTGTCATCTCGGCCAGAACCATGGCGACGACTTCGAGGGCATAGACCTCATCATCCGAATATTGCCGGGCGGTCTTTGACTGCACCACCAAGACACCCAGTTTTTCGCCAACCCGCTGAATGGGAACGCCAAGGAAGGAGGAATAGATCTCTTCCCCCGTTTCGGGCATGTAGCGAAAACCCTTTTCGCTGGGCGCATCGGCGGTGTTCACGGCCGCATTTGTCCGCGCGACCCGCCCCACCAGACCTTCGCCCAGCTTCATCTTTGTCTTGTGCACGGCCTCGGGCTTCAGCCCTTCGGTCGCGCAAAGTTCCAAGGTTTCGGCATCGCGGAACAGATAGATCGAGCAAACCTCGGTTCCGATGGAATCGGCGATCAGATGGGTGATCCGGTCAAGACGGTCTTGTCCGCCACCGGTTGTGGCAAGCGTATCGCGCAGGCGGCGCAAAAGCTTTCTGCTTTCGCTTTCAGTCCGTTCTGGCATCATATCTCCACACGCCCCGGTGGTGGGGTTCCCTTGATCTTAGATCATAGAGTTACAAAAAACAAAACGACCCGTTTGCCCTCGGGCGGACAACCAGCCACTCTTTACCGCAATCCGCCAAAAGTCTGGGCGAGGGGCCCCGAAAGATGTCAGGCTTTGTCGAGATCAAATCAGGCCTTGTCGAGATCAAAGGCGTCGTGCAGGGCCTGCACTGCCAGTTCCATGTATTTACGGTCGATCAGGACGGAAATCTTGATCTCGGAGGTCGAGATGACCTTTATGTTCACATTTTCGGCCGCAAGGGCGTTGAACATCTTGGCCGCGACCCCTGCATGGCTGCGCATGCCGATGCCCACGACCGACACTTTGGCCACATCGGTATCCACGACCAACTCGTCATAGTTGATGATCCCGGCGGCTCGGGCATCTTCCATGGCCTTTTTGGCACGCTCGACCTGATTGATCGGGCAAGAAAAGGTCATATCGGTCACGGCGCCGGGGTGATCGTCATAATCGCGTTCCGAGATGTTTTGCACGATCATGTCGACATTGACGCCGGCATCCGCCAGAGGGCCGAAAATCGCCGAGGCAACGCCGGGGCGGTCTTCGATCGTGACAAGGGTCATTTTGGCTTCGTCGCGCGAATAGGCGACACCCGAGACGACTTTCGATTCCATGATTTCATCCTCGTCGCAAACCAGCGTTCCAGAGTTCTCATCCGTATCCTCAAACGAGGACAGCACCCGCAGCCGCACTTTGTAGCGCATGGCCAGTTCGACCGAGCGGGTTTGCAGCACCTTTGCCCCAAGGGAGGCCAGTTCCAGCATTTCCTCAAAGGCGATCTTGTGCAGCTTGCGCGCCTTGGAGGTGATGCGGGGATCGGTGGTATAGACGCCATCGACATCGGTGTAGATATCACAGCGCTCGGCCTCAAACGCCGCGGCAAAGGCAACGGCCGTGGTGTCCGAACCGCCCCGGCCCAGCGTGGTCACCCGGCCCTCGGACGACACACCCTGAAAGCCCGCGACAACGGCCACCTTAAAGCCTTCGGCGAATTTCGCATCAATGTGATCGCGCGGAATGCTGACAAAGCGCGCCGAGCCATGCGCAGAGGTTGTGTTGATGGGCACTTGCCAGCCCTGCCACGAGCGCGCGGGCACACCCATTTCTTGCAAGCGCAGCGCCATCAGCCCGGCGGTCACATTTTCGCCCGACGCCACAACCGCATCATACTCGCGGGCGTCATACAGCTTTGAGGTGCCTTCGACATAGCTGACAAAGCGGTTCGTCTCGCCCGACATGGCCGAGACGATGACGATCACGTCATATCCGCGATCCACCTCTTTTTGCACCTTTTTTGCCGCGTTTTCGATACGCGCCAAATCGGCCACCGAGGTTCCGCCAAATTTCATCACGAGAAGCGGCATGGCACCCTCCCACGGCCCCTGAATTCCGCGCGCTGTTTATGCGGGGCAGGGGTTGTGCGCAAGGGCTGAAAGGCAAAGAGATCCGCCTCAGCCGCGCGGGACAAAATTCTTGCAAGAATTTTGCAATTTCCTTGGAAGGAAATTGCCCTAAAGGGCCCGCCAGCCGATATCCCGGCGGCAAAAGCCTTCGGGCCAGTCGATGGCATCGACCATGGCATAGGCCCTGTCGCGGGCCTGCGACAGCGTCTCCCCCCGGGCCGTCACGTTCAGCACACGTCCGCCATTGGCCAAAATGGCGCCCTCCTCCGCAAGGGTGCCCGCGTGGAACACCATCTGCCAGCCGGTTTCGGGCAGGGAACCCAAGCCCTTGATCTGCGTGCCCTTGCGCGGCGTTCCGGGGTAGCCTTCGGCGGCCATGACCACGGTCAGCGCGTGGTCTTCGGCCCATGTCACGCGGGCCGTGTCAAGCCGACCTTCGGCGCAGGCCAAGAGCAGGTCCAGCGCCTGCGCGCCCAGCCGCATCATCAAGACCTGCGCTTCGGGATCGCCAAAGCGGGCGTTGTACTCCACAAGGCGGGCCTGCCCGTCCTTGATCATCAGCCCGGCATAGAGCACGCCTTGATAGGGGGTGCCGCGCGCGGCCATTTCGCGGATGGTGGGCAGCACGATCTGCGCCATGGCCTGCGCCTGCAGCGCCTCGGTCAGCACCGGGGCCGGGGAATAGGCCCCCATACCGCCGGTATTGGGCCCGGTATCGCCATCGCCGACACGTTTGTGATCTTGGGCCGTGCCGATGGGCAGGGCGTTGGTGCCGTCGGAGAGGATGAAAAAGCTGGCCTCTTCGCCCTCCATGAACTCTTCGATCACCACCTCGGCGCCTGCTGCGCCAAAGGCGCCGCCAAAGATGTCGTCAATCCCGGCAAGGGCTTCGTCCAGCGTCATGCCCATGATCACGCCTTTGCCCGCGGCCAGACCATCGGCCTTGATCACCAAAGGCGCGCCATGGCGGGTGACGTAATCCCGCGCGGCGGCCGCATCGGTAAAGCGGGCATAACCTGCGGTGGGGGCGTGGCAGGCATCGCAGATTTCCTTGGTAAAGGCCTTGGACGCCTCCAGTCGCGCCGCTTTGGCAGAGGGGCCAAAGGTCAGGATGCCTGCGGCGCGCGTGGCATCGGCAACCCCGGCGGCCAAGGGGGCTTCGGGGCCGACGATCACGAAATCAATTGCATTCTCGCCGCAGAACTCCACCACGGCGGCCCCGTCCATGATGTCGATGGCGGCCACTTCAGCCAGCAGGGCGATCCCCGCATTGCCGGGGGCCACGATCAGTCGATCGGTCTTTGGGTTTTGCTTGACGGCCCAGGCGAGGCTGTGTTCGCGCCCGCCCGATCCCAGGATGAGGATATTCATGCGCAGTCCCCCGCTTGGCCTTTGGTTGCGGGCGTTCTAAGGTCAGGCAGGAACAGAGGCAAGCCGCATGGACATGTTTGACGACACGGGCCCCGAAGCGGGCCAACCCGGCAACCAGCCCGAATACACCGTGTCCGAGCTTTCGGGGGCGGTCAAACGGGTGATCGAGGGCGAATTTGGCCTTGTGCGGGTGCGTGGCGAAGTGGGCCGGGTCAGCCGCCCGGCCTCGGGTCATTTGTATTTCGACCTGAAAGATGATCGCAGTGTGATTGCCGCGATCAGTTGGAAGGGGCAGGTCGCCAAGATGCAGGTCCGTCCCGAGGAGGGGATGGAGGTTGTGGCCACGGGGCGGATGACCACCTTTCCCGGCCAGTCGAAATACCAGCTGATCGTTGAGGATGTGGCCCCGGCGGGGGCGGGTGCGCTGATGGCGATGCTGGAAAAACGCCGGGCGGCGCTGCAGGCCGAGGGGTTGTTTGAGGCGGATCGCAAGCGGCCCATCCCCTATCTGCCGGGGGTGATCGGGGTGGTCACCTCGCCCTCGGGTGCCGTGATCCGCGATATCTTGCACCGTTTGCGCGACCGCTTTCCGCGCCATGTGCTGATCTGGCCGGTGGCGGTGCAGGGGCAGGCCTGCGCAGCCGAGGTGGCGGCGGCCATTCGTGGCTTTAACGCCATCGCGCCGGGGGGGCCGATTCCCCGGCCCGATCTTTTGATCGTGGCGCGGGGCGGCGGCAGTCTGGAGGATTTGTGGGGCTTTAACGAGGAAATCGTGGTGCGGGCGGCGGCGGCCTCGGACATCCCGCTGATTTCCGCGGTGGGGCATGAGACGGATACGACATTGATCGACTATGCCGCCGATCGCCGTGCGCCGACGCCGACGGCCGCGGCGGAAATGGCAGTGCCGGTGCGGCTGGAGCTGTTGGCGAGCAATGATGCCCTTGCCGCCCGGTTGAGCCGCGCGCTTGCCCAAGGGGTGGCCCTGCGCGGACAGCGTCTGCGCGATCTGGGGCGCGCACTGCCAAGGGCGGACACCCTGTTGACCGGCCCCGTTCAGCGGCTGGATACGGCGGCGGGGCGGTTGTCGGGCGCGCTGTCGATTGCGGTGGCGAAAAAACGCGGGGTTTATGAGCGCAGCGCGGGGCGGATGCGCCCGGAGGCGCTGCTGTCACTGATCACGCGGCGGGGGGATGGCGTAGCCTCGGCCGGGCAAAGATTGGGCAGCGCGCAGGGGCGGCGGCTGGAGCGGGCCCGTGACAGGGCCGAGGCGCTGTCGGCGCGGCTGGCCCCGGCGCTGGCGCGGATGATTGGCGATGCGCAGCGTGAGACGACAAAGGGCAAGGGGCGGCTGGCGGATCTGGGCTTGCGGCTTGACGCGGCCCCGGCACAACGGCTGAGTGCGCTGTCGCAACGGCTGGAGGCATTGGACCGCACGCGACAGACCCTTGGCTACGGCGAAACCCTGCGGCGCGGCTATGCCGTGGTGCGGGGGGATGGGGCCGTGGTCACCGGGCGTGCCGGGGCAGAAAAGGCGACCTTGCTTGAAATTGAGTTCCACGATGGCCGTTTGAGCCTTGGCGCAAAGCCTGCCACGAAAAAGGGCAGCGCCAAGCGCCCGGAACAAGGGTCGTTGTTCTAAAGGTTTCGTACCTTGGTTCTAATTGTGCAGTTATGCAGCGTGATTTTCGCCGGAAAATCGCACAAAAGGTTCGAATATGAAAAGCCCTAGACACCCACATCCGGCCCGGCGCATTGCAGCGGGTCGGGGGATTGGGCCACCTCTGACAGTTCCGAGCCCGGACCGTCGCCTTCAAACCGTGCGTTCAGCCCGCTTTCACCCTTCCAGAACGTCCAGCATTGCGGGGTGGCGTCATGCTCATAGACAAAGCAGATCTGCCCGGCCTCTTCATACCAGCGCCCCTCGCGGCATTCGTCATTGGTAAAGGCCCAGAGCACCCGCTGACCGGGCAAATATTGTTCTGCACCATAGACTTCGCCGGTTTGGGAATAGGTCAGGGTCTTGCCCGTGGCATAGGCGTCAAAATCAGCCGCCGACATCGGGTTTTCAGCAGCCGACAAGACCGTGGGAAACAGCACGAGGGACCAAAGAACTGCACGCATGAAATGCCTCCGATTATGGGGCAATGATGCCACGTCGGGGCCATGGATGCCAGTCACCCTTGCGTCAGCAGGGGGCGCGCGCGCGAATGTGGCCCATGATCGCCGCCATAACGGATCGCGGAGCGCGCAGGGCCTATTGTGGGTCGTCCCAGACCGCCACATGGGGCCGCATCCGTCGCCGCCACAGGCGCGGGAGCATGGCCAGCACACAGGCCAACGGCAGGGGCCATGGCAGGCGCGGCGCATCATTGGGCAAGCGCAAGGCCGGAAAGGGCCGGGCCGGATGGGCGTGATGGTCGGAATGGCGCGGCGCGTTCAGCATCAGGGCTGATGAGAACCAGTGCGGCGCGTTCCAGGCGTGATGCGCGCCCACCGGCTCATACCGGCCATCGGGGCGCTTTGCCCGTTTCAGCCCGTAATGCTGCACATAATCGGCCAGCAAGATTTGCAATTGGGCATGGGCGGCAAGCCCGATCCACACAACGGCCCCCCAAGGCCCGGCAATCAGACCCCCCAGAACCACGGATAAAACCGCCCCCCCAAGATAGACCGAATAGGGGTGCACGCCCCCCCGCGTTGCGCGGGCGCGCAAGGCATCTTCGGCAGCCCAACCTGCCCGGAAACTGCCGATCCATGCCCTTGGGGCAAAGGTCCAGAACCCCATGCCCGCCGGGGCGGAACTGGGGTCTTCGTCCGTTCCCACCAGCCGGTGATGCACCAGACGATGCGACGAGGCATGGTGACCGATCAAAAGCGTGGTGTAGATCGCCACCCCCAACCGATAAAGCCCGCGATCCGCCCGGTGGATCAGCTCATGCGCTGCCGGATGCGCCACCTGTCCCATCCAATAGCCGCAGCCCAGAAACAGCATCACCCGCCCCCCAACCGACAGGTCCGAGGCACCCGCCACCGCCCAGACCGCCAAGGGCAACAGCGCCAGATGCGCCAGACCCAGCGCCAGCAAAATCGCATCGGTGCCCGGAAATTCTGCCCCCTCGGGCGCGTTGCCCGCCACATGGGGGATCAGCTGGTCCAACAGCATCACCAGCAGGGCCATGTATAAAAAACCGGCCCAAAGCCAGATGCCCCCCCACAGCACCCCAAGCGCCAGCAAAGGCACCGGGGCAAGGGTTGCCACCGCAAAGGCAAAAAGGGACAGGGGACGCGTGCTCATTTCTGTCGGTGTAGCATGGAATTTGGGCAGGTCGATGGCAGAGCCGGTGGAAAAATTTGCCCCAGTGCCGCCGATATCCCAAAGCGGTCCCCGTGCCGCCCGGAAAAGGGGGGGGCGTCCGATCCGGGTTTCTTGCCCCCAAAGGGCCATCGTGCGTCGCGGGCCTTTCCTCGCCCGGCCAAAACGCTTAGGTGAAGACAAAGCCGCATGTGACCCGAGGCCCCGATGTCCTTTTTCAAGAAACTGCGCGAAAAGATGTTCCGCTCCTCCGACAAGATCGGTGAGGGGCTGGAGGCGCTTGTGAGTGACGGCGCGGCTGAAACGGTCCCACAGCCAGAGGCGCCGCCTGCCCCTCAGGATCCGGTCCCCGCAGCCCCCGCACCAGAGGTGCCAAAAGCGGCCGAGCCTGCGAAACCTGGCCTGATGGGGCGGTTGTTTGGTGCCAAACCCGCAGAGGCAGAAGCCCGTCGCATCTTTGACGATGCGATGCTGGAAAGCCTTGAGGAATTGCTCATTCAGGCCGATATGGGGATGGACACCGCGCTGCGCGTCACCGCCAATATCGCCGAGGGGCGGATGGGGCGCAAAATCTCTACCGCCGAGCTGCGCGCCGCCCTTGCCGGCGAAGTCGCCCGCATCATGACACCCGTCGCCAAACCCATGCCGCTTTATCCGACCAAACCGCAGGTGGTGCTTGTGGTGGGGGTCAATGGCTCGGGCAAGACCACGACGATCGGCAAACTTGCCAGCCAATTCCGGGCGGCGGGGAAATCGGTGATCATCGCGGCGGGCGATACATTCCGGGCCGCTGCGGTCGAACAATTGCAGATCTGGGGGCAGCGCGCAGGCGTGCCGGTGCTGACCGCCCCCGAAGGGTCAGACCCCGCCAGCCTTGCCTTTGACGCCCTGACCCGCGCCCGTGCCGAAGGGGTGGATCTGTTGATGATCGACACCGCGGGCCGCCTGCAAAACCGCGCCGATCTGATGGAAGAACTGGCCAAGATCGTCCGTGTCTTGCGCAAGGTCGATCCTACAGCCCCGCACAACACGCTTTTAGTGCTTGACGCGACCACAGGCCAGAACGCCGTCACGCAGGTCGAGATCTTTCGCAAGATCGCCGATGTCTCGGGCCTTGTGATGACCAAACTTGACGGCACTGCCAAGGGCGGGGTGCTGGTGGCGCTGGCCGATAAATTCGGGCTGCCGATCCATGCCATCGGCGTGGGCGAGCAGATCGATGATCTGGCCCCCTTCGATCCCGATGATTTCGCCCGCGCCCTTGTGGGACAAGACAGCTAATCCCCTTCATCTGTTCAAAAATATCCCGGGGGTCCGGGGGCAGCGCCCCCGGGTCTCTCCCATCCAGAGACCCCTGATGTCCGATTGGCTGATCTCCCTCGAAGGCACAAAAGCGGGCCACGATCTTGCCCTTGGCCTCGCCCTTATGGCAGCCTTTTTGCATGCGCTCTTTGGAGCCTTGCAAAAGGGCAGGCACGACCCTTGGCTGTCGCGGGCGGCCATTGACAGCAGCTATTGCCTGATGGCCGCGCCCTTTGCCCTGTTCGTCGTGCCATGGCCAGAGCCGCATATGTGGCCCATCTTTGCGGGCGCCTTTGTCATCCATGCCATCTACAAGGTCTTGCAGGCCATGACCTATACGCGCGGGGCCTATACGGTGGTCTATCCGGTCGTGCGCGGCACCGGGCCGTTGGTAACCGTGCTTCTGGCGGGGTTGGTCTTTGGCGAGGTTTATGCGGCGGCGCAATGGTTGGGTGTGGCGGTGCTGGTCACGGGCATTCTTGGCCTTGCCGTCTATAATCTGCGCACGATCACCCTGAACCGCGACCGGATGGTGCCCGCGCTGATCTTTGCCGTGCTGACCGGGGGGATGGTTGCGGCCTATACCACCTATGATGCCTGGGGCATCCGGGCGACAGCCGATCCCTTTACCTTTCTTGCATGGTTTTTCATGATTGACGGGGTCTTCATTCCGGTCGTCACTTGGCGCCGGTGGAGCAGCCTTGCCGGGGCCGAGGTTGTGCCCTTGATCAAAAGGGGTGTGTTGGGGGCCTTTGTGGCCTATTTCTCGTTCGGGGCGATCATGCTGGCCACGCGGCTGGACAAGGTCGGTGAGGCAGCGGTGCTGCGCGAAACCTCGACGGTGTTTGCAGCCCTGATCGGCTGGCTCGTCTTGGGCGAAAAGGTGGGGCCGGTGCGCACGGCCCTGATGGCGTTGATCGCGGGCGGTGCGGTCTTGATGGAATTTGCAGGATAGGGCGACATGGCCGAAAAACAGATCAATGGTGTGATGAAGCAGGTTCTGGAACTGGGGCCGACGGTCGCGTTTTTCCTGCTGTATCTGCGCATCCGCGACGACAAATACACGCTCGCGGGAACCGAGTATTCCGGCTTTATCATCGCGGCCCTCGTCTTCATTCCGATCCTGTTGCTGTCCATGGCGATCTTGTGGAAGCTGACGGGCAAGCTCAGCCGGATGCAGGTCTTCACGGCCTTTATGGTCATCTTCTTTGGTGGCCTGACCGCCTATTTCAACGATGAGCGGTTCTTCAAGATGAAGACCTCCATCGTCTATGGCTGCATGGCGGCCCTTTTGGGGATTGGCCTGCTGCGGGGCCAAAGCTGGTTGCAATATGTGATGGCCGAGGTGCTGCCGATGCAGCCTGAGGGCTGGATGATCCTGACCCGGCGGTTGGTGGTGATGTTCTTGGCGCTGGCGGCCGCCAATGAGTTTATCTGGCGCACGATGTCGACCGATACTTGGGTCAAGCTGGAAACATTCGCCATGCCTGCGGCGCTGGTGGCGTTCTTGTGGTGGCAGATCTTTGCGCTGCAAAAATTCCTGATCGAGCCGGAAGAGGCCGATAAAACCCCGGATCAAAAGGGCTGACAGCTTGCCATGTTCCGGTCGCTTTTGTGCCGGAATTGCGCGCTACACCGTAAAGATGCAACCCTGAGGTGCTTCTTGACACAGTCATCTTTTGAACCCGAGTCCCTGCCGCGCTTTGATTATGGCTATCTTTTGCCGGGGGTCATGGCGCTGGGCGTCTATCCCTTGCTGATGGCGCTGACCGAAGACCCTTCTGCCGCCTTTATCAGTGCCTTTTTCATGGGGCTTTGGGTCATTCTGGCCAAGAATGCGGAATGGGCGGCGCAGTATTGGCGCCTGCGGTTTTCGGTGCGCACGGCCAGCCTGCTGGCGGTCTGTGCAGCCCTTGGTCCGGCCTCGCTGTTGATGGCACTGGATCAGCCGCAATGGTGCCTGCGGCTGTTTACCCTGATGGCGACCATTGCCTGCTTTGCGATCCTGAACGATCAACGCGATGGGGATCACGCCTATCTGCGGTTCCGCCTGCCGCAGCGCAAGGTCGACGGATCGGAGGCGGAGCTTGCCCATGCGTTTTTGACATGGAACCTTGCGCTGATCTTGCTGAACGAAGGCATTATCGCGGTTTTAGACATCTCGGGCTGGATGACATGGTATGCGGTCTTGCCGCTGCTGATCCACGGGGTTGAGGTGGCCATCGTCTTTGCCGTGGCCCATCGCCGCCGTCTTATGGCGTGACGCAAATTTTTTGAGGAAAAAATTTGCCCGGAATTTTGCAATTCCGGGACCGCCCCTGACGGGCGTTGACAATCGACCTGACTAGGGCGTATCGGGTGCCTGTGGTGCTTTGTGCCGGATTGCGGGCCACGTTAAACATTCCGCTAAAAGGGTCTTGGGTCGAACCCCGAAGCCTGTCCGGTTTCGGGGTTTTTTCTTTGGCCAAAGGGGGCCGCGCCATGACCGATACTTGGAAGACACGCACGAAACTTGTCCATGAGGGCAGCCGTCGCAGCCAATATGGCGAAATGGCCGAAGCCATTTTCCTGACGCAGGGGTTTGTCTACCCCACCGCCGAAGACGCCGAGGCGCGGTTTGTCAAGGCTGGCGAGGACGAGTTCATCTATGCCCGCTATGGCAACCCCACGACGCGGATGTTTGAAGAGCGGATCGCAGGGCTTGAGGGCACCGAGGATGCCTTTGCTACGGCAAGCGGGATGGCGGCGGTCAGCGGGGCGCTGACCTCGGTGCTGCGGGCGGGGGATCATGTGGTCAGTGCGCGTGCGCTGTTCGGCTCGTGTCTTTACATCCTTGAAGAGGTGCTGACCCGCTATGGCGTGCAGGTCACCTTTGTGGATGGGGCCGATCTGGAGGCGTGGCGCGCAGCGATCACCCCCAAGACCAAGGCCGTGTTCTTTGAGTCAATGTCCAACCCGACATTGGAATTGGTCGATATTCGCGGCGTGTCTGAAATTGCCCATGCCAATGGCGCGCTTGTGATCGTCGACAACGTCTTTGCCACGCCGATTTTTTCGCGGGCGGTGGATCAGGGTGCGGATGTCATTGTCTATTCCACGACCAAGCATATTGACGGGCAGGGCCGGGCGCTGGGCGGGGTCGTGTGCGGCACGCAGGCGTTCATCCGCAAAACGCTTGAGCCCTATATGAAACACACGGGCGGCTCGATGAGCCCGTTTACCGCCTGGATCATGCTTAATGGCATGGCCACGCTGGACCTGCGCTGCCGCGCGATGGCGCAAAGTGCCGCCGCGATTGCGACCGCGCTGGAAGGGCACCCGAAACTGGCGCGTGTGATCTATCCAAGCCTTGCATCCCACCCGCAGCACGCCCTTGCGATGGCGCAGATGGGGTCGGGGGGCACCTTGGTCACCTTTGATATTGCGGCAGGAAAAGAGGCGGCGTTCCGCTTTTGCAATGCCTTGGACATCATCAAGATTTCCAACAATCTTGGCGATGCGAAATCCATCGCGACGCACCCGGCCACAACCACGCACCAGCGATTGCCGCAAGATCAAAAGGACCTGCTGGGCATAACGCCGGGCTTGATCCGGTTGTCGGTCGGTTTGGAAGACACCGATGATCTGATTACGGATCTGATGCATGCGCTGGATCATGCGTGACGGTCTGACAAGCGTGACAGTCCGGACGGTTCAGGCCCTGTTTTGAAAAGTGATAGCCATGCGCGAGAATTCAGGGCATCACTAAGTCATGAGTTTCGGAAAAAGGGCGGAAATCGTCCCTTCACCTGATCCGCGCGCGACCTATCTGCGTATACCTGTTGACATTGAAGGCCATGGTGGACCCCAAGGCCGGAACCGGAAGGACCTGCCATGAATATTCATACTCCCGAATTCGACCGCAAGCCATCGCGGGACGAAGCCGAGGCGGCCTTGGCCGTGCTGCGCCAATGGGCAGGCAAATCGTCGGATGATGAGATTGCGACGCTGGATTCCGCCGTTGGCTATCTTGTGCCGGGGCAGGGCTATCCTGCCCTGTCACGCGAGTATCCGACCGATTTTCGTGTGGATGACGTTTATAAAGACAGCCTGCCCGATCTGCAAAACGGGCCGTCGAGCCTGATCGTCGGGGCAAAGCAGCTGATCCAGCATGTCGGGATTTCCAACTTTCGGTTGCCGATCAATTATCGCACCCGCGACAATGGTCCGCTGACGCTGGAAACCTCGGTCACGGGCACGGTGAGCCTTGAGGCCGAGAAAAAGGGCATCAACATGAGCCGCATCATGCGCTCATTCTATGCCCATTCCGAGGCGGAGTTCAGCTTTGAGGTGATCGAGGCCGCGCTGGATGATTACAAGCGCGATCTGGGCAGCTTTGATGCCCGCATTCAGATGCGCCTGTCCTTTCCGGTCCGGGTAAATTCGCTGCGCTCGGGTCTGTCGGGTTGGCAATACTATGACATTGCTTTGGAATTGGTAGAGCGGGCCGGGGTGCGCAAAAAGATCGTGCATCTGGATTACGTCTATTCCTCCACCTGCCCATGCTCGTTGGAACTGAGCGAACATGCCCGCCGCACCCGTGGCCAGCTGGCAAGCCCGCATTCGCAGCGCTCGGTTGCGCGCTTGTCGGTTGAGGTGAAGTCGGGCCGTTGCCTGTGGTTTGAAGATCTGATCGAACTGGCCCGTGACGGGGTGCCGACGGAAACCCAAGTCATGGTCAAGCGCGAAGATGAGCAGGCCTTTGCCGAGTTGAACGCCGCGAACCCGATTTTCGTCGAAGATGCGGCACGCAGCTTTTGTGCCGTTCTGAAGGGCGATCCGCGGATTGGCGATTTTCGGATCGTGGCCAGCCACCAAGAAAGCCTGCACAGCCATGACGCGGTGTCGATTCTGACCGAAGGGCCGACCTTTGCCAGTGACAGCCTTGATCCACGTCTGTTCCAGACGCTGTTCCATATCGGCTGAGTCGTGCGGGTCTGACCTGTCGTCGCCGGGGGCAGTGATGCCTCCGGCGCGCCTATTTTGCGGGCGGAGTTGGCACCTTGGATCTGTGGCATCGCCTGCGCTGCCAAGGCTGATTGACGGCTGCCGCCGACAGGCGTAGCCAAGCCGCATCATGGTGGACATCCGACCCATTGCCTATCTGATTGGCCGAATGCTGGTCGTGCTGGCGATTTTGATGTTGGCCCCCGCGATCATTGATTTGCGGGCGGGCTTGCCCAACGGCCGGGATTTTCTGGAAAGCGCGCTGATCACCGGGGGCGTGGGGGGGCTGATTGCCTTGGCCACGGTCAACGCGCTGGGGCATGGGCTGGATATACGGCAGGCCTATTTGCTGACGGCCGTCATCTGGCTGGGGCTTCCGATGTTTTCCGCCTTGCCCTTTTTCCTTGGTGCGCCGGGGCTTTCGCTGACAGATGCCTATTTCGAAGCCGTGTCGGGCATGACCACAACCGGATCAACCGTGATTGTGGGGCTGGACGCCTTGCCTGTGGGCACCAACCTGTGGCGGGGCATGCTGAACTGGATTGGTGGGCTGGGCATTGCCTTTATCGCGATGATCTTTTTGCCGATCATGCGGGTGGGTGGCATGCAGTTTTTCCGGACCGAAGGCTTTGACACCTTTGGCAAGGCGCTGCCACGGGCGACCGATATCGCGCGGGCCTTGCTGTTGGTCTATACCGGGCTGACGGTGGCCTGTGTGCTGAGCTATCTTTTGCTGGGCATGACGATCTTGGATGCTTTGGTCATGGGGGCGGCCACCATTGCGACGGGTGGCTTTGCGCCGACGGACGCCTCTTTTGGCAAGTATCCCGGGGCGGCGGAATATGTGGGCGCGATCTTTATGGTGCTGTCGAGCCTGCCCTATATCCGCTATGTCCAGCTTGTCTCGGGCAGGCGGCGGGCGCTTTGGGATGATTTGCAGGTCCGCGCGATTGTGCTGTGGCTGTTGGTTGCCGTGGCGATTGTCAGCCTTTGGCGGATCGTGGTTGCGGATGCTGGCGCAGAAGAGGCGTTACGCGAAAGCCTGTTCAATCTGACGTCGATCCTGACGGGCACGGGGTTCTTTTCCGGCAGCTTTCCGATCTGGGGCAGCTTTGCGCTGGTTGTCGCCTTTGTCTTGGGGATGATCGGGGGCTGCTCTGGCTCCTCTTCGGGCGCGCTGAGCGTTTTCCGGGTGCAACTGTCAGCGCGCGCGATTGGGGCACAGATCGCGGCGATCAATCACCCAGACCGCGTGGTGCCGCTGCGCTATGCCGGGCGGCCCGTGGAGATTGAGACGATGAATGCCCTGATGCTCTATGTCACGGGCTATATCCTGACCATCGGGGTTCTGTCGGTCGCGATGACCATGGTTGGGGTTGATATCACCTCGGCGCTATTTGGGATTTGGACATCGCTTGGCAACATCGGCTATGGCTTTGGCCCGATGTTGGCCGAGACGGGCACCTTTCGCGATTTCCCCGATGCCGCCAAATGGATCATGACGCTGGCCATGTTGCTGGGTCGGCTTGGCTTGCTTGCGATCTTCGTGTTGGTCCTGCCGCAGTTCTGGCGCGCATAGAGTGTGAACTGTTGACTTGGGCAAAGCTTGCCGCCAAGGCTCTGGCGTATGATTGATGTGCGTCCTGTCGCCTATGTGATCGGCCTTCTGGTGTCTGCCATGGGGGTCTTCATGATGTTCCCCTTGGCGCTGGATCTGGCGGCGGGGGATCCGCATTGGCGGGCGTTCTTCCGTTCGGCCGTGATTTGTCTTGTGGCGGGCGGCGCGACGGCGATGGCCTCGGCCAATGGCGCAAACGGGTCGATGACCTTGCAACAGATCTTTTTGCTGACAACGGGGGTCTGGCTGGCGATGCCCGCCTTTGGCGCGCTGCCGCTGATCTTGGGGGAGCCGGGGCTAAGCCTGACGGATGCGTTTTTCGAAAGCATTTCGGGCATGACCACGACCGGAACCACGGTGATTGAGGGGATCGATGCCCTGCCGCTGGGCACCAACCTGTGGCGTGCCATTCTGCAATGGCTGGGGGGCCTTGGGATTGTCATCGTCGCGATGTTGTTCTTGCCGGTGATGAAGGTGGGGGGGATGCAATTCTTCCGATCCGAAGGATTTGACACGTTGGGCAAGGTTTTGCCGCGTGCGCTGGATATCTCATCGGCCTTGATCCAGATTTACGTCTTGCTGACGGTGGCCTGTGCGATCACCTATTTTGCCTTGGGGATGAGCGGGTTTGAGGCGGTTTGCCATGCCCTGACCACGGTTTCCACGGGCGGGTTTTCCACATCAGACCGCAGTTTCGGGCTGTTTCAGGGGCCTGCGGAATATGCGGCCTCGATCTTCATGCTGCTTGGCAGCTTGCCGTTCATCCGTTTTGTGCAACTGGCCCAAGGCTCTATCCGCCCGCTTTTGACCGACAGTCAGGTGCGGGCCTATTTGCGCTGGAACGCCTATGCCGTTGTGGCGATTGTTGCCTATGAGTTGTGGCACGGTGGCCAAAGCCTGCCTGTGCTGCTGCGAGAAACCACATTCAACGTCGTCTCGACCTTTTCCGGCACCGGGTTTTCAAGTGTGGACCTGTCATCTTGGGGGCCGTTCCCCTTTGTGCTGTTGATCGTGGTGGGGCTGATCGGGGGGTGCACGTCGTCAACCGGGTGTTCGGTCAAGGTGTTTCGCTATCTGATCTTGTTCGAGGCGATCAAGGTGCAGATCAAGCGCCTGCATAACCCGTCTTCGGTCAATCCGATGCGCTATGACGGGCAAGCGGTCAGCTTTGACGTGGTGGATTCGGTGATCGTGTTCTTCACCATGTTCATCCTGACCTTTGGTCTTTTGGCTGTGGCGCTTGGGTTGTCGGGGCTGGAGTTCAAGACAGCCGTGACCGCCGCATGGACATCCGTGGCCAATATCGGCCCGGTTTTTGGCCCCGAGGTGGGGCCAACCGGGGCCGTACACGGATTTCCCGACTTTGCCAAATGGCTGATGATGGCGGGAATGTTGGTGGGGCGACTGGAGCTTTTGTCGGTCTATGTGCTGTTCATGCGGCGGTTTTGGCAGACCTGAGCCTTTTCAGGTCAGACCGCTGCCTCGACCGCGCCGACAATCTCATTCACCACAGAGAGCAACATCGCCTCATCCTCACATTCGGCCATCACGCGGATCAGCGGTTCGGTGCCGGATTTGCGGATGAGGATGCGGCCCTTGCCCTTTATCCGCGCGGCATTCGCCTCGATCACCGATTTGACGGCGGCTTGCTCCAAGGGTTTTACGCCATCGGGAAAGCGGACGTTCTTCAACAGCTGGGGCACGGTTTCAAACTGCTGCACAAGGGTGCTGGCCTTATGCCCGGTGCGGGCCATCTCGGCCAGAAATTGCAGACCCGCGATCAGACCATCCCCGGTGGTGGCATAGTCGGTCATCACGATATGGCCCGATTGTTCGCCGCCAAGGTTAAAGCCCCCGGCGCGCATCCGTTCCACCACGTAGCGATCCCCGACCGCCGTGCGCTCCAACCGCAGGCCACGCGCCGCCAGATGACGTTCCAGCCCAAGGTTTGACATAACGGTGGCGACAAGGGCCCCGCCGCGCAGTTTGCCCTCTTCGGCCCAGCGGGTGGCCAGCATGGCCATGATCTGGTCGCCATCCGCGACGCGGCCTGTTTCGTCCAAGATCATCACGCGGTCTGCATCGCCATCAAGGCAGATGCCCACATCGGCACCATGCGCCACCACTGCCTCGGCCGCGGTCTGGGTATAGGTGGAGCCGCAGCGGTCATTGATGTTGGTGCCGTTGGGCGCAACACCAATGGGCACCACGGTTGCGCCCAGTTCCCAAAGCACCTCGGGCGCGGCCTTGTAGGCCGCCCCATTGGCGCAATCGATCACCACCTTTAGCCCATCCAGACGAACGCCCGCCGGAAAAGTGGTCTTGACGAATTCCTGATAGCGGCCACGGCCATCCTCGATCCGCTTGGCACGGCCAATATTGTCAGCCTGCGCATATTGGATTTCGCCTTCGACAATCGCCTCGATCTCGGCCTCGGCCTCATCCGACAGCTTGAAGCCGTCGGGGCCGAAGAATTTGATCCCGTTGTCTTGATGCGGGTTGTGGCTGGCCGAGATCATCACGCCCACATCCGCCCGCATGCTGCGCGTCAAGAACCCCACGGCGGGGGTCGGAACGGGGCCAAGCAGCAAGACATTCATGCCCGTGCTGGTCAGCCCGGCGGTCAGGGCGTTTTCCAGCATATAGCCCGACAGGCGCGTGTCCTTGCCAATGACAACACGGTGGCCTGCCGCCCCGTCCCGGCGAAAGAACCGGCCCGCCGCAGCCCCAAGGCGCAGGGCCATGTCGGCGGTCATCGGAAAGGCATTGGCACGGCCGCGCACACCGTCGGTTCCAAACAGCTTGCGTGTCATTCACTCGTTCCTTTTGTTGCTACTTGCCACAGCGAAAGCGCCGCCCGTGTTTCGGCCACATCATGCACGCGTATCATCTGCATCCCCTGCGCCACACCTGCCAGCGCCACCGCCAGCGATCCGGGCATGCGGCGCGCGGCATCCTCTTCGCCCGACAGCGTGCCGATAAAGCGCTTGCGGCTGGCCCCCAGCAAGACCGGCACGCCAAGCCCGTGGAACAGCGACAGCCGGGCCAGAAGGGTCAGGTTGTGGGTCAGCGTCTTGCCAAACCCGATGCCGGGATCAATGGCGATATTGTGCTTGGCGATGCCAGCGGCCTGCGCCTCGGCCATGCGGGAGGCCAGCGCGTCATAGACATCAAGAAGAACATCGTCATAGCGCGGATCGTTTTGCATGGTCTGCGGATTGGCGATGGAATGCATCAATATCACGGGGGCCGCTGTCTGGGCCACAAGGCCCGCCATCCTTGGGTCAAAGGTCAGGGCGGTGACGTCATTGACAATGCCTGCCCCCGCGCCAAGGGCCGCTTGCGCCACGTCGGCCTTGCGGGTGTCGATGGAAATCGGGCGGGCGATGCCTGCGGCCCGCATCGCCGCGATCACCGGGGCGGTGCGGCTGATCTCATCGGCAACGGCAACCTCTGCCGCGCCGGGGCGGGTGCTTTCGCCGCCGATATCCAGAATATCGGCCGTTGCCGCCATCTGCCGCGCGCCCATCAAGGCGGCCTCGGGGCGATAAAACAGCCCCCCATCCGAGAAACTGTCGGGCGTCACGTTGACGATTCCCATGATCCGGGGCTGGTTCATCGCAAGCCCGGCAAAGTCGGGGCGCGGGGTGGTGAGGGAGGCCAGATCAGCCGCCGAAAAATCGCTGGCCGGCATCACCTTTGGGGGCTGACCACGCTCCAGCACCTCGACATGGGAAAAGTGGCACCATCCACCGGCCAGCGGCAAGGCCGTCTTGGGTTTGGCAACATCGGTCACAGGAATTGGGCGAATGTAGATCATAAGACTGCATTAGGCCCCAGACCTAGGTTTTGGCAAGGGTTACGACGGCGCGCGCTCTACCGGAACGCGGCTTCCTGCCGGGAGTGCAACATCCCCGTGAACGACCAAGCCGCTGGCGGCCATCGTCTCGGCCAGCCAAAGCGCAAGGCCGACAGGTTCGGCCAATTTTGGGCCATCAACCGCATCAAGCACCATCTTGGACGGGGCCCAGACCACCGATTGGCCGCGCTTTATCGCCCAGTCCATCTCGGTCCGGGTGGCCACGACCACACAGCGCGGATCGCGGGCGGCCAAGGTCCATGCGTTTTGTTCGATGGCCAACATGTCGATCCGGCGCTGTGTTGGCTTGTGCCCGGTTTGGGCGCGCGGGGTATCCGGCAATCCGACGGTCAAGATCAGCGGCATGCCGCGCCGCAACAGCGCATCCAGCAGCCCCGACAGGCCGGCGGAGGCGATGGCCTCATTGTCCAGATGCACGACAAGGGGGTGAACGGCGGCCTCTTCCCCGTCGTTTCCAACGACGCGCACCGCCGCCTCTGCCCGGCTGCGCACGATCTCGACGCCCAGTTTATAGGGGCCGATATCCAGCTTTTCGATCCGGACAAAGACCCGCATGGCCTGCGGTTCCGCCAAGATGCGTTCCGCCAGACGTTCGGCCAATGTTTCCAGCAGGTTCAACCGCTCGGCCGCAAGCTCTGCGGCGATGGCTTCGGTGATCCGGTCATAGGACAGGATGCGGTCCACATCATCGTTCAGGGGCTGTGCGACGGGGCGGACCTCGACCACGACGTTGAACATCACGCGTTGCTTTTGGCCGCGTTCCTTTTGAAAGGCCCCGATATCCACATCCACCACATGATCGCGCAGCGAAATGCGGTCGCGCGGATCTGCACTGGCAGAGGCGTGGCTGCGTTCTTCGGGATGGGCAAAGGCAAGCTGGATGTCGGTGGTCATCTGGCTCCCCGGCGCAGGCTGTTGATGGCAGGGCGACTGTATCGCCCGCCGTGACCTGCACTTGCCCTAAGCCGACCGATGAGGCAACCCCAGCGACCGACTTATAGCGCAAGATTGCCTAGGGTTGGCGATAGAACATATGCGCCCCGATCGAGGCGGTGCGGGGGAAACGATGCGCCCAGCGGGGACGCACGGCATTGGTATGAAAATGCGTGGCGCCATCGGTCAGGGTGCGGGGGGCCCCGTCAAGCATCAGCCGCGCAATGCGTCCGGCGCGATCAGCCGCACCTTGTTCGCGCATCACATCCTTGATCCCGTCGCAGTTGAACGAGAACTGGCAGCCCTTGCGGCCCCCTTGGTTGACGACCCCGCACACCGAATGCGGATAGCTTGGATTGTCGACCCGGTTCAAAATGACCTCGGCCACGGCAAACTGGCCCTTGAGTGATTCACCACGGGCTTCGAAATACAGCGCCGTGCGCAGGCATTGCCATTCCACATCGCCCGATGGGGAAGGCTGAGAGGCCAGATAGGCGTCATCATAGCGCAGAGTGCCGGTCAGAGGGGCCGGGACCTTGGCTGCCTTGGACGACAGCTTGCCCTGCGCCACGGCAGACAAAGTGTTTTGCCCAAGCGCACGGATTGTGGCATGCTCTACCCCCATGAGGGAGGAGACTTGTTCGGCCAAACCCATGGCCGGGCTGTTAGAGTGGCTCACCGTCACCTCGGCGAAGGCCGCTCCACCTTGAACAAGGGCCACCGTGGTGGCCAGTGCCCAGAATTGTCGCAAGCGCATTGTCTACTGTTCCGTATTGTTGCCTTTTCGCACAGACCCCCTCACATCTGCGTGATCTGTGCGCCAGAGGAACGGGTTAGGGTAAGATGCCGCGTGAGTCTATGTATGTGGCAAAAACACAACAAGACAGGCCGAATTATCGGCGGAAATCCGCGCAAAACTTAATTCTCCACATAAGGATCGCCCTGTAACTACCTTATATTGTGGTGTTTTTAGACTTATCCACTAGTGTAATATTGGGTCCTGCAGGGCAAGATGGGCGGCTGCCAACCGTGCCAAAGGCACCCGATAGGGCGAACAAGAGACATAATCAAAGCCTGCCTTGCGGCAAAAGGCGATTGATTCGGGGTTGCCGCCATGTTCGCCGCAGATCGACAGGGTCAGATCCTGCCGGGTTTGGCGACCCCGCTCGGCCCCGATCAACAGCAATTCCCCCACCCCATCCACATCCAGAATATGGAAGGGATCTTCGGGGAACACGCCTTGCTGGACATAAGTGTTCATAAAGCGCCCGGCATCATCGCGGCTGAGGCCATAGGTCATCTGCGTCAGGTCATTGGTGCCAAAGGACAAGAAGGCGGCATGTTGCGCAATCTCGCCCGCGCGCAGGGCGGCGCGCGGTGTTTCGACCATCACGCCCAGCTTGTAGTCGAAATCTGTCCCTTCCTTGATCCGCACCGATGCGGCGACGGCATCGATATGGGTCTTGACCAACTCCACCTCACGCCGGGCGCTGACAAGGGGGATCATGATCTCGGGCACGACGGCGGCGCCACGGCGGGCAACCTCGACCGTTGCCTCAAAGATCGCCTGTGCCTGCATGGCGTATATCTCGGGCAAGACCACGCCCAAGCGGACCCCACGCATGCCCAGCATCGGGTTGAACTCGGCCAGGGCCTCGGCCCGGCGCGTCACGTCCGACAGAGGTTTGTCCAAGGCCTCGGCCAATTCGCGCAGACCTTCGCGGCTATGGGGCAGGAATTCGTGGAGCGGTGGGTCAAAGAGGCGGATGCAGACCGGAAGCCCTGCCATGATTTCAAACAGCTGCACGAAATCGGCGCGTTGCATCGGCAAAAGCCGGGTCAAAGCGGCGGCCCGTTCCTGTGAGGAATCTGCAAAGATCATCTCACGCATCACGACCAGGCGGTCTTCTTCAAAGAACATATGTTCGGTCCGGCACAGGCCAATGCCTTGCGCCTTGAACGTGCGGGCCATGGCGGCATCGGTGGGAGTGTCGGCATTGGCCCGAACGCCAATGTCGCGGAATTGGTCGGCCCAGCCCAGCAGGGTCTGGAAATGCTCATCCAGCGCGGGGGGCAGCATGTCGGCAGCCCCGGCAAGGACCTGACCCGTGGTGCCATCCACCGTGATCAGATCGCCCACGCCAAAGCTTCGCCCCTGCGCATGGATGCGCTTTTCCTTTGGGTCCAGCCGGATATCGGCCCCGACCACGCAGGGCAGGCCAAGGCCACGGGCGATCACGGCGGCGTGGCTGGTCATGCCGCCCCGCTCAGTCAGGACGGCGGCGGCGGAGTGCATGCCGCGAATATCTTCGGGGGCGGTTTCGCGGCGCACCAGAATGCAAGGCTCGCCCCGCGCAGCGCTGGCTTGGGCGGCGGCAGAGGAAAACACGATCCGCCCCACGGCGGCACCCGGGCTTGCGGCAATGCCACGGGCGACCACATCGCGGGGCGCGCGGGCGTCGACCTGCGGGTGCAACATTTCGGTCAAGGCGCGGGGTTCGACGCGCAGAACCGCCTCTTCTTGGGAAATCACGCCATCCATGGCCAGATCCACCGCGATGCGCAGCCCGGCACGGGCCGAGCGCTGCACCTTGACCGCGTCAAGAACCGCCAATCTGCCATCTTCGATGGTGAATTCGATCTGCATCTCTTCGCGCAGGCGGGCGCGGCAGGCCACGCCATAGCGCAAGAGGTCGGCAAAGATCTCGGGCGCGATGTCTTGCAGCGAGGGGCCGCGCGGATCATGCGTAAGGTACAGCGCCTGCTCGGCCTTGAGCGCATCACGGCCCTGACCCTGCCCAAGGTAACGCCCGGTGATCTGGGACTGTCCGGTCACGGGATCGACGAACTGGATCACGCCAGAGCCGGAAATGCCCTGACCAATGCCCTGCGCCATGGCCTGCACCACAAGACCCAAGGGGGCCTCGGCGGGTGCGCCCTTGGCCTGACGCAGCAGGCGGGCGCTTGTCCCCTCCCATGCGCGGGCCATGGAGCGCAGCACCTCGGCCAGTTGGCGGGCGGGGTCAAAGGGGAACTCCTCGTCCATCTCCACCTCATAGACGCGCAGGGCGTCCTTGATGGCGGAGGCTGAGGGTTGGGTGGTGGCAAACATATCGGGGTCAAGCCGCGCGACATGGGTGGAATAGCTTTGGATAAAGCGCAGATAGATGGCATCCGCCGCCGCCTGACCATGACGCAGCACAAGGGCTGCATGCTGATCGGCGTTGAGCCCGATGTTGAGCACCGTGGCAGGCCCGCCCCAATCGGGGTTTTCCGGGCTGGGCCGGACCGAGATCAGGGAGGTTTCCCCGAAATGGGCCAGGATTGCTTTGCTGTCAATGGGATGACCCGCCGCGATGGAGCGCACGGTCGGGGCGGACAGGGCCACGGTTTCGGGTACGGGCAGGTCCAGCCGGACCAGACGTTGCAGGCATTTCGCGCGCCAGCCATGCGACGGACGGTCGATCCGGGCGGTGGGCGTGATGCGGGCAAAGTCGCTGACGTGGTCGGTTTTCTGCACTGCGGCAATCCTTCTGATGCCCAGACACTACACCGATTTCACGGTGTGGCAAGCGCCCGGCAGGGGGCGGGCTTGCGACTTTTTGGGGTAGGGCAGTGTAGGATTCGCGGGGCGCGGAAACGAAGAAGGGGGGGGCTGTCTGCCCCCCCATCGCTTTTCTGGCGAAAAGCGATTCCCCCCCGAGGATATTTAGAAACAGATGAAATCAGCCGTCGAGTTTGGTCAGGTCCGCGACCGAGAGGCAGATGGTGCGGATGCGGTGCAGAAGGTTCAGGCGGTTGCGCCGGACGATCTGATTTTCGGTGTTGATCTGTGTCGCGGTGAAGAAGGCGTCGATGGGCGCGCGCAAGGTCGCCATCGACTGCATGGCGGTGGTGAAATCTTCCGTTGCCATGGCGGGTTTGATCGTGCCTTCGGCGGTATCGAGGGCGGTGAAGAGGGCGCGTTCCTCATCCGTTTCCGCGAATTTCGGATCGGCGCCGTAGGAATATTCGACGCCATCCTTTTCTTCGGCTTGGGTGAGGATGTTGTTGGCGCGTTTGAAGCCCGCGACGAGGTTTGCCCCGTCTTCGGTGGCAAGGGTGGCTTGCAGCGCCTGCGCGCGTTTGACCAGCAGGGTGAGGTCGCAATTCCCCGGCATGGCAAGGCAGGCGTCGATGACATCGTGGCGGGTGTTCTGGTCTTTGAGGAAGACTTTGAGGCGCTCATGCAAGAAATCACGAAGGCTGTCGCTGAGGTCGGGGTTGTGGTCCCGGACGGGAACGAGCCAATCGGGGACGAGCTTCTCCGCCCCGTCGATCAGTCGGCGGGTTAGGTCACCAAACATGCCGTGCTGAGTTGCCGTCGAAAGGATCTGGGTGAGCAGGTCCAGTGCAGCCGGATTTGGCCCTGATTGATGACGCAGGATTTGAACATCGACAAGGCGGTCGATGGAGAGGCGGACATCATTCCCCAGCACCAGTCGAATAACCCCCAGTGCCGCGCGGCGCAGGGCGAAGGGGTCTTTGCTGCCGGTGGGTTTTTCGTCGATTGCCCAGAAGCCGGTCAGGGTGTCGAGTTTGTCGGCCAGCGCCACGGCGACCGAAACGGGTTCGGTTGGCACGGTGTCGGTGGGGCCCAAGGGAGAGTAGTGGTCGCGGGCGGCGAGGGCCACGGCCTCTGGCAGGCCAGCGGCACGGGCGTAATACATGCCCATCAGGCCCTGAAGTTCCGGGAATTCGCCGACCATGGCAGAGCGCAGGTCGGCCTTGGCCAGCTTCGCCGCCTGTTCGGCCATGTCGGGGTCGGCCCCGACCATGGGGGCGATTTCGCGCGCCAGCGCCGCGATGCGGGTGATACGCTCGGCCTGTGAGCCCAGTTTGTTGTGGAAGGTCACGGATTTGAGGCCATCAAGCCATTCGCCCATGCCCGCGCGGGCCACGCGCAGGTCGTTTTCCCAGAAGAATTTCGCATCCGACAGGCGGGCGCGCAGCACCTTTTGGTTGCCGTGCAAGATGGTGGCGCCGTTGTCGGCGGTTTCGGTATTGGCGACGGTGATGAAGCCTTCGATCCGGCCGGATTTCGGGTTTTTCACCGAGAAGAACTTTTGATGCTCGCGCATGGAGGTTTGCAGAACCTCTGGCGGCAGGTCGAGGAAGGCCGCGTCAATGCGGCCCATCAGGACCACGGGCCATTCGACGAGGCCTGCGACCTCGGTCAGCAGGGAGGGGTCTGCGACCACCTCTAGCCCGGCGGCGAAGGCGGCGGTGGTGGCGTCGTGCCAGATCGCGGCCTCACGCTCGGCGCTGTCCAAGATCACATGGGCGCGTTTGAGCTTGGCGGTGTAGTCGTCGAAACTGCTGACCGCAAAGGGGGCGGGGGAGAGGAAGCGGTGGCCGTGGGTGGTGTTGGAGGCGGTGATGCCGTCCACGGTCAGGGGGACAACCTCGGCCCCGGCCTCATCGGTCAGCAGGCAGAGGATGGAATGGAGCGGGCGGACCCATTTGAGCGAGCCTGCCCCCCAACGCATGGATTTGGGCCATGGGAAGGTGCGGATCGTGGCCTCCAGCACCTCGGCGATGATCTCGGGCGCGGCGCGGCCGGGGCGTTCGATGACCGCAAAATAGGCCTCGCCCTTTTTGTCGGCGCGCTTTTCCAGTTGGTCGATGGTGAGGCCGGTTGCGCGCAAAAAGCCGTCGATGGCCTGTTGCGGCGCGGTGGTGGCGGGGCCTTTGCGTTCCTCGCGCACCGCCGCCGAATGGGCGGTCAGCCCCTCAACGGCGAGGGTCAGGCGGCGCGGGGTGGAAAGGGCCGCGGCATGGGCATAGGTCAGCCCAGCGGTCACAAGACCATCGGTCACCATGCGGCGCAGGTCATCGCGGGCGCGGGCCTGCATGCGAGCCGGGATTTCTTCGGAGAAGAGTTCGATCAAGAGGTCGGGCATGGCATTACTTCTCGGCCGAAGGGTTCAGTTGGTTCCAGGCAAAGGCGCGGCCATCGGGAAAGATGGCGACAACGCGGTCCACATCGGTGTGGATATTGGCCTGCGACAGAAAGGCAAGCGCCTCGCCGCGCTCCAGCGCCTCGCCGATGGCGGTTGCGTCAAAGCAGTCAAACCAGCCGGGCGCGATCAGGGGGGTGGCCCCCTCATAGGCGACATAGGTTTCGGTCAGCATGGCCTGTGTCATCGGGGTGGTGAAGCAGGCGCGAAAGCGCAGCGGGCTGCTGTCGGCGTCGATCCCGGTGACGGCCTCGGCAAGGATCGGTTCGGGTTGGCCGCCCTCGATCGTGGTCAGGGTGATTTCGGCACCGGGCGTAAAGCTGACGGGCGAATAAAAGGCATAGACCTGCAGGTAATAGACTGCTGCCCCGACGATTGCTGCGCTGACCACGATGGACCCCACCAGATATTTCCCGTTCATGCTGCTGTTCCGACGGTGTCCAGATCGGCCCCCGCCTCGGTCAGCCGGAAGGCATCGGCGCAGAGTTTGGCCAAGGCCCGGACGCGACCGATATAGGCCTGCCGTTCGGTCACAGAGATCACGCCGCGCGCATCCAGCAGGTTGAACAGGTGGCTGGCCTTGATGCATTGGTCATAGGCCGGGTGGGCCATGATGATGCGCTTGCCGGAATTCGGGTCCTGCGCCGGGAAGTCCAGCAGGCGCTGGCATTCAGCCTCGGCGTTCACAAAGTGTTGCAGCAGCATATCGGTATTGGCCCCATCGAAATTGTGGCGGGAGTATTCTTCCTCGGTCTGGCGGAAGATATCGCCATAGGTCAGCGGGATCGGCGACTGCGGATCGTTGAAGGGCATGTCCATGACGTGGTCAATCCCAAGCACGTACATCGCCAAACGCTCCAGCCCATAGGTCAGCTCACCCGAGACGGGGCGGCAATCGTGGCCGCCGACCTGTTGGAAATAGGTGAACTGGCTGACCTCCATCCCGTCGCACCAGATTTCCCAGCCAAGCCCCCATGCGCCAAGGGTGGGGGATTCCCAGTCATCCTCGACAAAGCGGATGTCGTGCAGCGCGGGATCAAGGCCGATGGCGCGCAACGAGCCAAGGTAGAGCTCTTGCATATCGGGCGGGCTGGGTTTGATGATGACCTGATATTGGTAATAATGCTGCAAGCGGTTGGGGTTTTCGCCATAGCGCCCATCGGTCGGACGGCGCGATGGCTGGACGTAAGCTGCGGCCCACGGCTTGGTGCCTAGGCTGCGCAGGGTGGTTGCGGGGTGAAAGGTGCCGGCCCCCACCTCCATGTCATAGGGTTGCAGGATGGCACAGCCCTTGGTCGCCCAATAGCTTTGCAGCCGCAGGATGATTTCCTGAAACGAGCGTGGGCGTGTGGTCACATCTGACATGGTCGTATCCCTTTGGGCGCTGCGGCCCCTTGAAATGCTCGCCCTCCATAGGCAAGAGGCGCGAAAGGGTCAATGCGGGGCAAAGTCGCGTAAGGCCATGCGAAAAGCACTCGCATCGCGCCGCCCGCGCCTTTAGGGTGGTAATAATTTGGTTTTCAAGGGGTTGAAATTTGAGATGAGACATCTGCGTGTTGTGGTCTGCGCCCTGTTGTCGCTGATTTGGGCCGGTGTGGCCACAGCCCAAGATCGGGCTTGGGTTCAAATTGAGGCGCACCCTACCTTGGCCGAGGCGGAACAGCAGGCCCGCGCTTATATGTCGGTTTTTCCCGACGTGCAGGGCTTTCGACTTGGGTCGCGCTGGTATGGAATCGCCCTTGGCCCCTATTCCCGCGATGATGCGGCGGTGCGCCTGACCCAGTTGCGGCGCGAGAATCTGATCCCGGTCGATAGCTTTATCTCTGACGGCAGCAATTTCCGTGAGCAATACTGGCCGGTGGGCGGCACGCAATCTTCGCCCGTCCAGCCGTTGCCCGCAGCCCCTGCACCCGAAGCCGCTGCTACGGCGGTGCCGGCACCGACGGACCCTGTGATCGCAGAGCCGCGTGACGAAACCCCAGCCGAGGCGCGCCGATCAGAGGCGCTGCTGACAGCCGATGAGCGCAAGGATTTGCAACGTGCCCTGCAATGGCAAGGGTTTTACAATGCCGCCATAGACGGGGCCTTTGGCGCAGGCACGCGGCGGTCGATGGCCGATTGGCAAACCGCCATGGGCGTGGAGCCGACGGGAATTCTGACCCAACGCCAACGCGGAACGCTGGTTGCCAATTGGCAGGCCGATCTTGCGGAATACGGCTTTGAGTCGGTCATTGAATCCGAGGCGGGGATTGAGGTCACGCTGCCCTTGGGCCTTGTGGTCTTTGACCATTATGAGCCGCCATTCGTGCATTTCGCCCCCAAGGTGGAGGGGGGGATGCGCGTGATCTTGATCTCGCAGCCCGGTGATCGCGCCGCGCTTTATGGGCTTTATGATATTTTGCAGACCCTTGCGCTGGTGCCGGTGGAGGGCGCGCGCAGCCGCAACGAACGCTCATTCGAGATCAACGGCGCAAATGCGACCGTGCAAAGCTATGCCTATGCCGAGTTGAGCCGGGGCCTAGTAAAGGGCTATCTGGTGGTTTGGTCGCCTGAACAGGCCGAAAAGGCGGGCCGGGTTCTGACAGAGGTGAAGGCCAGTTTCCGGGCCGTGGGCAACCGCGCCCTTGACCCCGGCATGGTTGCGATGTCGGACGCCGCGCGCCGCGGCTTGCTGGCGGGGTTGGAATTACGCCGCCCCAAATTCTCACGCTCGGGCTTTTATGTGGATGGCTCTGGTAAGGTTGTGACCAGTGCCGAGGCTGTGGCGCAATGTGGCCGCATCACGCTTGATGGGGTGACAGAGGCCAGTGTGACGCTGACGGATGCGGCGACGGGTCTGGCGGTGTTGACGCCCAAGACAGCCCTTTCCCCCCCGGTCGTGGCGGGGTTTCAACTGGCGGCGGACCGGATCGGGGCCGAGATTGCCGTGGCGGGCTATGCCTATGAAGACACGCTGCCCGCGCCGGTTGTGACCTATGGCACATTGGAAGATGTGCAGGGCCTGAACGGCGAGGCCGGGCTGAAACGGCTTGGGATTGCCACGCTGCCGGGTGATGCCGGGGGGCCGGTGATTGATGGCACAGGCGCGGTGCTTGGGATGCTGCTTCCGCGTGCAACGGGCAGCACACGTATCTTGCCCGAGGGGGTGGAGTTCGCTGCCGCGTCCAGCGCCCTTGTGGATGCCCTGCGCGCAGGGGGGGTGGCGACAACCGAGGCCCCGGCCGCAGGTGCGCTGGCGCCCGAGGATCTGACGCGCAAGGCGATGGCGATGACGGTTCTGGTCTCGTGCTGGGAATAGGCGGTGTAGGGGCGCAGGCCCGTTCAACGCCCGTCTACCGCATACAGAAAAAGGGCGCCCATGGGCGCCCTTTTGTTTGTGCTGTGATCTGTGATCAGTTGCGGGCGCGGTCGACCATCTTGCCCTTGGAGATCCAAGGCATCATGGCGCGCAGCTTTTCACCGACTTTTTCGATCTGGTGTTCGTCGTTGATGCGACGGGTTGCCTTGAAGAACGGCTGGCCAACAGCGTTTTCTTGCATGAAGTCACGCACGAATTTGCCGGTCTGGATGTCGCTCAGGATCGCTTTCATGCGGGCCTTTGTCTCATCATAGGGCAGAACGCGCGGGCCCGAAACATACTCGCCATATTCGGCGGTGTTCGAGATCGAGTAGTTCATGTTGGCGATGCCGCCTTCATAGATCAGGTCGACGATCAGCTTCACTTCGTGCAGGCACTCAAAGTACGCCATCTCTGGCTCATAGCCAGCCTCGACCAGCGTCTCAAAGCCCATGCGGATCAGTTCAACAAGGCCACCGCACAGAACGGCTTGCTCGCCGAACAGGTCGGTTTCGCATTCCTGACGGAAGTTGGTCTCGATGATGCCGGAACGACCGCCACCGATGCCCGAGCAATAGGACAGACCGATTTCCATCGCTTTGCCGGTTGCATCTTGATGCACGGCCACAAGGCAAGGCACGCCGCCGCCCTTGGTGTATTCGCCGCGCACGGTGTGGCCGGGACCTTTGGGGGCCATCATGATGACGTCAACGCCGGGCTTCGTCTCGATCAGGCCGAAGTGGATGTTCAGGCCATGGGCAAAGGCGATCGCCGCACCGTCACGGATGTTGTCGTGGACGTATTTCTTATAGGTTTCGGCCTGCAGTTCGTCGGGCATGGTGAACATGATCAGGTCGGCCCAAGCGGCGGCTTCGGCAATGCCCATGACCTTGAGGCCTTCGCCTTCGGCTTTCTTTGCGGAAGGCGAGCCTTCGCGCAGGGCGACGACAAGGTTTTTGGCGCCCGAATCGCGCAGGTTCAGCGCGTGGGCGTGGCCTTGGCTGCCGTAGCCAAGGATGGCTACTTTTTTGTCCTTGATCAGGTTGATGTCGCAGTCACGATCATAATAGACGCGCATGGCGGTCTCCTCTTTGCTGATGATGGGGGCACAATAGGGAAAGTGGCGCGGTGAACCCTCCAAAGTTTGACATTTTCGCGCAAAAGATTGATCTATCATTCGCCTGAACATGGATATGTGAAAAAATCATGCAGATTGACGAGGCTGACCGCCGCATCCTGCGCCATTATCTGGCAGAGCCGGGATTGGACCGCGCCGTGCTGGCGGAACGCGCCGGGGTCACCACGGCGACCCTGTGGCGACGGCTGGAGCGGCTGCGTGAGGGGGGTGTGATCCGCGCCGAAGGGGCGGTGATCAACTGGCGCCGCTTGGGCTATGAGGTGGAGGTGTCCTTGCGCTTTACGCTTGATAAGACCAACCCCCGCGCCTTTGACGAATTCATCGAGGCCAGCCGCGAGGTGCCCGAGGTGGTGGCGATTGAAACCTTTTTGGGCCGCGTGGATGTGCGGCTGAACGTGATTGCCCGCGACATGGCGCATTACCAAGAGGTCTACCGCACCCGCATCCTTGCGCTTCCGCATATTGCGGAACTGGACGCGCTGATGCTGATTGCGACGATCAAGGATGATGAAGGGCTGCCGCTATGAGCGGGGTTGATTTGGACGATCTGGATCGTGCGATCCTGCGCGCCCTGTCGCAAGACGGCAGTCTTGGGGCGGGCGAATTGGGGCGTAGGCTGGGGCTCAGCCAACCTGCCGCTTGGCGCCGGGTCCGGCGGCTGGAAGAGGCGGGGGTGATCGCGGGGCGGCGGGTGGATGTGGACCGGCCCGCGCTGGGCTTTGGCGTGACGGTGTTTCTGGGGGTCAAGTTGGCGACCAAAGGCCGCGTCAGCCTTGAGGATTTTGAGCGTGCAGTGACGGCCATCCCCGAGGTGCAGGTGGTGCAACACGTGCTTGGGGTGTTCGACTACCGCTTGCGGGTGGTGGCGCGCGATATTGCCGACTTTGAGCGGGTCTTGCGCCGCCGGATCATGACCTTGCCGGGCGTGGGGCAGGTGGAGGCCAATGTGTTGCTGACCGAAGAGCGCAGACCGGGGCCGATTGGGTAAGCAATAGCTGACTTTTTCCTTCAGCGAGGCTTTGGTAAGCTGACGCCGTCAGCTGGAGCACTCAATGAAGATCGTCAAACTGGAAACCTTCGGGAATGAATTCGTGACCTTCGTCCGGGCCACGTCGGACACCGGGGCAACAGGCTGGGGCCAGCTTTCCACCTATAACGCCGACATTACGACGACGATCTTTCACCGCCAGATCGCGCCCCATGCGCTGGGCACCGATGCGTTGGATTTTGCCGATACCCTTTCGCTGATTGGCGAGCGGGAGCATAAGTATCCCGGCAGCTATCTGCGACGGGCCATGGCGGGCCTTGATACCGCCCTGTGGGATCTGCGGGGCAAGGTGGAGGGCAAGCCCGTGGTCAGCTTGCTTGGTGGCACGCCCGGCCCCTTGCGGGCCTATGCCAGCAGCATGAAGCGCGACATCACCCCAAAGGATGAGGCGGCACGGTTTTTGCGCTTGCGCGATGAACAGGGCTTTACCGCGTTCAAATGGCGCGTGGGGCGCGAATGTGGCCGGGACGCGGATGAATGGCCCGGACGCACCAAAGAGGTGATCGAAGGCGTCGCGGCCGCCTTGGGCGACGGGATCGACAAGCTGGTGGATGCCAATTCCTGCTACTCGCCCGGTCAGGCGATCCGCGTCGGGCATATGCTGGAAGACAACGGTATCGGGCATTTCGAGGAACCCTGCCCCTATTGGGAATATGAGCAAACCGCCTTGGTGCGGTCCGAACTTGCGCTGGATGTCACCGGGGGGGAGCAGGATTGTGAATTCGCCACATGGTCGCGCATGTTCGATCTGGGTGCGGTCGATATCGCGCAGCCCGATGTGATGTATATGGGCGGGATCACCCGCACGCTTGAGGTGTGCCGCATGGCGCAGGCCGTGGGGCTGAAGGTCACGCCGCATGCCGCCAACCTGTCCTTGGTCACGATGTGCACGATGCATCTGCTCAAGGCCATTCCAAATGCCGGAAAGTATCTGGAACTGTCGATTGAAGGGGCCGATTATTACCCGTGGCAACAAGGGCTTTTCCAAGGCGATCCGTACCGCGTGGACGGCGGGCAGGTCATCGTTCACGACGCGCCGGGCTGGGGGATCGAGATCAATCCCGAGTGGTTGGCAGATGCGACATATCAGGTGTCGGACATGGCTGGATGATTCATCACTTTTGCACTAGCTTTGTGCCAAAGAAATGGAGAAGCCTATGCCCGGATTGCACGCAAATGTTGACCCTGATGGACTGGAAGAGTTCTCGGTGGTGTTTACCGACCGATCGCTGAACCACATGTCCGCCAAATTTCAGGCCGTGATGCGCGATGTCTCGGGTATGCTCAAAGAGGTCTACAAAGGCTCGGCCGTGGCCCTAGTGCCCGGTGGCGGCACCTATGCGATGGAGGCTGTGGCACGGCAGTTCGGTCAGGGTAATGCGCTGATCGTGCGCAATGGTTGGTTTTCCTATCGCTGGACCCAGATTTTTGAGGCCGGCGGATTTGCGCAATCCACCACCGTGGTGATGGCCCGCCAGACCGGCAATGACCCGCGCGCGCCCTATGCGCCGCCCCCGGTGGAGGAGGTCTGCGCCAAGATCCGTGAGACAAAGCCCGATGCGGTTTTTGCCCCGCATGTGGAAACCAGCGCCGGGATCATCCTGCCTGATGACTATATCACGAAAATCGCCGCCGCCGCACATGAGGTGGGCGCGCTGATGGTGCTTGATTGCATCGCAAGCGGCTGTATCTGGGTGGATATGGAAGCGACGGGCGTCGATGTTCTGATCTCAGCCCCGCAAAAGGGCTGGTCGGCCAGCCCCTCGGCCGGGGTCGTGGTGATGAGCCCGCGTGCAGAAGAGCGTCTGGCGGCGACCAGTTCCAACAGTTTCGCGGTGGATCTGAAGAAATGGCGCGCCATGATGGCCGCCTATGAGGGGGGCGGCCACGCCTATCACGCCACCATGCCGACCGATGCGATCCTTGGGTTCCGCGATGCGATGCTGGAAACCAAGACGATGGGATTTGACACGGCCAAGGCGGCGCAATGGGATCTTGGCAACGCGGTCAGGGCCTTGATGGCAAAAAAGGGCGTGAAGTCGGTGGCGGCAGAGGGGTTTCAGGCCCCCGGTGTGGTTGTCAGCTATACGGACGATCCGGGTGTGCAAAACGGCTCCAAGTTCCGCGAACAGGGCTTGCAGATCGCCGCTGGCGTGCCGTTGCAAGTGGGCGAGGGCGAGGCGTTCAAGACCTTTCGGCTTGGCCTTTTTGGTCTGGACAAGCTTAAAGACGTGCCAGCAACCGTGGCGCGGCTGGAACGGGCGGTCGAGGCGGTTCTGTAAGATCACGTGGATCAGGCTGGAAAATCGTTTCCAGCCTGTCCTTGCCGAGGCTTCAGGGGGTGGTCGTCTTTGTGTCCACCGACCGCACGCCAAGGCCAACGCGCATCAGGGTTTGGCGCACGGGCCGCGCGGAATAAAGCGCTTCCAGCGCCTTTGCCCGCAGATCGCGCAGGCCCTGCGCGCCCACCATCGACGCCCGGTTCAGCAGATCAATCCCCGTCACCCGCGCCTGAACATCCAAGTGCCGCTTGCGGTGATAGGTTTCCAGCATCTTGTCCGAGCCGATCTCTGCCGGTGCCGCTTTTGCCAGATCCAGCAGTTCCCGCAGATCGGCCAAACTCATGTTCAGACCCTGCGCCCCGATGGGCGGCATCACATGCGCGGCCTCTGCCATCAGCGCGCAGCGCTCGCCCGACATGCGCGCCGCGATCTGGCTGATGATGGGCCAGACCGTCAGGTTGCTTGCCAAGGTCAGGGGCCCCAGCACATGGCAGGACCGCAGGTTCATTTCGGCCTCAAATTCCGGGACGGGCAGGGCGGCCAGCCGCTCCACATTTGGGCCCGTTTCCATCCACACCACGGCCGAGGCCGGCAATCCATCGCGATCCGGCAGGGGAACCAAGGTGAACGGCCCACCGCTGCGGTGAATTTCGGTTGAAACGTTCTGATGCGGCAAGGGATGCGTGACGGCAAAGGCAAGCGCCTTTTGGCCATAGCGCGTTGTCGTGACAGGAATGCCAAGCGATTGGCGCACCAGCGAGTCGCGGCCATCCGCCCCGATGACCATGCGCGCCCGCACATTCGTGCCATCCGAAAGGGTGACCAAAGCCTCGCTCGCCCGTGTCAGGAGCCGGGTCGTGGCGGTGCCGGGGCGAAAATCGACATTGGGCAGCTCGGCCAGACGCGCGACCATTTCGCGGCGCAAAAGCCAGTTGGGCAGGTTCCAGCCAAAGGGTTGGTCCGAAACGTCAGAGGCGTTGAAATCCTTGATCAGCCTTGGTTCGGGCACAACGCCGCCCGCATCGATGATGCGCATGATCTGCAGCGCCGCCGCATGGGGAAACAGGCGATCCCAAAGCCCCGCCTCTTGCAGCACCGAGACCGAGGGCTGCAAGAACGCCGTGCTGCGCAAATCGGCACCGGCATCGCTGGCCGAGGTGACAGGGGGGCTTGGATCAACGCAGATGACCCGAAACCCGGCCGTGCCAAAGGCCGCCGCGGCTGTCAGGCCGGCCACACCGCCGCCGGAAATCAAGATATCTGTCTCAAGGCGCATGATCGTGGCCCTCCTGTCGCCCAAGATAGGGGCCAATGCCGCGAATGCGAGGCGACAAAGCGCCCCGGTCAGGATCAACTTTGTGTCAGCCGCCGCAAGAAGGCCGTCAGATCATCGGCGTGGTGGTGGATATGGGGGGCAGGGGCGGCCTCGGGGGCGATATGCACGGTGCGCAGGCCCATCTGATGCGGCACCGCCAGATTTCGGGGGTCGTCTTCGAACATCGCGGCCCGCTTTGGGTTCAACCCATCGGCGGCAAAAACCGTCTCAAAGGCGATTGCCTCGGGCTTTGGATGAAAACCTGCGTGTTCAACGCCATAGACGGCATCGAACAGCCCGGTCAGGCCCCGCGCCTGCAAGACCTTTTGCGCATAGGCGGCATCGCCATTGGTGAAGACAATCCTGCGCCCCGGCAGGGCACGCAGGTGATCGGCCAGTTCCGCATCGGGTTCCAGAACCGAGAAATCGATATCATGCACATCGGCCAGATAGTCCATCGGCTCGATCCCATGTTCGCGCATCAGGCCCGCCAAAGTGGTGCCATAGGTCGCCCAGTAATGGTGGCGCAGGTGATCGGCGTGATCCCGCGCCACACCCAACTTTGCCATGACCCAATTGGTCATGCGGACCTCGATCTGGTCGAACAGCCGCATCCGTGGCGGGTAGAGGGTATTGTCAAGGTCAAAGACCCAGACATCCACATCGAAGAAATGTTCTTGCATCATTCCCGTGACCTAGCCCGTCTGACCCGATGCGGCAAGCTGATTGGGCGCGCCGCCTTGCCAAACCCTTATGGGGGGCTGTAGCGTGCCCAGTGTAAAGCAAAAGTGACGGGACACGGCTGGTGCAAAAGGATGCCTATACACTGATCCTCGAGGCGATCGAGGCGGGGGTTTACAAGCCCGGCGACAGGCTGGTCGAATCCGAACTGGCAGAGCGGCTGGGTGTCAGCCGGACCCCGGTGCGCGAGGCGCTACAGCGGTTGGAAACCCAAGCGATGCTGACGCGGGACGGGCGCAGCCTGATCGTGGCAAGTCTGGATCATAACCAACTGGCCGAACTTTATGCCGTGCGGACCGAGTTGGAGGGGCTTGCCGCCCGGCTGGCGGCCCGCCATGCGACTGATGAGGAAATCCGGGTGCTGCGCGCCATGGTGGAAGATGATCGCAAGCTGCTGGGAGATCCGCTTGGGCTGAGCCGGGCGAACAAACGCTTTCACCATCAGGTGCATCTGGCCAGCCATAACCGATTCCTCGTGCAGCAATTGGATTTGGTCCATCGCTCCATGGCGCTTATGGCGACCACTTCTCTTGCCGCCGAGGGGCGGAGTGAGATTGCGCTGGCCGAGCATGACCGGATTGTTGCGGCCATTGAAGCGCATGATGGCGAGGGGGCCTATCAGGCCTTGAAAACCCATATCAGCCGCGCCTTTGAGACGCGGCTTCGGGTCGATGCGGGCGAGATCCGGCTGCGCAGCTAGGCCACCGAAGGGTTAAAGTGGCAGGTTACGGCGGATCGAAATGGCCGTGATCGGTCTTGTCCCAGTAAAAGGGGCGATAAACCATTTCCCAAGCCGCCTTATACGAGGCCAGCGCACCAAGCGAGAAATAGAAATGCATCAAGGGCACCCAAAGCCGCGAAAACCGATGTCCCGATAGCCGCAGGCCAATCAGGCCGAGGGTGATATTCACCCCCTCGGTCAGCACAAACAGCGCGATCAGGCCAAAGGCAGCCCAATGCGGCAAGGCGCTGGCGATGGGGTGATGGAACCCGAAAGCCGTGATCCAGAACGACCAAAGCACGGGCAGCAGCAGGAATTGAGACAAGGTGCACAAGAACAGCACCTGGAAACCCGCGAATTGCCACGCCCCCAATTGCCGCCACAAAACCACCGGGTCGCGCATATGCGTGGCCCATGTCATCATATAACCCTTTAGCCAGCGTGAGCGTTGCTTGACCCATGGCAGGGCCCGGCAATTTGCCTCTTCACCGGTGACGGTTTCAATCAACTCTGTCCGATAGCCGTGGCGATAGAGGCGCATGCCAAGATCGGCATCTTCGGTCACGTTATGGGCATCCCAGCCCCCTAATTCCTCCAGCACGGCGCGCCGGAAAAACAGCGTGGTGCCACCCAACGGAATGGGCAGGCCCAAACGCTGCAGGCCCGGAAGGATCAGGCGAAACCATGTGGCATATTCAATGCAAAAACAGCGTGATAGCCAATTTGTGGTGGGGTTGTAGAAATCCAGAACGCCCTGAAGGCAGGCCACATCCGGCCCGCGTTCGGCAAAGCGGTGCACGACGCGGGTGATCTGATCAGGCTCTGGCGCGTCCTCGGCGTCATAGACCCCGACGATGGAGCCGCGACAATGATCCAGCGCAAAATTGAGCGCGCGCGGCTTTGTCTTGACCTGACCATCGGGCACGACAACGATCCGCATCCATGGCGGCAGGTCGGTTGCGGCAAGGGCGGCGCGGGTCATATGATCCTCGGCCTCCACCACCAGAACAATGTCCAGCAATTCACGCGGATACTCCAGCCGCCCCAGCCTGCGGATCAGTCGCGGCGCGATATCGCTTTCGCGGTAGAGGGCCACCATGATGGACACGACAGGCAATCGGGCCAAGACCGGGGCGGGGCCAGAGGGCGCGCGGCGCAAGGTCGAGGCAAAGCCTGCCGCGATCTTGAGTGCGGTTGACAGCGCCAAGGTGACAACGGCCCAGCCCACCACACCCCAAACAAGGGTCATTGGGGACAAGACGGCTAGAACAGACAAGATCAGTCCAAGAAGGAAAAGCGGCACAAACAAGCGTCTGCCCGCCAGATTGCGGCAGCTTTCGGCGGCGCAAACACGGGTTTCGGCGGCCCGCGCGAGGCTTTTCCCGCGATAGGCAAGGATGGTCTGCTCAATCTCTTGTGCGGGGGCAATGGCCATGGCGACGGGGCCAAAAACCTCGGTCAGTTTGGCGCGGTGGCGTTCAAACTCCTCTGGCTGCGCGGTGGCGATCACCGTCACCGCCCCGGTCTGACGCCAAGGCAACAGGCTGTTGCGCAAACAGAAATTCCCGCCAATCCTGTCGATAAGACGGATGTCGGGCTTGGCGGCCATAGGATGGATCACTTCGGTTTTCCAATGGCGGGCCAACGCCACACAAAGCTCATCCGGGCCGATGAGGTCGCGTGACACCAAGATATCTGTCAAGCGGCCGCTGCGTCGGGCGTGCAGGGCCAGTGCACGCACCATTTCATCCGGCGCAATCAGACCATCGCGCAGCAAGGCCACGCCCAGCGTATCCGCAGGGCTGGGCCTTTCGGCGGCAGGACGCAACTTGGCTGCGGGCAGTGCTTGCCGCAGGTCTTTTGCCAGATGATCTTGGGACAGGGCTTGCAGCTTGGGACTCCTCAGCGCTTTGGCCGAGGGTCCCATATGCTGGTTAACGTATGCTTAACGGCCGCCACACGCGCCGGAAAGTCTTGTCGGGCAAAGTCTTGGTAGGCGGGGTCAGGCGGCGCGTCGTGCAACCATGGCTTGGGCAAAGCGCTCAAACAGGTAATAGCTGTCTTGCGGGCCGGGGCTGGCCTCGGGGTGGTATTGGACCGAGAAGATCGGCTTGCCATCCACGGCAATTCCGCAGTTCGACCCATCGAACAATGAGACATGGGTTTCACTGACGCCCGATGGCAGGGTCTGGCTATCAACGGTAAAGCCATGGTTCATACTGGTGATCTCAACCTTGCCGGTTGTCAGATCCTTGACCGGATGGTTCGCACCGTGGTGACCGTGGTTCATCTTGACCGTCCGCGCCCCAAGGGCGAGGGCCAGCATCTGGTGCCCAAGGCAGATGCCGAAAACGGGCAGATCGCGGGCCAGAACGCCTTGGATCATCGGCACGGCATAGGCCCCGGTCGCCGCCGGATCGCCCGGACCATTGGACAAGAAAACACCCTCGGGGTTCAGGGCAAGCACATCTTCTGCCGTCGCAGAGGCGGGCAGAACCGTGACTTCACAGCCCGCACTGGCAAGGCAGCGCAGGATGTTGCGCTTTGCGCCATAGTCGATAGCCACAACCCGAAGGCCTGCCCCCTCACGCCGGGTGTAACCTTCGGGCCAAGCCCAGCGTTTTTCGTCCCAACGATAGGATTGGGTGCACGACACGTCCTTGGCCAGATCAAGGCCGACCAGACCCTTCCAGGCCCGCGCCTTGGCCACGAGAGCCTCGATATCAAACACGCCATCGGGATTATGGGCCAAGGCCACATGCGGGGCCCCTTGCTGACGGATGGCGCGGGTCAGGCGACGGGTGTCAATGCCGCCCATGCCGATCCGGCCCTTTTGCACCAGCCAATCAGCCAGATTTCCGGTGGCGCGCCAATTCGACGGCTCCGTCGGATCCCATTTCACGATCATGCCAGCGGCGACGGGATCGCCCGTTTCGTCATCCTCGGAGGTGACGCCGGTGTTGCCGATATGGGGGAAGGTAAAGGTCACGACTTGCCCGGCATAAGAGGGGTCGGTCATGATTTCTTGATAGCCCGTCATCGCGGTGTTGAACACCAGTTCAGCCACCGTTTCCCCCGTGGCGCCAAAGCCGTGGCCGTAAAACAATGAGCCATCCGCGAGGGCAAGGCATGCGGTCGGGCGGGGATTGGCGGAGGTGGGCATCTGCGGCGACTCCTTTGGGCAAATTTCGCGGAAACTACGGGGGTATAGCGACGGGGTCAAGGCTTTGGCGCAAATGGATTATGAAGGAAAAACAATGGCTTGATAAAATCGTGATAGGTTGTTCTTCTGGCTTATACCTTGTATTGTATCGCGGTGCATCATCTGGGGATATGCGGACATGTCACTGCGAGAAAGACTTCAGACGTCTTTGAAAGAAGCCATGAAGGCCAAAGAGGCAGAACGTCTGTCTACCCTGCGCCTGATCAACGCCGCCATCAAGGACCGAGAGATCGCCGCGCGCGGCGAAAGTGGTGATATTGAGGTCGGCGAGGCCGATATTCTGGCCATTCTGGGCAAGATGGTCAAACAGCGCCACGAATCCGCGCGCGCCTATGAAGAGGGCGGCCGTCTGGAACTGGCCGAAAAGGAAATGGCCGAAATCGGGGTCATTGAAGAGTTTCTGCCGCGGCAACTTTCGGCTGATGAGGTCGAAGCTGCCATGGTATCGGCGATTGCCGAGGCGAGTGCCTCCAGCATCCGGGATATGGGCAAGGTCATGGCCGTGCTCAAAGGCAAGTACACGGGCCAGATGGATTTTGGCACTGTCGGACCCATGGTAAAGGCCCGGTTGTCCTGACAGACCTGTTCTTGGCGCGCCAGTCTTGCTGCCAAAGCGAGGTTGGTGCGTTATTCGGGGTACTTGCGCCTTGCCTTGGCAACGCCAAGCTTACCCCCTGATTTTCCCGTTTGCGCTGTCGCCGTCCATTCGTAGGTATGTTTACCTGACGGTGGGCAGGGGCTCTTGTACTTGAACGCGCCGGGTTGAACGGTGGATTTGCCATTCCAAGCGACGACCCCGCCGCCATGATTGTAGGCAGGCACATCGCGATCAACCAAGCGGAAACGGATGTACTTTGTGCCTGCCGGAACATCCTTGAGCGAGAATTTTGGATTCGCGACCGTGTTCGGGTTACCCGAGGTGCAAAGTTTCAGACCAGCCCAATCAAACCCAATTTCGAACGCTGATGCCATCGACGATGTCATAGCAAAGAGTGCAAAAGCAATGATCGCTGGTTTCATCAGACTATCCCTTGTTACAATCGGTGTTGATCAAGGCTAGGTCTGATCACCCATGCTGTAAATGGGCTTATCGCAAACTCAGCAGTGACGAGGACAGGTCTTGGGCCAATGACACGCGCTCTTCTTCCGACAGGAAGGCGCCTATTTCCACTTCGCGCGGGCCACCCTTGAGTGTCAGGTAATGCGGAACCGGGCCGCCCTTTGGGTGAACGGTGACCTGAACCCAATAAGGGTTTGCCTCCCATTCCTTGTGCAGATGCCGGGGACCGTGGCGGGTCAGCGTTATTCGTTGCGGAGACAGGATCACGTTTTCGATGATCTGCCCATCGCGATAGCTGCGCATAAGCGCCCACCAGATCCCGGCCATGGCAAGCACGATAAAGGGCAAAAGACCCCAGACCACCGGGGATCCCAGCAGCGCGATCAAGGGCAGGGAAATCAGGGCCGATGTGCCCCCTATGAACAAGACAAACCCTTGCCGGGGCAGGGAGCGGTGCGGCCAGAGATGCAGGTGGCGGGTGTCGCCCTCATCGGGCAGCCATTCATAGGGCATGGTGGGATTCGCGGTCCTTTTGTTCAGGCCCTCAGGGTAAAGCGCTTGGCACGGAAGTCCAACGGGTGCGACGCTTTGTCAGCCGGTGCAGGCATAGGTGATCTCATAGTCCCGAAATAGAAATTCCTCGCCGATGACCTCGGGTCCGTCCGGGCGCTGGGAATGGATGGCAAAGCCGGAACGGCCACAGTTCACCAGTGCATCCGCGCGGATCTGGGCGCGAAAGGCGTCTTCCCTTGGGTCTTCCAGCGTATAGGCCCGCTCGATCCGCAGGCTGTGAAGCGTAAGGGTGCCATCATCGGGCGGGGCAGGGGCCGCAGGGTTGGGTGCCGTTTGGCAGGCCCCAAGGGTGGCAAGCAGCAACAGGCCAATCAGTCTTTTGTGCAAGGGAGGCTCCGTCAGGGGACAAGGGGCGGCGTTTGTTCGCCTTTGCCAAGGATCGCGGTATCGCCCGATTGTGCAAGGCAGGGATTCAAGCCGTTCCCCAAAATTGCAAACGGCCCCGGAAACATCCGGGGCCGTTTGGGAAGGTTCGTCAGCCTTGGCCTTAGTGGGCGTGGCCCTTGTCCCAATCAGATTGCTTGGGCAGCGTTTCGAACGTGTGCTCTGGCGGTGGCGAGGACAGGGTCCATTCCAGCGTATCGGCATATTCGTTCCAGTAGTTGTTCTCGGTCACGCGGCGACCGAACTTCAACGAATAGATCATGATGCCGATAAAGAACGCGAACGAGGCAAAGGACAGGAACGCACCGATGGACGACCAGTAGTTCCAGTAAGCAAAGGCTTCCGGATAGTCGATGTAGCGGCGAGGCATGCCCTGACGGCCCAAGAAGTGCTGGGGGAAGAAGGTCAGGTTCGCGCCGATGAACATCGTCCAGAAGTGCAGCTTGCCTGCCCATTCCGGGTAGTGACGTCCCGACATCTTACCGAACCAGAAGTAGATCCCGGCAAAGATCCCGAACACGGCACCCAAGCTCATCACATAGTGGAAGTGTGCCACGACGTAATAGGTGTCATGATAGGCGCGGTCGATTGCAGCCTGGCTCAACACGATGCCGGTCACGCCGCCAACGGTGAAGAGGAACAGGAAGCCAAAGGCCCAGAGCATCGGCGTCTTCATCTCGATCGAGCCGCCCCACATGGTGGCAATCCATGAGAAGATCTTGATGCCTGTCGGCACTGCGATCACCATGGTGGCCAGCATGAAGTAGGATTGCTGGGTGAGCGACATACCGACGGTGTACATGTGGTGCGCCCAGACGACAAAGCCCAGAACACCGATTGCTACCATCGCATAGACCATCGGCAGATAGCCAAAGATCGGCTTTTTCGAGAAGGTCGCGATCACCTGGCTGATGATGCCAAAGGCTGGCAGCACGATGATATACACTTCCGGGTGGCCAAAGAACCACAAGATGTGCTGATACAGGATCGGGTCGCCGCCGCCTTCAGGTTGGAAGAACGTCGTGCCAAAGTTCCGGTCGGTCAGCAGCATGGTGATGGCGCCTGCCAGAACCGGAAGGGCAAGCAAGATCAACCATGCGGTCACAAAGATCGACCATGCAAACAGCGGCACCTTGTGCAGCGTCATGCCCGGCGTGCGCATGTTGAGGAAGGTGGTGATCATGTTGATCGCGCCAAGGATCGACGAGGCACCCGACAAGTGGACCGCAAAGATTGCGAGGTCCATCGAATAGCCGCCTTCATTGGTCGACAATGGCGGGTAAAGCACCCAGCCCACGCCCGAACCCAGCTGGCCATTACCGCCCGGCGAGAACACCGAAGCCACCGCCAGCGAGGTGCCGGCGACATACATCCAGTAGGAAAGGTTGTTCAACCGGGGGAAGGCCATGTCCGGCGCACCGATTTGCAACGGCATGAAGTAGTTGCCAAAACCACCGAACAGGGCCGGGATGACGACAAAGAACATCATCAAGATGCCGTGGCCCGTGATCAGAACGTTCCACAAATGGCCGTTTGGCGTACAGTCGCTGGTGGCAGCGGCCGTCAGGCGCGCACCCTCCATACACATGTATTGCACGCCCGGATGCATCAGCTCCATGCGCATGTAGACAGTGAAGATCACCGACAGCAGACCAACAAAGCCGCCTGTGAACAGATAGAGGATTCCGATATCTTTATGGTTGGTCGACATGAACCAGCGGGTGAAGAACCCCCGCTCGTCATGGTCGTGGCCATGGATGGCTGCGTCCGCCATTGGCGTCTCCCGTTTTTTGTTGCGCCCACGGGGGTATACCCGCGGGATGTTCCCTTCCACCCAACCTCCGGCGCACGGAGTCGGGGCGACAGTTTTGGTAATAGCTTGCGAGGAACACAGGGGCAACGGCGGAAATTGACCTAGATCAAGCCCTGATGTCGCAGGGCACTTGTAATTATTCGTTCTGAGGCGTCAGGGGGCCACGGGTGTTCCGCCCAAGAAGATCATCTGTAAAGACATATAAATCAATTATTTGCATGGATATCTGCGCCTGATGCAAAGCCGCTGAAACAGGTTATCTGCCGAAATTGGCGTTGTGCTGCGCATCATTCCAAAAGTGCTGCATCCAGATGAGTCAAAAGAGAAAATTTTCATCGACTTGCCGGGCAGGCGGCCTTTGGGATGCCTAGTCGCCGACCATCATCCCAACCACGATCAGCACCTGATAGTCTTCTTTGGAACAGCCATCGATGCTTGGCATGGCCTCGGACGGGGGCATAGGGAACCGGCTGAGCGGAGTGTTGTCGGGCGTGCAAGACGCCCCGTCGCGGGGGGTGTAAAGTGCCGCACGGCACCGCAGGTGGGTGACGTCATAGACGGTGGCCGCGTCCGACAGGCTCCAGCCTTGCGCGCCATTTGCGTCGGGGGCGGTGACGGTCAGGACCGCCGTTGCCTCGCGCCCACCCGTCACCACATATTTGCCTGCGGGCAGCGGAAAGTTCGGGGCCTCCATGATCAGGCCGTTTTCCTCGATCCACCACGCGTTGGCGTCAAACTGCCAGCCTGCGGGGGCGATGCCCGCTGCGGCTTTCAGATCCTCATAATTGCGCACACGAACCCCGCGCGGGCCGGGATCAACCGGCCACAGGCCCCATGTTGCCGCATCCGTCCCCGAGGTGGCGGAGGAGGGGCCAAGGGCGGCGATGTATTGTGTGGGGATGCGTTGAAACGTCGCCTCGGCATGTGCAGGGGCGGTCAGGGTCAAAATCGCCAGACTGGTGCCCAGAACCAGATTGGTGCCCAGAAAACGTTTCCACATCCCAATTCCCCTTTTCCCACGCAATGCACTAGCGTTCAAAGTAGGGCAAAGCGACGTTCTGTCTAGGCTCGTGTCAGCCTGTCGCCTTTGCATGCATTTCGCCTGTGCCTGACGTTCGTGGACGCGGGGTGCCCTGCCTTCGGCCATGCACTTCGTGGACCCCAAAGGCCTCTACTGTAAACTGGGTAAGGCACGTTGACTTATCCGATGCGCCGCGACAGGGTGCTGACGAACAGGCTGGGCTGGCCGTGCAGGGGGAAATGATGCGCTGGGAAGATGTATTGGCCACGCGGAACACGCGGATGAAGGCATCTGAAATCCGTGAACTGCTCAAGCTGCTGGATCAGCCCGACATCATCTCTTTCGCGGGGGGAATTCCCGACCCTGCGCTGTTTCCGGTGGCGGCGTTTCAGGCGGCAATGGCGGGCGCCCTTGGCCCCGGCCGTGCCGAAACCGCCCTGCAATATTCGGTAAGCGAGGGCTATTTGCCGCTGCGCCGTTGGCTGGCCGCGCATATGGCGGGCTTGGGCATTCCGTGTGGCGTGGACAATATCTTGATCACCTCGGGGTCGCAGCAGGCCCTTGATTATCTTGGCAAGCTGATGATCTCGCCGGGCGATACGGTGCTGGTGAACTGGCCGACCTATATGGGGGCCTTGGGCGCGTTTAACGCCTACGAGCCGACCTATGACAGGCTTGATCCGCGCGAAAACCGCGGCGCGGCTGAGTATCGGGCCAAGGCGGCTGAGGCGGGGGGGGCGGTGAAATTCGCTTATCTCTCCACCGATTTTGCCAACCCCACGGGCGAAACCGTGGACCGGCCCGGGCGCGAGCGGGTGCTTGACCTGATGGACGCTATCGGTGGCGCGGTGGTCGAAGATGCCGCCTATCAGGCCCTGCGCTATGACAGCGAGGCGATCCCGCCGATCCTTGCACTTGAAGTTGCGCGCAAGGGGGGCATCGAGGACTGCCGCACCATCTATTGCGGCTCTTTCTCCAAAACCCTTGCGCCGGGGTTGCGGGTGGGCTGGGTCTGTGCGGCCTCGCCCGTCATCGGGCGTCTGGTGCTGATGAAACAGGCCGCTGACCTGCATTCCAGCACACTCAACCAGATGGCGGTGGCCGAAGTGGCCGAAAACATCTTTGACACCCATGTGGCGGGCGTGCGCGCGGTCTATAAAGCGCGGCGCGACCATATGCTGGCGGCGCTTTCGCGGCATATGCCCAAGGGCGTGGAGTGGACGCGGCCCGAAGGCGGCATGTTCGTCTGGATCACCCTGCCCGAAGGCATGGATGGCGCCGATCTGCTGGCCCGGTCGCTGGAGACGGAACGGGTGGCCTTTGTGCCGGGTCGGGCCTTTTTTGCGGATGGATCTGGGGCCAATACCATCCGCCTAAGCTTTAGCCGCGCCGATGAGGCCGCGATTGATGAGGGAATTGCAAGGCTGGGCCGATTGATTGCAGCCGGGTAAGGGGCGGATTGGGAATTCCTGCCAGAGAGCCAAGGCTGCTTTGGGCCGATTGCGACGCTCCTTTCTTGCCCGGAATCAAGGCGCTTGCGCCGCCGGGCCGCGCCCGACCTCCCCCCGGGAGGGCGCGTTTGCAGCCGTTGCCAGTAGAACTTCGGGGGAAGGACTTGAGCGATAAAGTGCCTCGAACAGGCTTCGGTGCGCCGTCCCGAGGTCGGACGCCGCCCTTTGTTGTGTACATTCTGAACAGCAACTTCGTCCGCAAAACGCACATATCAGCAACCTTCGGGCGGATACGCGTCATGTCTTGCACGCAGGCGGGTTCAGGCCATCGGGTTGCATCCCGCCCTCGGGGAAAAAGCGGGGGAAGGTAGCCATCAGGGCGGCGTCAAGGTCGGCCATGGTGACGGGCAGGCCGAGGTCCACAAGCGACGTCACCCCGTGGTCGCGGATGCCGCAGGGCACGATGCCTGAGAAATGGTGCAGGTCCGGCTCCACGTTGATCGAGATGCCGTGAAAGCTGACCCAACGGCGGAGTTTGACGCCGATGGCGGCGATCTTGTCCTCGGCAGGGGTGCCATCGGCATTGGCCGGGCGGTCGGGGCGGGTGACCCAGACGCCGACGCGGCCGGGGCGCACTTCGCCGCGCACATTGAATTCGGCCAAGGTGGCGATCACCCAGTTCTCTAGTGCGCGCACAAAGCAGCGCACGTCGCGCCCGCGTTCGCCGACATTGAGCATCACATAGATCACCCGCTGACCGGGGCCATGATAAGTGTATTGCCCGCCGCGCCCCACCTGATGCACGGGAAAGCGGTCGGGGTCGGTCAAGTCTTCCCGCCGCGCGCTGGTCCCTGCGGTGTAAAGCGGCGGATGTTCCAAAAGCCAGATCGCCTCTTTTGCCTCGCCGCGCCCGATAGCCTCGGCCAACGCCTCCATCTCGGACAGCGTCTGGACATAGGGGGCAAGGCCGGGAACGTGGCGCCAGTGCGGCATGGGAGTCCTTTCTGGATGGGCGGTCGGGAATTTGATACTTGGTCTATTCGAAAGTCGTGGTAGGTTTAGGGGGTATTGAATCGGATATTGCGTGGAGAGGTGCTATGAAACTTAAGGCAATTGCAACAGCGGGGGTCGTGGCAAGCCTGTCACTTGTTCCGGCACAAACGGCACATGCGGATGCAGGCGATGCAATCGCCGGGGCGCTGATCGGCGGCATCATTGGCCACGCCATTGCGAAAGATCAGCAAAAACGATCCTCCACGCGAAGATATACCAGAACGACAAAACCATCCATCTCGTCCGCGCAGCGCCAGCAGAACCGTGAGGTGCAGACGGCGCTGAACCATTTTGGCTATCCGGTCGGCACACCCGATGGGGCCATTGGCCCAAAGAGCCGGGCCGCCATCTCCAATTATCAGGCAACCTTGGGCTATCCGCCGACAGGTCAGATGACCGATTATGAGCGGAACTTGTTGTTGACGGCTTATCAGCGCGCGATTTATGGCGGGCCTCAGGTGGCACAGGTGGCGGCCACCCATCCCATGGGTATGAAGGGCCTGCTTTTGATGCAGCGCGACGAGATGGCGGGCCTTCCGGTGACGATGCCTGCCGCCCCGCAACCCTATGTCGTGCAGCCCGTGGCCCCGCCGGTTTACGCAGCCCAACCCGAGGCACCGCAGGCCTCGCGCGGGGTGGCAGGGGCCGGTCTTGTCAGCGCCTTGCCATCCTTGATGCCAGAGGAGCCCGTTCCGGCCGCTGCCCCATCGCTGCCCTCGTTCATGGGGTCCGGCGTGGCGCAGGTGTCCTTGGCCAGCCAGTGCAACAAGATCAGCCTGATGACCAACACCAATGGTGGCTATGTCACGGCCGCCTCGATGACAGACGCAGGATTCGCCTTGGGTGAGCAGTTCTGTCTGGCGCGCACCTACGCGATGGCCACGGGTGAGGAACTTGCAGCCAAGGTCGCAGGCTTTACGCCGCAGCAAATCTCAGAGCAATGTGCGGGCTTTGGCCCGGTTCTGGCCGAGCATGTCAGTTCCCTGTCGCTCAAGACCCGCGATGAGGTTTTGGCGGGAGTGAAGGGGTTCATTCTTGGGTCGGGCATGTCGCCTGCACAACTGTCTGGCACCGCTAAGGTCTGCCTTGGCGTTGGCTATACAACCGATGCGATGGAGGTTGCCGTCGGCTCGGCGCTGCTGCTGACCGCCATGGGCGAGACAGGCTATGCCGAATTGTTGGGCCATCACCTGAGCCAAGGGTTTGGGGCAACCGTGCGCCCGGATCTGGCGCTGGACTGGTATCAGATGGGTCTGGATGCCATGGGGCAGGGGGCTGCCATCTTTGCGCCCGGTCTGGCAGAGCGTCCGGATCTGATTCGCAAGGCGGCCTTTACGATCGCGGGCCGTGCGGGTGACTTGGCGCCAGTTGTTCCGGCGGCCTTGCCACAGTTTGCAGTGGCGCCAGAACCCGCAGCCCCGGCTCTGGTGTTGGCACAGCCCACAGCACCTTTGGCCCCGGTCGTCGCAGAAGCGCCTGCCGCCCTGGCCCCCACAGCCCCAGCTACGGTGGTTGCCGTCGCGCCAGAGGCTGCTGGCGCGCGGGTCGTCATGTCGGCGGCGAAACTGCCATTTCTGCTCTTTGGCAACTAACTGCGGAAGGGGGTGAAAATCCCCCTTTCCTTTGGCGCGCGGCTTGGCTAAAAGCCCGCCATCCAAGTCGTGATCTGCGGATGTGGCGGAATTGGTAGACGCGCAGCGTTGAGGTCGCTGTTCTTTAATCGGAGTGAAAGTTCGAGTCTTTTCATCCGCACCACGACTTGGAATTATCGACAAAGGGCGCCACGCGAAAGCGGGCGCCCTTTGTGCATCTTTGGCCCGCAGATCTGTCGTCCATGGGTATTTGGTGGGGCCATCAAGACACCTGCCGCCCAAAACCGCTGTCGAATCATTCAAAACGAACGTGGGATGGGGGCAAAGGCAAGGATACTGCGGGTATCGGCCCCGATTGCCGGGGCTGCCGCTGATAAACCAACGGGCATGGCGGCAAACCGGCCGCTCCTCCCCACGGATTGGTCACGTGCCCTCACCGTTTCCGCGCCATCTTAGCCACGAAGAAGCCGAATCTCCTGTCATGGAAAACCCGACTGCCGTTTAAGGCGGCGAAAGTGGCGCAATATGACCGTTTTTCCCGCATTTGCCGTGAGAAGCCTGAAAATGTGACAAGTCGGTTGCATTGCTTGGGTGCATTGGCTTTAGTCAGGGCTAACGAGTGCAGGACACCTGCCGGACCATACGGGGAGACTAGCGCCGTGAGCGTAAGCCACAACGACGCATATGTTGCATTCGAACACGTGCAAAAAAGCTACGATGGCGTAAGCCTCGTGGTGAAAGACCTGAATCTGAATATCGGCAAGGGTGAATTCCTGACCATGCTTGGCCCCTCGGGGTCGGGCAAGACGACTTGCCTTATGATGTTGGCAGGCTTTGAAACCGCCACCAATGGCGAGATCAAGCTTGATGGCCGCCCGATCAATCAGGTGCCGCCGCACAAGCGTGGCATCGGGATGGTGTTCCAGAACTACGCCCTGTTTCCGCATATGACGGTGGGGGAAAATCTGTCCTTCCCGTTGGAAGTGCGCGGGATGGGCAAGTCCGAGCGGGAGGCCAAGGTCAAGCGCGCGCTCGACATGGTGCAGATGTATGACTTCATCAACCGCCGCCCGGCACAGCTTTCAGGCGGACAGCAACAGCGGATCGCCCTTGCGCGCGCATTGGTGTTTGATCCCTCGCTGGTGTTGATGGATGAACCGCTTGGTGCGTTGGACAAGCAGTTGCGCGAACATATGCAGTTCGAGATCAAACATCTGCATGAAAGCCTTGGCATCACCGTGGTTTATGTGACCCATGATCAGGGCGAGGCGTTGACGATGTCTGACCGCATCGCGGTGTTCAACGATGGTCGCATCCAACAACTTGCGCCGCCCGCTGATCTGTATGAGCGTCCTGACAACAGTTTTGTGGCAGGCTTCATCGGTGAGAATAACAAACTGCCGGGAATCATCGAGGAATTGTCGGGTGACAAGGCCCTTGTGCGTCTGGCCACAGGCGAGGTGATCGACGCCACGGCGGTGAATGTCACCCAAAAGGGGCAAAAGACGCTTGTCTCGATTCGCCCCGAGCGGGTTGAATTCAAACCCGAGATGATGCCAGAAGGCGCCCATATGATCGGGGCCGATGTGCTGGAGGTCATCTATATGGGGGATATTTTGCGCGCGGTTCTGCGGGTTGCGGGATCGGATGACTTTGTCATGAAAATGCGCAACACTCAGGGCCAGACCCGGCTGACGCCGGGTCAAAAGATCCGCGTCGGCTGGCATCCACAAGATGCCCGCGCGCTGGAGCCTATGTAGAAATACCCGCAAACAGCGGGTAAACCGCCCGGCGCGGTTACCATAAAAAAGCCGAAACTCAATCAGGGAGCTACGAATGAAAAAACTTCTTATTCTTTCTACTGCACTAACCGGCGCCTCCTTTGCGGCGAATGCACAGGAAGTCAACGTGATGTCATGGGGCGGTGCCTATGCTGTCAGCCAGGTAGAGGCCTATCACAAGCCGTTCACAGCAGCGACGGGCATCACCGTTGTGTCGATCGACGCCGACAATCCGGCAACGCCGATCAAGGCCCAGGTCGAAGCTGGCAACGTGACGATTGACGTGGCCGACGTGGAATATGCCGATGCGATCCGCCTGTGCGACGAAGGTCTGCTGGAAGAGATCGATATGGCCATGCTGCCGCCCGCGCCCGACGGAACCCCAGCGGCTGAGGATTTCTTGCCCGGCGCTGTGACCGATTGTGCCGTATCGACCATCGTGTTCTCGACCGTGTTCGCCTATGACACGACAAAATTCCCCGAAGGCCCGACAACCATGGCCGATTTCTTCAACATGGAGAAATTCCCGGGCAAGCGCGGAATGCGCAAGGGCGCGAAAGCAAACCTCGAAATGGCGCTGATGGCCGATGGCGTGCCAGCGGCTGACGTTTACGCCACGCTGGAAACCCCCGAAGGCATCGACCGCGCCTTTGGTATTCTGGACAAGATCAAGACCGATACGATCTGGTGGGAAGCGGGCGCTCAGCCGCCACAACTGCTCGCTGATGGCGAAGTTGCGATGACCACGGCCTATAACGGCCGTATCTTTGCGGCTGCCGTGGCCGAGGGCAAGCCCTTTGGAACCGTCTGGGATGGTCAGGTCTATGAATACGATCTGTTCGTGATCCCGAAGGGCGCGCCGAACCTTGAGGCTGCAAAGCAGTTCATCACCTTTGCGACCGACACTCAGCGTCTTGCTGATCAGGCCAAGTGGATCGCCTATGGTCCGGCCCGCAAATCGTCGGGTGCGCTTGTTGGCATGTATCAGGACGGCAAAACCGAGATGGCGCCCTATATGCCCACCTCGGCTGCGAACCTGACCAATGCCTTGGCTTCTTCCTATGAGTTCTGGGTCGACCGTGACACCGAACTGAACGAGCGTTTCAACGCTTGGCTTGCTGCCAACTGATCACGAAGGGGGCGGCGGGCTATCTGCCGCCCCACTTTTGACCCCATCCATTGACCCAAGGGGCAAACATGGCCGATATCACCGCATCCGAGATACCCGCTGGCGGCTTGGTCACCAGCGATGGTCGTCCTCTGAAGACAGCGCTTGCCGATGCACAAGCGCGGGCCAAACGGCGGGCGTTCTTGCTCGTGGCACCGTTGCTGGTGTTTGTCGTTGTGACCTTCATCGTGCCTATTGGGCAGATGATGCACCAGTCGATCTACAATGACGGATTTTCCGCAAACATGCCGCGCATCACGGCGTGGTTTGCCGAGAACCCCATCGGGACGGAGCCTGACGAGACAGCGTTTGAGGCACTCGCGCTTGACGTCAGGGATTCCGCTGCTGCCAAGACGATTGGCGTTGTGGGCACAAGGGTGAATTATGAGATGTCCGGCACCCGGTCCCTCTTCACCTCGACCGGGCGCAAGGCCAAGGATTTTTCTGAGCCCTATCATGAGGCCTTGCGCGCGGCTGATGCCAAATGGGACAACCCGGAGCTTTGGGCCACGATGCGTCAGGTTTCGCGCGCCTACAGCCCGAATTTCTTCTTGGCCGCACTTGACCTGACCCGTGACACGCAAGGAAACATCGTCCGTGTGCCAGAGGAGCGTCAGGTTTATGTGAACCTGTTCATAAAGACCTTTGGTCTGGGTCTGTTGATCACCTTTACCTGCTTTCTCCTTGGCTTTCCCATCGCGCATCTACTGGCAATTCTGCCGCTGCGCTGGTCAAACCTGTTGATGATCCTTGTGCTGCTGCCATTCTGGACCTCACTTTTGGTGCGCACGACAAGCTGGATGGTGCTGTTGCAACAACAAGGGGTGCTCAACAGCCTGCTGGTCTGGTCCGGGATCATTGGCGACGATGGCCGCATCCAGATGATCTATAATCAGACCGGCACCATCATTGCGATGACGCATATCTTGCTGCCCTTTATGATCTTGCCGCTTTATTCCGTTATGCGGCCAATTCCACCGTCGTATGTGCGGGCGGCGCGGTCTTTGGGGGCAACGAGTTGGACAGCGTTTCGCCGGGTCTACCTGCCACAAACCCTGCCGGGCATCGGTGCCGGATCGTTGCTCGTGTTCATTCTGGCGGTTGGCTATTACATCACACCTGCCCTTGTCGGTGGCGCGAGTGGTCAGTTGATCTCCAACCTGATCGCCTTTCACATGCAAGACAGCCTGAACTGGTCGTTGGCGGCGGCGCTTGCCGCGCTGTTACTGGCCGCGGTTCTGGTCCTGTATTGGCTCTACGACCGTCTGGTCGGCATTGACAACCTCAAGCTGGGATAAGCGGACCATGGCCCTTCCAACATATGCAGACCCGCTTGAGAAGATCTGGTACTACACCTACCGCACGATTTGTGCGCTGATCTTCATCTTTCTGATCGCGCCGATCCTCATCGTGATCCCGCTCAGCTTCAACGCCGAGCCCTATTTCACCTTCACCCAGAAGATGCTGTCCTTTGATCCCGAAGGCTATAGCCTGCGGTGGTATGATCTGTTGCTGACGCAGCCGGGTGTGCCTGCCGATGTGCCGCGCGATGCCGCGTGGTGGGCGCGCGTCTGGAACGAGGCCGCCTGGATCAATGCGGCCAAGAATTCGGTGATCATCGGATTTTTCTCGACCATCGTTGCCGCCGCCTTGGGCACACTTGCGGCCCTTGGCCTCAGCCGCCCGGAAATGCCCTATCGCCGTGCGATCATGGCGGTGCTGATCTCGCCCATGATCGTGCCGATCATCATCACGGCAACGGGGCTGTTCTTCTTTTACTCAAACCCCTGCGCCCTGATTTCATGGACAGGACTTGATCAACAATGTGGTCGCCTGGCGGGAACCTATTTTGGCGTTGTGCTGGCCCATGCGACGCTGGGTATCCCCTTCGTCATCATAACCGTGACGGCCACACTGGTCGGGTTTGACCAGTCGCTGAACCGGGCCGCGATGAGCCTTGGGGCCTCGCCCACGACGACATTTTTCAAGATCACCATGCCGCTGATCTTGCCGGGCGTGATCTCGGGCGCGCTGTTTGCCTTTGTCACCTCGTTTGACGAGGTGGTGGTGGTGCTGTTCGTGGCGGCCCATGATCAACAGACAATCCCGCGCCAGATGTGGAACGGTATTCGCGAGCAGATCAGTCCGGCGATCCTGTCGGTGGCCACCATTCTTGTGATCGTCTCGGTGGGTCTGCTTGCAATGGTGGAACTGCTGCGCCGCCGGTCTGAACGCCTGCGCGGGGTGACCCCGCACTGAAAAGTGCGGGGCAATTTTTTTGAAAAAAATTGCAAGGATTTTGCAAAATCCTTGGGTGCGCCTAGGGCAGAACGTGCAGCCAAACCCAAGTGGTGCCGATCGACAGTGCCGTGGAAAACAGCACGGCTGATGCCGTGACCCGCTTGCCCACGCCATAAATGTTAGCGAAGAGATAGGCGTTGACGCCCGGGGCCATGGCGGCCGTGATCACGGCCGAGCGCAAGTCCGCCGTCTCAAGGTGAAATACAGCCGTCCCCAGCAGCCAGGTGATGGAGGGGTGCAAGATCAGCCCGATGGCGCAGATCATGGCAATCGTGGCACGGTCGCCTTCGGGCTTGTAGCGTAGCAAAACGCCGCCCAGACCAAACAGCGCGGCCGGAATTCCGGCACGCGCCATCAGGTCAATGCCAGACCAAAAGGCAGAGGGCAGCGCCAATCCGCTAAAGTTGACCCCGTAGCCCAGCAAGATGCCGATCACCAAGGGCTGGGTCAGGATAGCGCGGCCAATCTGGAGGGCGAGGGACGCAAAGCTGAGCGCCTGTGTCCGCTCTCGCACGCATTCCATCACCACGAAGCCGACAGAGTAAAGCAGCGGCGCGTGGGTAGAGATGATCACGATATTGCCCTGAAGCGCATCAGGCCCATAGGCGCGTTCGGTGATTGGCAGGCCCAGCAGGACTGTGTTGGAGAACATGCAGGCAAAGCCGATGGCCACGGCATCGGCCCAGGGCCTGCCAAAGATTACTCTGGCCCCGGCAATGCCCGCGGCAAAACCCGCAAGCGCCCCCGCATAAAACGAAAACAGGATGTTTGGATCAAAGGCTGCAGACAGATCAAGATGCGCAATGGATCGAAACAGCAGGCATGGGATGGCAAAATTTTGCGCAAAGCGCATCACGCCATCGACAGCATCACCCGAAAACAATCCGGCGCGCGCCACGGCATAGCCAAATCCGATCACCAGAAAGACGGGCAAGATCACATCGAGCAGCGCGCTCATGCCGCAAGCTCAATCACCATCCCATCAAAGGCCGGGCGGATCGAGGGGGGCAATTCACCCTCCAGCGTCGCAAAGTCGAGGTCATTGTGCATATTGGTCAGAACGGCGCGCTCTGGTTTGGCGCGCGCGATCCACTCCAGTGTCATCGCAAGATGGGCATGGGTGGGGTGCGGCTTGCGCCGCAGCGCATCGACAACCCAGACTGAAAGCCCGTCAAGCAGCGGCCAATGCGCCTCTGGTATCGCCACGGCATCCGGCAAGTAGGCAAGGCCCCCGATGCGAAAGCCAAGCGCGTCCATGCTGCCATGTTCGCACAAAAACGGGATTAGGGTCACGTCGCCGCCCGCCCCGGTGACCGTCACGGCCCCGTCGATGCCATGCAGTTCCAGAATGGGCGGGTAGGGCGAGCCGTCGGGTTGCACAAAAGCATAGCCAAAGCGCGAGATCAGGGCGTTTTGTGTGGGGCCATCCGCCCAGACTGGCAGGCGGCGGCGGATGTTGAAGACGACCTGGCGCAGATCGTCGATCCCATGGGTGTGGTCGGCATGGGCATGGGTGTAGACAACACCATCCAGCACACCCACCCCCGCATCCAAAAGCTGTGCATGCATGTCGGGCGTGGTGTCGATCAGCACGCGGGTCGTGCCCGCAGTGCCAATCCGCTCAATCAACATCGAGCAACGGCGGCGGCGGTTCTTGGGGTTGTTTGGGTCGCAATCCCCCCAATCGGCCCCCATCCCCTCGGGGCCTAATCGTGGCACCCCGCCAGAAGAGCCGCAGCCAAGAATGGTAAAACGCAGCGTTGCCATCATGCGGCCTTTGTAAAGAGGCGGTTGAAATTGGCCGTGGTCTGGGCCGCAAACTCGGCTTCTGTCATGCCAAAGACCTGCGCACCCGTCTTTGCGGTAAAGGCGGTGTAGGCCGGTTCATTGCGACGGCCCCGATGGGGTGGGGGGGCCAGATAGGGGCTGTCGGTTTCCAGCAAGATCCGATCCACCGGGGCTTTGGCAAAGATATCGCGCAGGTCCTGACTTCTGGGAAAGGTCGCAATCCCCGACATGGACAGATAAAACCCAAGCTCCAGTGCCGCTTTTGCCAATCCCTCGCTGCTGGAAAAGCAATGCATGACGCAGCCATAGGGTCGGTCCTTGAAGCCTTCGGTCAGGATCTCTGCCATGTCCTCATCCGCGTCGCGGGCGTGGATGATCAGGGGCAGTCCGGTTTCTTGTGCCGCCTGAATGTGCAGGCGCAGGCTGACCTTTTGAACGGCCTTGCTTTCGGCCGTATAGTGATAGTCGAGGCCCGTTTCCCCAATGCCCACAAACTTTGGGTGGCGAGCAAGGGTGAGAAGGTCATCAAGGGTGACGGGCGCGTGGTCCGCCGCACTCATCGGATGCACCCCTGCCGCATAATAGACGCTGTCATAGGCCTCCGCGATGGCGCGGACCTGCGGTTCATTGTGCAGCTTTGTGCAGATCGTGACCATCCGGCGCACGCCAGCGGCATGCGCGCGGGCGATCACAGCGTCCAACTCGCCGTTGAAATCTGCAAAATCGAGATGACAGTGGCTGTCCACGATCTCGGGCGGGGTCATTTGTGGGGCATCAGACATGGGGGCTCACCTTTGGGCGAGCAGGGCTGCCGCCTCGTCGAGTTTCAGGAAGCTATCCATCAGAAGCGCGGCAGGGTCAAGGTTGACTGCCTTGCCACGCCGGGCACGCAAGGAAAGGTGTTGCGCCAGATCGGCCCAACTGCGCGCGGCAGCCTCATTCGGGGCAAGGCGCTGAAACAGATCACTTTCGCCCTTTGCGGCCTCGGGCGGAAGTTGCCGTGTCACCCCCGCGCGGGCCAGTCGCGCCAAAAACAGGTCCAAAAGGGTGATGATCAGGTCAAACCGCTCCTCCGCGCCCTTGCCAGCGCCCAGTTCGGCAAGGGCAAGCGCGCGCGGACGGTCCATGCGGGGCAGGGTGGCCAACAGGGCGACAAGCGCTTGATACAGTTTCAGCCCCTCCAGATTGGAAAGCCGGAACGCCTCGCCCACCGATCCCCCGGCCAATTCGCCAAGGGCCTGTACCGCATCCGGGTCAACCGCGCCGCCCACTTGTTCCAGTGCCTTCGCCAAGGCCTCGGGCGCAAGTGGGGTCAGGCGCAGTTCGCGACAACGCGAGCGGATGGTGGGCAGCAGGCGGTGCGGCTGATGCGCGATGACAAGGAAGGTGACCTTGGCGGGCGGCTCTTCCAGCAGTTTGAGCAAGGCGTTGGCGGCGCCTGTGTTCATCTCATCCGCCGCATCGATGATCGCAACTCGTCGTCCGCCATCCGTGGCGGAGAGGGCAAAGAACGACTTCATCTTGCGCACCTCATCCACCCGAATATCGGCGGAAAGGGCTGTGGCCTTGTCATTGGGACCACGGCGCAGCAAGAACAGCCGGGGTTCCGCCAGTTGCGCCATCCGCCGGACAACGGGCGTGTGCAGATCAACATCAAGGCTTTCGGGGGGCGGCGGTGCGCCAAACAGGCCGCCATCCTCTTCGGGGGTGTTCAGCAAGAACCGCGCAATACGCCATGCCAGCGTGGCCTTGCCCACGCCCTTTTGCCCGGTAATCAGCCAGCCATGATGCATCCGGGCCGAGGTATAGGCGCGCAAAAACTCGGCCTCGGCGGCCTCATGCCCAAAAAGGCGCTGTGTCTCGCGGGGGTGGGGGGCACCCTCGATCCGGTCGGGTTCGGGCAGATCATCCGCGGCCATCAGCGCGCCATTGCCCCGGCCAGGGCCGCGCCCAGCACATCCTCCGCCACCAGATCCGGTATGCGTGCACCGTCGATCACCCGGAACCGATCATGCCGCTTGGCCAGATCAAGAAAACCCGCCCGTGCAAGGGTTTGGAACGCAAGGCCCATATCTTCGAACCGCATTTCCTTGCCCGCGCGGGCGGTGGCGCGGGCAAGACCCTCGGCCGGGTCCAGATCAATCAGGATCGTCAAATCAGGTTCGACCCCGATCATCAAGGCATGCAGGCTGTCAACGGTTTGGGTCAGATCGCCCCGCGTGATGCCCTGAAAAATCCGGGTGCTGTCGGCAAAGCGGTCGGATATGACGATATCCCCGCGTGCAAGGGCAGGGCGGATCGTCTTTTCCAGATGGTCACGGCGGGCGGCGGTAAACAGCAAGATCTCGGTCTCGGCTGACCAGCGATCCGTCTCCCCCTCCAGCACAAGGCGGCGGATTTCTTCTGCCCCCGCGCTGCCACCGGGTTCACGGGTCAAGACAACGCTGTGGCCCAGATCGCTCAGGGCTTGCGCCAATCGGCGTGCCTGTGTCGACTTGCCAGAGCCGTCGATGCCTTCGAAACTGATGAAACGCCCTGCCATGGCCCTGCCTTATCAGGAGGCAGAGGCCCCGTCGAGATAGCGCGCACGCAGGTCATTGGCCGCTGTCATCAGTCGCTTCAAGAATCCACCAACCGCCACATCCGTTTCCACCACCAGCGGCACCCGCGAATCGGGCAGGTCGGGCACGTGGATGATCATCTCGGCCACCTTGGTTCCTGCTTTCAACGGGGCTTGCAGGGGGCCGGTAAAGATCACTTCCGCCGTCGCACTTTCTTGCACAAGAGCGGGAACCAAAAGCCGAACATCTGTCGGCGATACAAGGCCAACCCGATCCGCGCTGCCCATCCAGACCTCGGCCTCTGCCAGACGGGTGCCCGCCTTTACCAGAGTTTTCTCGGTGAACTGCCGAAAGGCCCAGCCGACGATCCGCTCTGCCTCTTCTGCGCGTTCCTTGTCAGATGTCAGGCCGGTCACAACAAAGATCACCCGCCGATCACCCTGTTGGGCAGAGCCTACAAGGCCATAGCCTGCTTCGGTTGTGTGGCCGGTTTTCAGGCCGTCCGCCCCCACGCCAAGCGCAAGGAGCGGATTGCGATTGCTGGAATTTGCCGGTGCGCGGTCTTTGTAGTTAAAGGTGGTCTCGCCAAAGATCGGATAATACTCGGGAAATTCGGTCACAAGCCGCGTGGCCACGATGCCAAGATCCCGCATCGACATGCGGTGCTGTGGGTCCGGCCAGCCAGAGGCGTTGGAAAAGTGTGAATTCTGCATCCCCAGTGCCTTGGCCCGCTGTGTCATTTGCTGGGCAAAGGCTTCTTCCGTGCCCGCCAACCCCTCGGCCACCACCACACAGGCATCATTGCCGGAATTGATGATCATCCCATGGATCAGGTCCGAGACCGACGGGCGATCCGTTTCTTGCAAGAACATGGTCGAGCCGCCCATCGCTTTGGCCCGCGAGGAGACGGCGAATGTCGTCTCCATCGTGACCCTGCCATCGCGCAGCGCTTCAAACAGCATGTTGATGGTCATCAGCTTTGACATGGAGGCCGGCGGCAACGGCTGGTCTGCGTTCTTGTCCATCAGCACCGTGCCCGTGGTCACATCAAAGACCCATGCGGCAGTCGCACGCGTCTCGAATGCCTGCGCCAAGGTGGCACAGGCGATCATGGCAAGGGTCAAGGCAAGGCGGAAAGGATGCAGCATGGGGCCTCCGGTTTGGGCTCAGATGGCGCTAGCGTTTCAAGAAATAGGCGTCAGGGAAACCAAGCCCCTTAACCTTGGTCAAGGCCGCCGCATCCCCGCTTGAGGTGACGGACCAAAGGACCTTGCCCGCAGTCTCTTCGCGACGAATGGTGCCTGTCAGCCCGGCCTTTTTCAAGGTGTCAGCCGCGCGTTTGGCATTGGCCTCAACCGAGAAGATGCCGATCTGAATGGTGCGTCCCCCGGCATTTGCGGCGGGCTGTGGTGCGGGTGCAGGCTTTGGCGCAGGGGCGGGCTTTGCTGCGGCGGGGGCGGCAGTCACTGCGGGTGTGGCGATGGGTTTGCTTTCAACACGGTCCAGCGCGGCTGCTGCCGCAGGAACGGGATCAAGGGTCGCGGTTTCAACGCTTTCCGAACTATCCAGAATAGGCTTTGTCGCATCAGGCTCAACCCTGCCTTCTTCGCGGCGCAGGGCCGTGACGGAGATTTCGGTTGGCTGTCCCGCAAGAATGCCTAGGGCCGCTGCGGCATCGGATGAAATCTGCAGCTTTGGCCCCGGATTCTCGATTTCGCGCCGGAAAAGCGCGCCAATCACGAATTTGCCGTTGCCCTTGTTGCGGATGATCACCCGTTCCGGGTCTTTCGTGTCGGGTGAGGCAACCCAAACCCCGCCAAGCGAAGGCCTGCCGTCCCACAGCGATTGATCCGAGGTCTGAAACACCTCCGGTGCCTCGACATCGCGATCCACCAGACGGGTGGATTTGGCGGTTGGCGCTGCCGCGACGTCTGTTCCATCCCCGTCCACGGATTTGCGGGCAAACGGGCTTTCGCCGTTCACGCACCCCGAAAGCGCAACCGCCGCCGCGGTCATCAGGAACATGGTCCTGAGTGTTACCTGTGCCATCTCTAGCCCCCGATCCGCGCCGGTTTGTCCCGCGCTTGTCTGTTTCAACGTCTTTGGCACCCTTGGGGCACCCTGACCTGCTCGCCGCAATCAAGTGATTTGCCGCCGTACCATACCTTTGCTACGCCCCTGTGGAAAGGGGACAGGCAACGATCGGCACAGATAGGCGCGAAGAGTTGATCTATTTGCCGAACTGCCGCTTGTGTTTCCGCGGGCACAAGGCTAATTCGGGCGCGCTGGAAGTGTGGCCGAGTGGTTTAAGGCTCTAGTCTTGAAAACTAGCGTGCGGGGAACCGTACCGTGGGTTCGAATCCCACCGCTTCCGCCAATTTTTACCTGATAATACTTTGTATAGTATGAAAAAATTGCCTCGGTGTTTGGGCCGCGGATACATTTTATACCGAGCCCAAGAGTATTCGAAGGCAGCAAATGTCATGGCGGCACTTCTTTGCCCTTTCGCTTTCTCATTCATGTAAATCTCGAATGCTCTTCTGAGACAAAACAGTCTACGATGTGGGGCGACTGATAATCCCACGGCGGCAAAACAGTCTGCACGAGATGAGATAATTTTTGTCGGTTTTTCATCCACTTTCGGCGTCTTAGGGTCAGGGCTCGTTCTCGTTTCATAGCCAGAACATGACGGTTGCGGCGAGTGCAACGGCTGAGAGAAAGACCTTCGGGCACCTATCATAGCGCGTCGCAACCCGTCGCCAGTCCTTGAGCCTGCCGAACATGATCTCGATCCTGTTGCGGCGTTTGTAGCGGCGCTTGTCGTATTTGATGGGTTTGACGCGCGACTTCCGGCCTGGGGTGCATGGCTTTATCCCTTTGTCTTTCAACGCTTCTCGGAACGAGTCGGCATCATATCCACGGTCGGCCAACAACCAATCTGCTGATGGTAGGCTGCTTAGCAGCGCCGCCGCACCGGTGTAATCGCTGACTTGGCCTGCGGTCATAAAGAACCGGATCGGACGGCCATTGGCATCGGTGACGGCATGCAGTTTTGTGTTCATACCGCCCTTGGTTCGGCCAATCACCGCCCACGTTGGTCGTCCGGCCCCCTTTTTCGACCGCAGGCTCGTCGCCGTGCGGTGCGCCTTCAAATAGGTCGCGTCGATCATTACCGTCTTCAGAACCGCCGCCTTCGAGGCCAACCCTTCCATCATTCGAGCGAAGACGCCTTTGTCGCCCCATCGCTTCCAACGGTTGTAGAGGGTCTTCGGAGGGCCATACTCCTTTGGTGCGTCGCACCACCGCAACCCGTTGCGATTTATGAATATTATTCCGCTCAAGGCCCGACGGTCATCGACCCTTGGCCTGCCCATCCTCAGGAAAACAGTCCCCCGGACTGTTTTCTGATCTTCGAAAACTCTTGGGAAAGAACGGCATCAACCACCCCATTTGCTCGTCCGACAACCAGAATAAATTGCTCATCATCAATATCCCCATCAGTTTGGGAAATTGAATCATGTAGGCACGGCAGCCTCAAGGACATCAATGGGTCCTGACCCTAGCGATGCTCGGCGGTCTGACGCGGGTTACCGAGGTAAACCCCTCGGAATTCGCATGGCGCGTGGCCGACCGGCTTTCTGCGGAATGATACATGCTAGCCGCGCCCGTCTATGCGCCCGACCCGGCCACGCGCGAGGCGCTTCTGGGCCATCCGGGCCTGTCCGAAGTCTTTGCCCGCGCCAAGACGCTGGATATGATGGTGGTGTCGGCCGGTGACCTGACGCCGCATTCGGTGTTTTCGGAATACGGGCTGCTGACGCGGGACGAGATCGCCTCGCTCGAGGCGGCGGGAGCGGTAGGCGACCTCTTGTGCCATTTTATCGATGCAGACGGCAATGTGATCGACCATCCGGTAAATGACCGCGTCCTCGCCGTGAACCCGATGTCGTTGCGCGGCACGCGCCAGATCGTGCTCGCTTCGGGAGGATGGCCCAAGCTGACGGTGATCCGTGCTGCGTTGAAGCTGCTGCGCCCCACTGCGCTCATCGTGAACGAACTGGTGGCCGAAAGACTGGTGAAGGAAGACCGGTAGCCTTTGCGCTGATCGCTGAACGGATCACCTCAGCCTTTCCGCTCGGCCGTCCGCTTTCCGCCCGTTGCGACGCCGCGGGCATCCAAGACGTGTTCGGCCCAAAGCGGCCGTGCGCTTAGGCCACTCTATTGGTAAGTCGCGACCTCAATCGGTGCGGGATTTTGCTGTCATTGGGTTGGAGGAATCGAAGGTCCGCTTCCCTTCGATTTCTTGCCTTATCCTTCGTTACTCCCATAAAACGAAACAGTACGTCTCGTCTAACTCGGATCTTTGGCAACAAGTTCGACGGTGTTGCCGTCCGGGTCGGAGGCGAAAATGCCGCGCCAACCCACCCAATCGAATTCTTCGACATGGTATTCCAGGCCGAGTTTCTCATACCACCCGATGACAGCCTCCTGCTCATCCCAAGGCAGGCTGAGCGCAATGTGATGAAGCGATGAGCCTGGACCCGTCGCAGGGGGCAAGTCACCCGCCCGCGTCTGGCCTGCGGCTTCGATGTCATGACGAAACAGAGCCAGCACCGTTGTATGGCCGCCAAATCCCTCGGCGATGCGAAGGAATACGATACGGCCGTTGCTCGGATCGCTGAGCGGTTCAAGCCCGATGACATCGCGATAGAATGCGACCATTGAGTCAAGATCGATGCACCGGATGGCGATTTCGCCTAGGGCGCGGACAGTGAAACCTCGTTGAGACATGAATCCTCTCCATCTTGATCGCGAGAAGTCGAAACTGGCTGTTCCGAGGTCTCCGACATCGGCGTAAGGGCGCACATCTCTTGATCTGCGGCGCATTCGATCCGGACAGCTCTTGAGACGACCTTTTCAACCTGGTCCATGTTAGACCGGGTTCCTTTGAAAAAGTAGCCGGAGGCAGAACGCCGTCTCGGCGAGGATCGTCAGTAGATACGCGGGTACGAATGCCTGAGACCATTCAGGGGAGAAGAAGCGCAGGCCGCTGCCGATCAGATAGACGAGCCCAGCGATCGCCAGACCAGCCCCGAAGCCCTTTGCAAAAAGGCGTGAGCGCCAGACAAGCGGACCCATGATCAGGCTGTTGACGCCAAAGAAGACGAGGCCGAGATCATAGCCATGACCGTGTAGATCAAGGAACACCAGCGCAAGCGCGTTGGCATCGGCAAGCGCGTTGGGGCCAGAAATCAGAACCCACGCGGCTTGCAGGGCCATGAGGTTCGCGGCGATCAGCACGGTCTGGATCAGTCGGAACACCATCGCGGACAGGGCAAGCCCCGGCGACGCGGCCCGAAAGATCAGATAAAGCAGTATGGCGAGCCCGGCATCACAAAGCGCCATCACCAGGTCGGCGGCGATGGCCAGCCGGAACTGGCCCGGGGCGGCCAGGATCTCCGCCGCGGTGCCTGCCGCATCGTCAAGGTCGATCAACGGGCCACGAAGGGCCAACTCGGCCCCTAGGCCCGCGACGATGATGAGCAGGTACAGCATGCCTGCAAGGCGGGCTTGGCGGGCAAACTCGGGCGTTAGCGCGGGATCGGTCATCAGGGCCTCCTTTCGGTGCGATTGGTCATGACGTACCGGAACGGATTCGCGCCAAACATTGCCAGAAACGCACCGGTGCGGTTCACGATCGTTCCGCCCGCCGGAACGGGACTCGCCTTCGGCATTGCCGAAACTGGCGTTGTTGGGCGGTTCGCGCGCTGGCCAGCCCAGACCGAGCCAAGGACGATCAGCGCGCCGAGCCCTTGCATCAGGGACAGCGACTGACCCAGTACCACCCAGCCCAAAGCCACGGCCGTAACTGGGCTCATCATGCCCAGCATCGAGACTGCGCCGGGCTCGATCCGGGCGACGCCCCGGAACCAGAGCGCATAGGTGGCCGCAGCGCCGATGAGGCCGAGCCAGACAAGCCCGGCCAGGTTCGTCGCCGTGAGCGGGGGCAGCGTGGGTTCAATGATCAGCGCCAGCGGTAGCAGGATCAAACCCCCGGCAGTCAACTGCCACGCGGCGAAGCTGAGAGCCGAAACGGGCGGCTGCCATTTCCGGCTTAGAACAGTGCCCGCCGCCATGGACGCGGCGCCACCGAGGCCGGCGGCAATACCAATGGGATCGAGGGCGGCATCGGGGCCGATCAACAGAAGCGCCACGCCTAGAACACCAGTGGCCGCCGCGGCGACTGCACCCGCCCGGATCGGCGTGCCGAGCCACCCGCGCGCCATGAGGATCACCATCATGGCCTGCAGCGATCCCAGCGTGGCCGCAACCCCGCCGGGAAGCCTGTAGGCGGCGACGAACAACAGCGCCCAGAACAGCGCGAAGTTGAAACTGCCGAGTAGGAAGACGCGACCGAGCCAGGCACGGGGTGGCAGGCAACGCGTGACAGCAAGCAGCAGCAGCCCGGCTGGCAAGGCCCTAAGTGCTGCAAGGGTCACGGGATATCCCGCAGGCAGCGCCTCGGTCGTGACGAGATAGGTGCTTCCCCAGACCGCCGGGGCGAGCGCTGTCAGAAGGATGTCGGTGGTGCGGGACATGGCTTGATCTCCTGGCGGGTGCTCACCAAAGCGGATGGAAGGGCAAGCGCGGGCGGTCCGGCCATGGATCAAGGCCGATGTCGCGCATCAGGTGGGGGGACAGGTCGCGCGGCACGCCGCGCGGGATGTGGCGACAGTGCCGGGCACCAATGCGGAGGAATGAGACGGTCATGGCATTTCCTTTCAGGAGACAAGGCGGAAGGCGGCGCGCAATTGCGAGGCCAGATCATCGCGCGGTCCGTTGACGAGGCGGAAACCGGTCTCGCGGACGGTGAGCGTTGGAATGGACCGGACCTGGAGGGCACGGGCGTGTTGCCAGTCGGCGTCGACAGCACGAAGGGTTTTCGGGTCCTCGAAAACATCGGCGAAGGCAGCGCTCTCGAAACCTAGGTCCCGGGCAGCATGCAGCACCGTTGCCGGGTCGGCGACGTTCCGCGCCTCGGTCAGATGCGCGCGCTGCAGACGGTCGAACATGTCCCAGTGGGCAGCCTGCCCACTGAGCTGTTCTGCCGCCTTGCAGGCAAGCGCCGCGGTCATCCCGTGGGGATAATCGAACGGGGCTGCCCGCATTGCGTCGATGTCGACGAGCTCCGGCTGGTCGCTGACCTGCCGACAGACCGACCAGTGCCCAAGAATGGTGTCGCGGGCCTGTTCGGGGCCGCCCCAGCGCGCTGCCATCTCGGTACGGCTCGCTTGCAGCACGAAGGTGCGGTGCCGGATATCGAGGTCGAACTCGGCTGCAAGGTCATGCATCCGAGACGAGATGTTGAAGCACCAGCAGCAGACGACATCGTGGAAAAAGTCGATGGTGAGGGAAGCCATTACGCGGCCTCCTCGTGCAGGTTGGCCCCGGCAAGCCGCGCAGCGATCCGCGCAACATGCGCGCCTTGGAACCGCGCACCGGCAATGTCGACCTCAGAAGGCGACCGCGAGCCATCGGCCCCGGCGATCGTGCCCGCGCCATAGGGCGCGCCGCCGACGATGCTCTCGGACGTCGTCTGACCTGCAAAGGTGTAAGGCATGCCCGCGATCAGCATGCCGAAATGTTGCAGCGGGATCTGGGTCGACAGCAGCGTCGCCTCGTGCCCGCCATGCTGCGAGCCGGTGGAGGCGAAGACGGCAGCGACCTTGCCGACCAGAGCATTTCGCGCCCAAAGGCCACCGGCCTGGTCGAGGAAGGATTTCATCTGCCCGGCCATCATACCGAACAGCGTGGGCGTGCCGAAGATGATGGCGTCGTATGCCTCCAGATCGGCCGGTGCCGCGACCGGCGTGTCATCCGCTACGAAGCCGGCCTTCTGCCGGATCGCCTCAGGGACAGTCTCGGGCACGCGCCGCAAGTCGACATGGGTGCCGGGAACGCTGCGGGCGCCTTCGGCTTCCGCCTGTGCGAGGGCACGGACATGGCCATAGCTGGAATAGTAGAGAACGAGAACACGGGTCATGGGATCCTCTCAGTGCATTGGGTTTCGATGCCTGAGAGGATGGGGGATCGGTCGAGCCGGAATAACCCGCTGACTTTCACTTCATTCTTTACGCAGGTTGAAGAATGTCAGGACCGGAGCGCCGCGCGCAGGTGGTCGAGGAAGGCCGTGACCTTCCCGTCCATCCCCAGCCGCGAGGCCGTCACGGCGAAGATCTCTGGCGCGGGAAGCTCCCAGTCGGGTAGAACCCGCACCAGCGCGCCCCGCGCCTCGCCCTCGTTCGAGACGAAGTCCGGCAGGGTGCCGATGCCCTGGCCCGCGATCAGGAGGTCGCGCAAGACGAGGCTGTTGCCGACACGAACCGGCGAATCGAGGTCGATCGTGACCGTGCCGGAAGGGCCAGTCAGCGCCCAAGTGCTCAGGTGGTTCGCAAGCAGGAAGCCGATCACCCGGTGCCGGGCGATATCCTGCGGGACAATCGGCACGCCCGCCCTTTCCAGATAGGCAGGTGCCGCGAAAATCCGCTGTCGCATCGTCCCGATCCTGCGCGCCACCAGCGCCGAGTCCGGCATGGCAGGACGAATGCGGATCGAGACGTCGAACCCGCCCTCGACCATGTCCACCACCCGGTCGTCCATGGACAGTGTCAGACGCAGATCGGGATAGGCGTCGAGAAACGTCGGCAGGATCGGCGCGATCACCGTCTGCCCGAACGAGCTGGAGGCGTTGACCTTAAGGTGACCGCGCACGGCCCCGGCGCCATCGCGGATGCGCGTCTCGACCTGGGTCATCGCATCCAAAATGCCTGTCGCCTCATCGTAGTAGAGCCGCCCGGCATCAGTGAGCGACATGGAGCGGGTCGTGCGGGTGAGCAGCGTCGTGCCAAGACTCTCTTCGAGCAGCTTGATCTCGCGGCTCAGAAGTGCCGGCGACACGCCAAGATCCTCCGCCGCACGCGCGAAGCTGCCGCGTTCGACTATGCGACGGAAGGCATGCATGACGGAAAGTTTGTCCATCTCGGGGTGCACTCGGTCGGATTGATTGGCGATCCGAACTGGAACGCGCTTTCCACTGAAATATCACAAACTAAAGAATCCGTGAACTGTTTGGCCGAAAGCCTGCCTCGCCTTCGGACGCCAGCAGAGAACCGAAAGGACCTTGCACAGATAGAAAGCGCGCGGCGGCCTGCGGAGTAACGGGTTTTGAAAGACTTCGTTCATCTGTTTCATGCCCGTGATTTTGAGTCACGTGCATGGTCATGCACCACAAGATTGAAACCTTCGACCGGCGACGGCGCCACGAAATGTCTGGTGAACTGATGGAACTGGGCTTCTGTCACCGCGAACGGGTGATCGCCCTGCGCGTTGCGCGCGCGCAGTCTCGCGAGGCAGACCTCGTCCGAAACGGTCAAGACATGAAGCTGATGGGACGCGTCGGTGCGTTCCACGATGCCACGCATCCAGTTGCGTTGTTCGACGGTGTTTGAACCGCCCCGGGTTTGCCGGAGACCAATTAGTCCGTGTTACGCGACCATATCGAGTGTGTTCAAGTTTGCATAGAAGGCCTCCTCTGCTTCGGCGGGTGGGATGTTTCCAATGGGCTCAAGCAGGCGGCGGTTGTT
>JAIOYF010000022.1 GCA_021741245.1 Paracoccaceae bacterium
GCGCATCGACCTCTTGGATCACCTTTGCGGGCCGCGAAAACTGCTTCTGCCATGTGTAGATCGACTTGGTGCTGACCCCCAATCGCTCGGCCACCTCGCGCACCGGGTAGCCCCGATCCTCGACCTGTGCGACCGCATCCCGCTTGAACTCATCTGTGAATTTGTTCGTGGACATATCGTCCTCCTTGCTTCCAAAATTACCAAGCAAGGCGTCTACAAATCTAGGGGCTATTCAGTACGCGACGACCGAAACCTTGGAATCCTTTTCGAAACGTTTTCGCAACATGACCCAAGACGAAGAGTGGCCTATTTGTCTGATCCTTTCTGGAACCCTTGAGGGGAGGGACTTCATCAATCACGACGGCACCTTAACGCGGCGACTGCGGCCGATCGAAATTCGTCCCATGACTTTGGCTTCGGAGGGGCGATTCCTTCGTGATTCCATTGCGGCCCTCCTCGAAAAGGCTGACTTTTCGGATGAAGTCGGTTTGATGGGGCTCGATGAATTCGTTCAAGTCTTGATGCACGCCGCAGCCTATCGCTTCGGCCTTGCCATCGAAATGACTATCGAGGCTATCGGTGAGGCCGTCGAAGACAGGTCGACTTCCTTGGCACTGGATTATTTTGCTGGAGCCTATTTTGTCCGGACCAACTGCGACGACGATATGAATCCGTTTATGACCCCACACTGGAGGAGGATTGATACGACAAAGGCGCTGGCCCGAAAGGACCGGGAAGATCCGCCCCCCTCCAGGAAGCGCGGGCGGAAAACCTGATCTGATCGCCACTTTCGAGTTCTTGGCCGCCCACCGGGCGGCCTTTTTTAATCCTGGAAGGACATGGAGGCGGAGCGAGGTTGGATTTCCGCACCATAGGTTGGCTTTCAGGCGCCGAAGGTTGGAAATCAGCGTGCCGACGGATTTTGCAACATATTGATAGTTAATGGTTTAATATTCCGTCAGGTCGGCGTTTCCGCACCGAACGACATTGGGTCGCGGGCATGCCATCAGCGCGGTGGGTGGGGACGAAGCTGTTTTGTCGATCGTCGTCGTCGCCTGTCTGACGATCACGTGATCTGACCGACACATCCCTTTCAAAGGGCGTCGGAAATACCTTCATTCAACGTTAAGAGTTTGTTGATAGGGCAAAGCCTTGAACTGGCGGCCCATAATCCTTAGGTTTGTTGGCCCCGGGGGCTGATGGCACTGGGGCAAAACAGGGGGCGTGACATGAGCACCTATACCAATCTACCCGCACCAAGCCCGGAACAGGGTTTGAACCGTTATCTGCAAGAAATCCGTAAGTTCCCGCTGCTGGAACCCGAAGAAGAGTATATTCTGGCAAAGGCTTGGGTGGACCGGCAAGACAGCACCTCGGCGCACAGGTTGGTTACAAGCCACCTTCGTCTGGCCGCAAAGATCGCCATGGGGTATCGCGGCTATGGTCTGCCACAAGCTGAAGTGATTTCGGAGGCCAATGTCGGCCTGATGCAGGCGGTCAAGCGGTTTGATCCGGAAAAAGGCTTCCGTTTGGCAACCTATGCCATGTGGTGGATCCGGGCCAGCATTCAAGAATACATCCTGCGGTCATGGAGCCTTGTGAAACTGGGCACCACCTCGGCGCAAAAGAAGCTGTTCTTCAACCTCCGCAAGGCCAAAGCCAAACTTGGCGCGCTGGAAGAGGGGGATATGCGGCCCGAGAATGTGGCCCAGATCGCCAAGGACCTGTCGGTTTCCGAAGACGAAGTCATCGCCATGAACCGTCGGCTTTCAGGCTCTGACGCCTCGCTCAACGCGACGGTCGGGTCCGAGGATGGCGGTTCGCAATGGCAAGACTGGCTGGAGGATGAAGACAGCGATCAGGCCGAGGCTTACGCCGAACAAGACGAGCTTCATGCCCGCCGCAGCCTGCTGGTCAAGGCGATGTCGATCCTCAATGAGCGGGAACGCGATATCTTGATGCAGCGTCGTTTGGCGGAAACGCCCGTGACGTTGGAAGAGCTGTCGGAAAGCTATGGCGTGTCTCGCGAGCGCATTCGCCAGATCGAGGTGCGCGCTTTTGAAAAGCTGCAAGATCGGATGCGCGAATTGGCAAAAGGCAAGGGGATGGTCATCCCCGGCTGATGCGCGGGCGACGGAGGGCTTGGCCTTCGCCCCTCACATGGTTAGGACTGGTTGACAGGCGCCGGGCATCCGCCTTGGCGCCTGCTGTATTTGCGGGTCGACGCGTCGTTTCCGTTTGCCCTGAAAGGGGCAGGCCGCTACGACCGCGACCAAAGGTTAAAGGGACTGACCGACCATGACGATGCTGGGGACTTTTCTGAAACCGATGCACCCCGAAGGGTACAAGTTTGTCGGCATCTTTGCCGCGATCACCCTTGTGCTGTTCCTGATCTTTGAACCCTTGGGGTGGATCGGTGTTGGCCTGACGGTGTGGTGCTACTACTTCTTCCGCGACCCAAAACGTGCGGTGCCACAAGGCGCGGGATTGATCGTTTCCCCGGCGGACGGTGTCATTTCCTTGATCGAACGTGCTGTGCCACCCGAAGAATTGGGTATGGGGCCTGAGGCGTTGTTGCGTGTGTCGGTGTTCATGTCGGTGTTCAACTGCCATGTGAACCGCGCCCCCGTGGCGGGCACGATCGGGGCCATGGCCTATCGTCCGGGAAAGTTCCTGAACGCCTCGCTCGACAAGGCATCCTCGGACAATGAGCGCAACGCCCTGCGCATTGATTTGCCCGATGGTCGCCAGATTGCGGTCGTTCAGATTGCAGGGTTGGTGGCCCGGCGGATCATGTGGTGGGTGTCCGAAGGGCAGGGCATGCGCACGGGCGAGCGGTTCGGGCTGATCCGCTTTGGCTCCCGGCTGGATGTCTACCTTCCCGAAGGCGTTGCACCGCAGGTGGCCTTGGGCCAGACCATGGTGGCGGGGGAAACCGTGATGGCCGTCTTGGGCCGCGATAATCCTGCGACGGTTGGACGGATCGAATGACAGAGACCGAGCCTTTGCCCCCACGGCGCAAGCTGCATATCTTTCAACTCCTGCCAAATCTGATCTCGATCTTGGCATTGTGTTCGGGTCTTACGGCCATTCGATTTGCGGTCGAGGGCAAGTTTGGCCTTGCGGTGGCGCTGATCGGTCTTGCGGCGGCGCTGGATGGGATCGACGGTCGTTTGGCGCGTATGCTGAAATCGGAAAGCGCGATTGGGGCCGAACTCGACAGCCTGTGTGATTTGGTGAACTTTGGGGTCACGCCGGCCTTGGTGCTGTATTACTGGGGGCTGCGGGCCGATACCTCGCTTGGGTGGATTGCAGTCTTGATCTATACGGTGTGCTGCATGTTGCGTCTGGCGCGGTTCAACGTGGGGAACCGTGTGGCGGAGGGCGAGGAAAAGCCCAAGGGCTTTGTCGGTGTGCCATCGCCTGCCGGGGCCATGCTGGCACTTGGTCCGATCTATCTTGTCTATGCTTTTCATCCGGTTCTTGCCCCCCCACCATGGGCGACGGCGTTCTGGATGGTTTTCGTCGGCGGCTTGATGATCTCACGCATGCCCACGCCATCGTTCAAGGGGGTGCGGGTCTATGCCGAGAATGCAAGGTTCGTCCTTGTCGGGTCAGTTGCGGTGATTTCGGCGCTGCTCACCTATCCGTGGGTCACGCTGTTGTTGCTGGACGTGGTCTATCTGGCTGCCATTCTGGTGTTGTGGCGCAAAAGTGCCCGATCCTTAAGGAGTGTTGTCTGACATGGATATTCAAGCTGTTCGCAAGTCCTATGCCCGCTGGGCCCCGATTTATGATCTGACATTCGGGGTTTTGACGGGGGTGGGACGGCGGAAAGCGGTATCCGTTCTGAATTCCTTGGGCGGCCGGGTGTTGGAGGTCGGGGTCGGCACCGGCCTTTCGCTGCCGAGCTACCGCGCGGATGTTTCCGTCACGGGCATCGATGCCAGTGCCGAGATGTTGGACAAGGCGCGTCAGCGGGTGAGTGAACTTGGGCTGCGTAATGTAGAGGCGCTGCGCCTGATGGACGCCCGCGCATTGGACTTCCCTGACAACAGCTTTGACCACATCAGTGCGATGCACATCATGTCCGTCGTGCCCGAGCCTGAGCGTGTGATGGCCGAAATGGCGCGCGTCTTGCGCCCCGGTGGCACGGTGATCTTGACGAACCATTTCGCCCGCGAAGATACGGATCGCAAGGCGTTGAACTGGCTGGAACGGGTGGCCGCACCCTTTGCCGACAAGTTGGGGTGGCATTCTGATTTCGCGCGCGCCCAAGTGATGGGGGTCAGGGGCCTTTCGCTGATCGAAGAGTCCAAGTTGCCTCCACTGGGCCTGATGACCTTGCTGCGTTTTCGCAAGGACTGAGTGCCGGGCGGGACCCGATCGCGTTTCGCAAGACCGATTATCTGGGAACTTTTGTTGAGTGACCTTTCCCACGGCGCGCTTGCGCGGTAGCCTTCCCGCAAATTCAGGGAGGATATCTATGAAACCCGTACGTTGGGGCATCTTGGGCGCAGCAAACTTTGCCCGCCACCACATGGCACCCGCCATTCATGCGGCAAGGGGGGCGGAACTGGCGGCCCTTGCCACATCGGACCCGGCCAAGGCTGATCCGTTCAAAGCATTTTGCCCGTCGCTTTATGTGCACAGCAGCTATGACGATTTGCTGGCAGACCCGACGATCGATGCGGTTTATATCCCACTGCCCAACCATCTGCATGTCGAATGGACGCTCAAGGCGATTGCGGCGGGAAAGCATGTCTTGACCGAAAAGCCAATGGCCTTGTCTGCGCCGGAGTTTGACAAGATCATCGCGGCCCGTGATGCCAGCGGCCTTTTGGTGGCCGAGGCCTATATGATCGTTCACCATCCGCAATGGCAGCGCGTTAAGGATTGGATCGCAGCGGGAGAGATCGGCACGCTGCGCCATGTCGATGTGGCCTTCAGCTTCAACAACACCGATCAGGGCAACATCCGCAACCGCCCGGAAACAGGTGGCGGCTCGTTGCGGGATATCGGGGTTTACACCTTTGGCTCGTGCCGCTTTGCGACGGGCGCAGAACCCACCGATATGTCGGCCCGGGTGATCATGGAGAACGGGGTCGAGGTCTTTGCCCAAGTCGCCGCCGTGATGGAGGGGCCTTTGGGCCGCTTTACCTATGGCTCCATGACCTCGATGCGGCTCTACAATCGGCAGGTTGCAACGTTTCAGGGTGACAAAGGCATGATCCGTCTGGATGGCGGGCCGTTCAACGCCAATGTCAACGACATCGCAACCGTGGAATTGCACCAGAACGCCACGCATGTGCTGACTGAGCGTTACCCCGGCATCAATCAATACGTGCTGCAGGTAGAGAATTTCGGAAACAGCATTCGCACCGGCGCGCCCTATCCTTGCCCGTTGGAATTCGTGCGGGGCACGCAGGCGATGATGGATATGGCCTATCAGGTCGGCACCGAGATCTACCTTTGATCAAGGGGCGCGTCCGTCTGCATGTGCCCGCGCATATGCTGCCCGACGGGCCAGAAGACGTGCCGCCATTCTACCAAAACCTTCTTCATGGGTTGGAGGGGATGGGGGCGCGGACCGAGGTCGTGCATCGGGACTACGCCGCGCTGCTGCGTGGTCCCAACGGGGGGGATTTCGACTTTGTGCACAACGGGGGCGTTGACCGCACACGGGCATTGAACCTTGCCCCTGCCTATCTAAGCCGGTTCTATTATGTCGATCCCAAGGGAATTTTCTTTGAAAGCTCGATCTCTGAGATGACCTTTCGCCCCCATGCCATCCCTGCAAAGCGGGCGGCCGAGTTTACAGCCGTTCTGCGCGGCCTGTTCGTGAAAGACCGCAAAAGCCGCCACACCCAGCCCGAAGAGGTCGAGGTTTTCGGCACCGGCCATATCGCGGTCTTTTTGCAAAACGACTCCGATCCGGTGCTCCGCGCACGCCATATGACCACCGAAGCCATGGTCAAAACTGTGGTAGAGGGGGCCAGTGGCCATCCGGTCGTGGTCAAACCCCATCCGCGCAATATGGCCCCCGAAACGGTTGACCTGCTGGAGTGGCTTGCACGGACACACCCGCAGGTCCGCATCAGCACCGGCAATGTGCATGATATTCTGGCGGGGGCGGCGGTCTCAGTCTCAATCTCTTCATCTGTTGCGCTTGAGGGGATGTTGCATGCTGTGCCGACAATCCTGTTTGGTCGCTCTGACCTGCACCACTGCGCCATGACCGTCCGGCAGGCCGCAGATTGGCCAGCGGCCCTGCAGGGTGCCCTTACGCGCGACTGGCCGTTCGAGGCTTTCTTGCTGTGGTTCTTGCGCCGTCAGAACGTCTGGGCCACGCGCCCGTTCTTGCCCCGTGTGCTGGAACGGATGGCCGCACGGGGCGCAGATTTCTCGGCCCTCGGGATAGATCAGGCAAAGGCCGCGGCCCCCTGACAGTTCGGGGCCACGGCGCTGGTGTGGTGGCGATTAATCCTCCATCGCCTCCAACTCATCGATAAATCCTGCGATCATTGACAGGCCCTTGTCCCAGAACTTGGGGTCAGATGCATCCAGACCAAAGGGGGCCAGCAATTCCTTGTGGTGCTTTGACCCGCCCGCCTTGAGCATCTCGAAATACTTGGCCTCAAAATCCGGCAGGCCCCCCTCATAGGCTGCATAAAGCGCGTTCACCAAGCCGTCGCCAAAGGCATAGGCATAGACATAGAACGGTGAGTGCACGAAATGTGGGATATAGGCCCAGAAGGTCTCATACCCATCCATGAACTCGAACGCATCGCCCAAAGATTGCGCCTGCACACTCATCCACAGGGCGTTGATGTCATCGGGCGTCAATTCGCCTTCGGCCCGCGCGGCGTGCAGCTTGCACTCAAAGTCATAGAATGCGATCTGGCGCACGACCGTGTTGATCATATCCTCGACCTTGCCCGCCAGCAGGGTCTTTTTCTCGGCCTTGGTCTTGGCCCCGTCCAAGAGCTTGCGAAAGGTCAGCATCTCGCCAAAGACGGACGCGGTTTCCGCCAGCGTCAGCGGGGTAGAGGATAACAACTCGCCCTGTCCCGCCGCCAGAACCTGATGCACGCCGTGGCCAAGTTCATGCGCCAGCGTCATCACATCGCGCGGCTTGCCCAGATAGTTCAACATCACATAGGGGTGCACAGTCGTCACTGTCGGATGCGCAAAGGCTCCCGGTGCCTTGCCCGGCTTGACCCCGGCATCGATCCAACCCTTGTCAAAAAATGGCTTGGCCAGATCGGCCATCGCGGGGGCGAAATCGCCATAGGCCTCCAACACGGTCTTGGTGGCCTGATCCCAGTCCACCACCTTTGGCGCGTCGATGGGAAGCGGCGCGTTGCGGTCCCAGATCTGCAGCGTCTCCAACCCCATCCACTTGGCCTTCAGGCGGTAATAGCGGTGGCTCAGCTTTGGGTATGCCGCGACAACGGCATTGCGCAGGGCCTCGACCACCTCGGGCTCCACATGGTTGGACAGATGCCGCCCATGCTGCGGGCTTGGCATCTTGCGCCAGCGGTCATGGATTTCCTTCTCTTTGGCCAAGGTGTTGTGGACACGGGCAAAAAGCTTGATATGGCGGTCAAACACCACCGCAAGCGCGCGGGCGGCCGCCTCCCGCTTTGCGCGGTCGGTATCGGTAAGCAGGTTCAGCGTCGCCTCAAGGCTCAGCTCGTCCTCTTCTCCCGCAACCTCGAACATCAGCCCCGCCATCGTCTCGTCAAAAAGCTTGTTCCAGGCACTCGCCCCCACAACGCTTTCATCGTGCAAGAACTTTTCCAGCTCATCCGACAACTGATGCGGGCGCATCGCGCGCATGCGGTCAAACACCGGCTTGTACCGCGCAAGATCCGCATTCCCGGCCAGAACCGATTCCAGATGCGCATCCTCAAGACGATTGAATTCAAGGCTGAAAAACACCAGCGGCGTAGTGAAATGGGTTATCTTGTCCTGCGCATCGGCCATGAATTTGGCGCGCTCGCTGTCCATGGTGTTTTGGTAATAGCGCAACCCGGCATAAGACATGATCCGCCCGGCAATCACATCGATTTTTTCGTAGGCCAGCACACAGTCCAGCATCGCACCCGCATCCAGACTGGCAAGCTTGCCCTCATAGCTCGCGGCAAAATCGGCGCAGGCTTTCTCCAGCCACGCCATATCTGATGTCAATTCCTTGGACTCGGGTGCCGGATAAAGATCGGTCAAATCCCAATCGGGCAAACGGCCCAAACCCCCTGCAGAGGCATTGGCATCAAAAACGGGGCGGGGAAGCGGAAGCGTCATGGACCTATCCTTTGGAAATCCGGTTGCCATACATTTAGGGTGTGCAGGGGGCCAACCGCAACCCACCTGCTTTTCATCTGTTCTTAAATATCCTGGGGGTCCGGGGGCAAAGCCCCCGGCGGTTGCCGCAAAAGCGCCCGTAGGGTGTCTATCGTGTCGATCTCATCTGCACTTTTATCCTGACGCCAGCGCAGCATCCGGGGAAAGCGCAGGGCGATGCCCGATTTGTGGCGCGGGCTTTCCTGAATGCCCTCAAAGGCAAGCTCAAACACCAATGTGGGCGGCACACGCCGCACCGGGCCAAACCGTTCCAGCGTGTTTTTCTGCACCCAAGCCGTGATCTGCGCAAATTCCGCATCGGTCAGGCCGGAATAGGCCTTGGCAAAGGGCACAAGGTCGTTGCCATCGCGTACGGCAAAGGTGAAATCGGTGAACAGGTTGGCCCGCCGCCCGTGGCCTGCCTGCGCATAGATCATCACGGCATCCACGCTGTAGGGGTCCAGCTTCCACTTCCACCAATCACCGCGCCTGCGCCCGATGTGATAGGGCGAGGACAGGCGCTTGAGCATCAGCCCCTCTGCCTGCCGGGCGCGCGCCTCTTGCCGCAGGGCCGCAAGGCCCGACCAATCCATGGCCTCAGCCCGGGGGGACAGGCGCAGCGCAAGGCCATCGGGCAGGGCATTCACCAGACGCTCCAGACGGGCGCGCCGTTCGGATAAGGGCTGCGCCCGCAGATCGGTGCCGTCTGATTCCAAAAGATCATAGGCAAGGATCAAGGCGGGGGCTTCGGCCAAAAGCTTCTTCGGCACCGTTTTGCGGCCAATGCGTTTTTGCAGATGGGCAAAAGGCAAAGGGTCCGCGCCGCCCCATGCCACGATCTCTCCATCAATCACGGTGCCGGGGGGCAGGAAATCCGCAAGCGGGGCGAATTCGGGAAAGCGGTCGGTGATCAATTCCTCCCCTCGGCTCCATAGGGCAAATGCGCCGGGGCGCGCGATCAATTGGCCCCGGATCCCATCCCATTTCCACTCTGCCAGCCATTCCTGAACCGGGCCAAGCGTTTGCGGGTCTTCGTCCATGGGGCTGGCAAGGGCAAAGGGATAGGGCCGTGCACCGACATCGCCGCCGCCCTCTTGCGTCAACTGCTCAAACGAGGTCGTGGCTGGATCCCATTCCCCCATCAGCCGATGGGCCAAAGTCGTTTCCTCCACCCCGGTCGCCTGTGCCAAGGCCCGTGTCATCAGGCCTTGGCTGACCCCCATCCGAAAGCCGCCGGTGATCAGTTTGTTGAACAAAAAGCGTGCATCCGGGCCAAGGCTGGCCCAAGCGTCAAGGACATAGGCGCGCCGCTCGGTCTCGGGGCGTCCGGTCAGGGCGATCAACTGGCGCAGGGTCGTGTCCATGCTTTGCCCCGCCCCCGTCGCACCAAAGGGCAAAAGCCGCGCAATGGTTTCGGCCAGATCACCCGCCACGGCATAGCTTTCCTCAAACAACCACAGCGGAATTCCCGCCGCCTCTGCCGCCCAAAGCCGCAGTTCGGTGGAAGTCACCGCCCGCTTGGGGCGACGGCCGGACAAAAGGGCGATGGTCCAGACCCGGTCCGCCTTGGGTGCCGTGCGAAAATAGTCCGCAAGGGCCAAGGTCTTTTCCCCGGTCTTGGTGGTGGCGTCGAGCGCGTTGAAGAGGGTAGCGAAATCTTTCATCCGCTGCGGCCTTGGCTGGGCCGGGGCAGGGGGGCTGTCTGCCCCCCTCGGCGCATGCGCGCCTCACCCCCCGAGGATATTTTTGAACAGATGATGCCGGTCATGGGGAGCTATGGTCTTCTTCTAGGACCGGAGTGGGTGTTTCGACCTCATCCCCGCCATAGTCGGTGCTGACGATCCCGGCCTCATAGCCCTGTTCTTCCAGCCAGCGGCGAAAGGGGGTGGTGTAGCCGTGGGTGGCGAAGATGCGGGTGGCGCCAGTTTCCTTGATGGCGGCATTCAGGCCCGGCCAATCGGCGTGGTCTGAAATGGTGAAGCCTTGGCCCAACCCGCGACGGCGACGGATGCCGCGCAGGGCCATCCAGCCACTGGCAAAGGCCTCGACCGTCGGGCCAAAGCGTGCGGCCCAGGGGCTGCCCAAGGCCGAGGGTGGGGCGATCACAAGGGCGCCGGGGTGGGTTTTGGCGGTGATCTGGGCGGTCACGCGGGTGGTGGTGGGGATGGGATAACCTTGGTCACGCAAGATGCGGGTGGTTTCCTCAACCGCGCCATGGGTCAGGATCGGGCCGAGCGGTGGCAGCATCGAGATCAGCCGTTGTGCCTTGCCCAAGCCATAGGCGGCAAGGATCGGGGTGCACCCTTGAGTCTGCGCCTCGGCCCACCACGAGGCGATCTGGGCCGCGATGCTGGGCTGAGGTTCCCATTGGAACAAGGGCAGGCCAAAGGTGCATTCGGTGATGAAGCTATGGCAGCGCTGGGGGGCGAAGGCCTCGGACAGGCCGTCATCCTCGACCTTGTAGTCGCCAGAGACGACCCAGACCTCACCCCGCCGCTCGACCCTTATCTGGGCTGATCCCGGCACATGTCCTGCGGGGTGAAAGCTGACCATGACGTCGCCGATGCGGCGCGCCTCGCCATAGGCGATGCCGTGGATGTCGATGGTCCCAAGGCGGTGGCGGATGACTGGCAGGGCCTGATGGGTGGCAAGATAGGTGCCATGTCCGGGGCGGGCGTGATCGGAATGGCCATGCGTGATCAAGGCCCGCGCAACCGGCCGCCAAGGATCAATGTAAAATCCGCCATCGGGGCAGTAGATGCCCCTGTCGGTAAAGGTCAGGACAGCTGTGCTCATTGTATAAAGAATAGCACGACACCAGTGCCAAGAAAGGCGCAAGCGTCTGCGTCTTTCAATGTCCCAGTCTGCTGGCTGTTTGCGCAATGGATTTGGTAGGCCGGACCCGTCCAACGTCAAAGATCGGGGCAGGGCGATGTGAACCCCCAACTATGCCCGAAAAATAGGCGGTCGCATCGAGATTGGGCGCGGGCTTTGTGCAAGAGGCTTTTCTTCCTGCGGGCCGCCTGATTAACTGGCCCCAAGAACCGGGCAACGGGGGTGGCGGTGACAAGCTATTTCAACGAGATGTATCACGATCAGGCGGTGCGGCCCCCTTATGCGAGGTTGCAAAACTGGGTCCAGTCGATGCCAGCAGAATTGCGCCAGATGAAGCAAGCGGAGGCGGAAGCCCTGTTTCGGCGCATCGGAATCACCTTTGCGGTCTATGGCGAGGGTGGCGATCCTGACCGGCTTATCCCCTTTGACATGTTTCCCCGCGTGTTCAGCGGTGCGGAATGGTCGCGTCTTGAACGCGGGATCAAGCAAAGGGCACGGGCGTTGAATGCCTTTCTGGTCGATGTCTATGGTCGAGGAGAGATTGTTCGGGCAGGCCGGATCCCCGGCAGGCTGGTCTATCAAAACGAGGCTTATGAAAAGGCCGTGGTCGGTATCGTGCCGCCCAAAGGCGTCTACAGCCATATCGTGGGCATTGATCTGGTGCGCACGGGGCCAGATGATTTCTTTGTCTTGGAAGACAATTGCCGCACGCCAAGCGGTGTCAGCTATATGCTGGAAAACCGCGAAATCATGATGCGGATGTTTCCTGACATTTTCCGCGAGAACCGGATCGAGCCGGTTGAACAGTATCCGGCGGCCCTGCGCAGGACCTTGGCCTCGGTCGCGCCGCAGAAATGTGATCGGGAGCCGACGGTTGTCATCCTGACGCCGGGCCATTTCAATAGCGCCTATTACGAACACTCCTTCCTTGCGGACCTGATGGGGGTGGAACTGGTCGAAGGGCAGGATTTGTTCGTGGAAGGCGAGTTTGTCTTTATGCGCACGACCGAAGGCCCAAAGCGGGTTGATGTGATCTATCGCCGCATCGATGATGCCTTTATCGACCCGTTGTGTTTCCGGCCCGACAGCATGTTGGGTATTCCGGGGCTGATGGATGTCTACCGCTCGGGTGGGGTGGCGATTTGCTCGGCCCCGGGGGCTGGGGTTGCCGACGACAAGGCGGTCTATACCTATGTGCCCGAAATGATACGATTCTATCTGGGGGAAGAGCCGTTGTTGCAAAACGTGCCAACATGGCAATGTGGCAAGGCGGATGATCTGAAATATGTGCTGGAGCATCTGGCCGAACTGGTGGTGAAAGAGGTTCACGGCTCTGGCGGCTATGGCATGCTGGTAGGGCCGAAATCGACCAAGGATCAGGTCGAGAATTTCCGTGCCCGCATTCTGGCAGACCCGGGAAACTATATCGCCCAGCCAACCCTTGCGCTGTCCACAACGCCGACCTTTGTGGAAGAGGGCGTGGCACCGCGCCATGTCGACTTGCGCCCCTATTGCCTTGTGGGCGAGCGGATCGAATTGGTGCCGGGGGGCTTGACCCGCGTGGCACTGACCGAAGGGTCGTTGGTCGTGAACTCGTCACAGGGCGGGGGCGTCAAGGACACTTGGGTTCTGGCGGAGTGATGGAATGCTAAGCAGGACTGCAGATAACCTTTACTGGATCGCCCGAAATATCGAGCGGGCAGAGACGACGGCGCGCTTTTTGGAAGTGGGTGCGCGGATCGCGCTTTTGCCCTCGGCTGCCGGGTATCGCAACGAATGGGACAGCTTGTTGCGTGCCAGTGGCACGGCAGACGGATTTGCCAAGAAATATGGCGATCCGGTCCAGCGCAACATCGAAAGCTATTTGTTCTTTGACTATGATAATCCGTCGTCAGTGGCCAATTGCATCACCCGCGCGCGCGAAAATGGCCGCATTGTGCGCACGGCCCTGACCACGCAGGTTTGGGACGCGCTGAACACCGCGTTTCAGGAATTGCGCCAACTGGAACGCACGCCGCGCAGCCAGTTGGATTTGTCGCGCCTGACGGAATGGACAATGCGCCATGCCGCGATGGTGCGGGGGGCGATTGATGCCACGCTTTTGCGCAATGATGGCTGGGACTTTCTGAACCTTGGCTACTATCTGGAGCGGGCCGACAACACGGCGCGCTTGATGGATGTGAAGTACTATGTGCTTTTGCCACGGGTGGAGTATGTGGGCTCTGGCCTCGACAACTACCAATGGACTACGCTTTTGCGGGCGATGTCGTCACACCGGGCCTTTCATTGGGCCTATGGCGGTGAAGTGACGGCTGGCAAGATCGCCCATTTCCTTATCCTGAACCCGCAATGCCCCAGAAGCCTGATCACCAGCATCCAAGGGATGAATACCCATCTTGACCGACTTGGGCGTGGTTACCATCGCAGTTCGACCGCGCAGGGCAATGCACGAAGCTTGCTTGCCCAACTTGCCGAAATGCGGGTCGAGGATGTGTTTGAAGAGGGGCTGCATGAGTTCTTGTCGCGGTTCATCGGCGAGGTGGCACAGTTGGGCGTGGTGATTCACAATAGCTATCTGAATGGGGATGTGCGCTGATGCGGTTGATCGTCGATCATGTGACCCACTATCGTTATGACCTGCCCGTTCGTGCGGTCGTGCAAAGCCACCGTCTGACGCCGTCTTTGTTCGATGGCCAGCGGGTCATCCGTTGGAAGATTTCCGTGAGTGATGGCCAAATGGGCGGTGGCTTTCGGGATGGGGCGGGGGATTGGGTTCAGGGCTGGACAGTGCTTGGCCCCGTCTCTGGCATCAAGGTCCATGTCGAAGGTGAGGTGGAGACGACCGATCTGACCGGCATGTTGCGGGGACACCGGGAAACAGTTCCGCCGCTGACCTACTTGCACCACACCCTTCCGACACGGGCGGATATGGCGCTGGCCAAGCTGGGAGAAGGTCTGGAAGACACCACCGATTCCCTTGGGGTCGCCCATGAGCTTTCGCGACGTGTGGCAGATGCGATCCATTATCGGCCGGGCGTGACCCACAACAACACAACCGCAGCCGAGGCGCTCGCCCTTGGCGAAGGGGTCTGTCAGGATCATGCCCATGCCTTGATTGCAGTTGCGCGTCACGTTGGGATTCCGGCGCGCTATGTCTCTGGATATCTGCACACAGACGGGGATGGAACAATGCAGGAGGCTGCCCATGCCTGGGCTGAACTGCATGTCGACGGCTTTGGCTGGGTTGGATTCGATCCGGCAAACAGATGCTGCCCGGATGATCGGTATATCCGGCTTGGTTCGGGCCTTGATGCGCAAGACGCGGCACCGATTCGGGGATCAGCCCGCGGTCTGGGTGAGGAAAGTTTGGACGTGACCGTATCGGTGCAAACGCAGCAATAGATCAGCGTTTCTCGGAAGGATTGTTTCCAATGCGGCGTGAATTTCTTTTTTCCGCCCATATTCTGACAAACAGGGCATGCAATTTGCACCTCAGAGTAAAGTTCGCCGGAGGTATGGTATGTCCTTGACCTATGATTTTGATATTTTTGATGTGATCCCGACCGAGGGCGAGGATGATCCGACGCTTGGCCGTTTCATGTCCGAAATAGGCTTTGGCCCGGATCAACAGTCAAAGAAAGTAGCTTTGTTTCGCTACCAGGGTACGGCGGACGCCCTGCGCGTTGCGCCCGATGTTTTGCGCGACTTCTTTGTTGCGTCAGGGTTTGGTCTGAACACCTATCACTCTGGTGCCCCTGATGGGTATTACCCTGCAAAGGATGAAGATGCCCGCCTCGATATCATCCGGCAACTGACCGAAAATGCAGAAGTCTATGACTTGCCAAGAATCGCAGAGCACGGCGAAGACGGGCAGGGGTTCGTGCTTGGCGATTTTCTGACCGCCTTGGCGCATGCACAGCCTATTGAAATGCCCAAAGAGGAGCGGCCACTTGAGCCGTCCTTTGTGTCATCGACCCCCATGGTGCAGGGGGCGGCACCTGAGGTCGATTTGGCTCTGATTGCCGACATGGTTGAAGCGTCGAACGCGGCCACCCCACATGATTTGCGCCATCCGCACGAGGTGCGGCCCAAATCCATGCCGCCGATGTTTGACACCGCCCCGGCAGCGGCCACACCGGCCCGCAAGAAATTCTGGCAAGGCAAGTTTTTCTTTCGATCCCTTTCGTTTGGGGCGATGCTGGCCGCTGTTCAGATCACGACCGGGTTCGGCCATTTGGTCTGAACGTCCATAGTAGCTAATGAATGATCCGAAATCGCGCTTTCCAACGGCATGATGGGGCGCTAGCACTGAGGCTCACAAGACTTGGGGGCTTTGGATGACCTATTGCGTGGGCCTGTTGCTAAACGAAGGTATGGTCATGCTTTCGGATACCCGCACGAATGCGGGGCTGGATAACATCGCCACCTATCGCAAAATGTTCCAGTTTGAAGAACCGGGTGAACGGGTGATCACAATCGTGACCGCCGGAAGCCTTTCCGTCACCCAGACCACCATCGCGCGGCTGCGTGAGGCGGCGGACCTGCCGGATGCAACGCCAGAGACCTCGATCTTGCTTGCGCCGACGATGCTCAAAGTCGCGGAAATTGTCGGGGCCACCTTGGCGGATGTTCGGCGCGAGATTGACCAAAAGCTGTCCATGGCCCAAGGCGCGAGCGCCACAATGATCGTTGCTGGTCAGCGCAAGGGCGGCACCATGCGGATGTTCTTGATCTATCCCGAGGGCAACTTTATCGAAGCGACCGAAGACACGCCGTATCTCCAGATCGGCGAGCACAAATACGGCAAGCCGATTCTGGACCGGGTTGTCAAGCCCAACACAACCTTGGCCGACGCGCAAAAGGCGGTCCTGCTGTCGATGGACTCCACCTTGCGGTCAAACCTGTCGGTCGGGATGCCCTTGGATATGTGCGTGATCTACCGTGACGATTGCCGTGTTGGAATTCAGCGGCGGATTGAGGCGGGGGACGAATCTTTCCGCAACATGAGCGACGCTTGGTCAAAGGCGCTGCGGGACGGATTCACACAAATCACCATCTGATCTTTGCCGCCCAAGCCTATCGATGGGCGGCAAACAACGCGGCTGCGGCATCGAAAAACCGTGTCCGGCTTGATGGAGTTTCCATCATGATCTCGTGCTCGGCCCCTTGATACAGGTCCAACGATCCTTTGCGCCAATTTGCCATCCTAAGATGCACAATCGCCGGATCGACCACCTTTTCGGCAGTTCCCAAGACGGTCAGCGTCGGGCAATCCGGTGCGGGAGCCATGGAGAGCGCCTGACATTCCGCCATGGCGGCATCCAGCCAGCCAAGACTGGGCCCAGCAAGGGCCAGCTCTGGCCGCAGCGCCACCTGTTTGCGCATGTATTCCCACATCGCCGGATCGGTCGTCAGGACGTTGCCACCAAACTGGGCCTCAGCCACATAGGTCTTGTCCGAGGTGCCGGGGGCAAAGCGATGCGCCTGTCCAACCCAACCAGAAAGCTGGCTGATGACTTGGGCGATTGGGCGCATCCATGCCGCCATGGAAATCCCCCACATCGGTGAAGAAAAGACCGCCGCCTTGACTGGCAACCCACGCATCAGGGCGCGCAGGCCAATGCACCCGCCCATGGAGTGCCCAACCAAGTAAAACGGCCCCGGCAAACCCAAGTGACCCACAAGGGAAAGGACGGCCTGAATATCCGTTTGATACTCCTCGAAATCCCCAACATGCCCGGTCATTCTGTTTGCCAGTGCCCGGTCTGCAAGCCCCTGACCGCGCCAATCAATTGCAACAGTCCCATAGCCGCGTGCGGCGAAATCCACGGCAGCCTGGCCATATTTCTCGGCATATTCGGTGCGGCCGGGAAACAGCAGAACCGTGCCTTTGGAACCCTCGCTCGGCCAGACAGCCGCACGGACACGAACCCCGTCCTTTGCTGTCAGCCAATAGGCAGATCCGCCTTGCGGACCCAGTGCGATGTCATTGTGGAGCGGTGCGGAGATCAGGTCGCGTTGCGTCACCCCAGAACTGCCCCAAGTTTCATAGCCATCCCCATATCACCGTCTACCGTAAGCTTACCCTGCATGAAGGCGGAGGTCGGGTTGAGATCGCCTTCGAGAATCGATTTGAACACATCTGCCGACGCCGTCAACGTTACATCGGCAGGCGCATCTTCAGCGCGAACACCATCGGCATCAAGCATAATCGCGCCTTCGCCTTCGATGACAAATTTCGCCACGCCATCGAAGCTGCCGCCGAGTTTCTCGGACAAAACGCTGACGGCTTCGTTTACTATGTCGTTCATCTGGGCATTCCTATTTGTGTCGATCTCAAGGATGTGACGCATCTGATATGGTTTTCCATCAAAGATGCGCTAAGATTCGACTTATGAAAGCACTTCTGTCGTTTCACAATCGTATCGTTGCGGCACTTCTGGCAGTTTTTTTGCTGGGAACCGGTGCCTTTGGGCAAACGACTGCCTTGGACGATCTGTTCGTGCGTCTGAAAGACTCGGATGAGGTCGCCGCGCGCAGGATTGAGCGTGAGATCTGGAACGAATGGTCCAAAAGTGGGTCACCTGCGATGGATCTTTTGCTGCAGCGCGGGCGTGACGCTATGGCCGCGGGCCGAACAGATGAGGCGATTGAGCATCTCACGGCGCTTACCGACCATGCGCCTGACTTCGCCGAGGGGTGGAATGCGCGGGCAACCGCCTATTACAACGCGCGCCAATTTGGTCCGTCGATATCAGATATCGCACATACCTTGTCGCTGAACCCACGTCATTTCGGGGCTCTTTCAGGATTGGGCGCGATATTTGAGGAACTTGGTCGTGAGGCCAAAGCACTTGAGGTTTACAAAGCGGCCTTGGCTATACATCCCCATCTTGCCGGGGTAACAGAGGCCGTGAAACGGCTGGAAAAAGAGATCGGTGGGACCGATCTTTGAATTAAAGTAGGCCGCAAGGGCAAGGCAATGGGCGCGACCACCGGGCAGGTTACGGCGGTTCTTGGGCCGACGAACACTGGAAAAACTCATTACGCGATCTCGCGGATGCTGGGGCATAGGACAGGCGTGATTGGCCTGCCGCTGCGGCTTCTTGCGCGCGAGGTCTATGATCGGATCGTGGCGCAGCGCGGACCCTCCGTTGTCGCCTTGGTGACTGGTGAGGAGCGAATCGTTCCCGACCGCACGCAATATTGGGTCTGCACGGTTGAGGCGATGCCGTTGGAGATCGGGGCCGATTTCGTTGCGATTGACGAAATCCAGCTCTGCGCTGACCCAGAGCGTGGCCATGTGTTCACAGATCGGCTCTTGCGGGCGCGTGGCTTGCACGAAACCTTGTTTCTGGGGGCCGAAACGATGCGCCCGGTGATCGCAGGTCTGGTCAAGGGTGTGCAGTTCCTAAAGCGCGAGCGATTCAGTGAACTGACTTACACGGGTTCGAAAAAGATAAGCAGGATGCCCCCTCGCAGTGCGATTGTGGGGTTTTCGGTTGAAAACGTCTATGCGATTGCCGAACTGATCCGCCGGCAAAAGGGGGGATGCGCGGTTGTGATGGGGGCGCTTAGTCCCCGGACACGCAACGCGCAGGTGGAACTCTATCAAAATGGGGATGTGGATTATCTGGTGGCAACAGATGCCATCGGCATGGGCCTGAACCTTGATATCAAGCACATCGCCTTTTCCGCGACAGCCAAGTTCGATGGCCGTCGGATGCGCGGTCTTTATCCGCAAGAACTGGCCCAGATTGCTGGTCGTGCGGGCCGGCACACGGAAAACGGCACTTTTGGCGTCACAGGCGAGGCAAGGCCTTTCGATGACGAGGTGATTGAGGCCATCGAGGGCCACCGCTTCACCCCCGTACGCAAGTTGCAATGGCGCAATTCCGACCTTGATTTTGGCACGGTCGAGCGTCTTGTGCGCAGCCTTGAGGCGCCGACATCTGACGAATGGTTGACACGGGCCCGCGACGCCGATGATGTGGTATCGCTAAAGGCCTTGATGGACATGCCCGATATCCGTGACAAGTTGACGGGGCCAAAACGGGTGCAATTGCTGTGGGATGTCTGCCGAATCCCGGATTTTCGCAGCACCTCAACCAGCGACCACACCAGCCTCTTGGCCCGGATTTTCGAGTTTCTGGTCGGTCGGGGAATCGGGGGCGGGCGGGTCCCCAGCGACTTTCTCGCCAAAGCCATCGCGCGGATCGACAAGACTGACGGCGATATTGACGCAATTTCGAAACGGTTGGCGTATATTCGCACATGGACCTATGTTGCGCAGCGCAAAGGCTGGGTAGATGATGAATCCCATTGGCGTGACGAGACGCGCGCTGTAGAAGACCGCCTATCGGATGCGCTTCATGCGCGTCTTACACAAAGATTTGTTGACCGGCGGACGAGTGTCCTCCTTCGCCGGTTGAAGCAGAAGGAGACCCTCGTGGCCGAGGTGAATGACAAGGGCGAAGTGACGGTTGAAGGCGAATTCGTCGGTAAACTGGAAGGATTCCGGTTCCGGCAAGACGCCACCGGATCAACGGATGAGGCAAAAACGCTGCGGCAAGCTGCCGTTCAGGCGCTGCGCCCTGAATTCCATTTGAGGGCGGACCGTTTTTACAACGCGCCCGATACCGAGATGGATTTCACCGAGCAGGGGGGCCTCATGTGGGGCACCACCGCCGTCGGCAAGCTGGTCAAAGGGGCTGAGGCCCTGCGCCCTGCCGTTGAGGCATTCGTCGATGACGAAGCAGGCGAAGAGGCTGCTGAAAAAGTGCGCCGTCGTCTGCAACACTTCATTGATCGCAAAGTCGCGGCCTTGTTCGAGCCTTTGGCGGCCATGAGCCGGGATGAGGCCCTGACGGGGCTTGCCCGTGGCTTTGCCTTTCGTCTGGTCGAAGGTCTTGGCGTTTTGCCCCGCGATGTCATTGCAAATGACGTTAAAGAGCTGGACCAAGATGCCCGTGGCGCGTTGCGCAAGCATGGTGTTCGCTTTGGTCAGTTCACGATCTTTCTGCCCTCCTTGCTGAAACCCGCGCCAACGCGTCTGCGACTGGTGTTGTGGTCGCTGTGGAATGGGCTGGACGAGTTCCCGGAAAGCCCGCCACCCGGTCTGGTGACGATCCCAAACATGGCCGAGGTGCCAAAGCAGCACTATACGCTTGCCGGATACCACCCAGCGAACGCGCGGGCGATCCGCATCGACATGTTGGAGCGTCTGGCCGATCTTTTGCGCCAGAAGGACAGCCGTGCAGGGTTTGAGGCGACGCCTGACATGCTGTCGATCACCGGCATGACGCTGGAGCAGTTTTCGGATCTGATGGGCGGATTGGGATATAAGGGTGAAAAGGCCGAACGCCCCAAGGTGAAGGCCGCCGAGCCTGTGCCCGTGGCCCTGATTGATCCAGCCGCATCCAACAACCCGATCCCAGAAGAGGTCTCGATTCTAGCGCCACCGCCGTCGGTGGAGGAGACCAGTGTCGAAGACGCACCTGCCGAGATGGAGGTTTACTATACCTTTACCTGGGCGCCGAAACCCCGCAACCCCCGGCCCGAGCGCGCACCGCGCCCGCAGCAGGGAGAGCGTCGGGAACGCCCAACTGGTGATCGTCCACAAGGTGAGCGCCCCCAGGCAGAGCGTCCGCAGGGGGATCGGCCCAAGGGTGACCGGCCCCAAGGGGAACGCCGTGACCGTCCGCAAGGGGACCAAAAGGGTGACCAACGCACGGGTAAGCCGCAGGGCAAAGGCAAATATGGCAAGCCGGATCGTGACGACAAGCGTAACGACAAGCCACGGCAATTTGAGGCCCGGCCTCAGCGGCCAGAAAAGCCGATTGATCCAGACAACCCATTTGCCGTTCTGGCTGCGTTGAAGACCAAAGGCTGACTTGGCGGGCAAGGGGGCAAAACCGAACCCCGACGTCGGGCCGAAACTTCGGCTCGACAAATGGCTATGGCAGGCGCGGTTTTTCAAATCGCGCGGCCTGTCTGCCGAGATGGTGGAAAGCGGACATTGCCGGGTGAATGGCAACCGTGTGCGCAAATCTGGACATGGGATCGGCGAGGGCGACGTTCTGACCTTTGTCCAGGCTGAGCGGGTGCGTGTCGTCCGCGTGACTGCCCTTGGGGAACGTCGCGGACCCGCAACTGAGGCTCTGTTGCTTTATATTGACCTTGATCCCCCATCTGAAGGTGCAAGCCCGCTTGAATGATCCGTTGGCTTGCACTAGCTAGATGCCCGATGAATGTAAGGGCCTGATCCTATGACCTATGTCGTGACCGACAACTGCATCGCGTGCAAATACACCGATTGTGTGGAAGTATGCCCCGTAGACTGTTTTTACGAAGGTGAGAACATGTTGGTCATTCATCCAGATGAATGCATCGACTGTGGCGTGTGCGAACCGGAATGCCCTGCGGATGCAATCCGTCCGGATACGGAACCGAACATGGATGAATGGGTCACGTTCAACCGCAAATACTCTGAAATGTGGCCTGTAATCACTGTCAAGAAAGACCCCCTTCCTGATGCGGAGGCGCTTGACGGCCAAAAAGACAAGCTGAAGACACACTTTTCAGAAGTCGCTGGCGAAGGCAACTAACGCCACATTAACGTCCGATTCGGAATATCTGCCATGCCGATTCGGCTAGTTAGTAGAAAAAGACAATGATATCAAAGAATGACTGTCCAATTGCCCGATAAGGGGGCAGTTGGAATCAGGCATTTTTTGTGCTATACAGTTGTTACAAACAAATATGGAAGCCTGATACCTGCTTGGCGCTGCTCGCTTTGGTGGGTTTATCCCTAGACATGAAATCCGCACTGCCGGGGGTTTGGGCCCGCGGACGGTGATTTGTCGACGGTTCAGGCCCGCATGGTAGGAAGCGAACTGAATGACAAAATCCAAAAAACCAGATTTCCGGCCGAACGAGTTCGTTGTGTATCCTGCGCATGGCGTGGGAAAGATCATGTCGATCGAAGAACAGGAAATCGCTGGTTTCAAGCTGGAACTCTTCGTCATCACCTTTGAAAAGGACAAGATGACGCTGCGTGTTCCAACCCATAAGGCCACCGAAATTGGCATGCGCGCCCTTTCGGCTCCCGATGTTGTGACAAAGGCTCTTGATACCCTGAAGGGCAAGGCAAAGGTCAAGCGCGCCATGTGGTCGCGCCGTGCGCAAGAGTATGAGCAAAAGATCAACTCGGGTGATCTGATGGCGATTGCCGAGGTTGTGCGCGATCTGCACCGCAGTGATGACCAGCGTGAGCAGTCCTATTCCGAGCGTCAGCTTTATGAAGCGGCGCTGGAGCGGTTGACCCGTGAAGTTGCCGCCGTGTCCGGTGTGGACGCGGGCGCCGCTGCCAAGAAAGTTGATGACGTTCTGGTGGGCCGCGCGGCCTGATCACGAACGATCCGAATGACAGGGCGGTCCCCCGGGGCCGCCCTTTTTCATGCCAGATAGGCAATTGCGACGCAAACTGCGGCGAGTTCTGCCAACTGTTGCGCGGCCCCCAAGACATCACCTGTCTGACCACCGATCCGCACTCGCGCGATCAGGGCCACCAATACGGCTGCAAGCCCGCCTGCGATAATCATCAGGATCGTCATCGATCCAAACGGAAGACACAAGGCAACCGCCAGCAGAACCGCACCAAGGGCGGCCCGCATTGACGGGCGCCCCACGCTTTGTGAAAGCCCCTCTCCACGTACGTTTGGCAGCATTGCCATGATCACAGCCATCGGTGCACGGCTCATAACCGCAGCGGCGATCAGCGCCCCATAACTGCCCGTCGCCAAAAGGCCTGAAATCGCCGACCATTTCGCAAGCCCGGTCAGCAACAGGGCAAGGGTTCCATAGGTGCCGATGTGGCTGTCTTTCATGATCTCCAACCGACGGTCTTTCGTCCACCCGCCGAACAACCCATCCGCGCTGTCGGCCAGACCGTCTTCGTGCAGGGCCCCTGTGCAGAGGGCGGATGCAACAAGAACCGAGGCTGCGGCAACGCCCTGCGGAAGCCCAATTGATTGCGCAACCCATCCTGTGAACGCTGCAATGGCCCCTGTAACCAACCCAACCAAGGGCCAGCACCAAGCGGCATCTGGCCGGTGCACACTGGCCTGCGGGGCGGGCAGTCGGGTCAGCAAGCCAAAGGCCGAGCAGATGTCATTGAACAAAAAACCAAACCAACCTTGCGTGCCTTGCCCCTTTGTCGCCGTGTCGCGTTCGGGCATGAAGCGGTCCTTTCCGGTCTGGCTTTGGCGTAAAACTGTCTGTAGCCAAGGGGGCGTAGCCTTGCAATCGAAGGATATGCGATGTCCGCCCCGTTTCAAACACTTGCGCAGTTTCGTGACCTGTTGACGCAGATGCCAGACGCAGATGTGGCGGCCCGCGTGGCGGCAGGCGGGCGCAACAGCCAGTTGACCAAACCCCCCGGTGCCTTGGGGCGGCTGGAGGAAGTTTCGATCTGGATGGCGGGTTGGCAGGGCCGCGAAAAGCCACAGGCAGACAAACCGCAGATCGTGATCTTTGCCGGAAACCATGGCATCGCTGCCCGTGGCGTTTCGGCTTTTCCCGCCGAAGTCACCGTGCAGATGGTTGCCAATTTTCAAGCAGGGGGGGCGGCGATCAACCAGCTTGCCCGCACATATGGTGCCGATCTGGTCATAAAATCGCTGGAGCTGGATCGTCCAACCGCCGATTTCACCCAAGGGTCTGCCATGACAGAGGCTGATCTGGTCCGTGCCTTGGCAACGGGGTGGGAGGCCGTGGACACCGGGGCCGATCTTTTGGTCGTGGGCGAGATGGGGATTGGCAATACCACTGCCGCAGCGGCGCTATCTGCTGCCTTGCTGGGCGGGATGGTGTCCGAATGGGTGGGGCGAGGCACCGGGGTCGATGACGCGGGACTTCACCGGAAAGCCGCAGTTGTCGCTGAGGGTCTTGCCCGGCATGGGGTTGCCCTTTCCGATCCGATGGAGGCCTTGCGTTGCCTTGGTGGGCGGGAAATGGCGGCAATGGCCGGTGCGATCGCCTGCGCCCGCCATGCGCGGGTTCCGGTCATTCTGGATGGCTTTATCTGCTGTGCATCGGCCCTTGTTCTGGCCCGCTGTGTCGAGGGGGCTTTGGATCACTGCCTTGCGGGCCATGTCAGCGCTGAGGGGGCCCACCCCCGACTTCTGGCCGCCCTCAACAAAGAGCCGCTCTTGAACCTTGGCCTGCGGCTTGGCGAAGGCTCGGGCGCGGCCTTGGCGATCGGCGTGGTTCAGGGGGCCGTCGCTTGCCACAACGGGATGGCAACCTTTGCCGAGGCGGGGGTCAGCGATGGGTGATCCGTTTTAGCCCCTATTCTGCGGCTTTGTCATTCGCGCGTGCGCCATCGAGTTCCGCCACAAGTGCAAGTTCCAGATCCGCATCCAATTGGCGGGCACGGGCGATATAGGCATCGTTCAGGTGAACCGGTTGGCCAGGGTTCCAAAGCGAGGCCAGATCCCGCATGGCGCCGCGATCCACCTTGAAATAGGTCTGACTCATCCGTGCGGCCTCGTAATCCGTAAAGCCCATGTTTTCCAGCACATAGCGACCCGCCCGAACGGAACTGTCAAAGGTTTCGCGTACGATGTCATTGGCGCCAGCTTGATAAAGCTCATAGACATGCACCCGGTCGCGGGCGCGTGCCACGATATGGATATCGGGCCGCGCGGACCGGGCATGGGCGACGATGCGCAATGCACTTTCGGGGCTGTCTACGGCGACCACCAACACCGAGGCCTCTGCCAACCCTGCCGCTTCAAGCAACTCGGGGCGGGTTGGATCGCCGAAAAAGCCCTTTACGCCAAAGCGGCGCATCGTCTCAATCGTCTTCATATCCGCGTCCAGAACGACCGTTGAAAGGCCAGACATGCGCACCAACCGATGAACCACCTGCCCGAAACGCCCGATCCCCGCGATGATGACACGGCCCTTTTCGTTGATCTCATCTGCAGGCAAGTCATCGCCCTTGATCCGGGTGGCGAGTTTCTCAACCAAGATGAACAAAAGCGGTGTCAGCAACATGGAAAGCGAGATGACCAAAAGGGTCAGGCGCCCCTGTGGCAGGGACAAGATACCCTGTTGCCGGGCAAAGCTGACCAACAAAAAGCCAAATTCGCCAGCTTGCGCCAAGCCGAGGGTGAACAGGAACCGATCATGACCGCGCAATTTGAAAGGGATCGTCAGCACCAGCAAGATCACCGCCTTGATGGCGATCAGCCCCAGCGTCAGGGCAACAACGGTAAAGGGTTGCACAGTCAGAATACGGGTGTCGATGCCGACGCCCACGGTCATGAAGAAAAGGCCCAGAAGCAGGCCCTTGAAGGGCTTGATATCCGCCTCCAACTGGTGCCGGAACTCAGAGTTGGCCAGAACAACGCCCGCGACAAAGGTTCCAAGCGCGGGCGACAGACCGACCAGCATCATCAAAAAGGCGATGCCCAACACCACAAGCAAGGAAATGAACGTCGACATCTCGGGCAGGCGCGAGGCATGCACGAAGCGAAAGATAGGGCGGGTCAGAAAATGTCCGCCCAGAACGATGGCGGCGACAATTGCCAAGGTCAGCGCCGTGGTGGCCCAGCCGGGCAGGCTTTCGACCAAGGTCATCAGCGGCTCTGCCGCCCCTGCCTTATCCGCCGCTGTCACACCGGGGTTTGATATCCCGAACGTATCCGATGTCAGCCCTTCGGCCCCCGGCAGCATCAACAGGGGGATCAGGGCCAGCATCGGGACGACCGCGATATCTTGGGTCAGCAAGACCGCAAAGGTTCCCCGCCCGCCCGGTGTGCGCATCAGATTCTTTTCGGTCAGGGTCTGCAGGACGATAGCGGTGGAGGATAGGGACAGGATCAACCCCAGCGTGACGGCAACTTGCCACGTCAGACCAAGGCCCCAAAGCGCAAAGGCAATCGCAATCGTTGTCAGCACCACCTGCGAACCACCCAAGCCCAAAAGCCTTTGGCGCATATCCCAAAGCGTGCGTGGCTCCAGTTCCAAACCGATCAGAAACAGCATCAAGACAACGCCGAATTCCGCAAAATGCTGAAGGTCAGAGGTTTCCGCCCCTGCAAGGCCAAGAACCGGACCGACCAATATTCCGGCCGCAAGATAACCCAGCACAGATCCCAGCCCGATACGCACGCTGAGGGGAACCACCAAAACGGCGGCGCCAAGGTAAATGCTGGCCTGAAGAAGTATGCTTTCCATGCATCCAATCCCGATGCTTCACAGCAATCCTATGGCCCGCCCAAGCAGGTGTCCACTGCAAGACTGTTGAGAGGGGTCAGGTTTTCGGCATCGTCAGACTAAGCAGGCGGCCGCCCTTTTGATAGCGAACCTCATTGCTTGTGATGGCCTGAACCTTGCCGCCATCCACGGTGTCGCCGACCTTTACTTTCTTGTAGCGACCGTTGGATTGCCGAACCAAGGCATAGCGCTTTGACTGAGAGCCATAGACGCCGATCAAGTTGGTTTTGGAAAGGTTTATGGCGTTCACGAATGTCGCCTGTTTTGCCACATTGGCACGGGTCGGGATGCGCGGCGCGGCGGAGGCGACCACTTCTGGTTCACTGTCTGCCTCTTCATGGGCCGGTTCCGCGTTCGCCTGTTCCGTCTGGCGTGGCGCGCTTTGCTGGGTTGCCGCAGCCACGGCGACAGCAACAGCTTTGCTCATGTCCCTTGGCCGGGGGGCTGGCACGCGTGAGACTGTAACCGCCGTGGGGCTGAGGCTGGCCAATTGCGCCTGATCCGCGACAACGGCTTGGGCTGCGGCAGTGGCTGCCGCCTGAAGGGCCAGGGACGCGGCTTCTGATTCCCGTCGTGCCGATTCACCAGCGGCAAGAATTGCCTGTGGGCGAAGACGTGGCCGCAGGCTGGCAAATCGGCTGCCCTCGGCGGGGGCGAGCGAGGCATCATCCTCGCCCCCAGCGGGGGCACCCGGTGCAAGACCCGCCGGGCGGACACGTGGCCGCGCCGTGCTCAGGGCTGGGTCGGCCGCAAATGTTTGCTCTGGCGTCAATGCTGTCTCGGCTGCGGGTGTCGTCGCCACAGCTGCCGCCACTGCCGCCTCGGGTTCTACGGCATTTGCCGCCGCTGAAACCGATGCCGGGCGCGGTGGTGGAACCAGTGGCGGCTTGCCCGCGATCAACAAAACGCCTTCTGGGGTCGTGATCCCTTCGGCTGTTGGCAAGATCATCCCGTTTTCGTCAAACTGATAGACTGTGCCAAACGGCGGCGGCGGCATCTGCGGGCCGGGCAATACATCCCCCACCGCGGCAGGCGCTGTCAGCACCAACGGATCACTGAACGAGGGCGGGGCATCCATTCCGGCCAAGAAAATCTCGTCCTGCCCGTCGACATTGGGTTGGGCGGCCTCAGCCACCTGAGGCTCAACCCCGGTTTGCGGTGCGGGGCCCGGGGCCGGTTCGGGCGTGGGTTCTGGCGCGACAGCGTCAACAACCTCGACTGCGGGCTCCTCTGCCACTGTAGGCTCTGCCGCGGGCTCCTCGGCGGCAACCGCTTCTGCCTGGGGCAATGCCGGTTGCACGGCCTCGGGGGCTGCGATCAGGGCCGTATCCACCGCCTCGGGGGCAACGACGTCGGGTCCCAGATCGCCTTGATCTTCAAGATCCGCCAACATCTCATCATTGGGGGCCGGAATATCATCCGTTGCCGATGTTGCATCCAACGTGGCAGAGGCGACCGTTGTGTCGTCCAACACTTGCGGGTCGTTTTGCGTCAGAAAGAACGAGGACCACGCGGCCACGATGGCCAGCATCAGAAGCAAGATCCCTGTCATGATCAGGCCAAGAAAACGTGGTTTTCCGCGTTGTTGCACACCCCGCGCCCCAAGGCCCCGTGCCAAAGCGTCTGGTTCGACAAGCTTAGGTTTCGCCTTGCCGGCAGGCCGTTCCACATCCGCAAGCCGCGTCACTTTCGGGTTTGTCGCGGTCAGAGTGGCGGCCGTTGCGGCGGGCGAAACTGCCGCCGCCTGAGCCGGGGTTGGCGGAGGATTCTTTTTGCGCACACCAGACATATCGGGCGCGCTGACAAGCGTGCTGAGGCTACGCAGCCCCTTGCCAGCTTTGCCCATCACCCCGACGGATGCCGCCGGTGGGTCCCCCGGTAGACGTGGTGGTGGCGGGACGGGATCGTCATAGCTGAACTTTGGGGTGGGCCGAGCAACGGGCGTCGGGCGTTCTGTAATCGGTTTTGCCATGGCTGGTCTTGGCACCGTCGTCGACGAAGTGGCACCACCCAAGGACGGCAGCGGCACAACCCTTGACACGGGATCGCCCTTTTTGCCCGATTGTTCCGCTTCGGCCGCGCGGCGGCTGGCAAAGGCCATCATGGTCGCTGCGGCCGGGGCGGGCGGAATATCATCCAGCTCGGCCGTCAACACCGAAGGTTTGCGCGCTGGCGGTGGCTCTTCAACGGGGACGTCCACCGCCATAGGGGCTTCGTCCGTGTCGGGCGCAATCACGCTGTCAGGCTGTTTGACCTGCGCCTCGCTTGGGGCCGGGTCAGGAACCGCGACAGCCGGCGCAGGCAGCGGGTCTGGTTCTGAAAATGCAGGCTCTTCGGCGCGGGCAGGCGGGGCAAAGCCACTTTGCGCGACGAAATCGGGGGCAGGTGGCTTGGCAGCCTCTGGTGCATCTTGCGCTGCGCTACTGGCTGTCTCGGGAAGGGGATCGGCCACCGGCAGTTCTGGCGCTTCACTCTTTGGCGGCACCAACGAAGGCACAGCTTCTGGAGCCGCTTCCGTTTCGACAACAGGCTCCGAAGGCTTTGCCACATCTGCCGCGTTGGTGGGCGGAACTACAGGTTCGGAGAGGTCTTGCGAAGTTTCCGGTGTCACTTCGGCAACCGTGGCCGCAGGCGGGTCCGGTTGCGCAACCTCATCGACGACGTCCGCAGGCGCAGGGCGCTCCATGGTGGTGTCCGCCTTCGGCATCTCTCGCGTGATGATCACGATCGGATCAGAATCGGGTTCAACCTTTTTGCCTTTGGACAGCAGGGTTGCCGAAACTTTCGACGTTCCGAAGAATGGCTCCCGCGCAAATCCGTCGGGCGGGATTGCGCAAAAGGACAGCGGATTGAACCTGTGCTCTGTCGCAAAAGCCTCAGCCTCGGCCAAAGTATCCTTTGCCACCACGGCCACCATGACCGCAGATCCCTCGCCAGACCAATCATAGGCCAAGTCGCTCACGGCATAGGGCGTTCGCCCCTCTAGTGCCGCCGCGATCTGGGCCTCTTTGCTGGGCTTGTCCGGTCCGGGGGCAGTCACCTCCAGATACAGGATTTGGGAGTTGGGGATCACCAGCTTTGTCGTGATGTCCTTGGGCGATAGCCCAAGAGCCGTCGAGCGGAGGTAATCCAGGGCGGCGGGCAAATCGGCATCATCAAACGCGACTTGGCCCACGTCGAGCCAACCCCGCGCCGTACGGTGCAGAAGTGTTACGCCTTCTTCGGTCAGGTTAAGGGCAAAACTCGGTTTCATATCCGGCGTCTAGCATGAGGACACTACACGCGGAAACCGCCCCGCGCAGGCTTTCCCTAACTACAGCAGCTTTTTGCCGAATGAAAGAAAAAGCCCGCCTATCGCCAAGGAACCGCTTGTCGGCCGCGTCAGAACACCAGAACTTTGCCCATACAACCCTCAGGAGGTTATGAGATGCGCGTTTTAAAAGCTTTGTTGATCTGTTCGGCCTGTGCCTTTGCCACCACGGTTCCAAGTCTGGCACAAACCGCCCCAACGGTTGGTGGCCCCGTTCAGTCGGCCATGATCACCGTCACAGGCGAAGGGGTGGTGCACGGCGCACCCGACATGGCCATCTTGTCAATTGGCGTCACCACCGAGGCCAAGACAGCCAAGGACGCCATGGCGCAAAATTCGGCAAGTCTTGCATCGGTGCTGGAGCGTCTCAAGGCCGCCGGTATCGACGCGCGCGATCTGCAGACGTCGAACCTGTCGCTGAACCCGAATTGGGCGGGGTATGACAGCAGCACTGGTGGGCAGCCCAGAATTGCGGGCTACACCGCCACCAACCAGCTGACGGTGCGCATCCGCGCGCTGGAAACCCTTGGCGCCGTTTTGGATGCGGCCATCTCGGATGGGGCCAACTCTTTGAACGGATTGACATTTGCGATGTCGGACCCACGCCCCTCCACCGATGCGGCCCGTGTTTTGGCGGTGCAAGATGCACGGGCCAAAGCTACACTTTTGGTCGAAGCCGCAGGCGTCCAGCTTGGGCGGATCGTGTCAATTTCTGAAGCGGGCGGCTTTGTTCAGCCAGCAGGGCCAATGTTCCGGGCCGTGGCAGATTCCGCGCCCGTGCCGGTAGAAGGCGGCGAAGTTGCCGCCAACGCCAACGTCACCATCGTCTTCGAAATCGTGCAATAGGCCCCAGCAACCCTGGCCTTGCCAGAGAGAAAAACGGGGGCGGATGCCCGCCCCCGTTCGTCAGATTCGGTGGACGCCTCAGGCGTGGGCGAGTGCCAGCCCCTGATCCAGATCTGCGATGATGTCGGCGACATCTTCGATGCCGATCGAAACCCGCACAACATTGGGCGCGGCCCCTGCCTTGATCTGCTGGTCTTCGGTCAACTGCCGATGGGTTGTTGAGGCCGAGTGAATGATCAACGAGCGGGTGTCGCCAAGGTTCGCCACGTGGCTGAAAAGCTTCAGGTTGTCGATCAATTTGACGCAAGACTCATAGCCGCCTTTCACGCCAAAGGTAAACAAGGCCCCCGCGCCCTTGGGGCAAATCCGGCTGATGCGGTCATAATAGGGGCTTGATTCGAGGCCGGCATAGGTCACGAAATCAACGCGCGGATCGGCCTCCAGCCATTTGGCGACGGCTTTGGCATTCTCGACATGGCGCTGCATGCGCAGGCTCAACGTCTCGATCCCCATCAAGGTGTAATGGGCGCCCTGTGGGTTCATCGTCATACCCAGATCGCGTAGGCCAATCGCGATGGAGTGGAAGGTAAAGGCCATCGCACCCAAGGCCGGATGGAAGGCAAGGCCGTGATAGGCTGGTTCAGGTTCCGAGAGGGAAGGAAATTTTCCGCTGGCGGACCAGTCGAACTTGCCCGAGTCAACCACAACGCCCCCCGTCACGGTGCCATTGCCCGTCAGGTATTTGGTGGCCGAGTGAACAACCAAGGTCGCGCCGTGTTCTATCGGGCGGCACAGATAAGGGCTGGCCGACGTGTTATCCACGATCAACGGCAGGCCGACCTTGTTGGCGACCACTGACACGGCGTCCAGATCGGTGATGTAGCCGCCCGGATTGGCGATGGATTCGCAGAAAATCGCGCGGGTGTCTTCATCGACGGCGGCTTCCAGGGCTGCCAGATCATCGAAATCGACGAATCTGGCCGACCAGCCAAAGCGTTTGATGGTTTGGCTGAACTGGGTCATCGTTCCGCCGTAAAGCCGCGTGCTGGCGATGATGTTCTTGCCCGGTCCCATCAGTGGGAACAGCGCCATGATCTGGGCGGCATGGCCGGATGAGCAGCAAACGGCACCGGCACCGCCCTCCAACGCGCAAACCCGGTTTGCAAGCGCCGAAACGGTGGGGTTGGTCAGGCGGGAATAGATGTATCCAACCTCTTGCAGGTTGAACAGTTTGGCCGCGTGATCTGCATCGCGGAACACATAGGCGGTGGTTTGGTAAATCGGGATCTGGCGTGCGCCCGTGGCCGGGTCTGGCTCGGCCCCGGCGTGAATGGCAAGCGTGTCAAAGCCGTAGCTGGATGTATCGGTCATGTGGTCCTCCCTCGGAAATGTCGCGCAGACCCTATGTGGAATTCCATCGCGCGGCAACAGGATTGGCCTGAAAACGGGGTGATGGTGGAGTCGTCTTGAAGCGATGGTCACAATTTTGACCTGCGGGTCAGAATACATACTGTTTGGACAATATTTTGGATTTCAAGAAACTGACCTATGAGTCAATCATCCGACCGTATGGGTTGGATGTTGACTGTTTATATGGCACTACTCGTTCCTAGTGATGAGGTGCCAATGCCCCTGCGACCCATTTCAGATGTTCGCCGCGAAGAACTTGCCCTTGCCGCACTGGAGGTGTTTTTGACCTCGGGCGCAGATCGGATGACGTTGGAGCGGGTGGCAAAAACGGCTGGAACCTCAAAGGGCACCGTGCTGCATTACTACCTTTCCAAAGAGGCCCTGCTGGACCGGGTGTTGCGCGATGTCTTGCGGGTTTTAGGGCGTGAGGCGCAGGCCTCCATAGTGGCGCAGACAACAGCGCGGGAAAAGGTCAATGCGCAGATTGCCTTGTGTTTTCGGCCGGAACTGTTCACCCCGGAATATGCGCGGGCTTGGCTTTCCGTGATTGCAAAATGCGCGGCGGGCAATGGTGTGGACCGCTACCGCAGACTGATCGCAAGGCGGCTTCGCAGCAATCTTCAGGCCTATCTTCGCCCCTTGGTTGGCGCGACAGAGGCGCGGCCTGTGGCAGAAAGCCTTGCTGCCTTGATTGACGGGCTTTGGCTGCGCCGTGCGGTTGATCCTGTGGGGCTGACGCCAGATCGGGCGAAAGCCTTGGCACTGACGCATCTGGAAGAAAGCCTTGCCTTTCTATGACCCTCAGGCGCGCAGATCTTTCGGGCTGTCCATGACGACAAAGGTCGTAATGGATTGCACCTGTGGCAAAACGCCAAGCACATCTGTGTGCCAATGTTTGTAGGAAACAAGGTCCGCCACCTCGACCCGCAACAGATATTCAACAGTTCCGGTGATGTTGTGACACTCCGTCACTTGGCTCGCCCGCGAAATGGCCCGCTCGAATGCTTCTTGCGAGGGCTTGGTGTGGGAGTTCAGTCCGACAGTCACATAGGCGATAAATCCAATGCCCAGCAGGGCCGGATCAAGAACGGCACGGTAGCCCTTTATCACCCCCGAACGCTCCAGTTCCTGCACCCGGCGCAGGCAGGCGGAGGGGGACAAACCAACCTTTTCCGCCAGATCAAGGTTCGACTGGCGGCCATCACGCGAAAGCTCGCGCAATATTCGGTGGTTTATGTCGTCAATCTTCATCATTAATTGCGAAAAATGAAGCAAACGGGATCAGTATGCAATTAATATCACAAAATTTTGGCAATAATTGCGCATGACATATGACATTCTAAGCGCCCTGATCGTGTTTGCCCTCTCGACATCGATCACGCCGGGCCCAAACAACATGATGCTGCTTGCCTCGGGCGCTAACTTTGGGGTTCGCCGCACGATCCCGCATATGCTTGGCATCAGTCTTGGTCACGCCTTCATGGTGTTTCTTGTGGGGGTGGGGCTCGCTCAGGTATTCCATACCTATCCTCAGGCGGACCTGCTGCTGAAAGTGGCGGCGACTTTGTACATGCTTTGGTTGGCGTGGAAGATTGCCAATGCTGCCCCGCCCGTGGAAGGGGCACCTTCGGGGGCCCCGTTTAGTTTCGCCCAAGCGGCGGCATTTCAATGGGTCAATCCAAAGGCTTGGGCAATGGCGTTGACGGCGGTGACCGTCTATGCGCCGGAAGACACCTCTCTTGCCATGGCACAGATCGCTTTGGTGTTTGCGGCGGTCAATCTGCCTTCAGTCTCGGTCTGGGCGGTCGCAGGGCAAGCCGTGCGCCGCTGGCTGACCACCCGTCGCAGATTGAGGATGTTCAATGTGGGAATGGCGATCCTTCTGGTCGCCTCGCTTTGGCCGGTCTTGCGCGGCTAGCGCAGCCAAAGCCCCTCGCGCTTGAGCGTATTGCGGATCACCTGCTCACGTCGGGGGAGATCATCACGATCAAACAGACCGCGCGCGCGACGACCCTGATTTTGATAGATCAGCGTCTTGATCGGCTGGTAGTCACGCAACACCTTCCTTTGCGGCTGCGCCGTGGCGGCCGCTTCCAAAACCTCAACCACACGGTCACTTTCACGCGCATAAAGCAGGGGCAGCGTGCGCCAATGGCAAGTGACCGTGCCGTCAAGGCCCGCCAGATCAGGCCCCGGTCGCCCCCCGCCAAAGGAATGAATGACCAAGGGCAGGGCGACCTGATCAAGCCAGGGGTTAAGTTCTTGCAGCGCCAGTTCCGGTGGCCGGTCTGTCGCAATGGACCGCGCATAGCTGAGGAACCGCGTGCCAAATCGGAGGGGGCTTTCGAAAAAGAACCATCCCGCGTTGAAATAAAGGTAGCGCTGCCAATATTCGTCAGGCTGGCCAAGGTCGAGGCTGCTTTCGAAATCAAGACCGAAACGGTCATACAATGATTTCCAGATCTCGGCGTAGCCGGGGCCGTAAAGTTCGATCTGCGGCCAGGTTCCTTCACGCCGCATGCTGGCCGAGGGGCAACCGAAGTCGAACCCGACGCTGGCAAAATCGTCAAGGATCAGCGTGTCTGTATCCAGAAACAAGAACGGCTCATCGGGCAGCGCAGTCAGCGCCTCGATCTTGTTGCCATAGGGGTACTCAACGCCGAAAACCTTGTTGTCAAAGGGGATAACCTCGGCCCCCAATTCGCCCAGAAGATCCCGCGCGGCGCTGTCCATCTGCGGGTTTCCGCGCCAAAGGGGGCCGGGTTGGGGTTCTGCGATCAGCAATCTGCCCGCGAAATCGGGGTTGGTTGCGCGCAAGGAGGCTGCCAGCAAAATCGCCTCGTACTGAAGCCGCCCCTTTTGGCCAATGGCAACGATATTGAAGACTTGCCGTTGGGGCGTTTGCTCGGGCATGCTGGGGCTGCTTTTTCTTTGGTCTTCAGAATTCTTAACGCGTTTTTTTCTTCATTCAAAGGACGTCGCGCATGAAAATCAAACTTGCGGCCATTGTGTTCCCGCTTGCGAGTGCCGCGCTCGCCCAAGGATTCACCACGGCGGCTGAGGTGAAGCCGATTTTGCAAGCCACCAAGACAAACTGGGTTGCCCTGCGGGATTATGACGGCAATGACCTGTTGTACTTCACGCATCTGGAAAGCTGGAGGTGCGGATTGGCGCAGGTGCGGTTTTCCGTAAATTCTACTGCCGCCACGCGGGTGTGGGAGATGGAACCTTGTTATGAGGGGACCGCCCAGCCCAATGTCCTAAAGCTGGAGGATCACTTGCCCTATATCGTGATCCCGCAAGGTATGACCAACACGGTCAGCGTGGTTGTGGTTTATGATGATGGCACCGAGGATCGTGCTGACTTTGAACGCAAAGCCATTCTGATGCCATGATCGCAGGGCCGCTCTTTGGGCCTCTGCGCGCGCATCAATTAATTGCGAATGGTTCTCAGTATCATTGACATTGAGAACCAATCGCATACTTAAGAAAGGACACAGGACGTGATCACAGGTGGCAACCGCAATGCTGACGCGACGATCCTTGCTTGGGCTGATGGGCGCCTCAACGCTGCCCTTTGCGATGGTGGGACGGGGTGTCGCCGCCAATACGCCAAAGCTGGTCGCCACGACCGGGATGATCGCTGATGCAGCACGGCGCATCTCTGGCCTGCCAGTAACAGCACTGATGGGGCCGGGGCTTGACCCTCATGGTCACCGCGCGACACGCAACGATATCCTTGCCCTGTCGCGCGCGGATTTGGTGCTGTGGCATGGCCTTAATCTTGAGGCGCAGATGGAACGACTGATGACCGATCTGGCCAAACGAAAGCCGGTTGTCGCTGTCGCCGAATCTCTGGACGGGACGCTCTTGCTGGCCAATCCCGCTTACCCGGATCGGCCAGACCCCCATGTGTGGTTCGATCCCGCGCTATGGTCCGAGGTGACCAAGGCTGTTGAGGCGGCAGTTGCCCCCTTTGCTGAACTAGCCCCGGCGCAAGGAACGGTGTTTCGCCAAGAGATTGCCGTTCTGGGCGATTACGCCGCCACGATCCTTGCAACGATACCGGCTGAAAAGCGTGTTTTGGTAACGGCCCATGACGCGTTTTCGTATTTTGGCCGGGCCTATGACATTGAGGTGCAGGGCATTCAGGGCATATCAACCGACTCCGAGGCTGGTGTGTCGCGCATTTCAGATTTGGTGAACCTGTTGGTTGATCGAAAGATCCCGGCGGTTTTTGTCGAAAGCTCTGTCTCGGACCGTTCCATCCGCGCGCTGATCGAGGGGGCTGCGGCGCAGGGCCATAGCGTTCAGATCGGGGGGGAGTTGTTTTCCGATGCGATGGGTCCCGATGGCAGCTATGAAGGCAGCTATCTTGGGATGTTCGACCATAATGTCACAACCATAGCCCGCGCCCTTGGTGGGCGAGCACCCGAGCGTGGTGCGGTTGGCAAACTTGGTTTGGCGGGCTGATGTCCCCAATCTCACCGCCATCAGACGGGGCCGTTTTCATTTCGGATCTGAGCGTCCGCTATGATGGGTCAACGGCACTCGATGGCGTGACGGCCAGAATTCCGCGCGGGTCAATGACGGCGATCATAGGTCCCAATGGTGCGGGCAAATCAACGCTTTTGAAGGCGGTCTTGGGGTTGGAGCCTTCGTCGGGCACGGCCCTTGTTTTTGGCAGGCCTGTGGCCGAGGGGATGCACCGAATAGCTTACGTTCCGCAACGCGCGGCGGTGGACTGGGGCTTTCCGGTGCGGGTTATCGATGTTGTCTTGATGGGGGCCTACCGCCAAACCGGGCTGCTTGGCCGCGTGACGCCCGAATTGCGCCAGCATGCGCAGACGTGTCTTGAGCGCGTCGGGATGGAGGCCTTCGCCGCCCGCCAGATCGGCGCGCTGTCGGGCGGGCAACAACAACGCGTGTTTCTGGCCCGCGCCTTGGCCCAGAAGGCCGAGCTTTATGTGCTGGATGAACCCTTTGCTGGTGTCGATGTGGCAACCGAGGCGGCGCTGATTTCCGTCTTGAAATCCTTGCGGGATGAGGGCGCGACCATCATTGCCGTGCATCACGACCTGTCGACCGTTGCCGCCTATTTTGACCATGTCTTGATGCTGAACCGCCGCACCGTCGCCGAAGGGCCAGTTGCCACAACCTTTACGCCCCAAATCATTGGGCAAACCTATGGCGGCACGATGATGATGGCGGCATCTGCCTGATGCTGGCCGCTCTTTTGTTGCAGGCGGGCTATAATGCCGCCCTTGTCAGCATCGGTGCAGCCCTTTTGGGGGCGGCTGCAGGGGGGGCTGGGACATTCCTGATCCTGCGCCGACGGGCGTTGATGTCAGACGCGATGGCCCATGCGACGTTGCCGGGAATTGGACTGGCTTTCCTGATTGCGGTGGCCCTTGGCGGGGATGGGCGCTTTTTGCCCGGCCTGATGCTGGGGGCGGCGGTGACGGCAGGTCTTGGCCTTTGGTCTGTGCAGCGACTGAGCAAAAGATTGCCCGAGGACGCGGCGACGGGTGCGGTCTTATCCTCGTTCTACGGTTTTGGGATCGTGCTGCTGACGGTTATTCAGGGCCTCGGCGTGGGCCGCCCGGCGGGGCTGGAGACGGTCTTGCTTGGTTCCACCGCTGGGATGTTGCGGGCCGATGCCGTAGTGATCGCATCGGGCGGGGCGCTGATCGTGGCTGCGCTTTGGGTGCTGCGCCGCCCCTTGGCGATGGTGGCCTTTGATCCGATGCATGCGCGCTTGTCTGGGCTGAACCCACAGCGCCTTGACCTGATCCTTCTGGCCCTTGTGCTGGGGGTAGTGCTTGTGGGGCTGAATGTGACGGGGTTGATCCTGATCGTCGCCTTGATCGTGACGCCAGCGGTCACGGCCCGGTTGTGGACGCATACGGTGACGGGGATGGCCACAGTGGCCGCCGGGATCGGGGCGGGCTGTGGGTATGTGGGGGCGGCAATCTCCGCTGCGGTGCCGGATTTGCCGACAGGGCCGGTGATCGTCTTGCTGGCAACGGCGATTTTTGCGGCCTCCCTTTTGCTCAGGCCACGTCATGGCTGAGTTTCTTGCCCTTTCGCTGCCGCCGATCTTGATTGCCTGTCTTGCGGCCCTTGCCTGTGCCTTGCCCGGAAACTTCTTGCTGTTGTCGCGCCGGTCCATGTTGGGCGACGCGATAAGCCATGTTGTTCTGCCCGGCATCGTCTGTGCCTTTCTGATCACTGGATCGGCGTCAGGCTGGGTGATGGGGGCGGGGGCCTTGGCGACAGCCGGACTATCCGCGCTGCTGATCGAGGGTGTTAGTCGCCGTGCCCGGATGGATACGGGGGCGGCAATGGCTGTGGTTTTTACCGCCATGTTTGCGCTTGGCGTGGTCTTGCTGGAGGTGAGCGGCACATCTGGTATCCACCTTGATGTCGAACACGCGCTTTACGGAAATCTGGAAAGTTTGATCTGGCTATCGGCCACGGGACTGGAAAGCCTGTCAGACCCGACCGCGCTGGCGGATCTGCCGCCCGAATTACCACGGCTTGCCCTGATCGCCTTTTCCATCGCGACTGCCCTTTGGGTAGGCTGGCGGCCTTTGGTGGTCACCAGCTTTGATCCCGTATTTGCGCGCACCCAAGGCGTTCCCACCCATCTGGTCACGGCGGGCCTGACTGCCGCAACCGCGCTTGCCGCCGTGGCGGCATTTCAAGCGGTCGGGTCAATCCTGACCATCGCCATGCTGATCTGCCCTCCGGCCACGGCACGCGTGTTGACCCGTCGGCTGACGACCCAGGTCGCCGCCTCCTGCGGCTTTGCGCTGAGTGCGGCTATTCTTGGTTATGTTTTGGCAGGCTATGTGCCGCTTTGGCTGGGGCTGCCCTTTACCGTCTCGGCCGCGGGCATGATCGCCACGGTTGCGGGTTTGCAATTGGCGCTTGCCGCGACAATCCCTTTCCAAGCGGGCGCCTCGCGCCTATAACGCCGCACAAACCCACAAAAAGGGGCCACTACGATGCGCCAAGCCGAGATCACCCGCCAAACGGCCGAGACGGAGATTTCCGTTGCCATCAATCTGGATGGCACGGGCCGCTATGATGTGAAAACCGGTGTCGGCTTTTTCGACCATATGGTGGACCAACTGGCACGCCATTCGCTGATTGATATCACGTTGACGGCAAAGGGTGATTTGCACATCGACGATCATCACACGGTTGAAGATTGCGGCATCGCCTTGGGGCAAGCCCTGTCGCGGGCTTTGGGTGATAAGACCGGAATCCGCCGCTATGGCCATTTCAACCTTGCGATGGATGATACGCAGGTGGCCTGCGCCCTTGATCTGTCGGCGCGCCCCATCCTTGTGTGGAACCTGCCCTTTCCGACGGCCAAGATCGGCGCGTTCGATACGGAACTGGTGCGAGAGTTTTTTCAGGCACTGGCCACGCACGGCGGCATAACGCTGCATGTCGATCTGGTGCATGGGATCAACAGCCACCACATCGCCGAGGCGGCGTTCAAGTCGGTGGCGCGGGCTTTGCGCATGGCGGTCGAGCATGACCCGCGCATGGCGGGTGTTTTGCCCTCAACCAAGGGCGCGCTATGACGCTGACAGTCCTTGTCGATTACGACAGCGGCAACCTGCATTCCGCGGAAAAGGCCTTTCAACGCATGGCGCTTGAATGTGGCGCGGGTGAAATCCTTGTCTCGTCGCGCCCCGAGGATGTGTCCCGCGCCGACCGGATCGTTTTGCCAGGCGACGGGGCCTTTCCAGCCTGCCGCCGTGCCTTGGGCGAATATGGCGGGCTGTTCGAGGCGATTGAAGAGGCGGTCACACTAAGGGCACGACCCTTTCTGGGCATCTGTGTTGGCATGCAGATGATGGCGACATGGGGCCGCGAGTATGAAGATACCCGTGGTTTTGGTTGGGTCGCGGGTGAGGTCGTCAAGATCACGCCAGCAGACCCCAAGCTGAAGGTGCCGCATATGGGGTGGAATGATCTGGTCATCGATCATGCACACCCGGTGCTGGCGGGGGTGCAAACGGGTGAGCACGCCTATTTCGTACACTCCTACCACTTTCAAGTGGATGACGCGGCCGAGCGTCTGGCCCATTGTGATTATGCGGGCGATATCACGGCGATCATTGGCCGCGATACCATGGTCGGAACTCAGTTCCACCCCGAAAAATCGCAGGCGACCGGTTTGCGCATTATTGCCAATTTCTTGCAATGGAAGCCGTGACCGGGGCCAGATTCGGCTAGAGTCTTTTTATATTCGAACCTTTGACCCGTTGTTTGAACAGCCGACCGTCAATCGCGGCCAGACCAAGGGCAATCAGGGCAAAACCAGCAATATGGTGGGGCAAAAGCCGCTCGCCCAAGAAAACCGCCCCAAGGGCGACAGCACTGACCGGGATCAGAAAGGTTACGATTGACAGATTTGTCGCGCCCGCGCTGGCCAGCACCTTGAAGTAGATCAGATAGGCAAGGGCGGTTGAAAGGCTGGCAATACCCACGACCGCCGCCGCAACGGGAAACCCCGGCCAGCCCAGGGTCCAGGGGCGATCAAACCAGATCATCACAGGCAACAAAATGACAGCCGAGGCTGTAACCTGCCCGAAGGCCGTGGTCAGCGGCGCGATTCCCATCCGCTTGAACCGACGCCCCCAAACCCCTGCCAGACCATAGGACAGCGCCGCCGCAAGGCACATCAATTTTGCCAAAACCTCGCCTTGCATGTCGGCCCCGGCCATCATGACGATGACCCCGCCAAACCCAAGCGCCAGCCCTGCCGCCTTGGCCGGTGTGATCCGTTCATCCTTGGTCGCCAGATGCGCCACGATGACCGTAAACAGGGGCGTGGTCGCATTCAGGATCGAGGCAAGCCCACCGGTGATCTGGCCCTGAGCGATGACGAAAAGGGAATAGGGCAGCACATTGTTGAAAAGCCCCATCACAGCGAAAACACGCCAATCGGCGACCTTTGGAAAGGGCGTGCGCAACAGCGTCATGGCCGCCGCCAAGAAAACCGCCGCCAGTGCCACGCGCAACCAGACAATGGCCAAAGCAGGCAAGCCCTGTACTGCGATTTCAACACAAAAAAAGGATCCCCCCCAAAGCAAGGAGAGGACCCCGATCAAACCCCAATCGCGTGCTGTCATCATACGCCCCCTTTTGGCTCTCATAGCCTGAGGCTGCGTGACCTGCGACCCGAAGTTTGCTTAATTCACGCGGAACCAAGTGCCGCCATCGCGGCAAAACCCCAAGACACAGCCCGAGATTGCAAGGCCATTCCCCTGAAGCACCATTTTGGAATTATAGGTTTTGTCACGGTCCGGCGACCAGACTTTGCCCTCGCCATAGGCACCGTCGCCTTGGGCAACCATATCCCAGACGATCTTCTTGCCCACATTGTCAGACTTGATCTCTTTGCCTGTGCCGTCAAAGGCCTTGATCAATGTGCCACAAATCTTGGGCCCGCAGGCCTTTACATCGACATGGCCAAAGTTGCCATTGTCGTCGGGCTTTGTCTTCCAAACCCCATAAACCGGATCAGCCAAGGCTGATCCCGCAACCAGCACGATTGCCAAGCCAAGTGCTGCACGATGTAGAAACCGTTCCATCGGGTCCTCCTCCAAAAAACCTGTTCATATTGTCTGCCAGCCCGGTTTCCGCCGCAACAGTGACGTTGGGTATCAGGGCTGTGGCAAAGGTCTTGGCATCACGCCCCGTCCGTGCCAAAGGGGGCCAAAATCGGAGAATGCGCATGATCTTGTACCCCGCCATTGACCTCAAAGACGGAAAATGTGTGCGCCTTCTGCGCGGTGAGATGTCGGCAGCGACCGTTTTTGGCGATGATCCAGCAGCGCAGGCCGCGAAATTCGAGGCAGCAGGCTGTGAATGGCTGCATCTCGTCGACCTGAACGGGGCATTCGCCGGCCAGCCTGTGAACGCCGCGGCGGTTGAGGCGATCTTGGCCCGGATCAAGGTGCCAGCGCAGCTGGGCGGTGGCATCCGCGACATGGCGACGATTGAGATGTGGTTGGAAAAAGGCTTGGCGCGGGTGATTCTGGGCACGGTTGCGGTGGAAGACCCCGATCTGGTGCGCGCCGCCGCCCGCGCCTTTCCGGGCAAGGTGGCCGTGGGGATTGATGCGCGCAAAGGCTTTGTCGCCACAAAAGGCTGGGCCGAGGAAACAGCGGTTCAGGCCACCGATCTTGCCCGCAGCTTTGAAGATGCGGGTGTGGCCGCGATCATCTACACCGACATCGACCGGGATGGTGCGATGCAAGGACCGAATATCGAGGCTACGCACGCACTTGCGCAGGCGGTGTCTATCCCCGTGATCGCGAGCGGTGGGGTGAGCCGGATGGAGGATCTGATTGCACTGCGCGATACCGGGATCATCGCGGGTGCAATCTCGGGTCGGGCGCTTTATGATGGTGCGATCGACTTGGCGGCAGCCCTGCGCAGCTTGCACGCCTGAGCAAAACGGGTCGGGCAAGGGGTGACTGCCCCCTTTCCTCTGTCCGTCGCAGGCGCTAGGGAATGGGCAGAGGAGAAATCCATGCTCAAAACCCGCATCATCCCCTGTCTTGATGTCGCCGATGGCCGAGTGGTCAAGGGCGTAAACTTTGTTGATCTGCGTGATGCCGGCGACCCTGTGCAGGCCGCCCGCGCCTATGATGCGGCAGGTGCGGATGAGCTGTGTTTTCTGGATATCCATGCCACGCATGAAAACCGCGGGACCATGTTTGATCTGGTCACGCGCACGGCGGAACAATGCTTTATGCCGCTGACCGTGGGCGGTGGGGTGCGCAGCCACGAGGATGTGCGCGCCCTTTTGCTTGCGGGCGCGGATAAGGTCAGTTTCAACTCGGCCGCCGTGGCCAACCCCGATGTGGTGGCCGAGGCGGCGGATCGGTTCGGCAGCCAATGCATCGTTGTCGCCATTGATGCCAAGACCGTTTCGCCGGGCAAATGGGAAATTTTCACCCATGGCGGGCGCAAAGCAACCGGGATCGATGCGGTCGACTTTGCCCGATGCGTCGCGGCCAAGGGGGCAGGCGAGATCTTGCTGACCAGCATGGACCGTGACGGAACAAAGGGCGGCTATAACCTGCCCTTGACCCGCGCCATTGCCGATGCGGTCAGCATTCCGGTGATCGCAAGTGGCGGGGTCGGCACACTTGACCACCTTGTCGAAGGCGTCACCTTGGGGGGGGCAAGTGCTGTTCTTGCCGCCTCGATCTTTCATTTTGGCGAATTTACGATCGCGCAAGCAAAGGCCCATATGGCCGCTGCCGGAATTCCTGTGAGGCTGACATGACTGCACTTGATAGGCTTGCCGCCACGATAGAGGCCCGCAAAGGCGCGGACCCGGACTCCAGCTGGACCGCCAAGCTGTTGTCCAAAGGCCCCGAAAAATGCGCCGAGAAATTTGGCGAAGAGGCGGTCGAGGCGATTATCGAGGCCGTCAAGGGCGACCGCGCCAAATTGACGTCCGAGGCCGCAGATGTGCTCTACCACCTTTTGGTGATGCTGGCTGCACGTGACGTAACCTTGGAAGATGTGATGGCAGAATTGGACAGACGCGCTGGCACGTCAGGTCTGGATGAAAAAGCCAACCGTGGGTAAGGGCTGCGCAATTCTTTTCGAAAAGAATTGCAAATTTCTTGCAAGAAATTTGGCGCTCAAAGGCCCAGCCGTGGAATTTCAATCGCCGGACAGCGGTTCATAACCACGCTCACGCCCCGCATCGTGGCACGCTGCGCAGCCATTTGGTCCTCAACACCCAATTGCATCCAGATCGCCTTGAGATGAGGAAACCGCGCCATGGCCTCATCCACAACGGGGCCGACCTCCTCTGATCTGCGAAAGATGTCGATCATGTCGACAGGGCCTTCGATATCCGAAAGCTTTGCCAGCACCACTTCGCCCAAGGCGGTCTGGCCCGCCTGGCCGGGGTTTACCGGGATCACGCGGTAACCCTTGCTGACCAAATAGGCCGCGACGCGGTGGCTAGGGCGATCAGGCTTGGGTGACCAGCCGACAAGGGCAATGGTTTTGCAGGTTTGCAGAATCTCTGAAATTTGAGCGTCTTGATCCATCTTTTACCACCACGTCAAAGAAAAAGGCGCCCAAGGCAAAAGCCGGGCGCCCAGTTGTGGAACGAGGGACAGTGAATAAAGGCAGCGGGAGTTCCGAGCCCGCGCCCTATGCCTAAGATTTAGGTATCCACGTCCAGATGTTAAGATCATGTCGCGGGATCGTGATGCAAACGTTGGCTTGCAGCGTAAAGCGAAACCGCGGCGGCGTTGGAAACGTTCAGGCTGCCAAATCCGCCGGCAAAAGGAATTCGGGCGATCATGTCACAGGTCTCGCGGGTTTTTTCGCGCAGTCCCGGCCCTTCGGCCCCCATCACAAGACCGACGGCCCGTTTGCCGACCTGTGCAAGGGCCTCATCCATCGTCATCTCGGCCTCACCGTCCAGCCCGATCAGCACATAGCCCATGGCGCGCAGCTCCTCCATCGTGTCGGCAAGATTGGTGACCCGCAAGTAAGGCTGGCGCTCCAGCGCGCCGCTTGCCGTTTTGGCAAGGGCCCCGGTTTCCGGAGCGGAATGGTGGCGCGGCGCAATCACCGCACGTGCCCCGAACACCTCGGCCGAGCGCAAGACAGCCCCCACGTTATGGGGGTCTGTGACGCGGTCCAGCAGCACGACAAGCGGCGCCCCCGTGCCAGAGATTGCCACATCCTCCAAGCTGCCCCAATTCAGCGGCTTCGCCTCCAGAGCGGCCCCTTGATGCACCGACCCTTCGTCAATGGGCACCTTAAAGCTGCGCGGATCTGTGATCTCCGGCTCGATCCCGGACAGGGTGACGGCATCCTCCAGTTTGTCATAGGCATTCTTTGTCAAAACGAGGCGCAGCTTTTCCCGCGCCGGATTGACCAGAGCATCGCGCACGGCATGCAGCCCGAACAGCCATACGGTTTCCTTGGCCTCCGCCCGGCGTGTGCGCTCTTTGTCGATCACCCAGGTCGGTTTCTTGGTTCCGCTTGTCATGGCCGCTTCCCTTGTCGTTGGCACAAGACAATGCGGCGGAGCGGGGGGGAGACGCAAGCCGAAACTCTTTCTCTCTTCGACACGATCGGCCCTTGACGCCCCCATGACCCTTGGGTATTCGCACACCGTCGGGTGACGAGCTGCAAGGTGCGGCAGCGGACTGTAACTCCGCCGGGGAGACCCACGCCTGGTTCGATTCCAGGGTCACCCACCATCTTTTCAAAACGATGGCAAATCCCAGTTCCTGCGCGTCAGGGGCTGGGATTGTTCGTTGCAGAGGCAAAAAGATTTGGCAGAGCAATCTGGATCTGGACTCTTTTGCCCAAGCCTTCATTGGCCCCGCACCTCTTTAAGGTGATCTTGCAGGATGTGAGACCATTAGACCTTTTGTTGGCAGACTGGCAAATTGTTGGCAGACTGGCAAAGCGGTCGACTTGGCACAGTATCATTGGGTCGACGTCAGAGATCAGGGCAACACCGTCACCAAGTTCTTCAAGGCTGCTTGGCCGTGAACCCGGTTAACTGTCCCCAAGGCAAATTGCCGACATATCGCAATCATGGGTGCAAGGGTTTGCAACGTCTCCAAGCCCCTTTTCGAATTACGATCAATGAGGTCTTCGGTTCGGAAGATACTGAATGATGATGCAAATATCTTCGCTCACCAAAGGACCCCAAGCTTGCCTAAGCGCGAAGATGTTATGGCGTGGAAATGCAGAATACGCGCCGAAGGACCCTTTGGGGGCTGTCTTTGAGAGGAGTCAGTTCTGTGCGGCACTTTGAGGTAGGCGTTCCAGTGGCGCGTCTGCGGCGAAAGTGAACCGCCCCGGGTTTGCCGGAGACCTTCAACCTGACTAAGGATGAGGGCTATGGAAAAGAGTAAGACATCAAATCGTTATTCACCTGAGATGCGGGCACGCGCCGTTCGGATGGTGCTGGAGCATCAAGGCTCC